>NZ_OY759719.1:0-1348125 GCF_963662555.1 Thiomicrorhabdus sp. | reverse complement strand
TTTCATAGTTACGCATTTCTTCACTTCGATAGGCACCTAATGAAATTTCAGCAACCATTGCATTAGCTAGCTTGATCATGGCAACCATTGCTCGAACTTGGTCATTTTTAATCCGTTCACATTTCTCATTATGGTGAAGCATAATGGCATTAAGCATATTCACGGGTAAATGCCATTTTTGACCAATCAAAAGACCTATCATGGCGTGGTTTGAACCAAATACAGCTTCTTCTTTTTTTATTATGGCATTTGGGTTTGACATTGAGTCTCTAAATAATCCGGCATAAACATCTTCATTTTTTGCTGCAAGCATCATCGCTCCAACATTATGAAATAAACCGAGCATATAGGCTTCATCTCTAGAGATCCCATCTACCCATTCGGAGAGATCTGACATGCAAAAAGCTACATCAACGCTGTTATCCATAATATCTTTGGACAAGCCCTTACTGCCGAAAATATTTTTGATTGCAGCCGCCACCAAAAGATTGGCGATGTTATTGAGTCCCAAAACACTCACTGCGTCTTTAATAGACGTTACTGGCTCTTTTAACTTAACAACCGGAGAGTTAACTAAACGCATCAACTCACCAGAAAGAGTGGTATTTTTTGAAATAATTTCTGTCACATTCGCCGCACTAGCAAATTTACTTGATATTTCTTTGTCTAGCTCAATAATCTCTTCTGGCAATTCAGGAATTTTATGCCCTTGAATAGCTTTGATTGCTTGGCGAAGTTTGTTTTGCATTACTAATAAGCCTTTCTAATTAGCCCTACCACGAAGTGTGTATAAAGGCCTCTAATTGTTATAAAAATATATTTAAATTTAATCTTTGAAATTATATGACATTAAAGCCGTTCTGATTTCAGTTATCACCGAGTCATCTATCATCAGTTCATGCAAACCATCTAGCTCATAAGCTCGCATTTCTCCACCACGATAAGCACCCAATGAAATTTCAGAAACAATGGCATTAGCGACTTTGATCATAGCAACCATCGCTCTTACTTGATCATTTTGAATCCGTGAACAGCTCTCGTTATGATGCAACATCATGGCATTAAGCATATTAACGGGTAAGTGCCATTTTTGCCCAATTAATACACCAATCATGGCGTGATCTGATCCAAATATCTCTCGTTCTTTAGCAACAGCACTTAATGGCAAAGACATTGAGTTTCTAAATATAGGCTCATACTGTTCTTTACTTTTGGATGCGAGCATTAAAGCACCGACATTATGAAACAAGCCAAGCATATAAGCTTCATCACGAGTAATTCCTGCTACCCACTCAGAGATATCAGACATACAAAAAGCCACATCAACACTATGATCCATAATGTCTTTGTGTAACCCTTCACTTCCAAACATGTTTTTAATGGCCGCACTTAGAACCAGGTTATATATATTATCTAGCCCCATAACCGTAACCGCTTCGCGAATAGACCTTACAGGGGTTCTTAGCTTCACTACGGGTGAGTTAACAATTTTCATTACCTCACCCGATAAAGTTGTGTTCATTTCAATAATTTCTGCAACAGATGCCGTGCTTGCAAACTTACTTTTAATCTCTCTTTCAAGACGCAAGATATCCTCTGGAAGCTCTGGAATTTTTTGGCCTTTGATGGCTTGCAGTGCATTAATAAGTTTTTGTTGCATGAGTTCAGAAATTTTTCCATGAAATTTAATTAAATAATGACAAAGGAGGCGTATCAACCAGGAATACCTGTTGCAACATAGATGTCATAAAAATATCACCATGCACAATAACCCTATGCAAAGTAAGTCGATATTTTACAACTATAACGTTAAATAGAGAACAAAATCCTAATCAAGCTTCACTTAACAGCACTATTATTTTGTTAAGATCTTTTCTAACAATGGGGCAATTCGTTGCAATATCAGGGGTTGCCCTTCTGCATTTGGATGCAAACCATCCTGCTGCATTAGACCAGGGTCTAAAGCAACAGGTTCAATAAAAAACGGATCGAACAAAAGATTATTTTTTTCTGCCAAATCTCGGTACATCTTTTGGAACATCTGATCATAAAGAGGACCATAATTCGTTGGTAACTGTACCCCTAATAAAACCACTTTACAGTCTTTATTAAATTTTAAGCACGCATCAATCATACTTTGCAAATTGCGTTTGGTAACATTTAAATCCTGCCCTCTTAATGCATCATTGGCTCCAAGCTCTAAAACCATTATGTCAGGTTGATATTTCTCCAATAGAGCCTGTAACCTCTGTTTGCCACCAGAAGTGGTTTCTCCACTAATGCTTGCATTCACTACATCAATCTGAGGATATTTCTTTTGTAGTAGAGCCACCCAACCCTGATTAATTTCAATGCCATAAGCCGCACTTAAACTATCGCCCATCACCAGTAATTTACCAGGCCTGTTAGATTCATCTTGTTTCATGTTTTCAGCGGTCATTTCACCTTGCGATTGTGCAACGCTTAGACTAGGATGAAAAATCAAACTGAAACTTAGTAGCAGCAATAAGAGAGCCTTAGATAAATGAATACCAGCCGCATGAATAATAAGCTTGAAAATGTGATTGAATTGCAAAATGTGCATTACCAGATTCCTTCTGATTCTGAGGTGTTAGATATCATAAGAGCCTGCGACTTAAGAGTCCAGTCAGAAGAGATTATTGCTATTGTTGGCCGGTCTGGTTCGGGTAAATCGACCCTACTCTCATTAATGGCTGGGTTAGAGCTGCCTACTTTAGGAAAAGTAGCTTTATTAGGACACAATATTGAAGAATCTTCTGAAGATGAACGTGCACAAATAAGGGCTCAACAAGTTGGCTTTATTTTTCAAAACTTTCAACTTATGCCAAGTATGACAGCTTTAGAGAATGTATTAATGCCTTTAGAGCTTTTTCAGATAGATAATGCCATTGAAAAAGCACATAACGCTCTTGAACAAGTTGGCTTACAACACCGGGCAAACCACAGGCCTGCTGAATTATCTGGCGGTGAGCAACAACGTGTTGCAATTGCTAGAGCATTTGTAACCGAACCTAAAGTTTTATTTGCGGATGAACCCACGGGTAACTTAGATGAAGAGACCGCAGAGCAAATCCAAGCTCTGCTTTTTGAGCTTAACCGTAGCTTAAAAACCACGTTAATACTGGTGACACACGATTCTGAACTGGCTCAACGCTGTCAAAAAGTTTATCACCTTCATAATGGCCAATTAGTTCAGCAAGATAAGAACCTGGAAGAATCAAATGATTAAATCTTTTCAGCATGAAGCCATTACGGCATCTAAATGGTTTTTTAGAAGCCTAAAAAAAGGTGATTGGATTTGGTTAATTATTGCAGTCATTATTGCCAGCACAACCGTTACCGTTGTTAAACAACTCGGCGAGACCGTACAACAAAGCATGTTACGCAAAGCTTCTGAATCTTTAGGTGCAGACTACGTGATTCAAAGCTCTAGACCAATAGATGCTAAGTGGCAACAACAGGCTAAAGACTTGGGGTTAAAAACGGCTCAAAGCGTGTCTGTGGTTACGATGGCACTGGCACAAAACACCTCAGAACAACAAAGCTTTCAACTTGTTCGTTTAACGGGTTTGTCTAATCCAAAACCTTTAAGAGGCCAATTAACGCCAAACTCAATTTTGCCATTTATGCCTTTAACCAAAGACGGTGTATGGATTGAACCCAAGTTATTGTCTTTAATGCAAATAGATGGCCAGTCAACTCTTACTTTGGGCACCAAAACCTTTCAGCTAAACGGAGCAATTGAAAGTTCACAAACCGTCAACCCTATGGCAAGTTTTGCACCACAGGTTTGGATGCCATTAGCACAACTTAACCAAATTAAGCTTATTGGTCCAGGTAGCCGTGTAACCTATAAATTGAGTGTGGCTGGCAATGAAAAAGCACTTAAGACTTTTTCTAAAGTCATCGAAAAAAATCAACAACCTTCTTGGCAAATTTTTTCTGCCAAAGCGCCATCTGAAGATTTAGGCAATTCACTTGAAACTGCTTGGTTATTTTTAGATTTATCGGCTTTATCGGCTATTTTAGTTGCTGGCATGTCTATCTTAATTGCTAGTCGATTTTACCTAACTCGTTGGAAAAACAGTATGGCTTTAATGCGTGCGTTTGGTGCTAGCAATGGCAAAATGACACGACTTTTTGCCCTTCAACTCAGTTGGATAGCTATTTTTAGTAGTGCTATAGGTTCTGCGTTGGGTTATGTTATCTCTGTTCTAGTGCAGCCCTATTTATCACACTTTTTTACACCGTTGGTAATTCCAAATCCAACACTTGCCCTCTTGGTCGGATTTTTTAGTGGGATATTGGTGTTATGGACATTTGCATGGCAAGCCTTTCAAAGTGCAGTAAAAACACCCCCTATTCAAATTTTAAAATCTGTACCTTCTCAAACAGGTTATCTGCATTGGTTTATTAGTTTCTTTTTGCTATTGGCGTTAATTAGCTTAATGCTGAATATCCAAACATTAGCCTGGATTGTGTCTGGCATTATTGTCTTTAGTCTGTTTTTATTTTTAGCTTCATTGGCTTTACTCAAACTGCTCAAGTTTTTACAAACGTACAGTCGGGGTTGGTTCAAAATTGCACTATCTAACTTAAATAAAGAACCTGGCCTGGTACAAATTCAATTGGTATCGGTTGGTATGGTTTTATTTGTATTAATGTTAATGACGTTCGTACGTCAAGACTTGCTATACAACTGGCAGGCATCATTACCTAAAGACACTCCTAATGCGTTTGTGATTAACATTCAACCTAATCAAAAAACACAAGTTGACCAAGTTCTTAAGGCGATACCCAATAAAACAGAAGCACCGATGGCAAGAGGAAGACTGACACAAATTAATGATAAGCCGCTATTAGCAGAACAACAAACCAGTGAAAGAGCACGCCGTTTATTAGAACGTGAGGCCAATGTAGCGGTAATGAATGCCATACCTAGCCATAATAAAATCACTGCTCAAATCACACCAACACCAAATAAACCATGGGTATCAGTTGAACAAGGCATTGCCGAGCTGTTTAATATTCATTTAGGGGATGAACTTACCTTTAATTTTGCAGGCCAGGAGTATCACTATCAAGTCACCAGTTTTAGAAAAGTGGATTGGCAAAGCTTTCAACTCAATTTCTTTTTTATTGTTGAGCCCAAAACAGATAGAGCCTTACCTATTTCTTATTTAAGCAATTTCTACTTAGCAGAAAATAAACAAACTTCTGTGCCTGAACTGACTAAGCAATTAGCCACTCAAAGCCAAGGTGTACTGCTTATCGATGTGCGTAAGATTATGCTGCAAATCCAGCAAATTATGACACAAGCAAGCTGGGCTGTTTCTGCCCTGTACGCGTTTACCTTATTAGCCAGTATCGCTGTATTGTTTACTGCGACCATTGCCAGTCAACAGTCTCGTATTCAAAGTTGGTTATTGCTAAGAACTATTGGGGCTAAAAATAAAGAAATTATAAAAATAGGCTTAACCGAATTTGCATTTTTGGGAGGACTAGCTGGAGTTTTAGCTGCTAGCTTTGCACAAGTAGCCAGTGTCTTAATCAGTATTTACCTATTAAATACCAGCCCCTCTTTTGATCTTTCTTTATGGTTATTGAGTATTATTGTGGGCAGTGGATTGTTTCTTTTAATAGGCCTGGTTACTCAATGGAACTACATTAAACATAGCCCACAAAAATTAAAAATATACCTTTCTAATAACTAAGACTAGCCTCTTTAACCATACTATTTAGCTATGCTCCATGGTTAGAGAGGTTTATTCATACAAGCTCTCTTAACTATCTAATATCAATCTCGCTGACCGTTTATCAAATCAACAGTCCATATATCTAATCCTGATATATAACGCCTAACAGGCCTACCCAAGTAGCTATCCAAGTAGCTATCCAAGTAATTATAGAAGCAGTAAATTACTCAGATAGTAACCTTTGATTATTCAAATAAAAACTCAAAGATACAGCTATATCCATGTTTTTAAATAGATAAATTTGATTTTATCTTAAAATAGTAATATTATATTACCAACGAGTACATAAAATGGAGTTTAGTTATGGAAAATTCTAAATTAGAAAAGAAATTACATAAAACATGGAAGCATTTATTAAAAGCAAATCTTAAACATGATGAAGAGCGAGCTTCTTCTCTTTTAAAAGAGTTAATTCAGCTGGAAATTGAACAGAAAAAACGTCGTCATTAATTTTATAAAATTTACAAAAAATGAAGACAAAAAAGAAACGTTGAACTTTTTGGAATGAAATTCGACATCAGCTCAAAGCCAATCATCGCAAAAGAAGTATGAATCAAAAAAAACGGTGGTCGGAATGACAGGATTTGAAACTGTATCCGACCACCCCATCCCTCTCCAAAACACTGGACATAAAGGTTTTAATGGGTAAAATACCTAGTTACAACCTAGTTACATATACCAGTAAATCATGCCGAAACACCTAACCAAACAATTCAATACCTGGACTTACCAAAGAAGAGTCCCAGCAGAACTTAAAGACCACCCAAAATATGCAGGGAAAAAGGTCATACGCAAATCATTAAAAACTGATTCACTCCAAGTAGCCCTCAAATTAAGAGATGCAGAAAATGCAAAACTTGAAGCTATAATTAGAGGCGACTTAATCACTGACTATGAGGAAGCTTACAGAGAGCTTGTTGAATACGAAGGACACCCAGCGAGTGCAACCAGAGAAACGATAGAAAATATTTGGTGTGCTTTAGATAGCCTTGAAGACACTTATGACCTTGGAGGGAAACTTGACCCTGCATACAAAAAAGACCCAATGATATTAGCCTTTAAAGCTTACTTAGATAGAGCTAGTGGCAAAACAGATGCGCCTATCAAAGCTACCCTCTTACAAGCACTAGAAATTTCCAAACATAAAGCCAAAGCTAACGCACAAGCACAAAGATATATAAACAGCTTTGACAATGCAGTAAATCAATTCATTAAATTCTTAGGTGTAGCCGACATTGAGCTTAACTGGATAGATACCAAAACCGTTGATGAGTATATTGAGTACAGATTAAGAACAGTCACGACCAAAACAGTAAAAAACGACATTACAGCTCTATCAACTATTTTTAAAACTGTTAAACGTAAGAATATGGTGTCCAGTAACAACCCTTTCTTGGAACCTAACCTTTCAACGAAGAGAAGCAAACAGAGAGAAGCTTTTAGCGTTTCAGAAGCTAGGGCAATTTTAAACGCCTTACCTGAGAGGTTTAAACTAGTATGGCTTATTGCTTATTACACAGGAATACGCAGAGAAGAACTATTTAACCTTTCAGCCTCTAGTATTGTCCTTAAGGAATCAGAGGAAGGGTACATCAAGTGTTTTTCCATTGCCCCGAACGGTAAGGGTAAGACAATTAACTCTACACGCTTTATTCCAATACACCCTGAGCTTGAGCCTCACTTAGAGGACTTCAATGGCTTTGACTTTGCACCTAACACCTTTGGTAACCATAGGCTTAAAGCCACAATAAAACTTTATGGTAAAGCGTTTGCGGATAGCCACCCCCTCCACAGCCTAAGACATACTTTCAGCACGACGTTGCACAATCATTTTCCCGAGCAACCTCAGTTAATTGATTGGCTTACAGGCCACACAAGGTCAATTCGCTCTGAGAGTTTTCAGACGTACTTTCATGGATATGGCCTTGATAGACTCTATAAAGCAGTCAAGGCCATTCCTTGTTTGTAGATATAATGATTAGCCTTTAGTCCCTCTCGGGTCATTTCCATAACTATGCTTATCACGGATTTGTCCGTTGTCAGCTCGGTGAATGGAAACTTCTGAGCCAGACTTTTTTGCTAAATCCCTGGTAGCATTAAACACTTCTTCTTGTGTCGAACCAACTACACTAGCTCTTGATGCATCTTGACGTTTTCCACGCCACTTTCCATCAGAACCCTTATAAACGTTATAATCATCATTAGACATTTGACACCTCCAAATAGTCTGTTTTATTCTAAATTAAGACCTTCCTTTAACAGGAAGGCTTTAAACTAAATTATCGTGGTAAACGACGACAATGCTGTCTTACAGTTTCACATCGGCCTAATCGGCGACGCGTGTATGCTGTAACAAAAACGACTTTGTTTTTTTCACACATCATTTTCATGCTTACCTCCTTTATATAGTTTTTGGAGGTTTTATCGACAAACTGGCAAAAAATCAGTAAAATCAGAATTTCCTAGGTTTCGATTTATTTATTGACTCGATACCAGAGTCAGGCGTACCTCATTTGTTGCGCCTGTCTTTTCCCCGCCTCATTCCACAAGATATAGTTCCCGAAATCCAAGGCTCAAACCAAATATAGTAGATTTGAGAATGTCGCGCAAGTACTTAAATTGCACTTTATAGAGACTTTTTTCAAACGTTAAACTGTGGAAAAAACCCATAAACCCCTATAAGAACTTGGTTGTTGGCCTGTGGATAAGTCTGTGGAGCGTTAGGATTTTTTTTTGAAAAAAATTCTATTTACTAAATAAAAATTTCTTTAGTAATCATATTATTAGCACCTATACGAGTCCAACACTTCTACTCTTAGTCTCTTTTTAAGCGAATCTTGAGCAAACCCCATAAAAAGAAAGAGCTTTTTAGACAGACAAAAATCACCTTGTCAACGAAGCCTGTGTATGAGCTTCGATGCAATCACATAAGGGTCATTTTCATAAGGACTACTTGCAAGAGCCTCTATTGAAGCTGCGATATACATAGGGGTAAATCAAGCGCCAACCTTGCTTATCAAAAAGTGATGATATAGCATCTTTCATCTTTACTATTGAACCTGCCCGCAGCTAGCCCAAATTCAATCACAGGACAGTCGCTCAAAAGCCCTTTATCTATAAAGTCATCAACAAGCCTGTTAAAGACAACTTTTCGGTACTTCTCACAGAGTAAATAACTTATACCTTCCCTCGGGAATCTCATAAGACTGGTTGAGTTCAGCATACTTGACACCTTGACTATCTAAATAAGATTTAGCTTCGATAATAAGAAGCTTATTTCCCTTTGGTTTAAATGCCACAATATCAATCTCAGGCCTAGGCATAGAGTACTTACCTATTAATGCTTTCTCCTCTCGAGTGAGGTTAACCTTAACTGATTGAAAGACCCAATACCCTTCCTCTTCAAGCAACCGTTTAACTATGTTCTCAAAATAATCCATGCACTTACACCTCTACTTACTAATAATGCCACGACACTTAGGATACTTAGAACACCCCCAAAAGTCATTCCCAGCGTTACTCCCTCGTTTAGCCGTGCGTAAGACCATAGAGCTACCACATTTAGGACATCTAAGAGTTGTATCTACAGGCTTGACCTTCTTAATAGTCTTTAGATGCTCAACATGCTCTCTAGAGGTCTTTATAGAGCGTTCTAAACGCCCTGATTCGATAAGACCAGTAACACGTCTAACTTCCCATTCTGATAGTACAGGCTCAGTTTTAGACTTGATATATCTTACATAGCCTAAACCATGAGTGACATTAGGAGGCATATCAGTCTTGAAGTGAGAGTCACCTATAAAAACAACAACAGAATGAATTTGGTTATCCTCTAGCTCTAGAAGAGACTCAAGGGTCTTAACGTGCTTATAATTCTGATGGATTGGGTTCTGGAACTTGAAAGTCTGCCTGTAGATTTTCTGAGTCCATGTTTTCTGGTGCTGACTACCGAATATCCAACCTTTCATGTTCTTAGTCTCGACCACGAAGACACCGTAAGGCGAGACGATGATATGGTCTATTTGAGTTGTACCACCGTCTTCTGTGGGTAGCGTTACGTCTTTGATTAGATGGTAGACATTCTTGTCTAGTGAAAGCTTGGTTATAAGATTGACTATGGCTTCCCCAAGCATTCCTTTGAACCAAGGGGATTTAAAAAGACCTACTAGAATCAAAAATAAGAGCAAGTAACCAAAAGGCACTGCAAGTGGACTTAATAAAGATGTTAAATCTAGACTACTAAGCATCGGTTATGAACCTCTTCTTACGCTAGTATGGTTTGGCTGGACTTTATGAGACCATTAGGACATTCTAAGCCTCGAACTATCTTGTCCCAATCAAGGTAGATTGACATCGTGTTAGAACTAAGCTGAAACACAATCATCCTTATTTAAAATCAATATATTTCCTAAGGAGTCTACCATCCAAGAAGGTACTTTATCAGGAGGCACAAATTCTATCTTTTTAATAACCCCTCTCTTTACCCATGGCTCAAGCTCTAACTCTAAGACTCTTGAATAATCTTCTTGGTTCCACTGGCTAACATATTGAGAACCTATAACCGAAGTAATCACCTCACCAACACCATTGGCTGGCGAAATAGTAAGAAACCGCAGAGGAGAATCTAATAGACTTACTTGGTATTTAACTTTAGCGTATAACTCATCAAATTGCAGGGGATGTAAAGACCTACCATTAACTTCATCAACATACCGACCAAACGTTTCCTTAATAAGCTCTCCATCTTCCAAGCTAACAATAATACCAACCTCCCCAACTCTTATTAAAAAGGTCTTTTGATATAAGCTATCTCTAAAGTCGAAATTTAACTCTTCCCCAAGGTCATGAAGCTTACAAATAAGAACTGTATACGGTACTGAATCACCAAACTTGTGTCTACCAATTATGGATTGCATAAATAGATGTAAATGTGAAAATGACCTTATATCTTCTTCACTCATAATAGACTCGCTTCCAGAAAGAGACCTATCAGCAAGAAGAGAAAATTCCTTTCTCAAAATACCATAGATAACTTTAGCCGCCCACAGAAACCATAGCTCTTTATCTATTTTAATAGCAGTAGAATAGCCTTCCTCAAATGCTCCTCTAATTATCATCTCAAGCCTAGATAAATGCTCATTATTACATGAAGAGCAACATGGAACCTTCAGCAATCGGTAAGGTATAGAAGTCCCATTTAGCAATGTCAGTCTTTTGTCCCATAAACCAGAACTTTTGAGTAACCATTTCGGCATGACATGCTCTTCCGTCATATCATTAGCCTCAGCTCCACAGAGAAAGCAATGCTCTTCACTCAACATCTGATTATCTAAAGAAGGATGAATACTCACTCTCGTTCCATTTACAGCACAAATAAATAAGCAATACTACCACTATTACTACAACTACAGCAATTCCCTTTATCCCCTTTTTTTGAAGCGACCTTTTGACTAACCCCATGGGGGTGCTTTTTAGCTTAGGAGTCCCTAAACCTTCCTATCCATAACATACACAAGGAACCTTGCAATCTGTTAAATTCTAATGATAGACTGTTATCAACTATCTTATAGGAGCTATTAACAATGCTTAAATACGTTACTTACTACCGTGTATCAACTAAGAAGCAAGGAGACTCAGGGCTTGGCCTAGATGCACAGAAGCGTGACATTCAGCTATACCTTGAGAACTACTCAGGGACACCATATAAAGTCCTAGCAGAGTTTATAGAGGTTGACTCAGGGGCTAACTCAGATAGAAAAGAACTGAATGAAGCTATCAGATTAGCTAAGACTGAGGGTGCTGTCCTATTGGTTGCTAAGTTAGATAGATTAAGCCGTAAAGTGTCCTTTGTGGCTAACCTAATGGATGACAAGGGGCTAAACCTAAAAGTGGCTCAGATGCCTAATGCTGATAAGTTTCAGTTGCATATCTATGCGGCTTTAGCTGAACAGGAAAGAGAGTTTATCTCTAAGCGAACTAAGGCCGCTATGCTTGAAGCTAGAGAGAGAGCTAAGAAGGAAGGGAGACCTCATAACCAAGGAGGACTTAGAGGCTCTACTGCTAAGGCTAACCAGGCAAGAAGAGACCAAGCAGACAGCTTTGCAAGTAAACTTAAAGGTCTACTCACCCCCATGGTTAAAAACCAAATGAGCCTTGAGGCAATCGCTAACGCTTTGAATACCTCAGGCCACAAGACTGCCCAGGGTAAGGACTTTAAGCCGATGACTGTTAGCCGATTAATTAAAAGGTTAAACATCGAAGCTCCCTAAAGCGTCATTACACCTTATGCCCCTCACCTCTATGCCTGCTAGATGATAATCATTCTTATTTAAGATTAATGGCAGACTTCAACCTAAAGTAACCCTTAGTACACTCTAACCCCTCTTTTCTTTAGTCTACTTTGTAACACTAACCTATTGATTATTAAGGATTTACTTTATCTTTTCCTTGTGTATCATAAGACCTCCCGACACAACCTAGAAGAACTAAAGGAGACCCCATGATTGAACATTACTACTGTGAAGTAACGAACAAGATTAATACCACCCCACTCACCCCTGAGTACCTCAGCGACCTAGAGACTATCACCCTGACACCCATGGCTAAACCTGGTAAAGACCTATTAGAACAGTATGAACAATGTGGGCATACATGTGTCGAAGTCTCGGGGCTTTTCTTTAGGTTAGCCTCTACAGAACAGGTAAACCTATAAGCCAATATAAGCCTCACCATGGGGCTTGTTGAGTGAAACCTAGGCATTCACCTGCAATAAATAAAAGACCACTCAAAGGCTATTTAATGCCTTAATTTAACCATTCTGTAACCTATTGATATTACTCCATGTTTTTAACCCCCCCCTATGGAATAAAAGAAAATCCATTCCACGGAATAAAACACTCCCTATAGAGGAAAAGAAGTGCAACCTTGAGGGATGACCCTCACCCATGAGCATCTTCTTGCCTTAGTTAAACCTAACCAAAACTAACTACGGAGTAACCATGAAAAATGAAGACTTTAAGGTCTTTCGCACTATTGGCTTACCTTTACCTATCTTTGATAAATTCAAAGACATACAGAGAGCCTATAGCGACCAAGGCCAAACATTAGATAACTCTCAAGTTATCACTAAGTTAATAACCAATGCACACAAACAAATGAATGAAACTGTAAGAGGAGAAAACCATGACAACTGCCAAGAAAAACACTAATAAAACTGAGATTACAGTCGGTTATGAATTTACTACAGCCCAAGGATGCAATGCCTCTGTCATAGAAGACAATGGTTCAAGAAATCTGGTTATCAAGTTTACAGAAACAGGAAATACAAAAACAGTCCCAAGATCTAGCGTTAAAACAGGAAGAATAAAAAACCCAATGAAGCCTTATGTCGAAGGTATTGGATACATTGGTGTAGGAAAGTATAAAGAAGGAACAACAGCCTATAAAAAATGGGCAGCAATGCTAAGCCGCTGTTATGGAAAAGAAATGAAGAATGCATATATAGACGTAACAGTTTGTAAAGAATGGCGGAACTACCAAAATTTCGCTAAGTGGTTTCATGAGGAGAGTAACTATCAAGATGGTTGGCAACTAGACAAGGACATCTTGTCAAGAGGCCAAAGGATATACAGCCCTAATACATGTTTATTTGTTCCCAAAGGGGTAAACATTAGTTATGGCAAAGACCCTACTAAAGCCACTCTTCCAAAAAGAAACAGAATAAAAAGTCTAACTGGAAAAACGAGGGTGATTTACAAGGGACAAACTCTTGGAACGAACGATGATGAATTAGCCAACATCAACCTACGTCTTTGCAAACTAGAAGATACTTTTAATCTACTGTTTAAAATAGGTGATAAACACCCATTGACACTCCAAGCACTAGAAAGCTTAGAAAATCAAATACGGCAACTTGATGCAGACTATATTGAAGCAGACTCTAAAATCTTTCTAGAAAAGACAAACGAAACCAATAGTAATCAAAAGTAGTTACCCCTCCCTAGCACTACTTCACCTTTTCCACTGAACCAGTACACCTAAACTAAACCTAATCTAACTAATACCGTACAGCGATAAATCCTGAGATTAAACCCTCTGGGAGGCTTTGCTGTGCCTGTAAGAAAATGAGGCCTTTTAAAGTGAACACTCAAAAATTAAACAATTCCTTAAAACCAGAACGCAAACACACCGATTTAAATAGATTTGACCCACGAAAAATCACACTAAAGACAAGACCACCTTCCTGGATAAACAGGAAAAAGATAGCAACACTACCCGAAGATGACGAAGACTTAGAGTTACTTGAAGGTTACTTTGAAAAAGTCATCGCAGAAGATGGCGACGAATGTGTGACAGAGCAAGAAATACCTGCTTTTACTGACTCAAGAATTAAGGTTCTAGAAAACCCACTCGCAGGAAGACACCTCTATTCTGAAGCAGAAGACATAATACAAGGTGCTGTTCAATCTTATAGGGCTGAATCAAAAAACCTAACAGAGCTGGTATCTGCTAAAAAAATCTTAAATCTATACAAGGGTCTTCCTTACTTTACTTCTAGCTTAATCATGAAGGTTATTGGTGTTAACAAAAGACAAGCTCAATACTACATGACGGTATTAAGCACCTGTAACCTGTTAATCCAAAAGACCAAAAATAGCCTTCTTCAATCTAACGCAACAGATATAAAGGTAACCTAATGTAAACACCATAGGAGATAGAATAGACAACAAAAAGGACAATCTTAGGGGCTTATACCTACTTATTTATCATAAAAGATAAGTCTTAAGACCACCTAAGGTTACCTATAGGTTATACCTATTCAATGGTGTATCCTAGTTTGTTTAGCCCCTATTAAAGTTTAATCATAATAAGATTACTATTAGAGACCTTAATAATTAGGTGTATGTCTAATCAAGACTTAATAGAAAATAAAGTTATTTCCCAAGAACTTACTTCTTTAACTCTAACCCTATCTCCCTTGTACCTTAAAAACCCTACTCATCCTTTCTTGTTCTTCCGAACTAACAGGGTCTTCCATATCCCATTTCTTAAATAACTCTAACTGACGCTTACTGTAAGTCACACCATAAGTCTTACCCATATAGAACCCTATTCTGGCAATATCACCACGAATAGATTTATCAGGTATAGCCACACGACTTGTTATCCTAAACACCTTACCATTACCTCTGTAGGTATGCTCTTTAGTTCCACTAACAGCCTCTGCATAGGGTTTATTTGAGCGTTCACCATTAAGTTGACCAACAGCAGGCACTAGATTCATTAGGTCATTATGAGCATTACGGTAATCGATATCGTTAGCCTGGCAGTATTTTCTTGCGTTCTCACCTAAGGCTTTTGCCTTTGTGTAGCACTCACGATACTTACCATTTATCTTATACATCCAACTCGCAGGAATAATGTGTTCAGCTTCGGTTCTTGACGCTCTCTTAAGGTGTTTCTTAGGGAAGCTGTTTTGAAGACCACAAGACTCAAGGTCTACCTTCTTCTTCGACCATGAACAATTGGTATAAAAGGTCAACCCTGAGTTGCCTTCGACTTTCTTATAAAGATTAGATTTAGCCTTAGAGAAACTTGAGGCTATCTGAGCATTAGCCGAACAACTAAAGACTAACGCTAGACATACAAGAAATAAGCTTTTAATCATTATATTTCAGACTTTCCTTCATCAGCCTTATGGCATGTACATGATGGGCTTGTAGTTCCATCACAACAAGTTGTTCTTCCGTTAGAGCAGCCACAAACACCTTGATGCCATGAGCAACACCCTCTTTGAGCTAATTGCTCTTTTGTAGCTCCATCAGCCTTTAAAGCGTTGCACTTATCGGACTGCTCAGTATTGTTTGAGGGCTTGAATAGCTCATTAGATTGAGTGGTGTTTGCACTTATGTTAAAAGACAATAAGGTTATAAATACTATAGATAAAATATGTTTCATTGTTGTTCTCCAAGAACTAGCTTTAAAGTAAGCAAAAATAAGTAGAACAAAAAACTAGCTTATTGTAAAGTTTATAAGTATTTACCTATGAGCCTCACCTTAATAAAGTTAAATAAATTAAAAGCCACCTCATTATGAAAACCTATGAAGAACTCAAAGACTTTCTTAAGTCCAAAACTAAACTAAGAATGAGTCACGTATACAAACCCGTATTCTTGTTAACTCTTCTTGAAAAAAAGGGGCATGCTACTAAGCAAGATATAGCTGAGAGTTTTGCTCTAAGAGATTCAGATTTAGTTAAACACTATAAAACTAATGTAGTTCATCAGATGCCTGGAAAAAGACTCATTAGAGATGGTCTTGTTGAGAAAACTAAAGATGGTTACAAATTGACAGAAGCTTTTGATGCTCTAACTGACTCTCAATTAGCGGAAGTGAAGCGGCTCTAAACGGATACAGTAAAGCAGGACAAAACCTCACATTGAAGAATACCTTTAAACGCCTAGAACCCTTATAAATAAAGGGATTAAGCACACCTAAGGGTAGTACCTTGGGTGTCCGCAATGGACAGTATAGAGGACACTAAATAAACAAGAGGATAAATAATGATAAAACCTAGTTACAACCTAGTTACATACAAAATATGCAATTAACATAAAACATTGAAAAATAAAGGTTTTTATTTATAAATTGGTCGGAATGACAGGATTTGAACCTGCGACCACCACACCCCCAGTGTGGTGCGCTACCAAGCTGCGCTACATTCCGATTTAGATGTGTACCTATTAAAACTTCCCTAAAGCATGAATAAATACATTAGGCAGTTATTAACATTAAATAATGTTGTTAGGTAATATTAAGATTGGGAGATTCTACCAATTTACCCTATGCTCACAAGGCTGTATGGTCACAGGGCATACATACCAGGCCTGGTAAAGTTGAATAGCTATTTAAATAAATCTATTGAAAACGCTTATTTATATAGCTTCTAAACTCTGCTAGCTCACTTTTCATTTGCTGAAGTAGTTCGACTGTGTTTTTTTGGTCGCTATTCAAGCTCGTCGTATCCGATACATCAATCTCTCTTTTTGATAGACGGGATTTTGCACCAGGGATTGTAAAACCTTGATCTTGTAATAGGCTTTTAATTTCTAACACCAATACAACATCATTTTTTTGATAATAACGACGACCACGACGCTTACTGGGTTCAAGTTGCGGAAAAACTTGCTCCCAGTAACGCAGTACATGTGATTTCAGCTGGCAAATATCAGCCACTTCACCAATGGTAAAGTATTTTTTATCTGGCAACTCAATTTCAAGTTGCTCAGCAAATTGACTGTTTTTTTTGGGTTTAGCCATTGTTATCTATTTGCGCACGTAGTTTCTGACCAGGCTTAAATGTTACCACTCTTCGTGCAGAAATTGGAACATCTTCTCCTGTTCTTGGGTTTCTTCCTGGACGTGGAGCTTTATCACGTAGTTCAAAGTTCCCAAAACCAGATAGTTTAATCTGTTCACCAGATACTAATACATCACTAATTTCATCATAAAATTGTTCAACTAACTCTTTAGATTCACGCTTATTAAAGCCAAACGTGTCGGCTAGATCTTGTGCAATATCTGCTTTAGTCAATGTCATAGGGTTTTCCTAATTTTAGTTTAGTTCTTCTATTATTACTTCTTTAAATTAACGAAGCTCTGCATTTGCCGATTTTTTAGCCGATGCCAAAATTTCATTAATTAATGTTTCGACTTCTTCATCCTGAAGAGTGCGCTCTTGATGTTGTATTTTTAACGTAATTGCCACACTTTTTTGTGTCTCTTCAATACCTTGACCACGATAGATATCAAAGATTTCTACGGACTGTAAAATATCAGAATCTACCGCAATTACGGCATCAATTAACTTTTGAACAGGCAAGCTTTCTTCTACCACAAATGCTAAATCACGCTGTGTTTCAGGGAATTTAGAAATAGGCTGTGCACATGGTACATTCATTGTCATCAAGGCATCTTGACGAATTTGGAACATATATACCGTTCCGCTTACCCCCATTGTTTTAACAAGCTGAGGATGTAACTGCCCCATCACACCAATCTCTTGGCCATCCTTTATTAAAGAGGCGGATTGACCTGGATGTAAAGCTGAATTATTACAAGGTTCAAAACGTACACTATTAAGTTGATGACTCATACTTAATAAGTTTTCAACATCGCCTTTCAAGTCATAGAAATCAACGTTGCGTGAATCAGAATCCCAGCCAGATTTTTTTGCCGAACCGACAATAGCCCCTGCAAACATTGGGATTTGAGTCGCACCCGTTGGATCTTGATCGTTTTTGTAAAAAACCAATCCAGTTTCAAATAAACGCACACGTGTCTGCTGACGATTTTGGTTATAAGCCATCGTCTGAAGTAATCCAGGAAACAAAGTAGTTCGCATCGCTTTCATATCATCTGAAATAGGGTTTTTAAGCAATACATAAGGCAACTCAGGAGCAATCGCATGTTGCTTATCTTCAGCAACAAAACTATAAGTTACAACCTCACTATAACCACGCTGAACTAAGGCATCTTTAAGTGCACTTAAAGATTGTTCTGATTCATCTAATTCATTTAGAGTCATTGGCGCCATAACAGGAGTTTCTGGTAAATTGTTATAACCATAAACACGACCAATTTCTTCAATCAAATCCATTTCAATAGCCATATCAAAACGGAATGAAGGAGCTGTTACAGTCCACCCCTTATCATTAGATTCGATGGTAAAACCTAAACCTTTAAAGATTTGTTCAACCTGTTCATCTGCAACGTCTACACCTAAACGGCTTGCAATGGTTTCACGGCGTAATTCTATGACTGCGATTTCTGGTAAGCTTTCTTGAGAAACAATGGCTTCAAATGCACTAACTTTACCACCAGCAATTTCTGTAAATAGCTGCAATGCACGGTTCAAAGCACGTTCTGGCAACATAGGATCAACACCACGTTCAAAACGCATTGATGAATCTGTATGCAAACCGTACTGACGTGCTTTACCAGTAATGGCTAAACGTGAAAAATGAGCACATTCAAAGAAGATCTTACTCGTAGTATCAGTAACAGAAGTTGGTAAACCTCCCATAATACCTGCAAGAGCAATAGCCCCACTGTCATCGGCAATAACTAAAGTATCATCAGCTAAGGTAATTTCTTTTTCATCAAGCGTAGTTAAACACTCGCCAGCTTTAGCCATGCGAACTTCAACATTACCTTGTAATTTATCTTGGTCAAATGCGTGCATTGGTTGACCTAGCTCTAAAAGAACATAATTGGTAATATCAACCACTAGACTTAGAGAACGTAAACCTGAGCGTTGCAGCTTTTGCACCATCCAAGCTGGCGTGCTCGCGTTGGTATCAAAATCTGTTACCACACAGCCTAAATATTTAGGACAAGCTTGTGGTTCATTAACCACAACTTTTTGACTACAAGCACTTGAACCAGCCATATTTTGATCTTCAAACGGCTGAGTTAGCTCAGCACCACTAATAGCATGAACATCACGAGCCAACCCTAAAACACTGAAGCAATCAGCACGGTTAGGGGTTAAATCAACATCAATAGAACTATCGTCTAAATCCAGGTATTCACGGATATCCATACCTATTGGTGCATCAGCAGGTAAAACATGTAAACCATCTACACCGTCATCAGGTAAACCTAGTTCAGAAGCACCGCACAGCATACCATTTGAAGGTACACCACGTAATTTGGCTTTTTTAATTTTAAAGTCGCCAGGCAATACAGCACCAACCATTGCACAACAGGCTTTCATTCCTGCAACAACATTCTTTGCACCACAAACAATCTGCACTGGCTCTTCTTCGCCAACATCTACTTGAGTAACATTTAATTTGTCTGCATCTGGGTGTTTTTCAACTGACAGCACATGACCAACAACCACGTTGGTGAATTGACCTGCTACTGGCTCAATATCATCAACTTCCAGGCCTGCTAAACTTAATTCTTCAGATAATGTATTGGTATCCCAGTTAGGATTTGTCCATTCTCTTAACCAATTTTCACTAAATTTCATATTTTATTCTCTATACCTAATTTACCCTATGCTCACAAGGCTTTATAGCCACAGGACATGCCAGGCCTGGTGTTATTTAAATTGCTGTAAAAAACGAAGATCGTTTTCAAAGAATTGACGTAAATCTTTTACGTTATAACGAAGCATCGCTAAACGTTCAACACCTAAACCAAATGCCAAACCAGTATATTCGTCAGGATCAATACCCACGTTTTTCAAAACATTTGGATGAACCATTCCACAACCCAATACTTCAATCCAACGTCCATCACCAAATAAATCGGTAGCAATATCTACCTCGGCAGAAGGCTCTGTAAATGGAAAATAAGAAGGTCTAAAGCGGGTTTTTAAGTTTTCATCTTCAAAAAACTGACGTAAAAATTCAATTAATAAAGCACGTAACTGAGCAAAGCTGGCGTTTTTCTCAATAATCAAACCTTCCACTTGATGAAACATTGGGGTATGCGTTTGGTCAGAGTCACAACGGTAAACACGGCCAGGAGCAATAATACGCAAAGGCGGTTTTTTGTTTTCCATCGTACGAATCTGTACACCAGAAGTATGCGTTCTTAAAACCGTATTCTCATTAATATAGAAAGTATCATGCATTGCACGAGCTGGATGCGTTTCAGGAATATTTAACGCTTCAAAATTATGCCAATCGTCTTCAATCTCTGGCCCTGTCTCAACATCAAAACCGGCATTAGAAAAGAGAGTTTCAATGCGGGCTAATGTTCGGGTAACAGGATGTAAGCTTCCAACGTCAGCATCACGACCAGGAAGGGTAATATCAATCGTTTCTTCTGCAAGCTTTTGAGCCAACTTAGCATCATCAAGTTCTTTCTTTTTGGCATTTAACAAGCTTTGTACTACTTGTTTTGCCTCGTTAATCACCTGACCTGCTTTCGGGCGTTCTTCTGCAGAAAGCTTACCTAAGGTTTTCATCAGTTCAGTAAAGTCGCCTTTTTTACCCAGGAACTGAACCCTTAGCTCGTCTAATTTAGATAAATCCGTTACTTCAGCAACCGCTGCTTGCGCTTGTGAAACAATATTTTGAAGTCGTTCTTGCATTAATTAATGTCCTAAACGGTATTTTATAGTTTGAAATAGTTATGAAACAGTTCACTTTACCTACTTTAGTGTTGGTCAGTGAAATCTTGCATCGCTATTTTTTTCTAACTGCTAAATACATAGCATTTCGAATAAAAAAAATAGGGGACCAAAGTCCCCTATTTAAAAACTAGGTCACCCTAGTAACACTATTTACGCTAAAGCAGCTTTTGCTTTTTCAGCGATAGCTGTGAATGCTGCTGCATCATGAACAGCGATGTCAGCAAGAACCTTACGGTCAACTGCAACACCAGCTTTGTTCAATCCGTTAATGAAACGGCTATATGTCATATCGTTCATACGAGCTGCTGCGTTAATACGCGCAATCCATAAACGACGGAACTGACGTTTCTTAGTACGACGGTCGCGGTATGCATACTGACCCGCTTTAATTACTGCTTGTTTAGCAACACGAAAAACTTTACTACGAGCTCCGTAATAACCTTTTGCTGCTTTTAATACTTTGTTGTGTCTACGGCGTGCGATGACACCTCTTTTAACTCTTGCCATTGTTTCAAATCTCCAATTAAGCGAACGGTAACATGCGGCGAACCATCGCTACATCGTGATCGTGAATCATACTTCCAGAACGAAGTTGACGCTTACGCTTAGTAGACTTCTTAGTCAAAATATGACGTAAGTGAGACTGTTTACATTTGAAACGACCTGAGCCAGTTTTCGAGAAGCGCTTTTTAGCACTACTATTTGTTTTCATCTTTGGCATTGAATGAAACTCCGCATTTAAGTGTTACTCAACAAATTGAGCCACTTTCAGTTTTTAAATTAAACCTAATAATTTAGGTTTATTCTCGGAACAACGAACAGCACTGAGGGAGCTGCACCAGAAACCTACTCATAATTAAACGAGCAAGCCCCAGCTGTTGTATTGCAATTAATTGCTTTAAAAAATATTAAAACTAATTAGCTTGCTTTTTCTTTGTTGGAGCGACCATCATTTGCATTTGACGACCTTCCATCTTAGGCATTTGTTCAACGGTAGCAACCTCTTGAATATCATCCCTAATACGTTCCAACATTTTAAGTCCCAGTTCCTTATGAGTGATTTCACGGCCACGGAACCATATAGTTACCTTGACGCGATCACCGTTATCTAGGAATTTCACCAGGTTGCGTAGTTTTACCTGATAATCTCCCTCCTCAGTTCCTGGGCGAAACTTAACCTCTTTAACCTGGACTTGCTTCTGCTTTTTCTTAGCTTCATGCTGCTTTTTTTGCTGCTGGTAAAGATATTTACCATAGTCCATGATCTTACAAACTGGAGGACTTGCTTTCGCAGTAATCTCAACCAAATCTAACCCAGCTTCTGCCGCTTGTGCTAATGCATCCTGAATGGATACAACACCCGCTTGTTCACCCTCTGCATCAATTAAGCGTACTTCTGGTGTAGCAGTAATTGCCTTGTTAATTCTATCTTTTGGTGCTTCTGGTTGTTGCGGTCTTCCACGACCACCTCTTCTGATTGCGATAGCAATATCCTCCAATTAATTAAATTCTTTTTTTTGCCTGTTATTAGCAGGCGTAACAAAATGCTAGTTTTGTGTTTCGACAACACGTCCTAAATTAGCAATATCGTTATTAAATAGTTCTACAAGTTGTTCAAAGCTAAATGAACCTAGATTTTGACCGTTTCTTGCACGAACATTTACACTGCCTTCTTCCATCTCTTGATCACCTACGACCAAAATATATGGAACACGTTGCATAGTGTGTTCGCGAATTTTAAACCCAACCTTCTCATTTCTCAAGTCCGAATCGACTCTAAACCCATGTTTTTTCAATTTTTTAGTCATTTCGACCACATATTCATTGTGGGTTTCAGAGATTGGTGCGATTACAGCTTGAACTGGAGCCAGCCAAGTTGGGAATCTTCCCTCATAGTGTTCAATCAAAATACCGACAAAACGCTCTAGAGATCCTAAGATTGCACGGTGAATCATCACTGGGTGATGTTTTTCGTTATCTTGACCAATATAAGTAGCATTTAAACGCTCTGCTTGAGTCATTGAGAAATCAAGCTGAATCGTTCCACACTGCCAAACACGACCAATACAGTCTTTCAATTGAAATTCAATTTTTGGACCGTAAAACGCACCTTCACCAGGCTGTAACTTATAATCTAAACCTGCATCTTTAAGCGTGTCTTCAAGGGCTGTTTCTGCTAAATCCCAAACTTCATCAGAACCTACACGCTGTTCTGGACGGGTTGAGAATTTAACTGCAATATTATCAAAACCAAAATCTGCATAGGTTTCAAATACTAAATCGATACAACCTTGCACCTCTTCCTTAATCTGTTCTTCTGTACAGAAAATATGAGCATCATCTTGAGTAAATGAACGAACTCGCATCAAACCATGTAATGTTCCAGATGGCTCATTACGATGCACAGTACCAAACTCAGCAATACGAATTGGCAAATCACGGTAACTAGTCAAGTGACGGTTATATACTTGAATATGCCCAGGACAGTTCATTGGCTTAACCGCATAATCACGGTTATCCGTTTCTGTAGTAAACATATTGTCTTTAAATTTATCCCAGTGCCCTGATTTCTCCCATAGAGATCGATCTAAAATCAATGGGGTACGAATCTCATCATAATCATTAGCAACCAACTGACCACGCATATACTCTTCCACAATGCGATATAAAGTCATTCCTTTTGGATGCCAAAAAGCCATACCTGGAGCTAAATCTTCAACGTGAAACAGGTCTAATGTTTTACCCAGTTTACGGTGATCACGTTTTTCTGCTTCTTCCATCATGTGTAAGTAATCTTTTAAAGATTGCTTATCAGGAAAGGCCACACCGTAAATACGCTGCAACATTTTATTGTCTGAATTACCACGCCAGTAAGCACCAGCAACATGCGTTAGTTTTAGTGCTTTTACAAAGCCCATGTTTGGCAAGTGAGGCCCAACACACATGTCGATATATTCTTCGTGAAAGTAAAAACCAAATTCTGTTTCGTTCGGTAAATCACGAATCAATTCTAATTTATAGTCTTCACCACGAGATTCAAATGTGGCTACAGCCTCTTCACGAGACAACATCTTTTTAACAACTGGGTATTTGGTTTTAGCCAATTCCAACATGCGTTTTTCGATTTTTTTCAAATCATCAGGCGTAATTTTATATTCCAAATCAATATCATAATAAAATCCATTGTCAATCACAGGTCCAATTGCCATTTTCACATCTGGATACAATTGTTTTAAGGCATGCCCCAATAAATGGGCACAAGAGTGGCGCATAATATGAACGCCCTCTTCATCTCGCATAGTGATAATTTCTAGGCTTGCATCTTCAGTAATTAAATCACTTGCATCCTTTAGCTTACCATTCACACGTCCCGCTACCGTAGCCTTTGCCAGTCCCGTACCAATAGTTTCAGCCACTTGCATAACTGAAATAGCGTCGTCGAACTGTTTAGTAGAACCATCTGGTAACGTAATGATTGGCATTGATTTAGTCTCTTATTTTTGAAATTTACATAGTTTGAAAATTAAGCCCGCTATTTTAGCACTTTCTAATACACTTTATCTAGAATTTACATCAACATATCTTAATTATTTCTAGAGCCAATAATCTATGTAAAAAAAATTACCAGGCCTGGTAATTTTTTGTTGCAAAGTGAAGTATGTTAAAAACACAGGCGATATTGAACCTAACCGAGCTTACATTCCCATTTTATCGGCTTCTGCCAAGCCAAGCTGGGATATTTCATCGTACGTTTCAATACTCATATCAAAAAAAGCTAAGGCTTCTATAAGTTTTGCGGGAGGGTTTTCTATGTCACCTTCTAAAATATCTGCTATACCGTTATCAAAACCTAATCTGAATACAGCATGTTCAGCCAAAAATGTTAAATAAGCAAAAGGCTGAAAACGAGGGTCTGCTTTCTCTGGATTGTGGTGAAACGCCACCCCCATTAACACCTCATTTGGGAACGTCCATTCTTGTAATAATCGAGCACTCATTAATGCATGGTAAGTACCAAACATTTTGTTTTCAGCCTGTGGCAATTTGGAGATATCAAAATCTGTTTCTTTAATAACTTCCAAATATTTATCTCTATCCTCAGTGGCGAGTAAATACACACCAATATCACGCATGAGACCAGCTAAAAAGGCTTCACCTGCATCTAACTTTAAATATTGAGCTAACTTTTGAGCAATTAATGCCGATAAAAATGCGTGTTTAAGGAAATGTGTATCGCTAAAGGGAGGTTTGCGTTTAAAAGAAGTTTGATAATTAATGAGATGTGCCATCAATCTCATCTCTTTTAAACCAATCATTGTCACAGCATCTGATAAATCAGTTACTTTGCTACCCGACATATATTTTGCACTATTTGCCATCTCAATTAAGCCAGCAACTAGACGCGGATCCTGTGCAACTAGCTGAGTGATATCCTGCATAGGCAAATCTTCATTTTCAGTTAATGCTTGCTCTAACCTCATAAGTGCATCAGGAAAATGGGGTAAATCATCTAAAGATTTAAGACGTTGCATAATCTCTTTGCTAATATTTGGTTTTGTACTCTCAGACATTTACTGACCCTTTTATAAAATTTTACTTATGTAAATCACATCTACACCTAAGCATTCAGTTGATTTCCATTTTATACAAATTTACTGTACAATCCGCAAAAAATTTAAACCAAATATTCGACTCATTAAGGATTAATTATAAAACCTTAATTTGCCAGGGGTGGTCATTTACGACCTGAGATTTCTAAGTTACTGAAAGACCCTTTGAACCTGATCCAGATAATACTGGCGTAGGAAAGGCACTATCTAGTCAAAAAGATCATCATTGAGTTTGCTCAAGCATTTTGAGCAGGCTAGTTTTATCTTTTCTCGTCTATATCTACTTGTCTTTTCTTGCCCATAAGGAAAGTGCATGACCAACAAACTTAAGCCTATCACCTTGGCTATTTTCGCCTCATTATCAAGCAATCCCTCTTTTGCAGACGAACTCAAACCTGTTGTTATCAGTGCAGACTTGCGTGAAGCAAGCAAGCAAGACATACCTGCCAGTGTTGACGTAAAAACCCAAGCAGATCTGCAAGACCAAGGTGCAATTGAATTTGATGACGTCCTTTTAAAAACGCCTAACGTAAACTTTTCGGGTCAAAGCTCACATGCTCGTCACATTCAAATACGTGGTATTGGACAACGAGATGAGTACACTGGTGCACCAAATTCAAGCGTTGGCTTTTCAGTTGATGATATGGATTTTAGCGGCATTGGTATGGCTGCCAATCTATTTGATGTAAAACAAGTTGAAGTATTACGCGGCCCACAAAACACACGTTATGGCCAAAGCGCGATTGGTGGTTTAATTCATATTGAATCAAACAATCCTACGCCATACCAAGAAAGCATGGCTGAAACTAGCTTGGGACAAGATAACCTAAAAGAAATTGGGTTTATGACTAGTGGACCTGTTAGCTCTAAAGAGGACGCAACTCAATACCGTTTCTCACTGTTTAAACACAACAGTGACGGTTTTAGAGACAATAAGACTCTAAACAGAACCGACACCAATGGACGTGATGAACTAACCTTACGAGGAAAGTTACGCTTCTTCCCTGATTCCGATACTACCGTTGATGTATCAATATTACATGCAGACTTAAATAATGGTTATGACGCTTGGTCAAGAGATAATACATTTACTACGTTAAGTGACCAACCAGGTAAAGACACTCAACTTTCTAATGGCGGCTCTGTAAAGCTAGTATCTAAAGCAAATCCAAACTTTACCTTAACAAGCAAAACCAGTATGGTTATTTCAGATATGCGTTATAGCTATGATGAAGACTGGACAGCCAATTCATATGGTACCTACTCAAACACCAAAAGTCGTAACACCTATAGTCAAGAAGTAAGACTTACGTCTAATGAAAGCTCTAAAATTAATGGAAATACCGATTGGCTAATTGGTGTTTATGCTTCAAAACTAGATGAAAAAAACAAGACTGAATATTACGGCACATCTAGCAGTGACTTCAGCATGACCAAATTAGCTGGCTTTGGCCAACTTGATTATGCCATGTCTTCAAAAGCAACCATTAGTGCTAGCTTACGTCTAGAAAATGATAATAGCAGCTTTTCAAATAATGCAAATGAAGACTATTCACCAAATGAGACTCTTTGGGGAGCCAGCTTAACTTATCGCTATATTTATAATCCAACATATACAGCCTATGCTGGAGTAACACGTGGATATAAAGCTGGTGGCTTTAATGCAGGCCAACCTGCTGGAACACCAGATAAATACTTAAGCTATGACGCCGAAACACTGATGAATTATGAAATTGGATTAAATTCTAATTTCCAAAAATACAAGCTTACAACCAATATAACGGCCTTCTACATGGATCGCCACAACCCTCAAATAGATGGCTATAGCTATGATCCAAACAGTGGTACTAACTGGGTGTTTTATACAGAAAACTTTGATACAGCATCTAATTATGGACTTGAAGCCGACTTTAATTGGCAGGCAACAAACGCCTTTAATTTTTACGGAAGCGTTGGCTTACTACAAACCAATGTATCTGGAACACCATTAAATACTGGATTCGATGTTAGTAATCGAGAGCTTGCTCATGCTCCTAACTATCAGTTAAATATCGGTGCTAAGTACCGTTCAAATAATGGATTTTATGCTCAAACAGATATCACTGCGGTTGATAAATTTTATTTTGATACCACCCATTCAGCAGAATCTAAACCATACCATTTAATCAATGCTCGTATAGGGTATGAAAATAAAGATTACGAAATTTATCTTTGGGCAAAAAACATTACTGATGAAAAATATGCCACTCGTGGATACTATTTCGACTTTAACGCACCGTATACAAATCCTTCAGAATATTACCGTTTAGGCGACCCGCGTCAAATCGGTGTTACAGGAAGAGTTTATTTTTAATAAAGACAACGGGCTCTAATGAGCCCCTTTTTTGGAGCTTACATAAATGAAAATTTCAGTTGATATAAGCCTCTACCCTTTGCAAGAAAGCTATAGAGCTTCGGTAAAGAAATTTATAGATGATATTAAAGATATGCCTAATACCACTGTGACTGTGAACGCAATGAGCACGACTTTATTTGGTGAATATCAAGATATTATGCCTGCACTTAAAAAGGCCATGCTAAGCTCATTACAAGAGATCCCACAAAGCATTTTTGTTATTAAACTTTCTGGCGGTTGCCACTAAAACTTTTTTTGAAACGAGAATAATCTTATGGCTAAAACCAAAGGGTATGAATCCCACGCAACAACCTATGATGAATGGTTTGATGAAAATCCTGACATATATCAAGCTGAAATTTCAGCTGTCAAACAACTTTTACCGAGTGGTAAAGGAATTGAAATTGGTGCTGGCAGTGGGCGTTTTACCGCACCACTTAAGATTGATACCGGAATTGAACCTGCTTTAGCGATGCGTGAACAAGCTAAGTTAAGAGGTCTTTCATTAATTGAAGGTACTGCTGAACAGCTACCCGTTGCAGATAATGAGTTTGATTTTGCCATCTTTATTACCTCTACTTGCTTTTTAGATGACCCACTAAAAGCTTATCAAGAAGCCGCACGCGTGACGAAAGAAAATGGAAAAATCATCATTGCCTTTTTAGAAAAAAACTCCGAACTTGGCAAGCTTTATGAAGCTCACAAAGCAGACAGCCCGTTCTATTGTGATGCCACTTTTTATAGCTATAAACAGATTAGCGGCTTTTTAAATGACGCAGGTTATAAAAACCTTACTAGCGTTCAGACTGTATTACCTGAACATAACAATCAAAAAAAACATGACATCTTACCTGGTCATGACCAAGGCACATTTGTTGTAATTTGTGCAGAAAAATAAAGGAACCACAATGAAAGTATCCGTTGAAATTAGCATGTATCCACTACGCGAAAAATACTGCCAACCCATTATTGATTTTATTGACCGTTTAGAAAAACAAACAAGTGTGAGTATTCAGCGTAATAGCATGTCCACCCATATCTATGGTGACTACCGTGCCGTCATGGATACATTAGATACAGAAATGCTAAATGTTTTAGAGCAAATTCCTGAAACGGTTTTTGTAATCAAATTAATTGGTACAGATCGCGAAAAAGCAGTGATTAATGCTTGCGAGTAATGAACTATTCAATGATATTCTACAAGCCTTTTTAGCTCAATCGGGCTGGGAATGGTTGGCGGCTAGCTTAGGTATTTTATATGTAATTTTAGCGGCTAAAGAATCTGTCTGGTGCTGGCCGTCAGCGTTTATCAGTACAATAATTTATACCGTACTATTTTGGGATGGTCAGCTCCCCATGCAAGCCTTGCTTAATTTCTATTACATGGCAATGGCCATATATGGGTTTATGCTTTGGAACAAAAAATCAGATGTGGAAGACAGATTACAAATCAGCAATAAACCATTAAAGTTTCACCTGATTTATATTTTTACAGGCCTGGTAGTTTCGGGTCTTATTGGTTTATATCTTTCAACCTATCCAGATACACAACTACCTTATTTAGATGCTCTTGTAATGGTATTTTCTGTCATGACAACAGTGTTAATGGCTCGTAAAGTGATAGAAAACTGGCTGTATTGGATTGTCATTGATAGCTTTGCTATCGCTTTATATTGGCAAACTGGTTTTTATGTCACGATTGCTATGTTTCTTGTCTATTTAGCATTGGCTTTTTATGGCTATATCAATTGGTACAAAATACACAAACAATCACTGCCGGAACATTAGAACATTGAAAAATATTCAGCCAGTGAATAGCACTGGCCGAGCCATCCATCTATCTATATCTTTTTCTCCCAATGCGTTCATCAGATAAAATAACACTCGGTAAACCACTCTTTGCTCTTTTGAAATAATCACCTGGCAATTAGTGGCCAAAAAATAACGCTTTTTAAAAACATCTGCTTGTTGGGCGGTTAATAAATATTCCAACATAACAAAGTCCAACTCCGCAGGTGCAAATACATACGCATCTAAATCAAATACTCCAGTAATATCACCATTATTTTGAGCAAATTGATCCCAACGTAAATCCATCATTAACGGCACATTTTTAGAAGATTCAATCTGTTTTACAAGCTCTATTGCTTGATCAATATAAACCGATTCAATACTCTTTTTTTGAGAAAGCACTTCAATCGCTTCAGTGACTTTTTGTCGCCAAACATTTGAATCATAAAAACTGGTGGTAGATATTTTAGGGAATTCAATTCTGCCAAAACCACTGACTGAATATTGATGCAAACCAATTAATAAATCACTCAACTGCTCGATATTTTTCATACTCAGTTGACTTGAACTAAGCGGACAACCAGAAATTTTTTCTACTGCAAGAGCCGCTTGATTTTGCCCTACAAGTAAATCAATCGCGTTAGGTATTTTTAACTGACAAAGAGAAGATATAAGTGGATAAGAATAAGAGGCATTTTGATAAGCTTTTTTTAAAGATAAACCAAACAGTAGGTTCATTGCTTCCCAAAAAGGCGTGCTTAATACCGCTTGGTTATCATCACAACTTTTTAACACACACTCAGAAAAGCCAGATTTATTAAATTCATTACTAAACTGCAACAACCAAATTTGTGAACTACTATCGGAATACAGGCCTGGTAAAAACTCTACATGAGTAATTTGTTGATATTTTTTTAACAACGATCCAGAGTAACCTTTAAACGGAGTTTTATTTATAAAAGTATTATTTATTGTCTGAGGCAATACAAATAACTCCCGTTAATAATTAGTTAAGCAACACGCCATATTCAACAAACAAATAATAGCCTTTTCATTCTTATTGTGTAAAAAACTGTTAAATATTATGGCATTTAATGGCTTTTTTAGCGTTTCAAACAAACAAAGCGTTTATAAAAGAGAACGAATTAGATATAATCTGTCGGCTAAAATTTTGGTCAGCTAATTTTCGGTCAGTTAATCGCTACCTAAAAATATTTAAGAACTAATACAAGACATAAAGGTTAAAAAATGAATCTAGATCAAGCGCGCTTTTTCATGGTAGAACAGCAAATCCGCCCTTGGGATGTTTTAGATCCCAAAATTCTAGATTTATTAATGGACACTCCAAGACACCTATTTGTAGATGCTGGTAATGAAGAATTAGCTTACATGGACATTGAATTGCCTATTGGTGAAGATGAAGCCATGATGGCACCAAAAGTTGAAGGCCGTTTATTACAGGCTTTAGATATTGATGAAAACGATAACGTTTTAGAAATCGGTACAGGTTCTGGCTACTTAACCGCATTAATGGCAAGCCTTGGTAAAACAGTCACTACGGTAGAAATACACGAAAACATTCAGGCCACAGCTAAAAAACGTTTAACCAATTATGAGAATATCGATTTTCAAATCGGTGATGGAAGTCAAGATTGGCCAGATGGTAAAGAGTATGACGTTATTGTTTTGACAGGCTCAGTTTCAGAAACACCAAAAGCTTACAAAGATAAGTTAACTCTTGGTGGTCGATTGGTAGCTATTTCTGGTAACTCTCCGGCAATGGCCGCTAAAGTCATTACCCGTATAAGTAATCAAGAATGGGAAGTTGAATCTCTATTTGAAACAGATCTCAAACCATTAATCTCATCAAACACAAATTCTAAATTTATTTTTTAAAAACTAAATATCTTTGCATTTAAACCTTTACTAACCTCCAATTTTAGTAAAGGTTTAGATCTTTATCCCCCTATAACTACTTTTAATTCACTTTTCCTCAATACTACAATATCTTACGTATAATTAAGAAAAGTTTATGACAAATCTCAAGAGTCATAAATTTTTTCATACCCCTATCAATAAAATATTTTGAATTCTATTCCCACTATATATTTCTTACAATAACACCAGTTTATAAGTTTATCTTATGCTACATAAACCCTATTAATAATAAGGAAATTCACATGGATTTGATTAGCCTTTATCCTACGTGGTTTGAACCGATGGTTGGTTCTGGCTGGGTAGTGGCGCTGATTGCGACCTTCCACGTACTTGCATCTCACACATCTGTGGGTGCTGCTATGTTGTTCGCATACCTTTCGCACAAAGCTTACCGCGAAGATCGAGATGATCTTCTTGATTTTATTAAGAAATATGGTCTTTTCTTAATGGTCTTTACCTATGTTGCCGGCTCGATTACTGGACCTGGTATTTGGTATTCAACAACCGTTGCTAGTCCAAATGGTATTGGAGCTTTAATTCACTCATTTGTATGGAAATGGGCTACTGAGTGGGTATTCTTCGTTATCGAAGTTGTCGGTGTTTACATGATCGTTTACCTAGTAGGTAAAGTTGATAAGCGAACTCACATGAAGATTTCTATCATTTTTGGTATTGCTTCTTTCGCAACTCTAATCATTATCGTTGGTATCTTGTCATTCATGATGCTTCCTGGTAAAGAGCAGTGGTTTACTGAAGGTGGTTACTTAAATGGCTTCTACGGAACAAATACCTTTATTCAAACCGCAATGCGTATTGCATTTATGTTCACAATGACTGCGGTCGTTGGTGGTATTGTTGTTGCAGGCATTAAAGACCCAGCATTCAAAAAAGAGATGGCTCGTAAATTGGGTTGGTTAGGTATTATCTCGACTATTTCTGGTGCTCTTTTATTCCAGTGGTATTTAACATCAGTTCCAGATCAAGCTTTACTGGTTATGGAAAACCGTCTACCAACCTATTTTGTACCAAGCATTATGGCAGTACTAGCGGGCACATTAACCTACTTTGTCATTACAATGCTTCGCCCTCAGGTATTGGTTGAAGGCTTTGCAGGTGCAATGACCGTTATTATTCTTGTTGCGGGATTATGGCCTGAAGAGACTGCTCGTGAATCTATGCGTAAACCTTGGGTTGCGGGTCAATACGTTTACTCTAACCAAGTTATTGGTAGAGACGTGCCAGGTATGGACATTAAGTCACAATTACCAACCATTGAAAGAGTTGGTATTTTAAAAGCTCATCCTTTTACACCTGACGCTCTAAAAACCGTTACCGATGGTAATAAGATCCAAGCAGGTGAATATATTGCAATGGTGTATTGCTCTAACTGCCACTCACCAAGTAAAACCGGGATTCGTCCACTTCACCGCTACTTCCCTGATGGCATTACACAAGCACGAATGGAGCAATATGTTAAAGGTGTTTTAACAACAGGTAATATTGCTTATATGCCAAAAATGCCAATGTTAGATTCTGAAGTAACAGCACTATCTGCGTTCTTAGTAATGAATAAAAATCAAGGTCAAGATGCTGTTGTTGCTGCAATCAAACAAGAAGTTGACGACCGTAATCGTGCTCTTGCAGAAAAAAATGCAGCTGACAAAGTTGCCTCTGCAACTATCTCACAGGAGGTGAAATAATGGATGCTTCTCAAGTAGCTCAGATCACTGAGATGATGTACGCCCTGCGTAATCCAGCGGGTGTACCAACCTACCCAATTATTTTTATAGGGCTTGGTGTATTAACGTTTGCTCTACATATTTTATTTGTACAGCTGATGTTAGGAACCTCTGCCATTACCATTTTTGGTGCTTTTAAAAATGATGCCAAATGGCGTCGTTTAGGTGCAGCAATGTTAGAAATAGCTAAGGTTTCTGTATCAGTAGCTATTGTTATTGGCGTGGCACCGTTGTTGTTTGTACAGGTCGTATATGACCCTCACTGGTACACATCTAATGTTTTATCAGCGGTATGGGTTATTGCCTTTATTGTAATTCTTATCTTTGCTTATTGGGCTATGTACGGCTACTACTTCCTAAACAGTAAAGAAAAAGATAAAACTAAAGAGCCTAAAGGCAAAGCTTGGATGTTAATTAGCTTGGCATTAATGTTAACTGTTGGTTTTATTATGCACAGCTTAACGTCACAAATCCTGCACCCAGAACTTTGGAAAGAGTGGTATCTGCAAAATGGTGTGCTTGATTATTCTGGTTCTAAATTACATGCATATAATTTATGGCGTTTTGCGTTCTTTATCAGCATGGCTATTCCTGTAACTGGTGGTATGTTGGTGACTTATCGTCGCTTTAAAATGGTTCGCGAAGATGCTGATCACGAATACCTCGACTGGGCTGCCGAAGTTGGTAAAAAATGGATTAAAGTAGGTTCTGTTATTTCTGCTGCTCTTTATGTTGCATGGATGATGACAATTCCGGAAACTGCTGGTAATTTTGCAACTTCATTCTGGGGCATTATCGGTGGCGTTATGGTTCTTTTCTACGCTATCTGGGCACAAATCCGTTTACGTGGCAATGCAATGTTCTGTAGCTATATGGCTCTACCAATGGCATTAGTAATCGGTTTAGTAGTGTCGATTTCAAGAGAAATGTTACGTTATGGAATTTTAGACGGTTTCTTTGGCTATAACTTTATGGACTATAAAGTTGTGATGGACTGGTATTCAACTGGTCTGTTCTTTGTAACCTTTGCAGTAGTGGGTGGTTCTGTTTTAGCTTACTTCTTAACGATTGCATGGCAAGCTGGTCAAACAGTAGGTGTTTATACTCCAAGCCCAATGGTTAATAAAATGGGAACTATTGCTCTTTGGGTAATGGTGTTATGGACTGTGCAATTCTTTGTAATCGGTTTTTATACCTGGGCACAATAGGAGAAGAATATGAAAAAGACATTATTAATAAGTGCCCTACTAAGCACTTCAGCTATGGTTTTAACTCAACCAGCTTTTGCTGAAGCACAAAATCCAATTGCATCAGGTGCGGCAATGGCTTGGCAATGTGCACCGTGTCACGGTACTAATGGTCAAGAATTTTTAGAAGCCATGCCACCACTTGCAGGCATGCCTGTTGAACAGTTTACTAGAGCAATGCTTGCTTACCGTGATGGTACTCGTCCAGCCGTTATTATGGATCGAGTAGCTCGTGGATTCACTGATGCTGAAATTGATGCAATGGCAGCATGGTTTGTAAAACAACCTATTAAACAATGGGAAAACACAAGCCTAAATGAAGAGCTTCAACTTAATGACAAAGCAGATGCTCAAGCGACAGGAGGTCAAAAATGAGCCAGCTAGAAAACAAAACATTCGACAGTAAAATCACTCGTCGTGACTTAGTTAAAATTTTTGGTGCTACGGCGGTTGCTGGTACAGGTATTTTTGGTGCAAGTTCTAAAGCTTTTGCAAAATCGGCGGCTCATGTTGTTGTATTAGGTGGTGGTGTTGGTGGATCTACCTTTGCTAAATACCTACGTTTTGCTGATCCTGATGTCAAAATCACCATTATTGAACAAGAGCCAGAGTACATTACGTGCTTAAGAAGTAATGATGTTATTGTTGGCATGCATACCTTAGATGAACTTACTTTCAACTTAGACACCATTCGCTCTAAATATAATGTAAACGTGGTTATTGATAAGGTTGTTGGTGCAGATTTTGATACTAAAACGGTAACAACCGCAAAAGGTGACAAGTTCAGCTATGACAAATTAGTTGTTTCACCTGGTATTGATTTTAAATTCGAAGATTACGAAGGTTATACAGCGGAGTTAGCCGCTACCGATTTTCCTCACGCATACAAAGCTGGCCCTCAAACTTTAAAACTAAGAGAGCAACTTTTAGCTATGCGTCAAGGTGGTACAGCGATTATTTCTCCTCCACAAAATCCTTTCCGCTGCCCTCCTGGGCCGTATGAAAGAGCATCTTTCTTTGCGGAATATTTTAAAAATCATAACCCAACGGCTAAATTGATTGTTTTAGACCCTAAAGAACGTTTTACCAAAGACATTCCTTTTAAAAAGGCTTGGGAAAGACTTTATGGCTTTAAAACAGAGAACTCTATTATTGAATGGGTTCCAGGTTCAGAAGGTGGTCGCGTAATTGGCTTAGATGCCGCTACAAAAACAGTGGAAACTGACACGGGTGAAATTAAAGCAGATCTAATTAATATCATTCCTAATCAGCGTGCTGGTGTTTTAGCACAGAAACTTGGATTAACAAATAGATCAGGTTGGTGTCCAATTAAACGCAATACCATGGAATCTGAGATTCAAGAAAGTGTTTATGTTTTAGGTGACAGTTCAATTGCCGATGCTATGCCTAAATCAGGTTACTCAGCTAACTCACAAGCTAAAGTTTGTGCACAAGCTGTAGCAGATACACTTAAAGGCAAAACGCCAGGAACTGCCATTTACTCAAACGTTTGCTACAGTCTAGCGGGTGAGAACTATGGTGTTTCTATTGCCGCTATTTATGAGGTTAAAGATGGTTTAATCCAACCAAAAGGTAAGTCTGCAGGTGTTTCACCTATTACAGATAAGCCTGCACAACCTATTCTAGAGGCCGTTTATCAAAAGAACTGGCAGCGTGAATTTGTTAAAGATGTATTCTCATAATTAAGGTAGAAAAGATATGTTAAAACAAACTTTATTAGCCGCTACCTTAGTAGGGGCGACTCTAGCTAGCAGTGCTGCATTATCTGCTGGTCATGGTGAAAAGCCACATACAACTCCTTGGTCTAACTTTTCTTTGGAGGAAAAAGTAAAAACAATGCCGCAAGGTGATGCTACTCGTGGACAACAGATTCATGAACAAATGATGTGTAATTCATGTCACGGTGTTAAAGGTGAGTCTCCATCACGTAATTACGCCTCATTAAATGGTCAAACTAAAGAATACACCATGAAAATGATGTTGGACTATCGTGATGGTCGTCGTTGGGAATCATACAAGCAAGCCAATATTATGGTAAAACTTGCACGAGCGATGGATGATCAACAAATTGCAGATGCAGCGGCATTTTATGCCAGTAACCCATCAACAGTTTGGCAAATTGAAGCACAACCAGTATCAGCAAAAATCGACCATCTGGTTCGTAAAGGTGATGTAAGTCGTATGATTACGCCATGTGCATCATGTCATGGTGCACACGGTGAAGGTAAAGGGATTACACCGGCAATTGCAGGTCAAGTTCCTGAATACTTTATTCGTACCATGAAGGCATACCAAGGTAAAGATCGTCACAATGATGTTAACCAAGGTATGGCACAATTTACACACGACTTAACCGATGAAGAAATCCGCGAATTAGCAGATTACTATGCAACATTAAGTAAATAAGAGGATAACGTTATGACTGGTATCAAAGCCATTATTTGGGGTCTCATTTTAACGTTTGGTTCTATTGCGTTAATGTGGTGGTTAAGCACCATAACGGTTGTTGCCGTTTAAACCCAACAACTCTCCTAAGTGACCTCTCAAAATCATTTTTGAGAGGTTTTCAACTCTATTCAAATTCTTTAAGAATCGTTAATTGTACAAACTCATGAGTTTGTAGAGTTAACTATTCTCATAATAAAAGAGCTTATTGTATGAAAACTTTAAAAACACTTTCGATATTAGAGGGAAGCTCTTTGCTTCTTTTACTTTTTATTGCTGTGCCTCTAAAACGTCTTGGCGACATGCCTGAAGCGGTAAGCGTTATCGGCCCTATTCACGGAGCTTTATTTGTTATTTTTAATTTATTTATCTTTTTTGCGATTTCTAAATTAAAACTTAAAAAGAAATATGCCGCTCTTGGGTTTATTGCTTCACTTATCCCTTTTGGTAGCTTTATCTACAAAGCCAAAATATTAAACCGTAGAAGCTCTTTTCGCTAACCAATAGCTTTTCTTCGCATATCATCTGGAGAACACCATGTCACAAAGACTACAAAATATTGCTTATTTTCCCGCCAGTTTCTTTGGGATGATTATGGGCTTAACAGGTCTAAGCATTGCTTTTATAGAACTATCAAAAGCATACGCAAGCACCTCACCATTGGTCAATATATCACTAGACCTTACCCTGCTTCTGTTTGTAGTGTTGTTACTGATGTATCTTTACAAAATAGTAAGATTTCCAAGAGAGGTTATTGCTGAGCTTAAACATCCCATTAAAATGAACTTTGTACCAACCATTAGCATAAGCATGCTTTTACTAAGTATTGCGTTCTATACACTTGGCTACACTGAGATTTCAAAGTACACATGGATAGTTGGAGCAGTTTTACAATTAAGCCTAACCTATTGGGTATTGTATAACTGGGTTCACCATGATTTCTTTACTCCTGAACATTCTAACCCAGCGTGGTTTATTCCTATTGTGGGTAATATTGTTGTGCCAATTGTCGGTGTTCATCATGCACCTGTAGAACTAAGTTGGTTCTTTTTCTCAGTTGGGATTATTTTTTGGTTGGTAGTAAAAGCCATTTTAGTAAACAGAATTATCTTTCATACGCCTTTACAAGAACGTCTTATTCCGACTTTATTTATTTTTATCGCTCCGCCTGCAGTGGGCTTTATTTCATATCTTGCTTTAAATAATCAAGAAATGAATCAGTTCGCCATAGTTTTATACTTTTTTGGTTTAGCGATGACACTTTTAATGCTCGTCTCTGCGGGCAAATTTATGAAGCTGTCGTTTGCTTTATCCTGGTGGGCATTCACCTTTCCATTAGCGGCTATGGCTATAGCAAGTTATAAAATGGCTCATATTTCTTCACATGAAATCTATTTTTATATTGCTGTAGCTATTCATCTATTTTTACTATTCATTGTGCTTTTGTTCTTAGTCAAGACCAGTAAAGCTGTTTATTTACAACAAATTTGTAATGACAAACACTAAGACACAACCATGAATCAAACTAACAAGGATGTTTTTAAGTTAACAATGGAAGCAAGAGATCACGAATGTGATATTCAAGGCGTGGTTAATAATGCACATTACCAACATTATTTTGAGCACGCCCGTCATCGCTATTTGCTTGACCATAAAATAGATTTTGCACAACTCGCCAAACAAGGTATTAACTTAATGGTTAATCATATTGAGATTAGCTACAAAGCATCACTAAGAGCTCATGATACTTTTATAGTTACCGTAGAACCGATACAAATATCTAAGCTCAAAGTCTGTTTTAAACAAATCATCTATATGACTGACTCTACAAAAATTATGGCCATTGCGAATACTACGGTTGTTACCGTGGGTGATAACGCTAAACCGCTTAAAAACAGTCCATTGCTTACACTATTTAATTAAGGAGCCTGCGTATGAAAATTGCGATTACAAGCCCAAATGCAAAAACTATCAGCGGGCATGCTGGCAAGTGTCCTGGTTATTTAATCTATGATATTGATGAGAGTAACAATATTCAAAAATCTCATATTAAATTATCAAAAGAAGAAGTTTTTAAAAACTTCTCTGGCACTTTATCTCAAAACCCAGACCACCCTCTTTATGGGATTAACGTATTTATTACACAAGGTTTAGGAGATGGCTTAAACAACCGTTTAAGCCAAGATAACATTCAAGTTTTAACAACGAATGAAGAAGATCCAGAAGTTATTTTAAATTCTATTTTAAATCACTGATACTCCATATTTAAGTTTTACCAGGCCTGGTAAAATATAAATTCATAAACCGAAGACAATAAAAAACCCCATAACTCATTAAGAATTACAGGGGTTGATATAACAATACTTACCGAAGAATGTCGAAAAATCAATCTATATCATAATCATGACAATCGACTAAAGAATTTATTTAAATTCTCTGCTTTCCAACTTTCAAACAAGGTTATTCAACATTATTTGTAGTTTGACCCTATTGCGCATGATGGACTATTGCACTATTTAAATCCGATAAAGCAATATCTAACTGATCAGTAACTTTTACAAATTCATCTAAAATAATATCCTTTTCTTTTAATTCATCAATCGACAATACCGAGTGGCTATCCATAATTTCTATGGCCTCTTTAACAAGTTCATGTTGCCTAATATGTAAATCGTCAACTTTGCGATACTCAGGGAAATTGGATATCTCAGGCGCTCTACTGATTATCGTTGCCAAACTCTTACCAACTCCGCAAGCACTTGGATTAATAGCACTTTCTAATTCTAGAGAAGTAGGTATTCCATTTAAAAATGTTTGAACACTACTTCTCCAAACACGCATGTTTTGACGAATATCCGACAACTTAACACCATAAACTTCATTTGAATGCTGAATTAATTTTTCAGCTTCGCTTTCATTGATAACAAACTTGCTCGTTTCAGCATTCAGAAGCACTGCCTGCTCCTTAAGTGATACAGCAGCACTTGAAGACTCTTCTACTAAAGCTGCATTACTTTGAATATTAGAATCAAGGTTACTGATTGCTAAAGCGATTTCACTTACCGAATGTTGCTGTTCTTGAATAGATGCAAGTACTATTTTCATCGCTTGACCAATGTTACTGACACGTTCATCAACAGATTCAAATGCCTTTTGAGTTTCGTAGACCTTAGAAACCCCTTCATTGACCTTATTTACTGAGCTATCTATTAACCCTTTAATATCTTTTGCTGCTTCTGCAGATTTTTGTGCAAGCGTTCTTACTTCACCAGCAACCACTGCAAAACCTCGACCATGCTCGCCAGCTCGAGCTGCTTCCACTGCTGCATTTAGTGCCAACAAGTTTGTTTGAAAAGCAATGCCATCAATTATAGTAATAATATTTGCAATTTCTTCAGAAGTCTTCTGGATTTGTTGTATAGAGCTGACTGTGGCCTCAAGAGATTCTTTTGCTACCTTATTGTCATCAACGGTTAAGTGCGCTGTATCGTTCACAGCAGTCAATTCTGCTGTATTCTCGTGCTGCAAATCGCTCATATTTGTCATCGAAGCATTGATTTCTTCCAACGCAGCGGCTGCTTGCTGTGTTCTATCTGAAAGATCGAGTGCTGCTTTGGACGATTCTTCAGCCGCTAAACCCACTGTTTCTGCAGCACGTTTAATATGTAACACAATCGCACTCAAATTATCCAAAGAGACGTTTGTCGCCCCTTTCATTGCGGCAAGAGAGCCTTGTAAATCTTTTTCGACACGACCACGAATATCTCCAATAGCCAACTTAGTCATAACAAAAACCATACTTTCAATAATGGCGTTAAGTTCTTCTAGTAATGAGTTCACATTATTCGAAGTGTCTAAATAAAATCCAGATAGATTTCCAGTATCAATATGCAATGCAGTATGCCCAGTGGAAGCCATACGCAATGTTGATTGTAATTCTTGCTCAATCAAACGCTGTTGTGTCATATCCTGCCATTCAATAATTGAACCGATACTTATACCATCACTATCTTTAACTGGAATAACTGATAGTTGAACCTTCAACAAGCCAATTTCTTCTTCAGACTGCTTCATCTGACTCAAGTCTTTAAAAAATACATTTGGACAGATACTATTTAATTTACAGCCAATCAACTTTGAAAGATCAAAACTTTGCGAACTCTTTCTCACTTCGTCAATATTTGTTTCAAAGAAAGTGTGCAGTTGTTTATTAACATAGATCACTTCGCCGTGATGATTCACCATCATCACACAGGAAGATGCATTATCTAAAGCAGATTTAAGACGCATACTGATTTTCAGCTTTTCTTGAGCATCTACATAGCTAGCACCTAACTGCACTTGCATCATTTTTACCGAAGATATCAGTCGGCTTAAAGAGTGATTACCATAGTAATTAACCTGCCCCGAAAAGTCACCTTCGCGCATTTTATCTATAACAATTTTGGCTTTACCTAAACGACTGAAAGCATACTGCCTCCCTGCATAAGAGTAACCTATAAAAAACAAGCTGATTGCTATTGCTATTTCAATTGATAGATTAAGCAATCCAGAAACTTCTCCTACTAATATCACTCCTAGAATAGCCACCATTGTAATCATCAAATTAATCGGATGAATCTTATCAAATACACACAGACGTTGAAATCCATCACGAATATAGCCATAACGAATCGATTTTCGACCTGAATCAATCTCTTTATAGAGAGTCGATGCAGATTGTTTTATTTCATTGCTAACCGGTTTTCTTATCGATAAATAACCAACTATTTTCCCTTTTTCTAATACCGGGGTAACATTTGCCTCCACCCAATAATAACTTCCATCTTTACAACGGTTTTTTACAATTTGCACCCAGGGAGAACCAGCCTTCAGCGTCATCCACATGTCTGCAAAAACTGCTTTGGGGACATCAGGATGCCTTACTATATTATGAGGTTGACCAATTAACTCTTGCTTACTGTAGCCACTAGCAATTACAAAAGCGTCATTGACCTCCAAAATCGTTCCGTTCAAATCGGTTTTGGATACTATCACCCCTAAATTAGATACATCTTTTTCGGTATTTTGCATTCTTATCACTCTTTTCAGACCAAACAAAAAAGGCATCAATCCCAAACAAATGAGAATGACGCCTTCGTCTTGGATTTATTCTTTAAATACTTTAATTAAATTGAGATTTTGATACTTGAGATAGTCTCGTCAGGATGATAAGCATCATAACAAGCAATGATATTTTGCCTACTTTTCAACTGAATCCTCTTTGAAACAGTCAAACAAAGCTCTACATAAAATGAAAACTGAGAACATTTAGACAGCTAAACCTTGTTAGGATTCAACTGTGCTTTAAAAATATCGCTTATTCTTCAAACAGACACTCTTTTCACTTTTCATAAGCGATAAAGAGAAGACGGCAAACTTTTTCACTAGGCAAAGTATTTAGCAGGTTCCAGGCCACCTGAGCCATCAAATAAGACTTCTTATCCATTTTTTTATTTTTCAGACAATATTGCGTATATTTATGCATATCAATTGTCAATCAAGGACTGTAACAAACAATTTTCTAGCTAGGAGTACCGTTCCCTATAACCATATACTCATTCTAAATAGTGCAATGCCGGCAAAACTTTGCCTAATGCAAATAAAATACCGCCTAAAACTCCAATACAGACTAATACTTGAAAAAAATTTAATTCAAAAAACTGTCTTTTGACCCATTGGTTTCTATTTTGCTTTTTGAAATAAACACCCACTTTATTTTCTAAATAAATGCACCTCTTATTAAGACTCCTCTTTTTGCTCAACTTTGTACACATTTACATACATTTCTTTACAGGCAATGAACACTTAAACACCTTTACCAGGCCTGGTAAAAGTTAAATTCAGCAATCTCCAAACAATAAAAAACCCCGTAATTCAATTGATCTACAGGGTTTTAAAACAAATCATTTTTAGCGAGCGTTTTTGCCAAGGTCAAGGCGGAGCTTGGTGAAATTTAGTGTACTAAACGAACCTATCGACAACACAGAGTTTGGCAAAACAAGCCAATCTACCTGGCCTGGCAAATTTTGGAAAACTTAAATTTTAGACAATAAAAAACCCCATAAACCGAAGAGGTTTACAGGGTTTTGAAACAAACCATTTTTAGCGAGCATTTTTGCCAAGGTCAAGGCGGTTAATGGCGAAGCTTACATTTAGTAAGCGAGTCATTAACCAACGCAGAGATTAGCAAAACAAGCCAATCTACCTGGCCTGGCAAATTTTGGGAAACTTAAATTTTAGACAATAAAAAACCCCATAAACCGAAGAGGTTTACAGGGTTTTAAAACAAACCATTTTTAGCGAGTATTTTTGCCAAGGTCAAGGCGGTTAATGGCGAAGCTTACATTTAGTAAGCGAGTCATTAACCAACGCAGAGATTGGCAAAACAAGCCAATCTACCTGGCCTGGCAAATTTTGGAAAACTTAAATTTTAGACAATAAAAAACCCCATAAACCGAAGAGGTTTACAGGGTTTTGAAACAAACCATTTTTAGCGAGCATTTTTGTCAAGGTCAAGGCGGTTAATGGCGAAGCTTACATTTAGTAAGCGAGTCATTAACCAACGCAGAGATTGGCAAAACAAGCCGCTAAAAAATTAGTTTTTGTCTTGGTCTACGATCTTATTCGACGCAATCCAAGGCATCATACCACGTAGTTTTTTACCAACTACTTCAATTCCGTGCTCAGCGTTATTACGACGAGCAGCTGTCATTGATGGGTAACCAGCTTGTCCTTCTAAAATGAACTGTTTAGCGTATTCACCTGACTGAATGTTTTTCAATGCTTGACGCATTGCTGCACGAGACTCATCATTAATAACCTGAGGACCAGTAACATATTCACCATATTCAGCGTTATTTGAGATTGAGTAGTTCATGTCTGCAATACCACCTTCAAACATTAGATCTACAATCAACTTAAGCTCGTGTAAACACTCAAAGTATGCCATTTCTGGCTCATATCCAGCTTCAACAAGTGTATCAAAACCAGCTTTAACAAGCTCAACTGCACCACCACAAAGAACTGCTTGCTCACCAAATAGGTCAGTTTCACATTCGTCACGGAACGTAGTTTCGATGATACCTGTACGACCACCACCTACACCAGAAGCGTAAGATAAAGCGATTTCTTTAGCGTTTCCAGATGCATCTTGCTGTACAGCGATAAGATCAGGAATACCACCACCACGAACAAATTCAGAACGTACAGTGTGACCAGGTGCTTTTGGAGCAATCATGATTACGTCTAAATCTTTACGAGGAATAACTTGGTTATAGATAATTGCAAAACCGTGAGCAAATGCTAAAACAGCACCTTGCTTGATGTTAGGTTCAATCTCTTCTTTATAAAGAACTGATTGAAACTCATCTGGAGTAAGAATCATAACAACGTCAGCACCTGCAACAGCTGTTGCAACGTCAGCAGTCTTTAGGCCGTAACCTTCTGCTTTAGCGATTGAAGAAGAACCAGGACGAAGACCAACAGTGACATCAACACCAGAGTCTTGTAGGTTAGCTGCGTGAGCATGCCCTTGAGAACCAAAACCGATGATGGCAACTTTCTTACCTTGGATGATTGATAGATCGCAGTCTTTATCGTAATAAACTTGCATTGTTATATCCTTACTTTTAATGAACACCCTGTATTCAAGGTATTCGTTGTTACTAAATAATTGTTTAAATTGGGTAAATATTAAAATTGGCTTTTAAATAATTCATTCTTTATACCCACTCACTTTATGCGGGCATTATCAACGACTTATCTATATGTGTAAACACTTTTCTCCACGCATAACCCCTACCGTTCCTGAACGCACTGTTTCAAGAATTAATACAGGATCAATTGCATCAATAAAGGCATCTAATTTTTTAGATTCACCTACCATTTGCACAGTATAAGTCGTTGAAGTCACATCAATGATGTCACCTCTAAAAATATCGGCTAAACGCTTATACTCTTCACGCATCTCTCCAGTAGCAGAAAGTTTAATTAACATCAGTTCACGCTCAATATGTGTACCTTCTGTTAAATCTAAAACTTTGACTACATCAATTAAACGGTTTAAGTGTTTAACAATCTGCTCTACCTGAGCAGATGTTCCACTTGTCACCAGAGTTAAGCGAGAGAGTGAATCGTCTTCGGTAGGAGCTACCGTTAATGCATGAATGTTATAGCCACGAGCTGAAAACAATCCAGCAACACGTGAAAGTGCACCTGACTCATTTTCCATTAACATTGAAATAATATGTTTCATCGTCTGCCCCTATACCAAAATCATTTCATTAAGGCCTGCACCTGCAGGAATCATTGGGTAAACGTTTTCTTGTTGATCCGTTAGGATGTCAACAAATACCAAACGGTCTTTATACTTGTCAGAAAAAACTTCTTCTAACTGAGCATCCAACGTTTTTGGATCTTCGATACGAACACCAACATGACCATAAGATTCAGCCAACTTCACAAAATCTGGTAGAGACTCCATATAAGACATCGAATAACGACGCTCATAAAAGAACTCCTGCCATTGACGAACCATACCTAAGAAACCATTATTTAAGCAGATGATTTTGACAGGTAATCCGTACTGTAAACAGGTCGATAATTCTTGAATGTTCATTTGAATAGAACCTTCACCCGTTATGCAAACGCTGATTGCTTCAGGATGAGCCATTTGTACACCCATTGCCGCTGGCAAACCAAAGCCCATTGTGCCTAAACCACCTGAATTGATCCAACGACGTGGTTTGTCAAATGGGTAATATTGCGCTGCGTACATTTGGTGCTGACCAACATCAGACGAGACATAGGCATCTCCATTCGTTGCTCGCCAAACAGATTCAACCGCTGCTTGAGGTTTGATTTTTGAACCCATCGTGTCATAACGTAAACATTTCGTTGCACGCCACTCTTCAATTTGAGTCCACCAATCGGCTATCGCTTCTGCATCTGACTTTAGCTCTGTCTTATCTAAAATGGCATTCATTTCTGTTAAAACTTGCTTAACAGGCCCAACAATAGGAATATCAACCAATACGTTTTTAGAAATAGACGCAGGGTCAATATCTACATGAATGATTTTTGCATCAGGACAAAACTTTTCAAGATTACCTGTGACTCGGTCATCAAATCGTGAACCAATTGCAATAATCACATCACTGTTATGCATTGCTAAATTAGCTTCATATGTACCGTGCATACCCAGCATGCCTAAAGACTGTTTATCTGATGCTGGGAACGCACCCAAGCCCATTAAGGTTTGAGTAATTGGGAAACCCAATTTATGCGTTAACTCAGTAAGCTCTGCCGAAGCATCACCTAAAATAACACCGCCACCAGTATATAAAATCGGTCGTTTCGCCGAAAGCATCATTTCTACAGCTTTCTTAATTTGTCCACTATGGCCCTTTGTTACAGGCAGGTAGGAGCGCATATCAACTTCTTGTGGATACACATAGGAGCTTTTGGCGTTTTGGATATCTTTTGGAATGTCAATCACAACAGGGCCAGGTCGGCCTGTTGTTGCTAAATAAAATGCTTTTTTGAGCGTAATAGCAAGATCATTAACATCCTTAACTAAGAAGTTGTGTTTTACGATAGGTCTTGTAATCCCAACAGTATCAATCTCTTGGAAAGCATCTAAGCCAATCAGTGCTGTTGGCACCTGACCAGTAATACAAACCATTGGAATTGAATCCATATAAGCTGTTGCTATCCCTGTTACCGCATTAGTTGCACCAGGGCCAGACGTTACAAGTACCACTCCTGGTTTGCCTGTAGAGCGCGCATAGCCGTCTGCAGCATGCACTGCAGCCTGTTCGTGACGCACTAAAATATGGCTTAATTTTTTAGCGTCCGTATCAAGGGCATCATAGATAGGCAATACTGCCCCACCTGGATAACCCCATATATGCTCTACTCCCTCATCTTCTAGATAATTTACGAAGATTTGGGCACCAGTCATTTCCACAACATCGTCCTCTTAGTAATAAATCGTTCCATTTTTTGATGTAAATTCCTATAGCGGATTCACCAGAAATAAAAACGATTAAAATGTAGTTAAAAAGATCACAAATTTTCTAATGTGACAAAGAGGGAATTATATAAGATTTTCTAATGCTTTAGAACCTTAAGAGGAAGTTTTTATTGACTAAATAAACTTGAAATCGCGGTGTTTTGGGTCAGTTTCCACATGATTTATAAAAAATAACCATTTAATACATCAATTCGATTGATAAATACGGCTTTAAACAACTAGTTTTGGTATTCTGCCAAGAGCATATATTTACGGTAGTGTTGCAGTTCATCAATCGACTCTAAAATATCTGCCAAAGCTAAATGTGCTCCACTTTTTTTGTGCGATTGATAGACTTTTGGCGCCCACCTTCTTGCAAGCTCTTTTAAAGTACTCACATCTAGATTGCGATAGTGAAAAAAGGCTTCTAAAGTTGGCATTTGTTCAACCATAAAACGTCGATCCTGGCAGATGCTATTACCACACATAGGCGATTTACCAGCGGGTACATAATCTTTTAAAAACTCAATCGTTAATTCTTCTGCCTGCTGCATAGTAACAGTGCTGTCTTGAACTCTCTTGGTTAAACCTGAGTTACCATGATGTGTTGTGCACCAGTCATCCATTTTATCTAATTCAGATTGTTGAGTTTGAATGGCTAAAACCGGCCCTTCTGCTAACACATTTAAATCACTGTCTGTAACGACTGTCGCAATCTCAATAATTTTGTGCTCTTTGGGCTCAAGGCCTGTCATCTCAAGATCTATCCAAATTAAATTTTTATCTGACTTCATCACTCATTCTCTTTATACAGTCACCGCTCAAACCCTTTAAAACTCTTAACAACAAGACTAATTACCCTAGTTTTGTTATCAATGCCTATCGTGATAACGGCTCTTAACTTACAATATACGACTATATTAACGTAGAATTCCGATAGAAAACACAGTTACCCATAATCAGAAATAGATAAATAAATAGGTTTTACATGAATTGGATTACACCACTTTTTTTAATCGCCCTAATTTTAAACTTGATAATTGAAGTCTGGTTAAATATCAAAAACCAGTTTCACATTGGAAAGAATCGTGAACAGGTTCCACCTGATTTTGCTGATGTCGTCAGCCTAGAAGCACACCAAAAAGCCGCAGACTATAGTCGTGCAAAATTACAGCTTGGTCGCTTAGGGCTTTTTTATGATGCGGCTGTCTTATGGTTTATGACCTTAGGTGGCGGGTTTCAAAACATTTATTCTCTTTGGCAACAAAGTGGCCTTGAAACGCAATGGATGGAAGTGGCTTTTATTCTGTCAACCCTATGGTTCTTATCCATCTTGCACTTACCTTTCGCCATTATGAGTACGTTTAAAATTGAAGCCGAATTTGGCTTTAATAAAACTAGCCCAATGAAGTTTATAACCGACTTACTCAAACAATGGGTTCTAATTTTAGCGTTGGGATTACCCTTGATTTGGGTTGTTTTAAGTATTATGACGCACTTTATTGACCAGGCCTGGTGGTTTTATACTTGGATAGTTTGGATGGCGTTTCAACTGATTGTTATGTGGGCTTACCCTAAATGGATCGCGCCTATTTTCAATAAATTTACGCCGCTTGAAGATGAAGAAATGAAAACCCGCATTACTAATTTACTTGAACGTACAGGATTTGAATCTAATGGTATTTTTGTAATGGATGGATCTTCTCGATCCGGCCATGGTAATGCCTATTTTACCGGCATGGGTAAAAACAAGCGCATTGTCTTCTTTGACACTTTGCTAGAAACCTTAACGCCAGAAGAAGTCGAGGCGGTTCTTGCTCATGAACTTGGCCATTTTAAACACGGTCATATTCGCAAACGTTTAATTGAAGGTACAATCTACAGCTTAATCGGATTGGCTTTATTAGGTTGGTTAATTCAATTGCCACAGTTTTATACAGGCCTGGGTATGCAAGATCAATCGCCAGCAATTGCCCTTTTATTATTTATGACAGCCGTACCTGTTATGTTCTTTTTTATGGGGCCAATTGGGGCAATGAAAAGCCGCAAACACGAGTTTGAGGCTGATGCGTTCGCTGCTCAACATGTTGGAGCCGAACATCTGATTTCAGCTCTATTAAAAATGTACCGAGACAATGCTAGCACCTTGACGCCTGACCCAGTATTTTCTGCTTATCATGATAGTCACCCGCCAGCAAAAATTAGAATTGAGCACTTAAAATCATTATCAAAAACGGGTTAAAGTTGATTAAATGATGATGCAAAGTCTAAAAGTAGAGTAAAACTAGACTTGAATAAGTCATTATAAAACCCAATATTAAAAAAATAGAAAACCGTAAATTTATACACATCAATATTTTAGGATTTAAACAATGAGCGATACATTATCCCCTCTAATTAAAGAACTGTTAAATCAACATTGCACAGATATGCCTAAAGGCTCTAAACCCATTATTATTCCAACAATTGAAAGTAATTTAAGTGTTTTAAAAGGTTGGGATGCACCACTTAACTACGCAAGCATTGAAAAAACATTTCAGTTTAAAAACTATCATCAAACCATTGCTTTTGTAAATGCGGTAACTTGGTTAGCCAATAGAGAAGATCATCATCCTAAAATTTGTTTTGACTACAATAGCTGTGAGATAAGTTTAACCACTCATTCAGCAAAAGGCTTAACCATGAACGACATGATTATGGCCGCCAAAATTAATGCCCTGTTAGACTAAAACAGTAATGAATTCAATATCAGGTAACCAATAAACAGAATGGCCAAACGCAAGCTGACCCACCAACAAAAACGCCGAGTACTCGAGAAAAAGAGTACTCAAAAAAGCTCTCAAGCAAACAATGACAACAGTTCACTTGGAGAAGAACAACCAGGCCTGGTAATTACTAGTTTTGGTAAACGCGTACTTGTTGAAAACAGCAAAGGTGATCAATATACCTGTGCAATTCGTCAACACTTGGGTAAATTAGTGGCTGGTGATCAGGTCATTTGGCAAACGGATATTGAAGAAAATAAAGGTGTTGTGGTTAGAGTACTACCTAGAACACATGAATTAAGTAGGCCAGGTTTTAGGGGTCAAACTCGCATGATAGCGGCTAATATTGATTTTATTGGTATTGTTATGCCAGTAGTACCTGGTATTCATCCAGATATGATTGACCGATATTTAGTTGCTGCACAGCAACTCGATATACCTGCGATTATTATCATTAATAAAGTCGATTTACTTGAATCAGAAGATGACTGGGAAGCCATTGCGGAACTTTTAGAACCCTACGATGCTATGGACATTGAGTTAATTCCCGCCTCAACCGTATCTCAAGAAGGTTTACAAACCTTGCAAGACTTTATGGCTGATAAAAACAGTGTTTTTGTTGGCCCTTCTGGGGCGGGAAAATCATCGTTAATTAACGCATTAATTCCAGATTTAGAGATTCGTGTAGGCCAGTTATCAGAAGCTACTGGCTTAGGTAAGCACACCACAACCAACAGCATTTTGTATCATCTACCTCAAGCAAATGTAGAACAAGACCAACTACGTAGCACAGGTAATTTAATTGACTCACCTGGTGTAAGGCAATTCAGCCCTGCTCCATGTGAACTGGCAGAACTTGAAAGTTATTACCCAGACTTTGCTCCGTTTTTAGGACAATGTAAATATAATAACTGTACACACTCGATTGAGCCTAATTGTGCAATTAAACAAGCAGTTGAAAATGATGAAATTGCTTTGAGTCGATATCAAAGCTTTCAGCGTTTATTAGAAGAGTTTAAAACAGCAGAAAATGAAGCTAATTCATTTAATGCTTAATTATCAAGTTAAGGTTTTCAGTCGATATTCAAAACCTAAAAATTAAGCAAACTTATGTTTTACTAAATGAATGTATTAACTTGAAACAAACCAAACTGAAATGGCGTATAGCCCAACGGTACTTACAAAAATTACCGCAACCCAAAACAAAAACACCAAACCAATATGCATTGGTTTTCTGATTAACTTTAATAAAAGCCAACTTATTAAAGTTAAGATGATTGCAACAGCCCATAAACGTAAAAAAACCATAGCTTACCTTTGATATTTTTTTATCTTTAATAATTTATCGTTAACAAGTTTTCATTATAGCTAAAGCAAACTAAACAGTAGCTTCAAAATAAATCATTTAAAGACTAAAACTAAGCTTCTTTCTATACTAAAAAAGCTAATCACATGATATTAAGACCTTTTTAAATTTTGCTAAACATGCAAAATTTTAAGCCTACTAGATGTCTTTTGATTAATTAATTAGGGAGCTGTAATATTTAATCAATCATTATGCTAGGTTTTACCACTATTCCCCTAAATATTAAGGGTTGCTCAACTCTTCTTATCTTGACTAACCCCCCCTTTTCGTTTGTAATTGCACTCAGGGATAAAACCCGAACTTTTATTTAAGTGCTTTTAGGAGAGTACACTATGAAAAATACATTAATTGCATTAGCTGCGGCTGGTTTAGTTTCTTTTGGTGCAGCGGCTCAAGCTGCTGGTGATGCAACTGCTGGTCAAGCAACTTTCGCAACTTGCGTAGGTTGTCACGGTGCTGCAGCTGAAGGTGGTGTTGGACCTAAGCTAGCTGGTCTTCCTGCTACTGAAATCATCTCTAAGCTACATGCTTATAAAGCAGGTGAGCAAGTTGGTCCTATGACTTCTATGATGGCTCCAATGGCTGCTGGCCTATCTGAAGCTGACATGGAAAACGTAGCTGCATACGTTAGCTCTCTATAATACATAGAGTTATCGTATAGAGACCGCCTCTTGGTGTAAACCTTAGGCGGTTTTTTTATACCTATAATTTTATATAGAGACCTTTGCACAAGATCATAAACGAAACGAAGTACTCGGCGAAGTGCCGAAAATAAAAATGGTTAAAACAGCACTGCTTTTTGTTCTAAAACTTATCAATAGCTTGGCTATTAACAGCGTTTCAGGCATTTTAAAAGCGCGAGACTTGATTTAATGCTCTTATCGCTATAAATTACTACTTTATGATTCAACATTTACTAAATAAAGAGAACCAGTATGAAAAAACTACTTATTGCAACACTTTCAACAGGCTTACTTATCACTGCTAATGCTCATGCTGCAGCGCCAGCAGCTCCTGCTAAAGCAGCAATGTGTATTGGTTGTCATGGTGACCACGGTAACAGTGTTGTACCTAATTTTCCAAAATTAGCCGGTCAGCATGCAAGTTATCTAGAAAAACAATTAAAAGACTTCAGAGACGGTTTTCGTAAAGATGCAACAATGGTAACTTTTGCAAAAGGCTTATCTGATAGCGAAATTAAAGAGTTAGCAGATTATTACGCATCTCAAACAGCTAAATAAGTCATTCTGTATTACATAAGTTAAATTTAAGAATTACCAGGCCTGGTAATTTTTAAATTAAGGCTCAAAAAGCTTATTAAATATTATTTCATATAGATATATTCATATAAAAAAGGCACATCAACTGATGTGCCTTTTTATTTGATAATAATCAAAATGATTAATATCTAAAGCAATACTTTTTCCACACCTTCATGCTCTAGTCTATTAACAAACTGACCTTTCCAATCATCCCCGTAAAGATTTTTAGCTAGCTCAACCACGATGTAATCGGTTTTTAAGCCAGTTTCATCTTCATAACGATTTAAACCTTGCTGACATGCTGGGCAAGAAGTTAATAACTTAACCTCTCCACCAATTGATTTGTCATGGCCAGTTAATTCATTAATGCCATTGGTAAGCTCAATGGTTTTTCTAAAACGAAGCTGTTCAGAAATATCAGGTCTCGCTGTGGCTAGAGTTCCTGCCTCACTACAACAACGGTCAGAAAGTAACACTTCCTCTGTTTTTAATAAATCTTTAGCGACTTCGGTACCATCCATTTTTTTCATAGGATCATGACATGGTGCGTGATACAAATATTTAACACCATTAGATGAGTCTACCGATATCCCCTTTTCTGAAAGGTATTCGTGTATATCTAATAAACGACAACCAGGGAATATACGTTCAAATTCATATTTTAATAGCTGATCCATACAGGTACCGCAAGAAACAATCACCGTCTTAATATCTAAATAGTTCAGGGTATTAGCCACACGATGGAACAAAGCTCTGTTTTCTGCAGTAATTTGAGCACCTTTATCCGCTTGACCCGCTGCTGTTTGAGGGTAACCACAACATAGGTAGCCTGGTGGTAGAACCGTTTGTGCTCCTGACTCAGATAACATCGCTATCGTTGCTAAACCAATATCACTAAACAGACGTTCTGAACCACAACCTGGGAAATAGAATACCGCATCCGAATCATCATTCACCTTATTTGGATCACTAATAATCGGAACCATATTCGCTTCTTCTAAGCCTAACAAGGCACGCATAGTAGATTGATTTGGGCCTGTATTTAAAGGCTTACGAACAAAGTTAATTACCTGCTGTTGTACAGGTGCAATTGTTGTCGATTGTGCAGGTATATCTTTTGCCTTACCTAAAAGGCCAAACAATTTTGCCGTTTTATGCCCTAGGGTAATAAAATTAGCACTCCAGCCAATCATCACTTTACGCATGATTTTAATGGTTGCCGGATTTTTAGCGTTCAAGAACCACAATGCGGCTTTTACCGTTATAGAAAAGCGTTTTTTACCCATTTTTGTTAGGATATTTCGCATACGGATAGAAACATCACCAAAATCGATGTCAACTGGGCAAGGTGTTTCACACTTATGGCAAGTTGTACAATGGTCAGCCACATCGTTCATAGCGTCAAAATGCTGCAATGAAATACCGCGACGAGTTTGTTCTTCATACAAAAACGCTTCAATCACCTGACCCGTAGCTAAAATCTTATTACGTGGTGAATAGAGTAAATTAGCTCTAGGAATATGAGTCTGGCACACAGGTTTACACTTACCGCAACGTAAACAATCTTTAATATCATTGTTTAAGGCATCTAGCTCATTTGCTTCTAAGATAATCGCTTCTTGATTTACCAAGCTTAAAGATGGCGTGTAGGCATTATCTAGGCTAGACCCAGGCAGTAACTTACCTTTGTTGAAATGACCATTTGGATCGACTTCATTTTTGTACTTAACAAAGGCTTCGACTTTAGAAGGTTCCAAATATTGGAATTTAGTTAGACCAATTCCATGCTCACCAGAAATAACACCACCTAGACGATGAGCCACTTCCATAATTCTATCAACCAGAGACTCAGCTAAATGCACCATTTCATAGTTACCAGAATGCACTGGAATGTTAGTGTGGATATTTCCGTCACCCGCATGCATGTGCAATGCGACAAACAAACGTGCCGTTCGAATATCGCCATGAATTTTATCTAATTTTTTATGCAATGCTTCAAAATCATGGCCTAAGAATGTTTGTTTTAAAAACTCTTTCACCTCTTTTCGGTATGAAAGAACTGTCTCTCTTCTTAAGAACAGACTTGCTAAGGTATCTTCTTCACGTACATTTGCATGAGATTCTTCAGGTAATAAGTCTAAACACTCTTTTGCTGGGCTATTCAGACGTTCTAACTTACCTAACCAACGAGTTTTAACTGTTTTAAAGTGTTCAAGCGTCTCTTCAACCTTACCTCTAAAGTAGTTAGATGGACCTGAAATATCCTCAAAATCATCGGCTTGGATAAACTCTGGTATATCCCCTTCAAAATACTCAATATATGCATTCAGAATATCAATTTTGTTCTTAATTGACATTTCAATATTGATTTTTTCAATTTCAATATTGTATTCATTTAAGCGATCTAACGGGATAACCACATCTTCATTGATTTTAAATGCATTGGTATGTGATGAAATTGCAGCGGTACGAGAACGGTCAAGCCAGAAACGTTTACGAGCATCATCACTAACAGCAATAAAACCTTCAGCATTACGTTTGTTCGCTAGAGCAACAATTTCAGTACAGGTATTGGCAACTTCAAAGCCATTTTCACCACAAATATCAGCAAGCAATAACATCTTAGGCAATTCTTTGCGACTCGCCTTGGTATTGTATTTAACCGCTTTAATATAACGATCATCTAAGTGCTCAAGACCAGCAATCAGAATGCCTTCTTTTTTCTTAGATTCAACGTAGTCAAGAATTTCAACAATAGCTGGTACTGCTAAACTTAGATCAGTCCCAAAAAACTCTAAACATACTGTTCTTGTATGGCTAGGCATGCGATGAACAATAAAACGGCTAGAGGTAATTAAACCATCACAACCTTCTTTTTGAATACCAGGAAGCCCACTTAAAAACTTGTCAGTAACATCTTTACCTAAACCCGCTTGCCTAAAACCTGAACCTGGAATTTCTAAACGTTCAGTTTCACCAATTTGAGTCTGGCCGTCTTTTTCATAACGACGAATATCAAAAATGACAGTTTGTTGGTCTTGTAGTTTGCCAAGGTTGTGATTTACACGCTCGACTTCTAACCATTTTGCATCAGGAGTTACCATTCTCCAAGATGCTAAGTTATCAAGAGTTGTACCCCACAATACGGCTTTCTTACCACCCGCGTTCATTGAGATATTTCCACCAATCGTAGAAGCATCTTGAGAGGTTGGATCTACTGCAAATACATAACCAAAACGTTCAGCTTGCTCAGATACTCTACGGGTAACCACACCTGCACCAGTACGTATCGTAGGAACTTTACCAATCATTGGTAGCTCTACTTGCTCAACTAAACTCATAAACTCAAGTTTTTCAGTGTTGATTACTGCAGTATTTTGATGAAGAGGAATCGCACCACCGGTATACCCTGTACCTCCACCACGTGGAATAATGGTCAACTCTAAATCAATACAAGCCTGAACCATCTCTATGGTTTCTTGTTCAGAGTCAGGAGTTAATACTACTAGTGGTAACTCTACACGCCAGTCAGTGGCATCTGTTGCATGAGAAACTCGTGCTAAGCCTCCAAAGTCAATATTGTCTTCACGTGTACATTTTTTTAAACGTTTTAATACTTGATGACGCAAGATAACCTGTTTTGGAAACCATGCTGAAAACTCTTCCACCGCTTTAGAAGTTGAAGCTAAAAGTTCTGCTGCCGTTTCATTACCATTTAGGCGCTTTTCTACTTCTTTTAAACGATGGTGTAACGCTTGAATTAATGCATCACGACGTTTAGGATTTTGAATTAAATCATCTTGAATGTAAGGGTTACGACTTACCACCCACATATCACCCAGCACCTCAAAAAGCATACGTGCAGACCGACCTGTATTACGAGTTTGACGTAAGGACTCAATCGTTGTCCAACACGACTCACCCAAAAACCTTAACACAATCTCTTTGTCCGAGAATGAGGTATAGTTATAAGGGATTTCGCGAATACGTTTAGTCGGATTTGGACTCATGGTATTAATTCAACTCTTAGTGTTTTTGGGGATTGAAGATGGTAACGCTTTAATTTAAAAAAAACTGTGGATAAACACTGTGTAATCAGTATTTATCTTTATACAATTTTATTTATGTACGGCGTTTTTGAGTTTTTTTCTTTTTCTTAAGTTTAGCTTTCATATCTGATTTTTCTGACTTTGCAGATAATCGAGAAGTTAACTTGTTTTTACGGCCTTCAAAAGGGTTTTGAGTTGCCTTATATTCTACCGTAACAGGTGTGCCAACCCATTTAAACGCCTTACGAAAAACATTAACTAAATACTTTGTATAAGACGCAGGCAACTTATCTACCTGTGAGCCGTGAACAATGACTCTAGGTGGGTTTAAACCACCTAAGTGAGCATAACGCAGCTTCACTCTTCGGCCAGCAATTAGTGGTGGCTGATGATCTAGAACGGCTTGTTCTAACACTCGGTTTAAGTCAGAAGTCGAAACTCGCTTAAATGCAGCTAGGTGAACAGCATCAATGGTATCAAAAAGATCACCAACCCCAGTTCCATGAAGGGCTGAAATCAGATGTTGTTTAGCATAATCAGCAAACTGAATACGGAAACTCAATTCATTCTTAACCCAGTCTTTTTGCTCGGTAGATAAATTATCCCATTTATTAACGGCAATAACCAAACCACGGCCTGATTCAATAGCTAATCCAAGAAGAGTTAAATCTTGATCTGTTAAACCTTCTGAGCCATCAATAAGAACAATCACAACATGTGAATCTTCCATTGCTTCTATAGCCTTAACAATACTAAACTTTTCAATTTTTTCTTTGATGTTTTTACGTCGGCGAATACCTGCTGTATCAATTAAGGTATAAGGCTTGCCATTACGTTCAAATGGCACAAAAATACTATCTCGTGTGGTACCAGGCATATCAAAAGCCACAACACGATCTTCGCCAATCATACGGTTAATCAGAGTTGATTTTCCTACGTTTGGACGTCCAACAACGGCAACTCTGACTCCAGGATGCTCATCTAAATCAAACTCGTCTTCATCTTCTTTTTGAGGAAGAGAAGATAATATATGATCTATTGCAACGGTAACATTATCACCGTGAGCAGAAGAAATGGCGTACGGTTCACCCAATCCAAGTTGAAAAAAATCAGAAGTAGCCATAGAGTAATCACTACCCTCTGCTTTATTCACCAATACCTGAACAGGTTTATCAAACTGTCTAATGTAATTGGCAATGACTTCATCGGCAGGAACAATGCCTTGACGACCATCAACCAAGAAAACAATAGCATCAGATTCTTCTAAAGCCGCCCTAACTTGGTCAGCCATTAAAGGATCAACACCCTCGATCTCGCCACTAAGACCGCCTGTATCTACAACAATATAAGGCATCTTACCAACACGGCCTGTTCCATATTGTCTATCACGAGTTAATCCTGGATAATCAGCCACAATGGCATCTCTTGAACGTGTCAAGCGATTAAAAAGCGTGGATTTACCCACATTTGGTCGCCCAACTAGAGCGATAACCGGTTTACTCATTTTTTCTCTTTACCTAAAACAACAAAATCTGACTGTTTGAATCAACCAGATTTGTTTTTATATTATTTTGCTTTTTGCAATAAAGCCGCTATTGCGTATTTGGTGTTTCTTTCGATTCTTCTTTTGTCTTCTCAGCATATTGTTCTTTAAATAGCTTTAAGTCTGATGGCGTGACATTATAACTTGTGACCACTCCCTCATCATCAAGCAAATAGATGCGTTTATCTTCAGAATGCACTCTTAAAATTCTATTACCGTCGCCGTATTCATTACTGTGTTTTGCTCGTGCAACTTCAATACCCTGTACTTTATTTAACCAATGTAAATAACCCCATCCATCAACAACAAGTAAGTCATCGTCAGCTAAAGACAAATCACCGACTAATCGGTTTTTAAAGGCATTTTGTTTCCATAAGGTTGCACCACTAATCAAATCGAAACTATACAAAGTATCGTTATCATCAACTAAATAGATTGCTTTATCGTCAACAACAAAGTTTCTAAAACCAGAAACTTCTTTAACAAAATAAAAATTTCCATTCTCAGGGTTAATGGACGCAAATTTACCGTGAAAACCTAAAACATAGAGTCTGCCATCTTTTAAAACCAGGTTTGATTGCACATCAACCATACGTTCTAAATCCGTTCTTCCACTTGGTACAGCAACACGAGTTTCCCATAATAAAGAACCAGATTTTGCTGATAGAGCTTGAACAGATCCTGATTCCCACCCCACAAAAACCTTACCATCAGAATATAGTACCTGAGGAGAACCACGTAACGATAAGTTTGGCATTTGGTGCTCAGCAACCCATTCAATGTTACCGTTCTTAGAATTTAACGCATAAAGCTTACCGTCAACGGTTCTTGTAAAAATCTTTTTATCGGCAATAACAGCACGGCTCATCACTTCACTAGAAAGCTGCGTTTGCCAAAGATATTGACCTGTTTTACTAGAAACAGCAATTAACTGACCTTTTGAAGTACCAATAAATAAACGATCACCATCTTTGGTTGGCCCAGAAACAATAGGTGAATCAAATTTCACTTCCCATTGAACTTGGTCTGTCCAACGTGATGTATTGTTCTTTTTTAATGAGACTAAATAGCCTGTTTCAGAAGCAACATAGATATTTTGTTCATCTTCATCAATAAAGAGTCCTTTAGAATCTCTATTAGGCATAGAATCTAACTTTACTTGCCAGTTTTTATGCAAAGAATAGTCTGATTCCATTGGTGCCATATAAGGTTCAACTAAAGGCTTAGCTGTTGAGCAACCACCAATCACACCTAAACTAGCTGCAAATACAACAGCAAGAGTAATACGTTTATTCATTCTAGATTCCAACTCAATTTTTGGGTTATTTTGCTAAATCATCTAACTGAATTTGAGCCAGACCTAGTAGGTTTTTCTCAGTTTCTGGATTTTGAACTACAGCAGTAAAAGCAGTATGGGCATCGTCAGTTTTGTTTCTTTTTAAAGCCAACATTCCGGCGACATAATCAACATCTCCCTTTGCCGCACCTTTCAAGTCTAAATCTTTAAGCTCTACTAACTGTGCTTCTGCTTCATCAAACTTCTTTTGATCCGTAAAAATTCTGGCTAAACGGATATGTGCGGTTGCTTTTAATGCGATATCTGGCGAGTTAGTTACAACCCAACTTAAATGGTCAATAGCATCATCCATATCACCTTTATCGTAACTATAAGTGGCCAGCAACATAGCCGCACCTGCAGAATACGGGCTTTCAGGTTGCTCTTGAATTAACTTTAATGCTTCACGAGTGACTTCACCAAATGTGCCTTGTTGCATATTAGCTTGTAATAACTCATACATAGAAGAAGCATTGGCAGCTTCAACGTACTTTGTATTTGTCCAATAACGCCAACCAGAAAAAGCTAATACAACTACCAAAATAGCGGTAAGTAACTGTGTACCGTATTTATTCCACCAACTTTTAAATGCTTCGATTTGTTCTTCTTCGGTTTCGTAGCGACTCATTTGTTATAAACCCTTTTCAATTTGTTTATATTAAAATTTAAATATATGACGGAATCCGTCAAAAACCCTTAGTTAAAAATTGACTGTAAGTGATTGGTTAATTCACTCAACAAGATAGTTTGCTGTTCAGCTTCTGCTCGCAATGGTTTTACCGCAACAACTTTGTCATTAACCTCTTGCTCCCCCATCACCAAAGCGTAACTTGCTCCAGACTTATCGGCTTTTTTAAACTGGCTTTTAAAACTTCCACCACCACAATTCATTTGAACATTAAGGTGTGGAAATGCATCTCTAACCATTTCAGAAATTACCAGGCCTGGTCTTGAAGCTGCATCACCAACAGCAACAATAAAAAGATCTGCTTTGTTTAGTGTAGGTACCAGTTCTTTATCGATAAGAAGAGCAACTAAACGCTCAATCCCCATAGCAAAACCTACTGCCGGAACAGATTTACCACCAATTTGTTCCACCAGGCTATCGTAGCGACCACCGGCACAAACTGTTCCTTGAGCACCCAGTTCTGTAGTAACCCACTCGAAAACTGTACGATTATAATAATCCAGTCCTCGCACTAAGTTAGGATTAACAACATATTCAATGCCTAAATCGTCTAAGTAAGACTTAACCATATCAAAATGTACTTTAGATTCTTCATCTAGATGATCAATTAACTTAGGAGCTGCATCAACAATAGTTTTCATATCTGGATTTTTTGTATCCAGAATACGTAATGGATTACTTTCTAAACGTCTAAGACTGTCTTCATCTAAACTCTCTTTATGCTGCAAAAGATAGTCCACTAAAGTTTCACGATAACTTGCTCTGGCTTCTTGACTACCAAGAGAGTTAATTTGCAATTCCAAATTATCTAAACCAAGTTGCTCCCATAAACGAGCGGTAAGAACAATTAACTCGGCATCGATATCTGCTGTCGCCAAGCCAAAAACTTCAACACCAAATTGATGAAATTGACGATATCGTCCTTTTTGCGGACGCTCATATCTAAACATTGGCCCAGTGTAATACAGTTTTTGAATTTGATTATATGCGAGTCCATTTTGCACAATAGCTCTAACACAACCTGCAGTACCCTCTGGACGTAGCGTTAAACTATCACCATTTCGGTCTTCAAAGGTGTACATTTCTTTTTCAACAATATCGGTCACTTCACCAATAGAGCGAGCAAATAATTCGGTTTTTTCTACAATAGGTAATCGAATTGAATGATAACCATATTGTTTTAATGCATTTTCAGCAGTGTTAATTAAATAATCAAAAGCGTTTGAATCCTCACCATAAATATCGTTCATGCCTCTGATTGCTGAAATCTGTTTTGCCATTGTGTTTTATTCTCTTAAATCTAAATATTATATTTATTTTTTATTTTTATTTATTTGGTTCAGGCAATGAAATTTCTGTTGCCTTTTCTAACGTCTTACCAAGATCTGATTGTGAAAAGTCGATACCTAATGTAGATAAAACCCAAATCACCAATATAATCAAAGCAACAAAAAATATGAACTTGAAAAAACGACCTATTTTAATAGGCTTTCGGGTTTTAAAGTTATCACGTTGAATTGACTGGAGCTCTGCTCCAACACTCATACCTCGAGGAAACTGCTCTTCAAACTTTTCAATATTTACACCTAACAAAAAAGCATAATTTCTAAGATAACCACGTTCAAAAGTCGATAATGTCGTTAAATCCAAGTCAGACTCTTCAAATTTTTCTAGCTGCTTAACGGATAAATTGAGTTTTTCGGCCGCTTCATCAATCGAGATATTTTGTTGTTCTCTTGCCTTTTGCAGTAGCTCTATTAGTTGCTCATTACCTTCTTCAACAGTATCCGTCATTTATATATCCTGTTAGGTTAAACTTTATTTAGGACGTTACCAGCAAATTCAACCCGATGCTGAGTTCGTTTTGTTCTATCTGAAACCTTTCCAGCTAGCTGACCACAAGCGGCATCTATATCATCACCACGAGTTTTTCTAACCGTTACATTTAACCCACCTTCTTCTAAAATAGCCCTGAACTTATGAATGGCATTATTCGATGAACGTTGATAATCCGTATTAGGAAAAGGGTTAAATGGAATCAGGTTTACTTTACAAGGCAAGTCAGCTAATAACTCTACTAACTGATGTGCATGCTCCACTCTGTCATTAATTTTATCCAACATCACATATTCAACTGTCACATGTTTTTTACTGTGACCACCTTCAACATATCTATGCAAACTCGGCATTAATTGTTCTAGAGGGTATTTTTGGTTGATAGGAACCAGCTCATCTCTTAAAGGGTTATTAGGAGCATGCAATGAAATTGCCAAGCTCACATCAACTTCTTCTTTTATCTTATCTATCGCTGGAACAACACCTGCTGTACTAATTGTAACGCGTCGCTTAGACAATCCGTATGCAAAATCATCCATTAAAATTCGAGCTACGGGAAAGGTGTGGGTTACATTCAAAAGAGGTTCCCCCATACCCATAAACACGACATTTGAAATACGTCTTTCTTCTTTTGGTTTACAGCCTAATGCTTTGTTCGCGACCCACATTTGGGCAATAATTTCCCAATTTTCTAGGTTTCGATTAAAACCTTGCTGCCCTGTTGAGCAAAAACTACACTCTAAGGCACAACCGACTTGAGAAGAAATGCATAAGGTACCGCGGTTTTTTTCGGGTATAAAAACGGTTTCTACTGAATTGTGATTATCTACTTCTAATAGCCATTTAATCGTGCCATCTTCAGAAAGTTGCTCAGCAACAATTTTTGGAGTTCTTACCTGAGCGACATTAGCAAGTTTTTCTCTAAGAGCTTTACTGAGATTTGTCATCTCTTCAAATTCACTAACACCAAATTGATGAATCCACTTCATCACCTGTCCAGCTCTGAAAGGTTTTTCGCCTATTGAAGCAAAAAAAGACTCCATTGCCTGTCTATCCATACCCAACAAATCAATCTTTTGGGGCTGTTCAGAGCTTTTATTAATAAGATTAGTATCCATTTGATTCATGTAAATTAGTAACCATTATGCTCTATAGCAAAGTTCATTTTCATCAAAAAAGTAAGCAATTTCTCTTTCTGCACTTTCTAAAGAATCTGAGCCATGAACCGAATTTTCACGAACAGAGATAGCAAAATCTGAGCGAATAGTACCCTTTTCTGCTTTAGCAGGATCAGTTACGCCCATGATTTCGCGATTTTTTGCAATAGCATTTTCTCCCTCTAAAACTTGAACAATAACGGGAGCTGAAGTCATATATTTGATTAAAGGCTCATAAAAATCACGCCCTTTATGCTCAGCATAAAACCCCTCTACTTCTTCAAGAGTTAACCGTTTCATTTTTGAAGCAATAATACGCAAACCATTTTCTTCAAATCGCTGTGTAATTTGCCCAATTAAGTTTCTAGAAACAGCATCTGGCTTAATAATTGAGAATGTTTTTTCCATCTCTGAAGTCCTTTAATTTTTAATCCGCACATTTTACCAACAATTAACCAAACCTGCAGAAAAACAAAACCCCGGTCAAATGCCGGGGTTAAATTTAGTCTATTACTATTTAGAATGGCTAGACGGTAAAAGATTCACCGCAACCACAACTGTCTTTTACTTTTGGGTTTTTGAAATCAAAACCCTCATTTAATAAACTTTCTTGCACATAGTCAATTTCCATGCCGTCAATATTTTCAAGACTTTTAGGATCAACAACAACTTTGGTTCCAAAACTCTCGAAAACCAAATCATCCTCTTTTATCTCATCAGCATAATCCACTACATACGAGAAGCCAGCACAACCACTAACCTTAGTTGCCACACGCAAACCAATACCATGACCTCGTTTATCAATCATTTTTTTAACACGGTCAGACGCAGATTCAGTCAGATTTACAGCCATTTTATTTCCCTATTTCACCCAAATGCAATTTCTTTAACATTGGATTGCTTCTTATCCATTACACTTTGAAGTGTAATGCTTTTTAGAAAACTGTCAATTGTAGTGCTTAATTCACTCCACAATTCATGCGATAAACACTCATCACCACCATGACAATTTGCTTTACCACCACATTTACGTGCATCAACCGATTCATCAACAGCACGAATAATTTCACTGATTGAAATATCTCCAGGGATACGACTTAGTCGATAACCACCACCTGGACCTCTTGCACTTGTTACTAAATCAGCTTTCTTTAACTTTGCAAACAATTGCTCTAGATATGACAATGAAATACCTTGTCTCTCTGAAATTAATGACAGAGTAATTGCACCTTTGTCTTGATTTAGTGCAATATCAATCATTGCGGTAACCGCATAACGTCCTTTAGATGTTAACTTCATAACAATAAAATCCAGTTGAATAGTATATTAGAATTCTATAATAACCTACTATTTAACTCAAGAATTATTACTCTAAATCGCTTTCATCTTAATACTTGATTAAGACTTAAAACATTAGATATTTAATTAGAACGTTTTTTCTTTAAATGCGCGATCTGCTCAGGGTCACTTGGCTCCAGAACAACATCATCTAATTCTGGCATATCCATTTCGATAGACTCTCCACCCATTTGAGCAAGAGATTTTGCTAATTTTTCCAACTTTTCATCCTGAGCTTGAATATGATCTAACAAACTATAAATCGCTTTTTCTACGGGATCAGCCATCTCTTGACCAACTCCATAAGCATCAAAACCGATTTTTTCAGCCATCTTAGCTCTTTTTGCTTGCACATCATCAGACTTTTGAGTCACCACACGACCAGGAATACCAACAACAGTCTCCCCAACACCAACAGGTTTTATTACAACCGCATTAGAACCAACGCGTGCTCCATCACCAATTTCAATAGGACCCAAAACTTTAGCACCTGCTCCAACAACAACGCCATTACCTAAAGTAGGATGTCTCTTACCTTTTTGCCATGAAGTTCCACCAAGAGTCACACCATGATACAAAGTACAGTCATCACCAATTTCGGCAGTTTCACCAATTACCACACCCATACCGTGATCAATAAAAAAGCGTTCACCAATCGTAGCCGCAGGATGAATTTCAATACCTGTAAACCATCTTGCAAACCCGGATATAAACCTTGCCAACCATTTAAGATTTTTCTTCCAAAACCAGTGAGCCAATCTATACCAAAGAATGGCATGTAACCCAGGATAAGTGGTTAAAACTTCAAATGTATTGCGTGCAGCAGGGTCACGGTCAAAAACACAATTAATGTCAGATCTTAATCTTTTAAACACAATATGTGTTCTCCTTTAAACTCAATACTAAACTTTAAAAAACCAATCAATTCTAACTTATTATTTAAGTGATTGCCTTTGTGCCGCTGTTAAAATTCCTCTAAGGATATCTATCTCTTTTACATCTAGCTGAGAACGATTAAATAATCGACGCATTCTTCGCATAAAACGAGCATTTTTAGCAGGATCTAAAAACTCTATATCTTGCAACGCCTGGTATAGATGGTCATAAAACCCTTCTAATTGCTCGGTAGTCGCCAACTTATGCCTATAACCTTTACGATGAACCGATTCAATTTGCGTTGCCATTAAACATTCATAAGCAAAAACCTGAACAGCGGCTACAATATTGAGTGAGCTATAGGTAGGATTAGTTGGAATATGGGCCAAATAATGACACTTATCCATCTCCGCATTACTAAGCCCTGAATCTTCTCGCCCAAAAACCAACGCAACCTCACCCTCTGCAACGGTTTCCAAAGCTAATTTAGCCGTCTCTCTAACATCAAGTTGCGGCCAAGACACTTTACGCAAACGTGCACTCGCACCTACAACCAATTTAGTGCCTTGCAAAGCCTCATCCAGGGTCGCTACCACTTTTGCATCATTTAACACATCAGTTGCACTTGATGCTCTTGCCGAAGCCACTTGACTAGGAAACTCTTTAGGGTTGACCAATACCAATTGACTAAACCCCATATTTTTCATGGCACGAGCAATCCCGCCAATATTTCCAGGGTGTGAAGTTTCGATCAGCACAATTCTAATTTTTGCTAACCCTGGATCAAGACGGTAATCTTCAATCATTTTTCTTTTCCGTTTATAATATTTTCATTAAAATTTAATTTGATAAACGTGTATTCTACCCGTTCATAAAGAAATTAAACACACTCACAAATAAAAACCAAAGGCACGCCATGCATCCACTTCTAAATATCGCCACTCAAGCCGCTAGAGCCGCAGGAGGCAACATCCTTCATCATCTTGACAGAATTGATCAACTCAATATCGAGTACAAAGGCAAAAACGACTATGTGAGTGAAGTGGATAAAGAAGCTGAAAACACCATCATCCAGACTATTAAAAAATACTATCCTGACCATGAAATCCTTGCTGAAGAGAGTGGCGTGTCACATCAAAAAGGCAAAAAGTCAGATACTCGTTGGATTATTGATCCATTAGACGGTACAACCAACTTTCTTCATCAATTTCCACAGTTTTCAGTTTCCATTGCGGTAGAAGTTAAAGGTAAAATTCAGCATGCCGCCATTTTTGACCCTGTGCGTGATGAAATGTTTACCGCAAGCCGTGGAAGCGGTGCTTTCATTAATAATCGTCGTATACGTGTTTCAGAACAAAAAACACTCAATAATGCTTTATTAGCTACGGGTTTTCCATATCATGATTTCAGCTATCTAGATGCTTACATGGCGAGTTTAAAAGAGTTTATTAGCACAACGGCTGGCATTCGTAGAGCAGGTTCGGCGGCACTTGATCTAGCTTACGTGGCCGCTGGCCGTGTAGATGGTTTTTGGGAGTTTAATTTAAAACCATGGGATATTGCTGCAGGCTCATTAATTATTACTGAAGCGGGAGGTTTGGCAACTGATTTCAACGGCGGTGCAAACTTTTTAACACACGGTAATATTTTAGCTGCCAATCCAAAACTCTATAAAGAGATGGCTCAGACCTTAACTAAAACCGTGCCAGTCGAGCTGAGAAAATAACACTTTCTTTAGCTTTTTCTTATACAACAACTTCGCTAAGGATTTCTATATTCATTAGCGAAGTTGAACTACCCTGCTCTTTGTGGCTTCATTTAATTGAAAACGACATTAAAATCGCATCTTCCTTTTCATCAATCAAACTTTGCGTTTCATCATCCCAAGCTTGAGATCGATAATATCCTTTTCTGATACCATCCTCACTAAAACCTAATTTTTTATACAGTGATTGAGCTGGATAATTAGACTCTCGCACCTCTAAAAATACAATTTTAAAATCACGGTCTTTTAAACCATCAAGAATACTTAAAAAGGCCTGCTTAGCGATGCCTTGTTTTTGAAACTTTGGAGCAACGCAAATATTTAAAACATGAGCTTCATCCAAAACAGGAAGAATACAACAATACCCAAGCATTTTATGGTCTGCATCGCAAAAGACGTAATTCAAACCTTGATCTAAGCTTTTTTCAAAGCCATTTAGGGTCCATGGGTAGTCATAAGACTTTTGTTCAATTTCGTAAACCTGGTTCAAATCAGATTCATCCATCAAACGGAGATAATTAAATTCAAAGGTCTTGGGCATAATTTTAGGTCGACAAAAACAATATAACTTGTTTAAACATGCTTTATTTAAACATACTGTTTAAGAGCAATAATTGAGTGGTAGAAACTTTGTTTGGCATAAGGATCAGATAGCATTAATTCAAACACAGGAACAGAAACAACTTGAACGCCTTCTGACAACTGCTCAGAAATTTCATGCTCCTCGTCCATGCTTAAAACCCACTCCACGCCTAATTCTATAACTTCTTCCATTGTTGAAAAAATGGCATCTTCAGTAACAATCAGCTCAGTATCAAAAAACACGACATGGGCCTCATCCCATTCAAAAGCTTTCATAATATTTTGCCAAAGCTGCCAAGCGAGACTCTCTTCGTTTTGCCAAATGCTCTCTAAACCAGCACCGATAACAACTATAGGCATAATTGGTAAAACACTTTTAGAAATTAAAAGAGCATCTTCATTTTCAGACAATATTTCACTTGAATCATTTATAGGAATATCGGTATGTAGGTTTTGTTCTTCATATTTAACAGCTGAATCTATCTCTTCAGTTTTATCCTGTAACTGACGATTATTAAGATCATTTACCATATTTTCTAAAGATTCTTTTTCAAATTTACCAGGCCTGGTAATCCAATTAGTACCACCTATCTGATCAAACAGGTCTGTTGAAAAGTGTATATTTGCCATAAATATCTACATTACTCAACCAACATTAAACTCTAGCCTGAGGATGCTCTTTACCAACATCAGTTTCAAGTTTATTCAAGGCATTAATGTAGGCTTTCGCAGAGGCAGTAACAATATCTGTATCTGAACCTTGTCCATTAACTATACGCCCGCCCTTCTCAAGACGCACTGAAGTCTCACCTAATGAATCGGTTCCATTTGTTACATTACTTACAGAGTAAAGCAACAACGAAGAACCCGATTCTACTATGGATTCAATGGCTTTAAAGGTAGCATCTACCACGCCGCTTCCCGATGCTAAAGCACTAGCTTCACTGCCTTTAGTCCAAATTGTAACTTCGGCTTGTGGACTTTCTCCTGTTTCCGTAGAAGCTTTAAGAGAGACTAAGCGATATGATTCATTTTCAACACGCTGAGTATTATTATCCGTTACCAGTGACTGAAGATCTTCATCGTAAATTTCATGTTTACGATCGGCTAACTCCTTAAAACTAACAAAAGCTTCATTCAGTTCTTGCTCGGTTTCAAAATCTATACCTAATTCTTCAAGACGAGTTTTAAACGCATTACGACCTGAATGCTTACCCATTACCATTTTATTGGTGCTCCAGCCAACATCTTCGGCACGCATAATCTCATAGGTTTCACGATGTTTAAGCACACCATCTTGATGAATACCTGATTCATGAGCAAAGGCATTTGCCCCAACAATCGCCTTATTCGGCTGAACAGCAAAACCGGTAATATTTGAAACCAATCTTGAAGCGGCTAATATCTCACGTGTATTAATACGAGTATCCACTTCAAAAATATCTTGGCGAGTTTTTATCGCCATAACAACCTCTTCTAGTGCCGTATTACCAGCACGTTCACCTAGGCCGTTTATAGTGCACTCGATCTGTCTTGCACCATTTCTTACTGCCGCTAAAGAGTTTGCAGCAGCCAAACCTAAATCGTTATGACAATGAGCTGAAAAGATTGCTTTATCTGAATTAGGAATTCGCTCTAGCAGCTGTTTAAACAGTTTACCAAATTGATGTGGAACGTTATAACCGACTGTATCTGGAATATTGATGGTAGTGGCACCAGCATCAATAACCGCTTCGATTACTCGGCATAAAAAATCCACATCTGAACGACCAGCATCTTCTGGCGAAAATTCGACATCATCGGTGTAATCACGTGCTTTTTTAACTGCCCATACTGCACGTTCAACAACTTCGTCTGGAGACATACGAAGCTTTTTTTCCATGTGAATGGGTGAAGTTGCAATAAAGGTGTGAATTCGACCAGAATTTGCGGGTTTAATTGCTTCACCTGCCTTTCTAATATCGTTTTCAATCGCTCTAGCCAAACCACAAATAGTACTGTCTTTAATAATAGAAGCAACGGCCTGAACAGACTCAAAATCCCCTTCACTGGCTGCAGGAAATCCTGCTTCAATAACATCAACCTGGAGCTTTTCTAATTGTTTTGCAATTCTAATTTTTTCTTCCTTGGTCATTGATGCACCAGGGCTTTGCTCTCCGTCACGAAGGGTGGTATCAAAGATAACTAAATGGTCTTTCATGCTCTATCTGTCCAAACAATATTTATGATTTTATGATTGTTAACGCGTATTTAAACCGCGAGTTATTTAATGTTATTTTCTTTATTTTCATCAGAATGAATTTCATTAACTTCATCATGATTCGTCTTTTCAACTGATTCTGACGTAGTACTCTCATCAACAACCGTTTCAGCAGCGGTCTCTTCTGATTTATTTACCTTTCTCATTGCTCTAGTTTTTTTAAGGGTAACAAGAGTTATCACGGGACCAGAAATGGCATAACTTAAGAAAATTAAAAACAGAATCATAGCTGGTTTAATGGTAATCACCACAAAGACCAACACCACTAAGAGAAGAGTCACAAAAGGGACTTTGTCTTTAATATTAAGCTCTTTAAATGAACTAAAACGAGTATTACTCACCATCATTAAACCGCCAAATACAGTTAACACTAAAGCGATAACAGGTGTAATGACCAAGTCAATTTGATTACTTTCAACCACCCAAATTAAACTTGCTAACAGTGCCGCCGCGGCAGGACTTGGCAAACCTTGAAAATAGCGTTTATCTGCAGTACCAACCTGAGTATTAAATCTTGCTAATCTAAGTGCAGCTCCCACGGTATAAATAAATGCTACCAACCAGCCTAACTTACCAAAATCCATTAAAGCCCATTGAAAAACTAATATTGCAGGGGCTAGACCAAATGAAACCATATCTGCCAAACTGTCATATTCAGCACCAAAAGCACTGCTTGAGTTTGTCATTCTAGCAATACGGCCATCTAAGCCATCAAAGACCATCGCAATAAGAATAGCAATAGCTCCCTGCTCAAAGTTTCCTTGAATCCCAGCAATAACAGCATAAAAGCCCGCAAAAAGAGCCGCCGTTGTCATTAAATTAGGAAGTAAGTAAATCCCTCTTTCAAAACCTTTCATATTTTATTCTCTAAAGTCATTTTTATGGTTTTGCTTTACCTCAATTTGCTTTTCTAAAAACATAAATTAAGGCTTAACATTTGTAAGTACCGCTTATTCTAACAATTAATTTTATTTTTAAAGCAAAGTATTTACACTACCTTTTAAGTCGATCTCCATTGCAATGATTCTCACGACCTTACATTAAATACTTTACGGTACGACTGAAACATCTCATATAAATAAACTTTGACTATCTGGTGAAGATGCAAAATAGGTAGCCGCTCCCGCAAAACCGATTCCTTCTATAAATTCACTTTCTTTATAACCTTGAAGCTCCATTGTCATTTGGCACGCTGTCATATTCACACCCAATTCCAAGCAAAGCTCCCTTAACTCCTCAATTGGAACCTGCCCTTGCTGTAACAAAGTTTTCTTAAACCCCCAGGTCGCAAGCTTACTCATTCCAGGTAATGTCCATACCAGGCCTGGTAATTTTCGATTTAAATCAATTTCTTTTAACCAATTTGGCCCTACTGGACTTTTAACAACCATACCAGGATTACCCAAAGGAGATACTTTTAATGAATCGGTAGATTTAAGCACCGCTTTAAGACCATAAAAGGTAAAAAACAATTCAACTTCTTTATCCATAGCGGCAGCTGTACTAGCCAAAATAAAAGTTGGATAAGCCCAATCGAGCGTCCCTTTCGAATGTATAACACTCAACTGTCTATTATTTATTTGATCTAATGACATCTATAAACTCTGGATATTAAATTGAATCTTAGGCACATCTTCAATTAACTCACAACTTAGACCTGCTTGTTTACAAAAAGCAGGAATATCTCTTAAACCAGCTTTATCTGAAATGATTAAGTTAATTTCCACCGTTTCACCTTTATGTTCAGCTAAATATTTCTTTAGCTTAATTACTGGCATTGGACAAGCCAAGCCTTCCAAATTTAATTGCATTCTTAAAATACCTTGACTATTTTCGCTACCATTTTATTTCTTCAATATAATAACCAAAAGCAACCTAAATTAATAAAAAGATAATACTTAATGAATCTTAACAACAAACTTCAGAAAAGAATGAAATGTGTGCATTCAATAATCAAGAACGTATTTCTCTTATCTTTATTTTTAGGAAGTTATTCAACTGCTCAGGCAAATACTCTACCAGACTTAGGTTCCCCTGATTTAGTCGAATATGACACTCAAACAGAGCAAGAGCTTGGACGAGCTTTTACCAATGCACTTCACACGCAATATAAACTTTATAACGACCTAGACACTAATGATTACATAAGAAACTTAGGGCATAAACTTGCAAGCTATACCGGTAATAATCGTCACTACTCTTTTTATGTTATTGATGATAACAACATCAATGCTTTTGCTGGTCCAAATGGAGTTATTGGTATTCACACAGGTTTAATTGAAGCCTGCCAAACAGAAGATGAGCTTGCTGCTGTAATTGCTCATGAAATCTCGCACGTTACCCAAAACCACCTATCAAGAAGGTATGAATACTCAACAAGTCAAGGAAGTCTAAACACAATAGCAACCTTAATCGCGGCAATTCTAATCGGAACGCAAGATCCATCCGCTGGCATGGCAACTCTTATGGGAGGCATGGGATATAACTTGCAACAACAACTTAAAAATTCTCGACAACATGAGTCGGAAGCCGATGCCATAGGAATTCAATTACTTTATAAAACGGGTTACAACCCTCACGCAATGGGCGATTTCTTTGCAAGGCTTTCAAAAGAGAGCCAATTGGACAGTATTAAAGTACCTGAAATCTTAAGAACTCATCCCGTTTCAGAACATCGTTTAGCAGAAGCTGAAAATCGTGCCCAAAACCTTCCTCAGAAAAAAGAGATCAAGCCATATAGTTTTCTTAAATTAATTCAAAGCAGAATAATATCTAATAAATACTCACAAGACTCATATCAAGAAAACACTTTAAATGGCTTGAACAGTGAACAATCTTGTTACATAAAAACACTTGAACAAATAAAAAACAAAAAAATGCCACCTAAATGCATTGATAGCCTAGCCTTTAACACCCAATCAAACCCTATTTATATATCAACCCTAATACAAGGGTTAATAAAGTTAAAGGGCATACCAAACCCAGAAACATATAAAAAAATAAAAAAAATAATCGATTTAAAAATAGAACTTTATCCAAAAAGTGAATCTTTACCTATCTATTACAGTAGGTTACTTCGTAAAGACAATCTTAACTCTCAAGCTGGTAAAGTTTTAGAAACAGCTGAACAACACCTTAACTATAAGTATAATCTTCTTATTGAATTGTCAGAACAAAAAGCAAAAGAAGGTAAAAATGGCGAGGCTTATTTAAATTTAGCCAAAGCATATTTAGAAAGTGGCAACGTAGAACGTAGTCAATATTTTCTAAAACTGGCAGAAGAGACAAAAACGAATAATGACGACAATCTTGAGCAAGCAATCCTGTTATTTAAAGAACAAAATAGCAAGTTATTGAATAATAAGGACAAAACTAAAGAAAATTAAATAGCCATAAAAAAATATTTAACATTGATTAAATAATACTATCGCAATCATTACCCAAAAACCTTGCGTTTATTAAGTAACTGAGTAAGCTAACACCACAAAGAGCAATCTCTTTTGTTCATATAAAAAAATCCCAACATATAATGGGAACGTCGAAAGACACTTTTGGAGGAGAAGAATGATGAATTCTAAAATGAAGCAACTGTTGACAGCTTTAGCTATTTCAACTGCGGTAGTTGCAGCACCAATTAATGCTGTTCAAGCAGCGGAGAAAGGTGCTTCAACGGTTGAAGAAGGTAAGAAGCTAGCATACAGCCGATCAAAAGGTAACTGTCTAGCATGTCACATGGCTGGCGATGGTGCTATGCCAGGTAACATTGGTCCTGCTTTAATCGCGATGAAACTTCGCTACCCTGATAAGCAAAAGCTATACGACAAAGTATGGGGTAAGCCTGGAACACACGTGCCTAACAGCATGATGCCTGCATTCGGGAAAAACGGTATCTTATCAGATAGTGAAATCAGCAAAATTGTTGATTACATTTATACTCTATAATTTTTATTAAACCTTAACCGGGAGTTTAAATCCTTATGAAACGTAGATCTTTCCTTAAAGGTACTCTAGCAACTGGTGTTGCAGCAGTAGCTGTAAACGCTGGTCTTCTTACACCTAGCACAGTATTAGCCGCAGATTATAATGCAAAAGCATTCGCTGCTAAGACTACTGATGACGCATTAAACGGCGTATATGGTACAACAAGTGCTGCAGAATCTGGTGATATCAAATTAAAAGCACCAGCTATTGCAGAAAACGGTGCTGTAACTCCAATCACAGTTGATGCTTCTGGTATCGATGGTGTTGAATCTATCGCTATCATGGCTAGCAAAAACCCAATGCCTTTAGTATGTGAATATACTTTCGGTGCATCTGCAATTGGTTACGTTTCAACACGTATCAAAATGGGTCAAACAATGAATGTTATTGCCGTTGTTAAAGCTGGTGGGAAACTACTTAAAGCTGAACAAGAAGTTAAAGTAACAATCGGTGGTTGTGGTGGTTAATCCCCACTGAAATTACTTAATTTCTACAACGAATCAAATTATTAAAAGGAAATAACATGTCTATTAAAATTAGAATGCGTGGTAAAACTAAAGGTGGCGTAGCTGCAGTTAAAGCTCTAATCAAGCATCCAATGGAATCTGGTGTTCGTATGAACAAAAAAACTGGTAAGCCATATCCAGCTAAGTACATCGATTTAGTTACAGTTTCTGTAAACGGTACTGTTGCTGTTGATGCTCAGTGGTCTGGTGCAGTTTCTGCTAACCCATACATGGAAGTAAAAGTTAAAGCTAATGCTGGTGACGAAGTTACTATCTCTCTAGCTGACAACACTGGTGAAAAAGGTACTCACTCTATTAAACTAAAATAATAGTGATTTAACCTTAGGTATTAGCCTTTGGGCTAATACCAACCTCTACAATAATAATAATTAGAAATATACAGAGCTCTCGGACGGAGGATTGGAATGAAAAAAACACTACTAATCGCCTTAACATTAGGTGTGACAGTAGGTGCCGCTTCAACATCGGCATTGGCTGTTGATCCAGAAATGGATCGTCAACAAATCGTTGATTACTTCAAAGCAAAAAATCCAAAAATTGCACCTGAAGAATATATTAATGGCGCATATATTTATAGTGCCGACAAATTTGCTCAATGGGAAGCAGCAGAAGAATTCCCTCCTTATTTAGATGCCATTGATGCTGGTGAAGCTGCTTGGAATAAAGACAAAGCTGTATTTGAAAAATGTTTTGGTTCAGACGTATCTAAGATACGTGTAAAGTATCCATACTTTGATGATAAAGCTAATAAGGTAGTTACTCTAGAAGGTGCTATCAATAAGTGTCGTACAGATGCTGGTCTTAAACCTTACAAGTGGCAGAAAGGGACTATCGCGCAAGTAAGTGCATATCTTGCTTACAATGCTCGTGGTCAGAAAATCAATGTTAAGATTGACAGTGAAGGTGCACGTAAAGCTTATGAAGCCGGACGTGCTATTTATATAGAGCCTCGTGGTCAATTAGGTTTATCATGTGCTAAATGTCACACATATAACGCTGGACGTAAAGCTCGTTCTAACTTGCTATCACCAATGCTAGGTCACACATCAGGTTTCCCAGTATTTCGTGCTAAATGGCAAAACTTAGGTACTTTACACCGTCGTTATGTTGGTTGTAACAAGAATATGCGTGCTAAACCATATAAGCCTCAAAGCCCTGAATACAGTAACCTAGAGTTCTTTGAAGCTTATACTTCTAATGGACTTGAAATCAATGGTCCGTCATACCGCGAATAATAATCAAAAACTATTATTCATTTAAAAACCCAGCCTAGCTGGGTTTTTTTATATCTAAAATATATATCTAATCTTGGTATTATTTAGGTTAATCGATTTATAGATTTGTAATTTTATTAACTGCACTCAACTCTAAACTAGATACAAAGTATAAATTCGAAACATAAAAAAACCGACTTTTAAGCCGGCTTTCTATATAACTTTAGTGTTATCGAACTATTAGATTATGATTCCTCAATCATCATCTCACCCTCGTACATCCAATCGAACCCTTGACGAACCCAACTTTCAATACGAATCATAAGCTCTGGATCATTTAACCCCATTTTTTGGGCAATTAGAAACACCCTATCTTGTTCTTCATCACCAAAATGACCATCTTTGTAAGAAAGCTTAATTAGCTCTTGCAATGTAATAATGCGGGATGCCTTGGTATCAAGCAAAGTAATCGCGTCATCGATATTCAAGTCACTTTTGTCAAGGTTATAATCAATGCCGTATGCATCGCTAAAGTCTTTTAAATATTGAATTTCTTCATCTGAAACATCATTATCGGCTGCAGCTAAATTTGCTGCTAAATCAAACACTACCTGACGTTGAGCTTGAGTAAGTTTATCTGCAAACATATTAATTTCTCCAAGTAGTTTTATTTACGTTCAATTTGTTCAACATTACGAACAGCACCAAAAGCGGCACTTGTTGTCATTGCTGCATAAGCTCTTAGAGCTGCTGATACTTTACGTTCTCTTGGTTGCTCTGGTTTCCATGCATGAGATGCACCCTTTGCCTCCATTGCTTCTCTACGCTTCTCAAATTCTTCATCTGATACTAACGCATTGATTGTGCGGTTTGGAATATCAATTTCAATAACATCACCTTCTTGCACTAAACCAATATTACCACCCTCAGCAGCTTCTGGAGAACAATGTCCTATAGATAGACCTGAAGTTCCTCCAGAAAAACGACCATCTGTTAATAAAGCACACTCTTTACCCAAACCTTTAGATTTTAAATAGCTTGTTGGGTAAAGCATTTCTTGCATCCCAGGCCCACCTTTTGGCCCTTCATAACGGATAAGAACAACATCACCTGATTTAACATCATCTCCCAAAATGGCAGCAACGGCAGCATCTTGACTCTCATAAATTCTAGCTTTTCCTGAAAACTTAAATATGGATTCATCAACACCTGCTGTTTTAACAATACAACCATCAATGGCAATATTACCTTTTAATACAGCTAAACCACCATCTTGTGTATAAGCATGCTCCATTGAGCGAATACATCCGTTTTCAGAGTCTGTATCTACGGTCTTCCAACGTTTAGACTGACTAAATGCCTCTGTAGTTCTAACATTTCCTGGTGCCGCTCTAAAGAAAGTTTCAATCGCTTCGTCTTCTGTGCGACTAATGTCCCACAAATCAATTGCTGCACCCATAGATGAAGCATGAACAGTATGTACATCGGTATTAATTAAACCACCACGTTCGAGCTCACCAAGAATTCGCATAATACCACCTGCACGATGAACATCTTCCATGTGGTAAATTTTAGAATTTGGAGCTACTTTTACCAAACAAGGAACTTTGCGAGAAATTTCATCCATATCTTGCATAGTAAACTCTACTTTTGCTTCATGAGCAATTGCAAGCAAATGAAGAACAGTATTGGTTGAACCACCCATTGCCACATCTAAGGCCATTGCATTTTGAAATGCTTCGTATGTAGCAATTGAACGAGGAAGAACTCGATCATCATCTTGTTCATAATACTGCTTGGTAATCTCAACAATACGACGACCAGCTTCAATAAATAAATTTTTGCGGTCTGCATGAGTGGCTAAGGTTGTACCATTACCAGGTAAGGCAATACCTAAAGCCTCTGCTAAACAGTTCATTGAGTTTGCTGTGAACATTCCTGAACAAGAACCACAAGTTGGGCAGGCTGAAACCTCAACATCATTAACATCACTATCAGAACAAGAGTCATCAGCGGCCATAACCATTGCATCCACTAAATCTAACTTGATACCTTCACCACCTAGAACTGTTTTACCAGATTCCATTGGCCCACCCGTAACAAAGATAGTTGGAATATTCAAACGCATTGCTGCCATCATCATGCCTGGAGTGATTTTGTCACAGTTTGAGATACAAACCAAAGCATCGGCACAATGTGCATTACACATATACTCTACTGAGTCAGCAATCAAATCACGTGAAGGCAGTGAATACAACATGCCATCGTGGCCCATTGCAATACCATCATCAACCGCAATAGTGTTAAATTCTTTTGCTACACCGCCCGCTTCTTCAATAACTCGTGCGACTAATTGCCCCATATCCTTTAAATGAACGTGACCTGGTACAAACTGAGTAAATGAGTTTGCTACAGCAATAATTGGTTTACCAAAATCTTCTGTATTCATTCCTGTTGCACGCCAAAGTGCACGAGCCCCTGCCATATTACGGCCATGCGTACTGGTTTTTGAACGATATTGTGGCATTAAAAACTCCTTTTAAAGGGCATAAAGCAATTTCAACTTTAGACTTTACCCTTGAGACTGTTATACTTACAAAATTATTAACCTTATTTTCGCACATTCATGCAGCAATCTGAATTAGATTTTATTAATACATTAAGACAATCCTCTCGTTATATAGAACAACACCGTGGAAAAACCTGTGTTATCTATTTGCCAGGAGAATTTTTGGCGTCAAAAGATTCTACATCTCAGCTATCTCAAGACATTGGTTTACTTTATAACCTAGGCTTAAAAATTGTCTTAGTAATGGGGGCTTCCCCCCAACTTGATCAAGCTTTTACAAGTGCAGGTATTGATTGGCAATTACACCACCAATTTAGAATTACTCCTACAGATTTAATTCCTGTATTTCAACAAACCATAGGTCTGTTACGCAGTCAATTAGAAGCGACCTTCAGTCAAGCTAACTGTATGCAGCCTAATCCCCCCACTCTTGTTTCAGGTAATTGGATTGTTGCTCAACCTAAAGGCGTGATTGATGGCATTGATTTTCAACACACTGGTAAATTAAGAAAAATACGTCACCAAGCCATCTCAGACTGCTTAGAATCTGATCAGGTGGTGCTATTAACACCTATAGCTTATTCTTTAACTGGTGAAGTCTTTAACCTGAATACGCTTGAACAGGCTTGTGAAATCGCAAGTGTTATTCACGCAGATAAATTAATGATTTATGGTTCAAATGAGCAGTTAACAGATTTGCCAAAACAATTAAGTATTCCACAACTTAATCAAATTTTAAAAACGCCTGCCAATCATGAGCAAGCATTAATGTTAAAACAGGTTTCAGTCACCAATAATAAAGTTAAACGAGTTCATTTAATGGATCAAAACAATCCAAGTGCTCTGTTACTCGAACTGTTTTCTCGCGATGGTTCTGGCACTCTGATTTTCAGTGACCGTTATCATCAATTACGTACTGCAAATATTGATGATGTTGGTGGAATTTTAGGCTTAATTGAACCCTTAGAACAAGAAGGTATTTTAGTTAAGCGTTCAAGAGAAAGATTAGAATTAGAAATTAATAATTTTATTGTAATTGAACGTGATCAACATATTATTGGCTGTGCGGCTCTGTATGAAAATGAAAACCATACCGCCGAACTCGCCTGCTTAGCTGTGCATAGAGAATATCAAGGCCAAGAACTTGGCAGTGAGCTACTTAAGGCAATAGAAATTAATGCTCTCGATAAGCATGTTAAGGAGTTATTTCTATTAACTACACATACCCATCATTGGTTTATTGAACACGGTTTTCACCTAGCTGATGTCTCCGCTTTACCTAATCAAAAACAATCCCTTTATAACCTCCAAAGACAATCCAAAGTGCTTGTCAAAACGCTGTAAAATTCAGCTAAAGTGAAATCATGAGTAAAGTCACTCAAATCAAAGACCGTTTTCGCGGTTTTTTACCTGTTGTAGTTGATGTTGAAACTGCCGGTTTTAACGCCAATACAGATGCCCTATTGGAAATGGCTGTCGTCACCCTAAAAATGGATGATGATGGAATATTAAGCCGAGATCAAACCATTGATCGTAATATATTGCCATTTGAAGGCGCTAACCTCGAAGAAAGTGCTCTCAAATTTATAGGTATGGAAGACCCTTACCACCCTTTTAGAAACGCGATAAATGAAAAACGTGCTTTAAATGAATTGTTTGCCCCGATTCAACAACAGATTAAAGCTACAGATTGCACCCGTGCCATTTTGGTCGGTCACAATGCTTTTTTTGATTTAAACTTTGTGCAAAAAGCCGCTGAGCGTTGCAAGATAAAATCACCTTTTCATGAATTTAGCACCTTTGATACAGTTTCACTTGCCGGTTTAGCTTATGGACAAACTGTTCTTGCAAAAGCGGCTGTATGTGCCGGAATGGATTGGGATAACCAACAAGCTCACTCTGCGGTTTACGATACAGAAAAAACAGCTGATTTGTTTTGTGAAATTGTTAACCAGTGGCCTATTTCACTGAACAATTAAGAAGTTTAAGCTTAGCAGTTAATATCTGAATAGGCTCTTATTAAAATTACCAGGCCTGGTAATTTTAAAGCTGAAACAAAGTGATTCGATTATCTTTCTTTGATTCATAATCAATAGACATTAAAAAAGGCACCTAAGTGCCTTTTTATGATTAACGCATCAAAATTCAGTGTTTTGTCTTAAGCGTTTTGTTTTGCTTCATGCTTAGCATTCGCTTCTGCCATCATCTTTTTCAGCTCACCTGACTCAGCTAACTCAAGAGTGATATCACAACCACCTTGAAGCTCACCATCAATATACAACTGTGGAAAAGTTGGCCAGTCTTGATATTTTGGTAAGTGTTCAAAAATGGTCGCATCAGCCAAAATATTTACAAAAGCAAACTTCTCTCCCGTTTCAGCAACTGCTTGCGCAGCACGACTTGAAAAACCACAAGATGGCATTTGTGGCGTGCCTTTCATGTATAAAACAACAGGGTTATTCGTTACTTGACTATGAATACGCTCTAAAGTTTCTTTTACAATCGGATCTTGGTTTTCCATGGTTTATTCCTTAATAATTTTAAATCCAGAGTAGTTTACTAGGTTATCACAAAAAAATATAGATTTTCTTAGTGGGAGATTAAATAGTTTTATCAACATGCTTTTGCAACCAAAATTCTAATAAGGCCGCATGCCAAAGTTTACTTCCTTGAATTGCAGTAAAAGCATTAGGAGCCTCAGGGTTCGCCAATAACTCTTCAAGTTTTTGTTGATTAAATATCCCTCGAGCCTTAGCTTGTGGCGAAGTTAACAACGTTTTCATATATTCAAAAAATTCGCCACGCACATATTTTAAAGCAGGCATTGGAAAAGCCACTTTAGGGCGGTCTATGATTTCATCAGGCACAATGCCTCGCCCTATTTCTTTAAGAATATGCTTACCATCATTTTTTAACTTTAATTCATCAGGCGCTGCCATGGCTACCTCAACCAATTTATGGTCAAGAAATGGAACTCTAGCTTCTAACCCCCAAGCCATTGTCATGTTATCTACTCGTTTTACTGGATCATCAACAATCAAAGTCGTCACATCAAAACGTAATACTTGATCTAAAAATGTATCCGCTCCCTCTTCAGTTAATCGGTCTCCTACCAAATCAGAGGTAACATCGTGAATATGATATTTAGGATTAATCACTTCTAACCACTCTTGATGAGAACGGTCGAAATAATAGGGTGCAAATGCAGACACAGCTTGTTTTGGTTTGGTTAAATCAATGTTTTTGCCTGCTTCAGCCATTTTGGCATACCAAAAATAGCCACCAAACACCTCATCAGCACCTTGACCAGACATAACGACCTTAACGTCTTTTGATACCTGTTCTGATAACAAATAGAACGCTACAGCATCTTGACCAACCATTGGTTCAGACATCGCTTCAACGGCCTCATGTAAACGCGGTAAAACCTCATTATTAGAGATTAAATACTTTTTATGGTCCGTTTTATATCGCTCTACCACTAAATCAGAAAACTCAAATTCATTGCCTTTCTCTTCTGGAGCATCTTCAAAACCAATTGAGAACGTTTTGATATTTCTTACACCTGCTTCAGCCAACATGGCAACGACTAAACTTGAATCTAAACCACCAGACAATAGAACACCGACAGGCACATCTGAGGCTGTTAACCTTTTATAAACTGCTTCTTTTAATGATTCATGAATGGCATCAATCCACTCTTCTTCGGTTTTTGGTGCTGGTAATCCCTTTAACATTTCAGGGCGTTTAGCTTCTAAGTGCCAAAAACTTTTCTTATACATTTGCCCATCAGGATTTACAATCAACCAGTGGCCTGGCTCGAGTTTTTTTATACCTTTCAAAATGGTATGTGGAGCAGGAATCACAGCATGCAAGGTCAACTGGTGATGAAGTCCAACTGGGTCAATCTCTGTATTAATGCCGTCTGTTTCTAATAACGCTTGTGTATTTGAAGCAAAACGAACCCCTCCATCAATGGGAGAATAATAGAGCGGCTTGATTCCCATACGATCACGAGCAAGCAATAATTGATGTTGTTCGTCATCCCAAATAGCAAAAGCAAACATTCCTTCAAAGCGAGAAACACAGTCCATCCCCCACTGCCGATAAGCCTTTAAAATAACTTCAGTATCTGAATGTGAAACAAACGTCTGTCCCAGCTCCTCTAATTCAACTTTTAGAGCTTCGTAATTGTAAATACAGCCATTAAAAACCAATGTTAAAGTATCATCAATCATAGGCTGATGACCCGCTGAAGAAAGATCAATAATAGATAAACGCCGGTGACCTAGTCCAACATGGTCATTTAACCAAATACCTTCATCATCAGGTCCACGTCTTTGCATGGCGTTTAACATAGGTGAAAGCTTCTCTTTAGAAGCTTGTTTTCCATTCCAATATATCTCACCGCAAATTCCGCACATAAACTCTTCTCGTTTTTTATATTCTTGTATTAAAATTAAACTAACTGTATTTTAACGTTTTTGATTGTTCTTAGCGTCTTTTTACATAGACAAATCCATCTTTAATCTAGGTTAGATATAGCCTAAAATCTCTTCACAAAAACTGAGACAATTCATGCATTAAATCTATAGATTCATTTATTTTGATTTACCTAATTATAAAATTTTGCTACTCTTTCTAGATAATATATATACTTGTTACCAAACTTAAATCGCTAACGATATACAGTAACTCAATAAGTTGTTTATATTGTTTGTAACTCCGTAATGCGTGATAACCAAATTCACGCCAATCAAAGCTGAAAATTATGAATAGTGAAAAAAAGGTAAACTTGATATTAATACGATTATTCAATATTACTCTTTTACTGTTACTTTCATTTCAAAGTCACGCGGAAACGGTATCGCATAAAATCCCTCACTCAAACATCATTGCAGAAGCCAATTATTTTGATGGTGACCCAAAAAAACCCGCCGTTCTTATTATTCATGGCTTTTTAACAACAAACAAATTTCATACAGTTGTTGCAATGTCTAAAGCTTTAGAAAGTGAAGGTTATACCACGCTTGCCCCGACCTTAACATTGGGTATCAATAGAAGAAAAAGCTCTATAAAATGTAATTCAATCCATACCCATACCCTTGAATCTGACGTCGAGGAAATAGAATCATGGGTTAACTGGCTTGTAAGTAAAGGACATAAAAACATTGTTCTGATCGGTCATTCTAGTGGTAGTCAAGAATTGATAGAATATCTCAATACCAAACCTTCAAAATATATTTCTAAAACAATTTTTACCAGTTTATTTTATTTTAATGGTAAAGAATTGGGTACGCTTGAACATGAGATTGTCTACGCTAAAGGTTTAATCCAAAAAAATCAAAACCAGCCACATAAATATAACTTTTTATTCTGTAGAAATAACTACTCAGCTACCCCGCAAAGTTTTCTATCGTATATGAAGTTAGATAGACAATACATTTTAGACAGTCTAAAAAATCTAAAAATCCCAAGCTATACCATTATGGGTAGTGCGGATAAACGTTATCAAAGTGTGGGCTTGAATTGGTTAGATGAATTAAAAGCGACTGGCACTCATTTAATAGAAGTTAAGGGGGCAAATCACTTCTTCTCTAGTGAACATGAATTTGACTTACAAGATCTTATTGTTCAAATTAGTCAAAATAATTCAATAAATACAGGCGATGCTCCTTGAACCTGCCTAAATATCTAGTCCAATCAATTCGTTTTTATTTTTTACTTTCACTCTTTATTTCTGTGTTTGCACTGATATTGGTAGATTTAACCCTCTATGACGAAGGTGAAAACATAAAAAAAACAGTTCACAATCAATCATTACTAGAAGCTCAAAAAGAGATTGAAAATGCAGTTCATCACTCACTAACAATCGTAGAGAAAGAAGCCACTAAAATGGCTGACTGGGATGAGGTACACCAGCAGTTCAACGACCCAAGTTACTATTTTTTTTGGCATGACGAACGTTTAAAAGAAAGTAGTTATTTTAAGCAATACTATGATGCTTTAGAACTGTATAAACCTGATAAAACTTTATTAATGCCATCGTCCCCCGAAGAAAGCCTAACGTCATTACTACCTAATAAAATAAATAGCTTTGAACCAACACTGGTTTTTGATAAACAGTCAAAAATTCACTTGAATGTTTTTCATAAAGTAACTCGTAGAGAAACTAACAAGGTGTTGGGCTATATAGGGATATCGGTTGACTTCAATACTCTTTTGCTAACTCAAAATACCTTTTATAGAATTGATAAAGCCTCAATTAATTTTATGGGTAATGGTGAACATTCATTTGATGAAATACAGAATGTTCTTTCATATAAACCTACCTCAAACCCTGTAAATGACTATTTATGGCAGTTAATCCAAGATTTTATTATAGAACTTAGTTTCTTAATGGTGATTATCGCTTTATTAGTGACCATTTTATTTAATGTCACTATTCTTAAACCATTAAGAATTATTTCTAACTATTTACAGCAGCTCAAAAATAATCCTCAAAAAATTCATCCAATGCCAAATAAAACTTTTATTTTGAAAGAGTTTGAAGAGTTTAAAAAGACAATCCACGATTATCACTATAATTTACAAAAAGCACATAAAGAGCTAGATAAACAAAACCAGGCTGTTTGGGAACAAGCCCGTAGAGATGTTTTAACTAACATCTACAACCGTAGAGCCTTTGATGAAGCCTGGCAAGAAGCCATAGAAGATTACATTCACAATCCGGTACCAACGACTTTCATGTTGTTTGATTGTGATTTTTTCAAAGCATTAAATGACACCTATGGACATGAAGTAGGCGATCAGGTTATTAAGTTATCTGCCATAACAATACAGCAAAGCTTGCCTCTAGATTGCCCTGTGTATCGAATTGGTGGTGATGAATTTGCTGTTTTATTACAAAACAAAACACCGGAAGAAACTGTTTCAATTGCCCAACGTTGTTTACTTGCTATTGAAGAAGCTCCTTTTACCAGTATTGGAATTAAAGAGCATTTAAACTTTAGTGTTGGTGTTAGTAGCACGCTACAGGATATGAGTAATGACATATTCCAGCTTCCAAAACAAGCTGACATAGCCATGTATAAAGCTAAACAATCTCTAAAAGAAAAAATTCAATGCTACCACAGCAGTTTTGATAAGGAATCTATGTCCTTAGTGACAAGTAGTATTATCAATACCGTAGTTGAAGCCATACATAGTGGCGTCAATATACAAATGAATTACCAGCCTATTAAATCTTTAGCAGATAACTCAATCTATTACGAATCTTTAATTCGTATTAAACAAGGTGATGAACTCATCTATCCAAATGATATCTTTTCAGTTGTGGATCGTCGTAGATTAGAGTTTGAACTAGACCATCAAGTTATTCAACAAATTAACAGAGCTTTAAAAGAAGGCGACATACCCAAAGGTACAGGGCTGGCAATTAATATTTCAGGTAAAACATTATTACAGCCAAGCTTTCCCGAATTATTCAAATCTCTTAAACCGTTTTTAGAAGATTATAAAATCGTTTTAGAAATCACAGAAAATAGTCTTATAGATCATATGGAGTACGCTCAAGTTGTACTAAACAATTTACGTTCTGATGGATTTTTAATTGCACTTGATGACTTTGGTAGTGGCTATTCATCAATTCGATATTTAGCTCATATGCCGGTAGATATTATTAAGTTTGACATGACTATGACCCGTGCCTTATTGGGTACAGACACTAAAACCCAAAACATTATTAAAACGACTGCTGAAATGATTATAAATGCAGGCTATGACTTGGTAATGGAAGGCATTGAAGACGATGAATTACTCCAAAAAGTGATTTCAGCGGGTGCAACACATGTTCAGGGTTATCTCATAGGCAAACCTTCGAGCCAGGCTCAATATAAACAAACAGTAAACACGTAAACCTTTTACACTTTTATCTGTATAAATCACAAATGAGTAATGTAATGACAACCGTAATTGGCCTTACAGGTGGAATAGGTTCTGGTAAAAGCACGGTTACCAATCTATTAGCACAACAAGGCATACCCATTATCGATACAGACATCATCGCTCGCCAAGTTGTAGAGCCTGGCTCTGATGGTCTACAACAGGTTGTTAGTCACTTTGGAGAAGCCTGCCTTAACCAAGATAAAACACTGAATAGAGCCTATCTTAGAGAACTGATTTTTAATGACAAAAGTGCTAAAAAAACTCTCGAATCAATACTTCACCCTCTTATTAAAGAAGAAACTTTAAAACAGATAGCTAAATATAGATCCAATAATCCTCGCTTTATTGTGGTGGCTATTCCGCTTTTAATTGAAAGCATTGAAAAGCATTTCACCAGGCCTGGTTACTTAGATGAAGTTTGGGTTGTTGACTGTTCTGTTGAACAACAAATAGAACGTGCCATGCAGAGAGATGGCAATAATAGAGATTTAATTATAAAAATTATTGCTCAACAAGCCAGCCGTGAACAACGTCTAGAGCACGCCGATTTTGTTATAGATAACAGCAAAACAATAGAGCATCTAACGAATCAACTACGTGTAAAACTAAACTCTTAGAGAACAACTGAAAAAGTTAAGGTTTATATGTTACGGCTAAGAACTTTAGTCTTAATCTAAATCTCCCATTTAAAAATCAACTTGGCCAGAAACCAGAAATTGCCGCAATGCCTTGCCCACCGTGCTGTTTTGCCACTAAAACATCATCAGCCTTCATTCCACCTAAAGCAAAAACAGGAATAGGGATTTCTTTTACCTTTTGGGCAAAAACATCCCAACCAATTCCGGGTAGATCAGGATGGGAAGTGGTTTCTTTAACTGGTGAAAGTAAAATAAAGTCGGCCTCTATTTTTAGTGCCTGAGCAATATCTTCATCAGTGTGGGTAGAAACACCCAATAACTTATCTTTGGAAATAGGACGTTTATCAAACTGATAAATTTCATTTGAAGCCAGTTGAATTCCATCTGCACTTTCAAACTGTTCAAGTAATGAAACCCTTCCATTTAAAAGAAGTTTAGCTCCATATTGATGACATAAGTCAATAGCAGGATTTGCAAGTTCAGCAAACTCTTGGTTTGTTAAACCTTTTGCTCTCAATTGACAGAAACTTATGCCATTATCTAGAGCTCTCGAAAACTTATTCAGAGCATTTTCAGCATCAGTGAACGAACCTGAAATCATATACCTATCTGCTAATTCAAGTGCCATAATAATGCCTCTATTCGCTTCTGGAAAAATTAAATCTTTAAGTTCTTCAAGGGTAAACCACTTAACAATCTGCCCTTCATTTCCCATTGGTTCATTAGTATATTGCTCTGTTTGATAGACATGTAATCGCACAGATACCTTTTCATAATGCCATGGAATCTCAATTAGTTTGTTCCAGCCAGAGGTTTCTACCGCAAGCTCTTCTTTAAATTCTCTTATTAAGGCATCCTCTATACTTTCTTGCTTTTCAACCTTACCGCCAGGAAATTCCCAATGATCAGCATGCGACTGATGTTTTTGCCTTAAGCTTAAGCAGAAAGAGTTTTGATTTTTAAGAACGCCTACCGCAATATCAATATAAGAGTCCAAAATATTACCTTTGTCTGTTTTTAAATAATGGGTTGATAATGTATGACTTTAAACAAAACATTCTATGCGGGATATAACTACAAGTTAAGTTTTCTTAAAAAGAATCTCACATATAATTAGCTGTTGTATTCAAGTTTTGTTTAAGCCTAATTTACCAGGCCTGGTAAGTTTAAGGTAAAATAAGCCATAGAAAATTACCCAATTAACCTTTATCTGTTTTTAATTTTAAGAGTCTATCCCATGAGTCAATTTTGGAGTTCGTTAGTTCACACCTTAACCCCCTATGTTCCTGGTGAACAACCTAAGGTGAGTAATTTAATAAAGCTCAATACCAATGAAAACCCTTATCCGCCTTCTGATAGTGTTTTAAAGGTGATCAAAGAGGTTGCTGATGACAAACTTAAACTTTATCCTGATCCTAACGCTGATGTCTTAAAACAGCGTATTGCAGACTATCATAACCTGCAAGCAAATCAGGTTTTTGTAGGTAATGGTTCAGATGAAGTATTAGCTCATGCCTTCCAAGCTCTGCTTAAACACGATAAACCCTTGCTTTTTCCTGATATTACGTACAGTTTTTATCCTGTTTACTGTGGTTTATATGGAATTGATTATCAACAAATTCCACTAACTGATGACTTTGCAATTGATATCAATGACTATCACCAAGAATGTGGAGCGATTATCTTCCCTAATCCTAACGCACCAACAGGCCGCCTTTTAGAACTAGAAAAGATAGAAAGCTTAGTCAAATCACACCCGAATCAAGTTGTGGTCATTGATGAAGCTTACATTGATTTTGGTGGGCAAAGTGCGATTACTCTAGTGAACCAATATCCGAATCTATTAGTCACACAGACCTTATCAAAATCTCGTTCTTTAGCAGGTTTGCGCGTTGGGTTTGCTATTGGTCATCCAGATCTTATTGAAGGTCTTGAACGAGTTAAAAATAGCTTTAACTCTTACCCTTTAGACCGTTTGGCAATATACGGAGCTGTGGCTTCTTTTGACGATGAAACGACTTTTCAACAAACCTGTAAAGCAATTATAGGAACTCGTCTGGAGTTGGTTTCTCACCTAGAAAAACTCGGTTTTGATGTCATTCCATCAAAAGCCAATTTTATCTTTGCTACACATAAAGATTTTTCTGCTGAAGATATTGCTGCTAAGTTACGTGATAAATCGATTATTGTTCGTTACTTTAACAAACCACGTATAGATCAATACCTGCGTGTTACTATTGGTAACAACAAAGAAAACCAAGCATTATGTAAGGCGTTAAGTGACATCGTTGCTTAGTTAAATGACTAGCAACAACCTGGTGAATCATGGCTAATTATAACTAATCATGGCCAACAATAAAAAAGCCCCGAATTAGATAATCTAATTCGGGGCTTTTTTGATTAATATCCACCAGAAACTTAATAATTTAAGTTCTGATTAGCTATAAATCATGAACGATACTCAGCATTAATTTTTACATAGTCGTATGAAAAATCAGTTGTCCAAACCGTTTCTTTAGCTTCACCACGATTTAGCTGAATCACAATATCAATATCCGTTTGATTCATTACCGCTTGGCCTGCTTCTTCAGTGTAACTTGCTGCTCTACCACCATTTTCAACAATACAAACATCACCTAAATAAATTTTAAGGGCATTCACATCCAAAGAATCAACACCAGCCCTACCTACTGCGGCTAAAATACGCCCCCAGTTTGGATCTGAAGCAAATAATGCCGTTTTTACTAAAGGCGATAACGCCACAGCATGAGCAACCTTCAAACACTCTTCTTGTGATGCACCGCTCTCAACAATAACACTTACAAACTTAGTTGCCCCTTCTCCATCACGAACAATCATCTGAGCTAACTCAGTCATCACATCATTAATTTCATTAGCAAAAGCTTTATAAGCCAATGAATCTGTAGAATTGATTTCAGGCATATCGGCTTGTTGTGTTGCCGTTAAGGTACAAGCATCATTGGTAGAAGTATCACCATCAACTGTAATTCTGTTAAATGATAAGTTCACGGCATCACTTAAACATTTCTGCAAACAAGCCTGGTTAATTTTGGCATCTGTTGCTACAAAACCTAACATAGTCGCCATATTAGGGTGAATCATTCCTGAACCTTTGGAGATGCCTGTAATTGTTACTGAACATCCATCTATGTCAACTACTCTACTAACCGATTTAGGAACCAAGTCCGTAGTCATAATCCCTTTTCGAGCGTCTTCCCAACCAGAAATAGATAGGTTTGATAAGGCTAATGGAATCCCTCTTTGAAACTTGTCTAATGGTAGATTCTCACCAATCACACCTGTAGAAAAAGGCAATACTTGATTCTTTTCGCAACCAAGCTCTTGAGCAACCCAAGCGCAAGTCTGCTGAGCATCAGCCATGCCTTGTTCACCGGTTCCAGCATTAGCATTACCACTATTGATTAATAATGCTCGCGGCTGTGCATTTTTTAAATTATTTTTAGCTAGGGTAACAGGGGCTGCACAAAACGCATTTTGAGTAAAAGTAGCTGCGGTAATCGATCCCTCAGCTAATTCCAAAATAACTAAATCTGTTTTGCCGTTCTTTTTTATTTTTGCTTCACAAGAACCTAAATACACGCCTGCAATAGGATGTAATTCTTGAGTATCTGTATTCATAACAATTCCTTAACACCACAATTATCTTCAATAGATAATGGGGAAAAACAAAACCCACCTTACGGTGGGCTTTTTTATGCTTATATCACTTAACTTATAACACTGAATTTAAGTGAGCTAATCAAAAGGATTTAATTAAATTCTTTTAATGCAATTTATTAAATCCTAACAATACAATTTAGAATACTGCGGATTAACTTAATTTTCCACAACATTGTTTATATTTTTTACCTGATCCACAAGGACATGGGTCATTACGCCCTACTTTTGGAGCTTCACGTCTAAAAGTAGTTTCCTCTTCAATATCAATTTCTAACTTATCATCAGAAATACTCTCTGCCTCTGGATGCCTTGCATCTAAATCGTGTGGACGTTCTTTCTCAGTTTGCTCATCAAAATCAGCAACATCTTGAGTGCCCTCAATCTGTACTAAAGACAGTACTTTAACCGTCTCAAAGGTGACTTCTTGTAAGAAGTTTTGGAACATTTCAGAGGATTCACGACGATACTCTTGAAAAGGGTCTTTTTGTGCATAACCACGTAAATGAATACCACGGCGTAGGTAATCCATCTCAGACAGATGTTCACGCCACTGTCTATCAATTGTTCTTAATAAAACTTCTTTTTCAAAATGATGACGTGTCTCAGGATCAACTACATTCATTTTAGCTTGATACAACTCTGCCAACTCAGCAATAACACGCTCGACTAATTTCTCTTCATATAGATTTTTATCGTTATCTAACCACTCTTGAATTGAAAAATCTGCACCAAGCTCTTCTGCCAATGCCTTCTCAAGTCCTTGAACATCCCATTGCTCTTCAATTGAACCTTTAGGAATGTAGGTACCAACAATCTGCTCAACAATCTGTTCACGAAGACTATCAACCACATCAGAAACATCATCCGCTTCCATTAACTCATTTCGTTGTTGATAAACCACTTTTCGCTGTTGGTTAGAGATATCATCAAATTTAAGTAGATTTGCACGCTCATCTTGGTGCATACGTTCTACTTGTTTTTGAGCTCTCTCAATCGATTTACTGACCATCTTGTGCTCAATCGCTTCTTCCGATTTCATACCTAATCGCTTCATCATCGATTTGACTTTTTCAGAAGCAAAACGTCGCATTAAATCGTCATCTAAAGAAAGGTAAAAACGGGTTGAACCTACATCTCCTTGACGACCTGAACGCCCACGTAACTGGTTATCAATACGACGTGACTCATGACGTTCAGAACCAATAACCTTTAAACCACCAGAATTTAAGACTTGTTCATGTCTCTTTTTCCAAGCCTCTTTTACTTGTTCAATTTGTTGTTCAGTTGGATTTTTTAGCTCAGAAAGCTCAAGTTCTAGATTACCACCTAACACTATATCAGTACCACGCCCAGCCATATTTGTTGCAATGGTAACTGCTCCTGGCTGCCCAGCATTAGCAATAATAGAGGCTTCTTTTTCGTGCTGTTTTGCATTTAAAACGTTATGAGGAATATTTTGCTGAGTTAAGAAACGAGAGAGCAGCTCAGACATTTCAATAGATGCAGTACCTACTAAAACTGGTTGTTTAGCTTTATGAGTTTCTTCAATATCTTTGACTATGGCATTAAACTTACCTTCCATATCCAAGAAAACAAGATCTGGTAAATCATTACGAGTTGGCGTTTTATTTGGTGGAATCACCACAACTTCTAAATTATAAGTTGATAAAAACTCACCCGCTTCAGTATCTGCCGTACCCGTCATACCTGATAATTTCTCATACTGACGGAAATAATTTTGGAAGGTAATTGACGCAAAAGTTTGACTCTCTTGTTGAATTTTAACACCTTCTTTCGCCTCTACGGCTTGGTGTAAACCTTCACTCCAACGACGTCCTTCCATCTTACGCCCAGTAAATTCGTCGATAATAACGACTTCGCCGTTTTCAACAATATAATCGCGGTTTTTTTCAAATAATAAGTTCGCTCTTAAAGCCGCATTAACGTGAATCATTAAACCAATGTGAGCAGCATCATAGAGACTATCACCTTCTTCAAGCAAACCTTGCTCAGCCATCATCGCTTCTACTTTAGCGTGCCCTTCATCGGTTAAATAGATTTGTTTGGCCTTTTCATCAATCGTAAAATCACCAGTTGATGTTTTTGTTTCTAAATCTTCTTGGCCCTGTTCAAGGTGGGCAACCAATGGATTAATAGCCGTATAAAGATGGGATTTATCTTCAGAAGGCCCTGAGATAATTAAAGGCGTACGAGCTTCATCAATTAGAATTGAGTCAACCTCATCGATTACCGCATAGTGCTGGCCACGCATAACTTTTTCGGCAGAAAAAATGGCCATATTGTCACGTAAATAATCAAAGCCAAACTCATTGTTGGTTCCGTAAGTAATATCTTTACCATAAGCCGCTTGTTTTTCTTGTTGCGACTGACCACTTAAAATAACACCCGTGCTCAAACCTAAAAATGAATATAACTGACCCATTTGCTCAGCATCACGTTGTGCAAGATAATCATTCACGGTAATAACGTGAACACCTTCACCTTTTAATGCATTTAAATAAACAGGTAATGTCGCTACAAGGGTTTTACCTTCACCAGTACGCATTTCAGAAATACGACCATCATGCAGTGCCATACCGCCTATCATTTGTACATCGTAGTGACGCATGCCAAACACGCGTTTACCAGCTTCACGAACTACGGCAAAAGCTTGAGGAAGAATGTCATCTAAACTTTTTCCATCAGCAAGTAATTGCTTAAACTCTTCAGTTTTATGTTTTAGCTCTTCATCAGATAACGCTTCGTACTCTGCTTCCAATGCGTTGATGGTTTGAGTCGCTTTGCGATACTGTTTAAGCATACGTTCGTTTCGACTACCAAAGAGTTTTGTAAAGATATTTAAGGCCATTTAAATGTACATTCCAGTTAAAAATAGTGCTAACAATATGATGACAAAAATTGTCAAATGGATGAATCTGCTATTGGATTCTATCTCATTTTACCTGCGAGTAAGATTATTCAAATTATACATAATCCGAATACGGTAAAATGAGCAATTATTCTAACATAAAACCAAACAGCAACAGTATGAAACCACTCTTAAATCAGGCACAAGGCGCACTAAAAAACTTACTGGCAGATGCACAGCTTTTCCAGGCATTGCTTGAGGTAGGACAAGACAGCTTACCGTTAGATTTACAACCACATTTGATTGGTGTAAGTTTTGAAAAAAATACCTTGTTATTGCAATTGGATGAGAGTATCTGGGCGACTCAATTGCGTTTTTATGAACCAAACCTTCTTGGTATATATCAGGAGCACTTCCCTCACCTTGAGTTACGAACTGTTAAAGTTCATGTCCTACCACAGTCTCCAGAACCAGTACGTACCAAAAAAATCATCACTCCACCAAGCAATGAGGATGCTGAACAAATGCTTGAGATGAGTAAAAATGTAAAATCTCAAGGTTTAAGCAAAGCCCTAAAATCTCTAAGTTTACGGGCAAAAAAAAACGCCCGTAATTAAAGGCGTTTTTGAAGAGTTATCTCAAACTTGATGTAATAAACTTATTTAAATTTAAGCAACAACTTTACTACTACCGTATCTCACAGGTGGTTTTTCGCCACCATCAGGATATTCAACAAGTTCATAAGCATCTGGTTGTTCTAACAAAGCTCTTAACAATTGATTGTTTAATGCATGTCCTGATTTATGGGCGGTGAACTCACCAATAATTGGGTGTCCAAGCATATATAAATCACCAACCGCATCCAAAATTTTATGGCGTACAAATTCGTCTTTGTCTCTAAGCCCTTCAATGTTCATAACACCTTGTTCATCTAGACCAATGGCATTTTTTAAACTTGCACCCAAACCAAGGTTACGCGCTCTTAAGGTTTCCATATCTTTCATAAAACCAAACGTTCTTGCACGACTCACTTCTTTAAAATAGGCCGTTGAAGAAAATTCTAAGGTCATTTTTTCAGCTGTCTCTTGAAATGCCGGGTGTTCAAAATCTATTGAGAAATTTAATCTGTAACCTTCATAAGGCTTAAATTCTGCAGAACCGCCTTTATCATTCTCAACACGTACAGGCTTTAGGATTTTTACAAATTTCTTTGGTACGTCTTGAATTTCAATACCTGCTGACTGCAATAAAAAGATGAAGTGGGATGAACTACCATCCATAATTGGCACTTCGTCAGAGGTAATATCAATATAGACATTATCAATCCCAACGCCCGCTAAAGCAGACATCAAATGCTCAATAGTTGCAATCTTAAGTTTTTTATCACCTAACGGAGTTACAACAGTCGTGCATAACATGGTCTCACCCACAATCTCAGGCGACACTCTAAACTCAACGACTGGAAGACAGTCAACACGTCTAAACACAATACCCGTATTTACAGGTGCAGGTCTTAAAGTCATAACAGATTCATGACCAGTATGTAAGCCAATGCCTTTGGCTTTGATTTTGTTGGCAAGGGTTCTTTGATTCAAGGGGAACTCATTCTTTAAAATTGTATTTATATGTTTTATTGACTTTGTCTATTAGTAACGCTTGTTTTTTTATAAAAATAGGCAATACAAAGCATTTTAACATATATCATTAGGCTTCAATCAGCCCTAAATTTACTTATATACCGAAGACAATAAGCCTAAAAACTTTTACTGAACCATGTTTTCATACGTTCAAAAATAGAGCTAGCGTCTGCAAAACCGCTACGTTCGCTGATTTCAGGAATCGCCCCACCCAAATGATCACGGGCATGCATAAGTAACCCAACGGTTGTCGCGTAAGATGGGCTATTGACTTCATCTTTTAACCCTTGAACACCTTGTGGATAACCTAATCTAACCGGCATATGGAACACTTCTTCAGCTAACTCAACCGCACCTTCAACTAGAGAGCTGCCGCCGGTTAAAACAATACCTGCTGCCAGTACATCTTCAAAACCAGCACTGCGAAGCTCGGCTTGAATCAGCTGAAATAATTCTTCGTAACGAGGTTCAATAACTTCTACCAAGGTACGACGTGATAAACAACGTGCAGGACGATCGCCTACACTTGCTACTTCAATTTCTTCATCTTTATCAATTAACTGCGGCAAAGCACAAGCGTATTTACGTTTAATTTCTTCAGCCGCTTGTGTAGGGGTACGTAAAGCAACAGCAATATCATTAGTCACTTGATCACCCGCTACGGATATAACCGCAGTATGACGAATCGCCCCATTATGAAAGACCGCGATATCGGTAGTACCACCACCAATATCCACCAGGCAAACACCCAATTCTTTTTCATCTTCAGATAACACTGCTTCACTTGACGCTAACTGCTCAAGAATAATGTCTGCCACACCTAAATTACAACGTTCAACACACTTGGTAATATTCTGTGCAGCACTGACTGACCCGGTAACCATATGTACTTTAGCTTCTAAACGCACACCTGACATACCAATTGGTTCACGGATTCCACCTTGGTTATCAATAATATATTCTTGAGATAAAATATGTAAAACACGCTGATCACCTGGTATGGCGATAGTTTGTGCCGCATCCATAACGCGTTCTATATCATCAGGCTGAACGTCTTGGTTACGAATAGCCACCATACCGTTTGAATTGAAACTTTTTATATGGCTACCAGCAATACCAACATAAACCGATTCAACTTCAAAACCAGACATTCTTTCAGCTTCATCAATCGCTCGCTGGATTGATTCAACGGTAGAATCAATATTGACTACAACACCTTTTTTTAGTCCTCTTGAAGGGTGGGTTCCCATTCCTACGATTTCTATTTCACCATCGGGTTTAATTTTTCCGATAATTGCAGCAATCTTTGAAGTACCAATATCCAAACCCACTACGGTATTTGAGGAGTGTTGTTTTCGCGCCATGCTATGCTTTACCTTTTCTTTACACACTGTCAAATTTTGATTTTGAACCAAGTAAAATTACGATTTATTTCTTGGCAATAATAAAACCATTACTATAGCGTAAATCGTAGATTCGTGCTGATTTTCTCATTGCCAAATCCAGCTTGGGATAGGCTTTTAAAAAACGTTGTAATTTATGCTCATAATTTAAAGAATCCAAAATCACGCTAGGCCCATTTAAAAACCCAATATGCCAGACGTTATCGGACGATAAACTGAGCGATTTAATTGTTAAATCTAAATTTGAGAACTGGCTTTGTAAACTAATAAAATGACGTAACACCTGTTCAGATTGATCTAAGGCCCCGTCTAATTGAACTAAATTTTTAAAACCCTCAATAGATTTTGGGAAAAAAACCTCTCCAGAACGATTTACCAGGCCAGCTTCACCCCAGCGAGCTACAGGCACTTGTTCTTTAATTGAAATATAAAGTAAATTAGGCCATTTGCGTTTAACTTGTGCAGATTTTACCCAATCTAAATGCGTAAGATCGGCTTGAATTTTATTTAAAGGAATATCCCAAAAAGAGCTACCCAAATATGGTTTGACTGCAGATGAAATTTCATTTTGAGTCACTTGTTGCAGTGGCGAAACCAACTCATAATTTTCGATTGGCTGATAAAAAGGGGAATCTTTTTGAGTGGATAACCAACCTACCAGGCCTAGTAAAAACAGTGCCAAAACAAGAAAAGCAATTTGGATACTTCGCCTAATATTAAACAAGGTTTTTATACTCACTTAGTAACAAGGTGTGACCTTAATCTTCTTCTAAGGTGGTTTTTAAAATATCAACCACTAACTGTTCAAAAGAGATACCTGCAACTTTTGCTGCCATTGGCACAAGGCTGTGATCCGTCATTCCAGGAACGGAGTTTAATTCAATTAACCAAGCTTGGCCTTCATCATCTAACATCAAATCAACTCGCCCCCAGCCTTTTGATCCTAAAACCTGAAAGGCTTGTAGTAATAATTCTTGAATCTCTGATTCAGTTTCAGTTCCCAAATCACAAGGGCATATATACTGAGTATCATTAGATTTATATTTAGCATCAAAGTCGTAAAAATCGTGTGAGGTTTTTAACTCAATCAAAGGTAACGCTTGATTGTTTAAAATCGCTCCAGTGTATTCACGCCCAGTAATCCATTGCTCAACCAAAACTTCTGAGTCAAATTCACGTGCGTAATTAACCGCTTCAACCAAACTCTCTTTGTCATAAACTTTACGCATTCCAATGCTAGAGCCTTCATGACATGGTTTAACGATGACTGGAAAAGGTAAATCAAACTCATCAATATCTAATGGCATAACGTCAGATATCCAAATAAAACCGGGCGTTGGCAGACCTGCTCCCATCCACATCCATTTGGTTCGTAATTTATCCATTGCCACAGCAGAAGAAGCCATTCCACTGCCAGTATAAGGCAACCCTAAATCATCTAAAATTGCCTGAACAACACCATCTTCACCCCAACGGCCATGCAAAGCAATAAAAGCTCGGTCATATTCTTTGGCAATACGTTGTAAATCTTCTAATTGAGTTACATCTTCTGAAACGGCATCAATACCTTGAGCTAAAAATGCTTCTGTAACGGCTGCACCACTTCTTAAAGACACCTCTCGCTCAGCTGCTTTTCCACCCATTAAAACGGCGACTTTTCCAAATTCCATTATGCTTGCACCTCAGTTGTTTGCCAATTCTTAGACACCTGACCTACGTCACCTGCACCCATGACTAATAATACGTCATCATCATGCAAAATATCTTTGGCAATTTCATCTAACTGTTCCAAACTGTCTGCGTAAAAACCATGTCCACCACGTACTCTTAAAGCTTGTAACAAAGCTTTTGAGTCAAACATAGGCAACGGCGTCTCACCTGCTGCATAAACGTCCATTAACACCACCAGGTCTGGTCCCGTTAAAGCTTGAACAAAGTCATCAAACAAATCACGGGTTCTGGTATAACGATGAGGTTGAAAAACCAAAACTAGTCGCTTGTCTGGAAACGCCTCTTTGGCTGTTGAAATTGTCGCCTCTAACTCTGTTGGATGATGTCCATAATCATCAACTAAAGTTACAGTATGATTACCAATCACTCGTTCAGGATAAACTTCAAAACGTCTCCCAACACCACCAAACTCTATTAATGCTTGCTGAATTGCATCAATCGAAACTTCTAACTCTAAACCAATCGCAATCGCCGCAAGTGCGTTTAACACATTGTGTTTGCCCGGAGTATTTAAAGTCACATCAAAACTAATTTCTCGCCCAACTAAAACCTGAAACTGCATTTGCAGTCCCTTTGCTTTCACATTAATAGCTCTAACATCAGCAATTTCAGAAAAGCCATAAGTCTTAATTTTACGAGACAGCTTAGGCAATATTTTTTGGATATTCTCGTCATCGATGCACATAATCGCCATGCCATAAAATGGCAAACGATGAATAAACTCAATAAAGGTATTTTCTAAGTTTTGATAATCGCCATGATAAGTTTCCATGTGATCTTCATCAATATTGGTCACCACCGACATCATTGGCGAAAGGTGTAAGAATGAGGCATCGGACTCATCGGCCTCGGCAACTAAATAACGGCTAGAACCCAAACGGGCATTTGAACCTACTTGATTTAATTTACCGCCAATCACAAAAGTTGGGTCAATTCCGCCTTGGGTTAATACTGCTGCGGCAAGACTGGTTGTTGTGGTTTTCCCATGAGTACCCGCAATCGCAATACCAAAACGCATTCTCATTAATTCCGCCAGCATTTCAGCACGGGGAATGACAGGAATTCGAGTACTCTTTGCCCAATCAACTTCTGGGTTGCCAGCCCCAATTGCAGTTGAAACCACAACCACATCGGTATTTTTAACATGATTCGCTTCATGGCCTAATTGAATCAAGGCGCCCAAAGATTCCAATCGGGCAACGGTAGGATTATGCTTTAAATCCGAACCTGATACGACATAACCAAGGTTAAGACAAACCTCAGCAATACCTGCCATACCTACTCCACCAATTCCGACAAAATGAATCTGCTTAACTTGTTCTTTCATTGTGCTGACAACTTCAATTAATAAATTTTAAATATGTGCAGAGCCCATTGTACGAGTGAGCTGCGAATTAAAAATGTGAAAAAATTTCGCTGATTTTAGTAAAAAAATACACATAATAGCTAGCTATTGGGCGTATTTTTTGACTGAAAGATGTGGGATTTTAGCCATTTTTAAACGTAGATACACTCGTGCAAAGGTCTCGTTCAATATCATACAATGATTTTCCCAATAACACGCCAATTTCTATTATGAATATTGATGTTTTATGCGTCGTGAACTTTAAGTATTAAACAGCTATTTTCTTAAGTTATTGAAACTAAAAGACACCTTTAAATGAGACTTTAAAATAATACAAAAAAGTTCAATTTCATTATTGAATTGAGGGGGAATCTAATATATTTAATTGTTCTGTATCTATATCTTCAAAAGGTTTAGATACAGGTTGCGGGTTCATCCAATAATACCGCCCTAATATCGCCGCCAACTCAGTAGGTTTTTGATATGGATTGGTTATTTCAACCGTTCCATTTGATACCGTTGAGACAACCCCTTTAGCTATAGCCTGGTGAATTAATTTTTCTACTAAATCCACTTCTCCTTCCAACAAACCTTTATCGGGATTCCACCAAAAAACCAACTGTGGATAAGGTTCAGATAAGGTCGGCAAAGGAATTAACTCGATACGAATCCAGTTAAGAGGTTGATGGTTTTGTGATTTCATAGAAACCAATATACTGAAAACAGAATAGAATTTATAAAGAATATTTAAAAATATATGAAAAATAACTAGAAATAATTAAAGGTTAAACTTTAAAAAGTTACCAGGCCTGGTAACTTTTGATTTGTCACAAAAAACTAAACTAGCATCTCTTTTGCTTCAAGAATAGAAGCAACTAAACGATCGATATCATCGAAATTATTATAAGCACCAAATGAAGCACGAATCGTAGCGGGTACATTAAAGTGTTGCATAACAGGCATAGCACAGTGGTGACTTGCTCTAACCGCTATACCATCTTGATCCATTAAAGTTGCCATATCATGAGGATGCACACCATCAATGATAAAAGAGACTACGCCTCCCTTGTGTTCAGCTTGACCGATAATCTGTAAACCTTCAATTTCTGAAAGTTTTTCTGTGGCATATTTAAGCAACTCAGCTTCATATTTTGCAATATTGTCTAAACCAACTTCATTCAAAAAATCTACCGCAGCAGCAAGGCCAATTGCCCCAGAAATATGTGGTGTTCCGGCTTCAAATTTATAAGGCAACACGTTATATTCTGTTTTATCAAAGGTCACAGAATAAATCATGTCTCCTCCACCTTGATACGGAGGCATAATTTCTAGCAACTCTTCTTTGGCATACAAAACCCCAATTCCGGTTGGACCGTACATTTTATGCCCAGACAAAGCATAAAAATCACAATCTAAATCTTGTACATCAACTTTCATATGAGGTGTTGCCTGTGCACCATCAATCATAATTTTTGCACCCACCGAATGAGCGATTTCAGCCATCTCTTTTACTGGGTTAATTGTACCTAATGCGTTTGACATATGAGTCACAGAAACCAGCTTGGTTTTTTCTGAAACCAAACTTTTAAGAGCGTTCATACAAACTTCGCCCCGTTGGTTCATTCGCAATACAATCAAACGAATTCCAATGCGATCTCTAAGCAACTGCCAAGGCACAATATTTGAGTGATGTTCCATTTCTGTCACAATCACCTCATCGCCTTCTTTTAGGTTTTCTAACACCCAGCTTTGAGCAACAAGATTTATCGCTTCGGTAGTACCGCGAACAAAAACGATTTCTTTGGTGCTTTTGGCATTAAGAAACTTTCTCATTGTTTCACGTGCACCTTCATACTTCTCGGTTGCACGCTCACTCAAGCCATACACACCTCGATGTACATTGGCATTTTCTTCACGATAATATTTATCTAATGCCTCAATCACTCTTAATGGTTTTTGCGATGTCGCTCCACTGTCCAAATAAACTAAAGGATGACCATTTTCAACTACGTTTAAAATAGGAAACTGTGCTCTAACTTTTGCAAAGTCGATTGTGTTTATTGACATACGTATTCCGTTAGTTGATCACTTAAAGAGTGAAACAAATGAATAAATTTAATAAAAATAAAGAAAATAAATTAAAGTGAATGAATTAAAGTAACAAAAAAACTACTGGTGAATTCTTACCAGGCCTGCTGATAATCTATCTGTTACCCAGTTACGCACCTTAGCATTACTGATATCTTCAGCTGGCTCTAGTAAAAAAGCGTGAGTAATCATTTTAATGGCATCTGCTCGGCGAATTCCGCGTGCTTGTAGATAGAAGATTTGATTTTTATCAATCTGTCCAGACGCTGAACCATGCGAACATTTAACGTCATCCGCATAAATCTCTAACTGAGGTTTGGTATCCATTTTGGCAAAATCCGATAATAAAAGATTTTTGTTATCCATTTGCCCGTCTGTTTTTTGAGCTTTTTGGTCAACTCGAATCATACCGTTAAACACCCCAATAGCATGATCGGCTAAAACATATTTATGCAACTGTTGACTGATACCCCAAACATCGTTGTGTCTGGTATTTGTACGAGAATCAACCACTTGTTTGTCTTTTGCTAAACAGGCACTATTTTGCTGACTTTCAATGTGTTCACCATTCATCCAAACATGGTTCTGATGGCGAGACAATTGCGAACCTAAACCACCATAAAAGCTATGAAAATTGCTATTATCAGCTTGATAGATAAATTGATTATTAAAATAGAAGGCCTGGTCACTCTGCTCTTGCATCACAATTTGCTTACAACGAGCTTGGTTAGCTAAGTGAATCTCTGTTACCACATTGGTACAAGCGGTTTCATCTTGTTCATGCAAACTCACAAAACGTTGTATTACAGTCAACTCTGCATTTTCAGCCAACTCAATTCTATTGCGAACATTACTCATTTGGTTAGCACGCGTTTGAATATGCAAGACAAAAAACGGAGTTTCCATATAAGCATTAGCGGCAACTTGTAAATAAAAACCATCTGCCAACAGCAGGCTATTTACAAGACCAAAAGGCTCTTTATCGATATCGGCTTGATGTTCAAAAAAGCTTGCTGGATTACCAGAAATTTCTTCAATATCCCTAAACGATTCGCAAACCACGCCGTTAGGTAAAGACGATAAATTATCTGACAAGGCATCGCTAAACCAACCATCCACAAAAACAATCATCGTTACTGCAAAATTTGGTCTAAAAGCACTTAACTGTTCACGGGTTACAGAGCTTGCCGCTTGCATAGCAAAATGATTTTGTACAAAAGTCGTTAAACGAGTGTATTGCCACTCTTCATCACGCTGAGTGGGAAACCCTTGCAACGCGATTTGTTCTTGAGCTTGTTTACGAATCTTTTGAAAAGTAGCACTCTGGCAATTGGCATTTAATAACTCAGACTGAGCGATATAATGCTCAACCGCTTTTTGGGCTACGGGAGAGATTTTTCTTTGCATTTAGATATCCGCTATTGTCTTAGTTTTTATTGATTTTGCTGAATGATGTCATCGTAACCATTCTCTTCAAGCTCATGAACTAATTCAAATCCACCTGATTTTACAATCTTACCGTCGTATAAAACATGCACATGGTCTGGCTTAATATAATCAAGCAGACGTTGGTAGTGAGTTACGACAATAAAACTTCTGTCTTCAGAACGCAGAGCATTGACGCCATTAGCAACCACACGTAAAGCGTCTATATCTAAACCTGAATCGGTTTCATCTAAAATACATAGCTTTGGCTCTAGAAGAGCCATTTGAAAAATATCGTTACGTTTCTTTTCACCACCTGAGAAGCCAACGTTAACAGAACGCTCAAGTAAGTCGGCACGCATATCTAACAGCTCAATTTTTGCCTTGGCAAACTCATCAAAATCAAACATATCTAACGCAGGCAAGCCACGCTCTTCACGAATGGCATTTAATGCCGTTTGCATAAACAATTTATTACTTACACCAGGAATTTCTACAGGGTATTGAAATGCCAAGAAAACACCTTTACGAGCACGTTCTTCAGGGTCTAACTCAAGTAAATCTTGGCCATCAAACTCAATAGAACCGCCTGTAACTTCATAATCATCACGACCTGAAAGCACGTTAGCTAAGGTACTTTTACCTGCTCCGTTTGGCCCCATAATGGCGTGTACTTCTCCTGGCTTAACTTCAATATTTAGCCCTTTTAGGATTTGTTTTTCATCAATTTCTGCTTGTAGGTTTTCTACTTTTAATAACATGGTATCAATACTTTTGATTTATAAATTCTGTCAATAATGTATCTAATTGAATAATGTAAATTATCCAACAGACCCTTCTAAACTAATCGCTAATAACTCTTCGGCTTCTTGAGCAAATTCAAGTGGTAATTCGCTAAATACCTCTTTACAGAAACCATTTACAATCATAGAGATAGCATCTTGTTCGCTAATTCCACGCTGTTTGCAATAAAACAACTGATCTTCACCAATACGCGATGTAGTTGCCTCATGCTCAATTTGAGCTGTTGGATTCTCTACTTCAATGTAAGGGAAAGTATGTGCACCACATTTATCACCAATTAACATTGAGTCACATTGGGTAAAGTTTCTCGCCCCTTCGGCACTGGGTAAAATTTTAACCAAACCACGGTAAGTGTTATCACTCTTACCAGCAGATAGCCCTTTTGAGATAATCGTACTGCGAGTGTTTTTACCAATATGAATCATCTTGGTACCAGTATCTGCCTGCTGTCTACGATTAGTTAAAGCAACAGAGTAAAACTCACCAATTGAGTTATCACCTTTTAATATACAGCTTGGATACTTCCAAGTAATGGCTGAACCTGTTTCTGCTTGAGTCCAAGATAACTTTGAGTTTTTACCTTCACAGATTCCGCGTTTGGTTACAAAGTTTAAAATACCACCTTGGCAGTCATCATCACCTGGGTACCAGTTTTGAACGGTTGAGTATTTTACCTCAGCATCTTCATGCACAATAACCTCAACCACTGCAGCGTGCAGTTGGTAGGTATCTCTTACTGGAGCCGAACAACCCTCTAGATAACTTACATAACTACCTTTATCTGCAACGACGATAGTACGTTCAAACTGACCCGTTTTAGCTTCGTTAATACGGAAATAGGTAGATAAATCAATTGGGCAACGCACGTTCTCTGGAATGTATACAAAGGTTCCATCAGAAGCGACTGCTGAGTTTAAGGCCGCAAAAAAATTATCGTGATACGGTACAACCGAACCAATATACTTTTGTACCAAGTCTGGGTAGTCGTGAACCGCCTCAGAGAATGAACAAAAGATAATACCAAGCTCGGCTAAATCTTCACGTTTAGTGGTAGAAACTGAAATTGAATCAAAAATAGCATCTACTGCAACATTAGAATCGTCACCCGTAATTGGTACACCTAATTCTGCAAAGGCTTTAGCAACTTCTGCATCGATTTCATTGCTCTGCCCATCTGTGTCGCACGAACCAGCACATGAACCACATTCTGGAGCCGAATAATAACTATAGTCCTGATAGTCTAAGGAAGTATATTCTGCTTTAGCCCAATGTGGCTCTTCTAAAGTTTTCCAGTGTGCAAAAGCTTTTAAACGAAAATCAAGCATCCATTCAGGTTCATTCTTTTTCGCTGAAATAGCTCGCACAACCTCTTCGTTTAAGCCTTTTGCAAAAGTCTCAACATTGGTCGATGTAACAAAGCCTTCTTTGTAGTGTTGATTTTTAGAAAGCAGAGCATTGATCTCTTCATAGTCGCTTTCATCCACCCTAGTTTCAGGCTGTAATTCGGTTATTTTCGCTGCGTTAGCCATTGTTCTAATTCACCTAATTTTAATATCTGAGTATTTTAGTGGGTTATTAACTAAAAGTCTATCCCTAAGCTCAACTCTTCACCAGTAACTACAGGGTATTTACACTAGTTTTGTCTTACAAGTAAGAACAAATGATTATATTGATTAAGCTTTAATTAATTAGACCTTACAGGCCTGTATCATTTCGGTTAACCAGGCCTGGTTAAGTCCTGTTCCGCAAACTGTAAGCGTTCCAATTTTTTCTTCTGAATCTGCAGCAAAGGTATCCCAACGATATGGAGTTCCTTCAATCTGTACTAAGTTGGCATACTCAAAGGTATTTAATACCCCCGTTACTCGGGTAATATTTATGCCGTGATTTTGCCGTGCGTTATCTAAAACCATCAGTAGATGGTCAAGCATGACTCGTTCAAGAGTAAAATCAAAACACTCATTTTTTTGTTCTGTTAACTGATTATTTGTTGAATTATCTAGCCCCTTATTATCAACCGTAACATCATCAGCAACATTAACTTGCCCTACTGCTCTCTTTTCAAAACCACTAAAGTTACTGGGTAAATTTTGATTTAGCATTCGAACAATCGGTATTTGACTATTGGCGGTCTGTTTTTTAATCCAGCTACCCCACCAAGCCTGGTCATTTAAAGAGCTGTTTTCAGAAAAACTAAAGACAATGCCATCAGCTACATTTATCATTTTTTGCAACATGTTATTTGCCCAGAGCAAAGTTTCCATTGGCAAAACCGACCTAATATCAATGATGCAATAGACATGAACATCACAAAAACCAATACCGCCTAAATTTTGAGTTAATAAGTCAGGCAAACAATCTAAATCATGCCATTCATAACTACCAGGCCTGGTAAATTGAATCTGTTTATTTTCAACTTTTACATCTTCTTTGAACAACACTTTACAACCAAATTGGTTCTGTAACGCCTGGGCAACCTTGCTTTTTCCGGAACCTGGCAAACCTAATAACACAATGTTTTGATTTTGAATGCTACTCACCTAATGTTTACCAGTTTATTTAGTTTGCGATAAACAGTCGTAAAACTGATTAGATAGCTGCTCCAAAAAAACATCATACGGTAGATAATCCGCACTATTTTTTTGCTGATACTCTTTAGAAACCAAGCCAATTGGGTCTAAACTACCTACTTTAACTTTAAGATTTTTAGTTACGGCATAAACTCGTTTAGCTGGAAACTGTGGCTCTTTAAAGACACATCGGACATCACCTTGTTTAATCTTTTCACGTAGCTCAGCCACTCGTTTTAAACTTGGAGAAATCGTTGGGTTTAACTGAATAGAACCAATGCCATTTAAATTATATCGGTTTGAAAAATAGTGAAATGCATCGTGCAATACCATATAAGGCACATCTTTAACTGGCGTTAATTGGCTTTGTATTTTTAAATCAACCATGGCTAACTGCAACAACCAATCTTGAGTTTTTTGTTGAATAATCTTTGCTTGCTGAGGTTTAAGTAATTGCAGCTGGTCAGAAACCACTTTAATGAAGCTTTGAGCGTTATTGAACGACATCCAAATATGGCCATCCATTTGACTCATTTCTGAATTGTGTGACGATTCATGTTCATGTTCATGTTCATGTTCATGCTCATCCTCGTCCTCGTCATGATGGTGTTTTTTTCGCTCCCACAACCCACCTTGTCTTATAGCCAATTGCTCTACATCAGGAACACTCAACAAAGACTGCTTTGGCACCGTAATATTTTGCAGTGGTTTTTTCATCCAATGGTCAACAGGAGTACCTACCCACAACACTAAATCACTTTCTTTCAATGTTTTAATATTAGAAGGCTTTAACTGAAAACCATGTGGACTTGCTCCGGGTTTAAGTAAAACCTCAATATGATCATCATCAGACAGTAAAGGTTTAATCATCCCCGCTAATGGCGGAATGGAAACCGTAATATTTAATGCGTTCGCCGCTGAAGAAAAAACCATGGCGAATAGCAAGCCACCAAGTACAATGCTTTTGTGTAACGTTAATTCTTTTCGGACTTTATGCTGTAAACTCGATAAAATATTCACAATGTTTTTATTCCTTGCTTAGTTAAGCTTGCTTTTGCCTATTTTACTGGCGATAAATCAACCTAAGTTTGAATGTATTTTTTGTATTAAAAGGCTCTTGTCATCGTGCAGTTCTCACAAACCCAGCAACCCCTGATTCAAGCAGAAAAGGTCTCTCACCAGTTTAACTCAACTCAGGTACTGCAACAGATATCGCTTCAAGTTTACCCTAAACAAATAGTGACCTTAATCGGCCCAAACGGAGCGGGTAAATCAACCTTACTTAAAATTTTGTTAGGTCTAATTGAACCAACTCAAGGCTCGGTAACTCGTCAAAAGAATTTACATATTGGTTTTATGCCACAAAAAATTCAAATTGATCCAACCTTGCCTATGACAGTAGAACGCTTTTTGCAACTAGGTTTACCCAACCAAAATGTATTTCAAAAACTATTTGGCGGACAATCAAAGGCAGAATATTTTAACACATTGATAAATAAAACGACCGATGATCTTGATATTACAGAACTACTCAAACAACCTATACAAAAAGTCTCTGGCGGCGAAATGCAACGTATTCTTTTAGCCCGTGCACTTATACGTAAACCCAATTTGCTGGTACTAGACGAACCTGTTCAAGGGGTTGACTTACAAGGCCAAACTGAAATTTACGACTACATCAATAAAATTAGACATGAGTACGGTTGTGGTATTTTGATGGTAAGCCATGATTTACATATTGTAATGAAACACACCGACGAAGTACTCTGCTTAAATCAACATATGTGTTGCACTGGGCATCCACAAAGTGTCAGTAAATCATCCGAATTTAAAGCACTGTTTGGTGATTTATCAGAAAGTTTGGCATTTTATGAGCATCATCACAATAATGACGTGTGTGAACACACTCACGGCTTACACCATAATAGCGACGACCACAATCACGAACATGAACACTCGCACACATCAACAATCAATCACGGAAAAACATCATAATGGCCTGGCTACCTGACTTTATGCTTTTCGCCTTAATTGGCGGTATTGGGCTTGCCATTATCTCAGCCCCACTTGGGGTCTTTATGGTTTGGCAACGCCAATCTTATTTTGGAGCGACCTTAGCTCACTCGGCTCTTTTAGGAATTAGTATTGGGCTATTTTTACAATTGGATCTAACCTTAAGTGTGATTATTGTCTCTATGCTCGTGGCGGCAATGATTTTTTGGCTAAGCCACTTTAAACAGCTCTCATCTGACACTTTATTAGGCATTTTAGCTCACAGCAGCTTGGCTTTTGGTCTGATTTTAATTAGCCTGCAAGACAATATCCAAGTAGATTTAATGTCCTATCTATTTGGAGATATTTTGAGTATTAACGAGGTCGATTTAGGTTTGATTTTATTAACCAGCGTATTGATCTTGCTATTTTACGCCCAACACTGGCAGTCGTTATTAAATGTCACCCTCAATCCAGAACTGGCTCAAGTGGAAGGGGTAAACATAAAACGAGTGCAATTACTGTTTGTGTTATTGCTTGCGTTTATGATTGCATTATCGATGAAAATCGTAGGGGTATTATTGGTGACTTCGTTATTGATTATTCCTGCTGCAGCGGCAAGACGTTTATCTAGCTCTCCAGAACAGATGCTGATTTACAGTATTTTAATTGGTTGCTTATCGATTTTGACAGGCCTGCTACTTTCTTATCAAGTAGATCTACCAACCGGCCCAAGTATTGTAACAACCGCCACCATAATTTTTGTATTACTGCTATTGAAACCACAGCCTAATCAATAACAAGCAATCTTAGGCTCTTTCTAAGGTAACAAAATCAAATGCGTAAGCGTGGCGATCATCTTTTGCATGTTGTTCTCTAGCAATTTCATTCCAGGTAAATTGTGTCCAGTCTGGAAAAAAGGTATCGCCATTTATATCCGCATCTATCAGCGTTAAATAGAGCTTATCAGCTTGTGGAAGCATTTTTGAATATAGCTGCCCACCGCCCATAATAATTACTTCTTCGGCTTCACCTAAATCGGCAAGTTCAGCTAATGCACCTTCAAGAGAACTGAATAGTTTTGCTCCGTTTGCTGCAAAATTCATTTGTCGACTAATGACATAATTTTCGCGATTCGGTAACGGTTTTGAGCCAATCGATTCAAAGGTTTTTCTTCCCATAATCACTGGTTTACCAGTGGTCATCGCTTTAAAAAACTTTAAATCATCTGGCAAATGCCAAGGCATATCGTTATCTAAACCAATCACTCGGTTATTTGCCATTGCGGCAATCATGGCAATTTTCATACAGACACCGTTGCTTTAATGTGTGGGTGAGATTCATAATCCACAATTTCAAAGTCTTCAAACTGGTAATCAAAGATGCTCGCAGGCTTACGTTTAATCACCAGCTTTGGCAGAGGAAAAGGCTCACGACTGAGTTGCTCTTTGGCTTGTTCAATCGTGTTGTTATATAGATGAACATCGCCGCCAGTCCAAACAAAATCGCCTACTTCTAAACCTGTTTGCTGTGCCATCATATGCATCAACAATGCATAACTAGCAATGTTAAAGGGAACGCCCAAAAAAGTGTCAGCACTGCGTTGGTATAGCTGGCAAGAGAGCTTACCGTTTGCCACATAAAACTGAAAGAACGCGTGACATGTTGCTAAGGCCATCTGCCCATTTTCAACATTTTCTTGAGGGCTAATAGATTCATCAGGTAAATCCGCTGGATTCCAAGCAGTAACAATCATACGGCGACTATTTGGATTGTTTTTTAGGGTTTCAACCACTTCAGCGATTTGGTTAATGGTCTCACCATTGGGTTTTTGCCAAGCCACCCACTGCTTGCCATATAAAGGCCCTAAATCACCGGATTCAGTTGCCCACTCATCCCAAATACGTACGCCGTTATCTTTTAAGTATTTAATATTGGTATCGCCCGTTAAAAACCATAACAGCTCATGCACAATAGAGCGGATATGTAGCTTTTTAGTCGTGACTAATGGAAACCCTTTTTGTAAATCAAATCGCATTTGATAACCAAAAACAGATCGTGTTCCTGTACCTGTTCTATCACCCTTATCGGTGCCGTTTTCTAAAATGTGAGTTAATAAATCTAAATACTGTTTCATAATGGATACGCTTTGTTTTCAAAATGGCCTGTTCATTTAATCAAGATTAATCATGCTTTAACATCGTTTGCTATTTTACCAGGCCTGGTAAATTTATAACCGCCATAATCTACTGTTGTAGCACTGTTGTTTTAATTGGCTGTTACGAATGTCTGCTTTTACTTTGATATCTTTACTTTGCTGTTTTTACTTTCTCACTTCTAGCTTTATAAGCCATTAGCAATAAACCAATAATAATCATCGGCAAAGAGAGTATCTGCCCCATTGTCACCCAGCCCCATAGTAAATAACCAAGCTGAGCATCAGGAACTCGCCAGAATTCAACGGTGAATCTAAACACACCATAACCAATTAAAAACAGCCCTGCTACTGAACCTGGTGTTCTTGGTTTTCTGGCATACCATGCTAGCAAAATAAACAGTACAACACCTTCAAGTAAGGCTTCTAATAATTGTGTTGGATATTTTTGCACCGTTTGCTGTATAACCGGATCATACACCCACATACCCAAAGGCGAATCTGTTGTTTTACCCCATAATTCACCGTTAATAAAGTTGCCGATACGCCCTGTAAATAGTCCGATTGGCACTAAAGGGGCAACAAAGTCGGCTACTTGAAAGAGCGACTGTTTGGTCTTTTTAGCAAAAAACAGCATGGCAATGGTGACACCTAAAAGCCCACCATGAAAAGACATACCGCCATGCCAAACTTTAAAAATATCTGTTGGCTCAGCTATGTAATGACTTAAATCATAAAACAGAATATAGCCAATCCTACCGCCTAAAATGACACCCATCGCCACATAAAACAGTAAATCTCCCACCATTTCTGTGTTCCAAGGTTCAATAAACTTTGCTCTGTAAGTTCCGTAAAACCAGCCCAAAGTAAAAGCCAATAAATACATTAAGCCATACCAATGTACTTGTAAAAAACCTAAATCTAGGGCAACAGGGTTAATACTGGGATAAGACCACATAAGACAAATCTAAACTCAAATTAAAGTATATTAAAAAGCCACTTTAATCAGTGGCAGGTAAAAATCTACTTTGCATTATATAGTTTCTAAAAATAATTATGATTACAAATCTACAACTAAACGCGACTAAATGAGAGATATAAAAAAACGACCTCAGTTGGTCGTTTTAATAAAGGCGATTTAATTTAAAAACTTAAAAATTAAATTTTAAATTGATGCACTAAACGTTCAAGTTTATCGGCCAAAACTTGCAGATTATTACCCGCCTGTTCAGTACTATTAGAGCCATTTGCCACCATCTCGGTAACATCGTGAATTTGACTAATGTTTTGATTAATCTCTTGCGCTAAGACACTTTGTGAATGAGCCGCATTAGACATCTGTTGACTCATTTTATTAATATCATCCATTAAAATAACAACTGGCTGTAAGGCATCTTTCGTTTTAGAGATAGTGTCACAACTGGCCTTGGTAGCTTCTTGCCCTGCCTCAACTACATCAGCGGTAGTAAGTGTTGCATTGCGAATTTTTTCAATAATCTTCTCAATCTGACTAGTCGACTCTTGAGTACGTTGTGCTAATCCTCTAACCTCATCGGCAACCACGGCAAAACCACGACCATGCTCTCCTGCACGTGCCGCTTCAATAGCCGCATTTAAAGAGAGCAAATTAGTCTGTTCTGCAATCTCTCTAATCACATTCACCACAGTACCAATTGATTCACTGTCCTCTCTTAACAATCTTACCGAAGAAGTCATCTCCTCCATACCATTTGAAAGTTGTTGAATTTGATCAGCGCTACTCAACACCATATCACCGCTTTTTTTAATGCGTTCTGCCGCTTCGTTAGTGGCTCTAGAAGTGTTTTGCGAATGATCTTCAACACTTTTAGACTTCTCAGTCATCTCAATCATAGAAGCCGATAAACCACCACTAGCTGAAAGCTGTTGCTGAGCCCCCGTTTTAGCCTGGTTAGTAATTTTAAGAAGCTCACCTGAAGAGACTTCTAATTCATGAATAGTTGAAGAAACCTCAGATAACATTTGGTGTATTTTTTCAACAAAAGCATTGAAGTGTTGAGCGAGTTGCCCAACTTCATCTATGCTATTAACCGGCAAACGACGGGTTAAATCACCCTCTCCTTCTGAAATATCTTTCATAGCAGCTGATATTTCTTGAATAGGTGAGACCACAGAATGAGTAACTCGACTTGAAATAATCATACCTGCAAGCTGACCAATCACAGATAACACAATTAATAAAATAATGTTATTTAGACTCATTTGCAGCACGTTTTGACTGGTTGTTTTTACCTCACTCACGGCCAACTTAGAAATAGACATTAACTCTTTATCAAGCTCACTAAACACTGGTCTAATTTTATTATTCATAAACCAAACATCCATACGCCACTTATCACCGCCATGAATGCCTTTAACCACCATAAAATGCTCGCGATAGGTTTCATATAAACCAGCAAGATTACTTAAACCATCTTCCTCTTCAATGGTGAGCTCTACCTTTCTTTGTTTAGCTAATTTATGCATAACCGTTTCAAAAACATCTAAATAGTTATCGGTCGCATCAGACATGGTCTGACTTCTAAAGCCGATATAACCGCGTAAACTACTGGTGACGTTTAGCCAACTTTTTTGAAGTTCAAGTAAATCACTCACCACACTTTCACGCTTTGGTGAAAGTTCAGACAGTTCAGAGCTAATCATGGTAGAAACGATTTGCTGAACTTGATTAGCAATCGATAGCATATTTTCGTTTACATATTTAAAAGCAGGAAATTTTTCCGCACGATTATTTTGAAATTTTTTGACCTCTTTTACCAATTGATTTAGCTGTAAAAGGTGTTGATCTAACTGCTTATATTTTTGAGTTAATGCACTTTGCTCTAGGCTATTTTGATTCAAAGTATCTTGTGCCTTAGCTATGTTTTTCTTAACAGAATCAATGCCAGCCTCATACTGTTTAAGTACGCTTTCATCGTTCATAAGAATATACATACTCAAAGAGTTCATACTTTTTTCTAGTAAAAAGGCTGATTCAATCGCGTCTATGGCAACAGGTTGCTGTTTTTCAACCACATCAGACATATTTGATCGTACAACGGCCAAATTTACCGCCGCTTGAATGGTAATAATGGCTAATACTGCCCAAATCACTCCGAACCCAAAACGCATTTTTTGCTTAATGGTGAGTTTTTTTAACCAATTTTTCATACAGTCTCTTCAATTAATTGACACATAATGAAGTTTGCTAGCAAATTAAGTGCCAGAAAAAGGAAGTGAATTCGAAAATTTTAATACTTAGCATTTAGAAATCATTAATAGAAAGCTTGATATGATTAGGCCAAAAATGTGGCCTAGAGTTGCGTTACTAGTAGAGGCGTTAATGTAAAGTGAGTTTAACGAACAGGGTAGTTTCCACGGGCAATTAAGCCGCCGTCTATCGTTAAAATTGAGCCTGTCATCCATTTAGCCGAGTCAGACAATAGAAAAGCGGTTGCTTCGCCCATATCTTCAACTGTTCCATAACGACCAGCCGGCATTTGGTCACACCATTTTTTTGCCATAGAAGGTTCGTGCAAAATTTTATTGGTACGTTCAACCGGCACGACACCTGGAGCTAAACCATTAACACGAATTCCGTGTTTGCCCCACTCAACAGCCTGAACTTTAGTAATTGCATCCAACCCCATTTTTGAAGCCGAATAAGCAGAAAACCATTCACAGGTTGCTTGACCATGAATACTGCTGTTATTAACAATAATACCTGGCTGTTTTGCTTCAATACAAGCTTTGGCAAAAGCGGTACTTAACTGATACGGTGCTTGTAAATTAACGGTTAACGTCTCGGCAAATTGTTCACCTAGCGGGTCATTTAAAGACGTACTTTTGGTGACAATACCTGCATTATTAACCAAACCATCTAAACCACCATAAAATGACCAGGCCTGGTTAAAAAAGTCGGGCAAATTAGAGAGCTTTTTAAAGTCGCATTTTAATAATTTGGCTTTGGCTCCAAGCTGTTTAACTTCTTGCAAGGTATTTTGAATACCAGACACATTACGGTTGTAATGTAATACTAACTGGCAACCTTCACGAGCCAAAACTTTTGCCATTCCAGCCCCTATTCCGCTTGATGCTCCTGTAATTAAAATACGTTTATTCTTTAAACCTTTCATTTCTTTAGCCCTGTTCGTTTTCTAACGACGCTTTATTTTGTGTGTATTTAACTTATTATTTAAATAATTAATTGCTTACTAACTTAATCAACTAACTAATTAACTTATTGTTTGAATTATTGCTTAACTCAAAATATTAAGTAATTGCTCAACAATCTTTTCTGTTGCTTGAGTCTTTGCTTGATAACGAATATTCATTGAGGCAGCAACCCGTTTTTCCGGCTGTTCACACCAAATAGTTAATGCCGCGGCCAAAACCTCTGGCGTTAGCTGATTTTGCTGAATGATTTCACCACCATCAAGATCAACCAGCGCTTGAGCATTTGCGGTTTGATGGTCATCTACTGCATGGGGGTATGGCACCATAATCGCGGGTCTTGCTGAGGCCATTAATTCACTCACTGTTAAAGCACCTGAACGGCATAACAGCATATCAGCACTGGCATAAGCCAATAGCATATTATCTATAAACGGTACAACATCCGCTTGCACCCCAGCATCGGCATAAGCTTGTTTAGCTTGTTGCAAAGTCTTTTCACCCGTTTGGTGTTTAACTACTGGGCGAATTGATTCATCCATTAAAGCCAAAGCTTTAGGCAAAGTTACATTTAAAGCTAAAGCCCCACGGCTACCACCTAAAACCAACAAGTGGCATGGCTGTGTATTCTCTACCACGTCAATCTCTTCTAGGCCCGCTCTAACAGGGTTACCAATATTAATAACCTTTTTACCTGTTATTTTTTTTTGTGGAAACGCGGTAATGACTAATTTGGCAAATGGGGCCAATAACTTATTGGTTAATCCAGGAATGGCATTTTGCTCGTGAATCACTAGAGGAATACCTAACCATTTAGCTGCCATGCCTCCTGGCCCACAGACAAAACCACCCATACCTAACACTAAGTCTGGCTGAATGTTTTTTATCAATGATTTTGCTTGTAGCCAAGCCTTGGTAACATTAATAGGAGCCTTTAACCAGCCTATTAAGCCATTGCCTCTTAGTCCTTTAATTGAAATAGTAAATAAAGGTATTTGGGCATTGTTAACCCAGGTGGCTTCCATTCCACCTTCTGTTCCTAACCAAACGACCTCAATATTTTTTTCTTGTAGAGCTTGTGCCAGAGCAATACCTGGAAAAACATGTCCGCCAGTACCGCCTGCCATAATTAATACTTTTTTTGTTTTTGTCATATACATCTTCTATTAATATTTTGAGATGAAATTTAAGGAATTTAATGGATTAAAATCTGCTCAATTTAAGTTTACCGTTGCTAACTCAAATTTGAATTTATAAAGACTGAATAACACATATTTTGATGCATGTTTTGATTTCACTTTAACGTCATGTCGTTCAGCAAATGATTAAGCCTAAACTTAACTACCTGCTATACCGCGTGATGGTGAGACTTTGCGTCTGCTTTTACGATGGTTCTGTTTTGGCTGTTCGGTTTCATTTTCATCTTCAACCTCTTCTTTTGGCTCTCTTGGATGATAACGCGTTTCATAATCTACTCTAAACACCACTGCCAAAGCGATACTAAGCAACAACACACTACTGCCACCATAACTCATAAAAGGTAAGGTTAAACCTTTGGTTGGAAAGGCCCCAAGATTAACCCCCATATTGATGCCAGCCTGCAAAATAATCCAAATCCCAATACCATAAGCCACCATACCGCCAAAGAAATGGTTGGCTTCAATGCCTTTTCGACCAATTCGGAATAAGCGATATAAAATACTTAAATACAGTATTACCAAAAATATCACGCCAACAAAACCAAATTCTTCAGCAAAAATAGAAAACAAAAAATCCGTATGTGCATCAGGTAAATAAAGCAGTTTTTGCACGCTGGCTCCAAGTCCGGCACCAAACCATTCGCCACTACCAGAAGCAATTAAGGCTTGAGTTAATTGATAACCTGCTCCAAATGGATCTTGCCAGGGATCCAAAAAGCTACTTACCCTGGCCATTCGGTATTTGGAGGTGACAACCAAAGCGACTAAGATAGTAACCATAGGTAAAACCGTTAGCACAAAATAACGCCACGGAGCACCTGCAATTAACAACATACCCGTAATAATGACCGCAATTACAAAGGTGCTTCCGTAATCAGGCTCCATTAACAGTAATATGGCCATTAAACCAAATGGCAAAGCTAAACGAATAACCGCACTAAACTCTTCTTTAACTGCTGAAGAGTGACGATCTAAGTAACCAGCCATAAAAAGCACGATGGCCAATTTCATAAATTCAGATGGCTGAAAGTTCATAAAGACAAGTGGTAACCAACGTTTACTCCCGTTGATTTCACGTCCAACTAATAAAACCGCTACCAGTAAAAAAATGGCAAGCAAAAAGATTTTACCGCGATGTTTCTCCCAAAAAGCCAGTGGAATTTGAAAAAAGATATATGCGGCTACCGCACCTAAACCCATAGACATCAGCTGTCTTATAAAATAGTGATCTGGGTTTCCAAAGCGCGTTTGACTTATCGCTACCGAGCTAGAGGCCACCATGGTTAGACCCGTTACTGCCAATATTACGACAAAACCTAATAGCCAAAAATCCATTGGCCACGCTTTATTTTGCTGTTGTAAATTGTGAATAAAGGCTTTCATAGGTGTTATTTACTCTTTTACCAGGCCTGGTAATTCTTGTTTAGTTAATATTTGTTTAGTTAATATTTGTTTAATTAATATCAGCTTGTTCATTAATCTCCACCTGTTCATTAATATGTATAACATTACAGGCTTGGTGCACTAACTCAACAAAATGCTCACCGCGTTTAACGTAATTAGCATATTGGTCAAAACTGGCACACGCTGGAGAGAATAAAACATAATCATTTGGTACGGCATTTTCTAACGCAATGGCCACTGCTGAGGCTAAATCTTCTACTTTAGTTATTTGTACATCATTAACTGAATACTGCCCCGCTTTGCTGATAGCGTTAGCAATAATATCTTGGTCTCTGCCAAGTAAAATCACTTGTTTACAATAGGTTTCAACAGGCTGTTTTAGGCCAGAAAAATCTGCGTCTTTTCCTACACCACCGGCAATCAAAATTAGTTGGCCTTTTGCCTGTCTTGCCTGTTCACCAATACTTTGAATCGCGGTAACTGTTGCTCCAACATTAGTGCCTTTTGAATCATTCACCCAACTAATATGATGAGCAACTTCAACCAATTCTGTTCTATGTGGCAGACCTGAAAAAGAGCTTAAGACGTTTTCAAAATGCTGGTTTTCTACATTAAAAGGTCGGCATAGAGCAAGCATGGCTAACGCATTTAACTGATGGTGCATACCTTGCATTTTCATACAAGAAACGGGCACTTGTGGATGGGCTCCATGACCTAACCAGGCCTGGTTATTTTGATAAATCACGCCATAATCCATATCGCTTTCAATACAGCCGTCTTGCAAACAAAAACGGGCAACATCCCCGTTGTGAATCAAGGCTTCAAGCCCAGAATCTTTTGGAATAACCGCTAAATCTGTTTCTGCAAACACTTTGGTTTTTGCATGGATATAGTCTTCAATAGCTTGATAACGATCCATATGATCTTCAGAAATATTAAGCACCGTGGCAGAAATGGTTGCTAATGAATAGGTTGTCTCTAACTGAAAACTTGATAACTCAAGAACATAAACGTCATATTCATTATCATCAATTAATAAATCAAGAGCGGGTTGTCCAATATTACCGCCTACTCCAACGCTATATCCTGCCTCTTGCAACACTAGACCGGTTAGCGTAGTGACCGTACTTTTACCATTTGAGCCTGTAATAGCAATGACAGGAACCCCAACAGCTCGCGAAAATAGCTCAATATCACCAATAATCTGTTTTTCGATTTTTTGCAGTGCTGTTACCCAAGGCTCAGATTTTGCAATGCCAGGGCTAAGAACAACAAACTCAAATTTCTTAAGCCAAGAATTTGGAATTTCACCTAATGCAAATTGCACCTCTGGAAACTGTTTTTGCAGCTCTGACACATCAAAATCTACTCGGGTATCAAATGCTAAACAAGGCTCACCCTGCGTTTGAAAATAACGCAATACCGATTGACCTGTTACCCCTAAGCCGGCTACTAAATACATCTACAAAACTCTCTATAAGCTGATATTTTTCTATTAACGCAGTTTTAAACTCGCTAATCCAATCAATACTAAAATAATGGTAATTACCCAAAAACGCACGATAACTTGTGACTCATGCCAGCCCTTTTGTTCATAGTGATGATGCAGCGGAGCCATTAAAAAGATACGTTTGCCGCGTAATTTAAATGAGCCTACTTGCAAAATAACCGATACGGTTTCAGCTACAAAAATCCCACCCATAATAAATAACACTAACTCTTGTTTTACCGCAACAGCCATACCGCCTAAAACAGCACCTATCGCTAATGAACCTACATCACCCATAAACACTTGGGCGGGATGTGCGTTGAACCATAAAAACCCTAAACCTGCTCCTACTAAGGCGGCGGCTAAAATGGTTAACTCCCCTACACCAGGTATATAAGGAATATTTAAGTAAGCAGAAAAATAGACATGACCTGACAAATAAGCAAACACCCCTAAAGCACCAGAAATCATAACCGTTGGCATAATCGCCAAACCGTCTAATCCATCAGTTAAATTCACCGCATTTGAGGTACCCACAATCACAAAATAACTTAATACAATGGTCCAGGCACCTAGGTGAATAACCGTATCTTTCATATAAGGAATTAATAAATCACTTTCGGCGGGAACCGTGGCCAAAGCAAATAGAGCGTAAGCGGTTGCAAAACCAATAATAGACTGCCATAAATATTTAGTACGAGCACGCATTCCATTTGGGTCTTTGTAAACCACTTTTTTATAATCATCAATAAAGCCAATAACCCCAAAACCAAGCATTGATAAAGTTACAACCAATAAATAGTGGTTAGTTAAGTTACCCCATAAAATCACGGCCATGGCAACAGAAAACAGGATCATGGTGCCACCCATTGTCGGTGTACCAGCTTTGATTAAGTGGGTTTGTGGGCCATCTTGACGAATCGCTTGCCCCACTTTTAATCGTGTTAACCAACGAATCATGGCTGGGCCGACCATAAATGACAAAATCAAAGCAGTTAATACACTCATTATGGCTCGCATGGTGATGTAGCTAAACACACCAAAACCTGAGATATATTGTTGTAAATATTCTGTTAAATAAATAAGCATATTGCTATTCCCTTTGCTTTGTCATCTATGAGCTTGCATTTGATGCATCTGTATTTTATGCACGAGTCATTATGTTTTTGCTATGGTGATTTTCACTATTGTGCCGCTAGCACCTGTTCAACCACTTTTTCCATCTTGGCACTTCTAGAACCTTTCACCAAAACGTTCATTGTTTGTTTTTGTTCTTCACAATCGTGCAACTCTTTTAATAACGATTGTGCGAGTAGATCGTGTGTTTCAAAGTAAAATGCGTTTTCTCCAAATACCTGTGGCATTGTCTTGGTATCTTGACCATAAACATAGAGGTTTTTAACCCCTCTTTTTTTAGCATATTCAGCAATATCCTGATGTGCCTGTTGAGAGGTTTCGCCAATTTCCGCCATTGCTCCCAGACACAGAGTTGCCTGGCCTGGTAAAGAGACTAAGGCATCAATTCCTGCCTTAACGGATTCTGGGTTGGCATTATAACTGTCATCGATTAACCAACCATTACTTATTCTGGTTTTTTGTAATCTTCCAGAAACCCCTGTAAAACTTACCAGGCCTGGTTGAATCTGGTTCCACTTTAACCCAGCCGCCAAGGCAACCGCTAAACAACCCGCTGCATTCATCGCGTTATGAAAGCCCAATACAGGCATTTCAACCGAATAACTTGCCGCTTTTATCTCTAAAACATTCACCACTAATCTAAAACTGATTGCCGAGACTTTTTCATTATTCACTTCTACGTTCGTTTCTTCTAAGTTAACCTTTTCGGTATTAACGACTTCAAAGTCAGATACCTTGATTTTAGCGGTCTCTTTAGTACCAAAAGAGATAATATTTTGAACGCCTAAATTCTCTAAGCTGGTTAACCAATCTTCATACCCTGGTGAATCTGTATTAATGATGGCGGTACCCGGTTTACGACCAGGTATTTTATTCAGCCCTTCAAAAATTTCACCCTTGGTATTGATAATACCTTGTAAACTGCCAAACCCTTCTAGGTGGGCTCCTGATGCATTATTCAGCAGAGCGATATCCGGCAAGGCTAAATGGGTTAAATAGCGAATTTCATGTAAATGATTCGCTCCCATTTCAATAATGGCAAACTCGTGTTCAGGGCGTAAATTTAATAAGGTTCTTGGAACACCTAAGTCATTGTTTAAATTACCAAATGTCGCCAAGGTACTGCCGACGCGACTAAAGATATTTTGTAATAGAGTTTTAGTCGTGGTTTTACCATTACTGCCCGTTACGGCAATCAAGGTTTTAACTGGCATTTGCAAACGATGCCAGCGAGCAAAAGCCCCCAATGCGATTCGAGTGTCGTCTACTTGTACACCTGGCACAATACTCTCAACATCTTCAGAGACTAAAACTGCAACCGCACCTTGTTGAACCGCTTTATCAATAAAATCATGGCCATCAAAGTTTTCACCTTTAATGGCAATATATAAAGCTCCCGGTTCTAGAGTTCGGGTATCGGTACTAATAGAGGTAAATTCTACTAAATCTGAAATAGGCCCAATTCTATCGCCATCAGTACTTTCGCAAAGTTGTTCTAACGTCCAAGAAAACATATTCAATTCCTTTTGTTTGTAAGGACCTGCATCACTATTCGTATCTATTTGTGCTTGTAAAGTTGCCACCAGTTGCTCGGCGTTTTCTGGATGCTTACTGTTTTTTAGGCTCATAAAGTTTTTGGCTCTTTGCCTGTTTTACGTTGCAATGTATTGAGCCAGCCATTTACGACATTGGCATCACTGTATGAGATTTTTTGACCTTTAATCTCTTGATAGTTTTCATGCCCTTTACCCGCAATAACCACAATATCGTCTGCAGTTACACTGTTTAAAACGCTTAAAATCGCTTGTTGTCTATCCAATTCTTTTGCCGCTTTTTGTGGCTGGCTAAGGCCGTTTACTATATCTAGCAAAATCTGTTGCGGCTCTTCATCACGCGGATTATCACTGGTTAACATCACCTTATCCGCTAAGTTTTCTGCAATTTTTCCCATTAAAGGTCGCTTACCTTGATCACGGTTACCGCCACAACCAAACACCACCGTAAGTTTGCCCGCAGAATCTTTTAGATGAGCCTTAATCGCCATTAAAATTTGCTGTAAAGCATCGGGCGTATGGGCAAAATCTAAAATAATGGTTGGTGACTTGGTTGACTCAGTTGACTTAGCCAATATTTGCATACGCCCGGCAACTGATGTGAGAGTGCTTAAATGATTAAATAGCTGTTTTGCATTGAAATCATTTACCAATAAAATCGAGCAGGCACAAAAAACATTTTCTAAATTAAACAATCCCATTAATGGTAATTGAACACCTTTAACTGAGGCTTGCTCTTTTAACTGAGCATCAAAAACAATACCTTCAGGATTTAAATGACTCTCTGTGCAGACTAAATCAGCTGAGCGATCTAAATTTTCTGCATTGGCGTTATAACACCAAACACCTGTTTCATGATTAGCTTTAGCATCGACACATAATTGCTCACCCAATGAATCATCCATATTGAGTACTTGGTTTTGAGTTTTATAATCGCTAAACAATTTGGCTTTTGCTTGTTGGTAAGCCTCTTCCGTGCCATGAAAATCAATATGATCACGAGTCACCTGAGTAAGAGCCACAGTTTGAAAAGACACGCCTTGAATACGTCCTAAACACAAACCGTGAGATGAGACCTCCATAATGACCCACTCAACACCTTGTTGATAAAACTCATGCAATAAACGATGCACCGTCACACTTTCTGGCGTGGTGTTGGTAGATTGCTGTATGGCATCAATTGGCCCATTGCCTAACGTACCTATTAAAGCGACTTTTTTGCCAAAACTTTTTAGCAATTGCCCAGTATAAAACGCGGTGGATGTTTTACCGTTGGTGCCAGTGATACCTACCACTTTAATATTTTGACTAGGATAGTTATAAAACCATGAAGCAAAATCACCAATAAACTGACTTATATCTTCAACAATCCAAACTTCACAAATTGAATCACTTTCATGTAATAGTGTGTTCTCTTGTTCTGTTAATTCTCTATCGCAAATTACCAGGCCTGGTAATTTATCTAAAACATTGGCTAAGAAATCAATACCGTGCCTAGTTTCACCTTGTACTGCAAAAAACAAATCATTTTGAGTGATCTGTCTCGAATCTAACGAGATATTGATAATACTGTTTTGTGAATTTTGTAAATCAAATTTACCAGGCCTGGTAAATTCAAAATACGCTGAAGCTTTGCTTAAAAACTCAGCAATATCCAACACCGTTTTACCGTTAAATCTTGGCTGACTCATAAACAAAAACTCGCCATATTAATGTCCCACCGCTATTTCATCTGGTGGCACATTTCTTAAACGTAACGCCTCTTGCATCACCTCTTTAAAAGCAGGAGCAGCAACCGCACCGCCGTAATAAATACCTCTACTCGGTTCATTTACAGTCACAATCATCACCATATCTGGGTCAGAAACCGGAACAATGCCTGCAAATAAAGATAGGTAGGTATTTTTTTCATACCCACCTCCTTTATTGGTTTTATGAACCGTACCCGTTTTACCCGCAACCCGGTAACCTGGAATTTGTGCTTTAGGGGCGGTGCCCCCTTTGGCAACAACGGTTTCCATCATCTCTAAAACTTCTTTAGCCATTTCAGGTTTTACCAACTGTTTACCCACAGGAGGTTTGTTTAATTTAATTAAACTCAGAGGCAACATCTCACCTTTATTTGCAAACAATAAGTAAGCGTGAGCTAAATCTAATAAATTGGTGTTAAAACCATAACCAAAAGAGGTAGATGCTTGATCTATTTTTTGCCACTGGTCCGCAGGTTTTAAATACCCCATTGCTTCACCAGGTAAAAACAAGCCGCTTTCTTGACCAATACCTATCTCAGCCCAAAAACCACGTTGCTGTTCTGGGGTAAGTTTAAAAGCAATTTTAGAAGCCCCAACGTTACTGGATTTTTGAATTACTTCTAATGGAGTGATTATCCCATGATCGTGAGTATCGGTAATTCGGTTCCCTTGAATACGAATAGAACCTGGACGAGTGTCAATTTTAGTTTCAGTGGTAATAACGCCTTCATCCAATGCTTTAACAATGGTAAAAGGTTTCATGGTTGAACCGGGTTCCATTAAATCAGTAATCGCTCGGTTTTTTATACCAATACCCTTCCTTTGGCTTGGATCATTAGGGTTAAAACTAGGCAAGCTCACCATCGCTAATATCTCACCTGTTTTAGCATCTAGAATGACAGTGCTAGCAGATTTAGCCTGATGTTCAATCATTACTTTTTTAAGAGCACGGTAAGCAAAGTACTGAATATTTTGATCAATACTCAAGGTCATGGATTTACCAGGCTTCGCGGCTTTAACGTCTTTAATAAAGTCGACTACATGCCCTGCTCGGTCTTTTACCACTTGTTTTTTACCTGGAACGCCTTCTAACCAACTGTTATAAGCTAACTCAATTCCCTCTTGGCCTTTATCGTCAATATTAGTAAACCCAAGTAAATTAGCACTACTTTCTCCTGCTGGGTAATAACGACGATATTCGCCTTGGGTATACACGCCAGTTAAATGCATATCTTCAATTTTTTGTGCAACATTAGGCTGTAAACTTCTTTGCAGATAAAGAAAACGTCGCTTAGGGTGTTTGTAAATTTTTGAGGTAATTTCTAAACGATCTTTACCTAAGGCTTGAGCCAATCTTGATGGTGTATAACGATAACGATTAATTAAACGCATATCGACCCAAATTGAAGGCAGTACTTTATTTACCTCAACATGATTAGTTGGTGTGTCATAACTTAGACCAACATATTTGGTATAAGTACCAGGCAACTCTAATTTTGCTAATTCATCAATGATATTTTTATCGGTTACTTGCTTAATAAAACTGAGTTTTTTATAGCGATTTTGTTTACCCAAAGCAGTTAACTCTGAATCGCTTAAGCCAAGTAAATCAAGAAAAGCCAAATAGTTTTGTTCATGTTTAATGACCTCTTTTGGATCAACCCACACTGAAGCCATTGGCGTACTTAACGCTAATAAACTACCATTTCGGTCATAAATCTCACCTCTTGGAGCGGGAATAGCGATGGTACGAATTTGACGTTTATCACCTTCTGCCTGTAAAAAATCAGTTTTAATGACTTGAACATAAAAAGCTCGTACACCAATTGCCACAAAACCTAAAAATATTAAGGCATAAACAACAGAATCACGTTTAATGTTCAACTTGCTCAGCCTCTTCAGTTTGGTTATTGATATTTTCTACATTAGGAAAGGCCGGCTCAACATACAGGTATTGAAAGTGCTCTTTATCTAAGGTCATGCCCAATTGCTGTTTAGCAATTTGTTCAACCATATTTGGAGAGGTAAGGTGTTTTTTCTCTAACATCAAACGCCCCCATTCTTCTTTTGCAACTAGGGATTGTTGTAAAGATTGATAATAGCGGGATTCAATATTACGAATTTTATGTTGTACATGAACAATAGCCAGCAAACTTGCACAAACAAGAGTGACTAAAATAAATAGAAAAAACCCACGCCACTTAAAATTCTTTAAGTGAGTGGGCTCTGGGAACCTATCATGCATATCGAGAACCCGACATGTCAATGCTTGACTTAACTTCGTTTTATGACCGTTGGACAAACGCTCAAATTAAACGAAATTAGTCTGCTTGGCGTCTTAAGAAAGCAGGAATATCTAAATAATTAGAGCTTTCCATACTTCCAGCCATACTACCATTTACGGCCATTTTAGGACGTACAACTTCTGGCTCAGTCGACAATAAATCAGGTTGAGTCATTGCTGCTGCCGCAGGCATAGAATTTTCATTTACCGCTTTAGGAGCTTCTTCAACAACTGCTGCTGCCGCTTGTTTAGCTTCTTGGTTTGCTTTAACCGCTTGTAAGTTTGGCTTAACCGTTTCTGGCTTACCATTTGCATCTAGTGCAGAAGAAAGCCCCGTTGCTACAACAGTAACACGAATTTCATCTGTCATAGATTCATCAACCGATGTACCAATAATTACACGAGCATCAGCCGCTGCAACCTGATCAATAACATCACCTACTTCATTAAACTCACCTAAAGTGAAGTCAAGACCACTTGTAATGTTAACTAAAAGACCACGAGCACCAGAAACTGAGATATCTTCTAACAGAGGGTTAGCAATGGCTTTTTCGGCCGCTTTGATGGCTCGGTCTTCACCAGTAGCGTGACCCACACCCATCATTGCCATGCCACGTTCACCCATAACAGTACGTAAATCTTCAAAATCCACGTTAATCATACCTGGGCGAGTTACAAGCTCAGAAATCCCTTGAACAGCACCAAATAGTACTTCGTTAGCGTAATCAAATGCCTTAGCTAATACAAAGTCACGACCTAGTACTTTTAATAATTTATCATTTGGAACCGTGATTAATGAATCAACGTGTTCTTGAAGCTCAGCAATACCGGCTTCTGCAATGTGGTTGCGACGTTCAAAACCAAAAGGCTTACTCACAACACCTACAGTAAGAATACCCATCTCACGTGCAGCTTGTGCTACTACTGGGGCAGAACCTGTTCCTGTTCCACCACCCATACCAGCTGTAATAAATACCATATCGGCATCTCTAAGCTGTTCTTTTACTGCATCAATATCATCTTTAGCAGCTTGTCTACCACGCTCAGGATCTGCACCCGCACCTAATCCACCCGCACCTAATTGAATGCAAGTGTCTACTGAAGCACTTTCTAATGCTTGAGCATCTGTGTTTGCGCACATAAACTCAACGCCCTTCACGTTTGAGCGTACCATATAATCAACGGCGTTACCGCCGCCCCCGCCTAAGCCAATAACTTTAATGACCGGCATACCAGGTGTCCGAACTGGTGTAACTTCTTTTCCTACAAAATTCATGGCGACGATTCCCCTTAATCAGCATGATAAACAGTAAACAAACTTTTTTTGATTTAACAATGACTTCTTAAGTCAGGTTAAATTTTTTCTGCAATTCTCAATACCGCACTTCGTGATCTTGAGTTTTGCTTGCACTCCTCTGTGCTAGGAAAGACAGGCTTTCCTACTTTCTTCAACACCGGCTCAATAACTTCTAACTGAATCGGTGAATCAGGAAACAGATCTCGAATCCTCGATTGATCTCGAATAAATACTTTAACTATTCGATCTTCTAGCGAGTGAAAGCTAATAACTGAAAGCCTTCCTCCTGGTGCTAGAATCTCCATTGAAGATTCCAATACATTCTTTAATACATCCAACTCACGATTTACCGCAATACGAATTGCTTGAAACGTTCTAGTTGCAGGATGTTTATTTTTTTCTGTCTTTGGCGATACTCTTTGTACTAACTTAGCCAAATCCAATGTTGTTTGTAATTCATCTCGCTCAGAGGCTTCTTTTATCTCTCGAGCAATACGGCCAGAAAATCGTTCTTCGCCGTAATTTTGTAAAACCAACTTTAAGGTTTTTTCATCAACTTGTTTTAACCACTCTTTTGCACTTAACCCTTCTTCAGGATTCATTCGCATATCAAGAGGCCCTTCACGCATAAAACTGAAACCGCGATCAGCATCATCTAACTGTGGTGACGAAACGCCTAAATCTAAAAGCAGCCCATCTACCATGCCAACCAAACCACGTTCTTCACAATACTGCTTAACATTTTCAAAACTGCCGTACTGAATTTCAAAACGCTTATCTTTAAAATGTGTGTTTGCGTACTCTATGGCTTCGGGGTCTTGATCTATCGCAATCAACCGCCCATTTTCACCTAATCGTTTTAACAACGCCGAGCTATGACCACCTCGTCCAAATGTGCCGTCAATATAAATTCCATTTGGTTTTATATTGAGCCCATCTAAAGATTCATTTAAAAGAACTGAAAAATGTGTTTCTTGTGAATCCACGCTGCACCCTTGTTTTGGTCTAAGTAACTTGTATTGTGAATTCTAAATTACAAACTTAAGCTTGCAAGTGATTCTGAAATCTCGTTTGACATCGCCGTATCCAACATTTCTGGGCGACTATTATCCCAAGCTTCTTGCGACCACAATTCAAACTTATTACCCTGGCCTAACAATATGGCCGGCTTATCAATATTGGCATGCTCTCTCAACAAGCTCGGTAACAAAACACGACCTTGTGAATCTATTTCCATCTCAGATGCATGACCCAATAGCAAACGCTGGTACAATCTCGCCTGTGGATCAACGTTTGGTAATGACATTAATTTGCGTTCAATGATTTCCCATTCGTCTAGGGTATAAATCAATAAACATGGACTGTGTAAATCAATCGTGGCAACCAATTGGTTATCACTTGCGTCAGCAATTGACTCACGATACTTCTTAGGGATAGCCATTCTTCCCTTAGTATCGATGCTGACCGAATTGATTCCTCTAAAAAAAAGCATTTTTACCACTTTTCACCACTTTGCCCCACTTGGTGCCACTATATGGAGTTTTGACGCCACTGTCAACCGCTTAAAAAGGTAAATTCTATTTACTGACAACAACTTACGGAGCATTTAGAAGAATACGAAAATATTTTACATAAAATTTTTATCTATATTTATCAATAAGTTATAAAACTTATAAAAAAGTTATTTTAACTACGGACAACAACATTCTGTCTTTACATTGGTAAAATTACATAGCCTTTCATAACCATCCTTAAAGCCATATATATGAAAGCAGAAAAAATTAAACACAACATATAGTATTAACAAATATATAAAAATATTTTTTTAAAGGAAGTGGGGATTTTTTCCTTTTTTTTAAAAAAAATTAAAAAAAGTGGAAATTTTGACCTTTTTTAAGAAATGAGACGAGTCGAGCTAAGAAGTGGTTTGTAAAAATGAGTAAAGAAATTTGCCTGTTTTATAAGCATTGCAAGCTTAGCTAGCAAAAATACTTTTTATCATTTAGAAAAGCAGTAAATAGTATCGTAGCAAACTAAAGTTAAATAAAAGCAAACTGAGTTTGAGTAGAAAGCCAGTACAAACCACCTAGATTAGCAATAACGGTTATCCAAAAAATTGAACGGAATGGTTGTTTTTGAGTTTTATGCCTTAATTTTTGTTGTGCCACCATCGCACCTGGCCAACCGCCAATTAAAGCCAATAGATGTAAAGTGTTTTCAGACGTTCGCCAACTACCGCTTTGAGCCGCAGATTTATCAATCCAATAGACAATAAACGTCAATAAGCTGATTACTAAATATCCAATAGGTATCCAGTAATTTGATATTTGTATTAGCGAGTACAAACTGATTGCTACTAATGATATTAAAGCGATCGCAGTATTAAAGATTGAACCTGAAGAAGATTTTTCATAGGGTAAAAATTCACCACATAACATGGCCGCCTTGCCACAATCTCTTCCTTTAATATCTTTTGCATGAATAAAGCTAATTGTTTGACCAATTTCTGGCTTCCAATTGAACTCTTTGATATGAATAAAGACTTCTTTATGTCCATTCAATGGCTTCACAAATCCAAATCCCTTTTTATGATTCCAAGAGACTATTTTTCCTTGTATTCGCATTAACTTACTCCCAAACTAAAAACACAGACATACATTATACGTAAATAGTAGTATCGAATAAATATTATCAAGTATATTATTAATAGGTAAAACTAAATAGAGCCTAATTTGATTTTTGGTACAGTTTAATAAATATTTAAAATTTCAAAAAGACATTGTCTGCACAATAGGTGTTTCACTTTTTAAGAACTTTCTATTATTATGAAAACCCATTTAGAAAAATTAAATCATATCCTTACGCGTTATATCGAACTACCTGATGACGATTCCAAACAAGTTAAAGTTCTGCATGATTTAAGAGTTTCCGCTCGTAAATTAATCACACTAATAAACCCTAATGAAACTCTAACAGCTAGCTTAAAAAAACTTATTCAGTCTAGTAATAAAATACGGGATCTAGACGTTTTTATAAATGAAACCCTTCCTATTTTTCCCAAAAAGCTGCAAGCTGATTTAAAAGAAGTTCACCTTACACTTCACAATACTAGAGCGGATATGAACCATGAATTTAAGAGTTTGCTTAGTGATGAATTGATTGGCGATCTAAATCAGACACACACCCCATCAACTAAACAAGAAATTAAAGCAGATTTAAGCCGTCATCAAATGCCATTAAACGACATTGATAAACGACTAAAAAAAGTGGTTAGAGAATTACAGTTACTTGATTTAGAAGACAAGCAACTTCATAAAATACGCTTGGTAACTAAACGTTTACATTATCAACTCGAACGTTTTTACCCAGAAGAAAAGAAATCCATTGCATTAGCAAAACTCATACAAACTCAGCTAGGAAAGTTTCATGACATTTATCAAGCAATAAAATTAGTCAAACACAACAAACCGCTCCTTAAACCAAAAACCTATAAAAGCTGTATAGATTTTTTAAAAGACAAAAAGATGCAATCAATTAGAGAGTTACGTAAAGACATTCGTAAAAAATGATTACATCAAACAAATATTCTTAATCAAAATCTAAAGAGCCTATTTAAAAAAGTACTTTTCAAAGATATAGAGTGTTTTGAGATTTACGTAATACAATAGAGATATTGGTCATTACAAGAGATGCTCTTGGGAAAAGAAAAAAGTGGGTCTATAAGCCGGGTTCTGTACTCTTGCGAGTGACAACCATTCATCTGGACTAAACATCACTGCTAGCCTCAAGCAACCTACCCGAAAACTCCTGCGAGCAGCAGGTTGTACCAAGCACGCTTGATACGGTGTTTTCCTATTTGGTCTTGCACCGGATTGGGTTTTCACTGCCACTTCTGTTACCAAAAGCGCGGTGCGCTCTTACCGCACCATTTCAACCTTACCTGATCTCCGAAGAGCCATCGGCGGTATATTTTCTGCTGCACTATCCGTCAGCTTTCACTGCCCAGCCGTTAGCTGGAATCCTGCTCTATGGTGCCCGGACTTTCCTCCGAAGAGTAAACTCTCCCGCGGTTGTCCGACCCACTTTTTAGAGTGCGTATAGTACAGCAATATATCTGAAAAGGCGAATAATGGATTTACGATTCAAGTAAAAGCCTAACCAGGCCTGGTAAATTATTGATATTAGATAAAAAATAGAGGTTTTTACTCGTAGTATTGAACTCGACAAAGAATCGAAAATCACTAAATTTTATAACTTTTTCTTTAGGTGATGACTCATGCAGAGGTCTTATATTAAAACTTACCAGGCCTGGTATTTCCTGTGGACGACTTTACATTATGAGCATAGGGTAAGATTCGTATGCTGAACAAAAAACTAGTAAGCCTGTGCCAGTTCTTTTGCCAATTTATTTCTAAATCTGAAAGGTACTTTTTGATTAATCATAATCGCAAAAGGTAAAAATTTTTCTTGCTTCTGGACGTAGCCTGCCAAAGTACTTACTCCAATTAATGTTCCTGACTTTGCAAACACACTTTTTTCAATTTGAGGTAGAAGCTTTTTCCATGGGGTAAATGCTTCTAACACATCAACCAACTGGCTCGGTGCTAAACGATTATTTCTAGAAAGCCCTGCACCATCTTCAACATGAAATGCTTGCCAATTAAATTGTTTTGAAAGCAGCTGTTGATAAGCCTTTTGTACTTTTTGTTGCGTAGCTGGACCACCAAACAATTCTGCACCTAAATTTAACGCCAGCTGATTGGCAATAAAATTGGTGGAATACTTCATCATCGGTTTAATGATTTCAGCTAAATCTTTACTATTTAAATGTGTATATACTTTTTGAATTGAAGCCGTTTGATTTGGCTGCATTGGTTTAAATAAGATTTGTTTACCTACCGTAATCTTATGTTGACCTAAAAAGGTCGCTAAAAGCTCTGCAAAATATTGCTCATTCAGCTGTGCATCATTTCCTAAATTAACCCTTTTATTGTTTGATTTTGGGTAATGCTTAATCGTTTTAGCTATAGTCAAACCTGCAGGGGTCAGTGGAGTTTGTGGCTCAGCTGAAGTTAAAACGCCAGCATTTTTGTGAATATAAATACTATTAAAGTTTGCGGCAACAGCCGCAGGAATGGCGTCATACGGGTTATCGCTCTCGCCGGTTCCTGGCATAACCAGGCCTGGTAAATAATAACTACTGTCAATTTGAATGCCTGCCAATTGCTTAACACCCAAGTCATTAAGATGCGTGGCTAAATTTTTAGCAAGTAGTTGCAACTCTTCTGATACCAAAAATGGATCGCCATACCCTTTCACAATTAAGGTGGGTAAAGAGTCAGTCTGTTTTTGCAAATAAAATTCTGTTTTAAAACGATGCTTTTCGCCCCAATGTTGCAAACTTAATAGAGCCGTAATTAACTTAGTTGTTGAGGCGGGTACAAAAAATTGTTGAGCATTCTTTTCATTTAAAGGTTGGTAGTTTTCATCTACAAACAAAAAACCTGCATCGTGCAATGTTGCAAAATGCTGCCAATTTGGGCCATCCAAACTAACATGCTGAAGGCTTAATTGGGAAGCCGTTGCCGTTGAACTCACTGTAATTAACAACATAAACCAAAAGCCCATCAAAGAATTTTTGACAAGATTAGTCACGCGTTTATTAAAAACTCGACCTTGTAAAAGCACTGATGTTTTATGAGATGTTGTATAAATAGTATGACTCATTGTCTTAGGGTTCATTGGTACTCGCAGGCCTTAACTTAACTTAAATTAAATTAGGAAGCCTTTTCGCAACCAGGTTCATAAAGTATAAAACACCCATTATTGTACACCCTCATTTGGCTATAAATAAATGAATATAAAGTGAATAGTTATAGCCATTGAGAGCATCCAACACAATCATTTTGGGCGAGATAATATTTATATACACTCAGTTAGAATCCTATTTACCAAAAGCGTTTTGGTTTAAGATAGCGATTCAATGCATCACAACAGTCAATTGAAAATGAATAATCAAACCAAAATGCCTTTTTATAAAAACCCACTAAACAAAACGCTTTTTTATAGTTTTATTTGGGCGTTTGGCTTTGCTTTTCTATTGCCTACTGCAAACATTAGTTTTTGGCAGTACACTTATTTTATTGGCTCTGTTCCCAGTATGTTGTTATCTGACATGTTAAACATGCAGCATAATGGCATTGCTTTACTGGTCGCCATGGCTAATAGTTTAATCTTGTTGATTCCTTATTTTTATTACTTAAAAACCCAACAGCAATATTGGTGGTTATATTGGAGCATTTCTTTGTACGGTTTTATTAATGCCTCTCTTGGCTTCACCATTATTATTAGCATGATCGGGATTACGCATTAAATTATGGAACAACTCAACTCTCATATTAAACCCTGTATTGCCAATACCCATCCAGATAAAGCCAAAGATCTTAGTTACAAGCTAAATTTACCAATCTGTGATGAAGCCGCCACCTCTCCTCTTTGGTTAGATTGGCTTAGCAACAAAAAAGACCCAACCCTCAACCTTAGCTTGTGTTCAGACAAACAAGGCCCTGTGTCGATTGATTTTTTGAGTGGCAAAAAAGCTCATCGCTTGCAGTTTGGCGGCGGTAAAGGCCAACCTTTAGTAAGAGCTATGGGGCAAATTGAAAATGACAACACAAGCCGATTACCCAACATTATTGATGCAACAGCAGGCATGGGTGGCGATAGTTATGTATTGGCAAGTCTAGGCTTTAAAGTGCAGATGATAGAACGCTCACCGATTGTAGCGGCATTATTAGATGATGCTCTGAAAAGAGCCAATAACCCAACTGAAACACTTAGCACGGAGATAACAAGCGGCATTGCCAACCTTTCTTTAATCAATGCCGATAGTGCCGAATATTTGCTGGAACAAAAACCCGATATTGATGTGATTTATATGGATCCAATGTATCCAGAAAAAAAGAAAAAGGCGGCCGCCAAAAAAGAGATGCAGGCCTTGCAGCAATTGGTTGGGCCAGATACCGATAGCGAAAACTTACTTGCCGCGGCACTTCAAACCGCCAAATACCGTGTGGTAGTCAAGCGTCCAAAAGGAGCTATTCCTGTTTTTTGCCCTATCAATAACATTCAACCTAGTGCCCAAGTTAGTAGCCCAAATACCCGTTATGATATTTATGTTATTAAGGCTTTAAAAGCGTCAAAACATCTATAAAATAATACTACCAGGCCTAGTAATTTAGCTTTGCATTTATGATAATCATCACTATACTTAAGCCCATCTCAATCAACAATCCCAGTCACTTACAAGAGGTTGCATGCTAAAAATTCTTATTCTAGATGACGCCAAAGTCATACGAGCATTACTAAAAATGACTTTAGAAAGTGATGGAATAGAAGTAGATAGTGCTTCAACAGTTACAGAAGCCACTCTATACACTATGCAAAAAAGCTATGACCTGATGATTGTGGATCTCATGTTGGAAAATGGGCACCATGGTTTTGAGCTGGTGAAAGCGGCAAAAAAACAGGGTAAAAACACCCAAACGCCTAGCATTATGCTGAGTGCCGAAGGTAGTAAAACATGCAAAGATGATGCTCAAGAATTAGGCGTAAAAGCCTGGGTTAAAAAACCTTTTACTCCAATTGGTATTTTAGAGGTTGTCTATAAAGTACTAGACATCGATTTCTCAGCCCCCAAAGCACTTAAAAAATCAATGCATCACCACCATCAATAAAAGCCTCTTATTTTAAGGTTTCTACTGTGCTTTGAACTCCAGCACTCTCTGGTAAATCGCTTTTTTCTTTTCCCCCGTTATCTCCGCAATCATTTCCGATATCTGTTTTACAGGTAAAGATTGTTTTAACATCACTTGAATCATCTTATCGGTTTCAACCATCGCCGCCGCAGATTCTTCATCGTTTTTAAGTTCAGCCCCTGCCAACATCAATACAAACTCGCCACGTACCTTATCACTATTTTCAGTAAAGTAAGTTAGCACCTCTAGTAAAGAACCTGAAACAAATTGTTCAAACTTTTTAGTTAATTCACGAGCTACTACAATCTCTCTTTGTTCGCCAAAAGTCTGTTGCATATCTTGCAAACAATCTATTAAACGGTGTGGGGACTCATAAAACACCAAAGTACGAGTTTCTTTAACCAAGTTTTCTAATGCTAGTAAACGTTTACTTGACCTGGCGGGTAAAAACCCTTCATAGGTAAAACGATCCGTAGGTAGACCAGCCGCACACAGTGCGGTAATTACCGCACTTGGACCAGGAATAGGCACTACATTAACGCCTTCTTTACGTAACCGCTTAACCAAATAATAACCTGGGTCATTAATTAATGGGGTGCCCGCATCTGAAATTAACGCTCCATTTTCACCATTCAATAATTTCTCTAAAAGCTGTTCTGTACGTTGGGCTTCATTGTGTTCATGTAAACTGAGTAAAGTTTGATTAATGCCTAAAGAATTCAATAAAGGTTTGCTGTGACGAGTATCTTCTGCGGCCACCCAATCTACTTTTTCTAATGTTTCAGTCGCTCTACGGGTAATATCGCTTAAATTACCAATTGGTGTGGCTATTACATATAGAGTTCCTGAAACGGGGTTATTAGCATACTGATTCATATCGACCTTTTTATCTTTAGTGGAACTTTAACGTTTTACTTTACTCTAAAGTTACTATGAAGTTATTTTGAGATTATTTCTTTAAAATTAAAGTATTACTATGGGTTTTAACTGGTTACAATTAGTCTCATTAACAAGCTTTTTTCTTGAAAAAAGCTACAAAACAGAGTGGTAATCAATAAGCAAGGTTACTCAACCTTTACTTAGATATAAGATATAATCCACAAAAACAATTCATAATAAACAAGTTATTCTAAATCAAAATGATAAAGACCTCGCCTTTTTACATTACTAAGCCTCTCAAAACTTTTATGGTTTCCGCCCTATTAATGGGGCTATCGGCTTGTGGAACACCGCCAAGTAAACCTGTTCAGTCTAAAGCAGCAGAGACGATAACACCAAAACCGATTAGTGTAACCCAAGACACAAAAGATCTGAGTATTGAGCAACTAGAATCGCTAAGAAACCAAGCTTCTGTAAATGGGTTATGGGCTGACTATCTTATATACAGCACTCAGCTCTGGCATAAACAAGCAAATAAACCAGAGATTCAAGCTCAACTTGAGGACCAGGCCTGGACAATTGTAAGTTCTTTATCTGCCAATAATTTAGAGCAATTAGCCAATAGCCAAAATCCAGAAGTTCAAGCGTGGAATGATTTATACACCACTATTAATGCATCTCGTTATGATTACCCTACCGCTCTATTGAACCTAAATACCTATGATGAAAACGCCATATTCCATCAAAACTTACTGGCTAAACTCATCGCAGAAAGACCTAAACAAGGTCAGATTAAACAAATAGCCGTGCTTTTACCCTTTGATGGACGTTATAAATTTGTAGGCAACCAAATTCGTAGCGGAATTATGAAAGCCTTTTTTGCATCAGACCAAGACGTTACTCTAAAATTTTACGACACCAGTAATCTTGAAGAGGTAGAAGCAACCTATAATCGAGCTAAAGAAGAAGGTGCTGATAGAATTATTGGCCCTCTTAGAAAAGAAGCTATTCAGCAAATTGCTAGCTTTCAAGATGACCAAGTTTTGGCCTTAAACACCGTTGAGAATAGTTCTATCACTCAATTTAGTTTTAAATCTGCAGACCAAAGTGCACAAATGTTAAGCCGTTTTAATAAATCGGGCTTTAAACGGATTGGCATTCTCACCAACAACGACACACACTCTCTTTCTAAAGCTCAAGAATTGCAGTACATACTGAATCAAGCCAATGATTACGCTGAACTCAGCATGTATCCAGATCAAAATCCGAGGTTAAGAGAAGCTCTAGGCCAGCTAATCCATGAGAATAACAGCAACGAACGTCAAAACAATTTGCGATGGTTATTAGGTGAAAAATTAAGCTTTTTTCCACGTACACGTGAAGATTTAGATGCAATTGTTATCTTTGATAATGCACACCGTATGGCTGTATTTAGACCACAGTTTGACTTTTTTGAGCTTGAAACACCACTTTATGGCGACAATGAATTAACCCCCAATAATTTTCAAGATATTGCGGTTAATCGTGATTTAAACAAAGTTAGTTTCTTAACCTATCCCGCCGTTTTAGATCCTGCAGATCTAAACTCAGCATTTGAAGCCTTTGGTTGGGATAGTTTTGAAGTGACTATGGAAATGGCAAACCTGCAAAACGGGGGTTGTTTAACCAGTGGCAAAACAGGCATTTTAAGTCTCGATGGCAACCAAATTAAACAGAAGTTAGTTTGGGCAAAATATGACAAAAAAGGCTTATTACAAGAAGCACCGCCAGTTGATGTAAAAATCGTAAATCAACAAAATCAGTCTATAAGAAATGCCGATACCGAATAAAAACTACGAATAACTGAGACAAAACCATGTCAAAACTAACCAGTTGGTTCTCTATAGGTCATCAAAAAGAGCAACAAGCTAAACACTGGTTAGTCAATCAAGGCATTCAAATACTAGCTGAAAACTTTCACTGCAAAGGTGGAGAGATTGATTTAATTGGCCTGTATAAAAAAGCTAATCAAGAAACCCAATTAATCTTTTTTGAAGTCAAATACCGCAAACAAACCGCCTACGGCCACCCTTCTGAAACCGTAACGAGCAAAAAGCAACAACACATCATTCTCTGTGCACAAAACTATCTGCTCAAACATCCTCAATATCAAGAACTGGTTATGCGATTTGATGTACTCAGTTACACCGCACAGCAAACTGAACCCGAATGGATTCAAAATGCTTTTGAGGCTTTTTAGTTATTGGTCTATAAGTCGATTGTCCTGACTATCTAACCGTTCGTTATTGGTGACCGAATTTTTAAAAATGCATCACCAATACTAAACACTATTGTCCACTGACTAACGTTTACTAAACCTCTTCTCCGCTGCAATAATCGTTGGCAAGGTACATAACACCGAATCTGGATTTAAACTCATGGCATCAATTCCAAGCTCTACTAAAAACTCGGCAAATTCTGGATAATCTGATGGCGCTTGTCCGCATAAACTTATGTGCTTGCCATTGCGTTTGGCTCCTTCTATGGCCATTTTCACCATTTTTTTCACGCCTGGATCTCGCTCATCATAATTGTAAGCCACCTTGGCAGAATCACGATCAACACCCAAGACTAATTGTGCTAAATCATTGGTTCCAATAGAGAAGCCATCAAAATATTCAGAGAACTCGTCAATCAACAATACATTGTTTGGAATCTCACACATCATATAGATTTTTAAGCCATGAATACCACGTACCAAACCGTTATGAGCCAAGGTATCAATCACTTTTTTGGCTTCTTCAAGACGGCGGCAAAATGGAATCATAATTATAATATTGTCAAACCCCATCACTTCACGTACATGTTTTAAGGCTGCACACTCCATAGCAAAGCTTTCTTTAAAAGAGGCATCGTTATAACGTGCCGCACCTCTAAAGCCAATCATTGGATTTTCTTCTTTTAATTCAAACGCTTTACCACCAATTAAACTGGCATATTCATTCGATTTAAAATCCGACAACCTCACCACAACCGGTTTGGGATAAAATCCAGCCGCTAGAGTTCCAATCCCCTCAGACAACTTACGAATAAAGAAATCTTTGCCACTACTATAGCCCTCAGTCAACTGTTTGATTTTAGCTTTATCTTCTTCACTCTCAATCAGTTCTGGTTGTAATAACGCTTGTGGATGAATTTGAATTTTATTGTTAATAATAAATTCCATGCGTGCCAAACCCAGGCCATCGTTTGGCAGTTTATTTACTCTAAAGGCCATTTCTGGGTTGGCTAAATTCATTAATATTTTGGTTTTCGGTTTTTCAATACCTGACAAATCCGTTTCAATGATTTCAAACGGTATCTGACCTCTATAAACATGGCCTTCATCACCCTCGGCACAACTCACGGTCACTATTTCACCCGTTTTCATTAACTCGGTTGCTTTGCCAGTACCGACAACCGCAGGGATTCCCAACTCACGAGAAATAATAGCGGCATGACAGGTTCGACCACCGCGATTAGTCACTAAGGCTGATGCAATTTTCATAACCGGTTCCCAATCTGGCGTAGTAATATCTGAAACCAACACCTCACCCGCTTTAAACTCATTTAAATGTTCAACCGATTCAATCACTCGCACTCGACCATAGGCAATTTTGGCCCCCACAGAACGACCAATTACCAAACTTTCAGCAGGCTTTTCAGTTAACTGATATTGCTTTAACACCATACCTGCTTGCTGCGAAGCGACCGTTTCTGGACGAGCTTGCACAATAAACAGTTCACCAGTAAGACCATCCTTAGCCCACTCAATATCCATGGGACGATGTTGATTGGCATGGTCGCTATAATGTTTTTCAATTTTAAGTGCGTATTCGGCTAACTTAATGGCTTCAGTATCGCTAATACAGAATTTTTTCTGCTCAGAGATTCCCGTAGGAATATTATGAACCGGCTCTCTTCGGTTTTCATCGCTGGCGTACACCATCTTAATTTTTTTAGTGCCTAAATGGCGTTTAAAGACACTTCTAAACCCTTTTTCAAAGGTGGTTTTATGCACATAAAATTCATCAGGATCTACTGCACCCTGCACCACGTTTTCACCTAGTCCATAAGCCCCAGTAATTAAGATTACATCTTCAAAACCGGTCTCAGTATCGATGGTAAACATCACACCTGATGAGGCTAAATCAGAACGCACCATAATCTGCACACCAATCGACAGACCGACTTCAAGGTGGTCAAATCCTTGATCAGTTCGGTAGTGAATTGCCCTATCAGTAAACAAACTCGCAAAACAGTGACGGCATGCATCAATATAAGCGGCTAAACCTGATATATTCAAATAGGTGTCTTGCTGGCCTGCAAAACTAGCGGTAGGCAAATCTTCTGCTGTAGCCGAGCTTCTTACTGCAAGAGAAGCATTACCATCATATTCTTTAAGCAATTTCTCATAAGCTTCAACCATCTCTTGATATAAGTCATCAGGTAGTTTTGCCGCATAAACTAATCCACGAAGCTGAGCACCACGTTTTTGTAAATCAATAGAATTTTCCGGATTTAAACCATCTAAAAGTTGGGTTATTTCAGGCCAAAGGTTGTTCTCGGTCAATATCCAACGATAGGCTTCGGCAGTAATGGCAAAACCATTAGGAATAGGTACGCCTTGTGGAGTGAGTTCTTGATACATCTCTCCCAATGAGGCGTTTTTACCACCTACTAATGGAATATCTTCAATGGCGATTTCATTAAAAAAACGAATGTATTTAGCTTGATCAGAACGACGTTGCTCAGACATGGTAAGTCTCCTTAAAGAAGTTGACTAGATTTTAATAAATGATGGTAATCAGCTTACGCTTATTAGACTAGAAATGCTAAAGAATTTCATTATTACAAAATAAGAAATATAAATGATTTTACCCTGTGCTTACAAAGCATAGATTGCCACAGGGCATGCCAGGCCTGGTAAACCTATCTGACCGACGATATTGTGAGTATAGGGTAAATTATGAAACCCAAATACTAAAAAAGCCATCAAGACAAATCTTGATGGCTTTTACTTACTACTCATTACACGATTGATTTAGGAGTGAATCAACCGTATATATGGTGCACGCTTCTTAGATTGATTTTGTGCAGAAGTAGAAATCAACACAATCATAGTCATCAGACGCCATACGTGCTTTAGCTTCTTCTGCTGTTGCTGCTGGTGGAACAATCACTTTATCACCAGGCTGCCAAGCCGCTGGAGTCGCCACTTTATGCTCATCAGAAGTTTGCATTGCTTTAACAAGACGTACAAACTCATCCATTGAACGACCATTACTCATTGGGTAGTACATCATGGCACGTAATACACCTTTATCATCAATAATGAAGGTTGCACGTACTGCAGAAGTATCTGCCGCACCAGGGTGAACCATTCCGTATGATGTTGCTACTTTCATGTCTAGGTCAGCAATAATCGGGAATTCGATCTCCATACCCCAGTTTTGTTTAATATTTAGTTCCCAAGCAATGTGAGAGTGGTGAGAGTCAATTGAAAGACCTAAAAGCTCACAGTTCATTGCATCAAATTGAGGTTTACGTTCTTGGAACGCCATAAATTCAGTGGTACAAACTGGCGTAAAGTCAGCTGGGTGGGAGAAAAGAATTAACCACTTACCTTTGTAATCTTCAAGTGTTTTACGGCCGTGAGTTGTAACTGCATCAAATGCTGGTGCCGCTTCGTTCAAACGTGGTAATGAAATGATTTGCTCTTGGTTTTCCATTTTAAATTCCTCATTGAATTATTAAGTATTGTTTTCATCAGTTCGTGTTTCTGATGACTTGTGCATACTATAACTATTTTTTATTTATAGATAAAATTGATTGTTACTAACAGTACGATAGTAAATTACTATTAAGATGTAGACAGGCTTTAACTTATTGCTCAGATTAATAATGGAATTTACCAGGCCTGGCATGCCCTGTGGCAATCTATGCTTTGTAAGCACAAGGTAAAAAGACAACAGAAAATATATTGCGATAGTAATAGGAATTTAACGTGATAAAGCTTTCCCTCTTTGGAGATGCAAAGAAAGTAAGGGAAAGCCAGAAAGAGAGCATTATAAGGTATATAAATGTTTAAAAAGACTTCTCAATTACTCAGAAAAGTCATGATATTTAACGAACTTAAATAAAACATCAGGCTTGGCATGGCCTGTGGAAATCTGTTCTTTTTAAGCACAGGGTAAACCTATTTTTCAACCACAATGCGAACAAATCGCCCACCGCGTTGTGGTGTGTTTTCTATGATTTTGAATCCTAATGATTTCAACATAAAAATAATATCATCCGCATGATAACGATTATGCTCTAAGAAGTGTTCAAACACATCTTCAATATCATCGCGTGAAACATTAGTATTCCAAAGTTCTGCATTGGGGTATTTATGCGTTAAATAGTCTTCTAATGGCTGGCGAACCAAATCAATAATGCAAAAACGCCCGCCTGGTTTTAGCCATTTATAGACAGCCTTAAACATATTTACTGGCTGTGGTAGCTCATGCACCAACATACTCGCCATAACTGTCGCTACTTTGCCATCACCGATATTGGTTGTTGGCTCATTCAAATCATCTTTAAGCATTCTGGCATTGTCCGGTAAGCTAACTTGTGCAGTTAACATATATTCTGCCGCATCAATCCCTACCGCAGTATTTTCTGGATAACGTAGAGCTAGGTCTTCCACAAACTGGCCAATCCCAGCTCCCAAATCTAAAAGTACGTCGCCCTTTGCAATACAGGTACTCATTTGAGCATTCCAGAACTCCCAAAAATCAATATCATGACGTTTCGCATAGGTTTCGGTAATCATTTTTCGAGCGTGTTCTGCATCACCACCGTGGTGACGTAAAATTTGTGCTTGTGTCTTTTCCATTATTTATTCTCTTTTAAATTTTTACGGCAATTTATTGCTATATTGTGTTGCCGTATTTTACAGCGTATTCAGCTCATGCCAAATATTCAAATAACTAAAATACAACACCCATTTTTGAGGTCGATTTTCTATCTGTTTAAACAACTCTCCATAACGAGCAAGTTGTGGTTGGTATTTTTCAGTTTGATGTTTTAAAAACACGTCGGTTTGTTCACTGTCATTTACGCTGGTTTTATAATCCACAATCCAACGTACACCCTCTCGATCAACAAAGGTTCTATCCACAATATGATTGGCAATCACGCCATCATCAATTGATGTGAGCGGATATTCTGTAGCCGATTCAGCATGACTATCTTTCAATGCCCACAGCAGCTTAGTATTTTGTAAACCATTTTGAATAGATTGTTTTACTCTGCGAATTGCTTCAGGTAAATCAACCTCTGGCAAACCTTGTTGTAATAGCCATAGCTCATAAACGGGCAAGCGATTTTCTAACGTATCACTTGTCCAATTTTCAACACCTTCAGTCACCATTTGCTCAAAGATGGCATGAACTAAGTTACCTACCGTTGTATTTAATACCGCGTTTTGTTGGCTAAATACCAGGCCTGGTAAATTGCTTTGATCTTCATTATTTAGGTCTTCATTATTTGTCTCTTCACTATCACTCACTAAAGGAATAGATTGACTGGCCAATTTACGATTCACTAAAGCACTAAAATCATTCTCCGATTTTGGAACAAAATCTGCAAAACCTGATCGCTCAACAGGTAAGCGGCTCACTTTTGGCCAGATTTCTTGCTGATCAACTTGTTGCTCCTCCACAGGTTCATACTGTTTAGCGAGTGCCATAAAATCAGTTTTTACAAACGGCCATAAACTCTGTAACAAACTGTCTTTATTGGGATTAATAATAATCTCATCGCTGGCGAGTTGTTTTTCCGTTGGCTGATATTTCACCTGCCCCAAAAGATGCAAATGCTGTTTGGCACGAGTTGCGGCAACATAAAGCAATCGCCCTAACTCATAACCCTGCTTTTCAGATTCAAAGGTTTTTAATAAATTACGTAAACCTGAAGTAGCTTGGCCTTTTTGATCAATTGGAGCAATCACCAACTGCTCTTCACCGGCATCACTCAAGAACTGAAACCATGAAACTAACGCCGCATCATCACCACGTGGCTTTTTACCCAGGCCTGGTAAAATCACCGTATCAAATTCCAAACCTTTAGATTTATGCATGGTCATCAGTTCAATGGTTTGGCTTTCGGGCGAAGAATCTGGTCGAGCAAATAAGCTTTCAACCTGTTTCTCGAGTTGTTGTAAATCAATCACCGGTGAATCACTGTTTGCCAAGGTTTGGCAAAAGACATCCACGTTCTCTAAAGCCACAACATTTTCAACCGTTTGTGCACCATCCAATTGCAACCAGGTTTCACGAACTAAGGTGGAAAAACCAACGCTGCCTAAACGTTTTAAGGCATTTTCTAATACTGGAATCGCTTGTTGTAATCGCGTTTTTCCTATCTCAGAAAGCTCTGGTAAGTTGTTAAAACACCAATCTTTGTGCGAATCTTTGTGCGAATTTTTGTTGTTAGGTTTTGCACAGCGGCCACGCTCAATCGCTGCCCAAACCGTTTGGTATGGCATGTCACCAATCAGCGTATAAATATCGGTTAAATTAAGCCCCACTAAAGGTGAACGTAATAAGGCAATCCATGCGGCTCTGTCTGCTAAATGTAATAAAGCACGGCTTAAGGCCAAAACATCCTGAACTTCTTGGCGATCTGCAAGGTTCTCTAAATCAACCGCTCTAAAACCAATTTGATGCTGCTTTAACAATTGGGCAATGCCCATTAAGCTTGAGCGAGAACGACCGAGAATGGCGATTTTATGTTTTTTACGGAATGATTCTTTTTGATTGGCATCAAGCTGACTTTCGGCTTGAGCAAAATCATTTAAACGATTTTGAATAATCTGTAAAACTTCCTGAGCTTCTTGCTCTGCAGATTGATTTAATTGCCAGTGAGCAGTTACCGCAGGAGAATCATCTTTAGAGTTCTCTTTAAAAAAGGCGATGGAATCCGAATAAGTTACTGCCCCTTTTTCAATCGCATTCTCTTTAGGCAAGACCTGTTTAAAGGCCTGGTTAACCCAATTGACTACGCCCGCAGATGAACGGAAGTTAACTTGTAAATTAAGCTGTTTTAAAGTGACATTACCAATCGTGCCTTGCCAGGCTTTTAAGAAGTTACCGACTTCCGCTTCACGAAAGCGGTAGATAGACTGCATGGGATCGCCCACCAAAAACAGCGTGCGACCATCATCGACCTGCCAGCCTGCAATCAATTGCTTAAGCAATTTAAACTGTTCACTACTGGTATCTTGAAACTCATCCACCAATAGATGTTGAATTTGGTAATCAAGCTGTTGAGCCAAATCGGTTGGTTCTAGTTCACTACCCAAAGCTTGGCTAGCAGCTTGGGCGATTTCAATGTAATCGGCTTGGCCACTCTGCTGAAAGACCAGTTTTAAAAAAGCCGCACTCATGGTCAATAACTGAATTAACCACTGTAAATCTTGCCATTGGCTGTCGCTGTAGTCAGGCTCTGGCAAATCTCGTAATGTGACCAGGGCTGGCAAAATTTTAGAATCGTTTGCTACCGCAATACGCACCTGATCTAAAACATCAGCAAACCGTTCTTTATTCTCTTGTGCCTCACCTTTTCCAGGCGGAAAGCCTTCATTTTTAGTTAAACGTTTACGGACACTTTTACCATCTTTGGTTAATATCCAATCGGCCAAAACTCGCCACTTTTCAGTTTCAGAGCTGTCTTCAGCAATTGGCCAAGCACCGCATAAAACCGCTAATTGCGGTTGGTCATTTTGCACCGCATAATCGGCAATTTGGCAAATCTCTTCAAATGCAGGTTTTAGGTAATATAAAGCCTTAAACTGTTCGGTCAGTAGTTTACTTACAATCTCTTCAATCGCGGCTTCCAATACCTCTCGTGCTTCATCACCTTGGTACTGTAATAAGGTACGCATCCATTGATCACGTTTGGCTAACATGCCAATCAGTAGGTTTTCAGCTCGATTAAAGCGACCATTTACCAAACGTAATAATCGCCCGACTGGTTCTTCAAGTTCGGGCATTTTTAACACTTGGCGAACCGCTTCTTGATAAGCAGGCGTGGCATCTTGTAACAGTTGCGATTGCCCGCCCATCTTAGAGAGCAGCGGCATTTGGCCGACTAAATAACTATTTAAACCGTCAATGGTTTTAATGCGTAAACGGTTGGGATTCTCTAATAAAGACCATTGCTGTTGAGCATCTCGTTGCAAAGCTTTTTGGGCTAATTGCCAAGTGTTTCTTTCAACAATACTCGCATTTTCTGGCAACGGTTTTTTACCCGTCATTAATGCCTCAATAATACGTTCACGCATCTCAGCGGCGGCTTTTTTGGTAAAGGTCATGGCAACAATTTTTTCTGGCGAATCGACTTGCGACAATAACGCTAAAAACCGCTGAGCGAGCAATGAGGTTTTACCCGAACCCGCTGGAGCTTGCACAATATAGGAGTAATGCGGATGGATACCTTTAAAACGTGCTTCACCATCTGACAGTTGGCTATCTAACTCTAAGTTAAATTCTGTTTTAAGCCATTCAATCGGATTCATAGAAGAATCAAAGTTTGAATTTATCAGGCCTGGTTGACTGTGTTGACCTGGATTATCTACTTTAGCGGTTTCGTGAGCGAATAAATCATTTTGTTGCATTACTCTACTCCCCCATCAAAATCATCATAAATTGACTCAATATCTTGGCGTTGTTGCATGACCTCAGGGAGTCGTAAAGCTAACTTTCCAGCCGCATACTCTATATCTTGAGGTTTTTTAAATGTCATTTGTGCTTGGCCTTGCTGAATTTGTTGGGCGAGTTCTAAGACTTGTTGTTTTAAATGGTCTAAAAAATCAGGCCAAGTGGTTTCAAAATAGTCACCACCCTCTTTTTCTGCCATTTTGGCAAACACTTGAATACTTCGACTTTTAGATAAAAGCACCTCTTCATGTTCAACAATCGCACTGATTTTTACCCCTTCATCCGAATGTAATAAGGCGTAACCGATACCACTAATATCTTGCTTTATTGCCAACAAGTAAACCGCTAACTGCGGTGCTTCTAGCGGTGTATTTAATAGACTGTTAATTGAAGCTTTACCGGTTTTATAATCCAAAATAACGGCTTGTCCATCCACTTCATCAACACGGTCAATAATGATTTTAAATTGAATACCCGCTAAGGTAATAAAATGCTCTTGCTCGGTTTCTATTACCGTAAAACTGCTGCGTTTAGATTCTTCATCTAACCATTGCAAACAAAGCTCTAGCACCCTGGCCTGCTCAACTTCCAAAATCCCTTTTGCCAAACTATCATGCAAGGTTTCAAATGCGCTTTGAATGTGTGAGTTTAGTCGCTCAATTAATTGCTCAGGGCTTAAACTCAACATGGCCACCTGGGTTTTGGTCTCTAGCCAAAAATGCTCTAATACCTGGTGAATCAACGTGCCTTGATTGGTGTTTTGTAAGCTATCTTCAACCTGTTGCAAACCGTATTTGGCACCGAGTCGATAATCTACATAGGCCATTAATGGGCACTGACTTTGAGCCTGTAAAATACCCGTTCCACCCGGGGCAATCGTGCCCTCTGGAATTTCTGCACCTTGGGCATCTAATTCCCATAACAAACCATTTTCTGGCTTACGCAGGGTTAGCATTGCTTCTGCAAGCGTTTGATAGGATTTTGCTTGATAAGCCCGCACACTATGATTTGCTTGCTCCGCTTTGGGCAAAATAGAGCTGGGTAGTAATAATGCCTCGCAAGTTTGCTGTGGATAACTCCAAATAACTTTATTTGCCGAGTTCACTAAACGCTGACTGATTTTTTGTGCGTAAACCAATTCACGGTTAGCATCGCTTCTAGGCAAGCCGTGCTGGCGTTGCAGATACATGGGAATAAAGGGATTAGGGTTTGGCATTCGTGGCCAAGCCTCATTGGTTAAACCCATTATCCACAAGGCATCAAAACTTTGGCCACCCGCTTCTAACATCCCCATAACTTGAATCGGTTGATGACCCACGCTTTGCGATTGATGAACTTGTTCGGTTAAAAAACGTTTCAGTAAACTGAGCCATTTTGAATAGGATTGTTTACCCCCAATTTCAGTTAACTTAGCAAACTGGGTTAGGCTATTTTCAAAGGCGGTTTTTTGCTGATATTCATCCGAATTAAGGGTTCGGTTTCCCGGCCATCCTAAGCTTTCTAGAAGTTGCCAGGCCTGGTCGATAAACTCTTTTAAAGACACCGACGTGTTAGCTTGCTCATTTTGAATTTTTAACCAATTTTGCATGGCGGTTTTTAATGCATTGGGTAACCCCATCGCCGCTTTTGTTTCTAGCAGTTTTGGCCATTGAATATTGGCCCATTGCAAACGTCTAAATTGCGCATCCGCTTGTTGCCTTAAAGCAAAATCGCCGAGAGTATAAGCCGATATTAACCACTGGCTCCAGACCTGGTAAGTGACACTTTTGGTTGGTTGAAAAAACAGGCTTAAGGTTTGCCAGGCGTTTTCGATAAGAGGTTGAGAAAACAGCGGCTCACCTAAAGAGAGGTTGTAGAGTTTTGATTTTATAGCTAAATAATCACCGCTTTGGGTCTGTAACTTACCGAGCCCTTGTAAAAAAAGCTGTTCATCTAAACATTGAATGAGAGAGGTTTTATATTCACCAATATTGGGAGCGACAATCGCGACTCGAATCTGCTCAAGCGGTTTTGATTTTAATTGCTCTGCCACCTCATGAATTGCCCAAGATACGGCTTGTTCAGCTTCATCAAAGGCATCTCGTGCGGGATAAAACTCTATGGACTTGGTTAAGCTATCTAAGTCTTCTAAGCTTTGTTGACTATCAATATTATCTTGATAAACCTCACAACCTAAGCTTTTGACCGCGGATTGCCATTGAACAATATTAGGTGATAAATCATCAAAACCATGTAACTGAAATTGTTGCGGTAAACGCTGAGCACCAATTTGTGAATCGGTTAACCAACTCAATCTCTGTTGAGCCAGTAAAGCTTCATCTTGCCAGTTCTTGGATTTAAGGTGATTTAAGTATTTTTGTAAAACTTTTTTAAAAAGCTCGGCTTCATCCGATAAAAAGCCTTGGCTATGCCAATCTTCTGGTAACCATTCGGCGGTTAATACCCAGGCCTGGTAAAGTTGTTTTGCGGTGGTATGTATATTTAATAACGCTATCGGTTTTAAGCTACCATTGTTACCATTGTTACTAGTATTATCGTCATCATTGATTTGCTGACGATGATCCAACTCTTGTTGCAGTAGACTTTCCCACAACCATTGTGCTTCAAAGCTATTAAGCACCTTTTTAGGTAAGTCCGTTGCCGACAATTCACCTGTTAATAAAGCCGCTGTTTGCCATTCTTGCCACCACTGCCCTAAAGTCATAACCTTGGGTGTTTGCACCACGTTTTGCTGTGCATTAAGAATCGCTTGTTGCTTAATCTCAGCGGTTAAACGGCTATTGGCGGTAATGTGAATAATTGGCATATTTTAGTTTCACTAGTCTATGGTCTGGAGCCCATGGGTAATAAGGCTTTTATTTTTGTAAAAATTCTATCCATTGTCGGCCGTGGGTTTTTAATACTTTTTTGGCCTCGTTGGTTTTTGGGTAGTGTTGCTCCACCAAATCCCAAAACGCTTTTGAATGATTAGCATGAATTAAGTGCGCTAACTCATGCACCACCACATAATCGACTACCCACTCCGGAGCTTGTAATAAGCGCCAATTAAACTGAATGCGGCCATCAGAGTAACAACTTCCCCAGCGAGATTTATAACCTTTAACGGTTAAAGAACGATAGTTTACTCCCATGAGCTGTGCATAAAAATCTAATTTGGGAAGCAAATATTGATGGGCTTTTTCTTTAAAGGTCAATTCAATTATTTGACAACAAATATCCGCTTTTTTATGTTCATCTAGCGTACCATCAAATACAATTTTGGCTAGTTGACTATCATCACAAAAATGCATTTTTGCTGGTAATGACTTTGAAAACTTTTCACCTTCATCCAGCTGCCAATGACACAAGTATGTTTTACCAAAAAAAGTAATAACATCGCCTTGTTGGCCACTAAATGCTGGAGCGGTAAATTCTGATAATTGCTGAATACGGCGAAGTAGCCATTGATGATTGGCTTTTAAAATACGGCTTAGTTGATTAGGTCTAATGGCTTTGGGCACTTCTAATAACAACTGCCCTTGTTTCTGTTTAATGGCAATGGATTTTCTTCTTGCCGACAAAACAATAGGCAAGCTGTAATCACCAAACTGATATTCATCTGGCAGACCTGGCGATACCGAGTTTTTAAGTGATTTAAGCGTAAACATTTTTTAGGTTTTGCCTGTTACTTATACTTTTATTTAGAGACCTTTAAAACAAAAAACGCCCTGAAAGTAATCAGAGCGTTTTTGAAATTAACCCACAATTTGCACATTAAGCTGCTTCAAGGCCTGCCATGGTTTTATAAGCCCAAGAGTTGGCATTCATGTATGCTGAAGAGACCATCATAATATCAATATTTCTGTCGTCCATCTCGTCGTTACCTTGTTCTAAAGAACATATAACAAACAACGCTCTCCCCATGTCGCCAGAGTGGTCAACTAAAGCGCTCTTTACTTCTTTTGATAAAGGCAGTTGTTCAACAATATCAGCCATAGAGGTTTTTAAGAAAGCATTAAGTGTTGAAAACATACCCGTCATAAAATAACGATCTTTGTCAGCATCTCGACCTTGTTTGGCTGCCAAAACTTCCATAAATTTAGCTCTGACTAATGCTGTAGTTAATAACTCTTTTGGCACATCATTTACATCTGACATGACCATCATATTTACCCAAAATTTAAGACGTTTTAAACCCATAAAGTTCACAGCATCTTTTAAGGTTTCAACCACCTGAGGAATATGATTACTTGGGTGATTAATGGCACTTAATAGCTTATGAGTTAAGCCAACATCAGAACCTATCGTTTGTACAATTTTATTGAATTCAATTTCTGAGTCATTCACTTCGGCTAATAATTTGAGCATGGCTAGTCTACTGCCTGACAGCTCTTTTTGACCGGAAATGATAGGGTTAGTGAAGAAATATCCTTGATAAAGATCAGCATCAGTATTGGCATAGTCTACAAACTCTTCTTCTGTTTCTAAACCAGTAATAACGGTTTTAATTTGTTGAAGTTTCAGTGCACTAATAATCTTTTTTACTTCTTCAGCAGTAAAATTCTTAGCATCTAACTTAACTGTTTTAGCAATGGTTAATAGTTTTTTAAAGTCATCACTATCTTCATAACCCAATATAGCAACCTTGGCACCCGATTTTATAAGCTCTTTTAAAGCCTCTAAAACGGTTTTATTATGTAAAACAGATAAACCGACTTCTACGGTTAGTTTTGAAAAATCACCAATTTTTGGTAGCAAGTCTAATGAGAGCACTTCAACTGGAGCTCTATAAAATATCGGTTTATTAGACGTCAAAGCCGTCATGCCATCTTGTTCAGCAATATCTTTACAAAACGCTTTCATAACTTTTTCCCATTCAACCGTTGATGGATCAACATCGTTCACCAGTTCTAAAGATAAATGATATCCGTATAACGCTTGTTTAGAATCTAGTACAGGTTGTTTATTTAAGAAAAGTTGTGCTTGCATTGAGTATTTCCTTGTTAAAACGACTTATCAAATTCATCTGTCACATTCATATTAATGCGGTATATGATTCTGCTTTATCGCTCTTTTAGCTTTCAAATCGCTTTTTGGGCCGTCTAAATTAAATGACTTAATTACCCATCATTATAGGAAGATTCTGAAAAAGGAAAAGAGACAATTCTAAAAAATACTAATGATTTACTGATAATTTAATGCTCAATCTTTAAAATCAACAACATAGCTAGCAAAATCATTTTTATTGGTGTTGAGGTCTCATTTATACTATGCCGATGACAAATCAAAAACCAAACCTTAATCTAGACACCAATCCAGATGTTAATCCAGATGTTAATCCAGATGTTAATCCAGATGCGAAGCAGCACTTTTCAATTCAATGTGCTCTAGAACAGACTGCTTTGGATTTACTGGCAGAAAAAACTGGCCTGGCAAAACAGCAGCTTAAACAGTATGCACAGCAAGGTGCGGTTTGGATTCAACGTCAACCTAATAGCAAACCAGAACGTTTACGCCGTTTAAAAAAAATGATTTTACCAGGCCAGGTAATTGAGTTTTACTATTACCCTGACTTACTCAATGAAACACCAGCAACACCTATCTTAATTGCAGATTTCATTGAATATTCTGTGTGGTTAAAACCCAGAGGAATGTTATCACAAGGTTCTAAATGGGCTGATCATACCGCCTTATATCGTTGGGTTGAACAAAATTACCAACCTGAAAATAACGGCCAAAAGCAAATTCGCCAGGCCTGGATAGTACATCGTTTAGACAGAGCAACCCAAGGTTTGATGCTACTGGCACACACTAAAAAAATGGCTGCCAAGTTGAGTCATCTTTTTGAAACTGACCAAGTTCATAAAAGCTATCAAGCCAATGTTTGGGGTTGTTACCCAGAGAATACTCAAACCATCAACATTGAGATTGATGGGAAACATGCAGTAAGTCATGTTTTAAGATTACAGTACGATAAATTGCAAGACTGTTCCCGAGTTCAAATAGACATTGAAACCGGGCGTAAACATCAAATTCGTCGTCATCTATCAGAGACAGGATTTCCGATTATTGGTGATCGGCTTTATGGTGATGAAACTAAAGACCAACAACTTAAAAGCAGGCCAGACCTCCAACTCACTGCTTTCAAACTTCATTTTAAATGCCCAATAACCGGTGAACCTCGGCATTTTAAACTTGAGGAATCTCAACTTGATCTGCTCAACTTGATTTACTCACCCTCAATTAACCAGGCCTGGTAATGAAAAGAGCCATTCAACTTCCTATTAAAGGTACTTTTTATTACAGTGCTTTTTTTGCGATGCAAGATGACTTAATCTCAACAAACACAGAACTTACATTCAAATTAGAGCCTGACAACATTCATGACATGAATGCGATTCAAATCTGGTTACCCTCAAGTAATCAACCTGAAGCGTTGGGTTTATTACTGGGTTATGTCCCCAAAAGCCTCTCTAAAAAAATAAGTGGCTTGCTCTCTAATCACTTAGTGACGAATATATACATTGTGCACATTGCTCAACAAGGCAAACACATAGAGATTGATTGTCAAATCACCATTGACCAGGCATGGTTACCTTATTTTAGGCTACTTATTCAAAGTAAAATCATCTCAAAATGGTATGCATTAAAAAGAGCGAGAAATCACTGGCTTGCTAATCACTTTAAACAGCTATAACGCAACCGTAAATTATTGATACAATCAAACGCAATTCAAGAAAACATCATTTAAAGACGACACTATTAAAGACGACCCTATGACTGATATGCAAACACTACAAAACTGTGCTGAACAACTCAACCAATCAGAAGACTTTCAAGTTCTTAATAAATTAATCGCTAAAACGGAATTTAACCCACCCACGGCTGAGTCAACCCACAAAGTTTGTATTATTGATACAGAAACTACTGGCCTAGATACTGATGTGTGCGAGATTATTGAGCTGGGTTACCAAATTATTGAATTTGATTCGCACGGCAACTTTTATAAAGTGCTGAGTGCCAAAAACTATTTAAATGAACCTGATGGAGAAATCACCGCAGAAGTCACGCAAGTAACTGGTTTAACCATGGACGATGTAAAAGGCCATAAAATACCTTGGCAAGAAGTTGAAGCAGAAATAAGCCAAGTACAGCTTTGCGTTGCACACAATGCTGGCTTTGACCGCCCGGTAGTTGAACGTTATAGCGATATTTTTATTAATAAAATCTGGGGCTGTTCTGTTGCCCAAATTGATTGGCTAAAACAAGCTCATGTGGGATCAAGAAGCCAAGAATTTTTATGTTGGAAAGTAGGCCAATTTTTCTATGGTGCTCACCGAGCTTTGGATGATGTTCAGGCCTTAACACAATTACTTTCATGCCCTATCTCTGAAAATAAAGTACCCGCTTTTAGCTTTTTATTAGAGGCTGTACGTCAAAGTAAATCATTAGTTAAAGCAACGGGAGCTCCATTTGATATTAAAGATGATTTACGCTCTCGTGGCTACCGTTGGAATGTGGGTGAACGCGTTTGGCAAAAAGTGCTTGATGACTCTAAGCTACAAGACGAGTTAGCGTGGTTAATTGAGCATCAAACGCCAAATCCAAATGTGATTAAACTCAAAGCGACTGACAGCTTTTCAATTAGAGCACGTTAACGTAACAACAACGCTCGCAATACTCGCAAATAATAGAAGATTGACTTAATACAATAATTTTTACCAGGCCTGTATATGACATTAAACCCAACCCCTGAGCTTTTAAATAGTCTATTTTGGATTACGCTTTTTGCTGTTGTGGTCTCTTCTGCATCAGGAGTGCTAAAAGCTGGATTCCGTCAGTTTGATTTGTTTGGTGTGATTATTATTGGTATTACTACCGGTTTAGGCGGTGGTTCACTTAGAGATATGTTACTAGGCAAACAGGTTTTTTGGATTGTCAATGAAGCCTTTTTTATTGCCTCTTTAAGCAGTGCTATTTTGATGTTTATTTTGGCCAGAAACATCACAATAAATCCACGATTTTTTCTTATTCCAGATGCCGCAGGTTTAGCCACTTTTAGTGTGGCAGGAACCTTAGCCTCTCTTATGTTGGGTGCACCTTGGTTTGTTGCCGCTTTTATGGGAGTTATGACGGGTATTATGGGAGGGATTTTTCGTGACATTTTATGTAACACCTCACCCATCGTTTTTCAAAGCCCACTTTATGGAACCGTATCTTGGATAGGGTCGCTGTTTTTTATTGGCTTACTCTATATTGATATTAATGCGAGTGTGGCAGCGATCGTGACAGGTATCGTTATTTTTATTAGCCGTTTATTAGCATTATATTACGATATTAGTTTGCCTACATTTCGCTTTAAGTCTTAAAAAATAAGATTGAAATATCGTGAATGATATATCTAGATTGAATTATTTTGTATAAAATATCTACTTAGACGCAACGTCGTGTTAATTCTTGATTAACCAAGCCTGGTTAATAGCATTTTCAAACGAACTCCACCATAACCACCTACAACTTACTATCTCAATTAAACGTTTATGGTAGCTTTTGTAATTGAATGAAACCAAGAGGTAACACTATCCAATGAATAATCTACAGACCTTAATGCCGCTATATGTATTAAAAGTAAAAGGAGAGCATGGGCTAGTGTTTAAAACAAAACACCCATCAACGATCTATTTACAACAGGTAGGCGAAGAATTGATTAACAGGCCCAAAAGTCATTACCATGAGTATGAAATCCACCCAAGTGATCACTCAAACTCAGAAATGACACAGGCCGAAATTTTATTGCATCCAGTATTTGACTAACCTTAGAAACATAATTTAAAAAAGCATATATTAAAAACATATGTTAAAAAACATAGCCTAGTTACTAAAGTTAACCCTTAGTGCTTTACTTAGTGCTTTACTTAGTGCTTTACCTCAAACACCTTTGAAACACCCTCACCTCTATAATCAGAAGCCGCTTGCCAACCTTGCTGAGTTTTTAAAATAAGTTGCACGTCACCCATATAATTATTCTTTTTAAGTGTATAACCCATAGTTTGTAATTCATCTTTTACCAGGCCTGGTAAATCCGGATTATAAGCAATTTGGTTTTTAGGTAATAACTGATGATGAACTCTAGGAGCATCGACCGCTTGCTGTGCACTCATACCTTCTGTTACCACGTTAATAATGGTTTGAAACACTGAAGTAATAATGGTTGATCCGCCAGGTGTGCCCACCACCATCTCAATTTGGTTGTCTTTTAAAACAATCGTTGGCGACATGGAAGAAAGCATACGTTTTTCTGGTGCTATGGCATTAGCAGCTCCACCAACCACGCCAAACACATTAGCAACACCAGGCTTGGTACTAAAGTCATCCATTTCATCATTCATTAAAAACCCAGCTCCTTTTATCACCACACCGCTACCAAATGGCATATTTAACGTATAGGTGTTAGAAACCGCATTACCATTGGCATCCACAATATTAAAATGCGTGGTTTCTGGGCTCTCAATTTTGCCTGGCTTAATCTTTTCGGATTCTGAAATTTCATCTAGCAACACGTCTTTGCTTCGCTGTTTAATATATGCATCAGAAATCAATTGCTTGACCGGCACATCAATGAAATCAGAATCTCCCAAATAGTGGGCTCTGTCTGCATACACTCGTTTTTCTAGCTCGGCATAAAAGTGAGTTTTAACGGCTAATTCTGATATGCCCTCTTTTTTAGCTTTTTGAATTTCTTGATTTAATTTAGGCTCAAGCAGTGCCTGCATTTTTAATAGTTGCACAATGGCAATACCGCCTGAGCTTGGTGGTGGAGCTGAGATAATGGTTCTGTTTTTCCATTGTCCCATTACAGGCTGACGCCACTTAGCTTGATAATGGGCTAAATCATCCAGGGTAATTAAGCCGCCATTGGCCTGCATTTGGTTTACCAATAATTTAGCCGTTTGCCCGCTGTAAAACTCTTTTACTCCAAGTTGAGCAATCCGTTTTAAAGTTTGTGCCAGCTCTGGTTGTTTTAAAATTTGTCCAGTTTTTAAACCTGAAAAATAATTACTAAAATTCAGTTCGACGGGTGATTTATCTGAAATCCAATCTTTAAACCATTTAGCCCGTGACTCTAACTGTGGTGAAACCTCAAAACCTTGCTGAGCAAGATTGATCGCAGGTTGTAATAAAGCTTGCCAAGGCAATGAGCCAAAACGTTGATGGGCCTGCCAAAATCCCATTACTGTACCTGGCACACCAGAAGCTTTGTACCCCACTAAAGACTGGTAAGGAATCACTTGCTGGTTGTTATCCAAATACATATTTTGGGTAGCGGCTTTGGGGGCTTTTTCACGATAATCTAAAAAATGTACGGCTGATGAACTTAGGTTTTGTTGAGATGCCTGGCTGTCTTGACTAGATCCTGTTTTACCACCATTTGTTGCTGAAAAATGATCTTTAAGTGTTGGAGAGTACAATGTCATAAACCCACCGCCACCAATATTGCCTGCTTCTGGATAAGTTACGGCCAAAACAAAAGCCGCTGCTACCGAAGCATCTACCGCGTTACCACCTTGTTGCAAAACGTCTTGAGCTACCTGGGCACTGTATTTATCAGGCATGGCAACCGCAGCTTGAGTTTCTGTCGCTGCTATACAAGAATTTGAAAAATTAACTAAAAAAACAAATGACAAAAGCCATAAAAAATTCGCTAATTTTGTCTTAAAAAACAACATAGGTTTCCTTGAAATAAGAGGTTAATAAGAGATTAATAAGATGTTATTGCAATAAATTTAAACGCGGAATCGGTGCATTCATGGTAGCAGCAATCGCAAGTACTAACTCTTTTTCTACTGCATTGATTTGACCATCATACTCAATTGACAATACAAGAGCCTCTACAATTTTCTGTTTTAATGGCTCTGAACAATAGAGCAATTTTTCTACCGCTAAACCAAACACTTGTTCTTGATTAAACTCTTTGCCTGATTGTTGATTGTCAATATCAATGCGTTGAAGGTTATACAACTCTAAATGTTTAATCGCTTTGTTAAAGGCTAAATCCATAGTAATTTGTTGATTATGTTTAGAGGCTTCGTTATGTCCGTAATGCACCACAGAAGATAAAATAATTTGTAGCTCCATAGCAACCTGTTGAGCTTTTTTATAACGTACTTTATTGGCCTTAACTAACCCAAAATTTACATCAAGATAACGGCTAACCAATTGAAATATACTCTGTTCAAAGATAGTCTGTTGGCCATCCCAATCAATCACTTTTTGTAGCAATGTTTTAAACTCAAGATATTGTGATTTAGATAAAGTTTTTAAGGCTGGCATAGCCAACTCAACCAAAGGCAACTTATTAACCAGGTTGGTAGATTCAAGCAATTTTTGCTGTTGTTCTAGTAGAGTCAGTAAACCTTTAGCTGAGTTGTTTTCAAGTATTTTTTGCCACTCTATTTGCGGTGTTTTTACTTCAGGATCAGATTTATCATCTGCCGCTAAAACAACCAATACTAACGCCATGGCTTCCATTGGATCTTGAGCTTTTTCTACTAAGGTTTTCAGTGTGTCTTGAGCTTGTGCATTAAGATGTTCAACCATAACCCCGGCTGCCATCAACATAGCCAAAGGTTGCGATAAAGGCTGAGGTAAACTCTCTTGCAAACGTTCTAGACCAGAAGCTGATTTTTCTGTTTGTGATGCCTCACTTTCATTTTGCATTGGTTCTTGGGGCGGTAAGGGTTTTAAATATTCACCATTCCAATTAGGTTCAATACGCTGAATACGCATCTCTATAGGCGGATGAGTGGCAAACAAAAATGCTAAACTCGTGTGAAACGCTTGACCAAAAAACATATGAGACACTGCATGCACATCGGTGTTTTTTAGACGGGAACTCTCGGTTAGACCTCCAATCACTTTTAAAGCACTGGCAATGGCGTCTGGGTCACGGGTAAATTGAACAGAAGAAGCATCTGCCAAAAACTCTCGCTGGCGACTAACAGCTGCTTGAATCATATTGCCAAATAAGATACCAAACCAACCAATAATCCGCAGAGCAATCCCTGCTAAAACAATAGCGCCATTGCCTTTCCCCCTTCGTGACGAACGGTTTCGGTTTGATGAAGTTAAGATACGCCCTAATAAAGCAATAAATTCAATTCCATAGAGCAGCATGATTATGCGTAAATTCAATCGCATATCGCCATTTAAAATATGGCTAAACTCATGCCCTACCACACCCTGCAATTGTGAACGCGTTAATTTATCAATACAGCCTTGGGTTAAACCAATTACCGCATCTTGTGGCGTTTGTCCTGCTGCAAAGGCATTAATTGCTGATTCTTTACGCAAGACAAACACTTCTGGAACAGGCATTCCAGAAGCGATAGCCATCTCTTCAACCACATTTAACGCTTTACGCTCATTTAATTCTTTACTATTGGGCGATAACTTAACTCCCCCCAATGAAGCGGCAATAACAGAACCGCCTTTTGAAAGCGCACGAGCTTTAATCAAAGAACTAATTAAAGCTCCCCCCATCACGAAAGTACCCACCCAAAATAAGGTAGGTAAATTACGTTGATCAAATATGCTGCCCCCAAAATGGTTAAGCATAATAGGGTCACCAGTAAACATAGGTACAACAAACATTAATACCAATGTACTTAAAAAGGTGAGCACCAAAAGAACCAAAATATAAAGTAGCACTAAATATTTAGTTTTCTTTCTAGCGTTTTCTTGGGCAGAGTAAAAGTTCATAGGACTTACACTAATGAGTAATAACGTCTATTAATGAATATTTGCAACTAAATCGACAAGCAAATTTTAGTGAATTAAAATTGAACTTTTGGAGCGTGTTTAATGACTTCTTTATCTTCAAACTCCAGCATTTGTGCATCAACTGGGTGACCAAACATAGCCGCGAATAGGGTTTGCGGAAAACTTTGACGATAAGTGTTATAAGACATAACTGAATCATTAAATGCTTGGCGAGCAAAGGAGACTTTGTTCTCGGTGGTAGTTAGCTCTTCAGTCAGCTGCATCATATTTTGATTGGTTTTTAGATCGGGGTAAGCTTCCATCACCATATTAAAACGTGACATGGCACCGCTTAATACTCCTTCTGCATTAGAGAGCTGAGCCATAACGCCACTATCCCCAGGGTTAGCAGCCGCTGCTTTTAATAAAGATGCCGCTTCATTACGAGCCGCAATAACCGATTCTAAGGTCTCTCTTTCATGAGCCATTGCTTTTTTAGCGACTTCTATTAAGTTAGGAATTAGGTCATAGCGTCTTTTTAACTGCACATCAATTTGAGCAAAGGCGTTTTCAAATCGATTTTTTAAAGCCACTAATTGGTTATAAATGTTGATTACGTAGAGAATCGTAACCACAACTATCGCTAAAAAAATCATCATTCCAGTACTCACAGCAAACTCCTCGGTCTTTTAATTATGTATTTTTTATTTTACACATTTTGATTAAGGGAATTAGATAAAGATAACCGATATTAATAACTGTTTTATAGGGAAAATTAATAAACTGATGTCGCTGTGGTTTAGTCAGTTAAAGCCGTCAACATTTCCATTATCTTCATCTTATTTTCATAATTAGATTTTCATCTCACTCCATTTATGATTAAAATGGAACTAATTTACAGCTTGTCATAATCCATACGTTTATGGGCTATTTTATAAGCCACTCTAACAAACAAGGATACATAAAAATGATTACATCTCTATTTAAAAAAGCAGCAATATTAACCCTGGCAGTATCCAGCCTTACGGTATTTGCTTCAGCCTATAGTTCAACCGTATATGCCGACGATGAATTCAGCGATTCTCAGCCTGAAATGACGCAAGACGTGGATGATGCTGAATACGATAAAACCATTGCAGCGTTTCATCAAGCTCCGCAGTCAGCGGCATTTTTTGATAACTCATACGGTTATGCCGTTTTTCCAACGATTGGTAAAGTGGGCTTTGTGATAGGTGGTGCTTATGGTAAAGGACGTGTTTATGAGCATGGTCGTTTAGCTGGAACGGCTGAAATGACTCAAGCGACCATTGGTTTTCAATTAGGTGGTCAGGCGTTTAGCCAAATTATCTTTTTCCAAGATCAGCGTGCTTATGATGAGTTTACTAGCGGAAACTTTGAATTTGGCGCCCAAGCCTCAGCCATTGTTATTAATGCGGGTGCCAATGCAGAAGCCTCAACCAAAGGTACATCTGCCTCTGCTAATGCTGGAGAAAGACATGTTAAGGCCGATGGTCAATACTATAAAGGCATGGCGGTATTTAGTTTAGCCAAAGGTGGTTTGATGTATGAAGCAACTATAGGTGGCCAAAAATATAATTTTTATCCTAACTAATTCGCTTTAACTTTAACTTTTTAAAAGCCGCCAAATATTAATATTTAACATTAATATTTGGCGGCTTTTTTGGTTACCTTTTTTGTTTACTTTATGTAAACTGTTCAGCAAACAACCCCCTATCAATAAACTAAAAATAATACTATAAGGCAAAATATGGATATTTTAGGCTGGCTAAATGACACGGTTTTACACCTCTCAGGTTGGATGAAAGGATATTTGTATCAAATCGTTCTCTCTATGGTTGCTACACTTTTAGTGATTTATGGCGATAACATTATGAAGATTGTTAAACAACAAATCGGTACTTTAAAATTATTTTTAAGAATCACCCTGTTTGTTGCTTTTTGTGCGTTTGGCTTTAGTTTTCTTACCTCAATAGCCGCACCATTTTTAAGCGGTTTCTTGGCCAAGTCTGACCCACTCTATTTACCGTTTATTATTGTATTTATTTATTATGGTTTAGGATATTTGGCACAAAAGAAAGGCATGATTTAACCATTATAGATTAATGGTTTAAGCCATTATTTTAGACAATAAAAAAGCCAATTTACCAGGGGCCTGGTATGCCTTGTGACCGGCGATACACTGTGAGCATAGGGTAAATTGGCTTTTTGTAATAGGTTGAGTGTTTAAACACTCAACAACTATTAATTAGCTACGGCTAGTCACTTCTAATAAATGATAACCAAACTGAGTTTTTACTGGCCCTTCAACTGAACCCACATCCGCACTGAATACCACTTTGTCAAATTCAGGAACCATCATACCAGGACCAAACTGACCTAAATCACCACCGTTTGAACCTGATGGACAATTTGAGTTTGCTTTTGCTACTTCAGCAAAATCTGCCCCATTAGCAATTTGATCTTTCAATTCATTACATTTCTCTTCTGTATCTACCAAAATGTGGCGGGCTGTTGCTAAAGTCATAGTATTTCCTTTTCAAAACTTATCAATAAAACGTCAATTAACGTTGCTTTAATTAATATAAAGACAAATTAATAGCTTTCAAGGCTGATAATGTGAATTTTTAAAATAGTTTTTGCTATTTTCCTGCCCTTACGCACTCTTGCTCATTTATAATATTGCACTATGACGACACAGACTAAACACCCAACCCAACCTTTCGCATCTATACCAATGCAGGCTGTAGGACCTTTTAAACTTATTGGCGATGTAGAAGTCGATGATTTAATGGTACCAATGGCAACCTATGAAACCCCTCTTTGGCCTTCCGTAGCTCGTGGAGCTCGTGTTGCTGCTCACTCTGGTGGCATTAGGGTAACGGTGATTGATGAAAGAATGACTCGCTCAGTATTGCTACAAGCTCCAAATGCAGGAGTTGCCGCTTTACGTTTAAAACAAATTCAAGCACGCCATGGTGATTTGCAAGAAGTTGTCTCGCAAAGTAGTCGTTTTGCTAAATTGATTGATACCCATTATCAAGTTGTGGGCAATTTAATTTACTTACGTTTAGAGTTTAAAACAGGTGATGCATCAGGTCACAATATGGTGACTAACGCTGCAGATAAGTTACTACCGTGGTTATTAGAACAATACACCGATTTGAGCTATGTCTCTATCTCAGCAAACTACTGCACAGACAAAAAAGTTTCAGCGGTTAACGGTATTTTAGGCCGAGGTAAATATGTGGTTTGTGAAACCACGATTCCAAGAAAATTTTGTAAACGTTTTTTAAAAACCACACCAGAAGCATTGGTTGATCTACATATTAAGAAAGACTTGATTGGCAGTATCGTCTCAGGCGGATTACGTTCAGCCAACGCTCACGTTGCCAACATGTTGTTAGGGTTTTATTTAGCAACAGGGCAAGATGCCGCCAATATCGTTGAGGGATCTCAAGCGATTAACCATGCAGAAGTCACTCCGGAAGGTGACCTATACTTTTCAACCACCCTACCCAACTTAATTGTGGGAACAGTGGGCAATGGCAAAGGTTTAGACTTTGTTTTAGAAAACTTAACTTTACTAGGCTGTGCTAATAACAATGCTCAACCTGGTGAAAATGCTCGCCGCCTAGCTTGTATTGCAGGTGCTACCGCTTTTTGTGGCGAGTTATCGTTGCTTGCCGCACAAACAAATCCTGGTGAACTGATGGAAGCTCACATAAAGTTAGAACGAGCTCAAAATGACTAAAAAGAGTTCATTGAGTTTTGCAGAACAAGTCACCAGCCGTAAACAAGATCATATTGATGCGGTATTAAATGACCCGCAAGTAGAACGTCGTAATGGAGTTTACGGCCAAGGTTTTGACCAAGTTCGATTAATGCATCGCGCTCTACCAGAATGTGACTTTGCAAGCATTGACACCACAACCACATTTTTAGACAAAACTATTAGCTTTCCATTTTTAATTGCTTCAATGACTGGTGGAGCCGCCAACAATTTAGGTGATATTAACATCCATTTAGCTGAAGCAGCTGAAGCTCTTAATGTACCGATGGCAGTAGGCTCCCAAAGAGCGATGATTATTGATGAAGCCGCCAAACAAAGTTTTGCGATTAGACAATACGCCCCCAATGTGCCTCTTATTGCCAATATGGGTGCGGTACAGCTTAATTATGGGTTTGGTTTAGATGAAGCTCGCAGAGCGATTGATGTCTTAGAAGCCGATGCCTTATATCTACACCTTAATCCATTGCAAGAAGTGGTTCAGCCTGAGGGTGATACCGATTTTGCAAATCTGGCCAATAAGATTCATGCTCTGGCTGAAAATATTGAAGTGCCCATTATTCTTAAAGAAGTAGGTTGTGGATTGTCTCCACAAGATATTGAATTAGGGCTGTCTGCAGGTATTAGCCACTTTGACTTGGCTGGAAGAGGCGGTACTTCATGGAGTAGAATTGAGGCCCACCGATCTGAAAATGATTTAGGCATCATCTTCCAAGATTGGGGTCTTACCACATACGAAAGCCTTAAATTAGCTCAACCTTATCAAGAAAATGCGTATTTTATTGCCAGCGGCGGCATACGAAGCGGAATGGATATGATAAAAGCTGTTATAATGGGCGGTCGTTTGTGTGGTGTAGCCGCTCCATTGTTAGAGCCTGCCCAACATTCAACAGAAAAAGTTGTCGCCAAAATAGAACAATTTCAGCAAGAGTTCAAAACAGCTCAATTCTTGCTCGGCATCAAAAATTGCGATGCCTTACATTTAAATACTGCTTTGATCTTACCTTTTTAGGTTTGTATTCAGAGTAAATAACAACCCAATTATTTATGTACTTGCCTCAATGCTTGGCGGACTTTCACGTTTTTAAGCAACGATGCTCAAGTAGTGTAATTAAGAAAAGAACGAATCCACTTTAGATTATGAAAGTAGGCATTGATTTAATCCATTTTGCAACAGCAGACTATTTCCTAGGCTTAGATACCTTTGCCGCAGAGAAACAGACTGATGTAAATAAATTTACCATTGGTATTGGTCAAGAAAAAATGTCCATAGCTCCTCCAGATGAGGATGTGGTAAGTTTAGCAGCAAAAGCAGCTGCTCCAATATTAGACCAAATTAATAGCAACGAAGTCAGTGCTGTCTTATTCGCTACTGAAACCGGTGTTGACCAATCAAAGTCAGCAGGTGCGTTTTTACACGGGTTATTAGGTTTATCAAACCGTTGTCGCGTAATTGAATTAAAACATGCTTGTTATGCAGGTGCGGCAGCTCTTCAAATGGCCACAAATATGGTGCGTGTAAATCCGAAAGAGAAAATTCTTGTGATTGCTGCGGATATTGCAAAATATGATGTGGATACCTCTGGTGAAGCCACTCAAGGTTGTGGTGCTGTTGCTATGTTAGTTACAGAATCACCGCGTATCATTGCAATTGAACCTGGTTCAGGTTATTACACGGATGATGTAATGGATTTTTGGCGACCTAACCATCGCACAACCGCTTTAGTGGATGGAAAATACTCAACAAAAGTCTATTTAAACAGTCTTAAGCACGCTTGGGAACACTTTACCGAGCTAACTGAACGCAAGTTTGAAGATATCGATTACTTCTGTTATCACATTCCATTTACAAAAATGGCTGATAAAGCTCACAAAACCCTAATTAAAAAAGTGGGGGCTACCTTAACCCAAGCACAGCAAGATTCGCAAACCCTACCAAGTCAGCTATATAACCGCATTGTGGGTAATAGCTATAGTGCCTCTTTATTTGTAGGCTTTATCTCTTTACTGGATAATGTAAAAGAGAATATTGAAGGCAAGCGCGTTAGTTTTTTTAGTTATGGTTCTGGTTGCGTTGCTGAATTCTTTACTGGAATTATGCAAGCCGGATATAAATCTGTTTTAATGACAGCAAGTCATAAAAAACAAATTGATGAACGTCTACCTTTAACGTATCAACAATATCTCGATTTTTATCATAATGTTGATAACAGCATTGAAAACATCGTTTACCCAGTGACCAACAAAGGGCCGTATCGTTTAGCAGGTATTGAAGAACATAAACGCTACTATCAAAAAACTACATAACAAATATGTAGGTATGTAGGTACTCAAAATATGCACTCCGCCATGCAAACTCTCTGTTCCGTTCCTGCCAAAATCATCCTTTCAGGGGAGCATGCAGTTATTTATAACAGCTCAGCTCTGAGCATGGCGATTAAACTTTATACTCACTGCGAATGTCAGTTTGAACAAAGCAGTACCAGCAGTGCCACCATTGAATTGGTTGATTACCAACAAAAACATAGCTTTCCCTTAATGGTTTGGCAAAACCTTGCCACCAACATAGAGACTCGCTACACCCTTTTCAGCAACGGCAGCACTGCCATTCAAAGTGTTATTGTTCAACCTATTGATTTAGTGGTGAATGTACTACATCACTTTGATCATTTTCATACTATGAAAAAAGGTAACTGGCACTTCAAAATCTATTCTGAAGTACCAATTGGAAAAGGCCTAGGTAGTTCTGCCGCGGTTATTTTATCTATTTTAACCAGCCTATTTACTCACCATAACTTAGAACCAAATCGTGAGATTTTATTGGCTTTAGCCCGTAAAATTGAAGCTAGACAACATGGACAATCAAGCGGTATTGATCCCGCCACTATGTTATATGGCGGGCTTTTGGAATTTAACCAAAATAAAACCACCCAAAAACTAAACACTCAAGACTTTAAAGCCTGGTTAATTGATACCGGCTGCCCTGTCAGCACCACTGGACAAGCGGTTGATGCCGTAAAAAAGCAATTCGCCACAGACGTAACTTTATGGCAACAGTTTGCAGGAATTACCCAAAATATTATCCAGGCCTGGTCAGAGCAAAATAGTGCCAACCTCTATCAATACATTGAACAAAATGAGATGTTACTTGAACATATTGGCGTTGTACCCAAACGAGTACAAACTTTTATAGAACAGGTTAAAACCGATTTAAACGGCATCACAAAGGTATGTGGTGCAGGCAGTGTAAAAGGTGACAATGCTGGAGTTTTAATCTGTTTTTCTAAAAAAGAGCCTAAAGCGTTATGTGAACAATTTGGTTACCAATGGCAACGCATCAGTATTGATAACCAGGGGGTACAATGCCGCCAGCTGTAAAACCGGATTCGTTACCTAGCTGGCACAGTCAAGCACCAGCCAACACTATGATTTTGGGCGAGCACAGCGTAGTTTATGGACACCCTGCCCTAGCTTGTGCAGTAAATCAGTTTGTAAAGATTACATGGCATGCCAGAGCTGATAACGCCCTTAATATTTACTCTGCTTTGGGCCAACATCATACTCAAATAGATGCCATTTCTCTTCATCCAAAACTTAATTTTGCTGTTGCCGCATTGCAGGCATTTCAATACCAACTGCCACATGGTTTAGATATTCATATTGAGAGTGAGTTCTCCTCCACGATTGGTCTTGGTAGTTCTGCTGCAGTGCTTGCGGCCATGCTCTCTGGTTTAAATACCATTTGCCAAACCAAACATGAACTTATTGCTCTGTTTACAATAGGTCATAAAATCATTATTGATATTCAAGGTCGTGGTTCAGGCACAGATTTAGCCGCCAGTTTATCGGGCGGTGCTATCTATTTTCAACCCAAAAATGAAACCCACAAACACCCTGTTATTAAAAAAATAACGGTTGAACTACCAATCCAACTATTTTACTGTGGCTACAAAACCCCTACTGCCGTGGTATTGCAGCAAGTCGCTGAGGCCTGGCAAAACAAACCTGCTGAGTTAAGCATGCTTTATCGTGCTATGGCTAAAACGACCCGAACAGGATTTGAAGCTTTACAAAACAATACCTTCAGTGACTTTTACCAGGCCTGTAAAAAATACCAACAACTCATGACTGAGCTTGGTGTTAACGACTCCACCCTACAAACCATTATTGATTTACTAACAAGCTGCCCTTCAATTGATGCGGCTAAAATCTCTGGTTCTGGCCTTGGCGACTGTGTATTAGCGATTGGTGTTTTAGATAACTGTTCTACTGAAACCTCTAACAGACTAAACAACTATCAACAGATTAGCGTTAATATTTGCGAAAAAGGGGCTTTTACGCTCTGTGATTCAAATTACCAGGCGTAGTAAAAGCAAGTTAAAATCAGATAAAAATAGATAACAAAACAATTCATTAATGGTTAAAAACCAATATATTCAATATTTAGGACCATGTTATGTCAAAGAGCCAAACGCCTTTAACAAGCAAGCAAAAGCAACAGCAAACCTTTGTTCACCAAGTTATTGGCCATACGTCATCTCATAATGCTTTACAGGCTAAAAAGGCCAGTGGCGATGGTTCAGCCCCAGTGAATATTGCGTTGAGCAAATATTGGGGTAAACGTGATACCGTATTAAACCTACCTACCAATAGTAGTGTTTCGATTAGCTTACCGAGTTTGGGAACTTCAACTCAAATTAGCCTAATAACAGAATCAAACGAACCTGACCAAGTTTCACTTAATGGAGAATCGTTAGAATCCAGCCACCCTTTTGCCAAACGAGTAAGTGAATTTTTAAATCACTTTAGAGTAACTCCAAACACCACTTTTAACGTAGTCACTAAAAACAGTGTGCCTACGGCGGCGGGTTTAGCGTCTTCTGCTTCGGGTTATGCGGCATTGGTTTTGGCTTTAGATGATTTATTTGATTGGCAGTTAACACACAAAAAACTCTCACTATTAGCTCGATTAGGCAGTGGTAGTGCCAGTCGTTCTGTATTTAATGGCTTTGCCATTTGGCACCAAGGTAATCAACAAGATGGATTAGATAGTTTTGCCGAGCAAATTGAAACTCAATGGCCTGAGTTTTGTGTAGGGCTATTAGAAATAGATATTAAGCAAAAACCGGTTAGCTCAACTCAAGGCATGCAAAATACGGTAGAAACCTGCGAACTTTACCAGGCCTGGCCTAAGCAAGCTAATGCGGATGTACAAACCGTATTAACCGCAATTAAAAATCACGACTTTAGCCTGTTAGGTAAAACCGCAGAACATAATGCCTTAACCATGCACGCCACCATGATTGCGACCTGGCCGCCAATTGTTTATTGGCAACCAGAATCCGTTAAGGCGATGCACACCGTTTGGGAACTGCGTGAACAAGGCGTAGAGGTTTATTTTACGATGGATGCAGGGCCAAATTTAAAATTGCTGTTTCTAGAAACGCAAAAGCCTGCGGTTATGCAGGCTTTTGGAGATATTAAGATTTTAGAGCCGTTTAAAGATTAGAGGTTAAATAAATCATTTAACAATCGATAAACTTGGCTTTTTCTTATCTGATTTTTTGGCATTTGAATCTGCTTTTGAAGCGGTTTTTGATTTATCATCTTTTGAAGATTCCACCGACTTCAAGGTTGGTTTATCTTCTTGCTCATCATACCCATCTGGATAAGGCTCTGGTGGAAACGGCATACCATGACCATTTTCACGGGCAAAACAAGCTAAGACTGCTTCTGGCGGAAAGTAAATACTACGCTCCACCCCGCCAAAACGAGCTTTAAAGGCAAATAAATCATTATCTAAACTTAAACCAACCACGGCAGATGGGCTTGCGTTTAACACGATCACACCGTCTTGAACAAACTCCTGCGGCACATTGGCACCAGGATAGTTCGCATCAATTTGTAAATGCGGTGTCCAGTCGTTATCTACAATCCAATCGTAAATAGCACGAATTAAATAAGGGCGATTCGAAATCATCGTCATAAACCTTAAAAAACGTCTCGCATATCGATTTCATCGTCAGACAAACTCTCTTGGAACATCTCTCTGCTTAACACTTTATCTGCATAATCCGTAATGGCCTTAGCCCCTTTTGGAAGTTCAATTCCTAAAGATGGTAGACGCCATAGCAATACAGACATACTGATATCAACCAAAGAGTAATCTTCGCTCATAAAATATGGCATGTGATCAAATACAGGAATTAACTGAATTAAACGCTCTAGTAAGTTACGACGAGCCGTTTTAACCGCATCAGCATCTTCACTGTTAGCAATAGTATCAATTAACGGATACCATTCTGTTTCAATTTGACGCAACATTTGGCGCGAACGGGCTTTTGAAATAGGGTCAACAGACATTAACGGCGGATGCGGAAAACGCTCATCTAAATACTCAATAATGACTTGTGGATCATAAAGCACTAAATCTCTATCTACTAAAGTAGGTAGCGTTGCATACGGATTAAGCTCTAACAAATCTTCTGGAAGATTGTCTTTATCTACTTCAATCACCTCCATTGGAATATCTTTCTCTTTAGCAACTAAGCGTACACGATGGCAGCTTGGGCTTTTAGAGTCAGAAAATAAAACCATTACGGAACGTTTAGTGACTGGAATGTCGGACATGGAGCTCTCCTAAAATAAAAACACGAATAACTTAATGAATACGTGCAAAATACATTTTGCTAAACGTTTTAATTAAGGCTTTTTAAAATTGTTTAAGTTGATTAATAATTATACACCCTCTGTCAAGCCCTTTTGCTCTAGCAAAAGCTCTCTAGCCACTAAAATAAGCCGTTATTACAGAGTGTTAAGCACAATTAAAGGTTTTACCAGGCCTGGCAAATTGTAATTTATTTATAAATAATCAGGGTTTTAGAGTAATTAGGCATCTTCAATACCAAAACAGATACCTTGCTGAAGATTAGAGAGGTTTTGCTGTAAGGCAAATAATCTATCTATACCCAAAGCCACCCCACTACAATCTGGCAGAGTTTGTTGGTTTAAGGTTTGCAATAGGTTCTCATCTAAAGGCACAGCAGGTAGGCCCAATGTCTGTCTTTGCTGTAATGCTTCTGTAAAACGTTGACGATAAATAGTTGCGTCTGCCAACTCATGATAGCCATTTGCCAATTCCATACCGTTTACAAAAACCTCAAAACGTTCAGCAACCAATGGATTATCTTCACAAACTTGGGCTAAAGCGGCATCTTTAGCGGGATAATGGTACATAACACTTATAGTGGGTTTACCTTGATGATTGCCTAATTGAGGTTCAATTACTTCAGTTAAAACCAATTGCTCCCACAAATCTTTATCATCATTATCCACCCCCACAATTTCTGCAATATTATGTTTTTTTAAGCAGGCCTGGTAATCTTCAGCGGTGGCGTTAAATACATTCTCAATATGAGCATATTTTGCAAACACTTGTTGATAACTCAAAGTCTCAACTTCTAATGGCAAATCAGCATGAAATTGCATAGCGATTTGAATCAATTCAATTACTTCATCAATAAGTTGAAACATTGAAAAACCAAGGCGATACCACTCCAACATACTGAACTCTATTTGATGACGCGGGCTTAAATCACCATTACGAAACACCTTACCTAAATAGAAAATATCGCCACTGCCTTCACACAACAGCCGTTTCATTGGATATTCTGGAGAGGTGTGCAAATAATAAGTCTTTGGTTCTTTATAACCAGGCACTTGCAGTTGAGAGCTTAAAGATGCCAAATGAACATCAGGCGTTGCCGCTTGAGAGAGCATAGGGGTATCTACCTCTAGCACTGAGCGGGCATAAAAAAACGCCCTAACCTGTTGCAACAAGTTAGAGCGTTTTTGTAGAGTGTCGCGTCTATTCAACATAAAACCTTATTTAGAATTAGAGCTTTTAAATAAATTGCTGAAAAAGGTGATTTTTGTTCAGTTTCGCGTCGTGCGAGAAGCCGTAGCGGACGACTACATGGATGTAGTCGGTAGAGCAAAGCAGGATGCCCGAGCCGAATGTCCTTACTAGTACATGAGCAACGGAAGTCACAGTGCAACAAAGAAGCTGGGCAAAAAGCACTTTTTCAGTTTTTATTTAGCACGTGAAATGTATTCACCCTTTTCGGTATTTACAATAACTTTTTCGCCAATTTGTACGAATAAAGGAACTTGTACCACAGCACCCGTTGATAAGGTCGCTGGTTTACCACCTGTTCCCGCTGTATCACCTTTTAAACCTGGATCAGTATCAGTCACTTCAAGAGTAATCTGCTTAGGAGGGGTTACCGAGATAATTTGACCATTAAACAACGTCACTAAACAAACATCTTGCTCAATTAACCATTTTGCAACATCAGAAACCGCGGCTTCTGCGGCTTGATATTGTTCAAAAGAGGTTTCGTCCATAAAGTGCCAAAACTCACCGTCGTTATATAAGTACTGTAAGTCAGTATCGATTACATCTGCCGCTTCAACTTTTTCACCTGACTTAAAGGTTTTTTCTAGAACTTTACCCGTCATTAAGTTACGGTATCTAACACGGTTAAAGGCTTGCCCTTTACCTGGAGAAACTTGAGTATTTTCAATAATTGAACATGGTTGACCGTCCATTAAGAACTTCAAACCTGCTTTAAATTCAGTTGTGCTGTAAGTTGCCATATCTTTACCTGAGTACTTGACTTAAAATAATCGCGACATTCTATCTTAAAATACCTTAAAAAACATCATAAGTTAAAACGACCCAATAATAATCAACCATATTTACTGATACTTTTAACGTTAACCATACAACAAAAAACACATACTTCATGGCTAAAAATTTAAGCTCTATACAGTCCGAATCGCAAAATGATTCGCCTAATAATCGTACCTCAAATAAACTCATGCAGCTTGTTCAAACTCTTGAGCTTAATTCAGTAAACCATAAAAATTTAGAAGAGATTGGGATTATTAAAGAAAGTGATTTTATTTATAAAGCACCCAATGATTTTATTGAGCAAATTCAAATCAATAACCTAAATGATCCCCTGCTTAAACAGATATTACCCGTCAAAGCAGAAAATCAATTAGCGATAGATTTTGTAAAAGACCCGGTTGGCGATCTACAAAAAAACCCAACGCCAAGTTTGATTCATAAATACCAGGGCCGAGTATTATTGATTGCTAGCCCAAAATGCGACATTCATTGCCGCTACTGCTTTAGAAGGCATTTTCCTTATGAAGAACAGAGTAATCAACGCCATTGGCAAGCTGCAATACAACAGATAACTCATGATAAAAGTATTCATGAAGTGATTTTAAGCGGTGGCGATCCAATGAGCTTAAGCGAGGCGGTTTTAATGCGCTTAATTGAATCTATTGAACAAATTAAACACATTACCACCATACGAATTCATAGCCGAACGCCCATTGTATCGCCATCTACTGCACCGCAAAAAGCATTGTTAATTTGGGCACAACAAAGTCGTTTAAATAAGGTATTAGTGGTGCATTGTAATCACGCCAATGAATTAAGTGATAAAACTGCAGCCTTGCTACAACAATATCGCCAAAGTGGTTTTACGCTATTGAATCAAAGTGTATTGTTAAAAGATATTAATGATTCAGCAAACACCTTGGCAGAACTCAGCCACAAGTTATTTTCTCAAGGCGTTTTGCCCTACTACTTACATCAATTAGATAAGGTTCAAGGTGCAAGCCATTTTGAGGTAAGCGATTCTGACGCAAAACAAATTCACGAACAGTTATTAACGCAATTACCAGGTTATTTAGTACCAAAATTAGTAAGAGAAATTGCCGGACAGCAAAGTAAAACGCCTTTATAAAACAAAATATTTTGTTTTCACTCTAACCACACGACAAAAGATATTTTTTAAATAAGACGAAAGCTAACAACAAACGCCCAACTTCCCCTTGGAATAGATTGAGCAAGGTTCTTGGTGTAGCGAACGTTTAAAAAACGCTGCTGTTAGAGCGTAGCTTGCGAAGCGAGTTCAGCGTTTTCAGTGAGCAAGCCTAGAACTTGCCAATATATGGAGCGGGGTGCCCTTTTTCTGGTTACTCTTTTTAGGCAAGTAAAAAGAGTAACGGGAAGCCCTTAATTGAAATTGAAGATATATACATTTCTAAAAGGGCTTCTCAACCACTAAGAAAAGCATTCCACTTTTAAACAAATCATTCAAAATCATACTTTTGTTTAAACCCACAACCATCTTTAACCTTTGGAAACCAATCGGGAGCGGTATAAAACTTTTCATTAACAGGCTTAAGCACTTTCTCACGATATAAATCATAATTAAACTCTTCACCCACAAACCAATAATAGGTGGTTGAATCATCGATTTTTAGCGGTGTAATGCTAAAACGCTTAAAAAACTTCTCTACTTGATTTAAGTCTTTATCTTGGGTAATTAAAATTTGCAGATTCTTACCGTTTAAGGCTTTAAAATTCGTTAACTTATCGTCTTCTCTGCCATATTTTGACGTACTGGCAAACACATGAATATTATCATTACCACAGTGATATGAAAGCGTAGATTGACTGCTATAACCTAAGGTAAAAAAGCTTGGCGACGTTTGTACTTTTGCGATTTTTTCACACACATTTTGCGGTTGAACGTAGACCGCTAAATGATGTTTTTGGGTTGGTTTAATCAATTGATTAACCAGTGATAACGCCACTAATATAACTACGGCAACCAACACTGAAAAATAGCCATTAATAACAAACAGTTTTTGTAACTGTTGCACAGTTAAGGTTCTGTATAAAACATACAGAGCCGTGACCGAAATTAACGGCCAATGCAAACCAACCTGATTGGTAAAACTGACTACCAGCAACACCAACAATAAAGGTAAAGCCGCAAAAACTACCAGCTGATTGGGATTAACAAATTGGCTTGCTGTTAGCTCTGCTTGCGATTCTAATTTTGGCTGTGATTGCATTTTTCTATTTTTAAACCAATACCACATCCCTACTGGCGATAATAAAAGCACAATCATCAATAAATAACTTATCACGTTACCGATTTCAAAATGACTCGCTTCAGTGCGTGAAAAGAAATTAAACAGAATATTGTTCCAGCAATGAGTGGCATTAAAATAGAGGTTTTCAGCCACAGCCAATAACACAATAAATACCATCACTAACAACTGTTTAAAGTTGATCTGTTTCCACTGCCACAAGGCATAAAGAATTAGACCAATCAGCATAAACGCGGCAAAGTATTTAGATAAAAATGCCATACCAAGTAGCAAACCAGCCAATAGAACATCGACCCACTTTTGATTCTGTAACGCTTTGGCAAAGAAATATAAACCAAGCATAGAAAAAAGCACCAAAACGGTATCGTTGGCAGTGACCACAAACATTAATGAAATGGGAGATACAAAAAATGCCAGTGCGACCCATAAAGCGGTATTTTCTGATGTGTCCTTAGCCAGCTTAATTAGCTTGTAAATTAAATACGCCAAGATAATCGCGGAAACAAAAGCAAATGCTCGATACCAAACCAAACTGTCGCTAATTTGACCTAATAAATAAAGCACCCAACCAACGGCAGGAGGATGATCGTAATACCCTAAAGCGAGATGTTGCCCCCAAGTAATAAAGTAAGCTTCATCACCCGTTAACGGCACCATAAAAATCAATACAACCTTGAGAAGAACAAAGGCGGTAACTAGCCATTTTTGATGTGTCGTTAACTCTGAGAAAAAAGTAGAGAATGCATGATAAGTATTGTTAGCATTGTTAACATGATGATTTTTAGACATATAAATTTACTGAGCCGTGCCAATTAAAAACGTAAATAACGTATAGGCAACCAGGCCGCCCACAATAATGCCTGCCAAAATCTCAACCCGAGTATGCCCCATTCTTTCACGCAATGGCTTTTCAGTTGAGTTGGTTTTATTTAAAAGATTAATCGCTTTGGCGTGTTTACCTACTTGCTGACGCAAGCTATTAGCATCTAACAACACAATGAATGCTAAAGTGATTGCCACACCAAACGCTGGAGAGGCCATACCTTCTTTAAAGGCGATTAAAAACACCATGCTACTGACAATGGCACTGTGGTTACTTGGTAGGCCACCATAACCAATTAATCCAAATGCCAGCTGTTTGGCTTTAATTGAGTTAACAATAAATTTGGTTATACCTGCAACCAACCAAGCCGCAAACGGGGTAATTAAATAAATATAGTCCTGTAATGCATATTCTTGTAGGGCATAACCTTGTAATACAGACATTATTGACCACCTGCGGGCCATAAAGCCCAAATACAAACACCAATCCAACCCACAACGGTCATTAATAGCTGTTTATCGGCAAACAAAGCATCGGTAGGCGATTCACCTTCATCTAATACTTCACTGACATACCAATAACGATATAAACCAAATAAGACAAATGGTATGGTTATTACCATTTCAGGGCGAGCATTCATGACAAATAAACTGTAAAACATTAGTGCACCGGTTGCCGCCATTTCTGCATAACGGTCCATTAAACTCACGGTATATTTTTGTAAAACTGCACGGCCTTCTTGGTCGGTTAAAAGTAATTCTTGACGACGTTTAATGGCGGCTAAATACAAAGCCAAACATAATGTGGTCACAAACATCCATGAAGAAAGCGGCACAGAAATGGCCACCGCACCCGCATAAACTCGCAAAACAAAACCAATGGCAATGGTAAAAATATCCAAAACGGGTTGATGTTTTAAATAAAAACTATAAGCGACATTCAACAGCAAATAAGCCACAATCACGGCCATTACCATTGGCTGAAACACAAAACCAATCAACAAAATGGCATATAAACCAATTAACAACGCTTTTGCTTGAGATGGCGTGACTTGCCCAGATGCTAAAGGGCGTTTTTTAGACTTAATCGGGTGTTTTCTATCTTGTTCAATATCTTGTAAATCATTAACCACATAGGTTGCAGAGGCGGCCAAGCTAAATAAAGCAAAGGCAATTAAAGTCTGAGAAATTGCGACAACATCAAAAAATAGACCGGTAAACATAAGTGGGGCAAATACAAAAATGTTTTTAGTCCACTGTTTAGGCCTCATGAGTTTTAACAAACCAAGTAATACCGATTTATTACCGTTTGTAGAAGTGTTAGAATTCATGAATGCTTTTACCGCCTGTAACTATGATTGCTGCAAATACTGTGGTGTTTGATTTGTTATGACAATATTTTAACTTACGAAAATATTTTGATTTAAGGGTTTAACCACTAACCATGTCTAAAAAATCGTTTATTACCAGGCCTCTTAAAGTGTTTAAAACACCCGTTTCAAACGCCCCTTATAACCCGCTATTCAAAAGCCAAAGTACTCAATAAATGAAGATTGCCATAATGTACACGATTTTTGCGGTAATCTCCACCATCGCAAACATCGGCAGCCAAACCCTTTCCTTTAGAATCTATCAGGGAAATTATGATTTATGGCTCGCCATTTTTATAGGAACCGCTGTGGGTTTAGTGGTCAAATATTTCTTAGATAAACGCTATATTTTTAAATATCAAACCACTTGCATTAAACACGGCTCAAAAACCTTTTATTTGTATACTTTGATGGGGATTTTCACCACTGTCATTTTTTGGGGATTTGAATATGCGTTTAATTCTATCTACCAAACTGCAGAAATGCGTTATTTAGGTGGTGTGATTGGTTTGGCAATTGGCTATTTTATAAAATACCAATTAGATAAACGCTATGTCTTTAAGTAGGAGAAACTGGTGAAGATTGCAGGATGGGGACGATATCCCAAGATTGAAAGTGAATGTCTTTATCCAAATTTACCGGGCCTGGTAAATCCTATCGTGAGTAAAATGTTTGCTAATCAAACACAGTCTTCTATTCAATCGCATAAAGACGATTCTCATCCTCAACCAACTGGGCACCCAGAGTTTATTGCCCGCGGAATGGGTAGAAGCTATGGCGACAGCAGTTTGGCCAAACATACTTTACACACCACAAAACTAGACCACTTTTTAACCTTTGACGAACAAACTGGCGTATTAACGTGTGAAGCTGGAATGAGTTTTGCAGAAATCTTGCGAATCTTTATTCCGCAAGGTTGGTTTTTACCGGTGACACCAGGCACTCAATTTATAACTGTGGGTGGTGCCATTGCCAGCGATGTTCACGGTAAAAATCACCACCTAGACGGAAGCTTCTCACAACATGTTTTAAGTTTTACATTATGTTTAGCCAATGGCGAAAACGTAGAGTGTTCACTTAACCAAAACCGCGAGCTATTTTTAGCCACATGTGGAGGTATGGGGTTAACTGGTGTGATTCTTTTTGCCACCTTTAAACTCATTCCCATCAAAAGTGCCTTTATTGAAGAAACCACTTATAAAACGGCTAACTTGGCAGAAACCTTGGCCAAATTTGAAGAACACGATTCAGCTACCTATTCTGTTGCATGGATTGATTGTTTAGCCAAAGGTAATCAACTGGGACGGTCACTTCTTATGTTGGGTGAACATGCTACAAAGTCAGCACAAACACCTCTCACGGTTGCTAAACCGAGCAAACTCAATATGCCTTTGGACTTACCTAGTTTTACACTAAACAGCTTAAGTGTTAAAGCCTTTAACACCTTATATTACGGCAAAGTCTTTAATCAACATAGCCAACGCATAGCTCATTACGCCCCCTACTTTTATCCATTAGACAGTATTCAAAACTGGAACCGTATGTATGGTAAAAATGGTTTTGTGCAATATCAGTTTGTTATTCCAAAATCTGCAGGCCTGGTCGGTTTAAGTCAAATTTTAAGCATGATTGCCGACTCTAAACGTGGATCATTTTTGGCGGTCTTAAAAGTATTTGGTCAAGGTAATGACAACTATCTAAGCTTTCCAGAAGAGGGTTACACCTTAGCACTAGATTTTAAAATGGATAGCTCACTTTTGGCCTTTTTAGATCGCTTAGATGAAGTGGTGCTATCTTATGGCGGCAAGCTGTACTTAACCAAAGATGCCCGCATGTCTGAACAGACATTTAAACAAAGTTACCCACAATGGGAGACGTTTCAAGAAATTAGACACAAATATAACGCACATAAAGTCTTTAATTCATTACAATCTATTCGCCTTGGTTTATAGGATTAGATTCATGGGATTAGATTCATGAGTTTAAATTCATAAGCTTAGATTTATAGATTTTATCGGTAAATAGTTCAAGAAACGCCATTAGGAAAAAACATGCCACAAAACATTGTCATTATTGGAGCCACATCGGCCATTGCTCAAGCCACATTAAAAATGTACGCCGAACAAAATAACAATTTATTTTTAGTGGCTCGTAATGTGGAACAACTTGAAACTATTTCTAGCGATGCCAAAATTCGTGGTGCGAATCAAGTGGAATCTTATGCTTTAGATCTTACCGATATAGAACAACACTCTGCTCTAATTGACAACGTGTATCAAACCTACCCAAAGATTGATGTATTGCTTATTGCTCACGGCACTTTGCCAGACCAACAGGCCTGCCAAAATAGTGTTGAATTAACGCTCAAAGAGATTCAAATTAATGCCTTAAGTACTCTCTCTTTACTGACTTTATTTGCCAATAAATTTGAAACCCAAAACTCGGGTTCCATTGCGGTTATTAGTAGTGTTGCGGGTGATCGTGGTCGTCAATCAAACTATGTTTATGGTGCGGCTAAATCAATGGTATCCACCTTTTTACAAGGTTTACGTAATCGTTTAAATGACAGTAATGTGCAGGTATTAGATATTAAACCAGGGTTTGTAGACACCCCGATGACAGCAGAGTTTAAAAAAGGGGCTTTGTGGGCTCAACCAGAACAGATTGCTAGCAGCATTATTAAAGCGATTAACAGCGGTAAAAACACACTTTACACGCCATGGTTTTGGTGGGGAATTATGTTCATCATTCGCTCTATTCCAGAGTTTATTTTTAAAAAGCTAAAACTTTAAATTTCTATTTAATCGAATATCCTTAAGATAATTAACATTATGCCTAACAATCAACACGCATCATTAAGCCCACAAAAAGCCAGTATTTTGCTGGTTGCTTTTATGACTTTACTCCACCTCTTTTTGGCTTTTAATGTTGAGTTGGGTGGTGATGAAGCACATTATGCTTTATATGGTTTAATGCCGGATTGGAGTTATTTTGACCACCCGCCAATGATTGGTTGGCTACAAATCATACCGATGTGGTTAGCCCCCTATGATTGGAGTGCTCGACTTGTACCGATTGCCTTATATGCGGTTTTAAACTATCTGTTGTACCAAATTACCGTGACTTTTTTTGCTGAGAATTTAACCGAAAATACGACTGCAAAAAAACAAACCGCTTGGAAAGGTTTTGCGAGTTTAGTGGTATTAAACACCAGTATTATCTTGTCATTAATGGGTATGGCCATGTTGCCAGACAATCCATTAATGGTCTCTGTTTTGGCGTTGGTTTTAGTCACTCACAAGTTATTACAAACTAATCAAACTAAATATTGGCTGTTGTTAGGATTATTTGTCGGTTTAGCCGCCCTATCAAAATACACGGCGGTAACCGTAATTGCCTCTTTGATTTTGATTTTATTGATAGAACGAAAATGGCAGTGGTTAACCTCAAAGGGTCTTTGGCTTGCCATCATTATTGCGTTGGTTTTAATTGCCCCAATCCTTTATTGGAATGCAATCCATGATTGGGCTTCTTTTATTTACCAAATTGATCATGGTACAAAACACAGTGAATGGCGAGTTTCTCGCCTGCTTCAAACCCAAGCAATTCAATTTGTTTCTTATACGCCATTTTTGTTTATTTTTGGTTGGTGGATGATGTTAAAACCAAGCAATTATGCAGACAAAAACAGCCGTTTATTACTGCTATTTTCTCTACCTATTACGCTTTTATTTGCTTGGGGTTCAGGCTATGAAAAAAGCCTGCCGCACTGGGTGTCTTTAGCGTGGGTTTTATTGATTCCGATCATTGTTAACTTTTTATGGCAAATTCGTTTTAAAGGTTGGGTAAAAATCGTAACAGGCCTGCATATTGTTTTAATGGGGTCTTTGGTGTTGGTTGCTCATAGCTTATTGTTTAGCCCGTGGATTAATTTTCCTGACTATAAAAATCCGTTACAAGGGGATTACGGTTGGCCAAAGGCTTCACAAACCGCGATTGAGCTACAAAAAGAACTTGGTAAAACGCCAGAAGAACTGCCGTTATTTGTCTCTAACTGGAGTTATGCCAGTCATTTAGCTTGGTATAGTCGCCCACAACCGGTTTACATTACCAGTGGAAAACAAACCCAATTTGAGTTTTGGTTTGGCAAACCTAAAGCCGGTATGAATGGTTTATTGGTGTCGCCACATTATGAAAAGAATCCACCTATAACAGGCACGGCAAATCATTTTGAGAGCTGTACACCACTCAAAAAATTAAATGAACCTTCGCAAGGACCAATCATTGTGACGTATTACTATTATTTGTGTAATAACTTTATACCTCAAATAAAGTAGTGACTAGATAAATAGGCAATTTACCAGGCCTGGTAAATTTAAAATAGGCTTTATAATCAAACCTAAACGGAACTTTACAAAACAAAGACACTTTATGTCAGCAACATTGTCACTCTCATCATTTATGGCGGTTTTACGTTGGCCATTTACTAAGCCCGTAAAAGTGGCTCAACAAATTATTCATCAACCGAGTAAGGCATTTCCAGTGGTGGATTTTTTGAAAGGTTTGAGTGTATTGATGGTGATTTTATTTCATATCTTTTTTGCGGTTTTTTTTCTGTTTAAAAAAGACCCTGTCAAACTTCAACAATTTGTAGACAGCATTCCGGCTTGGTTGAGCTTTGTATTAAGTTTTGATAAAGCCGTTGATATCTTTTTTATGCTCAGTGCCTTCTTACTGAGCTACGCCCTACTAAAAGTTTATGACAAACAACGTTTTATTCATATTCGTCGCTTCTATTTGCACCGTTTTTTTAGGATTTACCCTGTATTTTTAGTCGCTTTATTACTTTATGGACTAGCTGACATACACAAGTTAATAACAGACGGCTGGTATAGTCTGCTTTTTATAGAAAACATCTTTAGTAAAGGCATTATTCCCGTGCAGTGGAGCTTGTCTATTGAGATGCAGTTTTATTTAATTTTGCCCTTTTTATTGCTGTTCTTAGCAAAAAGCTCACGCCCTATCATGTGGATTATTATTTTAATCGCGGCCTCTATTGGCCTACGCTTTTGGGTAGCCTTACAACATCCTGTTATTTACCAAACGCACTGGTATCAATTTTTTGATAGTGCTAGCGGTAAAGTCTATATGGACAATATGTACTATGTTATTCAAAGCCGAATCACACCGCTATTTTTAGGCATTTTATGGGCCTTACTTTATTGGCGTTATCCTTTAGCCAAAATTAATCTTAGCAAGAGCAGTGTAGCAATACTTTGGGCATTGGGACTTACCGTAATTTACATGACGATGCGTTTTCCAATTTATTATCCAGACTCTTACTACTTTGAACATTTTAATGAAACCCTAAATCTGTTGGTGGTAACTCTGCACCGTATTGTGTTTAGTATGGCAATTCTAGGCTTGGTTCTGTTGGCACACTATCAAGTGAAACAAGAAAATCCTTTATCACTATTTCAAAAGATTAAAAAGTCGGTTGTTGAATGGAAAGGCTGGCGTTTATTATCTGAAGTAGCTTATCCAATGTACTTTTTTCATTTTCCGTTTATTGTGCTCGCGTGGGTAATTGTTTTAGGTACGATTGATGTGCAAAGTATTCAACAAGTTTCACTGTATAAAATTCCTTTTGCGTACGTTTTGGCAGTATTAATGACGTTATATTTTTCTCTTTTACTGCATTTCTGGGTGGAAGCTCGTTTTATCAAATACGGAAAACAGATTGAAACCAAGTGGTTTGGCGGGCATAATGCCACCACAAATAAGCGTTAATTAAACCTTTAAATATACATTCATTTATAAAATAGAGTCGAAATCATGATATCGATTATTGTTCCTACTTATCAAGAAGTAGAAAACCTAGCCCCACTTAGCGAGATGATTCACTCTGCTCTTAATGAGGCGGGAGAACACACTTATGAAATCATCATTATGGATGATAATTCACAAGATGGCTCTATTGAAAAAGTGGCTGAGCTTGAAAAACAGTACCCAATTCGCATAGTGACTCGTACCGAAAACCGTGGTTTATCACCCGCTGTTATTGACGGATTTGGTGAGGCCAAAGGTGATTTTGTGGTGGTTATGGATGCCGATTTATCGCACCCAGCTTCTGCTATTCCTAAAATGGTAACGCAACTGCGTAATCGAGAAAGCGACTTTGTTTTAGGTTCTCGTTACGTTGAAGGGGGCAGCATTGATGATAGTTGGACATTGTGGCGATATATTAATTCTGTGGTTGCCACAATCCCCGCTTTGCCAATTACCCGCGTAAAAGACCCAATGTCAGGTTTTTTTGCCGTTCGTAAGGCAGATATCCCAAATGAACACAATCTCTCGCCTATTGGCTATAAAATCGCTTTAGAGGTAATGGTTAAAGGTGACTTTCCTGTTGTATCAGAAGTGCCTATCCATTTTGTAGATCGTGTACATGGTGAATCTAAGCTAACCTTTAAAGAACAACTTAAATATTTACGCCATTTACGCCGCTTGTATCAATATAAGTTTCAAACCAAAGCGGAATTTTTTCAGTTTGCAATCGTAGGCGGAAGTGGATTTATTGTTGATTTGGCGGTGTACTTATTACTGCAAATGTTTGGAGCATCACATACTTTAGCTAGAGCCATCTCTTTTTGGCCAGCAGTAACATGGAATTGGATGCTTAACCGCGTTATTACCTTTAGCCACCGTGAAAAAACCAAAAAATCAACACAATGGGGAGCCTTTGCCAGTAGCTCCTTAATTGGTTTTACGGTTAACTATGGAACCTACTATACCCTAACCAAATATGTACCTTTCTTTGAAGAACATATGATTGCGGCATTAATTATTGGGGTCATTATGGGGATGGGCTTTAACTTCTCAATCTCAAACTTATTTATCTTTAAAAAGTTAAGAGAAGAAGTGGATCACGAAAAACAGCAAGAACAACCTAATAATCGATAAACAACCAGTAACTAACAGCAGATAGGATTACATTAAGGTTTTCTAAAAGCTAATTGCTGGTTTTGGATAGATTCAAACGCATCCAGCAAAGGCTGAAATTTAGTTGGATTGTTTTCTAGCTGAGCGAGAAGTTCATAAATCGCTTCTATTGTGGCCAAAGATTGTTGGTCTTTTTGCTTTCTAATCTTGTATTGGGACTCATTCAAGGGGTTAAGCTCAATCCGATCTAATTGTCTTAAAGCAGAATTGAGTTGCATCATTTTATAGGTTTTTCGCCAGGTCCCATCCAATACCAATATCTTAATACCTTGTTTACTCATCGCTGATTGAGTGAGTTCTTTAATTGAATAAGAATAATAAGCCTCTGTTTGATTTTCAATATCAGGGTAAAGCAAATAGACTTTTTCATCTTGATCTAACCAATTTACCAGGCCTGGTAAATCATCTAAAGACTCGCCAACCCAATACGAAACCTTGCATAAAGACAGTTGAGCAATAATCGCCGTACCTTTAATTTGTTTCACCTCAGATGGGTGCTGTAATATACCTATTTCAATATTGTTATTTATTGGTTTAATAAAGCCACAAATGCACACCTTATCGGGTCGCAGGCAATATTGACAAACGTTTCTAGACATAAGACAAAGACATAATCCAATTAGATGACAAAAACAAGCAACCTAACGCTCACATTTAGTATGGCAAAAGAAAATGAGTTTTATGAAATAAAGCATTTTCTTAAACGTAACAAGACCTACTCTGCTAACCGAGATGATTTAATTTATCTTGTACGTTCAAATAACGCCCTAGTTGCTACCGCTAGGCTTCTCAATATTGAAGGTTCTGATTGTGCTTTATGGTTAAGAGGTTTATTTGTAGCGGAAGAGTTTAGGCATAATAAGATTGCTTCTCAGTTGTTAGAACATATACATACAGACTTATTCATTAACCAAAAAACAGACTGTATTTTTGCCTTTGCTGAAGTACATTTAAATCATTTTTACTTACAGAATCAATACCAAATCATTGAACCTGACTTGCTTCCAATCTCTTTAAAACAAAGATTTATAAATGCACAACAACAAGGTAAAAAATGGCTTTGTTTAATGAAACCACTTTAAAAATTAAACATACAAAATGAATTTACCAGGCCTGGTAATTTAATTTGATTCTTCCGATGTAAGTGATGGCGAAAGATCTGCTTCTTTTAACAAATGACCTGGAATCTCTTTTTTGGTTTTACCTGCCAAAGATTTTAGCATTTCAGCCTGTCTAACCAAATTACCATTACCCGATATCATCTGTTTATGTGATTGTTGATAGGTCTGCTGAGCAGTTTGCAACTGTTTACCCACTTTTTCAAAGCTCTCTACAAAACCAACAAACTTATCATGCACCTCAGCGGCACGCTTAATCAGTTTTACCGTATTTTCACTTTGGCGTTCATATCGCCACAGTTGTTCAATGGTTTTAAGCGTAGTAAATAAAGTGGTTGGTGTTACTACCGCAACACGTTTTTCAAAAGCATCTTCAAATACACCACTGTCTGCCTCAATCGCCATTAGATAGGCTCCTTCAACAGGTATAAACATCAAAACAAAGTCTGGTGCATTTAGTTGCTCCAAATGGTCATAGCGCTTTTCTGCAAGAGCGGCAATATGTCGCTGCAAACTACTTAAATGTGCCTTAGTTGCAATAGCCTGACTTGCTTTATCATCTGCGTTTAACGCTTGTTCGTAATGTAATAGAGAAACTTTAGAATCTATAATGACATGCTTATCATCAGGCATATTAATAATAACGTCTGGTCTAAGACGCTTACCTTTTTCATCAGTAAAACTTTTTTCACGTTCAAACTCAACACCTTCAGTAAGCCCAGAACGTTCTAATAGACGCTCTAAAATTAATTCCCCCCAATTACCTTGAGTTTTACTGTCACCTTTTAAAGCATGTGTTAAGTTTTGGGCTTCTTGAGTCATTTGGGAATTAAGAGAGTGAAGTTGTTTAAGCTGTTCCGTTAGGCTGGCTCGGCCCTCTAAATCTTCTTTATGAACCAACTCAACACGACTCTTAAAGGCATCTAAAGCACCTTGCATAGGTTTCAAGACCGCTTCAATGGTAGATTGACTGCTTTGTGTAAATTGAGCCTGCTTTTGGTCAAAAATTTGATTGGCTAATACTTTAAATTCATCTGATAATTGTTTCTTGGCAGACTCTAATAAAGCAATCTTTTCTGAAGCAACTTCCTGCTCTTTCTCTAAGGCAATCGCCAGCTCAGCAGATTGTGTTTCACTAAGCGTAAGGCGATCTCTAAGCTTATCTAAGTCGGCCTCTTTTTTAGAAAGCTGTTCATTTAGATACGTTTGTTGTTTTTGAAGCTGGTCAGATTGGCCTTTAATTTCTTGCAACCCATCGAGTTGAATTCGATAAGAGTCGAGTGTTTTCTCTAACTCAAGTTTATGAGATTCAGCAGTTTGAAGTTGGTACTGACTGGATTGTAATTCAGACTCTATTTGGCTTTGAGTCATTGTCAGGTTAGATAAGGCTTTATTTTTAAGATAAATAGATCGCCATTGCAGCAATATAATTAAGACGCTTACCATTCCGACGATAAGCGATATAGTGAAGAGATCAATAATCATTCGTTTGGTTTTAAATCAATAGGGTCTGCTGTAAGAATCTTGACTTCATCCAGTCTCTTTTTAACGGCTTTTTGCTCTGTTTTTGGCAATGCGTTCTTGCGTGCCGCAGCATCCAATTTATAAGTATCGATTAATTTATTTTTGTGCGTTAACAAAGTTGTACCAACAGGCACAATTTTAGTTTTACCGTTCACGGTAATAGGTACACCATTTGTATTTGTACCACGTTCATCTAACTGAATATATTTTGAAGGTGATTTATTGTATTTGCCATTTACACGAATAATAGTAGAACCATCTGGCCGAACAATAACAGCCGAAATAGCCACTTTAGGTGGAATATAAATTCGTTTTTTCTTTGGCTTACCATCACCTACCTTAGCAATTAGTTTTTCAGGTTCTTTTGCTGGTGGATTTAAATAAGCTTCTCTTTGTTTGTCTATTCTTTGTCTCTCTTCTTGAGTCAAAAACAATTTCTGAAACAACGGAGTAACCTGGTTATTTTTTACCTTAAATCTTTCGATATTCGAATCTGCCTTATCCGTTTCAGCCAAGCTTACCTGAGAGACAGATATCCCAAAAACCAAGGTACATAAAACTGGTATAGTGAACTTTACTTTTTTCATAACTTTTACCTTATGCTCTCAGTTTTAAAGTGGTTTTTTAGTTTCTGTTTGATGAGTATGGAATACAATCAAAGAACAAGTTGCGTCAATGTTTCCACTAGTTAAATTAAAGTTAGCATTGACCTCATAACTACTATCTTTAAGTTTTAGATCACAATCATGAACTAAATATAATGGTGAAATATTTTGACTTATGCTTTCAAATATACGTACTAAATCTTCTTCATGTTGAAGAGACATTTTTAACTTAACGTCACTGTAAAAGAACATACCATTTGGGATTTTAATTTTACTAAATTGCCCACTACTTAAAGGTTTTTCTGGCGAAAATGAGAAACTTAAATCTGGAACAATATATTCATCTTTTAATTTAATTAATGAGTCTGTCCAAAAAACACGATCCTGCTGTTTAACTAAACCTTTTTTAACTAACTCTTGGTATTTTTCACCATACTCTTGATACAACCTTACCTGCTGTTGTAAAAACTTAACTTGGCTTCTCAATGAGTTGAGTTTTTGAACTTTTGGTCTTTCTTGCGCGGCTAATTCTTTTTGTAATTCACCATAACCATACCAAGCTAATCCAAGTAAAACTGAAAGAATTAGTAGTATGATTACCAACTTTTTAAAAAATCGTTGGACAAGTGGATCCCTTATTGTATTACTTAGGTTCAGCATCTTTCACTCTCAACGTTACAGTAAATGGTAAAGCTTGAACGTTACTCATTTTGGAATTAATGTTTAATGTTTGACTCAATTGGCGATTTAAAGGCTCTTTTTGAAGCTGTACCATTTCAACACCGTCAATAGTCTTGAGCTCATTAACAAAAGCATCAACCCACATAACAGGGTCATGATATGTTTCATAAAATGGAAATACCCATGCTTTAATTTCAATCTGATTTTTACGGCTATCAAAACGATCCAGCCCTTTCCATTCAATATCAGAAAGTTGTATATTTTTATGATGTGCAAAAGCCTGACTCAAAGCATTTATATCAAAACTAATTAAGCGATTTACTTTTAGTTTAAGTATGGCTTCAGAAAACTCAACAGAAGCTTTAATTTGTTGTGCATCATCCTGAAGTTTTACAACTTCTTGCAGACGCTTTTTTTCTGACTCATGTTGCTCAATCTTCTGTTCAAGTAGTGCTTGTTTTTGAAAACTAACCAAAGTATCGATACCTGTAATTAACACATAATACAGGCCTATTAAAAATACAAAAATATTAAGAGCAATAAATACTTTTTGGCCGGCGACAAAGCCATTTATTTTGCTTACATAATCATTACTGTAAAAAGTTTTTGGTCTGTCACTAAGAACAAAATCTACCGTAGCTTCTCTTGAATAGCAGGGTAATTCTGCTTGTCCACAGTTAGTTCCGTTGGGCGTTATTTTTCTGAAGTTTGCCGTACCAACAAAATACTCACCCTCTTCCCAAGTTGCTCTAATTAAACCTTCTTCTTGGCATTTGGCTAAGATACCATCAAGCATCTCTTGATCACCATCCAAAAAGACGTAACTAATCGGGCTGTTGAACGGAACGATCTTTTGGTTGTAAACATAGGTGATTGCTAGCTTTGTTTCATCAATAAGTGCTTGACGAATACTATCAATCTTTTCAAAGGATTTATCTATTTCAACCAAACGACTTAAACGTAACTCACCGTTGTAGAAGAAAGTTTGTCTATATGTATTATGAGACTGGTGAGTAACTAATAAAAAAGGTTTATTTAAATCTTGTCGTTTAAGCTTTAAGAAAGGACGAACTTTTTTACGAAAATATTCTTCAAGCAAAAAGGCTTTTGAATGGATTGCTTTTAAAATAATTTGAGCTTCTTCTAGGCTCTGCAAAAAACTACTTAAATTGAAAGAATCTGTGACCGTTGCGGCAAGAATCAATTCCTCTTTTCTGCCATCAGCACTAGTTTGAACATTACCTGTCCATCTAACTTCGGAAAGTGCTATGTTTTCTTGATGCAATCTCTGTTTACGACGATCTGCAATACCCGACTTTTCCCAAGGATGAACTTTGGGAGCCCATTCAAAATACAAATCTTCATCGATCAGATCAAGAATGACATCCGCTTCAGCTTTATCTGGCATAGTAGATAGATAGGCATCAATAAGAGCAACATCGTTCCATTCAAACGACTCATAGGCTTTTGAACCATATTTAGCACTATTGTATGCCGTTAATCCACTATCTGTAATATAAAAAACGTATCTCATTCTTACTGCACCTGTGAAATCGTGTCATATATAGGACCTAAAACAGCAATCATTACCCATCCTACAATAAACCCCATTACTACCGTTAAAATTGGTTCAATGGTCGGTTCTATTTTCTCTATAAGCTCTTTTGCTTCTCTATCATAAAAATAACTAACATTCCTTAAAGAGGTATCCATGCCACCACTTAATTCACCAACTTTAATCATTCTCACTGCCATAGAAGGAAATACCGATGCCTCATCAAAAGATTCATAAATTGGCTTTCCTTCCTTTATCATTCGCGTCGCATGAAGGATATTACCTTCTAAATATTTATTACCTGCTATGACACTTGCCATTTGTAAGCTGTCTGGAAAACTTACCCCGGCACCGTACATAACAGCCAAAGAATTAGCAATACGAGCTAGTTTTAACTTATATAAAACAGGCCCAACAATCCATAAATGTAAGGTCATTTCATCCGTTTTAACTTTGAAATCTGGAGACTGCTTTCTCCAAAACTTAAGAATGACAACGATTAAAATAGGGATAATAAATATCTCCAAAATATAATTCTGTATAAAATCCGAAGTTAAAATTAACGACTTGGTTGCAAAACCAAGCTCTCCACCCATTGATGTAATAAACCCAAGTAGTTCAGGTACTACAAATAACATCATTAGAATAACTACACCAATAACAACTGTTGCAACAATTGCTGGATATATCATAACTTTCTTAGCTTTAGAGACTAATTCGTCTTCCCACTTAAGCATGTTGGCCAAATCCAACAAAATATCTTCTAATTGCCCTGTTTTTTCACCAACAGACACTAAAGAGATATAAACTTCGCCAAAATCATTTTCAAAGTTTTGCAATGATTCTGAGAATGTAGCGCCGCCTTCCATGGACTCGTACACGTTAGCAAGCATTTCTTTTACAGCATCACTTTCAAAATTGTCCTTCAAGTCATTAATAATTTCTAAAAGTGGTACACCGGCTCTAAGAAGTTGCTCTAACTGAAAAGTAACCCCAATAACATCTTTTCTTGTTATTTTTTGTTTGCCTAATAATGAAAAAGAACCTGATTGCTTTTTGTAAGTAAGTAAATCAATATTTGATTTTAATAATTTCTGTTCTAGCTCTTGCTCGTTAGCAGCAGGTAGGACTCCATTCACACGTTTACCGTATTTATTGATTCCTGTGTAATTATAATTTTCCATTTATTATTCTCGCCTACAACAGTTCGGTTAAGTTCACAACACGACTAATTTCTTCGAGTGTTGTTTCACCTTGTTTCACCCAGCGTATTCCACTTTGAGCCATTGTTGAAAAACCATTTTCAATAGCCTTTTCTAATATTGCGTGTTGTGAAGCCCCTTCTAACAAAAGCTCATCCATTTCTGTAGTAAACCTCATGGTTTCTAACACTGCAAGCCTGCCTTTATAACCAACTCCGTTACATTTATCACAACCTTTTGCTTTATACAATTGAGAACCATCTCCATCTGATATAGATAACAATTGTTTCTCAAACTCCTCAGGTTCATAACGCTCTTTACAGTGTTTACAAAGCTTTCTAGCTAATCGTTGAGCAACAATACCTATTAAGTTGCCAGACATAATTGATCTAGAAACACCAATATCTAATAATCTAGGAATTGCACCAATTGCCGAATTTGTATGTAAAGTAGCAAAAACTTGGTGGCCAGTCATCGCTGCACGAAGAGACATTTCAGCGGTTTCTGCATCTCGTATTTCACCGATAAGAATAATATCTGGATCTTGCCTTAATAGAGATTTAATACCAGCAGCAAAACCCATTCCAATCTCTTCATTAACGGGTGTTTGTCTAATCAAAGACATTGGGTATTCGACTGGGTCTTCCAGTGTCATAATATTTACGCCAATATCATTCAATTCATTCAAAATTGAATATAAGGTCGTTGTTTTACCAGAACCTGTGGGGCCTGTTACAAGCATAATGCCAGTCGGCCTACCCATCATGATTTTCAATTCATCATAGGAATCTTTATCTAAACCTAATGCATCGAGAGGGACGATTCCCTTCTCTCTGTCAAGGATACGAAGAACAAAATTTTCTCCATGTGTACCTGGTAAGGATGACACACGAAAATCAATACGTCGTCCATGTACAATTAAAGTCATACGTCCGTCTTGAGGAATTCTTTGTTCTGTTAAATCCAATTCAGACAATACTTTAAGGCGAACAACTAATCCAGACCAAAACATTTTATGTAACAGTCGAATTTCTTGTAAAACGCCATCAATACGATAACGAATACGAATGTAATCTTCTTCTGGTTCGAAATGGATATCAGATGCATTTCGTTTAACAGCATCCGTTAGCAAATTATCAACTAACCTCACCATGGGTTGAGAATATTCATTATTAGCCGATATAGATGCTACATCAGCCTGCCCTGTTTCTAACTCCTTAAGAATACCTTCGATAGAAAGTTCATAACCATAGTAGTTGTCAATCGCATTTTGGATTTCTGACTCAACTACAAGTACTGGTTCAACTTGAATTTTAGGGTTCTGCAAGTGACGTCTAAGTTTATCTAAAACTAAAATATCACCTGGATTAGACATAGCAACTTTAAGAATATTATCTTTGATACTGATGGGCATCAATTGATAATTATGTGCAAATGTTTCTGAAATCAAAGAGAGAGACTTAGGATCAGGGACAACCTCTTTTAGGCTCATTGAGGCATAACCAACAAACGAGCCTACTGCTTCACGAACAACTTCAACATTGACAAAACCCAAAGAAACTAAAATTTCACCTAGTTTTTGCCCATTACGTTTATGTTCCGTTAAAGCAATTGATAGCTGATCAGGTGTTATATACCCCTCATTGACCAATCTTTCACCAAGACGCATTGGAACCAGCATTTAATATCCTTTAACAATAAACTGGCGAATTGAGACCAATCTGTCTTTAACCTGTTTTTTATCAAAACTTACTTGTTTAAATTCTGAATAGCCCAACGCCTGAGTATAGTATTTATCAGCTAATTTATACTCACCTAAATGATCAAAACTAATAGCAAGGTTAAGCATATAATCAGGATTTGTAGAGTCTAAAACGAGTGCATTAAAATAATTTTTTTGTGCCTTTAACCAATCATTTTTTTCTGCAAAAACATTTCCTTGTGCATATTGTAAAACCGCTGATTTAGGGTGTTTTTCAAGCATGCTTGCCAATTCTGATGACCATTCGTTATTTAGGCTTACACGACCAGAAAGATTCGCTATAGATTCAAATGCATATAAATTGTTTGGATCATTATCCAAAACTTTTTGGTAAAGGTTTATTGCCTTATAAAAGTTACCATTTGCGACAGATACACCACCTAATCCCAAAAGAGCATTAATGTTGTTTGGCTGTTTTTCTATAACTTTAGAAAATAAACGCTGAGCTTCGGTAAAGTTTTGTGAATCATAAGCAGAATAAGCTTTAGCAATATCAGACATAGTTGAATTGGTAACAATTATCCCTTTTGATGAGGATTTCTCTGCTTGATTGTGCTTAGGCACAACAGAATGAATAGTCTTTTTACTATTAACGACTGTTTTATTAGATTTAGCCAATGTAGTTTTGTTACCAACAATCGAAGTAACTTCACTATTATCAGTATTTTTAGATTTTTGTTCGTCGACATTAGTAGTATTTAAGTCATCAAGCTTGACTGTTTCTATATTATCTGGAGATATATTACCTTGACCTGAAAGAGGTTGAATAACATTTTTTTCCACTGCATCTTTTATTGTATTTCTTAAAGAAATCACTTTATCAGAGACTAAATTCGTATTTTTTTCACTTTCTTCAGAATCAGAAGCCTTTTGTTTATTTTGTTCATTAGACTGCGAAGGTAGAGTCATTTTAGAAAGGTTATACTTTCTCATACTGAACTCTAATTCTTCATTTTGCTCTTGATAATAAAGCAGGCCGTAGAAACCAATTCCAATAAACAAAAGGATTACGACGAGACTTAAAATAACACGCGTTGATGTGGCATATTTTTTTGCGACCTTAGGTGGTACATTTTCACCATTGACTAGTATCGGATTAGTAACATAAGCTTCATTTTCACTAGAAACAACCTGTTCAGCTTGCTGGTTATATCCTGGAAGTTTATCTAAGCTCCAATCGAAATCATCCTCGGGTAGAGAATCTTGGTTATTATTGGCGAGGGTCGGATTACTATTTTGATTTTCATCTAATTCAAAATTGCTTGTAGATTCAAAGGAATTTTGATCAGGAGAAGATGATTCATGATTAAATTTCTCACCTGAACTGCCAGTAACCTTTTCATCGTCCAGAGACGCCATTAAAGAGATTAAACCTGAATCGTCTGATTCAACATCAACTTCACCATCAGACAACTTAAGCGTTAGGCCTTGAGACGGGGAAGTTGGTTCTATAGCAAGCTGTTCTCTTTCTGTACTAGGTTGTACCTCTTTAGCAACATCCTCACTAATCTTAAGGTCAAATAGAGGTAATTCTTCACTAGTATCTACAGAATCTACAATTGTGACATTTGTTGATTCTAAACTCGATTCTTCAACATGTTCTTCAATACTAAAATTGGAGTTTTGTATTGCATCCAAAGACTCTGATTTTTGTTCAGAGGCACTATTTACAGCTTTCTTTTCTTCAGCTGCTTTTTTTAAAGCATCAAGCAATACACTCACAATTATTTCACTTCTTTATCGTTACTTGTCTTTAAAAATCGACTAACAGATTGCAAGTCACCATTATCAACATCAGGGTTTTTAATAATAATCGGTCTAATAAAAATAACTAACTCACTTTTGGTAGTAGAATCATCTCTTTTTGAGAAAAGATCACCAAAAATAGGAGTATCACTAACCCAAGGTAAACCAGTTTTATTGTTAGCGTTATTATCTTCAATCAAACCTCCAATTATAGCTGTTTGTCTATCTCTTAACCTTAAAACAGACGACATCTCTTTTTCTTGGATAATAGGTATGTTACTAATGACTCCTGCAGTTGCCAAGTTCGGATTAGGATCAGGAACTTCACCAATTTTTCGTGATATAGTTGGACGAACATTTAAAGTAACATCACCATTTTCACTAACAAACGGTGTAACACTCATTGTGAAGCCAACAGGAACTGTATGTATTTCTGTTTCGTAGGTTGTCAATCCTGGCACTGTCGATGTTGATGCTGTTACATTTACATCAACCGAAAAATACACCAAATTATTTACTACTTTCAATAATGCAGTCTGATTATTTATAGCCATAATTTTAGGACTTGATAAAACCTTCGAATCACCAAACTCTTTTAACAATGAGATATTTGATAATATATTCCAATCACCACTAATAACCCCGCCTGCAGCACCTGTATTGTCTATTGTGGCAATCGAAAAACCATTAGAAGGGCCTGGAAATGGTGATGTGATTTTTAAACCACCATCACTACCAAATGCTCTATTACCAAAAAAGGCCCAATCAATACCAGCCTGATATTGATCATTTAAAGTTACCTCTACAACAGTAGCCTCAATCAGAACTTGTCTTTCAGCACGTTCTGTTACTTCTTCAATATAATGCTTTATTGCTTTATGCTGTTTTCTTGTTGTGTAAACTGAAATAACACCAGCTTCAGCATTAACTACAGTATTCTGAGATACGCTTGAAAGAGCAGGCCCTGATTTTTTATTACCTTGGTCTTTACCCTGCGGAACGATTACTCTATTTGCATTAGGATCTAACTGGGCTAATAATTCAATATTTTTAGCCAAATTACCCCAAAAATCATGTTCAGAGGAAGTAGAAACCTTGGTTGAACTTGCACGCCCAGCCGAACTACCACCACTTGTCGTTCCTTTAACGGCGTTAGTTACAGTCATTTTCATGTCAATAGCTTCTTCACTTTTTTTCTTGATATTGACATAATCAATCTTGTAATTTCTCCACTCGGGTAAATCAGGCTTGATTTTCAATGTTTGACCGTCAATTTCAAACATAAAGCCAACTTGATCCGAGATACGATCCAAAATAGTTTCTAATGGCTGGTTTATTGCATTGATAGTTACATTACCTTGAATACCTGAGTAGATATCAACTTCTTTGTTTGCATCTTTTGCTAATTTAAATAGTAAATCAGCAACAGGTACATTCACCGCTGAAATAGAATAATTGTCATTTTGAGAAGACATACCTGACAGAGGAGGAAGTTTAGGAACAGTACTTGAAGTTAGTGAAGGGATATCTGCACTGTTAGCAACGACTTTCTCAACCTTTGGCTTTAATCCAAGGTGCCCTGCTGGTGCAAATTGTTCCGATACTGGTGGAGCAGGAGGATCTCGTTTTACACTGCTATCCTGACAACCGTTTAAAGTAACAATAATAGACAATCCGATAATGATTGGTACTATGGTTTTAAATTTACTATTCATTGACTATTCCAATATCTTCTAATTTTCTATCTGTATAAAGTATGTTCTGTTTTATTTGATCTATGCGTGCAATATAAGGACTTGAAGCCCTGATTTTATAAGGAAGTTCTTCAATAATTTTATTTAGAGCAGAAAATCTAGACGATGCCAGATAAAATACCTTTAACCTAAATTTATCAATATTTTTGTTATAGTCAATCAAAATATGAACACTTCCGTCTTTGATTCCCTGTTTTTGATAAAACTTTAATGTTGTATCTAAGCTACGTATGTGCCTTGTCGAAAGCTGGATTACATAAATATCTTGCAATGAATCTAACCATTCTCTGCCTTCTTTATGATATCTGAGAATTTGCATTAATTGTGCGGGATTTCCAACAATAGCATTAGGATTTTTTATATTTAGATTAGTTACTCCCGAATCTAGCTTAGCATGTGGAGAACTTTTTAGTGGTTTAACAACAGAAGATTGGCTCTTAATTGTAGCAATATCTTGATTATTAACATTAATTTCACCATTACCAACAACAGATTCAGAGTCTTTTTGATCTTGTTTCACAGAATCTACATTCAGCCCCTTATGTTTAGGCAAAACATCTGCTTTTTTAATAGAAGTAGGCTTTTTAATAATCGATGATATATCATCTTTCTGATTGTTAACTTGATCAAGAGGTAATACTGAATGTTTTGAAGAGCTTTCAAAAAATAAAAAATAGCCGAATAAGACTAACAGAAAAAATAATAACGTTATGATAACGGTTGGAAATATAGCAAATCTTGGATTGACCCGCGTAAGATCATCTAACTCTGGCAACGCTTTGAGGTGCTTCGGTTTAGCAAATTTATCACCAGAACCAAAAACCGACATTAAAACTTTATCTGCAACAATATTAATATTTCTTGGAAGGCCATGAGTAAGTTTCTGAATTTTATTAGAAATAGATAAATTAAAAACATCTAAACCAACATATCCAGCTTTACGCATTCTATAATTAAGATATGCTTGAACATCTGAGCCTTTTAATGGTGGTACATATATGTTGTAACTAATTCTACTTTTAAGTTGCCTTATATCATCATGCTCTAATGCCTTGTCTAATTCAGGCTGACCGAAAAGAACCATTTGCAAAAGCTTATCATCGCCTGTTTCAATATTACTTAAAAGCCTTAATTCCTCTAAAGCATCAAAAGTCATTGTTTGTGCTTCATCCACCAACATTACAACTTTTTTATCTTGACTATATAAACTCAATAACTGTTTTTTTAGTGCATTGGTTAGAGTAAATTTTTGAGCATTAAGATCAAACTCTAACCCTAATTCCGAACAAATATATAGCAAAATATCTTTTGCAGATAAGTTTGGAGAATTTATATAGATAACTTCAAAATTAGCCGGCAACCTATCTGCTAACAACCGTAAAAGCATAGTCTTACCGCTGCCAACTTCTCCAGTAACTTTGATAATTCCATCGCCACGAGAAATTGTATAAATTAACGCTTCGAGAATCTCCTGACGTGAACCATGCTTATAAAACATATCCAAATCAGGAGTTGTTTTAAAAGGCAGTGAGCTTAAACCAAAATACTTTCGATACATTTATAATTACCAACTTAAACACTCATTGTACAAAATAATACTACGTTATTTTAATTATATTATTTTAATAAGGCAAAAAAAAACCCGTCATATCTAAGATATAACGGGTTTTAGGATATAAGCTTGGCAATGACCTACTCTCACATGGGACCTCCCACACTACCATCGGCGCTAAGACGTTTCACTTCTGAGTTCGGAAAGGGATCAGGTGGTTCCATCTTGCTATTGTCACCAAGCAATTTGGTGTTACGGGCTGATGACATCAACCTCGTAAAATTCTTTGGAATAGATCTAAACTATCAGTATTCGGTATATATAGTTGATTATACTCAAGGTATATCACAACATCGCTTGTCGTTGATTTTCATCATCTCACAAGTCACTTTTGAGTTGTATAGTTAAGCCTCACGGGTAATTAGTACAAGTTAGCTTCATACATTACTGCACTTCCACACCTTGCCTATCAACGTCATAGTCTCTAACGGCCCTTCAGAAGACTTAAAGTCTAGGGAAATCTAATCTTGGGACAGGTTTCCCGCTTAGATGCTTTCAGCGGTTATCCTTTCCGAACGTAGCTACCGGGCAATGCTATTGGCATAACAACCCGAACACCAGCGGTTCGTCCACTCCGGTCCTCTCGTACTAGGAGCAGCCTCCCTCAAATTTCCAACGCCCACGGCAGATAGGGACCGAACTGTCTCACGACGTTCTAAACCCAGCTCGCGTACCACTTTAAATGGCGAACAGCCATACCCTTGGGACCGACTTCAGCCCCAGGATGTGATGAGCCGACATCGAGGTGCCAAACACCGCCGTCGATATGAACTCTTGGGCGGTATCAGCCTGTTATCCCCGGAGTACCTTTTATCCGTTGAGCGATGGCCCTTCCACACAGAACCACCGGATCACTAGAACCTGCTTTCGCACCTGCTCGACGTGTCAGTCTCGCAGTCAAGCACCCTTTTACTCTTGCGCTCATTGCACGATGTCCGACCGTGCTGAGGGTACCTTCGCGCTCCTCCGTTACTCTTTAGGAGGAGACCGCCCCAGTCAAACTACCCACCATACACTGTCCCTGACCAGGATTCACTGGCCTAGGTTAGAACCTCAATAATATCAGGGTGGTATTTCAAGATTGGCTCCACCATGACTAGCGTCACGGCTTCAAAGCCTCCCACCTATCCTACACAGATAGTATCAAAGTCCAGTGCAAAGCTGTAGTAAAGGTTCACGGGGTCTTTCCGTCTAGCCGCGGGTACGCAGCATCTTAACTGCGATTTCAATTTCGCTGAGTCTCGGGTGGAGACAGTGTGGCCATCATTACGCCATTCGTGCAGGTCGGAACTTACCCGACAAGGAATTTCGCTACCTTAGGACCGTTATAGTTACGGCCGCCGTTTACCGGGGCTTCGATCAAGAGCTTCGCCTAAGCTAACCCCATCAATTAACCTTCCGGCACCGGGCAGGCGTCACACCGTATACGTCATCTTTCGATTTTGCACAGTGCTATGTTTTTAGTAAACAGTTGCAGCCACCATTTTATTGCAACCCTCTAGAGCTTACGGAGCAAGTCCTTCACCTAAGAGGGCGTACCTTCTCCCGAAGTTACGGTACCATTTTGCCTAGTTCCTTCACCCGAGTTCTCTCAAGCGCCTTAGAATTCTCATCCTGACCACCTGTGTTGGTTTGGGGTACGATTCTTTATTACCTGAAGCTTAGAAGCTTTTCTTGGAAGCATGGCATCAATCACTTCGTCCAAAAGAGGACTCGTCATCAGGTCTCAGCATAAAGTATCCCGGATTTACCTAAGATACATGCCTACATCCTTAAACTTGGACAACCATCGCCAAGCTGATCTAGCCTACTCCGTCCCTCCATCGCAGTAATAAAAAGTGCAGGAATATTAACCTGCTTCCCATCGACTACGCCTCTCGGCCTCGTCTTAGGGGTCGACTAACCCTACGTCGATTAACGTTGCGTAGGAAACCTTGGTCTTTCGGCGAGGGAGCTTTTCACTCCCTTTATCGCTACTCATGTCAGCATTCGCACTTCTGATACCTCCAGGACACTTTACAGTGCCCCTTCGCAGGCTTACAGAACGCTCCTCTACCATGCCATAAATGGCATCCGCATCTTCGGTATATTACTTAGCCCCGTTAAATCTTCGGCGCAGGCCGACTCGATCAGTGAGCTATTACGCTTTCTTTAAAGGGTGGCTGCTTCTAAGCCAACCTCCTGACTGTCTGAGCCTTCCCACATCCTTTCCCACTTAGTAATATTTAGGGACCTTAGATGGCGGTCTGGGTTGTTTCCCTCTTGACAACGGACGTTAGCACCCGCAGTCTGTCTCCCATGATTGCACTTGTTGGTATTCGGAGTTTGCAATGGGCTGCTAATCCTTGACGGACCGCTAGACCATAACAGTGCTCTACCCCCAACAGTGATACATGAGGCACTACCTAAATAGTTTTCGAGGAGAACCAGCTATCTCCGGGCTTGATTAGCCTTTCACTCCGATCCACAGCTCATCCCCGCATTTTTCAACATACGTGGGTTCGGTCCTCCAGTACCTGTTACGGCACCTTCAACCTGGCCATGGATAGATCGCCCGGTTTCGGGTCTACACCATGCAACTATACGCCCATTTAAGACTCGGTTTCCCTACGACTCCCCTATTCGGTTAATCTCGCTACATAATGTAAGTCGCTGACCCATTATACAAAAGGTACGCAGTCACAGAACAAGTCTGCTCCTACTGCTTGTACGTACACGGTTTCAGGTTCTATTTCACTCCCCTTCAGGGGTTCTTTTCGCCTTTCCCTCACGGTACTGGTTCACTATCGGTCAGAAGAGAGTATTTAGCCTTGGAGGGTGGTCCCCCCATGTTCAAACAGGATTTCTCGTGTCCCGTCCTACTCGATTTCACTGCTAAAAGATTTTCGTATACAGGACTATCACCTTGTATCGTTAGACTTTCCAGACTATTCTACTAATCTTATAACAGCTTAAGGGCTGGTCCCCGTTCGCTCGCCGCTACTTAGGGAATCTCGGTTGATTTCTTTTCCTCCGGGTACTTAGATGTTTCAGTTCCCCGGGTTAGCCTCCTGCAAGCAGGATATCCATAAATGGATGGGTTTTCCCATTCGGAAATCCACGGATCGAAGCATGTTTACTGGCTCCCCGTGGCTTATCGCAAGTTACTACGTCCTTCATCGCCTTCTTCTGCCTAGGCATCCACCGTGTACGCTTAGTCACTTAACTATACAACTCAAAAATAACCTTATGCCTTTTGTTAACTCCACTTAATTTGGTAGCTATACCATTTAATAACTAAGCTTCTGTTTATAAGGTCTGATGAGTGTACGCAACTAAAAGTTTTTCGCTGTCATGATATACGCTTGAGTATTCTCAATTATATATTTTACCTATACTTGATAACTCCTAAGAGTTATCCAGTTTTGCGTGGTAAGCACCTGGAAGGGATACTTACCACACTCACCTCTCAAATTGTCGGCTGAGAGGTGAGCTTCTCATTGATTGAGCTTTTAAACCAACTACATCTTAAATAAATAAGAAGCTTGTATCTAAAATCCTCAATCGAGAGATCTATTCCAAATTGTTAAAGAACTTTTCAGTTTTTTCAGTATTGTTTGTTTACTTAACGTAAAACAACCAATGCTACTGTTAATAAACTCTAGTTTTTACACTAAAACTCATTAAGAGTAGTATTGGTGGAGCTATGCGGGATCGAACCGCAGACCTCCTGCGTGCAAGGCAGGCGCTCTCCCAGCTGAGCTATAGCCCCATATAATGGTGGGTCTGGGTGGATTTGAACCACCGACCTCACCCTTATCAGGGGTGCGCTCTAACCAACTGAGCTACAGACCCGGGTCGTTCACTATACTTCATGTAATTCAGAGACAATTTATGTGAAAACTCACTTAAGCTCGCAACCTTTTTCTATCTTAAAGGAGGTGATCCAGCCCCAGCTTCCGCTAGGGCTACCTTGTTACGACTTCACCCCAGTCATGAACCACAAAGTGGTAAGCGCCCTCCCGAAGGTTAAGCTACCTACTTCTTTTGCAATCCACTCCCATGGTGTGACGGGCGGTGTGTACAAGGCCCGGGAACGTATTCACCGCGACATTCTGATTCGCGATTACTAGCGATTCCGACTTCATGGAGTCGAGTTGCAGACTCCAATCCGGACTACGAAGGGTTTTTTGAGATTCGCGCACTGTTGCCAGTTGGCTGCTCTTTGTACCCCCCATTGTAGCACGTGTGTAGCCCATCCCATAAGGGCCATGATGACTTGACGTCGTCCCCGCCTTCCTCCGGTTTATCACCGGCAGTCTCATTAGAGTTCTCAACTAAATGGTAGCAACTAATGATAAGGGTTGCGCTCGTTGCGGGACTTAACCCAACATCTCACGACACGAGCTGACGACAGCCATGCAGCACCTGTATCCAAGCTCCCGAAGGCACGAAACTATCTCTAGTAACTTCTTGGTATGTCAAGGGATGGTAAGGTTCTTCGCGTTGCATCGAATTAAACCACATGCTCCACCGCTTGTGCGGGCCCCCGTCAATTCCTTTGAGTTTTAATCTTGCGACCGTACTCCCCAGGCGGTCAACTTATCGCGTTAGCTTCGTTACTAATCTTTTTAATAAGACCAACAACTAGTTGACATCGTTTACGGCGTGGACTACCGGGGTATCTAATCCCGTTCGCTACCCACGCTTTCGCACCTCAGCGTCAGTTTTAAGCCAGGAAGTCGCCTTCGCCACTGATGTTCCTCCAGATATCTACGCATTTCACTGCTACACCTGGAATTCCACTTCCCTCTCTTAAACTCTAGACTACCAGTATCAGATGCAGTTCCCAGGTTGAGCCCAGGGCTTTCACAACTGACTTAATAATCCGCCTACGCGCGCTTTACGCCCAGTAATTCCGAATAACGCTTGCACCCTCTGTATTACCGCGGCTGCTGGCACAGAGTTAGCCGGTGCTTCTTCTAAAGTTAACGTCAAGAACAGCAGGTATTAACTACTGAACCTTCCTCACAATTGAAAGTGCTTTACAACCCTCGGGCCTTCTTCACACACGCGGTATGGCTGCATCAAGCTTTCGCTCATTGTGCAATATTCCCCACTGCTGCCTCCCGTAGGAGTCTGGGCCGTGTCTCAGTCCCAGTGTGGCTGATCATCCTCTCAAACCAGCTAGAGATCGTTGCCTTGGTGAGCCATTACCTCACCAACTAGCTAATCTCACGCGGGCTCATCCTATAGCGATACCTTCCAAGGAGAGGGCACCTTTACTCCGTAGAGCATATTCGGTATTAGCATGCGTTTCCACATGTTGTCCCCAACTATAGGGTAGATTCCCACGCGTTACTCACCCGTCCGCCACTCGACGCCTAAAAAAACAAGTTTTTTTATCGTTTCCGTCCGACTTGCATGTGTTAAGCCTACCGCCAGCGTTCATTCTGAGCCAGGATCAAACTCTTCAGTTTAATCTTGCTGATATTTTTCAATTCCTTCTCAGGAAATAAACACTCGGAATTGACAAAGTTGAAACATGATAAAAAATAATTAATTATTATTTACCAATTTACATATTTGTCAAAAATCGAGATTTTTTATTTGGTCACTCACTAAAGCGAGTTTCCACATAAATTATCTCTGAATTACCTGATTTTTAAAGAACTTAGGTCTCTTCGAGAAGAACTAACTTGGCGACTAAGTCGCTTGCTTTTCCTTCTCGGTAAGCCGCTTATTATAAGTTGATTTCCAATCCGTTGTCAACAATTTATTTTAAATTATTTTCAACTTTTTTTCGCTCAACTTACTCAATCCGTAGACTTCATAAGCGCTGTTCTCAACCACTTCTTCTCGCTAACTCGTAGCTTGTTTTCTGTGTCTGCGTTGGAACAGGTGCGTATTCTAACCATATCCGCTAACAACGCAACCCCTTTTTTATCCTTTTTGACACTTTTTTTACATTTTACCCATTTCTTTTACTTTACCCCACTTTACACACTACTTATCCACAGACTTATTCACATTTTAGGGGTTTTGCCTTATTTTTAACTAAATCACTTTAAGTTATTCACAGTAGATTTAACTCAACCCGGAATAAAAGGAATCGATACGTTTCTACCCTTGAGCTTTTTATATGCGATGAAATGAATAGGGAATGAGAAATTGTAATGAGAGATGAATCTATTTTTTAGATACTTCAATCAGGTGCTAAAAAAACTAATAGTCTAATATAGTGTCTTTACGATTCTGAAGCGGTACTTCTTCTTTATGATTACCATCAATAATAGGTGATGACCATGGACCTGTGATTTTGTATTTATAAGTAACTAAATTTTCATTCACACCCGGCAATACTTTCATTAATGTATAAACAGCCAAGGCGGCTAGTGGATTAGCAGCTCCTGCAAAAGCAGCAATGGTTGGCAATGTGGCACCTATTTTAGGCGTTATTTGTGCATTCAAATCAAAAATTTGGGTTTTGATATTAGTTTGACCTTTTATTATCCCATTTGCCGATGGCGCTTTAATAGTGAAGTTTTTTATTGTTAAAACATTATGATTTAACTCCGCTTCACCTTTTATTTGGTCATAAACCATTCCCTTATTGGTGACATCCTTAATATCTAATTGTAACCTTCTTATTAAAGACTCTACACTTAACAAACCAATAAGGCGTGCAAAGCCTGGCTCTATATCTTCAACAGAACCATCCTCTAACACAAATTTAATATTACCCGCAGATTGTTCAGTTGAGAAACAGTGTAAGCCACCATTCCAATGTAATTTAAGATTGACCTTTCCTGACTTTCCAGTAAACCCTTTATTCAGTTTTATAAAGTCTGTCACTGCTGTTACATTTTTAGAGGTAAGCTGTGCTTGAATTTCACTCTGATCTGTTTTCTTATTTAATTGATATTGCCCATTAATAACCCCTGCTCCAGCTCCAAAAGTTCCATTAATTTTTTGTATAAGCATTTTCTCAGGCGTATCTGTTAATTTAAAGTTAATGGCATCTATTTTTCTGTCATTTAAAATCAACTCTTTACCTTTAAATTCAATGGTCGGTAACAAACTAGCCGTATCTGAAATTGAGCATTTTTTTGTTACTTCATCTTTAGCACTGCCTGTTTTTGAGCTTTTATTAATTTCATCGGTATAAAACCTGAACTTGTTTACATCAACATTTATTAAATTTTTACTCGTTAGAGTTACGGTGCCGTCAATGTCATTATTATGTAAATCGATTTTTAGCGGTGTCTTTTGTTGAGATTTCCAACTGAGTATTAAATTATTATAATCATGAGACAAAAATTTAATGTCTTTTACAAATACTTCAGACTTAGCCCACTGCAGGGGATGTTGGTTATTTTCAGTTGACGATAAATTTAATTCTTTAGCGATTGGAATCCATTCATCTAAAGCCAAACGTTCGATCTCTCCTTTCACATAAGAAAGATTATTCATACTTTGTTTTTTATCTATCTGCGACTTGCCTATCCATACCTTTGTATTACTTAAGGCATAACCATCTTTGAATTTAGCCCAATTCAAGTTTGCATTTACCAGGCCTGGTAAATTAAAAACAGAATGAATCGAGCCATCGATAATAGTTGTATCTATAGTTGCTTTTTTAGTATTAAGCGAAGATTGATTGAGCGGTTCAGGCAATTTACTTTCTGCTTTATCAAGGCTCATTGTTAAGTTTATGTTTATATCTTTTTGTTTAGCCTTCTTAAAAGGCACAGTAATGGCTGTTTTCCAAGGTATCGCATTTTTAAACCAGGTATGGTTATTTTCCAAAAAATGACCATTTCCACTTATCCGTACTTTTTGCGTTTTACTATTGGTCGATACTGCAACATGTCCCCTGCCTTGAAATAGATTAAAATTTAAACGTTTAGCAGAAACGCCCTTCTCTGAAAAGTTTAATTGTCCTTGCAAATTTTCTAATTGAATTTTATTTAAAATCTTTAAATCTGCATTTTTAAAAACAACATTACCCAGAACAGTTTCAGAACGTTTTTTATAACCAGAGATGGGTATCCAAATTTTTTCAAGATTAACTGATGCATCCCCATTGAGTTTTGCCCCTTCTTGCAAAAACTCTTTTAAACCAATCGTTTTAGCTAAAGGTGAGAGTTGCAAATAATTGACTATATTTGGCAATTTTGCGTTCACTTTTCCTTTTACGGTCAAAGCAATGTCTTTTTGATCTAAGTCATTTATTTCTACCAAAACATTATCTGCAGTAACATTGGCTCCAACAGGTAGTTTATCTACAGCAATATCGAGCTTAAACGGCGTAAAAGTAAGGTTAGCATCAAAGTTCTTAAGAACAGGCCAATCAGAGTTAAACAGTAAACTGGCATTTTTAACCTGACCAGTCATTTCAAAAACTCCGCCTCCATTTTTGTATGGAAAGTGATCAAACGCTCCTCTTAGAACACCTTTTAATTCAATATCTTCACCAGCTAATAACCCTTTAGTTAACCAGCTTTTCAGTTTTGGACTCATAAAACCGTAAGGTAAATACTCTTTTAGCTGACTCATTGATGAGATTTTAATTTCGAAATTACTATCAATCTTCTGGGCATTGATTTTTTTCAGTGTAAGTAGAACGGGAATTTTATTTACCAAAACAGTGGCTTGCGGCAATGACCAGGCTTGGCTTTTTTGATTGAAATCCAGGGTAAACGAATCTGGCAAATCAATTCTCATCGGTTTATTGTGTACTCTCGGTTCCATTAACCAAACAGGATTGGGTGATGAAACCGTAACACTCTCTTCTGTTTTAACGATTTTCAGGTTACGTAAACTCATTCCGGGGTATTCAGATACGGGTAAATCTAAACGGTCAAATACGATTTCTAAATCAGGTAAAGCTAGGGTTTTCCAGTTAAAGCGGCCATTTAAGTTTGAAATATTCAAATAAGCAGATCGGTCAAAAATTTTGGCTATATGGGGATTATGTATTAAGGACTTAACGATCACTTTGAATGGATCAATATCAAAATAATCAGCATTAAAACGAAGGAAATCTTGGCCTTCGAATTTTAATTGCATTGCAGAAACTGAATCGATAAAACGGTTATCAATTTGAATATTGGAAAGTGTAAATTGCCAATCTTTTAATTGCTTAGGAATATTTTGATGCTCCATATTCCACAATAATTTTAAACCCAAACTTTCTGGTAAACCTTTGTGTTTTTGGTGCCATTTAAGTGCTTGAGTATTCAGATTTAACGTCATTGACGAAAGTTGCGACTGGGCTACTTTACCTTTTAAATCTAGAATAAGTTCGCCATCGGGCAACACTGACTGCCAATTGACTGACAACAATTTACTTAAACGCTTAATACTTAACGGACGAAACGAAGAAAGCGAAAACTCACCATTTTCAATCCCACCCCAAATATTTGGGGTAAAAGAAGACTTAAAATTGAAGCGTTCATAATTTAATATGTCTTTGTAACTCAAACTAAATTCTGAAGCGACGCTGAGACGAACCCCATTAAGAGATTGAAACTCGTGCAACTGAACTGAAAGACCAGGCCTGGTAAATTCAGTTATTACAAAATCTTTAAGTTTGATTCTTTTCCACAGATGACTAATATTAGCATCTATTTTGCCAATATCTTGAAGGTTCAAAGGTTGATCATCAACTTGAGCGTTTACTACGGCTTTTGGTTGAAAGGCCCCTTTACTGATCTCTAAATAATCACCATAACCTGCAGAAGGGATTAAAAGTGAAAACAGGTTAATATCAATCTTAAGTTCTTCAGCTTGAAATTCAAAATCACTTGATTTAACAGAGAGTTTTTTGACATCTGCCTGAAACCCCAGCCAATCTTGATCAATATTTATAGAACCAAACTGAATGGTAGAACCAGTTAACCATTGAGAAGTGGCTACAAATTGATTAGGTAAAAACTGAACCCAAGAAATAAACAGACGGGTAATTAATAAATAGGCAACAAACAGGCCAAATGCCCAATGCAACGCATGATGTGTTCTTTTAACAATCATAAGGTGTGCCTAAAAGATGAAACAATTGAAATACATCCTTCTATTATCTCTGATTTAACTCTTAAACATCTTTAAGAAAATATTAACTGAGCGTTTTCACTTTAATCGTGACTAAATATAGCTGCTTCATCCACTACATCATAACCACATCAAACTGCTCAGTAGCATAAGTACTTTCAGCCTGAAAACGAATACTTTTATTTAAGAATGATTCAAGCTCAGCGACACTGCTAGACTCTTCATCCATAATGCGTGAGACCACCTCTTCTGCAGCAATAACCCTATATTTACTTGCATCAAAAGAACGTGCCATACGAGTGATTTCTCTAAAAATTTCATACGCAACGGTTTCTGCGGTTTTTACTGTGCCACGGCCGCTACAAATAGGGCAAGGCTCACAAAGCGTTCGCTCAAGACTTTCTCTGGTTCGCTTGCGAGTCATTTCAACTAGCCCTAAGTTAGAGATATTACTAATCGATGTTTTCACTCTATCTTTACTTAGCTCTTTTTCAAGTGCCGACAAGACATGCTGCTGATGGTCTTCATCTTCCATATCGATAAAATCAAGAATAATAATGCCGCCCAAGTTTCTCAGTCTTAATTGACGTGCGATTGCCTGGGTTGCTTCAAGATTGGTGCGATAAATGGTCTCTTCTAAGTTTTTGTGACCAACAAACGCACCCGTATTTACATCAATCGTTGTCATAGCTTCAGTTTGATCAATAATCAAGTAGCCGCCAGATTTTAGGTTTACACGTTTATGTAAAGCCGTTTGTATCTCTTCTTCAATATTATATAAATCAAATATTGGGCGTTCTCCTTGATACAAGCCCAACCTATCATTCAGTTCCATTACATACATTTCAACAAAAGCTTTCATTTTATTAAGCGTTTCTGTTGAATCGACTCGAATTTTTTCAATTCTATCAATCGGAATATCTCTAATAATTCTCAAGAAGAGTGGTAGATCTTCATAGATGAGTGCAGGTTTTTTGGCGTTTCTTGCTCGCTCTTGCACACCATTCCACAAACGTTGTAAATAAATCATATCGGCACGCATCTCATGAAAATCTACACCTTCAGCAACCGTTCTAACAATTAACCCACCTTCTGATTCTTTATATTCAGGAATGGTTTTTGCCATCTCTCTCAATCTTTCTCGCTCATCCGAACCGTCGATTTTTTGAGAAACCCCTAATGTTTTTTCAACTGGCATAAACACTAACATTCTTGAAGGGATAGTTACCTGCATGGTAATTCGAGCCCCTTTTGTTCCAAGAGGGTCTTTTAAAACTTGAACCATAATTTTTTGGCCACAATGCAAAAGCTTAGTAATATCTTCACACTCTTCATCTTCATGCCCAATCGCTTTATGACAGACGTCAGATACATGCAAAAAAGCCGCTCTTTCTAGACCAATATTAATAAACGCGGCTTGCATTCCCGGCAATACTCTATCCACTTTACCAATATAGATATTACCGACTAAACCTCGCTTATTTGCTCTCTCAACCCAGACTTCTTGTAAAACGCCGTTTTCTACCCAGGCAACACGAGTTTCATTTGGGGTAACGTTTACTAATACTTTTTCTTCATTGTGCATTGACAAATGCCTTTCTTTTTTATGTTTTATACGGTTTTATAACCAGATTTTAAGAGTAACTGATTAAGCTCAAATAATGGTAATCCCATTACTCCTGAATAACTGCCATGGATTGAATCTATAAAATTAGCACCCAAACCTTGAATGGCATAACTTCCTGCCTTATCTTGCGGCTCGCAAGTGGCTATATAGTGTTTTATTTCTGAATCTGATAATGGTTTAAAACTGACTTCTGTTTGGTTTAATGCTGAAAACACCTCACCATCATAAACAATCGCAATGGCAGATAAAACTTTATGTTTTTTGCCAGATAAAAGCTGAAGCATTCTATATGAATCGGCCTCATTTTTAGGCTTACCTAACACTTTACCGTCCACCATTACTGCCGTATCACCACCAATAACCCAAACCTCTTTACCTGCAACTTTATTAAATCCAGCCAAGGCTTTTTCAATTGCAATTCTTAACACATAAGACTCTGGACTTTCATTTGGCAGGGCAACTTCTTCAACAGGTGCATTAACGACTTCAAAAGTTAGGCCAACTTGTTGCAGAAGTTCTTTACGCCTTGGCGAGTTTGATGACAAATAAAGCGGTTTATTTTTAGTTTCTTGTGTCATAATTTGAGAGCGAGATTTATTTTATTCTTAATTTTATAATGTTGTCATTCTAACGCCTAAACAAGGATTTTTGTTGGCTTTAAGAGAGTCTTATATCAAATAAAGCTCAAATTAAATTAGAATTGAATACGAACTGAAAAAAGAACTGAATTAGAACGTAAATCAAGCCCCATTTCTATTAAGAACAGATACGAGAAAAGCATGGACTTTATTCTTAGCGACCATTCACCACAAAATTTAGAAGCCACTTTTGATAGCCTCTACCTTTACGACCACCCTCTTTACTCTTTAATGGCTGAAAAAACCGAAATGAAATGGTTATTGGTTGTGCCTAAACAAACATTGGATGCCAGTATAAACCTGTCTTATATTCAAGAACTTTACGGTGCCATCTATGAATTGATTGCATACATCCAACAAAATAAGATAGCAGAGCATTTTAATATCGCCAAAATTGGTAATAAAAACCCTAACCAGCATATTCATTTAATTTTTAGAGAAGAGAATGATGAAGTTTGGCCAGATGCCGTTTGGTGCCATGAACCGTTAAAAAGTTCATTAGAAACACCAGAAAAGTTAAGAGAAGCCTTAAAGCCTTTTTACCAGGCCTGGTAAATCTACTTTGAATTATTGATTATATTCTTAGAATTGTGATTCATTTAACGCCATAGCAAAGACTTGAGCTATATGCAGTGATTGATATTGACCCAAATCTTCTAACTGATGTCGGCAACTGGTTCCCGTTGCCACAATCAAGTCATCCGCTTGAGCTTGTTCTAGTGTTGGTAATAAAACTTGATTAGCAATCGTTTTAGACACCTCATAATGTTTATAACCAAATTCACCAGACATCCCACAGCACCCTGATGGAATCATCTTAACTTCAAGACCTGGTATTAATTTCAGTGCATTTTGTGAGTCAATCGGTTTTGCTAAAGCCTTTTGATGACAATGTACATGCAACCAAAGGATTTTGTTGATTGCCTTTAACTCAGGCAACATCGCTTGTGCGTTCAATTTAAGAACCAGCTCTTCAAATGAAAGGATGCTGCGTAAACCCAGTGTTTTATTTTTAGTATTATTCGGGCTATTACTCTCTTTATGAATTAACCAGGCCTGGTTATCTTCAAACACAATATTATTCAGTAAATCTTTTGCTTCATCTCGCCAAACCAACAACTCAGAAGGCTCAATTCCCACGATCAAATCTTGAGGTTGATACTCTTGCATCGCAAACACCGTTTCTAATAACGCTTTTCTAGCTTGTTTTAAAAGCCCTTTACTAATCAAAGCTCTTGGCGAATGCTGCAAATAAACTGGTATTACCTCTAAACCAAAATGATGCAAAACCTCTAAAACCGCTTGCCCAACTCTAGGCTCTTGATACTGACTATATAGATCACACAGCACCCAAACTTTTGTTTTAACTATAGATGATTGAGTTTTGTTTAGTTCTTTAAAAGACAAGTAATTCCACCATTCAGCTAGATTTGATGAATGTGCCTTAGGCAAAGTTCTGCGTTTATCTACCTGCATTAAGGCCTTGATTGCCGATAAAGATTGCAACCAATTAAAGGTATTAGGCCAATTTTTAGCCTGTTTTAAAATAAATCCGTAGTTGGCAAAAATCCAATTAGAAAGTGACAATCCTTGTGTTTGATACAACACTTCAGCTTTCAGTTTTGCCATATCTACATTAGCTGGGCATTCTGTTTTACACGCTTTGCAACCTAAACACATCTCTAAGGCATCTTGTAGTTCCGCTTGAGATAAGGCTTTTTGTGGATTGGGTTCCGTTAAAGCAAAACGCAGTAAATTGCTTCGCCCTCTGGTAGAGTAGTTTTCTTCACGTGTTGCTTGATACGACGGGCACATCACGCCACGGCCTGCCGACTTTCTGCAAGCTCCAGCACCATTACATTTTTCAACCGCATCCATTAAAGAGAGATCTCTCGACCAATCAAATTTAGTCTCAATCAATTTTTGCGGTTGTCTATCCGCTCGCAAATTATCGGTAATGGGCATATCGCCAATAATCACGCCCGGATTCAATAAATTATGAGGGTCAAATGCCCGTTTCAGCTCCAGCAAATACGCATAAACCTGTTCACCAACTTGTTCTTTAATAAACGGAGCTCGAATGCGACCATCACCGTGCTCGCCTGAAATCGCTCCACGGTATTTTTTAACTAATTTAGAGTTTCGTTCGGCAATGGTTCTAAAAAGTTGCTTACCCTCTTCGGTTGCCAAATCAATTTCTGGGCGAAGATGAATCAACCCTACTGAAGCATGGCCGTAATAAACACAACCTACTTCTAACTCTGCCATTAAGGATTGAACATCGCTAAAGTAATCAAATAGATTTTTAACTGGAACAGCCGCATCTTCGATTACCGCAACGGCTTTTTTACGCGTGACTTTGCCCATTAACATCCCTAAGCCCGCTTTACGAACCTCCCAAACTTTTGCCGCTTGTTTGGCATCAATAATTGGCGACGCATAAGCACCGTTTTTAAGTAACCAGGCCTGGTAATTTAACATTTGATGATTTAAATCTGCTTGATTATCTGCAAACCATTCACAAACTAAAACGGCTTGTGGATCACCTTCAATCCAAAAACGATTCTGTTGTTGGTGAATATTAGCCTTAGTTCCATCAAGCGTCGCTTTATCAATTAACTCAATCGCCGCTGGTTCAAACTCAAGTAACTCTGACACCACCTGCATTGCCGATTCAATCGAATCAAACTGAGCACACAAAAGCTGTCTGTGTTTAGGTTGGGTAACCAAATTTAACGTGGCCGTTTTAACCACCGCCAAAGTACCTTCGCTACCGCAAATCAGAGGGGCTAAATTAAACGGTTTTCCATTCGGATTAAATGGTTGATGATGACGATAAAGCTCGTCTAAAGCATAGCCGGTATTGCGGCGTTTTATGGAGGGGTGAGGAAAGTGTTCTAGAATTTGTTTGCCATGGGTTTCTAACAAACGCATCACAGTTCGATAAATACTGCCTTCAAAATCTTGTTGATTCAATTTATCATGCAGCTGTTTTGCAGTGAGAGGGCCAAAATACGCTTCAGAACCATCGGCTAAAATTACCTCTAACGCCTTAACATGCTCACGCGTAGTACCGTAATAAACTGAGTAAGAGCCACAAGAGTTATTACCAATCATGCCTCCAATCATCGCACGGTTAGAGGTTGATGTATCTGGTGCAAACCTTAAACCATCCGCATTTACAAAATCATTCAAATCATCCTGAATTACGCCAGGTTCAACAGTAATCTCACGTAAATCAGGCTGATAATCAAGAATATTAGTCAGATGCTTAGAAACATCAATAACAACGCCTGAACCAATCGCCTGACCACCTAAAGAGGTACCGCCTGCTCGCATTGTTAATGATTGATGAGAAACTAAATGCTTATGAACAAGCTCAGATAAAACTTGGCCATTCTTTGGTACTTCAATAAGAAGGGTCTTTAACTCATAGACAGATGCATCAGCTATCATTGGTTATTATTTTTCTGCTTATAAAAAGGATTTTTATCAGTTGCATAAGGTAATTTACCATGCATTGTTCTGGCATCTTCCGCAGATAAAGTATAAGCTTCATTTGTTATATCACATTTATTACAGTAATGTTCGGCATTAAGATTAATACCAGAAAAACCAATAAATGAATCAAAAACCAAGTCATTAGAAAATAGTTTATTACTGTTATTTTGTAAATTTTTAAACTTAGTTAAGTATTGTTTTTTGTATTCTGGTGATGCCCAAAATATGGTGGGAATTTCTACCATATCATAGGAAAAATTAGCAGAAGAATGCCCTATACCACGAGCAATATCGTCTGAATGATCTGAAAAATACATTAGACCACCACTTTTATCATTACCTAAAAATGTTTTTAATTGACTTTGAATTTTGTCAATTAGATAGTCATTATATAAAACACTATTGTCGTAGCACTGTTGTGCATGGCCTGTTCCACCAGCCACAAGATTAAACCAAAGTTTTTCAGTAAATGGTATTTTGAACTTTTCAAACTCTGGAGGATAGCGCTTGCAGTAGTGTGTATGATTCCCCATTAAGTGTATAAAAATAACGTTGTTTTTTGAAGAATCAAGTTTAGCAAAAGTCTCTTTTAGGAGCGGTAATAAAACACCATCTGGCTTTTGTCTACTATCAGACATAGTTGTAAATTTTCGATCAAATGTTAAATGTTTTTCGTTAACATGATTTGCAATATAACCTAGAACCATATCATAACTATTTGACAATGGTTGATTCCCTAACCAAATAGTATTAAAACCGGCATTATTAAAAACTTGAACAATTCCCACCGAATCTGCATATTTCTTTTTGTTATATTGATTTGCCTCAGTCATAGCTAATGACAATGCTGCCATTGTACCTGGATAGTTAGCAAAGGCTCTTTCAAGAAAGACTGTATCATCTCTTTTTCTTTCTTTATCTAAAAATGGTGTGGTTTCTATTTTATACCCATATGACGACATATGATGTTTATTTAATGATTCTCCAATCACCAAAATATATGTTTCGCCTTTATTTTTTTTGTCAGCTTTAATATCCATGTCTTGCGATGCATTAGAATACGTTTTTTGCCTTTGTTTAACCGTATCCAGCTCCTTACTATAAGAAGCATATGTAATAAAAGGATAAGTATATAATCCTTTTTCATCAGGAACGATTAACAACGTTAATACCAAAAAAACAAAATAACGTATCATTTCATTTCTACTAAAGGCCTCTTTATCTTTTTTAACGTATTTCTTTGAATAGACATATGTAAGATAAAAAAACAATAAGAAAACAACCACCATTATAGGTGATGCAAAAGATGCTACATACTCTATAGCTTCGTGGAAATTAGTTTGAAAAATTGCTATAAAACTATCAGAATTTACTACAGCTCCCACTAAAAATAAATGCTGAATATAAAATAAAGGCATTAAGGATAATGCAAATATTGTGACAAATACCACAAGGACTCTTAACATGTAGTTTTTGATTTTAGATTCAAGCCAAATTAATAAGATTGCAATCAAAAAGCCAGTTGCAACATCTATTACAAATCCATATGGATATACTTTACCTATAGAAAAGATTGCTAAAATAACAGCCGAAATAGTACTTATTAAAAAACTCCAAAATACTAAATGATGATTTCTTGATCGACAATCTTGATAAAACTTAACCGACAAATAAATCAATCCAATAGCAAAAAAAAGTTTTACCGGAACAAGAGCAAAAACATCCATAAAATAATTTACCTAACTATGCTAATTTCTTTTTACTGTTATTAAATAAAAAGAATGAAGAAATAAAAATAAAGACAAAAATGAAGTATTTTTGAGAAAAAGTATCATCTGTTAATGAAAATTCTAGAATTGATTCTGTAACAACCATTACCAAAATAGCTAAATATATAGTGTTATTAAACTCTTTAGTTTGTTTTATATATCGAATAGCAACAAAAAAAGGCCAAAGCATAAAGGCTAACAGTGAGAGAAGCCCTACCAATCCAGTTTCTACTAAAAACAGGAAATATTGATTATGAGGGTGTCCAAAATCCCTTATGGCTGCAATATCACCCTCATTAAAGACAAACTCTTTAGCAACATTAAAATTTGTCCATCCCCAACCAAACAGAGGTTTTTCTAAAAATGCGTAATAAGATGCCTTCCATAACTCAAAGCGATAACCAACTGATGAATAGGGATTACCATCTAAGTAATTATTTATATCAACAAATACTTGATCTACTCTTTGTTGAATAGGCAGTTCTTCCCAAAAAACAATCAAACAAATCGTTAAAAACAGTTGAATATAAACTAAACTTTTAAACTCTATTTTTTTACCAAAACGATAAAAAATAAAGGTCAATGTAAACATAGAAATCAAGAGTGCAAGCCATCCACCTCTTGACCCCGAAATAAGACTAAGTGCAACACCACTAATAAAACCTAATACAGCTAAAGTTTTCCAAACTTTACTTGGTAAAGCAAAAAATGAAACCATTGCCATTAAACCAAATAGCATACCCATATTGCCGCGATTAATCGCATCTGATAAATAACCAGTATCTCGCGTTACGGGCCAATTCAAAAGGACAAGGCAAAGCCAAAAAATGCTATACAAAGCCGAAATAATTAATGTTTTCCAAAAAATCTCTTCTGAATTAAAAGCAAAAGATGCAAACATTCCAATTAAAGGTATAAAAAGCAACAACTGGAATGCCGTAAACCGCCATTGAAAAAAAGTATGCCAATCATGCATAAGAATGGAAGAGCTGATAATAAATATTAACGTCAAAGCGAGTACATAGAACACTTTAAGCTCAGAAGGTAAATTCTTTTTTTTTATATATAGAGCATACATTCCAACAAAGAATATTAATAGATAAATCGCATCAACACTTCTATGAAGAACGCCACTAAATACTAATGCTAAAATTGCCAAAATGGGCATCAATTTAATCATTAATTAAGCCCTCATAAGCCTTAGCTACTTTAGTTGCATCAAACCTATCAAAGTCAAATATTTGTTGCTCATTATTAATAAGAGCATCATCGAGAACTAGGCTCAACTTATTGACATCACCGATAGGTACAAGGTATTTGGAGTTTTCACCTAATAACACCTCATTAGGCCCTGATGGACAATCAGTTGAAACTACTTTAGTACCAATAATTATTGACTCTATTAATACTCTAGGTAACCCTTCTGCTTCAGAGACTAAAACAGACAATCTCGCATTTTTAATTAAACGATAAGGATTTGGATCCCACGGCCAAAAAACAACCCTATCATCTATTTTAAGCTGCTTAGCTAAATTTTCTAAACGCTCTTTAAGTGCCCCTTTACCTACCAAAACCAATTTAATACTTTTATTCTGCATTTTGCTAAAAGCATGAAATAAATCAGAATGTCTTTTACGTGGTATCAAAGCCGAAACATAGACAATATATTCACCAACTTCTTTAGATTGTTCAAAATGCTCTAACGCTTGATTTTGTATTTTTGCAATATCAAACGGATTATTTATAACCGTAATTCGCTTCTCATCGACATCTAAGTTATCAACCAAATCTGTTTTTATGCCCTCAGAAAGTGCAATCAAATTTTTATTAGCAAATTTATGTTTTAACTTAATAGTTTGAATTAATGTTTTCCATTTAAAGAAAAAGTTACGTTTTTTTAACCAAGCTGTTGGCGTAATATGTACTGAACAAAAACGTTGTTTTGCAGTTAATGCCTCATAATATTCTGCTCTACTGGTCACGAATAAATCTAGCATTCCAATCTCTTTAGCAATTTCTGATAACCCTTTATTTTCATTTTTTGCATAATCCGTTACAACGTGAATATTTAATCCCTCAACAACTTTATAGTCTTTTGCATTTTTTAAAACAACTAAATGCACTTGATTTCCTAATTCATAAAGTTTGCTTGCAAGCGTTAATATCGTTTTTTCAGCACCAGCTCCAGCTAGAGAGCCTAACAAAAATCCTATTTTTTTCATATTTCCATCTTATATTTCAAGCCTATACCTTTTATTAAATACTTTGCTTAAAAAGCATAAAAGTTAAGTTTCTTGAATCTTTCTATTGAACTTTCATTTTTCTTAGAACCCGTTTCTCTAAAATCTTTTACGGGCTTCATTCGCCAACTGTTTTTTATATCTTTTTTTCTTTTTTTTGGTTAGAAACCTATCAATATTCTTTTTAAATTTTCGAATCTCTTTAGTAAGAATTTCTTTTATACTTTCTTTAGAAGGCTTGGCTTCTTGACAAACTTCATAGCCATGAATTGTCATTAAGCTTAACAACCTATCTTCAATCTCATATATTTCAGAAGCCGTTAACTTTTCTTTCCAACCATCTATTCTTGAAGAATCAATTGACTTACCAACTAGGTCATGCTGTTCTTTTGTATACTCAGGAAGTTTAAATCCAGTTCCACCCAACATATTAGAAGCATATTCAATACCTATAAAATCACAAACTTCTTTAAGCACAGGTTCCGTGCTCAACAATAGATCTTCATAATAAATAACCAATACTCTATCTGGAATAGACTGTTGAAGTGCACAACCATAACCAATACTTTCAGCCCATAACTTTGATGCGTCTTTAACGTTATTTGGGCCCCAATCACGATCAATAATAGATGCTGCTACAGCCCTAGGATCTCTAATTAAATGAATAAACTTACTTTCAGGAAAGAGCTTACTTAATATTAAACCATATTGAATATGCGTTGGAGTGTGGTCAATCCAGTGCGTTGAATTCTCTTGGTTTGTTTTTAAAGCATATAGTTGAATAAGATCATTTAAAAAAGCTACATATTCTTTGGAGCTAAACATTTCTTCTTTGTAATTAGAAATATTCGGTATCGGCGACTCCCACAAATGAAATCTAAAATTCTTTTTAAGCCTTTTAAATATTAATTGCTTAGAAAGAATTTCTTGATTAGACCGAAAAGCATCTTTCCACAAATCAACCACAAACTGAGATTCCGGTGTAACCACCGATTCAACAGAAGTTCCCAACAATGACCCAAGCAACGTCGTTCCATTTCTCTGAGAGCCCCCAATAAAAACTGGTTTTAATTTTTTTACCTGATTCATATTCACTTCTCCGAGCACCTGTTTAGTCATTAAAGCATTTACATAACATGTTAAGGCTTATTTAATATCTCTTTCTTGGAACCATTTAACAAAACGCTTTATCCCTACTTCAATCTCTGTAGACGGCTTAAAATCGACGTCCTTCATTAATTCAGAAACATCTGCATAGGTTCTCGGCACATCACCTGCTTGCATGGGTAGGTTATTTCTAATAGCTTTTTTACCCACGGCATCTTCAATGGCATTAATAAATCGCTCTAAGGTGATGGGTTGATTGTTACCAATATTGTAGATTTTGTATGGTGCTTCTGCTGTAGAAAATTCACTGGATTGTCTTTCTGGAATTCTTTCCATGACTCTAACTATGCCCTCGACAATATCGTCGATATAGGTAAAATCACGTTGCATTTGTCCGTGGTTAAAGACATCAATGGTTTCGCCATTCAATATCTTCTTAGTGAATGAGAAATATGCCATATCAGGACGTCCCCAAGGACCATATACAGTAAAGAAACGTAATCCAGTCGTTGGGATGTTATAGAGATGGCTATAAGTATGTGCCATTAATTCATTGGATTTTTTGGTCGCTGCATATAAAGAGATTGGATAATCAACTCTATCATCGGTTGAGAATGGAATCTTGCTATTCATGCCATAAACAGAACTCGACGAGGCATAAACTAAGTGTGCGGTTTGTTGCTGACGACAGCCTTCCAATACATTCACAAAACCAATTAAGTTGGAATCTACATAGGCATTTGGGTTTTGTATCGAATAACGAACTCCAGCTTGAGCGGCTAGATGAATGACTCTATCAAATAGATTCTCTTCAAATAAAGTATGCATCGCTTCTCTATCAGCAATATCCATTTTGATAAATTGGTATTGGTCTTGAAATTGATTCTCATCGCAAAACTGCGTTAAAAAATCTAAACGTGCTTGTTTTAATGAAACATCATAATAATCATTTAAATTATCAATACCAATGACGGAATGACCTTGCTTTAATAAGGATTGAGTGACAAAAAAGCCGATAAACCCGGCTGAACCAGTTACTAAAATATTCATTAATCTTTTCCAAATAAATCGCGAGTATAAACTTTTTCTGCCACATCACTTAATTCATCAATAATGCGGTTTGCAATAATCACATCGCTTTTGTTTTTGAACTCAGTTAAATCCTGCATTACCTTAGAGTGAAAGAATTCCTTTTCACCTTGCTCAGTTAAAACGGGTTCAAATATGACAACTTCTATACCTTTAGCTTTAATACGTTTCATAATCCCTTGAATAGCACTGGCTCTAAAGTTGTCTGAGCCTTGTTTCATGACTAGACGATAGATTCCGACTGTTTTTGGGTTGCGTTTGATGATTTGATCAGCAATAAAATCTTTACGAGTAGTGTTTGAATCGACGATTGCTCTAATAATATTATTAGGTACATATTGGTAGTTGGCTAACAGTTGTTTGGTGTCTTTTGGTAGGCAGTAACCACCATACCCAAAACTTGGGTTGTTGTAGTGATTACCAATACGAGGATCTAAGCCTACACCTTCTATTACTTGCTTGGTACTAAGACCGTGACTTTCACAATAGGTGTCTAGTTCATTAAAGTAGGAAACACGCATCGCTAAATAGGTGTTTGAGAAAAGTTTGACTGCTTCAGCCTCTGTATTGTCGGTAAACAAAACAGGAATCTCATGTTCAGACTTTTCTGCCCCTTCGACTAACAGGCCTGCAAATATTTTAGCTTGCTCAGATTCTTCGCCCACAATAATACGTGATGGATGAAGATTATCGTATAAAGCCTTTCCCTCTCTTAGAAACTCTGGTGAGAAGATGATATTTGTAATGCCAAACTTCGCTTTCACTTGATCGGTATAACCCACAGGAATGGTGGATTTGATAATCATGGTTGTGTTTGGGTTAATGGCTAATACATCGGAAATAACCGCTTCTACCGATTTTGTATTAAAGGTATTGGTTTCGGTATCGTAATCGGTTGGGGTAGCAATCACCACAAAATCGGCATTTTGGTAGGCCTGGTCTTTATCTAAGGTAGCCGTGAAATTTAGGTTTTTATTTTCTAAAAAATACGTAATCTCATCGTCCACAATAGGAGATATTTTTGCATTTAACAAATCAATTTTTTCAGGAACGATATCCAGTGCCACTACTTCATGATTTTGAGCCATTAGCATGGCAAGTGATAAACCGACATAACCGGTTCCTGCGACTGCGATTTTCATTTGCAAGCCATCCTTTGTTTACGATACGTATAATTTCAAGGGCACTATTGTAGTGCCTTTGCTATAGCTTTACCTGGTTTATTGTTATAAACAGCCACTCGATACTCTATAAAAGTTGTCAATTGCTCTTGGGTTAAAACAAACCGTTCAAACTCTTTTGGCAGCTCACCTTGCTCATAAAGCCTAACCCAACGACGGTAGTGATCACCCATCTTTGCATTGGGTAATTTAAGCAATTCAGCACGATGTTTAATATTGGCTTCAAACTGTTCATAGGAGCGAATAGGATAATGATAAACGTGAATACCCGGTTCGTTTCGTGCCGAAAAAGCCTTACCAATATGTTTAGCACGATGATTACCGCCGCTTAACTTAATTAACCCTTTTGGATTCACAATTACTTTAGGGCTAATTGGCACCAATAACATTGAGATTTGATCATCACTTTTTTGAACATCCCGATCATAACAAATAGGATACAACACGCTATGTTCTGCTTGAGAAAAATGATAGTCTGGCTGCAAGGCTTCTTCAGTCAATAACATATTGCTACGCTTAACGGTAACAACAGAATCTTTGGCTTGCAGATAAGACTTTAAATCGCCATTTTCAGGAATCCAAAATTCATCGGCATCATTACTGATTACCCAACGAGCATTCATTTTATTGCGAGCATAAAAGGCCAATTGTTTCATCCATTTAGCCTGTTGGTAGGTTTGTGATGGCTGATCGATAATATGCAGATTATAAATTAGAGCTAACTCGGCTAACTTTTCTCTAGTGCCATCGGTAGAACCGTTATCCATCACTACAAAACCATCTACCCCCAAAGTAGCGTGCGTTTTAATATTGGCTTCGATAATGTCAACTTCATTACGGCATAAAATACTCATTACCAACTGATCTTGATTGCTTTTTGCTTGACGTAATTGCCAAATATATTCGATGCTTGCTAGCATTAAACGATATCCTCAAGTTGATTCGTTACATGGATTTGCATGGTGTTTGATATGGTAATAAAGCGTCTTTGAAAATCATCATGCTCATCTAAAACCGCTGTTAGCGGTAAATCTGGCCTTAGCCATTTACAGGTAAATAACGCCGTACCCACATCACCTATTATGTGACACTTTGCATTAAAAACTGGTAAACAAAACTCAAATGCTATTTGTGTGGGTATGACTTCTGCTGCACCAGAGTCCATTAACGCTAATAAATCTCGCTCTTTTGTTCTGGGATGATATTTAACCCCAATACGTTTGCCCTGGCTGGCTAGCCTATTAACCAATTGCTGAATACGGCCTTTATAGCCAGGCATTTTTTTTATGTTATTTGGGTGCGGAATCAATATAACCACATCTAAGGTGGCTAAATCAGCTGTGTTATATTTCAATTCTTGTGCAACCAATTGGCTTAAATTAAGAATTTCTTGTGTGGTAAACCACTTGGCTTGTAATTGCTTAAGCGGCTTATCTTTTAACAGCTCAACAGCATTATTAGGTGCAAATAACCAGGCCTGGTTAATCCAACTCGAAGCACCAACCGTTTTAGGTTCTCGCCACCAAAAACCATAAGCGAGTTTTTTGAGTAATGCATTAATTCCATCTTTTAAAACGTTATAAGGCCGCCCCGCATAAGAGTACAAACCATCATCTAAATAAATACCTTTTGCACTCAGATGCAATCGCTTTAGCAACTGCATAACAAACTGAAACTCCACTCGGCGATCACTGCCAACCGCAACTTGATTGGGTTGAAACGATTTTATTGCGGTTGTTAATTTTTTAAAGAGCTGTTTTCTATGAGAGATTTTATTTTGTCCATCAGTATTACCCGAAAAAATATCGACTTTTTCAAACGGTGAATCCTGCCATTTTTGCAAGGCCAAAAAATAAGGATTCGATTCACTATTTTTTTGGTCAATTAACCAGAGCTGTGCAGATTCTGGCTCTATTGATGTTTTTTGATTATTTTGCACAGCTAAAGCACAGCTCACCAACACGTTTAATGGGGTCGATGGCATATACAGAGTTTTAGTTTGTGACTCAATATTATGTGACTCAATATTATTTTTCTGCTCAGCTCCAGACAAATCAATCACCCACACGCATTAAAGTTTTAAGGCTTCACTAGCTCTATCTGCTAGTAATAAAGTAAGTCGTTTATTTGCAGCTTGCCAGTGTTCTAGCCCTGGATTTTTCATTGCATTGCCAACAACACCATAATCATGCTGTAAATAATCAATAAAGCTGGCAATAGCCGTTTCATTTAATACTAAAGCATCTAAATGCGATAATTGTTGAAATAAAGCGTCTTCACTATCTACGGGAAAACTAATACCTTCAATTCCAAACAGAGCATCACCCAACACAAATACCTTCTTACGAGCTATCAACGCCTCAATACCCACTGTTGAGTTTACAGTAATAACCGCATCCGCATACTGCACTAATTCTGAAGTTGTAAAATCATCTATGAATTGTAATTGTGTACTTTGCTGCTTTCTCAAATCATCGTATTGTTCATCACAGGCTGGGTGCTCTTTAAAGACAAACGTTATGTTAGGTAATTTTTTACTTAATGACTCACATACTGAAAACAGCTGACGCATATTGCGAATCCATTTTGAATGCAGATAAATATTACTGTCTTCAACGACTTGAAAGGGTACTAAAACAAAACGTTTTGGCAAATTACCAGGCCTGGTATTTTCATGTTTAATGATTTCATTTGTAACATCAGATGACAAAGTTCTATTTAAATAGAAATCAAGAGTATTGGGGATTGAACTATAAAAATTCACCCCTTTAGGGTCGATCGCTGATAGCCCTGGCAAAGGGCCTGTCTCAAAGAATATCGCTTTTTTCTGCTGGTTTTGTAACGCAATCACCAAAATAGCTTGTCTGAATTTTTTACCATTCCAAACGCCAACAAATTTTGCAGATACTCTCTTTAACCAACCAATATAGATGGAATATAACCAACATGCCTGTAGAAGCGATATAAACGTAAACAAAGGCCAAATAAAAGCTGGATACTTTTTACCCTTGGAACTATTTTGTTTTCTAATTGTTAGTAGTTCAGCTTGCTGCCAAAGTTGAGCTAATGGATACGTTATAAATAGAGAAGGTATTTTGAGCGACTTATACCAAACGACTTCACTATCCAGCTCTATATGCTGGTTCAATTCAGTAAAGTAATGTCTTTGGTCTTTACTGGCCGCAAAAAAAAGGATTGCACTCATCGATTATCCTTTGAGCCTAGCGAGCAAGACATTTAATACATCGTCTACCGCCAAGCCTTGCAAAGAGAGGAGCTCCTGCTCTTTGTTGGCAAACTTTTTGATATAACCAGGAGCACAAGGAGATTCTAATCGAGTTACTTTTGCTCCATCCGCTCCTACTAATTTAGGGTCGGTTACTCGGTATAAAACCACCATAGGCACTTCTAAAGCGGCCGCTACATGAGACAAACCGGTATCTACAGAAACTACCGCTTGAGCATTTTTTAAGGTTTTGGCCATATCATTAAGAGACAACATTTCACTAGGCACCCAAACACTTTCTGCCTCGGTGGTGCTCGCTATTCGTAAAGCACGTTGCTGCTCTTCTTGATTTCCCCAAGGCAAAATCACCTTTATACCCAATTTATTGGCTTTTTGTAATAGCTCAATCCAATGGTCTTCTGGCCAATATTTGGTTTCCCAAGTGGTGCCATGTAAAAACACCCAGTAATCTTGTTCGGCAAACTGCTCGATCACCAAATTTGGTTTTGACCAGGCCTGGGTATTTAAACCATAAACAATCGGAGCGTTTTCTGCCAGTGGGTAATTGAGGCTTTGGGCAACTAATTGACGTAAACGTAAAATAGCGTGTTGTTCTTTGGCAACCGGATACTTAAATTGATAAAACAATGTCGCTAAAGGTTCACGAGCACTTTGCCAGTCATAACCCGCCGTTTTGGCCTTAATTTTTCTAGCAACCCAAGCACTTTTTAAAAGTCCTTGAGCGTCAATAATTAAATCGTATTGAGTTTGATTTACTTCTTCAAAAAACGCTTTGATCTCTTGGCGGGTTTGTTTTTTTAGTAGGTTTTTACGCCATTTACGTAATTCTATTGGGTAGACTTTATCAACCACAGGGTGCCATTTTGGAATTTCTGCGAATGACTTTTCAACCACCCAATCTATTACCAGGCCTGGTAAATTGTATTGAGCATCCGACAACGCAGGAAAGGTGTGGAACACATCTCCCATTGAGGACATTTTAATGAGCAGAATTCGCATATTCTAGAAGTTTACTTTGTAAAATTTAAAACTGTCGGGTTTTCGGTTAACCAAGTTAAATACTTTTTAACGCCTTGAGCGACATCATTAAAAGGTTCGCTATAACCCGCCGCTCTTAATGCCGAATTATCCGCTTGAGTAAAGCTTTGATAAGCCCCTTTTAAATGTTCGGGAAACGGAATATATTCGATTTCACCCTTACCATGAAAATCAATCACGGCTTCGGCAATGTTTTTAAAGGGTTCTGCCGCAGCTGGCCCTAGATTGAAGATGCCCGATTTCTCTGGGTGTGCTAAAAACCATAAGTTCACTTTAACGACATCTTCAATGTAGACAAAGTCACGGGTCTGCATTCCCTCACCATAACCATCATATTCGCCAAATAGTTTAAGCTTTTCGCCTGCTAAAATTTGGTTATGCAGTTTAAAGGCCACGCTCGCCATATCACCCTTATGCTGTTCTCTAGGACCATAGACATTAAAGTATCTAAAACCGACAATCTGGCTTTTCGCTTTCGGCAAGATCTGGCGTACATATTGGTCAAACTGAAACTTGGAGTAGCCGTAAACGTTTAACGGTTTTTCGTAGGCTCTATCCTCAATAAAGTCTGGGCCATCGCCATATACAGAAGCCGATGAAGCGTAAAAGAATGGGATTCCCCAATTAAGACAATAATTAAGCACATCTTTTGAGTACTCATAGTTATTATCCATCATAAATTTGCCGTCCCACTCGGTGGTAGCTGAACAGGCACCTTCGTGAAATACCGCTTCGATATCTGGCAGACCTTGTTCGGCAAAAATACGTTGCTGGAAATCCTCTTTATCAAGGTAGTCAGCAATATCGCAATCGGCAATATTGATAAACTTTTTACCGTTTTTTAAATTATCCACCACAATAATGTCTGTGCGTCCTTGTTCATTTAACGCCTTAACAATATTACTGCCAATAAAGCCTGCACCACCTGTTACAACAATCATTTTTTAACCCATAATCTTAGAAATAATAAAACCGCCCCACACTAAAATGGCGATAAAAAAAGATAAAAATACCGCAGCTGACCCTTGGTCTTTAGCACGGCCTGATAGTTTATGATAATCCTCACCAATACGATCCACAACGCTTTCTACTGCTGAGTTTAAAAGCTCAACGACTAAAACGATCAGTAAAACGGCAATTAAAATCACGGTTTCGGATGCGGTATCTCCTATCCAAAACGCTAGAGGCATCATTAATGCAAATAATATAACCTCTTGCTTAAAAGCCGCTTCGTGCTTCCAAGTAGATTTAAACCCTTTCCAGGAATAACCTGCTGCATAGATAACTCGTTTTAACCCAGAGTGCGGAGATTTCATTTCAACCCTTTATCGTAATCTTTGCCATACACTATTCGTGGCTTTGATTGATATTCTGGCAAGCAGAGTGATTTTTTCTGATTCATTAAGTCACTTTTTACTGGAATCATACACTGGGCAATATGAAAAAAGTCATCCAGCATAATTGGAGTTTTGGTATGGCTTAGCAAAGCTTTATCAACTGATGGAAATGCTTTTTCATAGGCCTGGTTACGCCAAAAAACAAATGGAACCTCTAGCATAGACGTTGTTACACCATCAGGGCCATGACCTTTAAAGTCTTTTGTATCAAAAACTTCTTCACCATGATCTGACCAAAAGGTCATCCCAGCAATACCTTTTACTGATTTTAAATCACTTATAATCTTCCCTAGAACATAGTCAGTGTAATGTACCGAGCTATCATAAGCATTAATATAATCTAGTTGAGAAGAAGATGGTTCCGAAGTATATGCCTGAACACCTTTTGAACCTGTAAAGATCATCTTCTCAGGCGGGAAACGGTTTTCATACTGCAAATGGCTCCCCATTAGGTGCACGAAAATCACTTTATGCTGTGCCGGATCATCTATCGCTTTTTTAATTTCTGGTAATAAATAACCGTCATATCGATTAGCCTCTACGCCATGAAAATCATGGCTAATAAAATGTTGCACATCTGCAATGGTTGCCAGAGGTTTAGTTGGCACTCTCAGTGGCTGTTGATTAGATAGCCAAAAAGTCTTAAAACCGGCACGTTTAAACACGCCTACTAAACTAATAGATTCGGCTAACGATTTTTTATTAACCGTATCTTTTTCTGTCAAATTCACACTTAAGGAAGGGGTAGTTTGGGCAAATGCAGATATTGTATTTTTATAGACAATTGCTTGAGAACCTAATGAGATTAAATTTGGTGTAGTGGCTCTATCATAACCATATAAAGCCATGTGATTTCGTCCCAATGACTCTCCAACGACAACCACATAGGTTTGCGGAGCAGTTGATTTTAAGCTTGCTTTAAATGGGCTGTTCTTATAAAGAGCAACACGATTAGCAATGACTTTATCAATAGACTTATGGCTATCCATATAATCAATCGCCACCCCACTAAAACCTGGAAGTACATCAAACGTTCTGCCACGTTCATGAATTTGCTGGACAGCAACGAAAAGCATTAACACACCCAGGCCTGCAAAAACCTTTTCACGAGTTAATTCAGCTTCTTTAAACAAAATTCGTTTTAATGAGTAATAAGCAATCACCCAATAAATAAATAAAATCCCAACATTGACGATACTGGCATAAGCTTGTAAAAACTCTAAAGCCTCATGCTTATCAGTCAACGCCATCGCTTCAAAGGTCGCACTAACAAATACACCACCAAAGGTCACAGCATAAAGAATATCCAAGCTGCCTGAGACCACAAATAAAAAGATAACGCCTAATAGGACTTTTTGTAGAACTGTATGTCTAAACAAATAGGCTAGACCACCCAAAAGGATTAACCAGCCAAACCGTGCATTAAGCTCTGAGCTTCTAATAAAGTCAGAATAGATATACATGATAAGCAGCGGAAAAAACAAAACAAAAAACACTGACCACCAATGAGAACGAACCAATTTAGACACTCATGCTCCTACTGCAAGAATAGAGATTTAAAACTTATAAAGTCGCAATTAACGACAAAAACGTGATTTTATCATTTAAGGCTAATAAAAGGGTAAAATAGCCACAACTTAATCCGCCAATTAAAAGCAATTAAAAGCCAGAATGACTCAATTAAACTCTTTTTGGAAACGTACCAAAGCTCATTTACATGCATGGTTTGTTGACCATGAAATTCTTCGTAGTCTATTTAGAAATTTTTACCCTCTTTCCGAGAACGCGTACCGTAGCAACCACCCTTCTCCGGCTTTTATTAAAAAACTGCACCAAAAATACGGTGTAAAAACCGTTATTAGCATGCGTCGAGCCGATACAACTGGGGCTTACTTACTTGAAAAAGAGGCTTGCGATAAATATGGTATCACCTTAATAAACCATCCAATGTCTTCACGCTCACTGCCAGATATTGATAAGGTTTTACAAGCTAAAGAAATTCTAGAAACTGCTGAATATCCTATCTTAATCCATTGTAAATCAGGTGCTGACCGTGCAGGTATGATGAGTGTTTTCTACAAACTGTTTATTGAACACCAATCTATTGAAGAATCATTACAACAATTAAGCATGAAATACGGCCATTTTAGATGGGCTGAAACAGGCAAATTAGATTACTTTTTTGACAATTACCTAGAATATAAACAACAAAATCCAGATATCTCTTTTTTAGACTGGCTTGAAAACCACTATGATAAACCCAAACTAAATAAAGAGTTTCATAGCTCTGGCTGGGCAAATATTGTGGTCAATAAAATCCTTCACCGAGAATAACTCATGCTAGATCGAGCTACCCTTTCACTTTACCGCCGATTATTGAATTATATTTTGCCTTTTAAAGGCATGATAGCAATCACCTTATTGGCTCTTATCACCATTGCCATTATGGAACCCGCTACTGCGTGGGTGCTTAAAGAGTTGGTTGATGAAAGTTTAATTGCAAAAGACCCAGACTCTTTTATAAAGATGCCGCTATTACTGGCAGGTATTTTTATCATTAAAGGGTTTGCGGAATATTTTAGTAAAGTCTTTAGCCAGTGGATTGCTCAAAAAGCGATTTTGGCGATTCGTGAGGACATGTATCACAAAATGCAGCACCTTCCTTTTGGGGTTTTTCAAAGCTACGGAACGGGCAAATTAATGTCCAAAATAACTTATGATGTGCCCCAAGCTAGCAATGCACTCTCCACAGCCTGGGTAACTTTGATTAGAGATTCACTGACGATTATTGCTCTTATTGCTTGGTTACTTTACATCTCTTGGAAACTCACTTTATTGCTTATTATTATTGGGCCTGTAGTCGCTTGGATTATTGATAAAGCCAGTAAGATGATGCGACAGTCCAGTAAAAATATGCAACAGAATATGGGGCAACTCACTCAAAGACTGGAAGAAAGCCTTACTGCACACCAAGACATTAAAATTTTTGGTGCTGAGCAGTATGAGCAAAATCGTTTTCAAAATACCGCTCATGAGCTTCTCACCAACACAATGAGAGTAACTAAGGTATCTGCTCTCAACGTTCCCTTAGTACAAGTTTTGGCAGCCATTGCTCTTGCTGCAGTGGTTTACACTGCACTACAAATGTCAGCACAAAATCAATTTACAACGGGTGAACTACTTTCTTACATTACCGCTATGGCATTAATTTTTGAGCCTATTCGTCGCTTAACTAGTATTAATGAAACCATTCAAAAAGGCATGGCGGCTTCAGAAAGTATTTTTGAGCTTTTAGACCAGCCAAATGAAACCAATCTTGGACAAACAACACTCGCACAAACTAAAGGAAACATCGTTCTTAAAGATGTGCATTTTCAATACCCAAACAGTGACCAAACTGCCTTAGAACATTTCTCGCTCACTATACCAGCTGGTAAAACTACGGCTTTAGTTGGGCAATCAGGTAGTGGAAAATCAACCCTAGTGAATCTCATTACCCGATTTTACGATGCTGAAAATGGTGAAATTTTACTGGATGGTAAAAACATTCAAGACTTAGACCGCCACTTTTTAAGAGAGCAAATTGCCCTAGTCAGCCAAAAAGTCACTCTTTTTGACGATACCGTTGCCGCCAACATTGCTTATGGCAAAGGAAACACTGAACGAGAAGAAATTATTGCCGCCGCTAAAGCGGCTCATGCATGGGAGTTTATTGAAAAACTGCCTCAAGGTTTAGACACCAATATAGGTGAGAATGGAAACTTACTTTCAGGTGGTCAACGCCAACGTTTGGCGATTGCTAGAGCCTTTTTGAAAAACGCCCCTATTTTAATTTTTGATGAAGCCACTTCCGCCCTCGATAATAAAAGTGAGCAAATGATCCAAAGTGCTATGGAAGTGCTTAAACATAATCGGACCGTAATTGTCATTGCTCACCGCTTAAGCACCATTGAAAATGCCGACAATATTGTGGTGATGGAACACGGCAAACTTATTGAACAAGGCGACCATAGCAGCCTATTAAAGAACAAACGTACCTATTCTCAACTGTATAACCAAGGACAAACAGGAACAGACGATCTATGAGCAAAATTTCAGCTACCAAACACGTACCTGATTTTAGTTACCAGTTCTTTCATCCAAAATACTGGGGTATCTGGTTAGGCTTAGGTTTGTTACGTTTATTGGCATTTATTCCATTCAAACAAAAATTTACGGTAGGTAAGCTTCTTGGCAAAATTTTCTATTTGATTGCAGGTAAACGTCGTCGTTTGGCTAAGGCTAACATAGATTTATGTTTTCCTGAAAAAACTGAAATGGAACGCAATCAAATCCTTAAAGAAAACTTTAACTCTATTGGTATTGCCCTAATGGAGATGACTATTGTCTGGTGGGGTGACCACAAAAACAACCATAAAAATGCATTTGAAAGAAGCATCGTAAGCTTTACTGGTGTACACAATCTTGAACAAGCTCAACAGCAAGGCAAAGGGGTATTAATTCTAAGCCCACACTTTACAACGTTAGAATTATCAGGCCTGTTCATCTCTTTTTTAACCAATTACTACGCCGTCTATCGTCCTCACGACAACCCTTTTATGGATTACCTCATTGCAAAAGGTCGCTCTATCCAATTTGATAATGGTGAGCATGTAGAACCCATCTCCAAAAATAACACAAGACAAATGCTTAAGGTTCTGCGAGCAGGAAAAACCATGGCCATTTTACCTGACCAACGTTACCGAGCAAAAGGCCATATTGAAGTACCTTTCTTTGGAGCATTATCCAAAAGCAATCCTGCCACATCAAAATTAGCCAAAATGACTGGCTGTGCAGTAGTGCCGGCGTTTACAAGACGTTTAGGCGATAATCACTATGAATTTGAGTTTCTGCCCGCTTTAGAGAACTTTCCATCCGGCGATGATTACCAAGACACCTTGAGACTGCACCACCTATATGAAGAAGAAATTCGCCGCAATCCCAGTCAATATTTATGGGTTCACAATCGTTGGAACTTAAAAGATTATTAAAGATTACCTGACCTATATAACACCTTACCGGGTGTGGTAAATTTACAAATTGCATACATTTAAAACAAAAAAGCCGTAATTGAATTTAATCAATTACGGCTTTTCTTATGTGAACTAATTATAAGTTCAGAAAATTAATGACCAGAATGATGCTCTGGATCAAAATCTTTTAACACATACTCCGCACCACAATATGGGCACTTAGCTTTCCCCGTTTCTTCAATTTGTAAAAAAACTCGTGGGTGAGAGTTCCATTTACTCATGTCATCTGTTGGGCAGTGCAGCGGCAGATCATCATAAGTTACTTCATAATGCGATTTAGAATTGGTGGAATTTTCAGCCATTGTCTTTTCCTTATTATTTAGTAGCCTAATTAAGCAACGGTTGTTAACCAATCCAAATGCTTTTCAGAACGGCCATGAACAATATCAAAATACATGCCTTGTAACTTTTCTGTAATAGGTCCACGTGAACCAATTCCAATTGGACGATTATCTAATTCGCGGATTGGCGTTACTTCCGCAGCCGTACCAGTAAAGAATGCTTCATCTGCAATATAAACCTCATCACGGGTGATTTTCTTTTCTATTACATCAAGCCCAATCTCTTTGGCAAGCGTCATAATAGTTTTACGTGTAATACCATCTAAACAACAGGTTAGCTCTGGCGTGTACAAAACACCGTCTTTAACCATAAAGAAGTTTTCACCAGACCCTTCTGCAACATAGCCGTCAACATCAAGCAGTAAAGCTTCATCACATCCGTGATTAATTGCTTCTTGCAAAGCCAACATTGAGTTCATATATGAACCATTCGATTTTGCTTTAGTCATCGTTACATTTACATGGTGACGAGTATAAGAAGAAGTCGCGATTTTAATACCACGAGTTAAATTTTCCTCACCCATGTATGCACCCCATTCCCAAGCGGCAACCATAACGTGTACTTTTAAGTTATCAGCACGAATACCCATACCTTCCGAGCCATAGAATGCCATTGGACGAATATAAGCTGATTTAAGATTGTTTTCACGAACTGCGGCTCTTTGTGCTTCGTTCAAAGTCTCTTTATCGAAAGGCATTGGCATATTAACGATTTTAGACGAATTAATTAAACGATCTGTATGAGCATCTAATCGAAAGATAGAAGTACCTTGCTCAGCCTCATAAGCTCTCACACCTTCAAACACACCCATACCATAATGTAATGTGTGCGTTAGCACGTGAACTTTGGCTTCACGCCATGGAACCATTTCGCCATCTAACCAGATTACGCCATCTCTATCTGCCATCGTTTGCATCAACAAATTCTCCAACAAAATTTTCATTAAATATTTAAGAATGACATTTTATCCTAAATACTCTGCTACTGAATTGAATATTCTTTAATTTTCGCTAATATTCTTTTCAAAAACCGTCTTTAATACAATATATGCTAATTTTTGCTTATCAAAACCGATTAGACTTGATTTTTTTTTAAAATTCGCTAATATAATTTGTTTGAAAACATGCATTAAAAGACAAGAACAAAACGTCAGAATGCATCCTCAAAAAAGCAACCTTGCAGAAACTATTTATAAACATCTAACCTCTTGTAATTCTTCATAGGATTTACACTATAGGTTTTTATAAATAGCCTTCTCAGGTTGCTTTTTTTGTTTATCCATTTCATTTGTTTACGGAGTGACTTTTTGGCGTAATACGCCATAGTTAAAAATTTATGTCAGACCACTTAATGAACACTTATGCAAGAATGCCTGTAACCTTTAAAAAAGGACATGGTGCGACATTACAAGACACCAATGGTAAAACCTATATTGATGCCATTAGTGGTATAGCGGTATGTAGCTTAGGCCACGCTCACCCAAATGTAAGCGAAGCAATTTGTGAGCAAAGCCAAAATTTAATTCATACATCTAACCTATATGAGATTGAGAATCAGACCAAATTGGCCGATAAGCTCATTCAGTATTCGGGAATGGATAGAGTATTTTTCTGTAACTCTGGTGCCGAAGCGAATGAAACCGCGATTAAAATCGCCCGCAAATATGCACATCAAAACAACATTGAAAACCCAGCTATTATCGTAATGGAAAACAGTTTTCACGGGAGAACACTTGCAACTCTTTCAGCAACTGGAAATGCAAAAGTTCATGAAGGTTTTGCCCCCTTAGTTCAAGGTTTTATACGTGTACCTTATGATGATATTGAAGCCGTAAAACAGCATTCAGAAAACCATAACATTGTTGCTATTTTGGTTGAACCCGTACAGGGTGAAGGCGGTGTGCATGTTCCAAAGCCAGGCTACTTAGCCGCACTTAGAGAAATTTGTGACACCAATAATTGGTTACTTATGGTTGATGAAGTTCAGACTGGTATTGGTAGAACAGGACGTTGGTTTGCATTTCAACATGACAACATCAAACCTGACGTTATGAGCCTTGCTAAAGCACTTGGTAACGGTGTACCAATTGGTGCCTGCCTAGCTCACGGAAAAGCGGCACAAGTGCTAGTACCTGGTAATCACGGTACAACATTTGGCGGCAACCCATTAGCTTGTGCTGCTGGCCTAGCGGTCGTAAACACCATCGAAGTTCACGGGTTTGTAGACGCTATTGCCAAAAAAGGTGAAAAACTTGTCAATGCATTTAAAAACAAATTAAGCGATACTCAAGGAATTGTAGATATCCGTGGTAAAGGTTACATGATTGGCATTCAACTCAACCAGCCTTGTGGAGAGCTGGTTAGCCTAGCACTGGAGCAAGGTTTATTAATCAATGTAACTCGTGGTGACACGGTTAGATTACTGCCGACCTTTGTCATGAGCCAAGAACAAACAGATGAACTTGTTGAAAAACTCAGCGAGCTGATTAAAACTTATTTAAACAAAAAGAAAGATTAGAAAGATGACTGTAAGACACTTTTTAACCCTAAAAGATTTAACTCCAGAAGAACTTCAGCAAATAATGCATCGTGGCATTGAGCTAAAAAAAATGCAACATTCTGGTGAAATTTACGAACCTCTAAAAAATCAAACCTTAGCAATGATTTTTGAAAAATCCTCTACTCGTACGCGCATTTCTTTTGAAACTGGCATGACCCAATTTGGTGGTCACGCTTTGTTTTTATCATCAAACGATACTCAGTTAGGTCGAGGTGAACCCATTGAAGACAGTGCTCGAGTTATCTCTAGTATGGCTGATGGCATAATGATCCGAACTTTTGGACATGATATTGTTGAAACCTTTGCTCAACACTCTTCTGTACCCATTATTAATGCATTAACGGATGATTATCACCCATGCCAGCTATTAGCCGATATGCAAACCTACCAAGAACACCGTGGTAGCATTCAAGGTAAAACCGTTACCTGGGTTGGCGATGGTAACAATATGTGCCACTCGTATATCAATGCTGCAGAACAATATGACTTCAAGTTACGCATTGCTTGTCCAGAAGGATATGATCCAAACATGGATCTTGTTAATGCTCACAGTGACCGTGTTGAGATTGTTCGTAACACCTTAGAGGCCGCAACAAACTCAGACCTTATTGTGACCGATGTTTGGGCCAGCATGGGCCAAGAAGAAGAGCAAAAGCTGCGTGAAAAGGCCTTTGCTGATTATCAAGTCAATCAAGACGTTATGAATCAAGCAAACAAAGATGCCTTATTTATGCACTGCCTACCGGCTCACCGTGGTGAAGAAGTCACCGCAGAAGTGATTGATGCCCCAGATTCAGTGGTATGGGATGAAGCAGAAAATAGACTTCACGCACAAAAAGCACTTCTTGAGTTTTTAATGGCAAAATAACTGACATTAAATCTATACAAAAAAGCCCGCTAATGCGGGCTTTTTTGTAAGTTTAAATTCTAAAGCAAGGTTTAGATTGTTTTTCTCGCTAAAAAAGCTTGAGAAAGTGTACCACTATCCAAATATTCCAACTCCCCCCCCATAGGAATTCCTTGAGCCAACCTCGAAACAGTAACACTTAGTCTTTGAGCAATTTGCTGGATATAATGAGCCGTAGCTTCACCCTCCACTGTCGGGTTTGTTGCAATAATAAGCTCTGTTATCTTGCCATCCAACAAACGCTTTTCTAAAACATCTAGCCCAATCTGCTGAGGACCAATACCATCAATAGGTGAAAGGTGTCCCATTAGCACAAAATATTGACCTTGAAAAATCCCTGATTGCTCTATCACCGTTATATCAGATGGAGATTCAACAATACAGAGCTCTCCTGTCTCACGGTGACTTGAATTACAAATTGAACAGGTTTCTTGCTCAGTTAATGTACGACATTTAGAACAATGTTGAATCTCTTCAACGGCCTTTTGCAAGACTTGTGCCAGTACCATACCACCATTGCGGTTTCTTTCTAAAAGGTGGTAGGCCATACGTTGTGCAGACTTTGGGCCAACTCCAGGCAAAACTCTAAAGGCCTCAATGAGTTCTTTAATAAGGGGACTTTGCAATGAATATACTCAACGATTTAAAATGGCATTTTCATTCCTGCAGGCATATCCATACCTGCAGTCAAACCACCCATTCTTTCCTGAGTGACTTCTTCAACTTTACGTGATGCACTATTTACAGCGGCAGCAAATAGGTCTTCTAACATCTCTTTATCATCCATTAAAGAATCATCGATTTCTACCTTAACTAATTCATGCTTTCCAGTCATAACAACTTTTACCATGCCGCCGCCTGCTTCGCCATTAATTTCCATTTTTGCAATTTCTTCTTGAGCACTTTGCATATTTTTTTGCATCTCTTGTGCTTGTTTCATTAAATTGCCAAGGCCACCTTTTCCGCCAAACATAATTTTTCCTTTTTAGTATTTTCTAATTTTAATTAGAGAGTTTGAAATATATCCGTTTAATTATACTGGTTTGATGCTTCCAGCAATCACTTCCATACCTAATGTTGTAACCAATTGCTGAACCATTCCATCTGTTTCAATCGAGTTTTGTGCATCAGCCAATCTATTTGATTCTTGCTGAGCATAGAATTTTGCAGGCGTATCGTGACTATCAGTCTCTACAACTTTAAACTCTATATCAGACCCCAGCTTGGCCTTTATTGATTGAGCAATCTGTTCAAAATACATTTCAGGCTTAGCGTATTGTTGATTAGGGTCAATACTCATCGCCAGAACAGAATCAGTTAATTCAACTAGAACACTATTCCTAGCCATTTCAGAAGCCATTCCTTTCAGCTCTAAGATATCAATAATAGAAATCCAATCTGAGAGCTTATCACCAGATGGTATAAATTCAGTTATGCCAGTGTTCTGCTCTAAAACAGTAGCATTAACTCTAGGTTGCTCTGGCACTTCAGGTTGATTAAGTTGATTTTCTTGAACACTCTGCTCAATCTGTTCGTATGGTTCATCCATAACGCTTACATTTTGAGCTTCTAAATTCATCGACTCTTGTGAAGCTGGAATCTCTTCTAAAGCCCATGGCGGTGGCTCGTGATTCTCTAATGACTGACTTTTTAAAGCCTGATTGTCAGATGAATCACTACCTACGTAGCCATTGTGATTACTTACAAAATTATCTACTAAATTACTTTCTAAATTTGTAGATCCCTGCTCAATATTATCGGATCTCACCGCCCCCCCACTAGCAGTCTGCTCAACTGGAATAGAATTTTCTACCAGATGGGAATCATTAAATTGATTGCTAATATTATTCAATGTCTCTGATAAATTTTTGGGAGTAGAGACTTGATTCTCAGTTTGAGAAACATCAGGTTGTGCCGATGAAAACTTTTGGTTTGAATTGCCAAACGGTTGTTTTAATCTCTCCCGGATTTGAGCTAAGTGATCACTATGACTTGATTTGCTAGTAACATCTTGATGAGAGACAGAATTATGATTGTTTGTTTGCAAGGTTGTTTGGACTGTTGCTTCCGCTATTGCATGCTCGGGCTGTGATGAATTTTCCGGCTCAGAAACTGAATCAGTTGGAATAGCCTGAGTATCATCAAAAGCAGTTAATGAACTATCATCAACAGAGAGTGAAGAATCTCCAGTTGAATAATTCATTTCAAACTCACTTACACGGTCTGTTGATAAATTTTCTTGTACAGAAACGGTCTGTGAAGGAGTCTCTTGGGAGGCAGGTGTATGAATTTGAGAATTGATTTCTGAGTTAGATTGCTGACTTACCTCTTCATTAGAACCATTAGCTACGCTTATTTCATCGTTTTTTTTTCCAACCAAAGATCTTGCTGTTGCTAAGCTTGCAAGAGCATCCATCGGATTTTCTAAATTGCCTTTTTCTAGGGCCTGATTTTGTGTCTCTTTTTGCAGAGGTTTAGACTGAGTCATTTGAGATTCAGAAAGCTCTTTTGACTCCGCAGGCATAAACGCTAACATTCTCATTAAAGCCATTTCAAAGCCGATGCGAATATCTGGTGCTAATTGCATATCTTGCTTAGCAAGCAGTGCGACCTGATATAACAACTGCACTCTTTCTGGAGCAAATTTTTGAGCAAAATTTTGAACAATCTCTACCGGTAGCAAGGTAGTGGTTTCATTATCAGCAAATATCTGAACATAAGAGATGGCGTGTAATGTCTCTATTAATTGAGATAACAATGCTTGGTAATCAACCCCCATAGTAGCTAATTGCTGAATAACGGTTTTTATCTGCCCTGCATCATCATCAGCTAATGCTTTTAATATTGCGACACCAAATTGCTGATCAACCAAACCTAACATTGTTTGCACAGGTTCAAACATGACCTGCCCCGCACCATAAGCAATGGCCTGATCTAAAAGGCTTAAACTATCACGAGCTGAACCATCTGCACTTTTGGCAATTAATGCCAAAGCGCCATCTTCAAACGGTACTTGTTCTTGAGCCAAAATATGAGCTAGATGGTTTTGAATTTGCGGTTGAGTTAATCGCATTAAATTAAACTGCAAACAGCGCGAAAGCACCGTAATAGGCAGCTTATGGGGATCAGTGGTAGCAAGTAAGAACTTTACGTGTTCTGGTGGCTCTTCAAGAGTTTTAAGCAAAGCATTAAAACTGCTTTTAGAAAGCATGTGAACTTCATCAATTAAATAGACTTTGTATCTTCCCTGGGTGGGAGCAAACTGAACATTGTCTAAAATCTCTCGAGTATCATCCACCTTGGTTTTTGATGCCGCATCAACTTCAATCAAATCAATAAATCGACCTTCATCAATTGAACGACAGGTTTCACAAACACCACAAGGTTTTGAAGAGATGCCTTCTTGGCAATTAAGAGCCTTGGCAAAAATTCGTGCAATTGTTGTTTTACCAACACCGCGAGTACCCGTAAATAAATAGGCATGATGCAGACGTTGTTGATCTAATGCATTTGACAATGCCTGCATAACATGCGACTGACCAACTAACTCTGAGAAATTTTTAGGGCGCCATTTTCTTGCTAAAACGGTATAACTCATACGAGAACAACAACTCTTACATAAGAAAAAATTGGGGTTCATTTTAACGTGATTTCATTACAAAATCAGAACTATTTACCAGGCCTGGTAAATTCACCAAACAACGATAGAAGTAAACAATAAGATAAGAACTTTATGGAATAAAATAGAATAGATAAAAGGGTGGCAACCCTACCCGCCTTACCTCGGCGCACGCATCAGAAGGTACCGTTGCTTCCTTCCGGACCTGGCGGAGTTCCCAACTTAGCGTCGCGAGGGGACGAATAGAGTCACCATAATTTGGAGCGGGTAAGGAGAATCGAACTCCTCTCATCGGCTTGGAAGGCCGAGGTAATAGCCAATATACGATACCCGCTTGGCGGAGAGCGAGGGATTCGAACCCTCGATAGGGATTAACCTATACACACTTTCCAGGCGTGCGCCTTAAGCCTCTCAGCCAGCTCTCCCGAACAAGTGGCGAATTATACTTGGTATAACCCCCCTTGTCTAGGAGACAACTGGCGCAAACTTGAATAAGTTAGGATTTGTGAATAAATGCTAGTACATGAGAGCTAAATGCATTGATTATTGCATTTCTAGATCTTCAAGCACTGATTGTACACCTGCAATAGCACAAGCTTCATCATCTTTACCATCTGGTGCTCCGCTTACACCCACTGCTCCATACATCTTACCACCAGCAGCAATTGGCGTAGAACCAGCCATAAATGCTAACCCTTCTCCAAGAGTTGGTAGAGGTCCTTTTGCACGCCCTTCAAGCTGAGAACCTTTGACGTTAAACATAACTGAAGTATAAGCTTTTTTCTTACTGATATTAAGTGATACTGGTGGAGCTGTGGTGTCACGCATTTGTACCTGAACAATTCCATTTCTATCCACAACCGTAACACTTACGGGAATCCCTTTTTCTCTACATGCTTTAATAGTATTCACTGCAATAGTATTTGCAGTATCTGCGGTAATGCGTGCAACATTGACAGTCATAGCCTCTTCAGCATGAGCAGGAAAAGTTCCTGCAACGGTTACACCTGCAACAATAAGTGCTTGAGCTAATTTTTTCATATTTTCATTTCCTATGCTATTAAACATGAACATGCAAAACTTGTACAAAATAGTACAAACATGGATCTAAAGTATAACCTTTTAATTGTTCTACTCTTAAGAAAACAATGTTCAATTTTTAAAAACGTAATATAAACTTTCTCATTCTCAATTAGTTATGAATTTTAGTGGCCAGGTAAACCCATAGACATAAAAAAAACCGGGACAGAATTTCTATCCCGGTTCTTATTAAGTTAGCCTAAATCTATTAAATATAGCTCTTAGCTTACTCAGTGTTAACAGTATTAACTGTATTAAGCATTAGCTTGTTTTTCTAAAGCTTCTTGCTGTTTCACTCCACCATGCCACTGCCAAATATAATACAACAGTGGAATAACCAATAAGGTTAATACAGTAGAAGACAGAGTTCCAAAGATTAACGATACTGCTAACCCTCCAAATACAGGGTCAGTAATCATAATCATAGAACCGAACATAATAGCTAAAGCCGTTAATAAAATTGGACGGAATCGAACTTTACCTGCCTCAATAACTGAATCTTTTAATGACTTACCTTCTGCTCGGTACTCTAAAATAAAGTCAATCAGTAGTAGCGAGTTCCTAACCACAATTCCCGCAAGTGCGATCACCCCTATCATTGATGTAGCAGTAAACGCTTGACCCGTTAACCAGTGACCAGGAAATACACCAATCATAGTCAATGGAATCGCTCCCATTACAATGACTGGCATCATAAAGGATTTATAGTAAGCCACTAAGATTAAGTAGATAAAGATCAACGCAACAATAAATGCACTCCCCATATCTCGGAACACATCTAATGTTAAACGCATTTCACCACCCCACAGAATGGTGTAATTCATAACATCATCAGGCTGTGCTTGAACAAATCCTAAATTAGCCGTATGGAAAGTCACTCCTGAGTTAGGGAGTTTGACACCATCTAACATTTTATCCAGGGTTAACACCGCATAGACAGGACTTGATTGCAATAACTCACCACCAATCATAACCATCTGATGCTGATCACGTCCTAATATAGGTTTTGCATATAAAACCTCATCAACTTTGGCAACTGCAGACAATGGAACTGAAGCCCCCGAACGAGATTGAACCTGTAAAGACATCATCTGCTCTGCGACCGTTCTTTCTGAACGTGGTAAACGTACAATAATATTTACTGGTTCACGCACACTATCAAGGTGCATATAACCCAATTCAAAACCATTTATGTAGTCACGCAACATCTTGCTGACTTGAGCAGGTGCAACGCCCAAAAGGCTCGCCTGTTCACGGTCAATATTGATTTGGTAACTGACATTATCTGCGGTGACAGAATCGTCCACATTGATTAAGCCATAAACCTGATTAAAGGCTTTAGTTACCTCTTTTGCGGCTTCACGTAACTTATCATAATCTGGGCCATATAACTCAGCCATAATTTGAGTAGTAACAGGTGGGCCTGGAGGGGTTTCATACAGCTTAATATTTGCCGTTGGGAACGATTTACGTAAATCATTCAACTGAATATTAAATTTTTCAACAATCTCATGAGAAGAGACATTACGGTCATGTTTATTAACTAAATTAACACGTATTTGAGCAAAATTAGCCCCTTCTTTAATTAAGTCTCCACGCACTAAACCAGCAAAATCAATGGGAGCGTGATTACCTAAATATACACTGTAATCCGTTACAAATTGCGTATGAGAGAGACGCTCACCTACATGACTAACCACTCGATCCGTTGCTTCTAAAGCAGTTCCTTCAGGCATATCAACCTGTACTAAGAATGTACTGGTATTGTCATAAGGCAGCATTTTCACCTCTACACCAAGTGGGTGAAGTGGATTATTCATACCGTCACCACGCATAAATTGTAGTGCAGGCTGAATCATCGCCGCAATTAATGAAAGCAATACTACAAACAAAAAGATGTTACGTTTTGTACGGCTCTCAATCATTGGACTGATGGCTTTCACATACAACTTTTGCATCCAGTCTTCTTTTGTCACGTGATGAGTTTCTAAACTCTCACGTCTTTTCATTTCTTTAATAGCTTTTTTACCAAGCAATCTATAGGCAGAATAAGGCACTAAAATATAGGCAACCACCAATGAAGCAATCATGGCAACAGGTACATTAAATGGAATCGGTGCCATAAATGGCCCCATCATTCCTGTAACAAACAACATAGGAATAAACGCTAAAATAACTGCAATGGTTGCAACGTTTGTTGGGTTACCTATTTCATTAGTCGCTTTAATCAATACCTCATCAAAATTTTCGGGATCAAAGCCATCATGAATATGCCGGTGTATATTTTCTATTACCACTATGGCCGCATCAACAAGCAACCCCAACGATAAAATAAGTGCAAATAACGTTATTCTGTTAATGGTCTGCTCAGCAAGCATCCCAATAAACAAAACCACAAATAATATTAATGGCACTGTCAAGGTCACAATTCCAGCTTCTCTCCAACCTAAGAAAAGCACTAAAATGACAACAACAGAAGCCACCGCAATACCCAAGTGTTCCATTAATAGGTTTACTGCCGCATTGGCCTTTTCACCGTCGTTTCGAGTAACAACAACATGCACATTAGCAGGAATAACCGACTTTTTAAGTTGAGCTAACTGCTCCAACACCGCATTTGCAACATCTACTGCATTAGTACCAGGCTTCTTAGCTAAAGTAATGGTTACTGCTTGTTGCTCATGTGTACCCTCTTTTGAGTTAGGACCGAACCCTAATCGAGTATAACTTTGAGACTCTTGCGGGCCGTCAGAAATGGTTGCAATATCTTTTAAATAAATAGGACGACCATTATTTGAGCCAATAACAAGTTCGCCTACTTCTTTAGCATTACCTAAATAGCCATTAACACGAATCAGCTTATCATGGTTATTGTTAACAACAGAACCAACTGGCAGAGAGACATTACTGCCTTTCAACATTTCACTAACCTGATCTAACGACAGGCCTGTTAATGCAATCTTTTGCGCATCTAACCAGACATTAATTGCCCGCTTTTTACCACCAATAACATCAGAGAATGAAACCCCTGGGATATTTCGTAAGTTTTCTACCAACTTTAGCGATATATCACGTAAATCATAACCAGATAACTCATTTGAAGTTACCGCTAACGTCATAATTGGGACATCGTCAACGTTAATAGGTTTGATTAACGGTTGTTGAGTATCTGGCGGCATCTTATCCATGTTTTGCATAATCTGGTTATAAACCTTAACCAAACTATCTACCTGGTTTTCACCTACTTCGAACTGAACTGTTACTACACCAAAGTCATTGGAAGCATAACCAAAAGTATGATCCACACCTGGTAAAGCACTTAAAATAGTCTCTAATGGTTTGACCACCATATTATTGACTTCTTCAGGCGTAGCACCGGCTTTCGGTACAATAATATTGGCCGCAGGAACAACAATTTGGGGATTATATTCACGTGGTGTAATCAGGTAAGCCATAATCCCTGCAAGGGTTACAGCCACCACCATCATCATCGTAATTTTTGAATGAATAAACGCTTTAGCAAGCTTTCCTGCTATGTTCAGGTCCGCTTCAGGCTTTACCTGGTCTTGAACTTGATTTTCAGCCATCTTATTCTCCTTCGGCTGCGTTCACAGGTTTTTCAGATTCAACCTCATCACCGTTTAACATATCGGCATTGTTGCTAATAACCACTTGCTCACCCAAAGCCAAACCAGATTGAATCTCAACCATGTCACCAATCACGGTTCCTGTTCTAACCATATGAAAGAAAGCACGGCCGTCTTCAACAACAAAGACACCTTCAATGCCAGCTCGATTAACTACCGCTGAAGTTGGTAACATCATTGTTTGACGTTCACCACGAGTAAAACTCACACGAGCAAATGTACCACTATTCACATCATTTACATTCGGCAAGCTTAACTTAACCGTGTGAGTACGTGATTTTGGATCTGCAGCACTTACTAAAGTATAGATGGTTCCTACAAAAGGCTTATCAATACCATCAATTAATATTTTTGCAGTATCGCCATTTCGTAAAACTGCATACAAATCTGCAGACACTTGAGTTTGCACACTTAAAGAAGTTAGGTTTTCCATAACCACAATTGGGTTGCCTGGTGCGGCCAAAGAACCTGCAACAGCCATTTTCTCAACAATAACGCCGTCAAATGGTGCCGTAACATTTGCATACTTTAATTGTGCTTTAGCTTGGTCTAACCCCGATTTAGCTGAGGATAAATTCTCTTCAGCAACACTTAATTGCAAACGCACTTTGTCATACTGCTGTTTAGAAACCGAGTCTTCTTTATACAATTTAGTAAAACGATTAAAGTCTAAGCGAGCATCTGTTAATGCTGCTAGAGCCTGCTGGTAGCCAGAACGCGCTTGAGAAATTTGACTTTTAATATCACCTGAATCAATTGAGAATAAAAGATCTCCTTGCTTAACTTTCTCACCAACTTTTACATCTAAATTTTTGATGTATCCCATTAATCGAGAAGCGATTTGAGCCTTTTGATCTGGCACAACTGCACCCGGCACAACAGATGTTAATGGCACAGAACCTAAAGAAACCGTGTAAACATCAGCAATCACTTTTTTAGCTGACTCTTTGTTTTGCACCTGTTCTTCTTCGTGATTACACCCCGATAAACCTAAAGTTGCCACTAATAATGACATCCCAATTACTTTAGAGATTTGTTTCATTTTTAACCTCAATTCCATATTCTTATTAATCTTTAAAATCATCTATTATTTTCTAATATGTCTTGTTAGATACGAGCAATATCCATACGTCCAGTTAGCAATAACAACTTAGCTTTAAGCACATTTACGTCATAACGTGAAGAAACCAAATCTGCACGAGCCCTATCTAACTGCGTTTCTCCAGCAAGGACCTCTGTAATGGTTGAAACCCCATTTTTGTATCTTTTCATAATCAGGCTTTGAGCCTCAGTCGCTTGCTGAACAGCTAACACATTTGATTGCACCTGTTTTTTAGCAATTTGCAATTTTCTCCAAGATGTCAGCACATCTAAACGCAACGTATTCTCTTGAGATTTAACGGCCGCTTTTTTCTCAGCCGCAGATGCATTTGCCATATCCACCGAACCACGAGTTACACCAAAATCGGTAATTTTCCATGACACAACACCTGCGATGGTATAAGAACCATTATTTAATGCCAAGCTCTCATCATTCCAATCCTGTCTTAACATGACATTAAAGCTAGGGTAGTAATCAGCTCTGGCTGCTTCAACAGAAAAACTAGTTGAAGCCGCTTGTTTACGTTTAGCATCTAGTTCATAGTTACCATTAAGAGCCATACCTAAAAGTTCTTCTGCATTATCAACAGGTAGTTCTAAATCTACTCGATTGGCCACATCCACTTTTGTAGATGCATCCACATTCATTAACATTTTAAGAGTGTCTAATGCAATTTCCTCTTGCCCTTTGGCCTTTAACAAAGCTACTTGTGCACTTGACTGATTCACTTTTGCACTTAAAAACTCTGAGCGAACCACAATACCTTGCTCGACTAAATTACTGGTAGTTTTCACATATGAGTCAGCCGTTTGTACTGCTTGCTCAGCAACCTTAACAAATGAGCGTGCCGCATGCACTGCCTCATAAGCTTGATAAACGTTATAGGTTAAGAATTGCTGTACCGCTAAATCACCTTTTTTGGCAGCATTAATCATTGCTTTAGCTTGGTCTTCGTAACTACTAATCTTGCCGCCATTCCATACAGGAATCAGCATTTCAATACGGGTATTAAAATCAGTATGAGCTTGAGGGTTATTTAAATCACTTGGTGCAATATTGCTAGATGAAGCTGGATCAGCAAACGGAAACTGATTAATACCAAAATCCCCAAATGTCGCTTGACGTTGTTGTAACTTCATACCAAACACATTTAAAGCGTTATCAGAGTTGCTGCCAGTAACAGAAAGGGTAATTTGTGGTAAACGGCTTGACTCAGCCTTGGTTAAAGCACCTTCGGCCTGTTCAATTCTAGCAGCACTTGCCGACATTTCCGGATTTTGATTTAAAGCAGTTTCAACACAGGCTTTAAAATCATATTCTTGTGCATTAGCTGCTAGCGGCATACTTGCAGACAACGCAATTATCCATGCTGTTAATTTACGTTTTACCATTTTTTGTTGTTTCATTCTGACTCCAGCGACTCAAGCTTTTTAACAATAGATTTACTTAAGATATAAAGCAAAAAAGGATGGTTAACCATCCTTTTGCACAACTCTAAATTTCCCAGAAAATATTACCTTTTATTTTGGAAACCTTTTTAAATACCAATAACCAAAAATCAATGAAAATTTAGCCATTTCATTGATTTTTGGTTTTGTGCAAAAGTCTCTTAGTTGAGATTTAGTAACATTAGCGAGTATTTAGAGATAACTCAAGCTTATTAGCATATAAGCAATTGCTGATATTATATGCATTTAGTAAATATAAGCAAATTCTTATATATTTCAAAAACACTCACCATTTAGTAAGCCATCTCAATCACTTTCCTCAACCAAATCAACTCTCCATGAAAGAAATGGCTTGCTTTATCTCTCCAGTAAACATCAGGTTTAGCATCTTGCTTCATAGCCCAATCAAGGATTTCTTGTGCAGAAATAACTTCATCCTGCCCCCCTTGAACCAGCACCCAAGGCAAAATAATGTCTTGTATATCAGAGAAATCATACAACCCAACTGGCGGAGCAATCGTACACAAGGCATCTACATTGCACTTTTTATGTGCTTGCAAAGTAACGTAACTACCAAATGAAAAACCAGCCAACACGGTTTCATCAACATCAAATTCACTCTGAGCCCAGTTAATGACAGCTTGTAAATCTTTTTGCTCACCTAAGCCATTGTCATACTCTCCATCACTATGTCCTACCCCTCTAAAATTGTAAGCGATAGTGATATATCCTAAATGGGAAAAGGCTCGCTCTAATGTGGTAACCACTTTATTGTTCATGGTACCTCCATAAAGAGGGTGTGGATGGCTGATCACCACTAGCTGTTTTTTTGAGCTAACGTCGATAGTTTGTGTGGGTTTAATTCGTACTTCAATATTACCCACATCGCCTTTTATTAATTTTGTTTCTGCTTTCTTCTTCAAACTCATTCTCTACTATTAATATGAGTAATTACTCTTTATTATATGAATATAGTCTTAATTGCTCATTGTATAAAGGTTGTAGTGACACTGTATTCAAACATTTCCAACACTGAGCCTAATTCATAGCAAAATAAAAACAATCAATTTTACCTAAACTATTTCTGTTAATAACTCTAACAAACACACTATATAAATAGACAAACAAAATGAAAATAAAAAAAATCGTTATCGATGATGCCGTACCTTATGCTCACGCCATATTCTCTCACTTAGGTGAAATCATCACCTTACCAGGCAAATCAATCAATGCAGCAACCGTAAAAGATGCTGATGCTTTAATTGTTCGCTCTAGAACACAAGTCAATGAAGACCTTTTAAAAAACAGTAATGTAAGTTTTGTAGGTAGTACTGTTGTTGGGCTAGATCATATTAATCAAACTTACTTAAAAAATAACGGTATTACTTTTTACTCTGCACAAGGCTGCAATGCAAATTCAGTAGCAGAATTTATTATTACCATTCTTTTTCAACTTGCTGAACAATTTGAATTTGATATAACTCAAAAAACACTGGGAATTATCGGTGTAGGTAATGTAGGGCAAAGAGTGTATAACAAAGCCAAAATATTAGGCATTACCTGTTTATTAAATGACCCGCCAAGAATAGAGAAAGAACCAGGCCTGCAAAAAAATCCTGACTTTACTGATTTAGACACTTGCCTGACCGCTGATATTATCACCGTTCATACTCCATTAACTAAAGATGGCAACTATCCGACTTATCAACTTATTTGTGAAAACAAGCTGGCCAAAATTAAGCCAAACCAAATTATAATTAATGCTGCTCGCGGAGGCATTATTAATGAACAGGCCTGGTCAAAAACCCAAACCTTGTGCAATATTATCGACTGCTGGGAAAATGAACCCTATATTGATGAGGCACTCTATAAAACCGCTTTAATTGCAACACCACACATTGCAGGCCATTCATTAGACGCAAAAGTTGCTGGTAGCTCAATGGTTTACCACGCACTCTGCCAACACTGGAACATAAATCCGAGTAATGACTGGCAACAGCAATTACCAGAACCGCCACAACCTATAAAAGTAATTGAATGTAAATCCATTCAAAAAACACTCAACGATTTATTCACCCAAACACATAATATTATTAATGACGATTTAGCTATTCGCTCAAAAAACATGATAGAAACACACCAAAAATATGAAAATTATAGAAGAAATTTTCCTATTTATAGAGAATGGCATCAACATAATATTTTTAAAACTCAAAACTCAAAACTCAATAACTTATTAGAATCATTAGGGTTTACCCTTAGTGGATCATAAACATATTAGAGTATTAGCAATTCTTAATAAAATAAAGTTATAAAACCTATAATTTTTTTAGGTTTCCAATTGAATAAATACTCTGTAATCTACTTAATGACCAAATTGGAGCTGGGAAATATAATCCTACTCAATACACAAAAATATCCAATTGCAACGGAGAAAAGAATGAAATTATCAAACTTATTTAAAGCAGGTATTTTAGCTGTAACAGTAACAACGCTATCAGGCTGTGGAACAATGAACGCAATCAGCAACCTAAACGATGGTGCTGGTGAAACTTTCATGCAAGTCTGGGACAAGTGGGTTGCATCAGACGGTGACATTGCTGATGCCACTATGTGGGAAGTAACTGTTGATGAAGGTGTTGCACTAGAAGACGTTATTGATGCTATCAACGGTGTAGGTATTGCAAACAACATTAAAAACGTTGGTGAACTACCTCTTTCTGAAGAACTAAAAGCACGTGGCATTAAATCTGGTGTTATTCATGTAATGTCATTCTGTAACCCAGAAACAGCTCGTAAAATGGTTGACTTCTCACCAGCAATGGGTGGCTTCCTTCCTTGTCGTGTAAACATTATTGAAGAGCCAGATGGTCGTCTTCATATTTATACAATGAACATGGATATGGCAATTAAAATGGGTAAAAAAATGCCACCAGAACTTTACGAAGCAACCATGCAAGTTCGTAACACTATGTGGGAAATGCTACAAAAAGGTAAATCTGGAGCATTCTAATTTTTAGAATATTCAGCAGACCTATTAGGCCTGGTAAATATCATCAGGCTTGAAAATCAAAACCGCGAATTGTTAAACAACTCGCGGTTTTTTTGTGTTTAAGAATTATCTCTAAACAAACTATATAAATATACAATCAGTCAAAACTTGATACCTATAATTTATTAATATTCTTTATTCCTAAAACACCTTAACCACCTCATTCATACAATCAATCACTCTCAATAAAACTGAGCAAAAAGCACCTAACAGGCACTCAACTCGTTAGAGGTAAAACCACTAAAGAACCTCAAATAGTGTTGCATATTTACAACATAAGTAAAAACTACATATTAGAGCTTTCTAATACTTATAAAATAAAACAAACACCCCGTACAAGACTTTTTTTATTTTCCCTTTAATATCAACATTTTACCCCTCTTAAAAATTTTTATAGACCCATATATTAAAATATCACCAACTTCTGATATAGAAACTAATGGCTCATTAAATTTTTTTAATTACCAAAGTAAAAATAAATATTGCATAGTAGATGTCGACAAGAAAACGGGCCTGGTAAAAATAAAAAAAACCAAAGCCAGTTTAAATAAAACCAAAAAAGAGAATGAAGAGACAATGAAAAAAACTAAATTAGCATTAGCAATCTCAACAGCAATATTCGCGACTTCAGCAATGGCAACCAACGGTGATAACATGATTTCTACCGGTGCGAACGAAACTGCAATGGGTGGCGCAGGTGTATCAGGTATTCATGGTGCAGAAGGAATACTAACAAACCCAGCTTCGACAGGATCAGTTACTGGAACAGAATTCAATATTGGCGGAACTGTTTTCATGCCATCTATAAAAAACAGCACTACATCTTTCCCTACTGAATTGACTAGTGATGGTGATATGTACGTAATTCCAGCCGTTTCTACAGCAACAAGAATAAATGAAAACTGGACATTTGGTTTAGGGATGTGGGGTACCTCTGGGTTAGGTGTTGACTATTCAAATGCTGATGCAGGCGGATTACTATCTACATTCGATGCTTCATCAAACCTACAGCTATTAAAGTTTGCACCATCTGTAACTTATAATGAAGATAACTTTGCGGTAGGTTTTGCACCAGTACTGCAATATGGTTCATTAGACATCCATGAAGACCAATCTGTATTCGGTGGAAATGTAGTTGGTGCGGGCACTTCTTCTGATCTTGGTTGGGGTTATACCGTAGGTGCAACCTACAAAACAGGTGACTTAACCCTTGGTGCATCTTATGATTCCGCTATTGACATGGAATACAAAGACCAAATCACAACACAACTTAATAGCTTTAGTGGTTTTGGTGTAACAAGCTTTACAAATGATCACTTGGAACAGCCTGCCCAAATTAAAGTAGGTGCGGCATACCAAATGGATAACATTACCTTTGCAGCAGACTTTAAACAAATCAAATGGGGCGATGCGAAAGGTTATAAACAATTTGGCTGGGAAGATCAAAACGTATTTGCTTTAGGTGCTAAATACTCTGCTAATGACTACTGGCTAGCAGTAGGTTATAACAAAGGTGATACGCCAGTTAAAGAGCAAAACGCTACCACACCTGATGGAGCAGCAAAAAACTTCTTTAACTTAGGATTTTTCCCTGCAACAGCAGAGCAACACTTCACATTTGGTGGAGGTTACTCTGTAAGCAAAAACTTATCTGTTGATGCTGCTGTTGCATATTCACCTGAAACCACAAAAACCTTTAAAACAACTGCATTTGGTCCGACATTTGGAGATGTCACTACTAAGCATAGCGAACTTGGTTATTCAGTACAAATGAGTTATAAGTTTTAATTAACAACTTTTTAATTAGTTTTATCAAGCCGTACTAGATTTATCTAGTACGGCTTTTTTATTATTTAAACAAACGCCTTTCTTTAAATTACCAGGCCTGGTAATTTTTTATTTACGACTTAAATTTTTAATCTTTTGCTTATTGTATTTTGATACGTTTATGCATACTATTGCAGAAAATGGTTTTACATAGACTTTACATATTTGGAAGAGAATAAATGGCAAATATTTTAATTGTAGGATGCGGTGATATTGGTTGTCAGCTTGGCTCAATACTGAGTGAGCAGAATCACACTGTTTTTGGTTTACGACGCAATATTGAAGAACTTCCGGAAAAAATCACCCCCATTCAAGCGGATTTAGCTTTTGCTTTACCTGAGCTACCTGAAGAGATTGATTATGTTTTTTATATTGCGTCAGCAAGCAAATATAAAGATTCAGCCTATTATCAAGCCTATGTTTTAGGCGTAAAACACACCTTACAAGCTTTAAAAAATCACAACATTAAACGTTTTATTTTTATTTCAAGTTCTTCTGTTTTTGGGCAGTCTGACGGTGAAAAAGTAGATGAAAATAGCCCTACTTCAGATTTAAACTTTTCTACCAAACGTCTTTTAGAAGGTGAAGAGTTGGCTCTAAACAGCAATATCCCTTCTACCGTAGTGCGTTTTGGTGGCATCTATGGTCCAGGAAGAACACATCTAATTGACTTAGTGCTAAACGGTAAAGCTCATTGTATGGAAGATGTTTGGAGCAACCGTATTCATTCAGCAGATTGCGCTGGCATGCTAGCCTTTTTATTAGAGAAAGACATTGAAAAACCAAACAGTTTAGAGTCAATTTACATTGGAGTAGATAGTAACCCTACTCTATCTTGTGAAGTGTACGACTGGCTTTCTGAACAGTTATGTGTACCTGATGTAGAACATATAGAACCTAAAGAATCTTCTCGCCAAATGCGAAGCAATAAACGCTTATCCAATGCTCGAATTGTGAATTTGGGTTATGAATTTATTTATCCAGACTATCAAGCGGGATATCTTGCTCTCCTGGACACTCTTGATTAAAGCAACCAAACAGCCTCAAATATACACTGTCATTATCGGGCTTGACCCGATAATCTTTATTCGAAAAAAATAGAATCCTTTGGACAAGTCAGAGGAAGACGAGTGCGAAGTTAGGTAACGTGCGTGGTTTAGAAGACGTATGATATTTCTTTACCTATGTTTCTACATTAGGGCTTTACCCCCCGCCAAGAAGGTATAAATTACTGGTAATTTATTATTTTTCTTTAAACTCACCATCTAACATGTCATTTTTAATAGTTTTAGGTGGTTGTTCTGGCTTTTCAGCCCATTCACCTTCATAAACAGAATCGTTTTGTTGATAGCGGAAACGACCTCGAGCTTGCATTCCTTTTGTACTTTGTTTAATTAAAAACTTACGTACAAACGGGACTAAAAACAGCAAACCTATAAAATCAGTGATTAAACCCGGAAAAAATAAAAGCACACCACCTAAAAAGATAAACACACCTTCCAACATACTCTCTTGCGGTGAGCGACCTGCGGCAAGCTCAAGCTGTACATTTTGCATAATGGCTAATCCCTGGCTTCTCATTAACGCAACACCAAATACCGCAGTAAAAACAGTCAGTAAAACCGTTGGCAAAGCGCCAATAACATCACCCAGCTGAATTAAAAAATAGAGTTCAATGAGTGGAACAATAAAAATAAGTAGAAATAAAATTCGCATTTTCTGGTCTCTAATATATACAAAGTAAAAAATCAATTTAACGCAAACTTTTTCTAAAAGTATTGAGTAAAAATTTAATATTACAATTTAAGTCTAAGCTCACTTTATTAAAGTGAATAAAAGATTATAATTGATGCTTTATTAAAACATCTAAACAGCAAGCCTAGTCGTTTAAAAGCTTTAACTTTTTATAACGATTATTTTTTGTTTTTCAAGCACTAACGAATGAGAAAATTTATGAGTTCAGTACAGCCAATACCCAAGACAGATAAGCTCAGCCTTTTATGCAGTGAAAGCAGAAAAAAAGCATTTACTTTTTTTACTGGCCTTTTAATTGTACTAAGTTCACTCTTTTCTACAAACGTGTCGGCAAGTGATGAGTTACTTGAAGTTGACCAAGCCTTTGTTTTAAACCAGCCTACCGTAGCAAACCAAAACATTGTAGTTAGCTGGGATATTGCTAATGACTATAAACTCTATAAAGATAAAATGTCAGTTACCGCAACTAACATTACTCTGGGTTCTCCAAGCTACTCAAAATTTGACACTGTCAATGACGAATTATTTGGCAAAAGTGACGTATTTCATCATCAAGCGACCATTACCATTCCTTACAGTGGTGCAGCGAAATCAACAGAACTTACCATTAAATACCAGGGCTGTGCTGATAAACTTGGAGTCTGTTACCCACCACAAACAAGAACCTTTACAGTTACTTTACCAGCTCAAGTAACTGCATCGACAACAACAAAAGAAAGTAATCTAAATTCTTTATCTGAACTTAATAACTATTTAAAAGAGGAAAGTGACCAACCTGAGTTATTAGATGCTGACCAAGCTTTTGCATTTACTGAACAAACCAACAAAAATGGTCAAATCGATCTAAATTGGAAAATCGCCCACGGTTACCACCTTTATAAAGACAAGATTAAAGCGTCAGTAGTAAAAGGTGATGCCACTTTAGGCGAATTAAAGTTACCTAAAGCAGAATTAATTGATGACGAACTTTTTGGTAAAACACTGGTTTATCATGGTGATTTAGCTGCCTCATTACCCGTTACAAAACTTAGCGGTGATGCCACTATTCAAATTGAGTACCAAGGATGTTCAGCCGAAGCTGGTGTTTGTTACCCACCAATCAAAAAACAAATTACGCTTGCGGTAGGTAGTGTAAAAACAACCACTAGTGCTGCTGACAACTCGAATACAGCAGATCAAAACGTAGCTGTAAATACTGATAAGCAAGCCCTTTCAGAAACTGATCAAATTGCTGACACACTTAAAAACAGTAGTGTTTGGATTGTAATTGCTACCTTCTTTATTTTTGGTTTACTACTGGCATTCACACCTTGTGTATTCCCAATGATTCCGATCTTATCGAGTATTATTGTGGGTCAAGGTGATCAACTTACTACTCGCCGTGCCTTTGTTATGTCTCTGGTATATGTTCTAGCGATGTCGGTAACCTACACCGTGGCCGGTGTTTTAGCTGGGATGTTTGGTGAAAACTTACAAGCTGCTTTCCAAAACCCATGGATTATTGGTAGTTTTGCCGCTATTTTCATGTTGCTAGCCCTATCTATGTTTGGTTTTTATGAGCTACAACTTCCAAATTCTGTACAAACAAAATTAACTAATATCTCTAATAAACAACAAGGTGGAACCTTAACTGGTGTTGCTGTAATGGGCTTCTTATCTGCATTAATCGTTGGTCCTTGTGTTGCCCCTCCTCTTGCAGGTGCACTGATTTACATAGGGCAAACCGGTGATGCCTTATTAGGTGGAACCGCCCTATTTGCAATGAGTATGGGTATGGGATTACCACTACTCCTTCTTGGTACATCAGCTGGTAAATTATTACCACGTGCTGGAGCTTGGATGGATAACGTTAAAGCTGTATTTGGTGTCATGTTAATTGGTGTGGCTATTTGGATGGTTGAACGTATTGTGCCACCTGAAGTTGCCATGCTGAGCTGGGCAATTTTATTTATTATGTCTGCCGTTTACCTAGGAGCCTTTGAAAGTACTGCAGAAAAATCTGGCTGGTTAAAGCTAACCAAAGGGTTTGGTTTAGTCCTGTTCTTATACGGCACAATGATCTTAATTGGCTTACTCGGTGGAAGCACACAAATGTTTCAACCATTAAAAGTGTTTCAAGGTGGAGGTTCTCACGTTCAAACACAATCAGAGCACTTAACGTTTAAAACCATTAAATCACCAGCTGATTTACAAGCAGAACTGGCTAAAGGTAAACCAGTTATGCTCGACTTTTATGCTGACTGGTGTGTTAGCTGTAAAGAGATGGAAGCTAGAACCTTTACTGATCCAGCCGTTCACAACGCATTAAAAGGGGTAACTCTTCTACAAGCTGATGTAACCGCTAATGATGATACCGATAAAGCCCTTATGAAACAGTTTGGAATTATTGGACCACCAGGTATTTTGTTTTTTACCGCTGATGGTAAAGAACAAAAAGCACAACGTGTTGTCGGTTTTAAAAAACCAGAAGCTTTTACTAACAACATCAATAATGCTTACAAATAATTCATCTCTCTTGAATTAAAGTCTTTAATTGCAACTATTCCCTCCTGGGGTTTAGTTGCAACATTTCCAAACTATAGAAAATTTCAATTTTCATATAATTTCTAGCACATTCAAAACAGAACGCATCATTTCACGTAAAAAACCTTTTAGTTTTATTGTTATTTACGTAGAGATATTACTGCACTTACGTTATAATTCAGCCATTCAATTTACTTGTAAATACGCTTACAAAGGCAAGTTATGGCAACAATTCTGGTGATTAATGGACCAAACCTCAATATGCTGGGAAGACGTGAACCAGAAATCTACGGTTCTGAAACTCTTGAAGACGTTATTGAGGGCCTATTAGAGCTAGCAGATGAATACAATGTTCGTCTATTTGATTTTCAAAGCAATGCAGAGCATGAAATTGTAGAACGTATTCACCAAGCAATGGATGATGGTACAAACTATATCATCATAAATCCTGCTGCTTTCACTCATACAAGTATCGCCATTCGTGATGCTTTAGCCACAATTAATGTGCCATTTATTGAAGTTCACTTGTCTAACATTCATAAGCGTGAAGAGTTTAGAACCCATTCTTACTTTTCAGACCTTGCAGAAGGCGTAATTGCGGGCCTGGGAACCAAAGGTTACCAATTGGCTTTTGAAGCAATTATTGACAAGTTAGATGACTAATAATCAAATTTAGCCAAGTAAAAAACAAATAAACTTTTAAAACTATTCAACCTGAACAGCTTGTTTAACAGGCTAAAAAAATAAGACCAGAGGATACAAAATGGATATTCGTTCAATTCGTAAACTAATTGAAATTGTAGAACAATCAGACATTGCTGAAATTGAAATCAAAGAAGGTGAACATAACATCCGCATCTCTCGTAGCAAAGAACAAGTCATTGTTCAAGCTCCAGCAGCAGCGGCCCCAATGGCTGCTCCAGCTCCAGCAGCGCCTGTTGCCGCGGCAGCTCCAACTGCAGAACCTGAAGCTCCGGCTTCAACAGAAGCTAACGGACATAAGGTAACATCACCAATGGTTGGTACTTTCTACTCTTCACCATCTCCAGATGCAGGTGCGTTTGTTAAGGTTGGTGATAAAGTGTCTGAAGGCGATACTCTTTGTATTATTGAAGCAATGAAAATTATGAACCCGATTGAATCTGATAAATCTGGAACAGTTAAACAAATTGTTGCCGTCAATGGTGAGCCAGTTGAATTTGGTCAAACTCTATTCGTAATCGAATAAGGAATAGCAATATGATCGATAAAATTCTAATTGCTAACCGTGGAGAGATTGCTCTTCGTGTTTTAAGAGCCTGTAAAGAATTAGGCATTAAAACCGTTGCAGTTCACTCTACGGCAGATGCCGATTTAAAACATGTTTTATTAGCTGATGAATCCGTTTGTATTGGACCTCCAGCATCAACTAACAGCTACCTAAATATGGCAGCGATTATCTCTGCGGCTGAAGTGACTGATGCCAGTGCGATTCACCCAGGTTATGGTTTCCTTTCTGAGAATGCCGACTTTGCGGAACGTGTTGAAGAGAGTGGTTTTGCCTTTATTGGTCCAAAAGCCGAAACGATTCGTATTATGGGAGATAAAGTTTCTGCCATTCGAGCTATGAAAGCCGCAGGTGTACCAACTGTACCTGGTTCTGGTGGTCCTTTGGGTGATGATGATGCGGAAAACCATCGTATTGCAAAAGAGATTGGTTATCCAATTATCATCAAAGCTTCTGGTGGTGGTGGTGGCCGTGGTATGCGTGTTGTTCATACTGAAGCCAGCCTACTTAAATCTATTCAGCTTACTAAATCTGAAGCGGGTAGCTTCTTTGGTAACCCTGAAGTGTACATGGAAAAATTCTTAGAGAATCCACGTCATGTTGAAATTCAGGTTTTAGCCGATGGTCAAGGTAATGCTGTTCATTTAGGTGAGCGTGATTGTTCTATGCAACGTCGTCACCAAAAAGTAGTTGAAGAAGCCCCTGCTCCTGGTGTAACTGAAGAGCAACGTGCAAGAATTGGTGCCGCTTGTGTTAAAGCATGTATCGAGATCAATTACCGTGGTGCAGGAACATTTGAATTCTTGTATGAAAATGGTGAATTCTATTTCATTGAAATGAACACACGTTTACAGGTTGAGCATTGTGTTACTGAGATGGTTACAGGTATTGATTTAGTAAAAGCTCAAATTGAAGTGGCCGCTGGCATGCCATTAACACTTAAACAAGAAGACATTAAGATAACTGGTCACGCTATTGAGTGTCGTGTTAATGCTGAAAACCCTTCTAAAAACTTTATGCCATCACCTGGTAAAATTGAAAGATTACACTTACCAGGCGGTTTAGGTGTTCGTTGGGATTCTCACATTTATACAGGGTATTCCATTCCACCGCACTACGATTCAATGATTGGTAAACTAATCTGTTTTGGTAGTTGTCGTGATACTGCAATCGCTCGTATGGACAGTGCGTTGAGCGAAATGGTGATTAAAGGAATTGAAACCAATATTCACCTTCAACGTGAAATCATGAATGATGGCGGCTTCCAAGACGGTGGACGTAACATTCACTATTTAGAAGAGCGTTTAGAACACTTAGTTTAAGAAAATACGCTTTTTTGTGAACATGTTTCACATCTAAAACCTCTAATGCCTTTTGGTATTGGAGGTTTTTTGTTTTACACAGATTCAATAATTTTAGGAGTCAAAATGGCTTGGATTCAAATCAACACGGTTGTGCCAGAAGCATTAGCAGAACCCTTATCGGATGCTTTTATGGAAGCGAATGCCGCTTCTGTAACTTTTGAAGATGCCAAAGACCAACCCATTTACGAACCTGAAATTGGCACTACTCCAATTTGGGGTAATACCAAAGTCATTGGCTTATTTGATGCAGATGTGGATAGCAAAGCGATTATTGAATTACTTATTCAAATCGTTCCAGAATTAAAACCTAACCAATTCAAAGTTGAACAGCTTGAAGACAAAGATTGGATTAGAGCCTGGATGGATCAATTTAAACCAATGCTATTTGGTGATAATCTATGGATTGTGCCAAGCTGGACAGAAGCCCCACAACCTGATGCAGTCAATCTCTATTTAGACCCAGGCATGGCCTTTGGAACGGGCACACACCCTACTACTTCTTTATGTTTAACCTGGTTAGATCAAAACCCGCCAAAAGATTTAAGCGTGATAGATTACGGTTGTGGTTCAGGCATCTTAGCTTTAGCGGCTCAAAAGTTAGGTGCTAAATCGGTTTCAGGCACCGACATTGATCCGCAAGCGATTACCGCAAGTATTGAAAATGCCAAGCGTAACAATGAAGCGATTCCTTTTGCACTGGTTAAAGACTTTGATGCAGAACCCGCTGATATGATTGTCGCCAATATTTTAGCCGGGCCTTTAAAAGAACTCTCTTCAGAGTTTGACCGCTTATTAAAACCAGGTGGAACCTTAACACTCTCTGGACTGTTAGCGACTCAAGCTGATGAGTTAATTCAACACTATCAAACCATTGGAATCACCCTAGATACTTTTGAAACAAAAGAGGAATGGGGATTGTTATCGGGCAAAAAACAAGCTTAATTCGCTTTATTTACTTGTGCATTTACTTTTAATACACAAGCCAAAATAATTTTACCAGGCCTGGTCGCCTCTCAAAATGGATACCAGGCCTAGTAAAAGACCATTAATTCTTTACACAGTTTCGGATAATAAACTCAATTCATGTTAAAAATTGGACCTTATCAATTTGAACACAATATTGTGCTTGCACCAATGGCAGGCATTACTGATGCTGTTTTTCGTGATTTGTGCCGTACTCATGGAGCAAGCTATACCTTAGCTGAGATGGTGGCTTCAAAAAAAGAGCTATGGCAATCTAAAAAATCGTCTACTCGACACGTTAATATTAACGACCCAGAACCTCGAGCAGTTCAATTGATTGGCACCGATCCGCAGGAATTAGCCGATGCCGCCGCTTGGCAAGTATCGCAAGGTGCTCAAATTATTGATCTAAATATGGGGTGCCCTGCCAAGAAGGTTTGCAGTGTTTCAGCTGGTTCGGCCCTTATGGCTGATCCTGAAAAAGTTAAAAACATTTTTCAGGCTGTGGTGAGTTCTGTAGAGATTCCTGTTACTGTAAAAATTCGTACAGGCACTGACAATCAAAATAAAAATGCCCTTGAAATCGCTCTTATTGCCGAAGAACAAGGCTTACAAGCCATCACTATTCATGGCAGAACGCGTGAGGCTAAATTTACTGGCAATGCTGAATATGACACCATTAAACAGGTCAAACAGCAGGTAAATATTCCCGTGATCGCAAATGGCGATATTTGCACTCCCGAGCAAGCTGATTTTGTATTAAAATACACCTCTGCTGATGGCATCATGATTGGTCGAGCCTCTCAAGGCTACCCTTGGATATTTCGTGAAATAAATCATTACCTTAAAACTGGCCAACAACTTAAAAAACCGAGTTCTTTAGAGTTTAAGCAAACCATGTTTAAGCATATTAATGGTTTACACGAGTTATATGGTGAAATGTTAGGGGTCAGAATCGCCAGAAAACACATAGGTTGGTATGCACAACATTTACCTAATGGTAATACGTTACGTAAGACATTTAATCAACTCAACTCAGCAAAAGAACAATTAACATTACTCAACGATTATTTTGAACACGGTTTTTAGCCATTCTCAATATAGAGACGGCACTAACTAAAATGCATAGGCTTAACAATAAAGATGACGAAAACTAGAGAAAAAATTTTGGAAACTCCTTCATCGTTATCCTTAAGTGATCAAGTTACTTTAATGTTAAACACCTATTTCAATACGCTAGCCGAGCAAAATGCCACTGACGTATATGACATGGTCATACAACAAGTAGAAAAACCGATGATTGAATTTGTATTGCAACAAACAGATAACAATCAAACACATGCAGCCAATATTTTAGGGATCAACCGCAATACCCTTAAAAAGAAAATGCAGAAATATAATCTCGTTTAATACACACAACTTAGATAACTAAAACCAGTTTAATTTTATTTTTTGGAGAACCACAACCATGAAACCAGTACGTCGCGCCCTGATTAGCGTTTCAGATAAAACAGGCATCTTAGAATTTGCCAAATCTCTAGTTGCAATGGATATTGCCATTCTTTCAACAGGCGGTACTTACAAAGTACTTTCTGAAGCAGGATTAGCGGTAACTGAAGTATCTGAATATACAGGTTTTCCAGAGATGATGGATGGTCGTGTAAAAACACTTCACCCTAAAATTCACGGTGGACTTTTAGGTCGTCGCGGTACTGATGATGCGATTATGGAAGAACACGGTATTGATGCAATAGATATGGTTGTGGTTAATTTATACCCTTTTGAAGCAACGGTGGCTAATCCAAACTGTAAACTAGAAGATGCTGTTGAAAACATCGATATCGGTGGTCCAACAATGCTTCGTTCAGCGGCTAAAAACCATAAAGATGTAGCGGTAGTTACCGACCCACAAGACTACATTCACATTTTGGATGAACTTAAAATCAATAACGGTAAACTGTCTCACGCTACCCGTTTTGACTTAGCCATTAAAACCTTTGAGCAAACGGCTCGTTACGATGGTGCAATTTCAAACTACTTTGGTACTATGTTCTCTGAAGACAAAGCAGATAAATTTCCACGTACCTATAACACCCAGTTTGTTAAAAAACAGTCTATGCGTTATGGCGAAAACCCGCATCAAAATGCAGCTTTCTATACTGAACGTTCACCTTCAGAAGCCTCAATTTCTACTGCGTCTCAAATTCAAGGTAAAGAACTGTCTTTTAACAACATCGCCGATACCGATGCAGCTTTAGAACTGGTTAAAACATTCAAAGAAACCGCTTGTGTGATTGTTAAACATGCAAACCCTTGCGGTGTTGCCGTTGGAGCTTCTCAATTTGAAGCCTATGATCGTGCTTACAAAACAGACCCTACTTCAGCATTTGGTGGCATTATCGCATTCAACACAGAGCTTGATGCTGAAACTGCGAAAGCCATTGTAGAACGTCAATTTGTTGAGGTGATTATTGCCCCTACTGTTTCAGATGAAGCAAAAGAAGTAGTAGAAACTAAGCAAAATGTTCGTCTTTTAGCGTGTGGCGATTTAGATGCACAGCAGCCTGCTTACGACTACAAACGTGTAACTGGTGGTTTATTGGTTCAAGACCGTGACTTAGGCATGGTTGATGAAGCTGACCTTAAAGTTGTTACTGAAAAAGCCCCGACAGCAGAACAGATGAAAGACCTAATGTTTGCCTGGAAAGTCGCTAAATTCGTTAAATCTAACGCGATTGTTTACGTTAAAGATGGTATGACTATTGGTGTAGGTGCTGGCCAAATGAGCCGTGTTTACTCAGCAAAAATTGCCGGCATCAAAGCGGCAGATGAAGGTTTAGAAGTGCCAGGTTCTGTTATGGCTTCAGATGCCTTCTTCCCATTCCGTGATGGTATTGATGCGGCAGCTGAAGCTGGAATTACCGCTGTTATTCACCCTGGTGGTTCAATGCGCGATCAAGAAGTAATTGATGCTGCCAATGAACACGGAATAGCAATGGTATTCACAGGGATGAGACACTTCAAACATTAATCAACAGGCCGTAATGGCTTATTTTTCCAATTTCTGCGTTCTAAGAAAAAATCCGCTGCTCACGTACTTTATGTACGCTCCGCTGCGATTTTTTCTTACGCCTTGAACTTGAAAAAAACGCTCATTACTATCTTAGAAAGTGTTTAAAAAAACTAATTTTTATTAAGCCTAACGGCTTAATAATGCATTAAATACAAAATATTTATAATGCTTTTGGGGATTTATAAATCTGGCTAGGCAAGGCAAAAAATGTGAGCTTACACACTGTAAGTGACCATTTTTGAACGCAGCATAGGCTGATTTAGAAATACCCAAAAGCATTATCTAGCGACGGAACGAGATATTAAAATGAAAGTATTGATTATTGGTGGTGGCGGCCGTGAACATGCCTTGGCTTGGAAAACTGCACAAGCAGCTGAAGTAACTGAAGTATTTGTTGCTCCAGGCAATGCAGGTACCGCTTTAGAGCCAAATTTAACCAATGTAAATATTGCAGTAGATGATTTACCAGGCCTGGTAAATTTTGCAAAAGAAAACAATATTGAATTAGCCATTGTTGGCCCAGAAGTGCCATTAGTCTTAGGTGTGGTTGATGCCTTTTCAGAAGCTGGACTAAAGTGCTTTGGTCCAACAGCTGGTGCCGCTCAGTTAGAAGGTTCTAAAGCCTTTTCTAAAGATTTCTTAGCCAAGCACAATATTCCAACTGCGGCTTACGATGTATTCACGGAAATTGAGCCAGCCCATGCTTATTTAGATAAAGTTGGCGTGCCGATTGTTATTAAAGCTGACGGTTTAGCGGCTGGTAAAGGTGTTATTCTTGCTGATACGATGACTGAAGCTAAAGAAGCCGTTTCAGATATGTTAGCGGGTAACAAATTTGGTGATGCAGGTTCTCGTGTTGTTATTGAAGAATTTTTGGTTGGTGAAGAAGCCAGCTTTATTGTTATGGCTGATGGTAAAAATGTGTTACCTATGGCAACCTCTCAAGACCATAAAGCACGTAATAATGGCGATACAGGGCCAAACACTGGCGGTATGGGGGCTTACACTCCAGCACCAGTAGTCACTCGCGAAATTCATAACCGTATTATGGATGAAGTGATTTACCCAACCATTAATGGCATGGCAGAAGATGGTTTACCTTACACAGGCTTCTTATATGCCGGTGTTATGATTGATGCTTCTGGTGCTCCAAAAGTATTAGAGTTTAACTGCCGTTTTGGTGACCCTGAAACACAACCTATTATGATGCGTTTACAGTCTGACTTACACGCTTTATGTTTAGCGGCAATTGACGGTAAGCTAGATACCGTAACGGCTAAATGGGATAGTCGTGCAGCTTTAGGTGTGGTAATGGCGGCTGGTGGCTACCCAGACGAGTACCGTAAAAATGATGTGATTTCAGGTCTAGAACAAGCAAATGCTTCTGATTTGAAAGTGTTTCATGCTGGTACAGCCATCAATGATAACAATGAAGTTACGACATCTGGCGGCCGAGTTTTATGTGTAACTGCTTTGGGTGAGAATGTTACCTCTGCACAAAAACGTGCATATGAAGGTGTTGCTATGATTCACTGGGATGAAGTTTATTACCGTACTGATATCGGCCATAGAGCAGTTTCTAGAGAAAAGTAAAATTAGTTTTTAACTTTTCTCTTTAATGCTTTCGGTAATTATTGAATAAAGGCACTCAGAAACTTTCTCAGTGCCTTTTTTATTGCTCCATATTATTAGAACACTGGCCTGTTCATTGCTTTGTTGAAGATAATGCAAACATGTTATAGTTTAAATGCTATTTTCAGTATTTTTATAGGCTGAGGGTGTATATAAACACCTCAAATTTAATTGAAGGAAGGTTCTCTCAATGTATATTCCCGGAACACTCCATAAGGAGTCAATGATGCCAATGGACAGCGTACACAATTATTTTGAACGACTCGTATTTAATGAAATCAAAGAAAATTATGCCGATAAGTTTGACGACAGCAACGCCCTGGCAGATATGGCTTGTATCGCTCTAAACCGTATCGCTCCACGTTATATTCGTTATGATATTGATATGTCTTTTTATATGTCGGTTGATGAACATATTGAAGTGGAACAGAAAGTAAAAAAAGCGGTTAAAAAAGCTTATAAGAAAGTAAAACATTTTCAGCATGAAAAAGAACAATCTTAAATTTTTGAACGTCAATTCAATCTTTTTAGATTTTTAAGCATTATTGAGTAAAAGTGATGCTTTAATTCCTTTTCAGTAGAAATAAAAAAAACCCACTTTCCTAAAAGAAAAGTGAGTTTAGTGATTTATCGAATCAAACTAATTCTGACTAATTAAAGGTAATCTCATCACCTTGCAATTCAATATGTATCGTTGAACCTGATGCATAATTTCCTTTGAGGATTTTTTGTGCCAATGGGTTTTCAATACGTTGTTGAATTACACGTTTTAAAGGTCTTGCTCCAAACACCGGATCAAAGCCTTGTTCACCAATCGCATCTAACACGGCATCTGTTACCTCTAAAGCTATTTCAGAATGAGCCAAACGTTCACGCAAGCCTTGTAACTGAATATTGGCAATAGAGCGAATCTGTTCTTTTCCTAATGGGTGGAACACCACAATATCGTCAATACGGTTTATGAATTCAGGTCTAAAGTAATCACCTACCACTTCCATAACATCAGCTTTCATTTCATCGTAAGTAGCAACACCCGCCTTCTCTTGAATGACTTGCGAACCTAAGTTTGAGGTCATAACAATTACTGTGTTTTTAAAGTCCACAGTACGCCCCTGACCATCGGTTAAACGTCCATCGTCTAATACTTGCAATAAAATATTAAAGACATCTGGATGTGCTTTTTCAACCTCATCCAATAATATGACAGAATAAGGTTTACGGCGAACTGCTTCGGTTAAATAACCGCCTTGTTCATAACCTACATAACCAGGAGGTGCACCCACTAATCGAGAAACCGAATGTTTTTCCATAAACTCAGACATATCAATACGCACAATCGCATCTTGAGTATCAAATAAGAAATCAGCTAAAGATTTGGTCAATTCGGTTTTACCAACGCCCGTTGGCCCCAGGAATAAGAATGAACCATTAGGACGATTCGGGTCTGAAAGACCCGCACGTGAACGACGAATCGCATCTGAAACAGCTTTAACCGCTTCATCCTGCCCAATAACATTTTTAGTTAACTCTTCTTCCATACGCAATAACTTATCGCGCTCACCTTCCATCATTCTTGAAACAGGAATTCCTGTCCAACGTGCCACCACTTCGGCAATCTCTTCTTCGGTTACTTTATTACGTAATAAATGCGAACCTTCACCCTCTTCAGCTTCACTCTCCGCCATTTCAGCGGCTTGAATTTTAGCTTCTAAATCAGGAATCGTGCCGTATTGAATCTCAGACATTTTGGCTAAGTTACCTGCACGCCTTTCAGCTTCAAGCTCAATACGTGCCGCTTCAAGTTTCTCTTTATATTGCTGAGCACCTTGTAAAGCCGCTTTATCTTTTTTCCAAATTTCTTCTAAATCTGAATACTCTTTTTCAAGATTTTTGATTTCATCCTGTAAAATCTCCATGCGTTTTTTAGAGGCTTCATCTTTCTCTTTTTTCAGTGCAACTTGCTCGATTTTTAACTGAATTAAACGGCGATCAAGCTTGTCCATCACCTCAGGTTTAGAGTCAATTTCCATACGAATGCGAGATGCCGCTTCATCAATCAAGTCAATTGCTTTATCCGGTAACTGGCGGTCAGTGATGTAACGTTGCGACAATCTGGCTGCGGCAACAATCGCAGGGTCAGTAATATCAACCCCGTGATGCACCTCATAACGCTCTTTTAAACCACGTAAAATCGCGATGGTATCTTCTTCTGTTGGCTCATCGACAATGACTTTTTGAAAACGACGCTCTAAAGCCGCATCTTTTTCAATATTTTCACGGTACTCATTTAACGTAGTAGCACCAATACAATGCAAAGCACCACGTGCAAGAGCAGGTTTAAGCATATTACCTGCATCCATAGAACCTTCAGTTTTACCTGCTCCTACCATGGTATGAATCTCATCAATAAATAAGATTACCTGACCTTCTTGTTTGTCTAAATCTTTAAGCAATGCTTTTAAACGCTCTTCAAATTCACCACGGTATTTAGCTCCAGCTAACAGGCCTGCTAAATCCAGTGAAAGTAAACGTTTTTTCTTTAGGCCTTCAGGTACTTCGCCATTTACAATACGTTGCGCTAAACCTTCTACAATGGCGGTTTTACCCACACCTGGCTCACCAATTAATACTGGATTGTTTTTGGTACGACGTTGTAACACTTGAACAGCACGGCGAATCTCATCATCACGACCAATTACTGGGTCTAACTTTCCTTGTTCCGCTAGTTCAGTTAAATCTACAGTATATTTATCTAATGCTTGTCTGTTTTCTTCTGCATTTTGATCTTGCACGCTTTCGCCTCCTCGTACATTTTGAATCGCATTATTGAGTGCCTCTTTTGTTGCACCTGCTTTCTTCAATAAAGTTGCTGCATAATCAGAAGTCTCTAATAATGCAGGATAAAACAATTCACTCGCAATATAAGCATCACCATTTTTTTGGGCTTGCTTATCCATTATATTTAAAACATTGGCCGATGCTTGTGACAACTGCACATTACCACCAGCTCCAGAAACTTTTGGCAAACTGCTAATTTTTTCAGCCAGTGATTGCTTAAGTAAAGGCACATTTACATTAGCCAGTTGCAATAAATTACCAGACTCGTCAATCAACGCTGATAGGATGTGCACAGGCTCAATATATTGATTGTCATGCCCTACTGCCGCAGATTGTGCTTGAGCCAGAATGCTTTGAAATTGGGTTGTAAACTTGTCCATCATTTTTGACAAACTCCTTAATTCTTGTCTGTTTGATACTAAGATAATGGGGATGATTATCTGATTTAAAAGAGTTTTTTTCGTTTTTACAATAAATAGACAAAAAATTCACCTGAAAAGGTGGTAGATTTATCACATAATTTGTAAATCTACAAAACCCTACATTTAAGATGTAAAGACTAATAAAAAGCCCTATTTAAAAGTGTCGAAGTTATGCCCAAAGAATTAAGTACTGTCGATTTAAACGTTCTGTTTGATAACATGGAAGATGCAGTTTATCTAATTGATCCAGGCAGTTCTAACATCTTATGGTGCAACCGTGCTGCACATGAAGATTTAGGTTATGAAAAACATGAAATTCTAAACCACTCAGTACTGAGTTTGCAGCGGCATATGGTTGGCATGCCGCAATGGGAAGAAATCGCTCAAGTTATTCGTAACAACAAATCTTTTACCTTTGTTGGAAATCACCACCATAAAAATGGTGGCGACATCTCTGTAGAAATCATTACTACCGTTTTTGAATATAAACACCAAGAATATTTTCTCTCAGTCGCACGTGATATTGGTAAACGCTTAGAGCACGAAGATACACTCAATACCCGTGATCATAGAATTTGGTTTGCTTTAAATGAAGCCTCTGATGGATTATGGGAGTGGGAGATAAGCAACGGCCATGTGTTTTTTAGTCCGCAATTAAAAAAAATGCTTGGTTATGGCCCTGATGAAATGGAGCCAACCGTAGATACATGGAGCAATAACATTCATCCAGAAGATCTTGAATACGTTATGGCTTCACTTAATGCCCACCTCAATAATGAACGTTCACATTATGAACATCAATACCGTTTAAAAAATCGCAATGGACACTACTTGTGGGTTCATGATAAAGGCAAAATTTGCGAGCGGGATGAATCTGGTAACCCCATAATGATGGTCGGAATGGTGCATAACATCAACAAGCTAAAACAGCTTGAACAACAGTTAGAAGACTTAGCTTCTGAAGACTTTTTAACCAAATTACCCAATAGACGTTGTGGTGAATTAAAAGCTCAGGAGTTGATTTCTAAAGCTATTGCACACAACCAAGACCTTTGTTTAGCCATGCTAGATTTAGATTACTTTAAACGTATTAATGACCAATATGGGCATCAACGTGGTGATGAAGTGCTCAAGTTTACTGCTGATATTCTAAGCCGTTTTATGCGACCAACAGATTTGATTTACCGCTGGGGTGGTGAAGAGTTTATTTGCGTTTTTCCAAATACCTCAATAGTTGAAATCAATTCATTTACCGCTAAGATTCATAAATTATTTGAAAATGCTGATTGGCAAACTTTAGGCATCCCTAAACAGACCATAAGTATTGGTATTGCTTGCACTTCAGAATCAGATTCTAAAGACTTTGAAAGCCTTTTCAAACGAGCTGACTCCGCTTCATATATCGCCAAACAAAGTGGTCGAAATCAAACCGTTATAGCAAAAGCAAATGACGAGTACTCTTTTAAATAATTCATATTATGAATGAACTATTTTTTCTACTTTCAAAAATCAGTTGGGCTTTATTAAGCCCTGGCAACCTATTAGTCTTTGCTCTTTTTGTTGGCATATTGTTTCTATTATTTAATCGAATTTTTCTGGCAAAATTAATTCTTATTCCTACCGGATTAATCGCCTTTATTTTGATGGCCTACCCCGTTAGTGATTATGTCATGAAACCGCTAGAAAACCGTTTTAGCAAACCTCAAACTCTACCCTCTAAAATTGATGGCATTATTATTTTAGGTGGTGGAGAAGACTTAAAACGTTCTTTAAGCTGGAATGTTGCCGAACTCGGAATGGGTGGTGATCGTTATATTGGTGCTGCACACTTAGCCAAGCTTTATCCACAAGCACCCGTTATTTTTACTGGTGGCAGTGGTTTAATCAGTTTGCAAAATACCTCTGGCGAAGCTTCAATAGCAAAACAACTTCTTACCACTATTGGTATTAAGCCATCACGCTTAATTATTGAATCTAAATCACGAAATACCTACGAAAACTTTAGATACACTAAACCGTTGTTACCTACTGAAAATGGTACTTATTTATTAGTCACTTCTGCCTTTCATATGCCAAGAGCCGTGGGGATTGCAAGAATGCAAGGTGTGAAAGTTGTGCCCTATCCGGTTGATTACCGTTCTAATTCAGACAGCTTACGTATTTTAGATTTTGATTTCTTTGACCATTTAAAAGCGTTAGAACCAGCTTGGAGGGAATGGATTGGCTTAACGGTGTATTACTTAACCGGTAAAACCAATAGTTGGTTTCCAGAACCTTAATAGGTTTCCAGAAGCTTAGATTTGATAATTTTTTGAACCACGAAGTCACGAAGGTTTTTGAAATTTTACCAGGCCTGGTATGTCCTGTGGAAAACCATACATTGTGAGCATAGGGTAAATCTAAACAATCAACACAACGAAAAAGACAAATCCAGCTATCGTCATTCCCGTGTTAAACACGGGAATTTACTTTTATCTTATTAAATCACTTTAGAGAAACGGTTAGCCGTACCTTCTTTTAAGTACGCATCAAACACCATGCAGATGTTACGAATCAATAAACGGCCTTTTGGTGTAATGTAAATATCTTCATCGCTTAAGGTTAATAATTCGTCTTCTGCCATAGGGGCTAAGTTTTTTAATTCTTTAGCGAAATACTCTTTAAAACGAATTTTCCAGGCCTGGTCGATTTTGGCAAAATTTAGATGAAAATGACTAATTAAACGAGTAATGACATCACGGCGAAGCTCGTCATCTTCGGTTAATTGAACCCCTCTAAATACCGCTAAATCACCAGCATCAATCGCCTCATAATATTCCGCTAAACCTTTACGGTTTTGGGCGTAGGTGTTATTTACCAAAGAGATGGAAGTCGCTCCCATTCCCACTAAATCACACTCGGCATGAGTTGAATAGCCTTGAAAATTTCTGTAAAGAGTTTCATTACGTTGTGCAATCGCCAATTCATCGTCTGGCTTGGCAAAATGATCCATTCCAATATAGACATAACCCGCTTCTAATAAACGTTCAGTTGAGGCATGCAATATCGCTAATTTTTCATCGGCTGAAGGCATATCAGCTTCATTCATTTTCTTTTGCGTTGGAAACATGCTTGGCATGTGGGCATAGTTAAAGATAGAGAAACGGTCTGGTTCAGCCTCAAGCACTCTATCAAGCGTTTTAATAAACCCTTTCTCTGTTTGCAACGGCAGGCCATAAATCAAATCCACATTCACAGACATAAAACCTGCTTCACGAGCCCCTTCTAACACCTCAAAAGTCTCGGCTTGGGTTTGAATACGATTGACCGCTTTTTGAACATCAGGGTCAAAATCTTGCACCCCTAAACTCATTCGATTAAAACCAAGTTCACGCAGTAATTTAACCGATTCACGATTCGCTTCACGAGGGTCAATTTCAATAGAATATTCACCAGAATCATCGTCATACAAATTGAAATGTTGACGAGTTTTTTCCATTAACTGACGCATTTCATCGTTATTAATAAAAGTAGGTGTACCGCCCCCTAAATGCAATTGTTCTACTTTTCTAGATGAATCAAATAGCTCAGACTGCATCTCTATTTCTTTAAACAGACGTTCTAAATATGGCGTGGTTTTTGAACGATCACGCGTCCAAACCTTATTACAGGCACAAAAAAAGCAAACGGTGTCACAAAACGGAATATGGTAATACAACGATAAACCACGACCAGAGTCATTACTTCTTTGCACCGCTTCTTTGTAATCGGCAATACCAAAGGTTTCGTCAAACTGTACCGCAGTTGGGTAAGAGGTGTAACGTGGCCCTGATTGGTTATAACGTTTAATCAACGCTTCATCAAATTGAATTTTTTGTTCCATATGCCCGTTCCGATTTTGCTGTTATTTTAAAGATAAGGATAATAATCTAAATTGCGAATAGATAAGTTAATCTCACTCAAGAGTTATGTAAGAAACTCGGTTTCTTCCGAGCTCTTTAGCTTTAAAAAGCTGCTGATCAACCAATTCAAAGACTTCTTTGGCAAATAAATCGACTTCTGGGTGAAAACTAATCGCTCCACAACTGACAGTGCATTTATAAGATTGGGACTCTTCTTCACAAAATACTGTTTGTTCTACACTCTGACGAATCCGCTCTGCAAGCTGCTCAACACCTACAGCCGATTTATCCATAGCCAATACCGCAAACTCTTCCCCGCCCCAACGGTAAACATTATCTTCTAGGCGAATAATGGTTTCTATCACACTCGCTAGTTCAATTAATACCTTATCACCGTAAGAGTGACCAAAGGAGTCATTAATGTTTTTAAAGTAATCAACATCAATCACAATGAGTCCAACCCATAAACCACAGCGTTTGGCTAAGGCTAAGTTATGATTTAACTGAGTATCAAAGGCTTTTCTATTTGGTAAATTAGTTAATGAATCCAAATTTGCCGCCAATATAAATTCTTCTTCAATGCATTCAAGCAATACTCTACAAACTTCGTCAGAGGCTAATTCCATTTCGTTTAAAAATTCAACGATTCGTTCTGGATGTTGTTCCGATGCTTCTTTTAAAGCCAAATAGCCTAAACGATGCACCTCTTCATGATAATGTAAAAAGTTCTCTATTTCTTCCGTAGGAATTTTATCCGTACCACCAGAATCTAACCATTTTCCTAAAAGGCAATCGTGAGTTGAATAGGCAAAATCAAAATTATCTACTTCACCTAAAGCACAGGCGTACGCCGTTATTTTCCAGTTTTGGTGGTCAATAAAAGCTTGTACTAGCTCTTCTGGGGCTCTTGATGAGATAAGATGAAATGAACGACGAATACGTTTGATTTCAGTTTGTGATCGTTTGCGAAAACTCACTAAGGTTTGATGCAAGTGATACACGTCAGAAACAACTGCTTGCCCTATATCTATGCTATTGCAAAGATCCTTAGCAAGCACATGGTTATTTTGTTGCTCTGCAATTAACACAAACTGTTGACGAAAATTAGAAAGCAATAACATAGCTCTGCTTAGATTGAAGCCATGACTATGCCACGCTAAGGCTTGATGATATAAATCAATATAAAATTGTTCATCATAATGGCCTGCTATAAAAGCCCTAAATAAATTTTTGTTTAAAATTTTATCCTTATCTAAAACAATCAAATTGAGAGATTCGTACCAACGAAAAAACTCCTCAAAAAATTGATTTTCTTTACTAAGAAGATAGTCAGCTTGTTTTTGAATTTCAAAACTCTCTTTAATACCAATACCTAGCAAACTTTGCCTGGCAATAGAGTAATTCATAAAATTTATCTCCTGCTTTACTGCTGCAGTGCCTTATATTCTTTAAGCACTATTCACTTTTAACGCCGCATTAACATCCCATTAACGACTAATGAATTCCTAATGGTGAGAAATTAACCAGGCCTGGTGAATTTTGCTGTTTCTTTGAAAATCTCTTGGCATCGTTTTTTGGGTAATGTTTTCAATGCTCAAATTCTCTAACGCTTCAGTATCTAACTTAAACTTACGTAGATTATTTGAGAACACTAAAGTTCCGCCTGGGTTAAGCAGTTTCATCGTTTGATTAATTAAAGCGACATGATCACGCTGAATATCTAAAGTGCCTTCCATCCGTTTTGAGGTAGAAAATGATGGCGGGTCTAAAAAGATGACATCAAACGTTGCTTTTGGGTTTTCACTCTCTTTAGATAACCAATCTAAAACGTCAGCCTGTAAAAACTTATGTTGGGCACTGTCTTTAATGCTCTGTTCATTGTGCATTAAGTTATGTTCAGCCCAATACAAATAAGTTTTAGACATATCCACACTTAAACTGCTTTTTGCCCCCATAACTGCGGCTTCAACCGTTGCGGTTGCGGTGTAACAAAATAGGTTTAGTAGCGTTTTTCTAACCGACTTTTGTGCCACTAAAGCACGTACATCACGGTGATCTAAAAATAGGCCAGTATCTAAATAGTCGGTAAAGTTAACACGGATTTTTGCCCCGTTTTCAATTACCGTATAAAAGTCTCGGCTATCATCCAACTTCTCATATTGCGATGTGCCTGATTGACGACTACGTACTTTAAAAATAATTTGGTCTACAGGCACATTTGGGAATACGTTTGGTAAAGCGGCTAAGGCTTCATGTAAACGTTTTTTGGCTTTAGCTTTATCTACTGTTTTTGGTGCGGCATATTCGTTAACTATTAACCATTCACCGGCATCTTCAGTTTGGTATAAATCAATTGATATCGCATATTCAGGTAGGTCGGCATCATAAACTCGGTAAGCATTTACCTCATGTGTTTTAGCCCATTTTTTTAGCTGTTTTAAATTCTTTTTAATACGGTTACCAACCATGACCGCACCTTGTGAATCGGCAAGTTCTGGCATCACAGAACTCACTTCCTGAACAATGTTTGCTCCACCTTTTAACGATGGTTCACGATGAAACTCTTCGGTGATATCAAAACGGAACAGCTTACATTCCATTGGTCCGTTAAAAAAGTTATGACTACGTTTGGCCTTAATGCCCAAATACATACCCAATTCTGGGTTACAAGTCAGAACGGCACCTTGCCAACCATCAAACTCATTTTTAAGGTATTTACCTAAGTCGTTATAAATCACTTTAACTTCTTCAATTTCACCTAAACGCTCACCATAAGGAGGGTTACAAATTACCAGGCCTGGTTGCCAGTCGCCCCAGCGGCGACCTTGTTCAACGGTCATTTGTTTGATTTCAATTGAATCTAAATACCCTGCATTGTGAATAGCTTCTTCGGCAATATCTAATGACTTATGTGATGCGTCAGAACCGTAAATATCGGGTAAATGACGTAAGCCTTCCGCCTCTCGTTCTTTAGCTTCATCAATTAACGTGTTCCACAATTTAGCATCATGCTTTTTCCAAGTGTTTAAAAGCATACGGTTTACTTTTTCTAGGCCTGGTGCTAAGTCAGAGGCCATCATTGCACCTTCAATTAAAAAGGTACCTGAACCGCACATTGGGTCATACAAACATCCACCCTGTTTGGCAATCTCAGGCCAACCTGCACGCATTAATAACGCCGCTGCCACGTTCTCTTTTAGTGGTGCTTTAACTTGCTGACCTTCACGGTAACCACGTTGGTGTAAGCTGTAGCCCACCAAATCAATACTCAAAGTTAATTGGTTTCGGTTTAAATGACCATGCACTCTTAACTCTGGATCTTCAGTATCAACCTTAGGGCGATTATTGGTAATACCTCTAAAGTAATCGACAATCCCATCTTTAATTTTTAACGCACCGTAATGGCTATGATCAATCCCCATGCCTTTACCAGAAAAAGAAACCGCAAAGGTTCCAAACTCATCCATATGGGTTTGCCAATCAACCGTTGCCACTTGTTCAGTTAACTCTTCCTGAGTTTCAAGTTCCGCTTCTAATACGGTTACAAAAATGCGGTTAGCTAAACGTGACCACAAACAACTTCGGTAAGCGACTTCTAAATCACCCTCAAAAGTCACACCACGCGGTTGAGCTTTAACTTCTGTTGCTCCAAAAGACATTAACTCTTCTCTTAGCAACTCACTTAATCCGCCTGGGGCTGTGGCAAAAAATTTCATCATCAATTTTCCATTTATAGTTTGGTTTTAGCTCAAAGATGGCGTTACCTTCAAGGGTATTTTTTGGTAAACCAGAGCTTTTAAAATAACTGTTAATTTTAAACTGTTTTGGCTTCAACTTTTATTTAGTTTCGGTAGAATACAATTTAACTTTTAATTTTACATAAGAATACTTAGCTAGCCGCAGTAATAGCTGCCTTACAAGCCGTATCAAGCCGCTAAGTTTTCAATTAATGCAGATCACAGCAAAGTTGACTATGCCAAATTCCAAACTCGGTTATACCAAAATATTATTCGCTTCTGTTTTGTTGGCTATTTCTTTAAATAGCCAAGCTCAATCAGAAGCCTTTAAGCCCTCAGAAAAAGACTTTCAGAATTGGGTAACTGACTTCAAAAAACAGGCTCAAGATAAAGGCATTTCAAAGTCAACCTTAGATTTGGCCTTTAAAGACGTTACCCTAAATGCCAAAGTGCTTGAGTCCGATAAAAAACAGCCTGAATTTACCAAAACTTTTTTTGACTATTTTGACCGTGCAGTCAGTGACTCTAGAGTAAAAAAAGGCCAAAAAAAGTACCAAGCTAATAAAGCCTTGTTAGACCAAGTGACTAAAAAATACGGTGTGCCAGGACGTTTTATCGTGGCTTTTTGGGGCCTAGAAACCAACTATGGTGGCTACACGGGCAACTTACCTATTATTGAATCCTTAGCCACGCTGGCTTACGACCCACGTCGCAGTAAATTTTTTACTACTCAGTTAATGAGTGCCTTAACCATTTTGGATAGAGGTGATGTGCCATTGAGTGAAATGAAAGGCTCTTGGGCTGGTGCAATGGGGCAATGTCAATTTATGCCGTCTAACTATGTGCAATATGCGGTAGATGGTGATGGCGACGGTAAAATCAATTTATGGGATAGCTTGCCAGATGTATTCTATTCTGCAGGTAACTTCTTAAATCATCTTGGTTGGCAAAAAGAAGAAAACTGGGGTCGAGAAGTCAAACTTCCTAAAGGTTTTAACTACGCACTGGCTGACAATAAAACACAACGCAGCTTAGCTGAGTGGAAAAAAATGGGCATTACCCTAGCCGATGGAAGAGTGTTACCTAATGAAGACATGCAAGCTAAATTGTTATTAGCTAGCGATTACAAAGGCCCCGCCTTTTTAGTCTATAAAAACTTTAATGTCATTAAACGCTGGAACAATGCCGATAAATATGCGATTTCGGTTGGTCATTTGGCAGATCGCATCGTTCAGCTTCCACCGCTTTCAAAACAAAAACCCAAAAACGATAAACCCATTAGTTATGCCCAAATTAAAGAGATTCAAACTCTGTTAAATTCATTAGGTTACGATGTTGGAAAACCAGATGGGATTGCGGGCAGTAAAACTCGTGGGGCACTTCGTGACTTTCAAACTAAGCACAAAATACCTGCGGATGGTTTTGCCAGCGTAGCTATGCTTAAAGCATTACAAAAAGCTCAAACTCAGAAGTAGTGGTAAGAAGGTAAATTTGGTCACTATAATCAATCAGGCAAATCGCAAAAAAGATAATCAAACTGTGCAAAAATTGCAGAGTGATTTTGCCTTGCCTGTTGATTCTCCCAACCACAGACAGATATGTAATCATCCCGCCTATCTATTCTGGAAAATGCAAAGCCAACTCACTAAGTTAGGCAATAAGCTGAATGCTCAAAAGAGAAAACATTAAACGATAGTTTTGGTGTTCAGTGTTCAGTGTTCGGTCTTTGTTGTTTGTTCTTTGTTCTTTAATGATTAGCCAACTGTTATGGGTGTTCTGTGCATTTTTGCCAATAACTGGCTTGAAGCAATCGACAATAAACAATAGCCTAAAAAGTAATAAAAACCACTTTCTAATTTTATCTCTGTCTGCAATAAAGCCGAATCTCCCGAGCTGGCTTTAATCGCTAAAAACGCAATAATCAAAGCCATAACAAACACGTCTGCCATTGACCATTTACTTAAAAAACCACTACTTAAAGCCAATTGTTTTGCAAAGCGTTTAAACAAGAAAGAGACTGCCAATAACGCCAGTTTTAAAGCCGGTACAAAGACACTAAAAAATACAATCAAAAACGCCACTAACTGGTTGCCGTCTTGCCATAGAGTTTCTGCCGTACCCAAAATACTTTTAGCTGTATCTTGAATCACCACCGTGCCACTCGCATGTATTTGGTTAAGTACTTCCATGGTCATTGGCATTAAAAAATTAGGAATGCTACCACTCTGTAAAATCGCCTCTTTACCTAAAACGGTTAACTCACCTTTATCTAACATAGTCGTCATATGTAAAACAGGCTCGGTAACACCTGGGATTAATAAGCCATAAGCACTAATAAGAAAAATAAAACCTAAAATTAGACGAGGATTCACAACAGTCAGTTCCAAAAATAAGAGGGGTTTGATTATACGATGTAAATCTAATTTGGCAAAATTACCAGGCCTGGTAATCTTATCCTCAATAAAGGGCTTTGCACCCTTTTTATTCTTTTTCTTTTTGATAAATGAATAACTAACGTACTAACCAAGACGCTTCTACCAAAACATCATTGTTATGCATAACCTTGGCATAAAATTGATCACCAAGCTTAATTACCCCTACCCCTTTAGGTGTGCCCGTCATTAATAAATCATTATCTTCAAAAGTTAGAAAACTACTCGCTTCTTGTAAAATGGCTTGAGGTTTATGCAACATCAAATCAAAATCTGCTTTTTGTGCCAATCTATCATTAATATACAACTCCATACTCAACCCCTGACAATCGCCACTAAACTCAACAAAGTCACTCAATACCGCAGATTTATCAAACGCCTTGGCCCTTTCCCAAGGTAACCCTTTCTGCTTTAACTTTGACTGAACCTCTCTCTTTGTCAAATCAAGTCCAAAACCGATACCCGCCAATTCACCCGCTTGAATCAAAAAAACAATCTCCCCTTCAAAATGAATCGCGACCTCTTCATTGAATTGAAGTTCGTTTGAAATGGCTGAATTGGGTTTTATAAAAAAGACAGGCTCCGTAGGCGTTTCATTATTTAACTCGGCAATATGCTCGGCATAATTTCTGCCAATACAAACAATTTTAGAAGGATAAACATCCTTATCACAATATTTCACTGAGTTCATTTAAGAGTTCCATATAAGTTAAGTTTTTAAGTTTATCCTATAAGCACTAATGGTTGGCAACAGAGTATGAAGAGCTGGGTTCAGCCGTTACCTTAACTTGATGTTGCAAAGTAAATACCTGATCAAAAACTAAGGTAAACAAAAACGTATAAACCAAGAAAAAAAGCAATAAAGCGGCTTCCATAGTAAAGGCAGTCAAAACGCCAACATCATACCAAAGCATATACAACGGAAGGCAAATCAAAACCAATCCCCCTTCAAAACCTATCGCATGAATACTACGAATAGCCAAGGTACGACGTTTAATTTGCTTTTGAACCTCCCAAAATTCAAAGGCTGTATTAAAGATATAATTCCAAACAACAGCCGCTGTCGACATAATAATCGCAACCGGTAATGATTCTTGGACACTACTCTCACTTAACAGCATAAGAACAAGAGTTGAAAACAAAATGGCCGTAATTTCAAAAAGAATAACGTAAATAAGACGACGCTTGATAGGACTTAAGGTTATCACCGGAAAACTCCACAGAGCACTTAACGCTCTTAAATAAAAAAGAGCCGGTCCGTCCCGGTTGATAAAGAGATGTAGAATTAGAATTTTTCTACCGCAAAGCTACGGTTTCCGCTTGCGTGAATAATATTACACGAGATTTAAAACAATTCCAACCAAAGCTAGAAAAGCTCTTTCGTTCGATTAAATCTATCTGGTTTCTCAATCACAATAGGCAACAAAAGGATTGCATTCACTTTTCCTAATATTTCGATGTCACTTGCATGGAATCACTTCAACAAAAAGAAAATTCAAGCCAGTCTCAACGGTTTGCCAATCAAAAGTGTAATCATTTCCAAGGGTAATTGGCACACCATAGGGTTTGTCGGACCGGTAAACCAGTTCATTGCCAGCTTGGTAATTATTACCATGCCGAAAATCAAAATCTTTCGTATCCGGTGAATATATTTCTTGATTAATGTAATGCGGGTGGTCGGTTGCGACTAAGAGATAACCCACATCCACGAAGTCACCGTAGCACTCTAGGTTCTGGAGGTCTTTGAATACATCATATCGATTATTTGGTTCTCGGTGATTGGCTCTTTTGAAATATTTTAGTTCGATTGCACAAGCATGCTTTTTACCACTTTCAATATCCTCAAGCGAAAACCATATATCGATTTTAGCTTTCTCGGTGCCACTTTTGGTGAACGTCCTATCCGTTAGCTTCACGCTCTTTTCTAGTTCAATATTAAAGCGTTCACTAGGCGATTCTTCATACAGCTCTCCAAGAGTTTTGAGAATTGATGCAAGTTGAAGTTGCAGAGATGCCTCATTGGAAATTTCAATTCTCTGTCCAGTAATCTTACCGCAAAGTCGTTCATATGCCACAGCGACGATTTGTTTAATCCGGTCTTCATGGGTCATGCAATTTCCTTACAATTAAATCTAACAATATAATTTATCTAGCTTGGTAAATCGAATTTAAGGTTTGTTTTTTCTTAGCTGTTGAGAAGCCCTTTTTGATATTTATACATCATTAATTTTAACTATTGGGCTTCCCCTTCCTTTCTTTGCTTGCCCAAACGTAGAACTCGGCTGAAGAGACGAGAAAGAAAGGAAGCAAAGAAAATGCACCCCGCTCCATAAATTGGCAAGTTCTAAACTTATTCACTCAAACCCCAAAACTCGCTGGTGCCCGTAGGAAATGCCCTTGGGGTACTCAAACAGCTGAAGTTTTTAAACGTTCACTTCGTTAAGAACTCTGCACAATTTATTCCAAGGGGAATCTTGGCGTTTGAGGTTGGCTTAATCTATTAAAAATTCAATTTACCAGGCCTGGTATATTTAATTAGGGTCAGAGTAAAATTATTTTTACTTTTATCATAAATATCAATAGGTTATTAATTTAATTTCACTCTGACCCCAATTATTACAGTGGCAAAACAGGCGCTTTGGTTTTAATGTTGAAAAACACCATTAATGTTTTTTTACTACTCCACCAAATCCGTATTCTCCATTTTCTAGAGGAATCACTACAACATTACCAGTTTTCCAATTCTTTACTTTTCGCACCTTGATTCCAATAGAACATAACGTTTAAACTCAGCAGACGCGTTAGCGATCGGCTGGGGTGTGCATTGTTATGTTTTTGTATTTTTATTATTCTTATTTGTAACTGCTATCGAACATAAAAACCTACTGCACAACTTGAATAAAACCTTCTTTTTGAGTGCTAATTGCAGCAAAACGCCATAAAATAACATCTACAACAGAAGCTGGTTCACCTGTTAATTCTGATATGTCACTGCAAAACTCATGAGCATCTGAATAGCCCCAATTAAAGGCCATACGCGCAAGATGGCGATCGTTCTTCGCAACATTCAATCCTAGATTCTTTGCTAGATGCCAGGATGTTATTGGCCCAATGAATGGTAATTCCTGTAGTTTCTGAATCGGGTTTTCTTTAACAGTCTTTTTGAATTCTAAAAAACCCTCATCACGGATGGTTTCCGCTACTTTGATGATTGCATTTAATTTTTTCTTATTCTTGAATGCAGAGCTTGCGGTTAATACACAGGATTGTTGGTGCTCAAATATTTCCTCAGCAGATTCCCAATCGCAGAAGCATAGAGAAATGTAGTCAAAATATTTTCGTACAGTACTTTCTCTAAAACCGGAGCACAAAATAACCCACGCGGTTTCTCGTATAAAATCTTGTTCAGAAAAGCTAGTAAACTTTAATTCTCTCTGCCATTCTATCTCCCAACCGTAACCACTTTTTAATACTGTATTTTGGGCAGTTTGAAACAATTCGAGTACTGTTGTTATCCCTAAGCAAGGCGCCATATTATTAGTCCAAATAATTAATATTAAAGTTATCTCTGATAAACAATTTTAACTTCACTAGCCATATCCAAGCACCAGGATGCTCATCAAGATATTTACTAATAAATACTTTCTTTTTATGCCGTCTTTTACCATTTAAAAATTCTTTTTCAGGAATATTAGTTCCAATGTCAGCTACAACATTATAACTATCTCTTATGCGCTGATAATCAACATCACTAGCAACTTTTGATCCGGAAGTAAATGTTCTGCATTCTGCCTTTACATTTGCATATTCTTTAAAGGATTGATGGTGTGCTTCTGCTATAGTCTTCCAGTCATTCTTAAACTGCACAACCGAAAGAAAAAAAGCGATCAAAGACATTATAGTTATAAATAAAACACGATCAAATCCGAGACTTAGTGGCAAACCAATGGTGGGCTCTACTAGAGTCAATCCAAGCAAGTAAGTTGTCGCAGCCATCAATAGATAATCAAGGAATTTGGCTCTATTACTGTACTTATCCCGTAGTGATGCGTGGATACTGCAAGATTGATCTGCTTTTCTCTCTATCTTTGAGATTTCCTCCGCCATCTGTTTAACAGCTTCACTCACTTCTTGTCTCCAAACATATCTGCCCATTGGTCAAGAGACCCAGAAGCATTTGCATTTCCCATTCTTTTCGATATTCTTCCAAGCAGGTGACTCGCGGCATTTCTCTCACTACTATTAGCATTTCCCATATAAGTATCTACGTGAACTGACTGTCCGGTACTGTCGGTCATCGGGCTCAAAACTCTAGTTTTGGAGTGTTCAAAAAAATGTGGCAGCATCGACGCAGTAGTTTTTGGACCTTTGTAATTTTTAAAAGCATCAATAGCAAGACTTTCTACATGATAACCAGATAATTGGCGTGCTTCGGGAAGTTGGCTGATTATCGCTTTAGCCAGTTTAATGGTAGGAACCAGTTTGCCGTCACACTTTTCATTGTATTTTGTTAAACCCGTATGGAATTTTTTGGGATCCACATTTGACCACTGCTTATCGCTTCTTGCAGAGGGAATTTTAACGGAATCTCCAGACTTAACAGCTGGAAGTAGCTGTATTTCCATGCCGTCACCATATGTGACGGTAACTGCAAGCTGGCCAGAACTAACCTCCGCTTCGCCTTTTAACTTGTCTTTAAGTGCGTCTTCAAAAGCCCCCAATACCTCTCTCGGGCTCTTCCCTTCTAGATCGGTACGGTTGATCATAAGTAGGCAGTCGATATCGCTTAGACCGTCCACATAAGTATGTTTGGCAACTGATCCACCATATATTTGGTCAACCTTATCTTCAATATCATCTTTTAATTTATTTAATATCTCCTCGAGACGCCGTTGAATTAATGGCACATCACGACCGTTAAACTGTGTTAAAAGTTCTGAAAGGTATTCAGATACCTTTGTTTGAAACTCTTTCGCATCGACCTTCTTTTCTTCATCGCGAACTTTTTTTGCGATATCAGAAGGGCTAGACCAACTTGAACCACCGCTTCCTCCCATATTACACCCCCGAGCTAGGATTGATTAAACTAAATGACTCCTTGAAGAGGTCACCATGGTATGAAAAAGAATTAAAATCGTGGTGCTGTAAAAAATTCCTCATTTCATGTTGTAGCTGCTTCAAAAAATAGTAGTTTTCAAAAGAGCATCTCGCTTCAATTAGTTCCGTATCCTCGCTAACTCCATATTTAATAAATGCGTAATTATGTTTGTATATTGAAAAGCCTTCGTGATATGCAAACCTTAACCAGGTTAACCCATCGAATATATCTGCTCCACAAAGAAAATATAGAGGAGTGGATATTGGGTCTAAGCTTCCGAAAATGTGAATCGGTTTATCACCTAATCCTTCTGAGTTGAGCGCAGTTCTGATCTCATATATGCTTTTCATTCTTTGCTCTTGAGTATTGCCAAGTTCTTTCTCAGTGAAGCCAACAGCATCGAATTCATCTAAGTGTTTCACATTTTTAATAACTTCTTCAATGTTTATATAGCGTTCACTATCCTCTTCGGGCTTTATCAGGATTTCACGAAATACGTTGTCTTTTTTTGGTAGTGTATTTTTCGCTCGGTCGATCTGTTCTAAAAGGTTAAACCTTTCATTTGGGTGATCATAGCTAATCACTACTGTAGGTCGCTCACACTCCCATGAATCAACTATCTTTGAGTAAAGGTCTATATTCCATTCTTGTGGAACATAGTCTTTTTTTCGTATATCTGATAATTCCATGTCAATACTTGCTTCATATCCCCCACTATCAAGAAATACAGCTTCCGTAAACTCAAAGGGACCGGACAAGTGGGCGTGGTGAATATCATATGCACTAACAAGAATTTCCGCGTCAATCACTTCTTCTGTAGCACGAAAAATATTATTTATTTCGGGGAATCCTTTACTAGAAAAGGAAGGGAGCAACAAAGGGGTTCGAATAATTTCTTTTCCCTCTTTATAAAATCCTCGTCGTTTTGCAATCACTAAAACATACTCCTATCTATGCATGAAGCGCATTGTTTACAAGGTGGGAATGCACCAGATTCACAACTATATGTCATTTCTATCGGTATTCCGGTCTCACGAAAATATTGGTAAACACTCGACTTATCCCAGTCAACAAAGGGTGCAATAAGTGATAATCGACCGTTGCAGTATTCAGATACTATATTTTCCATTTGAGTGATGAAATTCTTAGAGCAATCGTAGTATGGTGTACCCGAATGAATGCCAATTGCCAACAAACCACTGTGTACTTCTGCTGAAAAAATAGCTGAAAAGATCAAGAAAGCATTTCGACCAATAATTTCGCCATGATCATCCATTTTTGGAGCGGTAGTAACTATATATTTAACCTCAATCTCTAATTCGTCTTTTATTTTCTCTACCGCAATGCACTCTTGATGAAGAGAAGCTTGGCCATAGTCGACAAATACTGCGCTTACAGAGAAGCCCTTCTTTTTTAAGAGGTGGGCACATGATACTGAGTCAATACCGCCACTCAACAGTACAGTCGCTTTTTTTTCCGTCAATCCTTTGCTCCTTATTTAAGAATTTTATGATTGAAATATTGTTATTCCTTTAGCGGTTCTGTCCGCTTCGGGTCAAAAAACCGCCATACCTAAAACACATAACGCCTCAATCAGCCGACGCGTTAACGGTCGGCTGCATTGATTTGTTAGGAGTTTCATACTCTAGTTTTTCGATTACATTCGCCAAGAAAAGATATAGTCCCAGCAAGCCTTGTTTTGCTTCGCTTTCGGAAACTTCTGAGTGAACACCTTTTGATGCAATTTCATTAATCTTTTTAGCAAAAACCATTAAATACTCCAATTCAGCTTTGATCAGTTCGGTTGAAGTTGATTTATAAAAAGACTTTAGAACAAACTCATACAATCTATTCAGGTATTGATCATTCCCCATTCTTCTCTTTTTTCCATCAACACAAACCACTTCCGCTTGTACTGGAGGATAAAAATAGTTGGCTGCAGAGTGAATGGCCCTTCTTATTGAAGTTAGAAGTAATGCATTATCTTCCGGGCTCTTACTGCCCAATAGATCTGTTGCTTTTCTTAGCTTCTGATATGTATCATCTGATCTTGATAGAAAATATGTATTTACCTCATTCTGCACGCTCATTAGGAAAGAGTCTGCACCTTTTTGAGCGGCCAGCTGGTGCTCAATTTTTGAAGCGTAATTTAAACACCTGGTCCGAATTCTTTCCAAGATCGAACTTATACCTGTGATTCTAAGTCTCAGTTGGGATTTGGTTGAATCATATCGATCTGTAAATGCTGCTAGGTCATATCCGTCCATACCTGAAGGGGCTTTTAAATCAGAAATAGTTTCTTTTAGATGCGCTATTTCCTTTTTCATTTCTCCTACCCCCATAACCATGACCGTTTTATCTGGATCATCGGTCATACTGTATTCAAGTGTCCGACCCTCAATCCAGTGATCAGTAACGGTTTTCCACAAGAACTCTTGAGCCTCCTTTTTGAGGTCTTTTACTTCGTCATAAAATGCCTGGTCAGATTGCTTTTTGTCTGGGCGAAGCTCTTTAAGAAACAGGAGGGTGTTAAACACATCACCGACACTTCTAGATAGACGGAGACAAGCAAAAACAGCTTTATCTACATCGTCATTTTCGACGTGATCATGAATTCTCTCGATTATCTCTTTTCTAGCATCCATATGTGAATTCCGATACTCCTAACATTTAGTATAAGGCACATTCACCCGAGTATTTTAGATTGAAAACGTTTTCAGGACTATTTGCTTTAGTATTAATTAAAGCCTGTCACTTTTATAGACTATCTTGTATTACATGTCTTTTCAGGCCTAGTAAAAAAACTTTCAATATAATTTACATCAAAATAACAATAAATATAGAGTTTTTACTTATGATAAGTGCAACAATTCGAGTCAATTAATTGAGTCCATAGCTGAACTAGCTTCAATTTATCAAAAGCTTCAACAGGCTCAATACTGAATTTCACTCTAACTAAATTACTCTTAACTTAAAAAAAACGACCAGGCCTGGTAAGACGTTGGTCGTTTTGAAATGATTGGATTATTGAATCTTGCTTTATGAATCAGCAACTTCCGCTTGCTTCTTTTGCTTTGGTTTTAAAACAAACTCAGAAAGAATTAACAGGCCTGCTCCAAGCGTGATGGCGACATCAGCCACATTAAATGTTGCGTAGTGCCAACTGCCAATATAAAAATCGACAAAATCAGTGACTCGCCCTGCTAAGAAACGGTCAATCACATTACCAATTGCCCCACCTAAGACTAGGTTAATACCCCAAACTTCTGCGGTGATTTTGCTTGGTAGTTTTGATAACCAAAACATCAAAATTGCACTCACCACTAGAGCCAGGCCTGCAAAAAACCAACGTTGCCAACCACCCATTTCAGCTAAAAAACTAAACGCCGCACCGTGGTTGTAAACCAATGTCCAATTTAGGTAAGGCATAACCGCAACAGGCTCAGCAAAATTTAAATTGCTCACCGCAATGTATTTAGTTAATTGGTCTAAAACAATCACTAAAATAGCTAACCAAACCGTTTTTATGGCTGTTGAATTCTTTTGATTCATATAAATTTCCAATTAAAAAAAAGCGAATAAAAATTCGCTTTTAATCGTATTAATTTTGAAATTAAAACCGTAACGAGAAGCTTGTAGACAAGGCAGAAAAATAGGAGCTTACGAATTGTAAGTGACTGTTTTTCTAACGAAGTATCCAAGCTTCGCAGTAGGTTTTAAGCGAAATGACGAACCTCTCCGTCACCTTCAACATTATCCACACAACGCTGACATAGCTCAGGATGTTCGGCAATTTGCCCAACTTCTTCACGGTGATGCCAACAACGAGCACATTTTGGCTTGTCAGTAGCACCCGCATCAATCCACAGGCCTGGCATTTCTGATTCAATCGCTGTATCCGATTTATCAGCTAATGGTTTTAAAGTTGCTTCTGAGGTAATTAATACAAAACGTAGCTCGTCTTGTAGTTTACTCAGTTTATTGTAGATTTCATCATCACAATATAAAGTGACTTCAGCCGTTAATGAGGCTTTAATGACTTTATCGGCACGCAGTTGTTCAAGCTGTTTGGCTACGGCTGAACGCACGGCAATCATCTCTTCCCAGTAGGCTGAGTTCATTTCTGCAGTTTCATCTAAATCGGTTAAACCTTCATACCAAGTTGAAACAAAAATAGTTTCACTACGATTACCAGGAAGTTCTTTCCAAATCTCTTCTGCGGTAAAGCTTAGGATTGGTGCCATCCAACGCGTTAACGCTTCTACTATATGATATAGAGCCGTTTGTGCAGAACGACGCGCTAGCCCTTCTGTTTTACAGGTGTATTGACGATCTTTGATAACATCCAAATAGAATGCCCCTAATTCAACCGAACAGAAGTGAGTCATTGCTTGGTAAATATTGTGGAAATTGTAGCTATCGTAAGCTTCTACAATCTCTTTTTGCAATTTAGCGGCATGACCAATTGCCCACTTATCTAATGGCAATAAATCTTCATAAGCGATCATATCGGTTTCTGGGTTAAAGCCATTGATATTGGCTAATAAGAAACGTGCTGTATTACGAATACGGCGATATGAATCGGCAGTACGGCTGATGATTTCATCCGATACGGTCATCTCATAACGGTAGTCGGCCGCTGAAATCCATAGGCGTAAGATATCTGCACCTAGTTTATTGGCGATTTGCTGTGGTGCAACGACGTTACCTTTAGATTTAGACATTTTTTTACCGTCTTTATCTACGGTAAAACCATGTGTTAATACTTGCTTGTAAGGAGCTTGACCATCGGTTGCTAGAGCCGTTAGTAAAGAGGACTGGAACCACCCACGGTGCTGATCTGAACCTTCTAGATATAGATCGGCAGGAGCGTGTAGTTCTTCACGTTGACCTAACACGGTAAAGTGAGAGATACCTGAATCAAACCAGACATCAAGAATATCAGTCACTTGTTCATAGTCTTCAGCTTCTGCTCCCAGCAAAGAAGCAACATCTAAGTCATACCATGCATCGATTGATTTTTCTTCAACCAGTTTGGCGACTTCTTCCATCAGTTCAGTTGTGCGAGGATGCATTTCACCCGTTACTTTATGCACAAAGATAGCGATTGGCACACCCCAGAAACGCTGACGTGAAATACACCAGTCTGGACGACCATCAATCATACCTTCAATACGGTTTTGACCCCACTCAGGAACCCATTCTACTTTTGGAATGGCGGCCATCGCTTTATCACGTAAACCACCTTCGGTCATTGAGATAAACCATTGTGGCGTGGCACGGAAAATCAGTGGCGTTTTAGTACGCCAGCAATGAGGGTAACTGTGTTCAATGACTTCAATATGCACTAAGGCTTTATGTTCTTTAAGTACTTCGATCACATGGTCATCGACTTTAAGTACGTTCTCACCTTCAAACAAAGGCGTACCAGCCACATAGTTACCATTGCCATCTACCGGGCAATCAACTTCTAGATCGTATTTTAGACCAACCTGAAAATCTTCTACCCCGTGACCAGGTGCAGTGTGAACACAACCTGTACCCGCTTCAGTGGTAACGTGTTCACCTAAGATAAGAGGTACAACTCGGTCATAAAATGGGTGTTGTAAACGGATTAAATCAAACTGTTCACCACGACCATAGGCAATGACGTTGTATTGATCAAAGCCCCATTTATCCATAGCGTCTTTAATCATCGCTTCGGCTAAAAACAGACGTTCTGGCCCGTGTTCACCATGAACTTGAACCACAGAATATTCTAACTCTGGGTTGATTGAAACCGCTTGGTTAGCTGGTAGAGTCCAAGGTGTTGTTGTCCAAATGACAACAGACAAAGGCCCTTCACCGGTATGATCTTCTACATGATGACAACGTTTAAAAAACGCTTCTTCATCAATCACAGGAAAACGCACATCAATTGATTTTGAACGTTTGTTTTCATATTCCACTTCAGCCTCAGCCAGAGCCGAACGACCACCGACAGACCAGTAAACAGGTTTAGTACCTTTAACTAGGTGACCGTTTTCAATGATTTTTGCTAAGGCACGAATTTCATTGGCTTCAAATTTAAAGTCTTTAGTAAGATATGGGTTTTCCCAATCCGCCATCACACCTAAACGTTGAAAGTCAGCCATCTGCCCTTCAACTTGTTTTTGTGCATAGTTACGGCATTCTTGACGGAACTCAGTCGCACCAATTTTTTGGCCAACTTTACCTTTCTTTTTCTCAACATTTAGCTCAATCGGCAGACCGTGACAATCCCAACCTGGTACATACGGAGCATCAAAACCACTTAAGCCTTTTGATTTAACAATCATGTCTTTAAGTACTTTATTTACCGCGTGACCAATGTGAATATCGCCGTTTGCATACGGAGGCCCATCATGCAAAATAAACTTAGGGCGACCCGCCATGTGTTTACGTACGGTTTGGTATAACGAATCTGATAACCAAGCTTCTACTTGTGCAGGCTCTCGGTTAGGTAGATTTCCACGCATTGGAAAATCTGTTTCAGGTAAGTTCAAAGTCGGTTTATAGTCTGTCATTCGATAACTTCACTAGGTTGAGAGGGATAAGGCCTAAATAGGCCCTCACCCTATAATTAAAATTTAAATCTTGGAATCTTTCGGGCATTTAGTCCAAAAGATTAAAATACTGTTTTGCTTGTTGTGCATCTTTAGCAATTTGCTCTTTCAATGCATCTAGACCATTAAATTTCATCTCTGGTCGTATAAAGGCTTCTAGCGTAACTTGCACGTGCTTGCCGTAAACATCTTTATCCCAATTGAATAAATGCACTTCAATGGAAGGTCTTACGCCATCAACGGTTGGTCTTAATCCTAAGTTTGCTACACCAGGCCAAGGTTTATTAGCTATACCATCTACGGTTACCGCAAACACACCTTGTACAGGCATTTGCGAACGCTTGGGGTTAATATTTAAGGTTCTAAAACCAATGGTTCTGCCTAATTTTTGACCGTGAATCACTCGACCATTAAAACTAAAGTCTTTGCCCATTAACGCTTTGGCTTCTGCCAAATCAGGTTCATTCGAACCGTCTTTAGACAAAGCTGTTCTAATCCGTGTACTGCTTACTCGCTCTTGCTCAACGCCAAAAGTTGGCATATCGGTCACTGTAAAATCATTAGTCAAACCCGCTTGTTTTAAGTAAGCAAAGTCACCTTGACGATTTTGACCAAACCGAAAATCATCACCGACGACTAAATGTTTGATATTCAGGCCTTGCAACAAAATTCCATTAACAAATTGTTGGGCGGTTAAAGCGGCAAAATCCGTGTTAAAACGTACACACAATACATAATCAATATCGGTTTGTTTAAACGCTTGCAATTTCTCACGAAAATTCATTAAACGCACTGGAGCTTCTTGTGGTGAAAAAAACTCAATCGGCAATGGTTCAAAAATCATCACTACACTGGGTAAATCTAAAGCTTTTGCTTGAGCATTTACGGCCTGCAAAACTTGCTGATGACCCAGGTGTACACCATCAAAATTACCAATGGTTAACACACAGCCTTTGGCTAACTGAGCCTGATAGTGTTGCAAATTGTGAAGGCCGCGAATTAACTGCATGTGTCTGTTTCTATGTATAAAACCAAACCATAAATTATAGCCTAATGAAACGCCTAACTGTTTGTAAATATACTAAATATAGCGACTTTTTTACATTACGTAAAATATCCCCAAACTATAAATTTACCAGGCCTGGTATGCCTTGTGGCCAATATGGCATTTAGAGAGCTATTTAGAGGGCTTTTTAAGACGTTTTGTTTACTAGTTTTTTAGGGTTTAATCCCACTAAAATCAAGACTAAAGCGTAAATAATCATTGAACCAATAACCAACCCTACTAGCCAAGAGATTCGCATCCAAACATCAAATGCATACCAACTCTCTGCTGTGGGTGATGCAATGACTAAAAAGGCAATTAAAGCGGCATTGGCAATTAAGGCTTGCACAATTAATTTACCCCAGCCGTTCATAGGGGTAAACACCCCCTGCTTTGTTAGATACCAATACAGTAAACCTGAATTAACAAATGCCGATACGGTTGTGGCAGCGGCCAAGCCTACATGAGCAAATGGGCCAATCAATATTAAATTAAGCACGGTATTAGTCACCAGAGCGATAACGGCGACTTTAACAGGGGTTTTCATATCTTTACGAGCATAGAATGCAGGGGCTAAAATTTTAACCAAAATAAAACCGAGCAAGCCAAAAGAGTAGGCCATTAAACTCATGCTCGACATACTGGCATCATGAGCGGTAAATTTACCGTAAAAAAACAAGGTTGTGATTAGCGGTTGCGACAAGATTAATAACCCTAAGGTTGCTGGAAAGCCAATAATTAACACTAATCGCAATGCACTATCAATATCTTGCTGAAAACCTTGCCAATTTTCATTAGCGGCTTTTTTTGACAGGCCTGGTAAAACCACCGTGGCTAAAGCCACACCAAAGACTCCTAAAGGAAACTCCATTAAACGATCAGAATAATACAACCAAGAAACCGATCCTGTTACCAAAAATGAGGCCAAAACGGTATCAACCAACAAGTTAATTTGAGCGACTGAAACCCCAAATAATGCGGGTAGCATTAGCCGTTTTACTTCGCTCACACCTTCATCAGACTGAGTACTTGGGTGCGGTAACAAGCCTAACTTATAAAGAAACGGCAGATGAAATAGCAATTGAACCACACCTGCTACCAACACCCCCCAAGCCAATGCCATAACTGGGATATCAAAATACGGTGAGACCCAAACGGCAAAGGTAATTAATACCAAATTTAAGAATACTGGGGTAAAAGCGGGCACTGCAAACTGGTTATAGGTATTCATAATGGCTGAAGAAAAGGCCACTAAAGAGATTAATAGCAAGTACGGAAAAGTAATCGACAACATATTTGCGGCCAAATTAAACTTTTCTGGATTATCCATAAACCCTGGGGCAAAGACCATCATCCATAACGATGAGCCAAACACACCAAAGGCGGTAAGTAATAATAAAACGCCACCTAGCCTAAAACTAATGGCATTGACTAAATGTTTTACCGCCTCATGGCCTCGTTTCTCTTTGGCTTCTGCTAAGACGGGTACAAAGGCTTGTGAAAAGGCTCCTTCTGCAAACAGACGGCGAAAAAAGTTAGGTATCTTAAAGGCCACAAAAAAAGCATCCGCCCCCATACTAGCACCAAAGTAGCGAGCAATAATCACATCACGTACAAACCCTAATACACGTGAAATCATTGTCATTCCACCAACTGTTGCGGTCGCTTTAATTATTCTTTTCAATAGCCTAATCCAAAGTTAACTTTTCTGGCTGAATTGTATCAAACCCCAATCCGCATACCTATTTAATTGGGCACGTCTAAAAGGATTTTATTTTCTAAACGTCCAAAGATATGCCAATATAAATGAAAGATTCTCTAACTAATGCCTGTCTGTGCTTATACATAGTATATCTATATAAATGGCAAGTTATAGAAGTGGTAAATGACAAATACGCCTACCAACGAGGGTAAACATCATGAAAGCAGCAGAATTGTTTATTAAATGTTTAGAGAATGAAGAAGTTGAGTATATTTTTGGTATTCCTGGCGAAGAAAACTTAGATTTAATGGATGCCTTACTTGATAGCAACATTAAATTCATTTTGACTCGACATGAACAAGGTGCCGCTTTTATGGCTGATGTCTATGGGCGTTTAACTGGCCAAGCTGGTGTTTGTTTAGCCACTTTAGGCCCTGGTGCAACCAACTTAGTAACAGGGGTTGCCGATGCGAATATGGACAGAGCACCCGTGGTAGCCATAGCAGGACAAGCTGGAACTAACCGCCTGCATAAAGAGAGCCATCAAGTTTTAGATTTAGTAAATCTTTTTAAACCTATTACCAAATACAGCACACAAATTCTTACTCCTGATATTATTCCCGAAGTGGTACGTAAAGCATTTAAAGTGGCTCAAGCAGAAAAACCAGGCTGCAGTTTTATTGATTTTCCTGAAAATATTGCACAATATGATGTCGATAAAAAACCATTAAAAAAACAGAGCCCTCTGCCCTCTTACGTTAATCCATTAAAAATTCAGCAAGCGGCCGATATTATTTCTGAGGCTAAATTTCCTATCATTATTGCGGGGAATGGTTTGATTCGCTCACATGCTAGCGAAGCACTGTTTGAATTTGCGACTAAATTAAATATCCCCGTTGCAACTACGTTTATGGCCAAAGGAGCTTTACCTTGCAGTAATGAGCTATCTTTAGGTACGATTGGTTTGCAAGCTCATGACTATATCTCCTGCGGAATAGACCGTGCCGACGTAGTGATTTGTGTAGGCTACGATATTGTGGAATATCACCCACATTTATGGAACCGAAACCCAGAAACCAAAATCATTCATATAGACACTCAGCCGGCAGAAGTGGATGAATTTTATATTGTGGCGGCAGGATTAATTGGCGATATAGGCCAAGCATTATCAAGCGTTGCCGCTTTAAGCAAACGCCATATGGGCTCGCCTTATAAAGGTTTAAAACAACAAATTGAAGAGACCTTTCATAAACTTGATGAAAATCAGAGCTTTCCAATTAAACCACAGCGAATCTTGACCGATTTGAGACAAGTTCTTAACGCAGAAGACATTGTTATTTCTGACGTAGGTGCTCATAAAATGTGGATTGCTAGAATGTATCAAGCTCAAGCCCCTAATAGCTGCATTATCTCCAATGGGTTTGCTTCAATGGGTATTGCTTTGCCTGGAGCGATTGCCGCTAAACTGGCTAAACCTCAACAAGTTTGTGTTGCCGCCACTGGAGATGCTGGTTTTTTAATGAATATTCAAGAGTTAGAAACTGCAGTTAGACTCAATACCCCGATTATTGTTTTGATATGGAATGACCAAAAATATGGACTAATTAAATGGAAACAAATGAATCATTTTGGGCGTGAAAGCAATATAGCCTTTACTAATCCCGACTTTGTAAAACTGGCGGAAGCGTTTGGTGCAAAAGGCTATAAAATAGAACAGACAGAAGATCTTTTACCCACATTAAAACAAGCAATAGAAGACAACTGCGTAGTGCTTATAGACTGCCCCGTAGATTACTCAGAAAACCTAAAACTGACTGAAGAATTAGGTGAAATGATTTGCCCAACCTAACTATTACAAAAATAGAGTACCAATATGATTAAAACCACACTATTAAGCACATTATTTTTCATTGCTTTAACGCCAATTGTACAAGCTCAAGAAGACTTTAAACCCTCTAACTCTGTGGTGACATTAATGCCTATTGTTATGGACAATTTAGATATTCTTGACCTCTCTGCAAAACAACTCGATGAAGTCAGAGCGATTTCTCGTAAAAACTTTGCCGATGTTGAATACATTAATGCTGAATACAATAACCTTAAAACAGAACTTAAAGAGATTCTGTTAGATAGTCAAAATCAAAACCAAAAAAGAGCGACCGAAATTATAGATGAACTTGCCAAACTAGATAAACAACGCATGACTCTTACAATGACATGTGCTTTTAACCTAAAAAGAATATTAGGTACTAAGACTTTTGAAGAAGTGGTTTCTACTCTAGAATTTCAAAGCCACTAAACACCTATTAATCTTTTTTTACAGGTTGTTTTAATACTTTGGCTTTGTAATAAAAGCTTCCAAACGGAATTAACGACGCTAAAAATCCTAAAAAGCCTTTAACAGCAGAAAGTTGACCTCTACCAACATGGTAAAAAAGCACAATATTAAAGGCAATAAACAATCCACCATGAATACGGCCAACCCAGCTCACCACCTCAGGCATTCCAAATTGATATTTCAACGGCATTGCTACAAATAAAAGAAGTAATAAAGAGGTTCCTTCTAACAAAGCCATAAAACGTAAAAACTTCATATTCCTTTCCTTTTTACAGACAACAAAAAACCGGGCTAAACCCGGTTTTTAAACACCTATTTTACACTTGATATCATCGATTAAAAATTTCGTATTCAAGGCAAAAAACGGGAGCTTACAAAAGTAAGTGACCGCTTTTTAACGCAGAAGACGGAAGTTTTAGCGATGATAGCTTTGTAAAATTAAGCGATTGCTTTGATGCGTGCGTTAATACGACTTTTTACACGTGCTGCTTTGTTCTTAGCGATAATACCTTTACGAGCCATACCATCTAATTTAGATTGTGCAGAACGGAAAGCTACGTTTGCTGCCGCTTGATCACCAGCGTCGATAGCTGCTAGAACTTTTTTAACTGCTGTACGCATGTCAGAACGTTGTGCAACGTTTTTAATACGATTTCTTTCTGCTTGACGTGCGCGTTTTGCTGCTTGTGCTGAATTAGCCATTTTTATTTCTCCCGAAATATTGTTTTTACGTGTTAACGATCCGTAGACCTATCATTAACATTTAACACAACATTGCTCTATGCGTACACAGAAACAATGACTACGATGTAATAAGAGCGGAGATTATCCACATTTATCAACTTATGGTCAAGTTATTCATAAGTTTTTATTTAAAAATAACAAGTTACCAGGCCTGGTAAAAATAATGGTGAATTTTTAATTATCAATGTTGAATGAACAAAACACACTTCAGTTGAACAAGACATCCACCTATATACGTGTGGTGGTTTAAACAAGTTCAAGGCACTAGATTACGAAGCCTACAATCAGTACACGAGTAATCTAGTAACGCAGAAATTAAGTAAATAAGCCATTTTTACTCTCTGTGATAGGGATGATTTTGGATAACCGAATAAGCTCGATAAATTTGTTCTGCCACCAAAATTCTGACCATTGGATGCGGCATGGTGAGTTTTGATAGTCCCCATTTCCAGGTGGCTTGCTGAATGAGGCTTTGTTCTAAACCATCTGGCCCACCTACTACCAGAGCAACATCTTGACCACTGGCTAACCACTCTTCTAACTTATCGGCTAGACCTTTGGTAGTGACTTGTTGTCCGTGCTCATCTAAAACAATCAGCTGAGCACCTTTAGGAATAGCCGCCAAGATTTTTTTGGCTTCTTCGGCTTTATATTTATCTGCAGAACCGGTTTTGCCGCGAGTGGCCATTGGTAACTCTACCAATTTAATCGCACAAGATTTTGGTAGGCGTTTTGCATATTCTGCATAGCCTTCTTGCACCCATTTAGGCATTTTTTGACCAACGGTAATAAAGTGAATAACCATAATAATCTAAGAAACTAGAACTTATTCAGCTACTGCTTCAGATGCATTTTCTGCTGAAGTTTGAGCTTTAATATCCCATAGTTTTTCTAATGCGTAGTGAGCACGAGCCCCTTCTGTCATAACATGAACAATCGCATTGCCTAAATCTACTAACACCCAGTCAGGCTGTGGGCCAGCTTCAACACCTAGAGGTGGTTCACCAGCTTCTTTAAACGCTTGCTCTACATGAGAACCAACGGCTTTAACATGTGTGGTAGAAGTACCGGTTGCGACAACCATTAAATCTGCAAAACTGCTGATACCTTTGATATCAATTACTTGAACGTCTCTGGCTTTTGAATCATCTAATGTTTTAACAATTAGATCTTCAACTTCTTTCATATTCATACTCATTGAACTGGTTTGCTCCTTAATCACAATCGATTATTATGTGGTTGTGTTATGTTGTGTTTTATTTATCAATCTGGTTTATCAGTGGCTTTATAAGTGGCTTTATAAGTTAGTTTTTAAACTCGTTTTAAGTTGGTTTATAAAGCCCGTGTTCATTTATATATTCCATAACGCAAGGTGGTAGTAGATATTCTGCTGACTGCCCTGCTAACAAATGGTTTCTTACTAATGTTGAGCTTATATCAAGCTGGGTAACATCAATATCCATAACTTGACCCGCTTCAGCAGTAAACTGGGTTACGTGGTTTTGTTTGTAGATTTCACCCGACTCACCGCTCTGTGGAACCGGTTCACCAGGCCTGTGCATGACCACAATATTGGCCATTTTCAATATCTTCTGCCATTCATGCCAAGTATAAAATTTGGCAAACGCATCGGTTCCCATCATTAAAACCAAGCTAAAATCTTTAAACTGTTCTTTTAAAATGGCTAAGGTATCAGCAGTATAAGATGGTCCGCCTTTGTCCATTTCTATGGTATCCAATACAAATTTAGGTTGTTTTTGGATTGCCAATTTAATCATGTCACTTCGCTGTTTGGCTGAGACACTTGGCGTGTTTTTATGCACGGGCCTAAAACAAGGCACAAAACGAACCTGCTCAAACCCAAGGCGTTGCATAACCTCTAAAGCCGGGCGTAAATGCCCGTAATGAACTGGGTCAAAAGTGCCACCATTAATGCCAATAAATTTCATTATTCGCGAATCGTGCCGTCACCAAGCACAATATATTTTTGCGAGGTTAAGCCTTCTAAACCAACTGGACCACGGGCATGAAATTTATCGGTACTAATACCAATTTCTGCACCCAAACCATATTCAAAACCATCTGCAAATCGTGTTGAGGCATTAACCATCACTGAACTTGAATCTACTTCAGCTAAAAAGCGGCGTGAGGTGGTAAAGTTTTCAGTAATAATGGATTCTGTATGCCCTGAGCTAAATTCGGCAATATGGTCCATTGCCTCATCTACGTTTTCCACAACTTTAATGGATAAAATAGGTGCTAAATATTCAGTCGCCCAATCTTCTTCGGTTGCTGGGTTAGCTTTTATAATGGCACAGGTTTTAGCACAACCGCGGAGCTCCACACCTTTTTCAGCGTATAGTTTAGCCAATTCTGGTAAAACCGCTTGAGCTTGAGACTCAGCAACTAATAAGGTCTCCATTGCATTACACACACCGTAACGATGAGTTTTAGCATTCAAAGCTACCTTAATGGCTTTTTCTTGGTCTGCATCGTCATCAATATAGACGTGACAAATACCATCTAAATGTTTGATAACTGGAACACGAGCCCCTTCGCTGATACGTTGAATCAAGCCTTTACCACCACGAGGAATAATGACATCAACAAATTCAGGCATTGCAATTAACTCACCCACTGCCGCACGGTCAGTGGTCGCAACCACTTGTACAGAGGTTTGAGGTAAGTTAGCCGCATCTAAACCTTGCTGAATACATTTTGCCAAAGCTTGGTTTGAAAAAGCCGCTTCTGAACCACCGCGCAAAATCGCCGCATTACCAGATTTCAAACAAAGTGCGGCGGCATCTACCGTTACATTTGGACGAGATTCATAAATAATACCCACCACACCTAAAGGCACACGCATTTTGCCAATTTGAATACCTGATGGACGGTAACTCATATCACTGATTTCGCCAATTGGGTCTTGCAGTGAAGCAATTTGACGTAACCCTTCTGCCATACCTGCAATACCAGCATCGGTAATAGCTAATCGATCTAGCATAGCCGAATCTAATCCATTGGCTTTACCGTTTGCTAGGTCTTTTGCATTTTCTGACTTTAAGGTTTCCGCTGAATTTTCTATGGCTTCAGCCATAGCAATTAAGGCCGCATTTTTTTGTTTGGTTGAGGCACGCACTAAAATGCGTGACGCTTTACGGGCTTCTTGACCTAATTTTGTCATATACTCTTTTACATTCATCAACCAATTCTCTTTTTATTCATTTTTACTATTTAAATTTTCAGTTTAAATACTGTATTTTTTCAATTTACCAGGCCTGATAAAACCTTACCTTGCTATCTTAGCCACCAAATCTGACAAACCAAACCACACTTCTCTATCACTCAACGTAGGTTGTATGCCTTTAATCATCATGTCAATCTGCAAGGCTTGTTTTAATAAGTTTTGCCACTCTTGCAAGCCGTGACGTTGCATTGCTTGCGAATATTCACCTTGGCGTGACTGCCAAATACGACATTGGTTAAAAGCTTGGTTAAGCGAAACTTGCTGGGTAAGCTGAGCTAACTCAATAAGCTGCCTAATCTCTTTTGACAATAACCAAAGAATTACAGGGGCTTCAATGCCTTCTTGTTGCAGGCGAGTTAACATTTGTACACTATAGGCCACTTTACCATTTAACATCGCTGTGGCTAGAGCAAACAACTGATAATGGGCTTGATCAACTACATGCTCCAAAATATGCTCGGCAGTGACAACAGACCCCGCAGGCAAACTTAAAGACAACTTAGTAATTTCTTGATCAGCCGCTAATAAATTACCTTCAACTCTATCCGCCAATAAATTTGCGGCTTCTCGTTCTAAGGTTAAGCCTTGCAATTGAGCTTGATTTTGACACCAACCTGGTAAAGCATTAATTGGTACAGGTTTGGCCTGAACGACCAGGCCTGCAGATTCTATTGAAGTTACCCACTTAGCTTTAACTTGTCGGCTATCTAATCGTTCGCATAATACCACCAATACAATTTCTGGCGGTAACGCCTGAACATAAGCACACCAATCCTGAAAAAACTTACCACCTTCACGCCCTGGTGAACCTTTAGGCATATTAATCAAAATCATACGAGATTCTGAAAATAATGAACCTGCTTGCGTATCCATCTGCAAACTTTGCCAATCAAAGTTAGCGTCAACATCATAGGTTTCACTGGCCATATAGCCTTGAGACACAAGCTGTTTTTTTAAGCCATCTAAACTATCACGCAAAAACAACGGTTCATCACCGTATAGTAAATAGATTGGCTTAATCTCAAGATTGCCACTATTAAGTTGGTTTAAAAATGCACTGGAAAGTATCACATTAACACTCTTTGACGGAGATAACTTTGTTCAAAAATCACCTACTTATTTACTACTGGTTGAGTAACTTGGGTATTGGCAATCATAGCACGTCTAACTCTTTCAACAATTTGACTAGCAACCTGCTCACTCATAGATTTTTGTATGCTACGTAACTCACTATTAGAGGCTAAAGCGTCTGTTATATTAATTTTTCTATCACGATAAACCACACTTTCGCCACTCACAATCATTTTGCCTGTAGTCAAATTTGTCACTTTAAAAGGTTGAGTTAGCTTCATCAATTCAGAGGTAGCATCGCCCAATCTTGAGCTGGTTCTGGTAGATTTTATTTGTGTGCTCATTAGCTGGATTTGCACTTCTGCTGACTGACTTTTAAGCACCTCAACACCAGACTGAAGTAACTGTAATTTTAATGCCATCTGCACGTCTTTTGTTACCGTACCATTTACTTCTATTTGAGCTGTTTGAAACGGCAGAGAACCGCTTAGCCCTGCACCACGTAAATGAAAACCACAGCCCATCAATGAAACCATAATGACAATAAGAAAACTATTTACCCAAATTCTTTTCAGCATCCGTTAAATCCAATTAACCTTTCACTACCAAGTTCACTAAACGACCAGGCACGACTATTTCTTTAACAACTTCTTTACCGTCAATAAATTTTAGCACCCCTTCTTCCGCTTTAGCAGCAGTAAGAATCGTATCTTTATCGGCATCTACGGCAATTTCAATTTTGCCACGTAATTTACCGTTAACCTGAACCATGAGTTCGATTTCAGATTTCACCAAAGCAGACTCATCAACCACAGGCCATTGAGCATCAACCACCAAGCCTGTTTTACCTAAAGGCTGGCCTAGTGACTCAGCCAAACTCTGTGCCATATGCGGTGCCATCGGAGACAACATTAATACCACAATCTCTAAAGCTTCTTGCATTACCGAACGACCTGAATCGCTTGTTTCAGTGAATTTAGAAACTTCGTTCATTAACTCCATACACGCAGCAATCGCAGTATTAAAGGTTTGACGACGCCCCATATCATCGGTGACTTTCTGTAGGGTTTCATGCACTTTCAAACGTAAGGCTTTGGCTTCTTTGCTTAAGCCCTCTGAAGAAGTTGCCGGTTTTACCAGGCCTGCCTCTAAATGTGAATGCACTTGTCGCCATACACGATTTAAGAAACGATACGCCCCTTCAACCCCTTTATCAGACCACTCTAAACTTTGCTCTGGAGGAGCGGCAAACATAATGAATAGACGAACCGTATCAGCACCAAACTTTTCAATTAAGCCTTGCGGGTCAACAGTATTGCCTTTTGATTTAGACATCTTAGAACCATCAAGTAATACCATACCTTGGGTTAGTAGGTTTTTGAATGGCTCGTCTGAGTTAACCAACCCTTGATCACGCATTAACTTGTGGAAGAAACGTGCATATAACAAGTGCAAAATGGCGTGTTCAATACCACCAATATATTGATCGACTGGCGCCCAGTAATCAGCACGCTCATCTAACATCGCTTTGTCGTTATCTTTTGAGGTATAACGAGCGTGATACCAAGATGACTCAAAGAAGGTATCAAAGGTATCGGTTTCACGTTTAGCTCGGCCACCACACTGAGGGCATTCGCAGTTTTTAAAGCTGTCCATTTTAGCCAATGGCGAACCTGAACCATCTGGCACCACGTCTTCAGGCAAACGTACAGGCAACTGATCTTCAGGTACAGGCAATGCTCCACAGGCTGGACAGTAAATAACCGGAATTGGGCAACCCCAATAACGCTGACGAGAAATACCCCAGTCACGCAAGCGATAGTTTGTCTGTTTTTCGCCTAGGCTCTTATCACCTATTTTCTTCTCGCCCAGTGCTTTTGCCATAGCATGCAAAGCATCTTTAGACTTTAAGCCATCAAACTGACCAGAGTTTACTAAGATACCTTTTTCGGTAAAAGCTTGTTCAGAGACATCAGCCATTTCGTCGGCATTCGGTGCAATTACCGCTTTGATATCTAAGTTATATTTTTTAGCAAATTCATAATCACGTTGATCATGTGCAGGAACTGACATTACTGCACCCGTTCCATAACCCATTAATACAAAGTTAGCCGCCCAAACTGGCACAACTTCACCTGTTATTGGGTGTGTGACTCTAATTCCGGTATCTACACCTTTCTTCTCCATGGTTTCCATGTCGGCTTCCGCCGTTGAGATATGCGAGCACTCTTCAATAAAACGCTCTAAAGGTTCGTTGTTGATTGAGGCCTTATGAGCAATTGGATGATCTGAAGCAATTGCTACATAAGTCACTCCCATTAAGGTATCTGGGCGAGTGGTGTAAACATCTAATGTTTGATCTTCTTGACCAACAATAGGGAAAGAGATTTGCAGGCCTGTAGATTTACCAATCCAGTTTTTCTGCATGGTTTTAACCTGTTCTGGCCAGCCATCTAGCTTATCTAAACCTTCTAATAACTCCTCGGCGTAATCGGTAATACGTAAAAACCACTGAGCAATTTCTTTACGCTCAACTGGTGCACCAGAACGCCAACCCTTACCATCAATAACCTGCTCATTCGCTAAAACGGTCATATCGACTGGGTCCCAGTTCACTACAGACAATTTACGGTAAACCAAACCTTTTTCCATTAGTTTAGTAAATAACCACTGCTCCCAACGATAGTATTCAGGATGACAAGTAGCTACTTCACGAGTCCAGTCATACCCTAAACCAAGCGACTTTAATTGGTTACGCATGTAATCAATGTTTTCATACGTCCATTTAGCGGGTGCAACATTATGTTGCATGGCGGCATTTTCAGCTGGAAGACCAAATGCATCCCAACCCATTGGCTGAAGTACATTTTTACCTTGCATACGTTGAAAGCGAGAAATAACATCACCAATCGTATAGTTACGGACGTGCCCCATATGCAATTTTCCGCTTGGGTATGGAAACATTGACAGGCAATAATATTTTTCTTTGCTCTCATCTTCGGTTACCACAAAGGTCTGGTTTTCGTCCCAAGTTTTTTGGATATCTGCTTCAAGTTGTTGCGGGTTGTATTGCACTTCTGACATGGTGTATTTCTTCTGCTTTTTAAACGATTATTGCAAGACCAATTTTGAACTTGCTAATTAAATTAAATAAGTTCAATATTATAGTGGAAACAATCAGGGTCTGTTGAAAATTCATAATTAGATTCTGCCAAATCCATTTTTGCATCCAGCAAGGCAAAAAGAGCGTGAAACAATCATTATATTTGAGCGAATTTTTAACGCAGCTGGAGTAAAAATGGGGTTGGCTCTACAGGTTGCTCTTAAAAACCCAACACTCAGTGTTACTCATCACTTATTTGGAATGACCAAAAATCACTCTGAGTGCCTTGATTGCTGGATTTTTAAGCTGCAACAGAATCAAGTATGGATATTTAACAGACCCTACTTAACAGGAGAAAATAATGAGCGAAAATAAAATGCTTGTGGCGTACCGTACTCTTTTAAATCACGCTAAAGAGTTTGTGATTAAAACAGAAAATAAAACTTGGGAAACTTTGGGTGAAGGTATTGAAAAAGCCGAGCAAGCTGACCACGCATTGGCTGAGCTAACTGCAGAAGAATTTAAACGTGTTCAAGAAGATTTAAAAGCTGACCTTGAGCAAACTGCGGAATATTTAGCTGAGGCAGAACAAGGCGTTGAAGAATTTATTGAAATGGATTTGCCTATCTTAGAGAAATACTTAGCAGATAAAGCACTGACTTTAGCTGATCCGACCAATATTACCTTGCTTCGTTACCGTTTAGCGGCCGCTATGGATGAAAACCACCCTGTATTTTCAAAAACACACGAATAAAAACTAAACCATAGATTTAAACAAATCATTCTGTAAATACACATTTTTTAGTGTATTTACAGAGAGTTCAGAAAAGGCAAATTACCTTTTTCACTCGGCTTTGCTCATCACCCTCTACATGACTCTTTATGGCTTTAAGCTCTCAACACCTCAGAAAATCCAATCAATTTACTTTACTGTTTTCTTCACTTTTATGGCCTTCAGCTTCAATCACAGCTTCTTTTTGTAGCCACTGGCGTTTTAGATTGTGTATGTAAATAATCAAAATAAAGAACGCCGTTGAAACACCACCTAATATCAGTAATGTCATATTTTCATCTGGTACAGTATCTAATAAAATCAGCTTTCTTATGACCACCACAAAGGCAATTTCTAAAAATGTAAGTGCGTAATCAAAACTACTTTTAATAAAAAGTGCTTTTACAATCGCTAGTACGATTAGAGTAAACAGTGCATCAGTTAATAGAATCTTTATTGACGGAAAGTCTAAAACACCTTGAACCAAAATAAAATCTAATAATTTGCTAGAAATACTAAAGATACAAGCCGCAAGATAAACCACCATAAAAACAATAAAAAACAATCTAAGAACGGTGACAATTTGAGTCAAACCTGACTCAGCATCTTTTTGTACAAAAAGATTTATTTTATTAAATAAATTTTGCTGTGATTTCATGAGCATACCAAATAATGAGAAAAGCTCGTTCAATACTCATTGAGCGGCGAGTCTTTAGTTATAAATAATTATTTTTGTTAAAACAAAATTTTAAAAGCGACCTTTTAAAAAGTAACGTTTTGCTATTAAAAATCCAAAGTAGGTAAAGAGCAAAAACAGAATCGGCAAGGTTTTCCATTCGGCATAAAAGGTTAAGCCGTCATAGGGTTGAACATCACCACGCAAAACACCTTCTTGATATGCTGGAATTTGGGCCTTAATATTGCCTTTAATATCTACTATTGCGGTATAACCTGTATTGGTACTTCTCGCTATTTCTCGACCTAGCTCTATCGCTCGCATTTGCACTTCTTGTAATTGTTGTGCTGGTTCAAAAGTACCGGCAAACCAAGCATCGTTACTGACCGTAATGAGATATTTTGCTTGCGGCAAAGATTCTGCCAACTCTTCACCAAATGCCATCTCGTAACAGACACTTAACCCGGCCTCTTGGCCGCCTAATTTAAATAGTTTTTGATTATCATCGCCTGCTGTAAACTCAGCAAAAGGAATATCAAACAAACCACTTACAAAAGCAAACACGCTACTAAATGGGAAAAACTCACTAAACGGTACAAGATGTTTTTTATAGTAACGTTGCTCTGGATTATGCACATTAATTAAAGCGTTATAGTAGTTTTCAGAGTTTTCGCCACCTGCAATGACACCGGCTAAAATATCGGTATTGAGCAATTTTGCATCTTTAATAAAGCTTTTTAACGCACCTTTTTCTACTACATCGTAATAGGCTGGTATGGCGGTTTCTGGCCAAACAATAACATCAGCATCCATATTTTTTTTGGTTAAACCAATATAGGTTTTTAAGGTGGGATAAAACTCATCAGGTAACCACTTTTTTTCTTGAGCAATATTACCTTGAATCAACGCCACTTCTATCGGCTTACCAATAGGATGCACCCAATTTACATTTTGTAATAAACCACCAGTTGACCAAATCAAACATAAGGTAATACTGGCTCTCACCCAACTTCTTTCTTTAAACAACCATAAAAGCAAACCAGCTGACATGGCAACCATCCAGCTCACACCCCAAACACCTAACAGAGGTGCATAGCCGTCTAACCAGGTATCAACATGACTGGTGCCACTTAACAGAAAGGGAAAACCACCAAAAATGGTTGAGCGAACCAACTCAAGCAAAACCCATACAGCTGGAAACAGTAAAACCAATACCAGGCCTGGAGATTTTGGATTTTTAAAATACTGAGCAATCCAACCGCCAAGAGCAACCGATAATGCTAAGAACAGCACAAAGCAGAATGTAAGCACCACGGCTACTGGCAACATAACGCCAGAATAGAAATACATGCTAGAAAAGAGCCAGCTTACGCCTAAGCCAAATTGCCCAAGCCCAAACCACAAACCGATTTTTGCAGCTTCAAACCTTGATTTTGCTTCTAACCAAAGCATAAATAGCCCAGCAATAGAGGCTAGCATTAATGGAGGGAGATTAAACGGAGCAAAAGCAAAAACGCTTAACAGACCCAAAGCAAAGGAGATTAGATGTGTTTTATTGGGTGTAAATACTTTTTTTAAAAAAGCAAAAGCCGATTTCAAAAAGACTGTCCTTTATTATCAGAGCGTTGAATAAACCTTTTTCATATTTATGGTTTATTCAAATATCTCTTAGCACTTTAATATTTGATTTATTTTTAGGTACTTGTTAAACCATAATTATGACGTTACATTCTCTGAACTAACATCGTTTGAAACAGTGTTGTTTTCAGTAGATGCATTCTCAGTCTCGTCATTCTGAACAGGTTTTGCTTCAAACAGCTCTGCACGGCGATCACTAGCTTTTAATACTCTAAAAACAATACCGTGGGTTTCTATCTCTTCACCCACCACAGGAACATGACCTAATTCTGAACTTAAAAACCCGCCCATGGTTTCAGTATTTTCGGTTTCGATTTCTGTACCAAAAAACTGATTAAACTCTTCAATCGTTGTTAAAGCTTGAACAGAATAAGCTCCTCCTGCACGTTTTTGAATGCATTCATCTTCGGTAATGTCGTGTTCATCTTCAATATCACCAACAATTTGTTCTAACACATCTTCAATGGTTACCAGGCCCGCTAATTCAGCATATTCGTCAACAACCAATGCTAAGTGATTACGGCTAGATTTAAACTCTCTTAACAGAACATTTAAACGCTTACTTTCAGGAATAAAATTGGCTTCACGGTAAATTTTTTGCAAATCATCTTTATCATTTAACTCACCTTTTACAACCGCACGTAAAACGTCTTTGGCGAGTAAAATTCCAACAATTTCTTTATCCAACATAACAGGATAACGTGAATGAGAACTCTCTAACATAGTCTCTAAAATTGACTCTAAACTATCATTTGCATCAATAATTTCAATTTGCGGACGAGGAATCATAATGTCTCGCACTCGGGCTTCAGACACATCCAAAACCCCTTCAATCATTAACAATGCATCTGCATCAAGCACACCTTGTGATTGTGCATCTTTTAAAACAGTTATTAGTTCTTCTCGACTCTCCGGTTCATCTGAAAATACTTTTCCAAGACGCTCTAACCACGAAGAGCCGCTACTACTGTCACTCATTTCTTTTTCTCACCTTTACTCTAGTATTTACTTTAAGAACTACGTTTACAGAGAAAAGAAATATTTCCTTCTCTTTTTCATCGTTCTCAACGTAATAAAAACTTTAAAACATTAAAAAAATTGTATTTAGATTATTCTTTATTGGGTATCTTTATTTGTTAATTTTTTATTTAACTATTCTTCATAAGGATTGCCATAACCCAAATTTTGCATAATCTCTATTTCATGGGCTTCCATCTCTTCGGCATCATCGTCATCTATATGGTCATAGCCTTGCAAATGCAAGGTGCCATGCACAATCATATGAGCCCAATGGGCCTCTAAAGATTTATTTTGTTCTTTTGCTTCTTGAGCCACTACTTCAGCACAAATAACCAAATCACCAAGATAAGGAAGCTCTTCTCCCAAATCTACCAGGCCTGGTGGCTGTTCAAATTCAAATGATAATACGTTGGTGGGTTTATTTTTACCGCGATATTCAAAGTTGAGTGCTTGACTCTCTTCGGCATCAACAATACGGATTGTCATCTCTACAGGTTCAAACGAGCGTGGTTCTAAGATACTAAGATGTACCCATTTTTGACACTGCTCTAAGGTAGGAATCGCTTGCTCTTCAATGCCCCACTGCAAATCGATATCTAACATGTTTTTGCCCCTTACCAACTGTAAAAAAATTTAATCATTAAGCAAATGAGTTTTATTTTTTGCCTGAAGCCTCATTGAGCTTTTGTTGCTTACGGTCATATTTATCATAGGCCGTTACAATTTTTTGGACCATGGAATGTCTAACCACATCTTGGGCTTGATAAAAACTAAAGCCAATGCCTTCTACTCCATCAAGCACTTCAATAACGTGACGTAGACCCGACTTTTGGTGTCTAGGTAAATCACATTGGGTAATATCACCCGTAATCACTGCCGTTGAACCAAAGCCAATACGCGTTAAAAACATTTTCATTTGTTCGGTAGTGGTATTTTGAGCTTCGTCCAAAATAATAAATGATTCATTTAAAGTACGGCCACGCATAAAAGCGAGAGGAGCGACTTCAATGACATTTTTTTCCATTAAACGCTCTACCGTTTCAAAGCCCATCATTTCAAATAATGCATCAAATAAAGGTCTTAGGTAAGGGTCAACCTTTTGGCTTAAGTCACCAGGTAAAAAACCGAGCTTTTCACCCGCTTCAACGGCAGGCCTGGTAAGAATGATTCGGCGAACCTTTTCATTTTCTAACGCTTCAACGGCACATGCCACTGCCAAATAGGTTTTACCTGTACCAGCAGGACCAATACCAAAATTCACATCATATTTTTGAATAGCTTGAATGTAACTTGCCTGGTTTGGGTTACGGGTTTTAATGGTTTTACGCCGAGTTTTAATTAAAACCTGTTCAGCGTCAAAAGCTCTATCGGTTTCTAAACCCAGCTCATGCAAACGTAAATGAATAGTCTCTGGAGTTAATGTTTCTTGAGCCGTAGAGTCATATAAATCTCTAATCACTTGCTCGGCTTTAACAATACGATCCGCCAAACCGGTTACCGAGAGATTAAAACCACGTGAATTGACTTCGACGCCTAAACGCAGTTCTATTTGGTCAAAGTGTTCATTATGCCAACCCAACAAGTTTTGTAAACGCTCATTGTCTTCTGGGTAAAGTGAAAACTGAATAGTATGTAATGCTGGCAAAGTAAGCCTCTAGATTAAGGTTTTAAAATACGCTTTTAAAATATGGTCTTAAGATGAAATCATAATAAAAAAACCAACAAAATGTTGGTTTAATTATGCCTAAAATTCACAATATGGTAAGAGATATAGATTAATGCAAAATTACAACGCATAATATTGCGGAGCTTGATGTTTATCTGCTTCAGGAGTTGCGACCACTTTGCCGCGTAAAGAGTTTGTTAAAGCCTCGGTAATTTCCACATCAACAAACTGACCAATTAAGTCTGGCGAACCTTCAAAATTAACCACTCGGTTATTTTCAGTACGACCAGCTACTTCATTAAACGAGTTACGTGATAAGCGTTCTACCAACACTTTTTGTATTGTACCGATCATGCCATCACTAATGGCTTGAGTTTGTTTATTAAGCTGTTCTTGTAAAACAAATAAACGACGTTTTTTCTTTTCCATAGGCTCATCATCAGGAAAACCTGCCGCAGGTGTACCTGGTCGTTCACTGTAAATAAAACTAAATGAGCGGTCGTAATTTAACTCTTCAACCAAAGCTAAGGTTTCTTTAAAATCATCACAGGTTTCGCCAGGGAAACCAATAATAAAATCACCAGATAGAGACAAGTTTGGACGTAACGCTCTAACTTTACGAATAGTTGATTTATATTCCAACACCATATGGTTTCGTTTCATCATCGCCAATACTTTATCTGAACCCGATTGAATTGGCAGGTGCAAGTGAGAAACTAGCTCGGGAATTTCACCATAACAATCAATAATGCTTTGAGTCATTTCATTTGGATGCGAGGTGGTAAAACGAATACGGTCAATCCCATCAATTGTTCTAATTGCATGCATTAAAATTGCTAAATCGGCAATTTCACCATCTGCCATTAAGCCGCGATACGCATTAACATTTTGCCCAAGTAAATTAACTTCTCGGACACCTTGCTCTGCTAAAACACGAATCTCATGCATCACGTCTTCAAATGGTCGGCTAACCTCTTCTCCACGAGTATAAGGCACCACACAGAAAGTACAATATTTAGAGCAACCTTCCATAATGGATACCATTGCAGAAACACCATTTACTTCAGGTTCAGGCAAATTATCAAACTTCTCAATCTCTGGAAATGAGATATCAATTACCGCCTTTTTCTTTTTAATTGAATCATCACCACGAACTCTTAGGGCTTCATCAATCATCGCTGGCAAACGGTGTAACGTTTGTGGGCCAAAAATCACATCAACACTTGGTGCACGCTGACGAATGACTTTACCCTCTTGCGAAGCAACGCATCCACCCACACCAATGACACGGTTTGGCTTTTTAGCTTTCCATTTAGTCCAACGACCTAACTCAGAAAACACTTTCTCTTGAGCTTTCTCACGCACGGAACAAGTGTTCATCAAAACCACATCCGCATCTTCTGGCTCGGTTACCAGCTTTAAACCATAGGTTTTTTCTAATAGGCTGGCCATTTTGTCAGAGTCATACTCATTCATCTGACAACCATAAGTAATCACATAAAGACCGCCGGTAAATGGTGTGGTTTGAGACATATAAATTCCGTAAAAATAATAAGGGTAAAGGCACTAATTTTGATTCTATCTATCTGAATATACAGAATTTTTATTAGAATCATTTCGGGTCGCGTATTCTAACATAGAGAAAGAATAAAAAGAAAACTTGTGATAAAAATAGAATTACCAGGCCTGGTAAAATCAATTATCTTTAACATTCAATTAAATATTAGATTTGTAAACACATAGTATGGGTTTCTGCTGTATCAAAATCAGAATCAGAACGGATAGTTCCTGTATTCCATACTCCATCATCTAAAGATATGTCCAACTGCCTCGCATGGTCCTTACTTAATAAAGTAACACACGCTTGATTTTTACCTAAAATAGTACCGCTGGTTAAACCAATATTACCCGTTTCAGGTAAAAATGTTGCAAAATAAATCCCCGGATCAACTAAAGCCGCAGAAGGTTCAGGATTAGTAATAAACCCCTGGTCATACAAATCTTGAAAAAAAGTACCATGATTTGCTCAATTGCATCCTGACTTATAAAACAATTATTTTAAGCTTTCATAAAACTTACATTACTTAATAAAGTATTGATTAATGAAAGAGCACCTTCATAAATAAAAAATTAAGAAATAAAAAACCCCGTATAACGGGGCTAATGTATCACTAATCAATAGTGGCAATTACATTTCAAAACAACCAGAAGCGGCGGCAGCTGCCCCAGTTGTATCATATCTAAATTTACCAGTAGCTGGGTTACCATCATCCAACTTAAGATCCATACCTCGTAAAATTTCTTCACCATTTGCTATACCAGCAGTGTAGTCTATACATATATAATTTTGGTTAGCTTCCACTGGCACAGTTCCCGTAGCACCAGCCGAAGCAAAACCAGCAGTAAAACCACCATTTTCATCAAGTTTGGTGCCTATATTAGGATCTTTTACAAAACCTTGAGTAGCTAAATCTTCAAAGAAATTACCAGGGACAGCCGTACCAACAACACCACTAAAACCTGCATTTGAAGTAGTAGTTCTTCCGACAATTTGAGTTTTATTTACGGCTGCATTATTTGGAGTTGCTGCACGCAAAGTACCAGGATAGTAACCCATACGATCAAGGTATGCATAAGTTGAAGCTTGTAAACCAACAAGTGAATCTGTGTCGTTTTTGATTTTAGCTGAGGTTATAAGTTCTTGACCCTTAAGTACACCACCTAATAGTAAACCGATGATAACTAATACGATCGCGATTTCAACTAATGTGAAACCTTTTTGTGCTTGTAAGTTTTTAACTTGCATAAGTATCTTCCTTTTATATGTATAAAACATTTACACGTTTTGTGTATTTTGTATCTTACAGAGAAAAAAAATAAAAAAAAGAGTAAAAATTTTTTACTCCCTCATTTTTTAACTAAAAACACTAAATTCACTTGCCATGAACGTTTAATCTTAAAGATTAATCTACCAGGCCTGGTAATTCAACTGTAAAACCAAATTCTTTGGTTTCATTTTGGTAAAAGTATATTGCTCCACCTAACTGCTTTAATAATTCTCTAGATAGAAATAAACCCAACCCCATTCCACTTTCACTGGTTGTCCAAAAAGGTTCAAACATTCTTTCTGACAAAAACTCTTCATCGTTAATTTTATGACTATTGATAGTGAGCTTAATTTTTTGTTCAAAAGCATCTTGAGTAATCGATATTTGAATAGGCAAATTAGAGGTTGGATGATCTCTAAAATTACCTAAAATATTCTTTAAGACTTCTAATAAAACTTGGCGAGGTAATTTGGTAGAGACATTGCCCTCTATATTGGCTTGTAAACCATACATTTCAACCACATCGTTAATTAAATCTTTTAACGTGTAAACATTGCCTTCATAAAACTCAGACAATGGTTGCTTCATGTGATCAATGGTTTTCCTTGCTCGCTGAGCCATTACGGGCAGTGTACTAACTAATCGTTCAACCAATTTAATCTTTTGATTATCATCTTGGATAACTTGTACTTGCTCAGAAAGCAATTGAATGAACTGAGCAATATTTTTGATTTCATGCTGCACAAATAGCTGATAACGCTCAAGCCTTTTTTGTGAGGTAAGAATCTCTGCTTGCTTAAGCACTAGGTCTTGCTCAAGGATATTAATAAAGGTTTTTAACACCAAGCCGGTTAAGCTTTCAAGCTGATTTGCTTCTCTAGTAATATAAAAAATAATCTCAAAACGCATATCATCGCGATGGACTAAATAGGATTGTTTATTAAATAAACGACCATCAGCCGAGCCTTTATCAACGGTCTTCCTTTCACCAAACCATTCTATATTGGCTTTAAGCCCTATACAGCCAACTGTACTTAAAATTGACCAGGCCTGGTTAAAAAAATCTAATGCATCTTGTTCACATGCATGATTTAACTCATATAAAGCAGATAATGCCCTATTTAATCTTTTTGACTGACGTCTAAAATAATAGGCGGTAAAAAAAAGCGACACACCAATAATAACTAAAGCTAGCCACAACCATTTAGCAACACTTACTGATATTTCATCAATCATTAGTAATGCCTAGAAGCAAGTTAAACATTAAATTTTGATTAATCATTATTAATCGCCACGTTGAATCTCATATTTTTTAATTAAATAATAGACGTTTTCTCGCTTTAATCCTAAACGACGTGCCACCTCATGAACATTAAAATCTGTATCAGCTAAAACTTGCCTTAGTAACTTTTCTTCTGCCTTATTTCTAACCTGTTTTACACCCTCACCCAAACTTGCATCAATCTGTACTTTATGAAAGCCTTCTTGATGGCGTAGCTTTTCTTCTTGCTCATAAAACATTGCCGCTCTTTTAACCGCTTGAATTAAACTTTCAGAAGTGACTGGCTTCTGTAAAAAGTCAAAGGCACCATGTTTTAGAGCCGTATAGGAAGTTGATTCAGGGTTTTGACCTGTTAGCACTATGGTTTTAGCATGGGATTGATTAAGCTTAAGCCACTCTAAAACGGCAACACCCTCTTCAGGAGTATGTTCATTAGGGGGCATTCCCATATCTAGAACAATAATGGGATAAGGCGTATTTTGTAAAAATTGAACCGCTTGAACTCTAGATTCAGCCTCAGAAACCAAATAACCAGAACTCTCTAAAGAAAAACCCAGCATACTGCGTAATGCTGGGTCATCATCTACTAATAAGACTTGTTTATGATTCAAACTTAAACTACCATTTATTTATAGCAATCCACTGTATAAGTGCAATAATCTCTATGGCCTGTTCCATCATCTGCAAAGACAATGTATTCAAAATGAATTAAATCATAAAGATTGTTCTTGGCTTGAAATTCATCAACAGTTTTATAATTTTCTAAAACTAAAATATCAGTACCATCTCCGCCATCAATAGCTCGATTTAATAAACCTGAATTCGGGTCATCAGCATTTCCTAACCACAAAACATCATCGCCAGAACCTAAGTCTAAGTTTGAACCTGAATTAATATTTCCTTGAATCCAAATTTGGTCATTACCTGCTCCGGCATATAAATCTGCGATTAAATCTGATCCTAGAATAAATTGATCATCCCCATCACCGAGCTGAACATTTGAATACGCTTCTTCACCTATATAAACACTGTCATTTCCATCACCAGTATCCAAATCAGCCTTATCACCATTACTCGTGATCTTACCGGTTTTGTTGTTGTACTCCAGCTTTGAAGCTAGACTGCCACCCATAAGCACCACGTCATCTCCCTTACCTAGACTAAGCGAATCAGCAACATTATGATCAACTTTAATGACATCTCGTTCGCTAGTTGAATCATTTGGCAGGTATGCACCTGGTGTTAGATCATACCCTCTGTAAGTTGGCGGTAATACACTGCTTGGAACAGTTGAATTATTCCATACTGTTATTGGTGATAATGCTGTAGACTTTATTTCATAGCCTGTAATTGTTTCAATTGAATCATCAAAAAAGTTTACGTTATCAGTGCTTTGTTGGGCTTTGTTGTATAGCAGGTCTAAATCGCAATTTTCTATATTAATTGGAAGTACTACACCAGCTTGACAACTATTTGGTGCCGCCGCGGTAAGTGTTTGCTCACCATCTGCATTATAGGCAACTAACACTACAATTGCCGTATTTGAATCAATACCTCCGGTTGAATTTAAAACGGTATAGTTACCAAGACCATCATTACCAGCAATAGGTGGAGTATTGGTTAAATCAAAGACTGCTGTACCAGGCGTGCTATTACAAAAATAGCTCGCTGAACTTGCATTGTTACAAATTAAAGCTGGATTATTAGCATTTTGGTTTATTGCATAACGAATAAAGTTTCCATAAGAGTCAACAACATCATCCCTTTTAAAACCAATATCAAGGTAAGGAACCTCACCAGAGGTATTATTACACTCACCTGTTAGAGCTCTATCCTCTCGGCCGTTATTACCAGGACAAGGTAAATACTTATTAATCATTGCAAACTTAATAAGCTGTGCTTTTATATCTTTAAGCTTTTTTTCAGATATATTTTGCTTTGAAACGGCTCTAAATTCACCTGTAAAACTAAGTATACCAGTAATAAGGACACCCACTATAGCTAAAACCACAGCCATTTCTATCAGAGAAAACCCTTTATATTTATTTTGTATTATCATCTAATAAGCACCTGAAGAAACTGTTGAACCTGAACCAGTTGTCGGTTCCGGCTCAACCCACTTAAAGACACTTGTTTCAGGAATAGCATCAATTGGCTTGGCATTTGGAAAGTCTGGCATTACCGTTGGTGCAGTATATAAAACTGCCTTAACATCAGACACTTGCACCTTTTCATCTAAAGCTGTTGAAAAATTTGCAAAATCAACTTTTAAATCACCATTTTCATCCAGTGCAACATTATAAGAAGCATACTCATACCAAGTATTATCCCGATCATCATTAGCATCATAATAATAATACTGATCTTGATTGGGGTTACCCATGTATTCAGCTATATTATCTACGTCCAATCTACCATCTCTAGGGTTAGTAGCACTTGCCGTATCGTAAACTATTTGATTTACATCATTGTTTAATCCTACGATAAATCTATCTTGAGTTTCAAGGTTTCCGTATCTATCTCTTTCAGCTGCTACTCCCTCATTCAGGGCATCAGCATCTTCCCAACCACCCGTCACTTTAGTATTAAATGTTAATGTTACGGTTTTACCTGCATTATCAGCACCAAATTTAAGTGTGCCAGACTCTATATTAACTCCTATATTTTTTGAGAAACGATTATCATCACCGTTACCACCTGCTATATCAACAGTTACTCCATCAAAAGGATTGTCAGGGGGGGGGGGCGGATTGGCAGGATCGCCATTTCGATTAAGCTCAACAATCTCGTTTTCATACCTATCCTTTAGTTCATTAGCAGATATTGTCGTTAACAAATCATCGTAATGCGGCGTTTTAGAGTATTGAGATTGTACAAAATATAAATCTCCGTTATCATTTTCTTGTTCTGCACCATTTAACTGAGCCAATGGTAGGTTTCCGTTTTCATTTTTAGCTACCAATACTGCAATCAAGGCATCCGCATTAATGTTGGCCGGTGCAGTAGCAGGTCCACATGCCGCACCATTACAAACACGAAGGTTATTTACACCAGGGTTGCCCATTACAGGTAAGGTAGTTAAATCAAACATAGGTGGCCTGGTATTGTTAAAGTAACATGCTGAACTTAATGGGCAGTTAGCCATACTTACAGGATTAGTGGCATTATGATTTATTGCATAAACAATATTATTACCCCAACTATCTTGAACATCAGCCGCAGTTAAACCTAAATTATTAAAAGGTACATTACCTGTATCAGCTTGACAAGTCGCATCTAGATTTCTATCTTCAAAGCCATCGGGTGGTATCGTATTATCCGGGCAAGGCATGTAGCTGTTAGTTTTTACAAACTTCAATAGACTTGACTTAATTGATGCTAACCTAGAGTCGCCTTCTTTCCAAAGTACGTGTGTTCTTTGTTCTGAATACACACCAATAGAGCCTGCTGCAATCACGCCCAAAATCGCAAGGACAACAGCAACCTCTACTAAAGAAAAACCTCTGACGGCATATTTCTTTTTACTATTCCAAAGTATATTGTTCATAACAATCGTCCCATATTCGGATTGGTTAATTTCTATATAATTAATGCATGTTTACTTACTGATAAACTTTTAATAACTAAGTATTAGATATAAAAGCAACTGCACACTGCCCTATGCAAAAAAACTTAATTTAATACGGCCCCTGACTTAATAACTGAATACTTAACCTCATACCCTGTAAGCCAAATCAACTGGTCATCAAAATTAGAGCCTTGAACATCACTGCCTTGCCCTTGCCAAAAAATATTATTATTACCATTAGTATTTTCAACTTCTGCGTTGCCACCTGGATTACCAGCCCATGTTTCGGCACCGTTTTTACCGTAACTTATAACAACAGCAATAGCGGCAATCTCACTAAGCTCATCTGCTGGTGTTGCCCCATTACAAAAGAGTGCCCTTTCATTACAAACTGTATAGTTTCCAGTACCATTATTTGAGCCAAATGGAGGGGTATCATAATCAAATCCAACGGCGGGGGCACCTGATCGATTAAAATAGCTAGCAGACTTATTAGGATCAATAATATCAGCACTATCAGTATCACTGTTTACAGCATAATACAAAGGAGAACCCCAAACATCTGTACTCGATAGGCCTAGATCCAAATAGGGCAAAGTTCCCGCTACCTGATCACACCAAGCAGGATTTGCTGCATCCCTATTTTCAAGTCCATCTCCATCCGAATCTGGGCATGGTAAAAAATGATTTACCTGCACATAAGTTAAAAGAGCATCATGAACTTTATTCATAAATATGCGGTTTTGTGCATAATCATCATAATCATCTATTTTATTTAAAGATCCAGTAGCGCCATACAATAAAATCGCAATTAAAGTCAACGCTATTGCTAACTCAAGCAAAGAAAAACCCTTTTGCTTATTCCTATTTAAAGCAATCATGGTGGACATCCTAATTCAGATCTCCATCCCTGTCCGTATAAGTTATCACCAGCAGCCCCTGCGTCTAATGTACAGGCAAAAGGAAGTGGGTTGCCAGGGGAAGCCGCAGTATAGAAACAATCATTAAACCAGTGTAAATCTGCAGGAGTTACAATGTTACATAAATCAGGTACATTATCTGGTGCTGTTCCAGCAGTAGTACCTGTCATTTCATCTTGACTAACACGGCTTAAAACAGCCGCATTCCATTCAGTTCTAGTAATGGGTATAACGTAATCGTTGAATCTTGGGTTATTGGCAACAGGAGCAGGGTCATCAAAAACAGAAATAAAGCTCGCATCACCATTAGAATTATCTTGTTCTAAAAAATTTGCAACATTTGCAACACTAGGTTGACTTGGTTGCTGAGTTTTAAGCGTGTCACCAGCATACATAAGCACCATAACAATATCTGCTCTACCATCTAGAGTTAAACTGGCCAATGCAGGCGATGCTCTATTAAGAGGTACAAAGCGCTTTTGTTCACCAGCGTAAATATAATCTGAATTTTGTGTTAAAAATCTGGAATCAACAGCATACCAATACTTACCAATATCTTGATTGCTATCCAAAAATGTGTAGTTACTAGTACTATTACGTTCTGGAATCAATCCCATTACAAATGCTACACCTGCACCACAAGGTGCATTTGAGTTTCCATCTCCATTTGTATCTGGACAAGGAAAGTACCCTGGCCCTGGAATATCAACTTGATTACGTCTTACTGTAGAACCAGAATTAGTTGCAAAAATTTCAGGTTGCATTACAGCATAAGCCAACATTCGTTCTTTAATTCGCTTCAACTCTAAGACATGCTCATTTTGCATACCTGTTTTTATTGATTCAGAACGCATATTAGAAACTGTCCCAAACCATAAAGCAGCCCCCAAAACTAACAATAGCAAACCTGTTAACACAATAAAACCAGATTGTTTTATTTTTTGGTTATTCATATATTTATAATCATTTCTATGTTACTAAGTAATTTAAATAAACCACAATTTTATAATAAACGAATTCTACTACTAAATACAAATATTGACTTTTACCTGACCTGGTAATTTACCATAGCGATACGCCCAGTTTTTGTTGTTGCAACACCCATTCTTGAAACTCTGGCGGACCGTATGCTAAGGTTAACGGCGATTTTTCTATTTCTTTAGATTCAGGGTCTTGTTGTTGATAGACCAATGGTCGCATATTTTTTTCAGCATAATTCATTAACCATTTTAAGGTTTTTTGCGGTATCTCACGCCCAACCGGCACGGCTACATCAACAGGTAAACCTTGCCAGTTAAACGCAGCATCAATCACTAAAGCACCAGATTTATCTGGCCTAAAATTACCAGGCAGTTTTGAACCCTCTTTAACCCAAGCACACTCAAAAACTTGGCAAGGGTTTACAGGCCTGTTTATATAATCATCACAACCAGACCCCGTACTATGTGGACAAGGCTTGCCAGGATAAGCTTCACAACCTTTAACCTTAATTTGTACCCAGCCATCACAACATGCCGTACAAGGCTGGCATTCTCTTTTTTTCATTTAATAATCCAAATTCTTTTGTATGAGTCAATTTAAAAACAGTATATACAAAACCCATTAGCTGTAAAAAAGACTTTAATAAAAACCCTTTACACAAATAACGAATTTAGCTAAAAAAAAACCCCGCCTATTAATAAATAATAGACGAGGTTTTGATACAAAATTTAATCAAACTGCCTTACGACAGCATTTGATTAGAACTTGTGTAAAAGACCTACAGAAACTACAGTAGTATCATCATCTTTAACACCTAAATCATTTTCAATTGAAGTGTAAGTTACATAACCAGTAGTTTTCTTACCTAATGCATAGTCAAGACCTACAGCGTAGTTAGTAGAGTCTTTAAGTGCAGAAACATCACGGTCAACTACAGAGATTTTAGCTTTAGGCATGAATTTACCGATTTTATAACCTAAGTTAGCTTGAACATCAGTACCTTTCTTATTTGTACCATCAAGAGCATCACCACCAAAGTCTTGGTACATTGCGTTAGCAATTAAACCGCCAGTAGCGTACTGAGCAACTAAACGTGTATGATTTGCTTCTTTACCTTTTGTACCAGTAGTTTGATCAGAAGCTGAATCCATACCCGCAGCTAAATAAAGACCTTTTTTCGCAGAACCGTATGTTAAAGCAACAGAATACAAATCAGATAATGAAGATTCTTTATCATCAGAAGCTGGAGTCATATTAGAACCTTCTTGAGGTACCATTGCTGCAATTAACTTAATACCAGAGAAAGATGGAGAAACATAAGCTAAAACGTTGTTTACACGGTTTTCCATACCTTTACCGAAAGCACCTAAACCACCAGCCATAGGATTGTTATCCGCAACACCGTCGTTAAATAAATCTTTTGCTTGAATCATTTTAGTAGGCGTATCATGACGACCCATTAATACTGTACCAAAACCACCTGCTAAACCAACATATTGGTTACGGTTACCTAGTGTGTTAGAACCACCAACATCTACAGAGAATTCCATCTTGTAGATTGCTTTAAGACCATTACCTAGATCTTCAGAACCTTTAACACCAACACGTGAAGCTACGTTATTTACTTGCGTACCTGAAGCCGCTTTGTTTGCGTCAGTTTGAGCACCAGCATTTGATACATCAAACTGTTCAGTAGCCATATTTACTTGACCATAAACTACAGGAGCGTCAGCCATTGCAACAGGAGCGGCAACTGCAGAAGCGATTGCTAGAGCGATAATATTCTTTTTCATTTGAAAATCCTTAAATTAGTTAAAACTGCCTACGCTTGCAGGCTTGTGATGCACTATATGGAATAAAACTTTTGTGTGCAACCCCAAGTTATAAAAAAAACCACAAAGTTTTTTTGTGTTGTTTTTTTGCAACACCGCTTTAACAGCAGTACATTTTTAAACACGAAGACATAAAAACATGCATTAACCACAAAGGTGCGAAAATGTGAAGCTTTTCTAAAATTTACCAGGCCTGGTCCTACCTTCATTATCGAGCTTGACCCGATAATCTCTTTTTGCCGTTTAAGATTCCCTGGTCAAACCAGGGAATGACGGTTTCTTATACCAGGAAATGATGTTTGTTTTTTTGAACCACGAAGAGACGAAGTTTTTTTAAATACTACCAGGCCTAATAAATTTTATTTTCTCAAACCTTAAGTTAATAAACCAAGCACCGTCGTCATTATCGGGCTTGACCCGATAATCTCTTTTTGCTGTTTTAGATTCCCTGGTCAAGCCTGGGAATGACGTTTAGTTTTTTTACCATGAAGTCACGAAGTTTTTAACTTTACCAGGCCTGGTAGTGTTTATAGCCGTATATACCTTATAAATTGCTTCGCTACGTTCTCGTCTCTACAACCGAGTTCTTCAACCCTTCTTTTTAATCACCGTGCCCTCGTGGTTAATATTTACTTTTAAGCAGACATAAAAAAACCCGCTCTGGCGAACCAGGCGGGTTTTTTGAACCAAAATGCAATATGTAAATATATAAAATATATTTTGTATATATTAACGTTTTGAGAACTGAGGGCGACGACGTGCTTTACGAAGACCGACTTTCTTACGTTCAACTTGACGAGCATCACGAGTAAGAAGACCACGTGCACGTAGAGCAGGACGATTTCCTTCTTCATATGCAACAAGTGCACGAGCAAGACCGTGACGTACAGCACCAGCTTGACCAGTTGTACCACCACCAGAAACAGTGATATAAGCGTCAAACTTATCTACATTTTCTGTTGCTTCTAAAGATTGGTTAATAACCATTAAGTCTGTTTCACGAGCAAAATACTCATTGATATCACGACCGTTTACTGTCATCTTACCAGAACCCGCTTTTAAGAATACGCGAGCTACTGAGCTTTTACGACGACCTGTTCCGTAGTATTGTTCTGTTGCCATTTTAATATTCCTTTATTACACGTCTAGATTTTTTGGCTGCTGAGCAGTATGCGGATGTTCTGTACCAGCATATACTTTTAGCTTTTTAAACATTGCGCGTCCTAATGGACCTTTTGGCAACATCCCTTTTACCGCAAATTCAAGCGGACGGTTTGGCGCTTTGTCAATTAACTTTTCAAAGTTAGTTGATTTTAAATGACCAATAAACCCAGTGTGGTGATGGTACATTTTATCTTTACGCTTGTTACCTGTAACAGCAACTTTTTCTGCGTTAACAACAACAATATAGTCACCACAATCTGCATGAGGTGTATATTCTGGCTTGTGCTTACCACGTAAACGTAAAGCAATCTCTGCAGCTAAACGACCTAAAGTCTTGTTTTCTGCATCTACAATATACCAGTCGCGTTTAATTTCAGCTGGTTTTGCAACAAATGTTTTCATAATTTGTTCCTACAAATAAATAATCCAAATCCAAGATTTGGTTCAACAATTTAAAATTTGTTAAACCAAATCAACTTACTGTTTAACGGGCAATAAGGGGGAAGGATTAACAGACGCGGAATTATATTAGATTTTAGTTTTATTTTCAAATGTAATTACAAATAAAATCTATTTAATTTTAATCATTTACCAGGCCTGGTAGTTTTAAATCCAAAACAGCAAAAAAGCCAGTTGATTTAACACCAACTGGCTTTTAAGGCTTTAACTAATTTTTTTTGTAATTTAATAATTACATAATATCAAATGATTTCGTAACACCTAAGATTAAATAATCTGCATCATCACTTCCATCTTCCATCGACTTAATGTATGACACTGTTCCATCAAAACTTTTTGCAATTTCAAAACCATAGTCCAACTGTACATACGTTATATCTTTTGAAGCTTCTGCTTCATTAAGGCCGTAAGTACCTGTAAAACCAGCATATGTTCCAGAGATTGCTTTGTGAGTATACCAAGTATCTGAACCACCTTTGATACCTGTTGTACCATTATCATAAGCAATTGAGATAGGACCATAGCCTGCTGAGAAATTAAACTCTTCAAACTTTTCAGCATCACCAGTACCAAACTTACCAGTATAATAATATCCAGTTGCACCCAAACCTAAATCAATATCTGAAACCGTACCAGACCAACCACCATACAAATCATATTCAAGATTTGAAGAATCATCTAAAGATGAAGCCCACGTTCCAACATAGAAACCTGAATCATGCTCATAATCAAGCCCAGCAGAAGCTGTTGCTTTTTCAGTTGCCGTTTGCAAAACACCACGGAACACGTATGTTGAAACTAAACCTGCATTTGCAGAAACGCCTGCTTGCGCTGCAGCTGGAACCATTGATACTGATGCAGCTCCTGCAACAGCTAAAGAAAGAGCTAGTGATTTTAATGGGAATGTTTTTTTCATTTTTCTCTCCAACAAGAAGTATTTACAAATTAAATTCACAAACCCTTTAACTATTAAAGTGCCAACCTTAAATAATTCTTTTAAATCAACATGTTAAATATTTTATTAAAATTTTATGAACCAATCATGACAAACTCTATGCACCGTTTTTAAACTTAAGAGCACCAAAATGGTTAAAGCCCATTGGATAACTCTTGTAAAAACTGTGATAGTTTAGTTTCTATTCTCTTAAAGTCTTTTATTAATTGCTTACCCTTTGTTGTTAGCTCGCTACCGCCTCCTGCTTTACCGCCTTTTACTTTTACAATTAAAGGCTCATCATACATATGATTAAGCTCCTCAATAAGTTTCCATGCTTTTTTGTATGACATCCCCATATTTTTAGCTGCTTGACTGATTGAGCCATATTGCTCTATGTTTTCTAACAACTCAATTCGACCAATGCCAATGTAGCCAGAATGGTTACCAGTGATCCAAAAACGAGCACGGATATTTTTTGAATAGGCTTCTCCAGGCAGTTTTTCTGTATGCTCTTCCATCTTTTCTCCATTACTGGGCTTTGGTGTATTTAGTGATGTACTTTATAATAAGGTTGTTTAGTCGATTTGTTTAAACAACTTCGTTATGAAAATTTTTAACTCAATCTTAATCAAACATACTTAATTATCATCACAGTATTGTATGTTAAGGATTGACAATATTTTTATTGATTGAGACCATTAAACCTTGCTTATTAAATGGCAACTAATGACTTACATACAAAATTCCATAAACTTAAATACACATAAATCAAATATACACAATTAGGAGCTCATTATGAACGTTGGCACATTAGATAGAATTATTCGCATAATTATTGGTATTGCTTTAATTGCTCTTGCTTTCTCAGGAACTATCGGGCTTTGGGGTTATATTGGTATTATTCCATTGGTAACAGGGCTTCTAAAATGGTGCCCTCTTTATACATTATTAGGCATTCAAACATGCCCTCTTCATGAGACAGTTAAACGTGACTAATAATTTGTAGCAATCAAAGCAATACAACACTATACAGCAGCTCTTAATTGCACTAGATTAGTTAATATAACGTTTACTATTCTAATTAAGTTAAGAAGCTGCTTATTATCAATACCCTTTAACATAAATTTTTGAATATTAAACCTGTTAATATTCTTAGGCCCCAACCACTTCACCAGTCACTTACTATCTAACTTAAAACATTTTTATACCATTACTTATCCATTGATAGTGAATTCTTATTAGCATGAGCGGTAAAAACACTTGCTTTTAAGATTGAAAACCTCAAAAATAAGATGTACCTTTCACGTCATACTTACTTAAAATCCTTAAAAGAATTCTTATGTCGCAAAAAGCCATTCATAAAATTACAAAACGTTACGACAGATTAGAAAATGGCTTGTCTAATGATGAGGTTGCATTAAAAACTCTGTCTAAGGTTAAAGATCTAAAGCTAAGCCCCAACCCAATTCATTTCACACTATTATTTGAAGCATTAAGTGAAATAGACAGTACTATTGCTACAAAAATTCTTCAAGAAATACAAAACAAAACTTACTCTGACTCTGCTGAGAGTTTGTTTATAGAATATATTTCTCAGCTTCTGTACCAATACCTACCAACTGAAAAAGTTCAAAATCTGCTAATCGACCTTCTTGAAGAGTTAGAATTCTGGCTTGAAAAAAGCAAGGCTAACGAAGAGTTCGTGGCCCTCGAGATTGCAGAGTTGTCAAAGTTTGAATTACCAGGTGAAGTTAAGACTTGTCTTAATGAACGAGTTATGCCAAAAATACATTCAATTTTTGATGATACTAATCGTTTAAAAACTCAAGTGTCGCATTCTGCAACTGAAATTACCCAATTAAAAAATGAATTAGAAAAAGCCCATAAAGTAGCTAATACCGATGAGTTAACAGGCATACCTAATCGTCGTGGATTTAACGAAATCATTAAAAATTTAGCACTTTCAGCAGATACTGAAGATTACAGCTTTGCTTTATTACTAGTAGATATTGATTACTTTAAAAACATTAACGATGAATATGGTCATTTAATTGGCGACAGCGTTTTAAGATACCTTGCCAAACAACTTAATGCAGAAACCAAAGGTAAAGATTCTATTGCACGCATTGGTGGCGAAGAGTTTGTAATTTTATTGCCTCAAACAAACTATGAAAATGCTTTTAGGGTCGCTGAAAATCTACGACAAAAAGTGGAGTGTAATCGCTTAAAAGTCAAAAACAGTGAAAAAACACTTTCTTTAACCATTTCTGTAGGAGTTTCTATCTATGAAAGGGGCGAGAATTTAGAAAAATTAATTGACCGTGCCGATAAAGCACTCTACCAAGCTAAAAATAGTGGCCGAAATAAAATATGCTAATTAACAGCAATAGCTTTAAAGCTTATACCTAAGGCTTATTAAGATGTTTGTATATAGCCTAGCCAGTTACAAAGCTGGAATTCTATAAAATGAATAATACAAAATATATCTATATAGCTCTGTTTTTTTTAGCCGCTTTTATCAGTTTAATTTTTTATACACAAATTCAAGCCAGCCCCCTAAATCTTGAAAAATCGACCCATGAATTAAAAACACTCTTGCTTGAAAAATCGTTTTCTAACTCGGAAGCCATTCAACCTATTTCTGAAAACAGTAATATCGATATGCAAAAAGTGCTACTGGGGAAAAAACTATTTAATGATCCAAAACTTTCTAATGACAGCAGTGTTTCATGTGCTTCTTGCCACAACTTAACCCTTGGTGGAGCAGATCAAAAAGCTCTATCATTAGGAGCAAATCACCATTTAACTCACCTGAATACCCCAACCATTTTTAATGCAGTTTATAACTTTAATTTTTTTTGGGATGGTCGCACTGCCAACTTTACAGAACAGATTAATAATTCTCTTTTTGCAGAAGATCAAATGGGTAATACCGACTGGAACAAACTACTAAATTATCTCAACAACTCTAAAGAGTACTTATTACTATTTAAAAACCAATATAACCTTCCAATAGAATCACATGATCTATTAGATGCGCTTAGTGAATACAGCCAATCTCTGATTACGCCAAATTCGCGTTTTGATCTGTATTTGAAAGGTGATAATTTTGCACTTAACACCTATGAGTTAGAGGGGTATCGCCTCTTTAAAACTATCGGTTGCATTTCATGCCACCAAGGCATCAATATGGGAGGCAATATGTTTCAAAAAATAGGGTTATTTAATAATCTTTCAAATCAAACAGACCCTAAAATAGATGGCAACTTTGACGTTATAGATACGCCAACAGATAAAATTGTTTATAAAGTTCCAACTTTGCGTAACATTGCTTTAACCGCCCCTTACTTTCATGACGGTTCAACAAAAACGCTAGAAGCAGCGGTTGCTAAAATGGCAAAACTTCAATTAGGCACTGAGCTTTCTACAGAAGATGTTAACAAGATTACGGCTTTTTTAAATAGTTTAACTGGCGAATATCATGGCCAACCTCTTTAGTTTTATTAAATTTAGCTAAAGCCAATTTAGCCTTATTCAAAAACATTAAATATTAAATATTAAAATATTAGGTTTAACCAACATAAATGAATAACACTTCAACACAACCCAACAAACAAAATAGCGGTTTTTTTAATAAAGCCAGCACCTTTGTTAAAACGCATTTTATAAAGAGCAGCTTCTTTGTATTCAGCTTATTGTGTATTGTTATTATCTATGCAAAAACTCACAACCCTCTTATTCAAGAAAGTGCCCAAATAACTCAAAACACTTACTATTTAAACATCTTACAAAGCAATATTATTGAGATCATAGCGTTAAGCAAAAGCAAAGAAATCAAACACTTTGACGATATTAACAGACAAGCACAACAGCTAAACAAAACTTTAGCCAAACTCTCAGATACATTAGCAATAAAAACAAACCACGAGCTAGCAAACCAACTCAATAAACTCATTGTTAAAACTAAACAACAACAAGCATTAATAGAATCTTTTAAAACAGCTCACGCAATCAAACAAATTTCTATTAACTATTTACCTGCTGCATTTGCAGAATGTACCAAAAATATTAATAAGCTCAATTCGGTAGATAAAAAAGCTAGTTTTAAAGTCATTCAAGAAGCCATTATTCAAGTATTAAACTTTAATAAACGAGCAAATAGACAAGCTTCTTATGATTTAAAAAACATCAATCACCAGATCATTGAAAATGGGCTTCAGGATTCTTGTAAGGCATTTATTCAGCACAATGACTCTCTCACTAAATACTTATCTCAAGAAGACGCTATTTTCAATCAAATACAAAACCTATCTTTAAACAAAGATCTGCAGCAGTTTTACCTTAATGTTGAACAGCAAGTTGCTCAAGCCATATCTAAAAACAACATTTTTTATTTCATTCTTATTTTCTTGTCTTTACTGCTATTAGCCTTTATATCAATAAGTTATCGAGCCTTATACAAACAAAACAAACAATCCTCTCTTGCCGTCAAAAAACTATCCCAACAACAGGGATTATTTACTACACTCATAAAATTAAACCGTGCCACAGCGAATATTCACGAAAAACGAGCTCTATTTCAGGCTGTTTGCGACATTACGCATACTGAGGCTAGTTTAGATAGCTGCTGGATAGGCCTGGTGGATGAATCTGGATTCGTGAAGGCTATTACTGCTGCAGGTGAAGGCCAAGATATCATTATGTCATTCCAGGTACCCGTTACTGATAATAAAATTAACGGTACTATTGCTGAATCTTATAGAAAAAAAGCTCCTGTGATTACTAATGACTTCCAAACTCGGTTACTCAATAGCTCCTGGGCCGAACTCGCATCCACCTGGGATATTAAAGGCAGTGCCACCCTACCCATATTGCATGATGACAAAGTGCTTGGCTTTTTCATTACCTACACTAAAAAAACCAACTTTTTCAACGATGAAATCAATACCTTGCTTGAGCAATTAGCAAGTGATTTAGGAACCGCTTTAGAAAAGATAAAACTTGAAAATGAACAAATACAACGACAACAAGATTTAGCGATTTCTGCCATTGCTTTTGAAAGCCATGAAGCCATTATGATTACCGACGCAAACAATATTATTATTAGAGCCAACCGTGCATTTAACAAATTAACAGGGTTCTCTCTAGATGAATGTTTAGGTAAAAAGCCCAGTATTTTAAAATCAGGCTTACATGATGCTACCTTTTACAAGGAATTATGGGCCAACCTTAATAAAACAGGCAAATGGCAAGGCGAGATTTGGAACCGTAAAAAAGATGGAACCCTTTATCCTGCATGGCAAAGTATTAGCACATTATTTGATGATGAAAACCAGGTAACTCATTACATCTCACACTCAATGGACTTAACTAAAGATAAAGAGTCGCAGAGAGAAATACATTATTTAAATAACCATGACAGCTTAACCAAACTGCCAAACCGTAGCCTTTTAATAGATCGACTAGATCAACAAATTGGGCAACATAACTCTAATTACAGTTTTTTATTCTTAATTAACATTAACCGTTTCAAACTGTTTAATGAATCTTTAGGACATACGGCAGGAGATCAACTTTTAATACAAGTAGCTGAACGCCTTAAAAATCTCAAGCTCGAAAACATCTTTAATTTAACCGTTGCCCGCATTGGAAGTGATGAGTTTGCATTATTATGTTTAACGGATATAGATGAACTTGAAGATTCGACTATTGAAGCGGGTCATATCGCTAGCCAATTACAACACAATCTAACGCAACCTTTTATTATTCAAAACAACCAAGTAGTAATTGATATCTCTATTGGTGTCACTTTATTTACAAACCATTCAAAAAGTACACAAACCCCAGAAACCTTATTGCAAGAGGCAAATACAGCACTTCACCGCGCTAAGCAAAGCTCTGTATCCTCGGTTCAATTCTTTGAAGCTAATATGCAAATACAGGCTCAAAACCGTCTTACTTTAGAAACTGATTTACGAACAGCACTACATAATCAAGAATTCGTTTTGCACTACCAACCCCAGTTTTCTTTGCTAACAAACGATGTTATTGGTTTTGAGTCACTAATACGCTGGCAAAACAAACAAAAAGGCCTTATACCACCAAATGACTTTATCCCTATTCTTGAAGAAACAGGTTTAATCACTCAAGTAGGTGCTTGGGTAATTGAAGAGTCTATTAATCAAGCCCAAGAAATGCATCAATACAACCCTAACCTGACCATGTCTGTTAACTTGTCTGCAGTACAATTTAATGACACTAATCTTGTGAATAATGTGGCTGCCTTACTTAAACAGACCAGTTATCCTGCCAGTAAACTTGAATTTGAAATAACTGAAAGCCTATTAATGACCGATATCAATGAAACGATTCTAAAACTCAATAAATTAACTGAGCTGGGTATTAAAATTGCCATTGATGATTTTGGTACAGGTTATTCATCTCTCGCTTATCTTAAGCAGTTCCCGGTAAACCGCCTTAAAATTGATAAATCGTTTGTGGATGATATTTCAGACCCAAATGATGTGGATTCAGCCATTGTACGTGCCACCATTGAAATGGCTCATGCACTGCACATTAATACCATTGCCGAAGGGGTAGAAGAAAAAATCCAACAACAACTACTGTATGCTTTTGGTTGCGATGAAGCCCAAGGCTATTTTTATAGCAAACCTATACCTGCAAATGAGCTACATAAATTCATGCAAAATCAAATCAACTAATCTTAATGGCACTATAGTCACCTTATGTTTACCCAAATAGTTAAAAAAACCGCCGTTAATCTCATTACGGGTTCGCTAGGTGCAGGCAAAACAACTCTTTTAAAAAACTTTATTAAAAATAAACCAACCCAAGAGACATGGGCTGTTTTAGTTAATGAATTTGGTGCAATTGGTATAGACGGTAGTATCTTAGAAACCCAAAACACGTCAACAAGTAACTCAATACATATTAAACAAATACCAGGTGGTTGTATTTGTTGCACAGCTCAAAATGAGCTTACAGCAGCCATAGAACAGATTATTGAAAAGATAAATCCGGATAGATTGTTAATTGAACCTACAGGATTAGGTGAACCAGATACCTTGGTAGATATATTACAGGGCGATTTTTTTAAAAAACGTTTTGATGTACAAAGTGTATTTGCCGTTATTGACAGCTCTTATTTAACAGTAGATGAAATTGGCCAATACACCATTCTACAAAACCTATTTAACATGGCTGACGTTGTTGTACTGAATAAAACAGACCTAGCAGACCCAAGCAACCTTCAAGATCTATATCAATACGCTCACTCGGTTTATCCATTAAAACAAGCCGTGATTATGACTCAGCAATCCGTTGTGGATAACGCATTACTATCTGTAAGTTCAAAAACAACTCAACCAGCAAAGAGCATTATAAATACACAGCAAAATACCTTAGATTCAAAAGCAATCAGTAATACTGACTCTGATAACATCCAAACAAGTAGAAGTATTAAATCAAATGATTTATTTGCCGATGCTTTAGATTTACCAGGCCTGGTAAAACGTGAATCTCAACATCAAATATCCACCTTATCAATTGGCTGGGTATTTGAACCTAGCATCATTTTTAACTGGAAATCACTGCAATCTCTTTTTAGCACTTTTGATAACAAACCTTACATCAAAAGAGCAAAAGGCGTTTTTAGAGTGGGTAAACCGTGGATGCTTTTTCAATGGGTCAATAAACAGACTTCACGAGAACTGATAGCTTATCGTCGTGACAGCCGATTCGAGATTCTTATAACTGAAAACAACACCTTTGATTTACATCAATTTGAACTCGATCTAAAAAAGTGTATTCAAAACGCTTAAAAAAATTCACTTTTTCTTCAAAAATCACCTTGGCTTTTTGTATGTTCAAAGCGGTGCAAAACACCCACCATTTTGAAGCATTTAAATAGTAAAAATACGCAAAGCCTATGATTTCGGCATTCTTAAAATGCAAGGTTTTTTTCTATTTTTTTCCAAAGATTTTTTTTACTTATTATAGAATTTTTTTTCTTTAGTTTAAATTAACTCCCCACAGAGTTATCCACAGGCTAACAAGCAAGTTTTTATGGGGATTTTGCTGTTTTTTCCACAACTTTCAACTCCCATAGTCACACAAAAAAACAGAAATTAAAGGCTTGCGTGAAATTACAAAATCTACTATATTTTGCGTTACAGGTTTTTATAAAAAACCATATCTTGTGGAATTGCAAAATTAAGTACACAATGCAATTAGCCCACAATTTTATACTCAACTTTCTATTGTGAAGCTAAGCTAATGAATTTGCTAAAAATTCATTTATTTATCATATATCAACTTCATATATTTTATACACAGGTTAAAAAAACGCCCATGACAAGTCAAAATATTAAAGTTACCAAACGTAATGGAACCCTAGAATCGATTGATTTGGAAAAAATTCACCGCGTAATTACATGGGCAGCCGAAGGGCTAGAAAATGTCTCTGTTTCAGAAGTTGAGTTGCGTTCTCATATTCAGTTTTATGATGGAATCACCACCTCAGATATTCACGAGACAATTGTTAAATCTGCGGCAGACCTGATTTCAGAAAGTGCTCCAGACTATCAGCACCTTTCAGCTCGTTTAGCGATTTTCCATCTTCGCAAAAAAGCATTTGATCGTTTTACACCGCCTACTTTATTTGAACACGTCAATAAAATGGTTCGCAGTGGTCTTTACGATAGCCAACTTTTAGAAGACTTTACCAAAGCTGAAATTGACGAGCTCGATGCTTATATTGACCATGCCCGTGACTTAACTTTTAGTTATGCAGCTGTAAAACAACTAGAAGGTAAATACCTAGTTCAAAACCGTGTAACAGGTAAAATTTACGAGAGTCCGCAGTTTATTTACATGCTTATTCCAATGTGTTTATTTGCACATTACCCAGCCGAGACTCGTTTACAATTCATTAAAGATTTTTACGACGCTTCATCACTTTTTAAACTCTCACTACCAACTCCTATTATGTCTGGTGTTCGTACGCCAACACGTCAGTTTAGCTCATGTGTATTAATCGAATGTGGTGATTCTTTAGACTCAATCAACGCAACCTCTTCGTCTATTGTTAAGTATGTATCGCAACGTGCAGGGATTGGTGTAAACGTTGGACGTATTCGTGCATTAGGTAGTGAAATCCGTGGTGGTGAGGCTTATCACACAGGTATGATTCCATTTATTAAACACTTCCAAACTGCGGTTAAATCATGTTCGCAAGGTGGTGTTCGTGGTGGCGCGGCTACTCTGTTTTACCCTATTTGGCACTTAGAAGTTGAATCCTTAGTTGTTCTAAAAAACAACCGTGGTGTAGAAGAAAACCGTGCACGTCATCTAGATTACGGAGTACAAATCAACCGTACCATGTATCAGCGTATGATTCAGGGTGGTGAAATTACTCTATTCAGTCCATCTGATGTACCAGGCCTTTATGATGCGTTTTTTGAAGACCAAGATGAATTTGATCGCCTATATAAAATCTATGAAGCCGATGAAACCATTCGTAAAAAGAAAGTCAAAGCGATTGACCTATTTACCCAAGTAGCACAAGAGCGTGCTCAAACAGGCCGTATTTACATTCAAAACGTTGACCACTGTAATACCCACAGCCCATTTGATCCAAGCAAAGCACCTATCCATCAATCTAACCTATGTTTAGAGATTGCTTTGCCAACCGCACCTCTTAACTCGGTAGAAGATCCTAATGGTGAAATCGCCCTTTGTACGCTTTCAGCCTTTAACTTAGGAGCTTTGGAAAACTTAGAAGAGCTAGAGTCTCTCTCTAATTTGATTGTTCGTGCCTTAGACAGCCTATTAGATTACCAAGACTACCCTGTTGAAGCCGCTCGACGTGCCAGTATGGGCCGCCGTACCTTAGGTGTGGGTGTAACTAACATGGCTTACTACCTAGCTAAAAATAAAACTAAATACTCAGATGGTTCTGCCAATAATTTAATACACCGTACTTTTGAAGCGATTCAATACAACCTATTAAAAGCATCAAATGAACTGGCAAAAGAACAAGGAGCCTGTGACTATTTTGCTGACACTACCTATTCTCAAGGCATTATGCCAATTGACACCTACAAAAAAGACCTTGATGAAGTATGCAGCGAACCACTACATTTAGACTGGGAAGCTTTACGTAAGGATATTAAAGAACATGGTTTACGTAACTCAACGCTTACAGCGTTAATGCCATGTGAAACCTCGTCACAAATTACTAACTCAACAAATGGTATTGAACCACCACGCGGTTATGTGTCGGTTAAAGCGTCTAAAGACGGCATCTTGAAACAAGTGGTTCCTGGATTTAAAGAGCACCGTAATGACTATGAATTACTGTGGCATATTCCAGATAACAAAGGTTACTTACAACTCGTAGGGGTTATGCAAAAGTTTGTTGACCAAGCAATTTCATCAAATACCAACTACGATCCTGCACGTTTTAATGAAGATAAAGTTCCTATTAAATTAGTGCTTCAAGATTTGCTGTATGCCTATAAGATGGGGCTTAAAACGTTGTACTATCATAATACGCGTGATGGTGCGGATGATAGCCAAGAAGATGATGGATGTGCAGGCGGAGCTTGCAAACTTTAAAATGGTTGTATTACTCAATCTCCGCGTTAGTTAATGACTCGTTTACAGGTGTAAACTTCGTCCTTAACTGCCTTGACCTTGAGCAATACACCACATTTTAACCATGATAATTTTTTAGTTAAAAGCGGTTGGATTTTATGATTCAACCGCTTTTTTTATTTAAATTTACCAGGCCTGGTAAATCCTGTGGACAATAATATATTGTGTGCATAAAATAAATTGGTAAAACATCACGAGATAACAACTCGTTTACAGACGTAAACTTCGCCATTATCCGCCTTGATTCTGGGCAAAAATTCTCTGTTTAAAGCATTTTTAATTTAAAAGCGATCGAATTTAAATTTTTATTCAGTCGCTTTTTTTGGTTTTACCAGGCCTGGTAATTATTGAATTCATTCTGCTAAGGCGTTAAACAGATTATCGGGTCAAGCCCGATAATGACCTTTGAGGTTTTGATTATGACGTTGCGGTTTTGATTATTGAGACGTATTTTCGGTTGTTACATCACCTCAGGAAAAGCTGGCCAGTTATGATCTTTGTGACTCACGGCAATAAAGAATGGGTTTAACAAGGATTTGGTTTGAATATATTCAAGTGGATGCCCTGCCGCATTTAAGACTGCACCGCCCGCTACTTCTAATATACATTGTGCCGCGGCAGTATCCCATAATGAAGTAGGTCCAAAACGTGGATAAATATCGGCTTTTCCTTCAGCCACTAAACAGGTTTTTAATGCCGAACCCATTTTCACTTTAGAGTAATGACCAAGTTGTCCCATAAAGCGTTGCAGCTCACCACCATGCCTACGACTTACTGCCACTCTATAAGGTGCATCACTTTCTGGTAAAGCCGCCACATGAATGCTTGGTGCTTGTTCAACTAAATTTAGCCAATCTAATTTTTGCTTACTCTTGGTTGGCATTAAATTTTCAAGCTTTGCGGCTCTGTTAATTTTTGTATTGGTATTTTGATCAAGTTCTTGGTTTTTATAAGCGAAATACATATCACCCAATTCTGTACCATAAACCACCCCCATTACTGGGTGGTGATTATGTACCAATGCGATATTTACACTATATTCACCCGTATTAGCAATAAACTCTTTAGTACCATCTAATGGATCCACCAACCAATAGGTTGACCAGGCCTGGCGTTTTTCAAAAGGCACATCCTCAACACTCTCTTCTGTGACTAACGGAATATCAGGTGTAAGTTCTTTAAGAGCTAAACAAATCAATTTATCTGCCGCTTTATCAGCCTCGGTAACAGGCGAACCATCAGCTTTACGTTCAACATCAACCTCTTCAGTTTGATGATAATATTCAGAAATAAGCTGACCAGCGTCATACGCAATCTCGCAAATTTGTGGCAACCATTTTTCTAGCGGTAAAGCGGTGTCTGACATGATATTCCTAAATTAATTAAGCTAGTGAATAGTAACTGCTGATTAGATGTAATTACGTTCTTTTAATAACAGCATAAGAGCCGCATAAGCTCTACCCTCGCTAAAATCGGGGTGTTGAAGTAACTTATGCCAATCTGAAAGATGCCATTTTACCACCTCAAGCGGCTCAGGTTCATCACCTTCAGCATCTTGTACCGTTAAGTCTGTCGCTAACACAATATGAGTAAGATGCGTCATATAACCCGCTGCTAAACTCACAGAATCCAAAAGTTTGACTGTGGCTGGCAAATAACTAATTTCTTCTTGGCTTTCACGTATGCTGGCCTCTTTCCAAGTTTCGCCAGGGTCAATTTTACCTTTTGGAAATCCTAATTCATAACGCCCAACGCCTGCCCCATATTCACGAATTAGCAAAATATGATCATCCTCTAAAAGAGGCACAATCAACACTGCACCATCATCACTGCCTAGTAACCTTTCATAGGTCACTTGCGTTCCATTAGAGAATTCAATCTCTTGTGATTGCACAGTAAAAATCCGTGACTGAGCAGCAATATTTTCCGCTAGAATGGTCGGCGTTTTTTTAGGCGGTATTTTTGACATTTGTATTAACCTGACGTTTTGTGTATAAAGCTACAAGGCACACCAATTTTAAACGTTATTGTTAGAGAGACCTTTACACAAGATCTCTTAAAAACTTTGCAAACTTTAATAAAAATTCATCATACTCTAAGGGATAAAAATTGCCAATGCAGACTCCAAAAAACAGCTTAATTGATTGGTCAAACATCGAAACCGTTCTTCTTGACATGGACGGCACTTTATTAGACTTACATTTTGACTGGCACTTTTGGATGGACGTGATTCCGCAAGCTTATGCGGATAAAAATGGGCTTTCTCTTGAACAAGCAAAACAGTTGATTCATGAAAAAATTCACTCACAAACTGGCACATTAAATTGGTATTGCTTAGATTACTGGACAGAAACCTTAAACTTACCTATAGCTGAATTAAAACGTGAACTGCGTCACCAAATTAAAGTACATCCAGAAGTCATGGAATTTTTGGCCTTTTTAAAAAACCAAAATAAAACCGTGATTATGGTCACTAACGCTCATCGTGATAGTTTGGCCATAAAATTAGAAATGACTGAAATCGAACCTTATTTTGATAAACTCATTTCAGCACATGATTTTGGTATGCCTAAAGAAGACATTACGATTTGGTCTGAGATTCAAAAAGTCATGGCTTACAACCCTGAAAACACGCTATTAATTGATGACAATGTACATGCTCTAAGCACTGCCAAAGAGTACGGCATTAAGCACCTTCTCTGTGCCACCTTTGTAAGCCCAAAGTTAGATGCCATAGACCCAAAAGGCTTTGCACACTTTAGTAAATACTCTGAAATCATGCCTTTGTAAATCTGTTTGACAGATTAAGGACTTGCTTAAAAACTAAGCGTCTCCCATTACCATTGACTCTAAAATTTCCCAACGTTCAAACGCGGCTTCTAATTCTGTTTCTTTGTCATTTAAACTTTTCAAAGTCGCCTGCACCACTTCTTCACCTTGTTGATAAAAATCAGGTTCTGCCATTTTTTCATTTAAGGCTTCTAATTCAGCTTCTAAATTCTCAAGTAACTCTGGTAATGCATCATATTCACGTTGGTCGTTATAGCTGAGTTTTTTGGCTTTTTTGGGAGCAGTCGTTTGATTATTTTGAACCTGAGCCGCTTCCACAACAGGGCTAGATTTTTCTGTTTCTGGCTTACGGGTACCGGTGATTTTGGTAACATCACCATAGTGTGCCGGACGTTGACGCAACCAATCGTCATACCCACCCACATACTCATTAACCACACCTGGTGCATCAAACACTAAACTACTGGTACAGACGTTATTTAAGAAAGCACGGTCATGGCTTACTATTAACACCGTACCTTGGTAGTTCATTAATAACTCTTCCAGCAGTTCTAAGGTTTCAACATCTAAATCGTTAGTCGGTTCATCTAAAATCAGTAGATTAGATGGTTTTGAGAAGACGCGTGCCAATAATAATCGGTTACGTTCACCACCAGATAGAGATTTAACTGGCTGCCTCGCACGCTCTGGCGAGAATAAGAAATCAGACAAGTAACTCATAACGTGTTTACGTTGGCCATTTATCTCAACATGATCACTCTCTTCAAGCACACTCTCAACCACAGGCTTATTTTCATCTAACTGAGCACGGTGTTGGTCAAAGTAGGCAATATCAATATTGGTACCGATTTTTACCGTTCCAGAATCAGGTTGTTGTTTGCCTAAAAGTAGCGCTAATAGCGTTGATTTACCACAACCGTTTTCACCAATAATCCCAACCTTATCACCACGAATAATGAGCGTGCTTAAGTTGCTAACAATTGGTTTAGTTGGCCAGTTAAAGGTTAGGTTTTCAATATCAAATACTTGTTTACCAGAGATATCTGAACGATTCACTTGTAAGTTAGCCGTGCCTTGTTGAGAACGGCGAGATTTATGAGTTTCACGTAGTTTTTCTAAAGCACGCACTCTACCTTCATTACGAGTACGACGGGCTTTAATTCCCTGACGAATCCAAACCTCTTCTTGTGCCAGCTTTTTATCAAACAAGGCATTTTGTTTAGCTTCCGCTTCAAGCACTTCAGCTTTGCGTTCTAGATAGGTGTGATAATCGCAATTCCAGTTACTTAAGTTACCGCGATCTAATTCAATAATACGTGTGGCTAGTGCTTGTAAAAAAGCACGATCGTGAGTAATAAAAATCAGTGAACAACGAATATTCTTAAGAAAACCCTCAAGCCATTGAATAGAGGGAATATCTAAATGGTTAGTTGGTTCATCAAGTAAAAGCACATCAGGATCTTGTACCAAGGCTTGTGCCAATAACACACGGCGTTTCATACCGCCAGAAAGGGTAGAAAACTCGCTGTCTTCTGGCAGTCCAAGTTTAGAAATGATGGTATCTACACGTTGCTTTAGCTCCCAACCATTTTGCGATTCAATATCTTGTTGAGTTTTTGTAAATTTATCTAAAACGGCTTCGCTGTAGTTTTGCTCTAGTTGTAAACTGAGTTGATGAAACTCTTCTAATAAACGACCAATATTCCCCATGCCATCGGCAATTACGTGAAACACACTACCAGTTGTGTCATGCGGTACTTCTTGTTGCAGTTTGGCAATTTTGATGCCGTCTTGCACAATACGGGTACCGCCATCCGGCTGAATAAGACCTTCTATAACTTTTAATAGACTCGACTTTCCTTCTCCATTTCGACCAACAATACAAACACGCTCGTTGGGTTCGAGTTGAAAAGAGATCTTATCTAACAAGGGAGCTGCGCCAAAACTTAATGAAATGTCGCGTAAAAATAAAAGGGCCATAGAAATATCGCTTTAGTCTGTATATAAACGGTTGTAAAAAATTAGATTAGTCATTAGAGGTCTCTGCAGGAGATCCATCAATAAATAACTGAATTTTGTGTGTTTGATTGTATCATCGCCAAGTTAGGTTTTTGAAATCTCAGCAATCAAGTTTTGGCTAGATTGAATATTATAGCGATTAAGTGTGCAGTCGGTATTTTCATTCGCCATGTTCTGCCAAAAATTGATCACCTGTTGGGTCTCTTCAGTGGGAACTGGCTTACCATTACTGTGGGTTTGATTCCATTGATACCACAAATTAAAAATTACCAGGCCTGGTAAATTGATATTTTGCCACAGGTTTTCTTGAAACTGTTTATCGCTTAATTCAGTGGGTAAACCTTGAGCATCAAAGATATCAACAATAATCACGTCATAACATTGTGCATTTTCTTGGGCATTATCTTTTATAAAAGCCATTGCGTCTTGGCAAACCACATCAATCTCTGGTTCATTGGGCAGTTGAAAATAATGGTAAGCACAATCAATCACCGCTTGGCGAAGCTCAACTACTGTAATTTGAATATTCGGCAACGTATGAAAAAGATGTTGTGCCATAGTGCCACCACCCATTCCCAACATAAGCACTCTACAATTTTGTTCTTTATTGTGTTGATTGGCAAATGCCAAAACGCACTCTATAATTTTTTCTTGATACTCAAAGTTAAGCGTCATTGGGGCGTTTAAATATAAACAACTTTGCTCAATAGGTGAATCAAAGTAGAGTTTGCGGGTTGAGCGATTTTGCACCACTTCAATCAGACCAAATTCATCACGTACACTGTGAATTGTCATGCCATCATATTTCACTTAATAGCACCACTTGCTTTATCTGATGCCTTATCTGTTGTTTTATCTGCTGCTTTATCACTTGAGTCAGAAGAGGGTTGTGTTAACCCTGCCCACCAAAGTCGTAAACGTAAACCCCAAGCCGTAGTAAAACCTACTTCAACAAACGCAATATTGCCTTGCGGATCAATAACAAAATCCGCTGGTACGGCTTTGGCTCCAAAGGTTTGTAACCATTTTCCGTCTAAATCATTCACAATCAAATTGGGATTCATGTCATTTTCTTTAGCATAAACCAGTAGTTGCTCGTCATCTGCTGATTGAGTGGCAATATTGATAACCGCAAAATCTTTAGCAATACTCTCTACCCCGCCTTTACTCACACTACAAATTGGGCACCAAGTAGCCCAAATATGGACTAAAACAGGTTTACCTTGCTGGTTTAATGCTTGTAAATCTAAGGTTTTACCAGTGATAGAGGTTACTTTCATTTCTGGAGCTTGGCCGTGAATGACATTACCCTGCATATAAGGACGAATCGCTAGAAATGCACCCAGAAACACAATCACCCAAATGAGGTTTTTAAACCAATTTTTTTGCCACAATTTGAGTTCAACCGGTTCACTGGTTTGAGTTACTTCTTGTTGTTTATCTTTAGAATCCTGACTCATCATTTGTTCGCTTTTTGGCTACACACTTTTCTGATTAGCAAAAACTGAAAACAGACATGCTATGTTAATATAATGTGCTTATTATAGAGGTTCAAAAGATAAGGAACACGTTAAATGGAAGCGAATTTTTGGCACGATATGTGGGCAAGCGGTGTAGTGGGTTTTCACCAGCCCGATGTAAATAGCTATTTAAAAAATCATTGGTCAAAATTAGGTTTGCAAGGCAATGAAAATGTTTTGGTGCCGTTGTGTGGCAAATCGCTAGATATGATTTGGCTGGCTAACCAAGGCCACTCGGTTCTAGGGATTGAACTGAGCCCTAAAGCTTTAGCTGAGTTTTTGTCTGAAAACGATTTAACCGCAGAACCTATTGAACAAGGCAACCATTGCGGCTACAAAATGCCAGATATGACTTTGCTGTGTGGTGATTTTTTTCATTTAACCGCGGAGCAATGTGCTGATATTCATGTTGTGTATGACCGTGCTGCATTAGTGGCTTTACCCCCAGAAATGAGAAAACAGTACGTAACTCACCTACAAACTATTTTGCCCGCTGGCAGTCAGTTTTTATTAGTAACAATGGAATACGACCAATCAGTCATGTCTGGCCCCCCATTTTCAGTAACAGAACAAGAAGTACGGACATTATTTGAACCTTTTGCCACGGTTACAAAAGTAGAAGAAGTACCATTTAGCCGCAAAGGAACAAACGCCTTAGAAAAAGTGTTTGTAATAAGGTGTTAGAGATTTGATTAGTTATTACTGTTTTAACATCTGATAAGTTTCTTAACTTGCCAGGCCTTTATATCCCTTGGGGGTTTGGGTAATTTAATCAACTCGCTTAAATTAATTAACCAAGGTAGCTGAAGGCGTGGTATCACCTCTCATGGCACTCCAACGATTTAAACGTCTTAAAACACGTAACATCTCATGGGCAGAAATGGGGTTGATTAGACAGTGGCTAAAATACCCTGCATTAATCAAATCGACCGAATCATTCATTTGTTGAGCTGAGCCGGTGAGAATTAATGGGGCTTTTAAAATACTAGGATTAACCTTAATGACTTCTGTCCAAGGTTTGCTTAAATCTTGAGCCAAATCTGCTGAAACAAATACTGCAAAAAAAACTCTATGAGTTGAATAGCGACGTGACTCTAAATCAACCAACATCTCTTTAGCTGTTTTCATCCAAATCACATCAATACCATAGCGTTGTAAAAAAGCTGTTATTTCGGCAACACGAATTTTATCGGTATCACATACCGCTACCTTTTTACCTTGAAGCCAAATCAACTTTTCTTTAAATGACACGCTTATCCTCTCTGTTGGCATTCTAAAACTTATTTTCATTATCTAAAATCAAACTCATAAAGCCAAGCATAATCATTTAAAGTTAGGCTAATAGCACTTGCTTTTAAAGATTTTTGAATAGATTGAATCAATGCTATAAAACTTTTATCTTGTGCCATTAAAAAAAACAACCACAATATAGGCGACTTTTAATAGATTTTTAGAACTTGCTAACTATTCTTAAACTCAAAACTGTAATACAATGTTTCAACTTTAATTAACCTTCCCCAATTACGTATTAGGTGAACAGTACATGAGCTGCCAAGATAAACATACTTATTCTACTTTTTGTCGTTCTAATAATGACGCAATGAAAGAGCCGATGTTCTTTGGACAGAGTGTTAATGTTGCTCGTTATGACCAGCAAAAATACCCGTTTTTTGAAAAACTGATCGAAAAACAATTAAGCTTCTTCTGGCGCCCTGAAGAGATTGATTTATCGAGCGATAGAACCGAATATTCTGATCTGCCTGAAAATGAAAAACACATTTTTATTAGTAACTTAAAGTACCAAACATTATTAGATTCAGTGCAAGGTCGTTCACCAAACGTAGCTTTATTACCGCTAGTCTCTTTGCCGGAGCTTGAAACTTGGATTGAAACTTGGTCTTTTTCAGAAACCATTCACAGCCGTTCATACACACACATTATTCGTAATATTGTGGCTGATCCTTCAGTGGTCTTTGATGATATCGTTACCAATAAAGAAATTGTGAAACGTGCTGAAAGCGTAACCCAATATTATGATGAGTTAATTGCCTTAACCAATCATATGTACGCTAACCAAATTGATCTTACTAAAGATGACAACTTTCGTAAAAAGATTAAAACCATGCTTTATTTAACAGTGGTTTCAGTCAATGTATTAGAAGCAATTCGTTTTTATGTTTCTTTTGCCTGCAGTTTCTCATTTGCAGAACGCTCTTTAATGGAAGGAAACGCCAAAGTCATTAAACTGATTGCTCGTGATGAAGCTCTTCACCTGTCTGGGACTCAAAACATGATTCAGATGATGGCAGAAGGTAAAGACGATCCTGAAATGGCGGTGATTGCTCTAGAACAACGTGAAGCGACCTACGAAATTTTTAGAGAAGCAGCAGAGCAAGAAAAGCAATGGGCAGAATACCTATTTAAGGACGGCTCTATGATTGGTTTAAATGCGAGCATTCTTAAAGACTATGTTGAGTATATTACTAACGTACGTTTAAGAGCGATTCAATTAGACCCCATTTTTGCCAATACCAGCAACCCTCTTCCGTGGATGAATAACTGGTTGGTGAGTGACAATGTTCAAGTTGCACCGCAAGAATCAGAAATCAGTTCTTATCTTGTTGGACAGGTAGATTCAAAAGTAGAAATGGGTGATTTTAGCGATTTTTCACTCTAGAACTTAGGCTGATCTAAGGAAATAGAATCCTTAAACAGGCAAAAACCAATATAAATGAAAAGGCTATGTATCCAAATTAAAAAGGAGCGTGGCCTTTTTTATTAGGTAGATTTTTAATCAATCTTGATTAGGGATAATAATAAATTACCAGGCCTGGTAACTTTAAAATAAGCCAATGAAAAATACATTAACTTTAATGTTATGAAAGACGTAGTGGTTAACTTTTTAGTCTAAGGTAAAAATGAATTCGCACAGGGATTTCATATTGGTTTTTATCTAATTCATAGGTAAATTAAAACTCATAAAACCAAAACAATTGGTGTTGTGAAAAAGTAAGTTTAAAAAAATCCAGTGAACATGTGTTCACTGGACGACAAAGGTATTCCTAGAATAGCTACACCTTACTTGTAGTCGATATAAGTTTGACTTTCATGGTAGAAGTTATAAACAATAACTCCTAATGTAACTAAAACAGCTAACCCTAAAATAATTCCCATAGCTAATGGATTATCTGCAAACGTAAAGTAGGCTGTTGCTTCTTTCCAGCTTTCAATTGGACTTGCATTCATAATAATTCTCCTTTTATGCTGTTTTTAACCCTGAATCCGTACCATTTTGAGCCGGAACAGATTCAGGATACGCTTGTAACGGTACTTCAACCAAATCAAGACCCGCTTCTTCTGCTTTCGGAGGTACGCGTAGCACACCAAATTTTGCAAAAAGATAAGACACTACATAACCAGGTATGAAACCAAGCAGTATCATAACCCCTGCACTTTGTAATTGACCCATAAATGAGATGTTTGGTGCACCTTCAATCACACTTGGGAATCCACTAAAGACACCTAAACCAATTAAACCGATAAGACCACCAATACCGTGTACACCAAAAGCTCCTACTGGATCATCAATTTTAAAGTATTTGGTGATAAACTTATCAGCCAAAGGAGCTGCTACGCCGCCTACTGTACCTAGGAGGAAAGCTAATGGAGGATAGTAAAGATCTAAACCTGGTGCTGCTGCAACAATCCCAGCAAGACCACCAGACATCATCCAAAAAGGTTGACGAGTGATAACAAATGAACCAATGATACCGCCAGCAAAAGCCATTAATGTATTGAAGCTAATTGCTGAAAGCGTTGTTGGATTACCAAAAATAGATGTCCACTGCCCGCCTGGATTATAGATAATACAACCACCTAGAAAACCAAAGAAACCAACGATAATTAACATTAAGCCAATAATACTCATTGGAACACTGTGCCCGACAATTGGATTAATAGAACCATCAGGTCCAAAACGACCAATTCGTGCTCCTAAGTTTAGAACTACACCCAAAGCAAAAAAGCCTGCAATCATGTGAACCGCACCAGCGGCACCAAAATCATGAAAACCCCATTCTACAGTTAACCAACCTGTAGGATGCCATCCCCAGGAAGCTCCAATAACCCAAACAACTGAGCCTAGTAAAACCGCTAAAATCAGAAATGCACTGATACGAATACGCTCTATAACAGCTCCTGAGAAAATGGAAGCCGTTGTTGCCGCGAACAGAACAAAAGCCCCCCAAAAAATTCCCGAAGCGTTATCGGTTAAATTTGGGCCCATGTTCATCGACCAAGGAAGACCGGCTGCACCAGCTTCAAAATCGGGAACAAACCCGTTGTACATACTTAAATAAATCCACCATCCAAAAAAGAAGAATGTTGGGATGATAAATGCAAAAGCCAAAATATTCTTAACACCAGATGCTAACGCATTCTTAAGACGCGAAGCGCCAATTTCATATGCTAAGAATCCAGCGTGAATAATGACCATTAATCCTGTACAAATCCAATAGAAAATTTCCATATTGATTGTATCGGACATTTCTATCATAGCCTGCAAACTGGCTAATGTAGGTGCTGCCTGCTCCATAAGTGAAACCTCTCAAAGTTGATTATTACCCCGTATCATTCAAAAAAATTCATTTCCAAAAATGATTCGAAACTCAATTTTTCTGAAAGAGACCAATTAGGGTTATGATTAAACATGTTAGAACTTGTCGGTCCAAACCAATCTCTAACAATATTCTTAAATACACTCCTAAAAGAGTGCCTAAACCACGTTTTTCTCAACACTTTAAGTCTTCGCTGACTGCAAATATGGAAATCAAACGTAAACAAACTTCGATGCAAATGCATCGAAAATAAGTCATGTCACCATCATTGGTATTAACATCACTTAAATTCTGTATATGCAGCCAAGAAAGCGACACATTTTTAAATTATTCATTTGTTAAGTTATTAACTTCTAACTCTAGTTCGCTCAGGATCATAAAATGGAAGCGAGACCACTTTGGCAGGTATCCGTTTCTGTTGACCATCAAGCTGTCCGACCTCTAGCTCTCTATTTAGCAACGCATAATCTGGAGCAAGTCGGCACAAAGCAATTTGTTTTTTTAAAATGGGTGAAAAGGTTGCACTTGTAACAACTCCAACAGGAAAGCGGCCATCGTAAACCTTGTCACCATGATGAATTGGATCATTAGTATCCGTTACCAACCCCATCAATTTATGACGGCTCTCTGGAGCCTGTCTTTCTATCGCCTTACGTCCCACAAAATTTTCTTCATTGGTTTTTAAAGGCACTGTAAAACCTATACCAGCTTCAAAAGGATTGGTTTCTGGACAGAATTCGTGCTCTGCAAAAATTAATCCCGCTTCAATTCTTAATTTATCCAAGGCATCAAAACCTAAAGGCGCAATGCCGTATTCTTGTCCGTTTTTCCAAACAATGTCCCACAAAGCCTCACCATCATCAGGATGACACCAAATTTCAAAACCTAACTCACCGGTATAGCCTGTTCGAGAAACCATAAGAGGAAAGCCTTTTGCATCACCAATTCGTCCAACGGTAAAATGAAACCAAGCCAAATCTTTTACAGATGTCTGGTGCTCTGCTGTCCAAATAATTTTATTCAGTAATTCGCGACTATAAGGACCTTGAACAGCAATATTGTGAAGCTGGTCGCTTGATTCTAAAACCTTGACGCTATATCCTGATTTACTGGCTAATTCTCTCAACCAAATTCCAGTATACGGATCACCGCAAATCCAACGAAAAGCTTGTTCACTCATTTTAAAAAGAGTGCCATCATCAATCATGCCGCCAGTCTCATTACAAATGGCCGAATACACAATTTCACCAATGGACATACGTCTTACATTACGAGTAATGGCATATTGCAAAAATGCTTCAGCGTCAGTTCCGACTACCTCAAACTTACGTAATGGGGTTAAATCAATCATTGCAACTTTTTCACGACACGCTAAATATTCAGTATTTGCCCCCCAGCCTTCATACTCACTTGCCACCCAGTAACCATGATATTCAATAAAATGCTTAGTCAGTTTTGACGTTCTACTGTGAAAGCCTGTTTGCTTGGTCATCCGAGATAACTCCTCTGGTATAGTTCGATAGGCAATAGAGCGTGGAAATTCTTCACTTTCACCATAAATTCGCACGTGAATATCGGTAGGTTGCCAACCATTTGCTGGATCAATATCATCAGGACAAGCCGATGATGCACACAATAAATCTCGATTTGCTCGCATCAATACATAATCACCTGGTCGCGACCAAGGTTCAGCAAAATTCATCGTTCCACAAGGTTCAGCATAGGTATTAAAAAAAAAGTTAATTGCTGGCCACCCTCTTCTAGGCTTAATACCATACTGACTTAGATTCTTATTAAAGTTATCGGTACAGTTGATATGACCAAAATAACCTTGATCTTCATAATATTTAGGGGTACATGCGAACAAAAAACTGTCATGACGACCGACGGTATCTTGGACCACTTCCAGCATGGTTTGCTGATCGGCATCCAAAAACTTGGAATACAACCCTGGTTGAGGAAGCGTCAATCCCATTCCCGTACGAGTAGCGGTTCCATCAACCATTATCTCCTTACCTAATTCCAAGGCGGCTTTATCAAACGCGATAAAATCGGAGCTTTGTTTTCCTTGCACATCAATAATCTGAATCCATTGACCTTCTTTCACCTCATACGTACGTGCACTACTGTGAGGAATTCTAATTTCTGCCACGGGCTGAGATAAGGGCTCAGGTATGTCAATAAATGTTGATGTGAAATGGACTACATTCAATTCTGTTGTGGGAAAGTGTTCATCTACCTTCATCTTTCTACCCGCGGCTATCACTAACAACTGAACATCTTTTTTAACAATAAAATCGGGTAAATTTTCTGCAGGAAAGCAATAAGCATTTGCTAATTGTTTTTCTGTTACCTGCCAACGATTAAAATCGTCCTTTAATTTCTTAGATGCTCTTCCAGACTCGTTGAGTAAATTCATTGTTTCTTTTGCTTTACCTTTGAAGCTTTTTACAGAATCTGGCAATTCACTATCTGAAGTAGAAAGAATTACAATTTCACAACCTTGATAACCATCTACGGAATTGACAAGAACACGTTCACCAACCTTCACCGAAAGACATATGGCTTCTTGTCCCAAAACGCGGTATTTCTTTTCATGTGTGTTAGACCCTGTCATCATTTTGGAATCTCTTAAGGTATTAAATCCATTTGGTGCAAAAAAACTATTTCGCACTCATTCAGTGCAACATTAATCGCTAAAATTACACACTTGCTATGTAAATATTATATTTAAAACTCTTTTTTATTATTCCTCATAGTAAAAAAAAGTTACCTATATGATTTATTATTCAAGGGTTTTACACAATACTCCGTTGGCAGTAACTCTAATGAAGTACCCCGTAGATCCCTGTTAATGGCATATTTAGTGCTTTTAGTTGATTCAGGCAGCTCAATTAAGCAATTGTTGATCATAAAGGTGAATCAGAATGGTAAATTTAGGAGAGTTCTTATCGTTCAACTTTTGGAGATTGTTTACAAAAACATCACGTTTTAGCCGAACTGACAATATGAAACAGGTTGATTATTCGGACATTGCTTTTCAGATAGCCACAACCGAAAATTTGGACAAACTTCTACCCTTTCTTCTTTCACAACATGCTCTTCAAACAAACTGTTCAAACCAATTAAAACATTACGATAATCTGTTTATATTGACCCCTAGCCCAGGGGATAAATACCAAGTTCATACCTCAGCCAATACAATACCGAATCCTCAGTTAATGAATTATTTCGAATCTATGTTGGTTAAAAAAAGAGAGATCAGTAATTCACAAAAAACAGAACACCTCGGTCTTTATAATTTTATTTTATTCCCGCTACAAAACAGTGAAAGCGACTGGCTTGGTTACTTAGTCGTCGTTTTTAAAGGTGAAATCCCGCAAAATAATGAAACTGCTAACTTATTACGACCTCTTAGAAACGCGCTGCAAAAAGGCCTACTCGCTCACGACAACAAACTAAAAATGATTGCTAATGCCGTAGACCTTGAGCGCAAAGCACAGGCAGCAGACTTACATGACTCTATCGCTCAAATACTGAGTTACCTTAAATTACGTGTCTCAAGCTTAAATAAGCTTTGCAAAGAAACTGACCCTGAAATTCAACAGATTGCTTCTGATATAAAGAATCAGATTGGTTTTGCACATAGATTAACGCGCGAATTAATATCATCCTCTCGACTGACATTCCAAGAATCCAATTTGTCTAAGGCCTTAGAGAACGCACTTGACGAATTTGAACAGCACTCTGGAATCGTTTTTGAAATGGATAACCGCTGTAAAGATTCTTTGGAAGAAATTTATTACCCAACGGAAACCTTATTTATTGTTAAAGAAGCTTTATGTAATTTAGTGCGCCACTCACATGCATCGCATGCCCGCATTGTTATTACCCAGAATAATGAAAAAGACATAATAATTGTTGTTGAAGACAACGGAATAGGAATTCAATCCAATAGAACACGCCATGACAGTTTTGGATTAAGAATAATGGAAGAACGAGCCCGCAAAATGCGTGCTCAGCTCAGTGTAAACAGACGTAAAAAAGGCGGAACTCAAATAAAACTTCAAATCCCAAGGAAACATCAGGATCATGCATAACAAAACGACAACAAAAGCTATCGTCGTAGATGATCACCCTCTTTTTAGACGTGGCGTGGTTGAACTGTTGAATGAAAGTAACCAATTCGAAGTCATTAAATCTTTTGGCTCGGCAATTGAGCTTATAGACTCTATGCCATTTACTCCTCCAGACATATTATTACTAGATCTTCAAATGCCCGAGATGAGTGGTATAGAAGCCTTAAAAAGACTAAGAAGCAAACTCCAAGATACTAAAATAGTCATTTTAACAGTATCGGCAGATACCCAAAGTTTGATGGATGCAATCAGTATTGGTGCCGACGGATATTTATTAAAAGATACCGATCCAGAGCAAATACTTAAGCAATTATCTTCGGTAATGGAAGGAAAAATAGCGATTACTGAATCGGGAGTAAACATACTGGCGCAAGGTATACGTTCCCAAGGACATACCAATCGTACCTCAGACTCTTCAGAGTTTCATGGAGGAATACTTAAAGATATGACTGAGCGAGAAAAACAAACTCTTGAACTAATTTCAAAAGGTTTAAGCAATAAACTCATTGGTCGACAACTCGGCATCAGCGATGCTACAGTGAAAGTCTACGTTAAGAATTTGTTGCGTAAGCTTGGGTTACATTCTAGACTTGAGCTAGCTGCATGGAACCACAAACACAAAACCTTTCATTCGGACGTTGATTTATAATGAGTTGGCTAAAACAACTGTATGATTCAATCAAACCTTATACCCCATTCAACCTAAACACCATTGTAGACAGTCTGAGCGATGCTGTTATCGTCATTGAAAAACACAATAAACTAAAATACACCAATCAACATTGGACAAATTTAACTGGCCATTCATCTCACTCAAGTTACAAACAATCTTTTACTCAATTTATTCACCCAGAAGATCGTGTTAATTGGCAAATTGCATTTCAAAAATTTCACCAAACGCCAGAAAGTCAATTACATTGGTTACGCATCATTGATGTTGAAGATGAAGTACATTGGTGCGAAATCAGAGTACAACCAGTCTTTGAAGGTAAACCTTATCCTCTTTCTGCGACTATTTGTGACATCACTCCTCAAATACGCTCTGATCAAATTAAAGAAGCACGCCATCGTAGTTTAAAAAGTCTTGTAAACAGAGTACCCGCAATGATTTATCGTTCACGTAATAATATTCACTGGACTATGGAATATGTTAGCGATGGCTGCTTAGAACTAACTGGTTACGAGCCAGAAAAGATGATTAACAACGCTGAACTCTCTTATGGCTCTCTTATTCATTCTGACGACAAAGAAGCCGTATGGTGTAATGTACAAAAAGCGATTCAAGATAATCAATGTTTTGAAATATCCTACCGACTTCTTCATGCCAATGGTAAAACCAACCAAGTTTATGAAAAAGGCTGTGCTATCTATTCTGATACAGGCTCAATTTTAGGGTTGGAAGGCGTCATTTTCACTATAAATAGTTGAACTTTTCTAACCAATACCTGAGATGTATATTTTGGTAGTACTCTTTTAGTCTTACCATTTCTTGGGAATACCCATTCCCTTTCAAATCCCTTACCTTAGTTCCTAACAAACAAAAAGAAACTTTTATTCCTACCAGGAATGAAAACTAATTTTTATACTTAGGAGAAGACAGCATGATAAAACGCGTTGCTATTATCGGAGCTGGTCCAAGCGGTCTAGCTCAACTCAGAGCTTTTCAGTCTGCCCAAACAAAAGGTACTGAAATTCCTGACTTAGTGTGTTTTGAAAAACAAAGTGACTGGGGAGGACTCTGGAACTATACATGGCGTACTGGCTTGGATGAAAACGGTGAACCCGTTCACTCTAGTATGTATCGTTATTTATGGTCAAATGGTCCAAAAGAATGTTTAGAGTTCGCTGATTATACTTTTGATGAACACTTTGGTATGCCAATAGCGTCTTATCCTCCTAGAGAAGTACTCTGGGACTATATTAAAGGACGTGTTGAAAAAGCTGGAGTACGAGACTATATTCGTTTTAATACCGCTGTACAAAATGTCTCCTATAGTGAAGCCACAAAAAAATTTACGGTGACAGTACAAGACTATTCAGCAGATAAAATCTATTCAGAAGAATTTGATTATGTTATCACTGCATCCGGCCATTTCTCTACACCTAAAGTTCCTGAATTTGAAGGATTCACTACATTTGGTGGACGAATTTTACATGCTCATGACTTCAGAGACGCTTTAGAGTTTAAGGATAAAAGCATCTTATTAGTCGGAGCTAGCTATTCGGCTGAAGATATTGGTTCACAATGTTATAAATACGGTGCAAAAAGCATAACCACCAGTTATCGATCAGCCCCAATGGGCTATAAATGGCCTGATAACTGGGATGAAAAACCTTTATTGAAACATGTTGATACTGATACGGCTTATTTTTCTGATGGTTCTTCTAAAAAAATTGACGCTATCATTTTATGTACTGGTTACTTACATCACTTCCCTTTTTTACCAGAGTCTTTACGCCTAGTAACCAATAATCGTCTCTGGCCACTTAATTTATATAAAGGTGTTGTCTGGGAAGACAATCCAAAACTTTTCTATCTTGGTATGCAAGACCAGTGGTACACATTCAATATGTTCGATGCCCAGGCCTGGTATGTGCGCGATATTATCCTTGGCAGAATTTCATTGCCAGAAACAAAAGAAGAAATGACTCATCACTCTATGGCTTGGCGAGAATCTGAATTGAAGCTCGAAACGGCCGAAGAAATGTATACCTTTCAAGGTGACTACATTCAAGAATTGATTGATGCAACGGACTACCCTAGTTTCGATATATCTGAAGTCAATAAAACATTCTTGGAATGGAAACATCATAAAAAGAAAAATATTATGACGTTTCGTGACCACTCTTATCGTTCCATTATGACGGGCACTATGTCTCCAAAACACCACACTCCTTGGATTGATGCACTGGATGATTCCCTTGAGGCCTACTTAGCAAATCCAGATAAAGAACAGTTAGTTTCAAACCAATAAAGATTGAAAAACATGTATCCAATAGGAGCGTCTTATGCAAGCTGTACCAACCATTAAAAGTAGGCCGAAGTACCCACCAATTAGTATTAATGATTCTGTTCAAAAACACCTGTTCATTGCCGAAACAGGTGCTTTTTCAGAATTAAGTAAGGTTATAAAGCTATGTAAAAACGGTACAAAAAGTTATTGGGTAGTTGGTGATACCATCTCAGAAAACTTACATAAAACCATATCTACTGTACCAACCAATCAAATTACCGAAACATTTAGTAATGTATTTGCAAAACTCCCTTTCTCTAGCAACATTTATGTTGCAGCGAAAACCGAAGCTTTTTTGTGGGATATTCATAATTTAGCAATCAAAGCAGGTTTAGCAGATGAACAAATAAAAAAGTTAAAACCTCTGACGAATCAACGCCGTTTATTCTGCACACATTGTTACACCATTACAAATGGCGTTACTTACTCTCCATTTAAGTGTCCTGGTTGCCATCGACAGCTATTAGTTCGAGATCATTTTTCAACATTACATTCAGCTTATGTAGGTGTACAAATCAACGCGGAAGATCCCGATGACATTCCAAAAATAGAGGAGTTAAGCTAATGACAAACATTTCTATTAAAGCCACTGTAAGTAATATTAAAAAAGTTGCTCCAACCATTAATGAATATACTTTAACTCCTGTTAATTCTGACTTTTTTCCGTTTTCTCCGGGATCACATATTGTCGTCGAAATGCCCGCAGGTAATAAAAAAATTCGAAACCCTTACTCGTTATTGAGTGACCCCCGTGACTCAAGTCAATATCGTATTGCTGTACGCTTACAACCACAATCTCGAGGTGGTTCTACTTTCATGCACGAGAATGTACATGTAGGTGACGAACTAATCATTACCCCACCAGCCAACCTTTTTTTACCCGATTGGAGAGCTAAAAAACATCTTTTTCTGGCAGGTGGTGTCGGTATAACCCCATTTATGTCTTATATTCCTGAAATGCTAAGGAATGGGGCTGATTTTGAATTGCATTATATGTTTCGTAGTAGCCAAACAGGAGCTTATGCTGAGTTTCTTGAAGAAACATTAGGAGATCGCTTCTATCCTTACGATTCAGCTATATCCAATAAAGCAAATGTGGCTGAAATTATGGCTGATTGCTTACAAGGCACTCATATTTATATATGTGGGCCACAATCATTAATTGATTCTGTACTTAATGAGGCCAAGAAAACCAGTTGGCCAAAATCACATATTCACTATGAAGCTTTTTCCGCACCAAAACCAGGAAAACCATTTATTGTTGAACTGAAAAAAGCAGGTAAAACCATCTATGTTTCAGAAGATCAAACGTTATTAGAAGCACTAGAAGCAAATGATATCGAAATTCCAAACATGTGCAGAGGTGGCGTTTGCGGTCAATGTATCAGCTCGGTATCCGAAGGTGAAATTGAACATCGAGATCACTTTCTCTCCGAAAAAGAACACGCAGAAAACCACTGCATAATGCCCTGCGTTTCTCGAGCAAAATCAAACCGATTAGGCCTAGACATTTAAAGGAGAATTTTATGAGACTTGCACCCAAGCCAATACAAACATTTAGAGATGATTTTACCTATACCAACAGCTCAGATGCGATCGAGCGTTTTCCATTTCCTTTTCCGGATGATGACTACATGTATTCTGTGAATATTGAAAAACATGTTTTGCCTGGTGCAGAGGGGAGTGTTTATGAACATTTGTTTGATATTGACGAACATTATTTATCAGAAATGGCAGAACGTCGTCTTGTATTGAAAGAAAATCCAAAACGCTGTTTAGCGATGAGTCACATGGACCTCGCATGTTGGGATTTTATCGACCGTGCTATGACAACTATGGCAGCGGATTATCCAAACTATTTTTCACTTGAAAAAGATAATAATCAATGGACCTGGGAAAATAAACTTCTTGGAATCAAAGATAGTTTTATATTCGGTGACAGCAACAGCTTACCGCTACCCCCATTGGAATACATGGGTGGTCAAGTTCAAGGCGATATTGCTTTATTGGATCAACGTGATAATGATCTTTTTATGGATGCCGGCATCATCACCTGTCCTGCAGATTGGTCTATTGCATTCGATGCTGGCATGAGTTTCTCACAATGGCATGGTCCAGTGCCATTGGCGCATGAAATGGGCATTTTTGACCGTGCTTTGAAATACCTCACAGCCATTCCTATAAATCAACCTGTACGTCGTTTGAACTGGACACTAACAATCAATGCTCGAATGGATTCTTCACCTGAAACATTCCCAAATTGGGGAGCAGATCGTAACAGTGTGACTCTAGATAATGTTGGCGAAAAAGTTTACTTACGTGTTGAGTTACAAGTTATGGATCGAATGGCAAGAAGCAATGCTCTCATGTTTAGTATTCGCACCTACCTCATTAGTATGAATGATTTGGTGACCAATCCAGACTGGGCACGACGTATGCATCGTGTCATGAAAACTCTACCAGAAGAATTAATTGAATATAAAGGATTAACCCGATACCACCCAACCTTACTGGCTTGGCTTAAGCAGTTTGATTTAGAAAACTAAGTTTATTCATTCGTTTGATTTGAATCAAACGAATTTTTTATCACGCATAATATCTTTTAAACAAAGGAGAAATGTCATGGCGATGACTCACTACCAGCAAGCAACTAAACGTACTAATATTCCTAGCATGGAAGTAGATGGTACCAACGCTTTTTTAACCGATTTAGTCGTATCAGACGATCCTGATAAAACGATTGTAGGTGGTTTTTTCAAAATGGAAAAATCCGATAAACCTTTGGTATATAGCTATCATTACCATGAAATGAAAATCATTGTAGAAGGTGAAATGATTATTTCTGATGAGACAGGACAAGAAGTGCACGCCAGAGTAGGAGATGTTTTTTATTTCCCTAAAGGTAGTATTATTACTTTCCAGTCACCCAGTGTCGGTCTAGGATTTTTCTGTGGCCAAAGACGAGAGGGTGAAGGCTAATTATTAAATAGAACGATTAGAAAAATTATCTTAAAAACGCCATTACCTTTAATTAAGTAAATTTACTAAAATATTAAAGGTAGAGGCATTTTAAGGTTTAACCTATTTAATTTATTATGCTTACTAAATATTATGTTTACCAGATTTTAAGAACAACTGGCTACTCTTAAAAACTCTAATACTCATACCTAACAATAATGTCATTAAAATAACGTCTTTTTCTTTATTTGATTAAACAGTTAAGTTTAAAAGTTTAATTCAAAGAATGTCTTAATATGATCAGTTGCCGAAACTCTCAAAGCACCTAAATCATACCCCCCTTCCAAAACAGAAATCATTTTACCCTGGCAATGTTTATTGGCTAATTTAATAAGTTCTTGGGTTATCCAAACAAAATCCTTTTCATGCAGTTGCAAATTGCCTAATGGATCTAACGCATGGGCATCAAATCCCGCTGAGATAATAATCAACTCTGGAGCAAAGGCATCTATTGCTGGTAGGCCAATCTGAGACCAGGCCTGTTTAAATTCTTCCGATTTAGCATATTTTTTGAGCGGCATTTTCACCATATTGTTAATATCCGATTCTGGCTCACTAAACGGATATAACGGATATTCAAAACTCGAAGCCAAGAAAGCTCGTGGCTCTCTTCTAACAAAGTCTTCTGTTCCATTACCGTGGTGTACATCAAAATCAATAATGGCAACACGCTGTAAACCATACTTTTGTATAGCGTAGGCTGCACCCACTGCCACATTATTGAATAAGCAAAACCCTTTAGCCTCGTTATATTCTGCATGATGACCTGGTGGTCTTACATTACAAAATGCGCGTTGTGCCCTACCAAGCTGTACCGCATCTACTGCATCGAGTACCGCTCCCACGGCATGGCGTGCTGCATTTACCGAATCTTCACAAAGATGAATATCTTCCGCAACTTCAACAACGCCCTGCTCTGGGCTGTTTTTTTCAAGAAATTTAATTAGTTCAGGATGGTGAAACAGGGTAATCTCGTCATTGCTAGCCGCTCTTGAATCCGCATGCAAAAACCAGTCATAAAGTTGACTACTAATAAGATAGTCTTGAATTCGCTTAAGACGTTCACCCATTTCTGGATGATAAACACCATTGTCATGTAAGATACATTTTTCACTAGTAATATATAGATTCACTCGTCACATCTCTTTAGGGTTTTTAATTATGGGTCCACATTATCTTACGAACTTATTTAAACCAAACAGTATTGCCGTGTTTGGTGCTAGCGAACGACCAGAATCGGTAGGCGGTAACGCCTTTCATAATTTGTTAACCGCGGGCTTTAAGGGCGATATTTACCCTATTAATCCTAAGCATGAGCAGGTACAAAATCAAGTCTGCTATCCAAATATTGAATCTTTACCCCAAATACCGGATTTAGCAATTATTGCCACGCCAGCTAAAAGTATCCCCGCAATCATTCAGGCATGTGGTGAAAAAGGCGTTGCGAACGCTGTCATTTTATCTGCTGGATTTGAAGATAAAGCAGGGAAAATTTTACAACAAAAAATGACTGAAACTGCTCGGACTTATGGCATGCGCTTAGTCGGCCCAAACTGTTTAGGGATTATAAGGCCCGATATAGGGTTAAACGCGACCTTTAGTAAAAACCAAGCTTTAGAGGGTAACTTAGCTCTAGTATCACAGTCTGGAGCTATCTGTACTGCCGTTTTAGACTGGGCAGAGGCTAATGGTGTAGGGTTTTCTCAAGTGGTTTCAACGGGTGACGCTGCTGACATTGATTTTGGCGAAATTCTAGATTTTTTAGCACTTGACCCTAAAACAAAAAGTATCTTACTTTACATTGAAGGCATCTCGGAATCTCGCCAGTTTATGAGCGGGTTAAAAGCTGCAGCTCGTATGAAACCAGTTATTTTATTAAAGTCTGGGCGTATGCCAGAAGGCTCAAAAGCCGCGGTGTCTCACACAGGAGCCTTGGTGGGTGGTGACGATGTATTTAGTGCAGCTATTGAAAGATCAGGTGCTGTACGTGCCCAATCTATTTCGCAATTATTTGCAGCGGCAAAATCTCTGTCACAAAACATTCAAATTAAAAATAATCACTTAGCTATATTAACCAATGGTGGCGGGCCTGGCGTGATGGCCACTGACCGAGCAGCCGAACTCGGCTTAAAACTGCCCGACTTAAGCCCTGAAAGTGTAAAACAGTTAAATAGCTTGTTACCTGAACATTGGTCGCACGGTAATCCAATTGATATATTGGGTGATGCCACTGGCGAGCGTTATACCAAAGCTCTAGAAGTTTGCCAAAACGATGAACAATTTGATCTGACCCTAATTATTCTTACCCCTCAAGCGATGAGTGATCCAAGTGGTATTGCTCAATCGATTATTGATTACCAAAAACAATCCGGTAATGACAAGCCTATTTTTACCGCCTGGCTAGGCGAATCTTTAGTCAGTGATGCCCGTAAGTTATTTAGTAAGGCAAAGATTCCTACTTTTCGAACTCCAGAGGCGGCTGTTGAGGCCTTTAGTTTTATTTCAACTTACCGTCAAAACCAAGCATTATTAATGCAAACGCCTGCTCCTGCAGATCAATGTTGCCAGCCAACAGATACTGCGGGGGCTCGCATGATTATTGATGCCGTTTTAGCAGAGCATCGCACTCTATTAAGCAGTGCCGAGACCCGAGCGATTATGCACGCTTTTGGAGTACCGATTACCCCTGCAATTGAAGTTAATAGTGCCACTCAAGCGATGGTAGCCGCAGAATCGATGGGGTTTCCCGTGAGTTTAAAAATCAACTCACCTGACTTAACGCATAAATCAGATGTAGGCGGAGTTAAACTCAACCTGAACAGCGTACATGAGGTGCGAGTTGAATTTACTAAAATGATCGAAAAAATCACCAAAGAACAGCCTAACGCAACAATTTTAGGCGTAACCGTTGAACCCATGTTTAAACGCCCACATGCTCGTGAGTTATTAGTTGGCGTGATGCGTGATCCAGTATTTGGCCCAGCCATTACCTTTGGTAGCGGTGGTACAGCAGTTGAAGTGATTCAAGACCGTTCAATTGCTCTACCACCTTTAAACCAATTTTTAGCCAATAAAATGATTAACAGCACTAAAGTTTCTAAAATGCTTAAGCCATTTAGAGGGTTACCTGCGGTGAATCATGAGGCAATTGTGAATACGCTTTTACGTATTTCAGATATGGTTGCCCAGTTACCAGAAATTCAAGAGCTTGACATTAACCCGCTGTTTGCTGATGAACAAGGTGTTATGGCAGTAGATGCACGTATAACGGTTAAGTCAATTCCTGCTAACCACAAACCCTATCAACACATGGCAATTCACCCTTACCCTAATGAATTGATTCAATCAATTGAAACCCCTAAAGGTTTAAATATTGAGATTCGTCCTATTCGACCAGAAGATGCTGACCTAGAGTTGGACTTTGTTAACAACTTATCTAAACGCAGTCGTTATTTACGTTTTATGAATAGTATGCAAACGCTAACACCTCAAATGCTGTCACGTTTTACCCAAATTGACTACGACAGAGAAATGGCATTTATTGCAACGACTCAAGACGCAAATGATAATACCATTGAAATTGGTGTAACTCGTTACACCACAAATCCTGACGGTAAATCTTGTGAAATGGCGATTGTAGTGCGTGATGACTACCAGCATAAAGGCGTGGCAAGCGCATTGTTAAACAGCTTAATTCAACATGCTCAATTAAAAGGATTAAACAAAATGGAAGGCGAGGTTTTAAGTGAAAACAGCTCTATGTTATCACTGCTAAAACAGTTTAACTTCAAGCTAAAAACTATGGCCGAAGATCGTAATATTGTTCAGATCGAGTTAAATTTAGACTGACTTTTAGATTAACTTAATTGGCGAAACTTAATTAGCAAAACGTAATTCACAAACCAATTTAGCAGGCCTGGTAAACCCTATGAACATCTATGATGTATGAGCATAGGGTAAATTGGTTTTATTAAATCAAACTAAAACTAAATCAATCTAAGTCAGCCTAAATCTATTCTAAGCAAATTTAACCGCTCTAAAGAAACGCGTCTGGGCCAAAGCAACTTGCTCCATTGTATTTGCTACTATGGCAACTATTCCCCCTTTTACGGGCATTAATTCTCCATGATAACCGCTTTTTTCAAAGGCTTGCATGGCAGTAATTTGCTGACCAGGCATCACAATAATTGTGATTGGTTGGCCATTCTCTTGCATAACAATATGTAAACCTTTTTGGCCTTCTACATCACAAATACCTGCATAACTCATACCTTCTACAGGCTTATTAAGCTGAGCTCCTACACTGGCAAATAGCTGATGCATTTCAGATTCGGTACTTGGCAATTTAACGGCAGTCATTAAGGTGGGGTCTTCTGCAATATGTGCCAATATGTGATTGACCATCGCATCACCACTAATTGTTTTGTGTACATTTGGTGAGTACAAAACGTTAAATAACAAAGCAAAAGCGATAACACTAGCAGCAATACCTGACGTCCACACTGCCCAGTTAGCAAAGGGATTACTTAACCAACCATTTGGATTACTATTAGCTGTTTTCACTGAAATAACTTCGGTCTCAATTCCTCCTGCTATGGATGAATCAGGCTTATTATCAACCTTATTTTGTTGATGGTTTTGTTGGTAACTTTGATTCAGCAAAATTCTGGCATGTAGCCCTTCTGGCACATCAACATCTAAGACATCAGAGATTTTTTGATCAAACTCTCTGGCTTTTTGAACGCTCTGTTTTTTCTCTGGGTTTTGCTCTAAAAAAGCCAGCATATCTGAATCTAATTCATAGGGATTAGTGAGCAATTTAGTACGAAATGTAATTTCATTCATCATTTTGCTCCTTTATTATTTTGTAAGTCAAATTCGGTTATTTCATTATTCATCATCTGTTTTAATTGCTGTCTGGCTCTAAATAATCGGGTGTTTACCGTTGCCAATTTCAGTTCAAGCTCTGCGGCAATTTCATGACCACTAAAGCCCCACATAATTTGTAAAATAAGTGGTTCTTTATACTCATCAGGCAGTTTTAAAATCATGTGATGAAGCTGCTCTTTTTCTAGATTATGGCTGGGTTCATTATGGTAATCATCGGCCACTAAACTCTCTTCTATCTCAAGCAGTTGTGGTTGATATTTTTCATAAAGACGAGCATTTTCTCGTCTTAAAATGGTAATCAGCCAAGCTTTAGCGGCTTTTTCATCTTTCAGACTTTCTATGGATTTCCAGGCACGAGAAAAGGTCTCTTGCACCAAGTCTTCGGCAAGAGGCTTTTGCTTACAAAGCCAATAAGCGTAGCGATATAAATCGTTTGCATAGGCTGAAACAAGCTGCTCAAAAAAGCGGTGTCTATTTTGCATTTGGATTTCCCAACCGGAATCTTTTGTTGATATTTATAACCATTAATAACGCACCCTTTTTACAGCTGTATCACACAAAAATCACTAATGACTCTGATTGATTATCAGCTATTTCTTTTAAAACTTTTATATAAGACCCGGTAGGCACTGTAATCTTTCAGCAAATTAGAAATTTAACTATTTAAGCAGGCGTTAGATTGTTTTCAAAGAATATTAGAACTCAGCAGAAAAACTAGATTGAAGAATTCGGTTAAAGAATTAAGTAGTAGAACAAGGCAATAAGATTGGATGATCGATGCCTTCTGCTTTTATGACTTGAACATCCAAACCTAAAGCTTCTTTGATATTTAAAGGATTTAATGTCTCTTCTACAGAGCCTTGCTTAAGCAATTTGGCGTCTTTAAGCATAATCACTTGGTCTGCCACCTGAGCACAAAGATTAATATCGTGCAGTACCATAATTATCCCTAAACCTTGAGCCGCCCATTGTTTAAAAAGCGTTGCTAAAGTTTGTTGATGATACAAATCTAAACTATTGGTCCACTCGTCTAGCAATAACCAATGACCTAAAAATGGTTTTGGTAGGCCTGCATCAATATTATTCATAGGCCAAATTTGAGCTAATACTCGTGCTAATTGTGCCCTTTTCTGCTCTCCACCTGACAGCTTAATCACATCACGATTAGCTAAATGCAAAACATCACACGCCTTCATTACGGTTAGAGCAACTTGTTTAATCTGCTGTGCAGACATTGGTGTAAAACCTTGTTGTACCTCTGCACCTAGTTCAACTAAAGCTTGTACACTCAGTGAAAATGCCGGCGATTGTAACTGCGGTAATACGCCTCTTTTTTCAGAAAGCTCAGCATAACTCAGCTGCTGTAACGGTTTATTTTGCCAAAAGATAGTGCCATTTGTTGGCATAAGCTCTTTGCTTAAAAGCGAAAGCAAAGTCGATTTACCTGCCCCATTTTTACCCAAAATAACGCTAATTTGGCCTTCATTAAACTGGCAATTAACGGCTTCTAAGAGGCTTTTATGTTTTACCTGATAACTTAAATTATGGCAATGAATCATATTAGCGTGATGGGTGTTCATTACTTTACCCAGCCTTTTCTCTGGTTAAGCAACATTCCTAAGAAGAATGGCCCTCCTAACAAAGCCATTAAAAGCCCTATAGGTAACTCAGAAGGCGAGATTAGAGTTTTGGCAACCCAGTCTGCCAGCACTAATAAAATTGCTCCTGCTAATGCACTTAATGGAATTAAACGGCGATGATCAGACCCAACCCATAAACGAACGATATGCGGAACCACTAGACCGACAAAACCAATTACGCCAACCGTAGCAACCGCGATTGCCACCATAAAAGCTGTACCCCACATAATTTGCCATTTTAGTTTTTTACCGTCATACCCCATATGCATGCAAATATTTTCACCTAACATATAAGCATTTAAAGGTTTAGCTAGTCGCCATAAAAGCAAGGTGATGACAATGGTAACCAAACTAACAATCGTCACGGCATACCAATCTACATTCGCAAAAGAGCCCATCATCCAAAAAGTGACGCTTCTGAGTTGATTATCATCAGAAACACTAATTAACAATTGAGTGGCTGCCCCAGCAATCGCATTAATGGCTACACCGGCTAACAGCATTAAAGCCACGTCTGTTTTACCGTATTTTGTGGCAATCAGATAAATAAAAAACGTTGCTAAAACCGCACTAAAAAAAGCCGCAATACCCATTTGCCAAAATTGAATGTCTTGCCAGATATAAGAACCTAAAACAATCACAAAAACGGCACCTAATGCGGCACTGCTAGAAACGCCAATTAAACCTGGTTCTGCCAATGGATTTCTAAACAGTGCCTGCAATGCCACACCAGCAACGGATAAACCCGCACCTACCACCATGACTAAAACCAACCTGGGTAAACGTAACTCCCATAACACTAGAGATTGCTGTGCATTTAAGCCTTGTTTTATAGCGGTAAAATCAATAGCTAAGCTGCCAGAAAACAGATGCAGGCTTGCCGCAATGAATAAGGCTAAAAACATAAGACCAATAATCACGACCAGGCCTGGAGAATTTTTAGAAGTAACCAGATTACTCACTGACAACCTTTGAGGTATTTGGCACTTTGTCGCTGTTTTCTGTACGAGGTTTGTGCGAATTCATATTCATTAGAGTCGCTACTAAGGCCCCATTCCAGATAACGATAAACCAAATTAGATATAGCCAAAGTAAAAACAGCGGCACCGCAGCAAAAGCACCATAAACAACCGCATAGGTAGGAAACCATTCAACATAGGTTGCAAAACCCGTCTTAAGCAGTTCTAGCTCTAACATGGCAAACAAGCCACTAATTAAAGCTATTTTGATTGGCACCTTAACAATCGGGACTAACTTGTACAGAGCAGTAAAACCAAGCCAAGCTAAAATCAGCGGTACGATCTTCATTCCTGAGGTGAGCTTGTCTATAAAAGGTGTTGTTTCAACAAACAGTGGCAAAGCCAACAATGATGAACTGATTACTAAACTTAACCCTAGCAATAGAGGCCCAAGTAAGCTAACACCTAGATACTGTAAAATATTTACCCACCACTTTCGTTTTAAGCGATGTGACCATAGACCGTTAAGTTTTTGATCCACTTTCCACAACAACATAATTGTTGTAAATAGCATAACGATTAGACCTGGTCCTTTTAAACTGGCAGCGGCTTGTGAAAACTTATATATATATTCTTCAATAACCGGTTGCGAATCAGGCATGAGATTACGCACGACTTGATCCATGACTAAAGCCTCAAAAGAATCAAAATAACTGGATACTGAAAACAACCCCAACATAACCGCTAACATAGGCACAATGCCCACTAAAGAGGTGTACGCTAAAATTGCAACGGCATCGGTTCCTTGGCGGTTTCTAAAATGAATAAAAACCCGCTGCCAAAAACGCCAATGCATTACTTGCTTGATTAAGGTAAATAATGAAACAGAGTCAACTCTAAGCTGTTTGGCTTCTGTTAACTGATTTTGTAAGACATCTTCTGGCAAACGAATCTCCCTTAAACTCGCATAAAATATGGTTTAAAACATTATCGCATAAAGAGTATGGAATCGTGAATGAATGGCTGTTTTATCATACCTGGCATGCCCTCATGCCCTGCGGCCATCAATAACTTGAAGCATGAGGTAAAAATCTATTTACCCTAAATGAATAACCAATAAAGATACTAAAGCAATTAGAGTAGCCTTTATGATTGGCGAACAATGCCCAATTGTTCAAACTCTGCCAAGCTCTGTTGTGCAAATCCTATTAAAGCAGACTCATCCATCTGAGTCTGTTGTGTAACCTCAATAAGTGCTTTTTTTGCAGTCGTAAAATTCTCTAACTGATTTATCCATTGATAAAGAAGTGGAGACATCTCCATAAAACAGACCTTTTCTCTTTGAGGAGTGTTTTGGGCATGGCTGGATTCTGCTGAGCGATACATTAATAAAGTCGTTACCTCAATGGGTTTTTCTGTTGGCTGAAAATCTTTTGAAATCTTATGCACTGGCCACTCATAAGCTAATGGCCAAGCCAGAGGTGATAGCTGATACTGTGTATCTAAATCAATCGGTAACTGTTGTTTGTTATCTTTGTTAATAACAAAACCGCTCTCTTCAGAGACCGTTAATGCTAACTCAACCCACTCATAGTGAGCCAGCTCCATTAAAAATTCAGGATCATTTTCTAATGGCGTAAATTCATTATGCATAAAGTCCAAAAACTCTCCCGCCAGTTCATGAAACAGCGGAGTTTGAGATTGGTGTTTAATCAAGTATTCACGAATCAACTCCGCCCAACGTTGCTCACCTAAAACGGTTTTGCAAACTGGAAACAACTGGCTAAAAAAGTCATGAAGATTATTAAAAAATAGCTCTTCATAAATCTTAAGCCTTCTTGGTTCAATGGCTGTTTCATCTTTAGGATTGTAAGAGTTCTGTTTTGGATTACGAATATGTGCGGTTAATTGCTGCTGCAACAGCTGAAAATACGGTAAGGATTGTTGTGACTTATTCAGTGACATTGTTCACCTTCCAGGCCTGTTGATAAGCCTTAATTTGCTCCACTTCTTGTAATAATTCCTCCATAGGTGGAATATTAAAATCACGCTCTAATAAAGTAGGAATCAAGCCGTGTGTTTGATAAGTTTGCTCTAATAAATCCCACACTTGTTGTTTTACGGGTTGACCATGAGTATCTATTTTTAAATCATCAGCTTCATCAAAGTGCCCTGCCATATGCATGTAAACAATGCGTTCAGTTGGCATCGATTGCATATAATCTTGAGCATTATATTGGTGATTAATAGAGTTAACATAGGTGTTATTTACATCAAACAATAAGTCACACTCAGCCTCACTCAACACCGCATTAACAAAATCCTGTTCACTCATTTGAGTTGTTGGCATGGCGTAGAATGAAACATTTTCAATACCAATCTTACGTTCTAAAACATCTTGCACTTGCCGAATTCTATCAGCAACGTAAAACACCGCTTCTTCTGTAAAAGGAATTGGCATTAAATCATATAAATGTCCGCTATCACCGCAATAACTTAAATGCTCGGTATAGACTCTAATGTCATGTTGTGAAAAAAATTGTTTTAAATCTTTGAGGTAGTCTATATCTAATGGTTTAATCCCACCCAAATCAAGCGATAAACCATGACAAACAAAAGGAATACGTTCCGTCAGTGAACGTAAATTTTTACCATACCGACCACCTAAATGTAACCAGTTTTCAGGAGCAATTTCCATAAAGTCAAACGCTAGATTTTTGGTTTGAGACACCTCATCAAAAAAATCTCTGCGTAATCCTAAACCAACACCTTGTATAGGATAATCTCTCACGACTTGCATAATGCTTACCTAAGAATAAATAAAACGGCTCATACGTAGAATCGCCTTTGTAAAAGAACCCAATGATTTATATAACTGAAATTTACCAGGCCTGGTTATTTTAAAAAGAAGATTGTGACAAATTAAGAATAATTATCACTTAATTGTGGCTTATAAAATATAGGGTTTGCTAGTGATAGTTTACCGATAAATCATAACAAGCCTGAAAAACAAAATTAGCTTATTGATTTTAATTTTATAAATGAATAAAGCCCTAAAGTTTATTTACCTTAGGGTTATCCATTTTTAGTTATTTCATATGAAACTAACCAACTTTACGATTTTGCCCCACATTTACCTTCAGGCTGTTTACCACCGCACTTGCCTTCTGGTTGTTTGCCACCACACTTGCCTTCAGGTTGCTTACCGCCGCACTTGCCTTCAGGTTGCTTACCGCCGCATTTACCTTCAGAAGCAACTTGTAAAGAGTCTGATTCTACAGCTTTAAACCCAAATGGATTTTCAGATGCAGCAGCTACACCAGTTACACCCACCATTGCCGCACCTGCTAATTTTAAAAAATCTCTACGTGAATTGTTTTTCATGTTTGTTCTCCAGTTTCTGATTAAGAAAGATAACGCTTTCAATTTATAAGACCAAAATGACTATTTTTTATTTCATAGTTTTTTTAAATTTACTTCTCTGGGGTTAATTCAGAATTGGGTTTGCCAATATGGTACCCCTGCGCATAATCAACATTCAGCTCTGCAAGCACATTAAGCACTTCTTGATTTTCAACAAATTCAGCAATCGTTTTCATACCGAATGCTTGTGCCATAATAACAACACTTTGAATAAATGCACTATTCTCTGAACTAGAAACAATGTTTCGTACATAAGATCCATCTAACTTTACATACTTTAATGGTAATTTTTTCATGTAACTGAATGAAGAGTATCCTACACCAAAATCATCTAGTGCAATTGAGACACCTAGCTTTGTTAACTCTTCTAAGTTTTTTAAGACTTGAACAAAATTTTCAATATAGGCGGTTTCCGTTAATTCAATAATAATATTTTGAGCCGGTATTTTTGCTTCTCTTATAAGCTCAGAAAAACGAATCGCAAATAACTTCTCTTGTAATGATGGGGCTGAGATGTTGATTGAGAAGCACAAATCTGGTTGTGTAGTTAATACTTGTTTCATAAAGCTAAAAACATGTTCAATAACCCAAGAATCAACATCTCTAATTAACCCAACCCGTTCTGCAATAGGAATAAATATCCCTGGTGATATCCACTCACCCTCTTCATTTTGTAATCTTATAAGGCTTTCATAATGACTTACTTTTTGTTGTTTAATATCCAATATTGGCTGATACACCATAGTAAATAAATCATTCTTAATCGCCAGCCTAAGCAGTCTCATAATGTCATGTTCTTGCTGAAGATTACTTAACTGATCATCTTCATAACTGAAGATATGCCAATTTTTCAAACCTTTTTTCTTAGCCTGATACATTGCCATATCAGAATGCACTATCAACGCTTGCTCATCTGAACCATGATCAGGAAAAACGGCACCTCCTAAACTTACACTGTACTCAACTACTCGAGAGTCCGATAATGTAATCTGTTGATTTAGCTGATCTGAAAGGCTTTCTAAAACACCTGGTAGGTTATCAATGGAAACACCTGGCATTAAAATCGTAAATTCATCTCCCGCTAAACGACAAATTGAATCTTGATTACGGGTGTTTTCTTTTAATTTTTTGGCGATATCAATTAATACCGTGTCGCCAGCCAAGTGACCATAAATATCATTAATCTGTTTAAAACGGTTTACATCAATAAAAACCAAAGCTCCTGTTTCATCTTGAGACAAAAACCTATCTAGATCTTTTTTAAAAGCTCTACGGTTACCAATTTTGGTCAGAGAATCATTATTGGCCAACCAATTTAAAGTCATTTCATCGTTTTTACGTTGTGTAATATCCATACCAATAGATAATACTTGATCACGGCCTTCATCATCTTTAACCAAGGTATGCGTCCAAGCCAAAGTAATCTTGACACCCTGAATGGTTTTCATACTGGCTTCTTGCTGAAAACTTTCAACTGGATTTTCTTTTAAACGAATAATGCCATCGATAAAGATCGTTTTATCATAAGAACTTAAAAATAATTCTAAAAATGACTTTTCTTCTGATGTATCAAATGAATTAGAAAACAGATGATTATTGGTTGCCACTTCATAATTAAAGGATTGGGTAAGAATATATAGGTTGGCATTATCAAATAAACGTTGTAAAAATTCTTTTGAGCGAGTCAACATTAAAATCTGGTTTTTTAATTGCTCTTCTGATATCTCTACCGCCAGATGCAAGTTTTCAAGTTCATTCGCTAAATAAACCGTACTGTCTTCTAGCTGAGTGATTTCATCACGAATTTGCTTTTTTGGGGTTTTTATTAGACTTATAGCTGATTTGTATCGATGTTTAGGGAGTAACTCAAGAGCTTGTACAATCTTTAGCAACCGTTGAATAGGTCCCATCATAAGAAAAATAAGCAAAGTTTCAGCTAAAATCCACCCTACTAAACTTGTAGATACACCACGTATAATCTCTTGCTTTAACTGCTCTTGCCTTTTTGATTCATTAATAATACTCATAAAATAGGCTGGTGAACCCACCTGAATATAATTGCTTGGAACCATATTTCTCAAAAAATAATCTGTATTCCATAGGTTCCACAACGTTATATCTTGGGTTTCTAACATACTGTGGTTTTTACTAAAATTTTCAACGTAAGAATATAGTTCATTAAAACGAGTTATTGCCCACACATGAACATTCCAATTTTTTAATAAATTGCCCTCTTTTCCCGATTGATTTGACTTGTTATAGTCATTATTTTGAATTAATACCGCTAAGTCTGATGAACTCACCGCATGATAACGGGTGATAAGGTCTGACATATTTTGCCCTAATGTCAAAATCCCCACATGGCCATCAGAAAATATAAAAGGTTCCATCACAAACTGAATACATGAGCTTTCGCAAAATATAAAATTTTGTGGCTTTTCTTTAGCTCGAGGAGAAAATAAACGGGTTGAACGTCTTAGACTTTGTAACTCAGAAGGTGTAAAAGCTTGATTAGCTTCAGCAATACGTTTACCGTTGCCATCAATAACTGCTACGTAGTCAATACTAATATTGAGGTTCCATGCGTACCATTGTGACTTTAGGTAATCGTTAATTTCGTTAGATTCGGTGGATAAGGTTTTTTGATAATTTTTTATCTTAGGATTATCGATAATGAGTTGTGCGTGCTGGGAAAGTTTGATGTAGTTATCGGTAATCAGTTGATCAAGAATTTTTTGATGACTTTCTTGACTCTGTTCAATATCAAATTCATAAGTATGTATATTTTGGAATATACCTTGAAATATCCAAGCAAAAGCGATTATAAACAGAATAAAACTGAGTAATATTACCGCTTTCCATCGAATACTTACAAACATAAATTACTTTTAAACCTAAAACTGATAGGTCAATTGCATGGAGTAGGTGTTCCAATATTTTTTCATAGTATAGTTTTCCTCTCCATCAAATACAGGTAACCAAGCATTCCCCTCATTAGAGGTAACTTCTCCCGCTAGAGTCAAATTTGGATTAATTAACCACTTCAAACCAAAAGTTAAGCCTTTGCTATAACTATGATAAGGATTATTAGGGCGATTAGGATCAGCAGCCATTTTATTTTTATCAACCAAATAAAGCTCTTCATAGCGGGCTAAAGCATGAATCTTTCTAGTTGCAAACCATTCGGCTTGTAAATAGAACCCTTCTGAAACAGGTTTAATACTTGTGTTCTTGCCAAGAACTTCAACGTCAATATTATTGAATACATTCAAATACTCTGCAGTAAACAACCAATTTTGATAACCGTATTGAACAGATGCTAATGCTAATACCGAATCAACACTCGCCCCTGTCACATAGTTGGCATAGTTAGTAGACAGTTCATAAGTGGGATTACTTCCACTAAATAAAGCATAACCATACTCTTGTTGAGCAACGAGAGGTGATTTTGTATTATTCATTTTGGCCTTTACATGAAGCAAGCTAAAGCCAAACGTTAATGGCTGTTCTGTATTTAAACTATAGGTAAGATTTAGCCCCTTAATCTCTGCATTATCAAATTTACCTTGAACGTTTTTTCCTAAAACGTAATGCTCCATAACCATACCAGACATCTCACGGTTACCTGCATACACATTCCAGTTTAAATCCCCTGTATCTAAAGCAAAACTACCATATAAACTTAAGCCATCAGTTGCTAATACAACATCTCTAAATGAATCAAAATAAACTGAACTAGGTACATTAATACCAGGCCTGCTTGAAGGAATATCACGAACGGCATTATAAAAACCAAGTGGATTTTTGATTCTGCCAATACGTACACCAAAGCTTGATTTGCTGTCACTATAGGCTAAATAATCAGCGAGTAAAAAGTCGACTAAAATACTGCCATCTGCCGCTTCATCTTTTTTACGACTTAGTAACTGACCAGCAAAACGCAATTTATCTGTTGCTTCCCAAGAACCATTAAGGCCAATTTCTCTAAAGTCAAAACTACCATCTAGAGAATTTTTTCCAGCGTATGGATTTTCGGGACTGTAAACATAGCCTTGTGAAACAAAGCCATGAACTTGAGCTGAGTCATCTATATCAATTGCTTGAGAGGCTGCCGAATAAACTAATAGAGTTAATAGGCTTACTTTTGATATTATATTTTTCATACTTACTTACCTATCACCAGAACTTTTACATCAGAAGTAACATCACTATCGGTTACATACCCAATAGCCCCTGGCGTGCTTTTCACTTTTTGCAACATTTCTTGTACATTCTTAACAACCGTAGGTGTGCGACCTGTACCCGTAAAAATGAGTCTATTCCATAATCTCTCAAGCTGGTGAGGTTGTATTTTCATTTTAGAAATCACAAATTGATGATGTACTTTAGAATTAGAAGGAAATGTGAATACTCTGACAGGCTGGCCGTCATTCCAGTTCTTGATTTGCATTGCATAGATACGGCCTAAAGTTTGAGCATCTATATCCTCTGCTTGAACTGATGGGTTTACAATAACCACGCTAGCTGCATGACTTATCCCAATATTGAGCCATATCAATATGGCTAAAAATACTCCACGTTTTAAGTAGGAGTTTTTAAGTAAAGTTAAAATCAAGATATACCCTGTTACTTAGAGTTTATTTAATAAATCAAAACAATAAATCAAAAACCTTTTGTATTAGCCACGAACTAAAGCGGCCTCAACCTCATTTCGTGTTTTCTCATCCATTAACATCTGCAGCAATTCTAATGCAAAATCAATCGCTGTTCCTGGGCCACGAGAAGTCACGATATTTCCATCAGTTACCACTGGGGTATTGATATATTGCATACCATTAGCAGGATTTTGATCAATAACCCCTGGATAACTTGTTGCTTTTCTATTATCAAGAAGCCCCGCTGTTACCAATACTTTGGGTGCGGCACAAATTGCAGCGGTAATGCCTTGGTTTAATGCAGTTTGTTTTAATAAGGCAATAATTCTTTGGTCCGAATTTAAGTAATCCGCTCCAGGTAATCCGCCTGGTAAAACAATCATGTCAAAAGACTCTTCTAAAACCTCATCTAAAGTTTTATTAGCAATCAATTGCACGCCACGACTGGCCGTAATGACCTTATTTTTGTCTAAACTTGCTGAAATGACATCAACGCCACCTCTAACAAGAATATCAATAATAGTTACCGCTTCTAACTCTTCACAACCTTGTGCTAAAGGAACCAACACTTTCTTAGTCATAACAACAGAACCTTAGTTTGTTTTAGCCATTTTTTGAGCAAGAGCCATTGCCTTAACTAAACGTAAAGCCTCATTTAACTCATAGTCTTTATCTAATAAAGTATTCAGTTCTTTAGCTGCTTTGGTTTTTTTATCATCTTTGCTATTTTTAGCGTTTTCTTCAACATCACTATTTTCTAAATGACCCGCTAAATCACTTTCTTTAATATTAGTGACATCATTTTTGTCGACTTTTTCAACTTTAACCAAATCAATTTCTACGTCAGGTTTAATCCCTTCAGCCTGAATAGAACGGCCTGATGGAGTGTAATAACGTGCCGTTGTGACTTTTATAGCAGCACCATTATTTAATTGCATAAGTGTTTGTACAGAACCTTTACCAAAACTGGTTCTACCTGCAATAATTGCTCTTTTATCATCTTGCAGAGCTCCGGCAACAATTTCAGATGCCGAAGCCGAGCCTTCATTGATTAATACAACAATTGGCTTACCATTCATTATGTCGCCTTTTTCGGCTTCAAAACGCATTTTAGAATTTTTGATTCGGCCTTCTGTATAGACAATCAACCCCTTATCAATAAACGCATCTGAAACCTGAACAGCTGCATTTAAAACACCACCTGGGTTATTACGCAAATCAAGTACTAAACCTTCTAACGGTGCTCCATTTTCTTTATCTAATTTTTTAATGGCTTGAATTAAATCTGGACCTGTTCTCATTTGAAACTGACTGATTCTGACGTAACCAATATGGTCTTTTAGCATTTTTTGTTTAATGCTTTTTACTTTAATCACTGCACGAGTAATCTCAATTTGCAAAGGTTTATCTTCACCTTTACGAACAATCGTTAACATTAATTTGGTGCCTGGCTTACCGCGCATGACTTTAACAGCATCACTTAACGTTTTACCTTTAACAGGTTCTTTACCCAACTTGATAATTAAATCACCTGCTTTAATACCTGCTTTTTGGGCAGGAGTATCATCGATAGGCGAAATCACTTTTACAAAGCCATCTTCCATACCTACTTCCATACCAAGGCCACCAAATTCACCTCGGGTATGTTCTTCCATATCTTTAAAATCTTTAGGCGGAAGATATGCAGAGTGAGGGTCTAAGCTAGCTAACATGCCGCTAATTGCACCTTCTAAAAGTTTTTTATCATCAATCTTATCAACGTAGTCATGTGAAACTCGTTCAAAAACCTCAACAAAGGCACGCAGTTCATCTAACGGTAAAGCTACTTGTTCACTTTGAGTAGCGGGTTCAGCCTCTTTATCTGCCCAAACGGTGGTTCCTATAGCAATCAAAGCTCCTAATACAACGCCCGAGCCTATTAACATGACTTTTTTTAGTCCAGTTGTGTTCACACTACTCTCCATAAATATTTGTTTTTCCATTCTACTATCAATTTGCAATGCAACTAAAACGGTGTTCCCAAAAATAATTTGTCCATTATAAATTAACTTTAGGTGACAGATTGAAGGGAATTCATATAGAATTCAAGGTAATTCCCCTATATTTAACATACTAAAAACAAAAGAAAAACAACATGACAACTCAAGATAGTTCATTTTTTGAAATGAAAGAAGACAACATTAACAAAGCATCCAAAGCACTAAAAGCAATGGGACACCCACTGCGTCTAAAAATACTATGTGTAATAGGCCAACAAGAACTTCCTGTGATGGACATTGTTAAACAAGTCGGCACTACCCAGAGCAATATCTCTCAACATATTGACATCCTTCGTGAAAAAGAGATTATTACCTCAAGAAGAGAGGGGAGCAAAATCCTTTGTAAAGTAAGAGACCATAACATTCTTTTACTTATGGAAGCGATGCAAGAAACTTTCTGCCCTGTTGAAAAGCAAAGTTCGTAATTTGAAGCTTTGGAGCTATTTCTTTGTAAAACTTCATTGCTTTTGATTTTCAACGATTTTTTTAAAGCTAATCATTTTTTTATTTGACTGAATGTTTTCAAACATCTTCAGTTTAGGTTTTAGGCAAAGCTTAAATTTATTTCAATTGTTTTTAAACTTATCAATTTGAAATCGCACAATATTTGTCTTTTGTTTGATTAAAAATAACAGCAACGGTATTAATTTGGTTAAACCATTAGACTTTTAGAATTAAATTAATCATAGATTCAAATAGTTACAAAAAATCAGGTTAACTCTAAATCTAATGCATAAGGAACTTTTGCTAGAATGCAGGACAAACTCTCTAATGCCGCACAAATTTATACTAAATCGCTTGTTCCCTCGATTCCTGAAGAGATTATTAAACTTAAAGAAGAGTTAAATAAAAAATACCCTAATACCGTCACTATCGCTAACCTAATTAGCCACAATCCAGAACTGCTGGGTAACTTTTTAACCTTAGTCAATACAAATATCACCAATGAAAAAACAGAAATTAAAGATGCTAAAGCTGCAGTAAATGTTTTAGGTCTTGATGAAATCTACAATATATTTCTGTCTAGCAGTCTTACCAATATCATCGCCCAATCCCCAACAGAAAAAGCCATACTCTTACATGGCTCAAAGGTTGGTTTAGCTTGTGCTGAACTCTCATACTGGGTTTTTGATGTTTCACGATCTGAAGCCTATATGGCAGGTTTAATGCAAAATGTAGGAGCCATATATTTCTCACGTGCAGAGCCAGATACCTACATAGATTTATACAAATCACAGCTATCAAACCCCATTTCAGGCTACACTTCTGAATTAGAAAAATATGACACAAGTCACGCTTTTGTAGGCACATTTATAGCCAAAAAATGGAATATTAATATCGATGTCTATAAATCAATACTGCTACACCATGACACTGATTTTGCCAATAAACTTGAAAACAACCAAAAGGTACGTCATCTAGTTGCTCTTATAATGGTTGCCAACTTTATTGTCAGCTCCACTTCTGAAGACCAATACATAACCCAGGAACTTAAAGAATATAGAGACATGGGTCTTAGTCAGCTACAGCTTCCAGAAAACGCTTTAAAATCAGCCTATTCAGCCGTAAATAAGTGGGGAAATTCCATTGGTTTAACAACAGGAAGCCACTAACCTTTTACGACACTGCTCTTAGTAAAATATTTGCATCCAACCATACTAAGATAAGCCGAAGTTTTAAGATTTTGCTATTTTATGTTTATAATGACTGAGTATAAACAAACCACGCTAAAATTTTGTTAACAACTACCTTTAAAATATTAAATATTAATAATTTTGCATTGATTTCAGGATATTAAAGAACTTGGTTAGATTTACTTTAGTCATATTTTTGTTACAAACATTTTCGACTTCCGCGTCTGCATGGATGGGTATGTCTGAATTTAATAAAGCAGAAATGGCTCAAATGCATATTGTTCATCAAGTTATGTCACAAGAAAAGGTGCTCCCCTTTGAACAATCATCTTCAATGAAGACCCACAATCATATGGTTCTAATGGATTGTTGTGATGATAAAATGATGAAAGGCGATAGTTGTCATAACTTTTTTTGTCAATCATTTCATGTGACCAATTACTTTTATCCTTCAACGTTAGAAATAAATAACCTATCAACTAAATTTGACTTTGATATCCCTACAAACATCCAAGTTGTTTACTCAAACAGTCAGCCTGAAACACCTCCTCCTCTCGCTTAACTCCAGCGAATAGCACTCACTCCACCTATTTAAAAGCTTCATTTTAAAAATTGAAATGAATCTGTGTGCTTTCGCTCAAAAAATAATTTTGATTTTAATTTTTTTAGGAGTTCGAGATGAAAAATCCAGTGTATCCCAATAAGCAAAATTCTATAAAAGACTCTATACATGAGTCTGTAAACAGTCCTATAAATCGCCGTCAATTTGTTCGCGGCATTGCCTTATCATCTATCGCTTCAGCAGTAGCTACGCATATTCCTTCTGCTTTTGCTAATGGCGAATTTTCTGCAATTAAGACCACCAATAAAAAACCTAAACATCCCGTTTTAATAGGCTCTGAATTCAACTTAACAATAGGCGAAAAACGAGTCAACATTACTGGAAAACCGAGCATAGCTAAGGTTGTTAATAATTCACTACCAGCTCCAACATTAGTCTGGCAGGAAGGTGATACAGTTACCATTCACGTCAAAAATGAACTTACAGTATCTACTTCTCTTCACTGGCATGGCATTATTTTGCCAACAGAAATGGATGGCGTACCTGGTTTTAGTTTTGACGGTATCAAACCAGGTGAAACCTTTACCTATCAATTTAAAGTTCAACAGAATGGAACCTACTGGTATCACAGTCATACAGGTTACCAAGAACAATCTGGAGTTTACGGTTCTATAGTTATCTTACCCAAAGACCCACAACCCATAGATTCCGACTATGACTTTGTTATTCAACTTTCTGATTGGTCTGATACTGCACCAGAGACGATCTATGCCAACCTTAAAAAGATGGGAAGTTATTACAACTTTAGTGAAAGAACCGTTGGCGACTTTTGGGATGAAGTCAAACAAAACGGATTTTTTAAGGCCTGGAATAATAGAAAGATGTGGAATGAAATGCGCATGTCTGATCGTGATATTTCAGATGTTACAGGTGCAACGTACACTTATTTAATGAATGGATTATCTCCTAACGCCCACTGGAGAACGGTCGTTGAATCAGGGAAAAAAGTGAGATTACGCTTTATTAATAGCTCAGCAATGACTTTTTTTGATATCAGAATTCCAGGTTTAAAAATCAAGATAGTCGCCGCTGATGGCAACTTAATTCAACCTATAGAGGTTGATGAGTTTCGGATGGGAGTTGCAGAAGTCTATGACGTGATTATAGAACCAGATACACAAAAGCAACCTTATGCTATTTTTGCACAAGCCATCGATCGTTCTGGATATGCCATTGGCTCAATCACTTCAGATCCTAATCAAATTGCAGAAACGCCAAAAATGGATCCTAAACCAATCCTCACCATGAAAGACATGGGAATGAGTCATAACATGTCTGATATGAAAGGCATGGAGGATATGAGTAATATGAATATGAGCCATTCATCTCACGATATGTCTGGTATGAAAGATATGGGTGGAATGGAGATGAGCCATTCACCTCACGACATGTCGGGCATGAAGGGTATGAATATGGACCATTCTTCTCATGATATGTCTGACATGAAGGGTATGCACTCATCATATAACAACCCTCAAATGAACATGGAAATGGATAACATGGTTATTCCAATGGACATGAATCCCAAACTGCCACAAATACAAGTTCCCAGAAAAGATGGCCCCCAAATAGATATGCGATCTATGGGAGCTAGCTATCAATTAGATGATCCAGGTGTTGGCTTAAGAAACAATGGTAGAAAAGTACTAACCTATGCGGACTTAAAAAACCTATACCCTACTCGCAACGAGCCTAAACCGACTAAAGAACTTATATTACACCTCACAGGTAATATGGAACGTTATATGTGGTCAATCGATGGAATACCTTTTGATGAAGCACCACCTTTAAAATTTAAATATGGTGAGCGAATTCGCATTACCTTTATAAACGACACAATGATGAATCACCCAATGCATTTGCATGGTTTATGGAGTGATTTAGAAAATGGAGATGAAAACCACATACCTAGAAAACACACCATTATTGTACAACCAGGCTCAAAAATAAGTTACCGCGTCACTATGGATGCTAAAGGTGACTGGGCATTCCACTGTCACATGCTGTACCACATGATGGGCATGTATAGACGCGTGCAAGTACGTTAATAAAGTTAAGTATTCTAGGAGAATTTACATGAAAGTAATATTGAACAAAGTCCAAAAAATGACACTACTATCAACCTTAACTATTGCATCACTTAACGTATATGCAGGCGGGGTGCGAGATCCATTGCTTACAAAAGTATTGGTAGAAAAATTTGAAATTAGCTCACAAGCCAACACACCTACTTCATGGGATGCAACGGCCTGGATTGGTAAAGATTGGCATAAACTGTATTTAAAAAGTGAAGGTGAAACAGTCAACGGCAAAACAGAATCTGAAAACCAATTACTTTATAGTCATCCAGTCGATAAATACTGGGATATTCAAGCAGGCTTAGGCTTTGATACAAAACCAGAGCATAATCAATCTTGGGGTATCATTGGGCTTCAAGGGTTAGCCCCCTATTTCTTTGAAACTAACGCTGATTTACTACTCAACGATAAGAATATTGGGCTAAGATTGAGTACCGAGTATGAAGCCTTATTTACTCAAAGACTCATTCTAACACCAAGTATTGCCATAAAAGCTTACACTTCAGATGACTCTAAAATGGCGATTGGTTCTGGACTATCCAGCACAGATTTATCAATTAGATTGCGGTATGAGTTCAACAGAAAGTTTGCACCCTATATTGGAATTAAATTTAATCAGCTCTATGGTACTACTGCAGACTATGCAAAAAATGAAGGAGGACAAACTTCTGAAGCAAGCGTGGTTGCGGGTTTAAGATTCTGGTTTTAAACATCTTCTCTTCTGCAGATAAAAAACGACTATTAAAATCCTGTGTTCGTAATTTTGATTGGACGTAATTTACAAAGAAAAAACTAAAGATGGTGGGCCCTCCCAGACTTGAACTGGGGACCTGCCGATTATGAGTCGGATGCTCTAACCAACTGAGCTAAGGGCCCTTTAGGGGATTTTTTAATTTACCAGGCCTGGTAAATTAAGTGGCGTTATTATAGCGACTAGAAAACACTTTGTGAATTGTTTCTATCAATATTTCAACATTACTCAGCATAAAGTAAAAAGGCCACGCTCTCAATTAAGAAAACGTGGCCTTTTTTATTAAAGAATAGCTAGATATTAATCTAAGAAACTCTTTAAACGCTCAGCACGACTCGGATGACGCAACTTACGTAATGCTTTTGCTTCAATCTGACGAATACGCTCACGTGTAACATCAAACTGCTTACCAACCTCTTCAAGCGTGTGATCTGTATTCATACTTAAACCAAAACGCATACGCAGTACTTTTGCTTCACGTGGAGTCAGAGTACTAAGCATTTCACGAACTGTTTCACTCATACCTTCTGAGTCAGCTGCATCTTGCGGTGATAAGATATTTGAATCTTCAATGAAATCACCTAATGATGAATCTTCATCATCTCCAATTGGAGTTTCCATAGAAATTGGTTCTTTAGCAATTTTCATTACTTTACGAATCTTATCTTCTGGCATTTCCATCTCTTCAGCCAACTCTTCTGGAGTAGGTTCACGCCCCATTTTTTGAAGTAACTGACGCTGAATACGATTTAATTTGTTAATCGTTTCAATCATATGCACCGGAATACGGATTGTACGAGCTTGGTCTGCAATTGAACGTGTAATAGCCTGACGAATCCACCAAGTAGCGTAAGTTGAGAACTTGTAACCACGACGGTATTCAAACTTATCAACCGCTTTCATTAGACCGATATTACCTTCCTGAATTAAGTCTAGGAACTGTAAACCACGGTTGGTATATTTCTTAGCAATAGAGATTACAAGACGTAAGTTTGCTTCAATCATTTCACGCTTAGCAATGCGGGCATTGTTTTCAGCTTTACTTAGGTCTTTATAAATGCCTTTGTATAACGAAATTGGCATTTTTTCAGATTTTTGAATCATCGCTAAACGTTTTTGAGCACGAGTAATTTCTGAACGTGCTTCTTCTAATTCAGCAGCTTTAGTTGGTGCCTTGGCAATCAGTGAATCAACTAATTCAGGACTGGTTTCAGAGCCAATAAAAATTTCTAAAAATGCCGCACGAGGCACTTTAATCTTACGCAATACGATATCGACAATGACTTTTTCTTGTTCACGAATTGCTTTAATTTTCTCTTTGATGCTTTTAATCATTCTATTTGAGAAAATTGGTGTAATTTTAACACCACGCAAATGTTCGACTACTTCATGACGCTTTTTAACCGCTTTAGCATCTTCAGAACCATATTTAGCTTCTGCTTCTAAAGCCGCCGCACTTAGTTTTTCAAGCTTGGCCAAAAAGGCTTCTAACTCTTCTTGGTTAATACCGTCTTCTTTAGGCTCATTGTTATCACTGTCTGGAGATAATTCTTCTACAGGAACATCAATTAAATCTTCTGGGCGAATAAAACCTTGCACAACATCAGCAATTTTTCCTTCACCAGCATCCATTTTAGAAAATGTGTCTAGAATAGAAACTGAAAAATTTGGGTACTTAGCAAGTGCATCCAACATATCGCGGATTCCCCACTCGATACGTTTAGCAATGTCAATCTCACCATGACGAGTTAACAGCTCAACTGATCCCATTTCACGCATGTACATACGTACTGGATCAGTTGTACGACCAAACTCACCATCAACCTCAGCAAGTGCTGTTAATGCAGCTTCTGCAGCTGCGTCATCAAAAGCACCACCTTCTTGTGTTAGCAATTCATCTTCATCTGGCGGTGAATCAAATAACTTGATACCAAAATCTTTAATAATCGTTAAAACTTGGCCTAACTGATCTTCTTCAATATCGTCTGGCAAAACATCATTAACATCAGCAAACGTAAGGTAGCCTAACTCCTTCGCTCGCTCAATCAAATCTATTAACTGCTGCTTTCTTTCGACTTTTGTCATGCTTTGCCTCAAATAATGTTTCTATAATTCATTTTTTTAAAAAATCTATCTGCTTAATGCTTTACAGACAGAAAAAACAGAACCCGTAATTATACTAAATTTCTGCTCACTATGGGTAAAATTCTTCTTTTAAAATTAGCGGTTTAGCTTTTTATAGCAACCTGTTAAATTTACGATAATTAAACCGATTTATTTACTCTTAACTAATGCTTGTAGCTTTAGCATTTCATCAGGGTTCCATCCCGACTGCCCCAACTTTTTTTCATCTAGGTAGGTTGCTAAAGCCACAACATATATCTCAAACTCTGCCTGAATAAAAGCTTCGTCATCTGGAATATCTGAACTGTTTACCAAAGATAATTCAGGTTCATAACCCGCACTACTGACCTTATTCCAAGCAATGTTAGTATCAAAATTATTGCCTTGTAAGGTTTTTATGTAGCCACCTAAAGCTACATAGTCACGTTCACCTGACTTTACAAGGTCTTGTACAAACTCTTTTGCAAAAATCTCTGCCCAGGCAGGTCGTTTTACGAGCAATCTCAGCATTTTTAAGGGCAAAGTGACAATCGTAGATAGACTTTGTTCATCCGTTTTATTTTTACCAGGCCTGGTATTTTCATTTTTAAACCCTGCAAAACCTGATTTAACATTCATCTGTTTTTCAACACGCCAAGTCGGTAGATCCACCAAATTAGCAATGCCTTCCGCTAATAAAAACTGATATAAACCATGTGCAGATTGCACATAAGGTTCTGCCATTGAAACCAACTGCTGACGGCCTTCAATACTATTTACAGGAAAAGACAACTTACCCTGCAAACCTTGCATTAAAAATTCAGATAATGACAACGCATTAGACACTCGTTGATTAAAACCTTCTAACCCATCTTTTCTTACCATGGAATCTGGATCTTCACCATCGGGTAAAAACAAAAACTTAACAGATCGCTCTTTTTCCATCATCGGCAAAGCAAGTTCCAATGCTTTCCATGCCGCTTTAAGACCAGCGGAATCGCCATCAAAACAAAACACCACTTCATTCACTTGTCTAAACAGCAAATCTAAATGTTCAACAGTGGTTGCTGTTCCCAAAGTGGCAACAGCATTACGTATGCCAAACTGGGCAAGAGCAACCACATCCATATAGCCCTCAACCACCAAGATATTATCAAAGCTCTGTCGAGACTGACGCATCTCAAACAAACCGTATAGAGTATAACTTTTGTGAAAGATCGGTGTCTCTGGAGAATTTAGGTATTTGGGTTGATCATCACCCAATACTCGCCCCCCAAATGCAATCACTCGGCCACGACCATCGCGAATGGGAAACATAATCCTATGACGAAAACGGTCATAACTTTTCTTATCATCTTTTTCTACCAACAAACCAACTTCGACCAGCTGTTTTTGCAAAGTAGCATCAGCCTTTAAACCAGAAACAAGACTATCCCACCCTGGTGGTGCAAAACCAATCACAAATTCTTTGGCAATTTCAGCACTTAAACCACGTTGTTTTAAATAGTTTTTTGCTTCTGCTGATTGAGGGTGATCACGAAGTTGATGGCGATAGAATTTAGCAGCAAGATGCATAACATCATATAGGTCACGCTGTTTTTGCTGTTTAATTTGTTGGGCTTTTTGTTGTGCTGGAGTTTGCTGTTCACGTGGGACTTGCATGCCATATTGAGCAGCTAAAGATTCAACAGCTTCAACAAAAGAAAGGCCGTCATATTCCATAAGAAATTTGAGAGCGTCTCCACTCGCACCACAACCAAAACAGTGATAAAACTGTTTGCTAGGGCTAACATTAAACGATGGACTTTTTTCATCGTGAAAAGGACAACAGGCCTTATAGGAAGAACCTGCTTTCTTAAGAGGTACACGTTGGTTTATGACTTGCACAACATCGGCTCGAGCCAATAAAGACTCGATAAATGAACGTGGGATAGAACCACTTTGCTCAGCCATACTCACACCTTATCCACAGAGTGTACACACCTTTTTACACAGGCCTTAAAACCAAAAAAACCCGCTAGCGAAACACTAACGGGTTTTATAGAAAGAGTCAGTCTAAAGAACTTAACTAACAAAATAATCTTTAACAATTACCTACTGATTTTAGCCTAACTTAGCCTTAATTAACTTGCTGACTTCACCCATATCTGCACGACCTTGCATCTCAGGTTTTAACAAGCCCATTACTTTACCCATGTCTTGCATGGAGCTGGCACCTGTTTTTGTCATTGCATCATCAATTAATGCATTAATTTCATCTTCTGTTAGAGCTTGTGGCATGAAATCCTGAATCACAGACATCTCATAGGCTTCTTGCTCAGCTAAATCTGGACGATCGGCATCCGTAAATTGCTGATGAGAATCACGACGCTGTTTCATAGCTTTATCTAAAATAGCTAATACACCAGCATCATCTACTGTCGTTTGATTATCAATCTCAACCTGTTTAATGGCTGCTAAGAGAGAACGTACAACTTGAAGACGCTCTTTATCTTTCGCTTTCATACAGGCTTTCATTTCAGCCGTTAGTTTTTCTTTCATTGTCTCTGACACTAACGTTAACCTTAGTACATACGAGTTGTACGACGGTTTTCACGAGATAAACGTTTTGCTAAACGCTTAACTGCAGCAGCTTTCATACGCTTCTTAGCCCATGTTGGCTTTTCATAAAACTCACGTTTACGAGTTTCAGTTAACACACCTGCTTTTTCGCAAGCACGCTTAAAACGACGTAAAGCTACGTCAAATGGTTCTGTATCTCTGATTTTTACGCTTGGCATAATTTCGACCTTAAAAAATTTTAGAATTCATTGCTTCTTTCTCACGCAAGAAATGAGAAATAGCAGAAAAGGGGGATTATAATTTTCTCACCCGCATTTTGCAAACCTTTTTCAGATAATTTTAAAGATTATTTGTTAAAATTCAGCCACTTTAATTTAAACAGTTGAGTTTTTAAGATGTTGGTATTAGGTATAGAGAGTTCTTGTGATGAGACAGGGGTGGCAATTTACGACACCGATAAAGGGTTAATTGCTCACACTCTTTACACACAGATTGAGCTTCATGCACAATACGGTGGCGTTGTTCCAGAGCTTGCATCTCGTGACCATATCCGTAAACTCACCCCACTTATTATGCAAACCCTTGATGAGGCTAATATAAGTAAACATGATTTAGAAGGTATTGCTTATACTTCTGGACCTGGATTAATGGGTGCTTTGCTTGCCGGTGCTTCAATTGCTCGCAGTCTAGCGTATGCATTAAACATACCCGCAGTCGGTGTCCACCACATGGAAGGCCACTTATTAGCTCCCATGCTTGAAGAAACTCAACCAGACTTTCCGTTTATTTGCCTATTAGTCTCTGGCGGTCACAGTATGATTATTCGAGTAGATGGCATTGGTCAATATAAAGTATTAGGTGATACCTTGGATGATGCCGCTGGTGAAGCGTTTGATAAAACCGCTAAACTATTAGAACTTGGCTATCCAGGTGGTCCTAATGTGTCCAACCTAGCGTTAAAAGGTAATGCAGAGCGTTACAAATTCCCTCGTCCAATGGTAGACAGACCCGGTTTAGACATGAGTTTTAGCGGCTTAAAAACTTTTACCTTAAACACTTGGCAAGCTGCGATCAAAAACAATGATGCTACCGAACAAACTAAAGCCGACGTATGCAGAGCGTTTGAACTGGCGGTAGCAGACACTTTAACCATTAAATGCAAACGTGCTTTAGAACAAGAAAATTTAAATAGATTAGTGGTTGCTGGCGGTGTTAGTGCAAACCGAGAGATTCGCAGTAAACTGGATGCATTAATGGCAAAACGAAAAGGTGAAGTTTTTTACCCAAGATTAGAGTTTTGTACAGATAACGGAGCCATGATTGCCTATGCCGGAGCCCAGCGGTTACTTGCTGGACAAACCCATGACTTAAGCTTTGCCACCACGCCTCGTTGGTCTTTAGAAGATTTACCAAAGATTTAATCAATATTGCACATAAATAAGCATAAGCATAATCATGAGCATAAGCAGTTGATCTTTGGTTATTAAGAATCAAATAAGCATTAACATTTTCGACTATTAATCTTCTTTAGACTCCGCTTTTATCAAACTCTCTTCGCCATTTAATAAACGCTGAATATTGCCGCGGTGACGCCAAAACAAAATTAATGTCATTACCGACGTTACCCATACCCATTCAATATTACCTGATAAAAGCCAGATATAAATCGGGGCCAATATGGTTGCAATCAACGCTGAAAGCGAAGAGATTTTTAATACCTTAGCCACAAATAACCACGTTGCGGCAACCGCTAAACCAATTGGTAACGACAAACCAAACATGACACCCAGCATAGTCGCCACGCCCTTTCCGCCTTTAAACTGAAAAAACACCGGGTAAAGATGCCCAATAAACGCCGCAAAACCAACCAACACAATCATTAAAGTCGAAAGCTCTAACCAGTGTGCAATCAAAACTGGCAATAAACCTTTAAGCATATCGCCTACTAACGTAATGGCAGCCGCTTTTTTACCTTTTTCACCACCAATACGCAGTACATTTGTTGCACCTGGGTTTCCTGACCCACCCTCTCTTGGATTTGGTAATCCCATTAATTTACAAACGATGATTGCGGTTGAAATTGAACCCAATAAATAAGCTACAACAATAAATACAATACTTTCAAAACCCATTTAATTCCTTTTTACCAGGCCTGGTCGTTACAAATAATTGCATGATTTTACTAGAAGTAGATAATGTTGATTCAAATAATTGATGGAAAGAGACCCAATGCAAAATCATCAGAACCTGAATAACACACAAAATACCGATACTATTTTTATAGAAGGTTTACAAACACAAGCCATTATTGGTATTTATGATTGGGAGCGAGAAAACCGCCAACCATTAATTTTTGATATTGATATGCAAGTACCCACCATTACACAGGCGGCGGAATCAGATAATATTGACGATACGGTTAACTATAAACAGGTATCTGATGAAGTGATCAAATTGGTTGAAGAGAGTCGTTACGAACTCTTAGAAAGTTTGTGTGAAGCGATTTGTCAGTACATTTTTAAACACCATAATGCCGTACAAACCATTTACTTAAAAGTGAGTAAACCAATGGCCGTTGCAGAAACAAAAACAGTAGGCTTAAAGATCACTCGAGTAAGAACATCTTAGTTTTTAAAAAGCTATTTTTAGATAGCCGTTTTTAGAAAACAGACTGGCTAGATAAAATTAATCTTCAGCTTCAGATAACTGCAACTCTTTTTGTTCTTGAGCAGCACGTTTAATTAGTGGCACAAGCTGTTCCATATGTAAACACGCATGCTGCTCGGTAATCTTATCCATCGATTTATAATCGTCTTCAAATTGACGACGATTTTGTTTAGATAAATTTTTACACACCTTTTGATAAAGCACATCTCCTTCCGCCAAGCGAGTAATGGTCACTAACTGTTCAGGCGAAACTTTGGGAGCAAATTTTTGAATGACACGACCATCCACACCAGCCATTTTAGTGGCTAACATTCGGTAAGCCTCTAATTTACGCTTGATGTTTTCTTCATCTATTGAATTATTTTGATGCAAACGTTGCTCTACAACTTGTTGCAAAGCACTAATCGCCTCTTTTGGCAAAGTAAAGATAACTGGGCCAATCTCTAATTGATACTCTCCGCTATGCGTTCGACTTGCTGCAATTTCCATAATAACGACCTTTTACTTCTCTTTCATAGCTAACATTGCTCAATCTATTCACTAGATATAGTGTACGTTCTCAGTGGTAAACTCAATGTCGCCTTTGGCCTCTAGCTCAAAGGTTTTTTCAACAATACGGCGAACCGCTTCTTTTACCAAATTGTCTGCTGGCAGGCTTGATGTAAGCAAATCTCTTTCAATTTGTTTACTTAAAATACTACCAATATTTGCCAATACAATCTCGTTTAACTCACTGTCATCCGCCAGCAACATCATGATCAATACATCTTGAGAGTCAACGGCACGTAAAAGCTTTTGTAGATCAATAGGTTTTAAACACTTAATCCTCAAACCCAACTTCACATAACTTTTTAAGGTTGAGTGTTCAGCACCTTGCTCCAGTGCCAACAAATGGTCCAAAGTGATATTTAAAAGAGCAACAGAAAACTGGTCCATCTTAATGGCACCACAACCAATATGAACCAACCACTCATTCTCTTGTAACTTTTTAATACCTACTTTCATAATCTACTCTTTATCAATATAGAACGTATCATGCATGGCAATCATTGCCAAAGCCAACTATTTAACTTTTAAAGTTAAGCAAACTTCTTTCCAAAACTTACTGTTAACAACCAAACCAAGACGAATCCACTCAACCAAAGTAATTTATAATGGTTATTATCTGGCTGTTAACTACGCTTTATTGCATAATATCACATACTGTAATAAACGCACTCTGAAGCTCAATGAAATCAATAAACGCTCGCCAAACTCATCGCCAAAACTCACCAAAATCTTTGCCGGAACCAAACGAAGATGGCATTTTGCACAGCCAAAAACTCAGCAAAAACATTCAACGTTACTTAGCACGCCATAAAAACCTGCCGTTTTCCAAGTTTATGGAGATGGCTTTATACACTCCTCAATTGGGCTATTATTCTGGCGGATTACCTAAAATTGGTAAAACTGGTGATTTTATTACCGCTCCAGAAGTCTCGCCTATTTTTTCTCGCTGTTTAGCCAGGCAAGCAGCTCAGGTGTTAGCTGATTTAGAAGAACCCAATATTATCGAGTTTGGTGCGGGGCAAGGCACAATGGCTAAAGATATTTTGCTCGAGCTTAATGATATGCAGCTAAATATTCATCGTTACTACATTGTAGAAATCAGTGCTGACTTACGAGCCCGACAAAAACAGACGTTTGAAGAGCATTTACCTAGCGAATTGGCAGATAAAATTGTGTGGCTAGACTCTTTACCCAAAACACCAATCAGTGCCGTTATTTTAGCGAATGAAGTGTTAGATGCCATGCCATTTGAACGCATTCGCATAGAACCGCACCAAGCTTTACAAGGTTTTGTACGTTATGATGAAAACACCCAAAAATTTGATTGGGACTACCAAACCATCACCGAACCAGGCCTGCAAAAATTTGCCAACCAACTTATTAAACACATCGGCAAAGTATCCGACTTAGGTTACGAAACTGAAATTAATCTAAACTTAAAACCCTGGCTTAAAAGCCTAAGTGATATTTTAAGTATGGGTGCAGTTTTCTTAATTGATTACGGTTACAGCCGCCAAGAGTATTACCAACCTGCGCGTGTTATGGGAACGTTACGCTGCCATTATCAGCATCGTGCCCATAACAATCCATTTTATTACCCTGGCCTGCAAGATATAACCGCACACGTTGACTTTACTGCCGTAGCCGAAGAAGCCTTTGATAGTGGTTTTAAAGTAGCAGGTTTTACCACTCAGGCCCATTTTTTAATGGGTAGCGGTTTATTAGAGATGTCGTTTAACGCCAATGCCGATATTGGTGAGCAAATTCGCACTGCACAACAGATTAAAACTCTCACTTTGCCTGATGAAATGGGCGAAACCTTTAAGGCGATTGCCTTAACTAAACACTTTAATCAACCTTTAATTGGATTTAATGTGCGTGACTTACGTCATCAACTATAAACTTTAACCAGATTTACTCCCTTAGATAGGACTGCACTATGGACATTTTTCAAGCCGCTATACTAGGTATCATTGAAGGACTTACCGAGTTCTTACCCATTTCTTCAACAGGCCATTTAATTATTGTGAGTGACTGGCTAGGTTTACAGCAAACCGATCAAAACATGGCTTTTGAAGTCATTATTCAAGTAGCGGCTATATTGGCGATTTTTTCGCATTACAGCTCCAAATTTAGCTTAGATCATATTCGCTTATGGATTAATGTGTTTATTGCATTTTTACCCATTGCAGCACTTGGTTTTTTGTTTCACAATCAAATTAAAGAGTTTTTTACCTTAAGCGTAGTGGCCTGGATGTTTATTATTGGCGGTGTTGTATTTCTTATTATGGAAAAACTCTATAACGAAGGCACACACCGCACCAGAAACATAGAAGACTTAAGCATTAACCAAGCATTCTGGATTGGCATAATACAAGTATTTGCCCTAATTCCTGGCACAAGCCGTGCAGGTGCGTCAATTGTCGGTGGCGTAATGATGGGGCTAGATAGAAAAACCTCTGCCGAGTTCTCCTTTTTATTAGCCCTACCCGTTTTAGCCGCCGCTTCAGGTTTAGATCTTCTTAAAAACTATTCAGAATTTGCTGACACTTCTTGGTTACCGTTAATCGTCGGGTTTGTAATGGCTTATATTATTGCCTACTTAACCATGAGCTTATTTTTACGCTTTTTAGAAAAATTCACCTTCAACGCTTTTGGTATTTACCGCATTATTTTTGGTATTGTTTTGCTTATTTGGTTTGTTTAAACCAAAAATGCTAAGGTAACCGCATGAAACTATACAGTGCTCAAAGTTCTCAAGCCATAGACCAAGATGCCATACAAAACCTGGGCATTGCAGGCCTATTATTAATGAAACGTGCAGGCTTTTTTGCCTTTGATATTTTACAAAAAACCTGGCCTGAAAGCAGACACATTCAAGTTATTTGCGGTACGGGGAATAATGGCGGTGATGGTTATATTATCGCCCAATATGCTCATATTGCAGGGTTTGAAGTAACAGTTTTACAAGCGGGTGATTTTAATAAAATTAAGGGCGATGCACTATTAGCCCTTAATGAACTTAAGCAACTTGGCATTCAGCCTGTTCCCTATTCCAAAGAGACTCTGCAAGATGCCGATCTGATTGTAGATGCCATTTTTGGTACGGGTTTAAACCAACCGATTACAGGTGAAATTGCTGAACTCATTGAGCAAATCAACCAAACCAAAAAACCTGTTTTAGCGATAGATATACCGAGTGGTTTAGATGCCAATACCGGTGCTATTTTAGGTTGTGCGGTGCAAGCAGATATTACCTGCACCTTTATTACGCATAAATTTGGGCTATATACATTCCAAGGCCCAGAAGTCAGCGGAAACATCCACTTTAGCCCACTTTTCATCCCTAAAAAACTTTACCAAAAACAGCATGAACTGGCACAAAACCATCTGCTTAAATTTTGGTTAAACACCCTTCCGTTACGTTTAGCATCACATCACAAAGGGGTATCTGGCACAGTTTGTTTAGTAGGCGGTAATAGTACTATGATGGGTGCGATTCAATTAGCTGGCTTAGCAAGTTTAAAAACCGGAGCAGGCCTGGTAAAAGTGATTACTCGTCAAGAACATACTATAGCCATTACCCAAGCGATTCCAGAACTCATGTGTTACCCAACCGAAGAGCTGCTGAATCAAGCCGGCCTGGCAAATGTAATGGGCATTGGCCCTGGTTTAGGTTTGGATGATTGGGGTAAACAACTGTTTATGCAAATCTTAGATTTACCGCTAAATAAAGTGATTGATGCCGATGCACTCAAGCACCTTGCAACCTTAGCCAAAGAACAAGATTTTCCAAAAAATACTCATCAAAATTGGGTGCTCACTCCCCACCCTGGAGAAGCCGCACAGCTTCTCAATACCAACACCGCTAACGTGCAAAAAGACCGTATTTCAGCTATCAAAGCATTACACCAAAAATATGGCGGTGTCATTGTATTAAAAGGCAATGGCAGCCTAATTTACGATGGTAAAAAAATGGAAATTTGTTTAGCCGGCAACCCCGGTATGGCCGTTGGCGGTATGGGTGATGTTTTAACAGGTACCATTGCCACCTTTATTGCTCAAGGTTTATCGCTTTGGAATGCTGCCTGCTTAGGAGTGTCGTTGCACGCACATGCAGGCGATGTACTCGCCAACCAAAGTGGGCAACCAGGCATTTTGCCATCAGAAGTCGCACAAGTGATGAGTCAGCTATTAAGTTATAGCGATAGTCCAGTTTCCTAGATTTCAGTTTAAAATCTGGACTATGTTTTTTAAATTTACCCTATGCTTACAATGCAAATTCGACCGTCGAGCATGCCAAGCCTGGCAAATTAGATTTTAAGGTTTAACTTGTCTTATCTGTTGAGAAGCCTTTTTGATATTTATGCACCTTTACTATTGGCTTTTAGGCTTCCCGTTACTATTTTTACTTGCCTAAAAATAGTAACCACAAAAAGGGCACCCTGCTGACACAATCTATTTCCCTAAGCTTGTCTGCTGAGATTCCCATAACTCGCTACGCAAGCTCCACTCAAACAATGGGAATCTTTAAACGCATCCTGTGCTAAGTGAAATCACGATTGCTTACAGAAGGGAGGTTTTATCTACGTTAATTCCGTATATAAATATCATAGTTATCTTGGGCTTAGTAATTTACCAGGCCTGGTATGCCCTGTGGCAAACCATATATTATGGGCATAGGGTAATTCGATTTTAATCACAGCAGCATTTTCTAAATGCCGTTAAAATACGCACATTAAATTTAATCGGCCTGCCCTTATGCATACTTTAGCTCAATTACAATCTGGTGAACTTAGCGGCATTACTCGTTTGCAGATAAGTGATAATTTAACCGAGTTTCCAGCGGAAATTTTTACCCTAGCAGACAGTCTAGAAATACTAGACTTATCTAACAACCAACTGAGTGCATTGCCGGATAATTTGGCGGATTTGGTCAATTTAAAAATTCTATTTTGTTCAAATAATCTCTTTACTGAAGTGCCAACCGTTCTAGCAAACTGCCCTAAGTTAGAGATGATTGGTTTTAAATCAAACCAAATCACCACCCTTGCAGAAAATACTTTACCGCTTAACACTCGCTGGTTAATTTTAACTGACAACCAATTGACTAAATTGCCCGATTCTATGGGTGATTTAAAACAGCTGCAAAAATGCATGCTCGCTGGCAATCAGTTAACCGAGATACCTAAAAGCATTCAACATTGCACAAACTTACAGTTATTGCGATTATCCGCTAATCAATTAACACACTTGCCAGATGAGTTACTAAGCCTGCCCAAACTGAGTTGGCTGGCTTTTTCGGGCAACCCTTTTTGCCAAACCATTACCAAACCATCGAACTCTTCCAATACATCCAATAAAATTGAAACTGTTTGTATGAACGATATTGATTTTCACGAATTACTTGGCGAAGGAGCATCTGGACTGATTCATCGTGCAAAATGGTCAACCAACTATGCTCAACCCAAAAGAGCCAAAGGGCAAATTGTTGAAAAAAATATTGCGGTAAAATTATTTAAAGGCGAAGTAACCAGTGATGGCTACCCAAAAGATGAACTAGCCGTCTGCTTAAAAATTGGTCAACATCAAAATATTGTTAATACCCTAGCGGTGCTTGAAGACGATAACCAATCTGGCATGGTAATGAATTTAATCCCTAAAAAGTTCTTTAATTTAGGTGAGCCACCTACATTACAAAGTTGTACTCGTGACACCTTTAAAGAGGAATTTTCTTTGCCTGCAACCTCGGTATTAAACCTTTTAATACAAGTGGCCGACAGTATGGAGCATATTCATCAACAAGGTTTTTGTCATGGTGATTTGTACGCTCACAACATTCTTATCAACAAAAATGATTCTGTATTATTAGGCGATTTTGGTGCCGCATCTTGTTTTAAGGACCTGCCCAAAAAACAGCAAAAATTAGTCACTCAACTCGAAGTCAGAGCCTTTGCCAATTTAATAGAAGACCTACTCACCATCACCCAACGCAGTGCAATGGGCAGTTATCTCAGCAATACGTTTAAAGACTTTGTAGACTATTGCAGAGAAGAAGATGATTTAACATTTACTGAAATCAAAGCCGAACTCATTGAGCTTAAAGAAATCTAATCTTAAAAAAATTAAAATTAGACAAACCTAAAGTCATACGATGTTAAAAGGACAATCAATGCGAAGCCTCTCTAAAGTACTTGTAAGCTTGTTATGTGTTATGCCTATGCAAATGGTATTTGCTAACGATACAGGAACCGTCACAACGGCAACAAAAACAACCGCTATTTACGATAACACCTGTATTAAACAAGCACTTGAGACTTTGCCAGATGACACGACTTTGCAACAACTTCGCCAACAGTGTCTAAAAAAAGACACCGCGGTATTAAAAGACTCCCCCATTGAAAAGAGAATTCAAGCAGACAGATTAAGCCAGTTTGACCAATTTTCTATTCAGTCTTATCTACCAAATTACATATTATTTGGTTCATACAACTTTGCAGGAACGAATGAAAAGCCTTATAGAGATACCGCATTCAAAGGCGATGATTTTTTTGAACCAGTTGAAGCTAAATTTCAAATCAGTTTAAAAGCCCCCATTGCCGACAATGTTTTAGGTTGGGGTGATCATTGGTATCTTGCTTACACCAATCGCTCTTTTTGGCAAGCATATAACAGCCACATTTCGTCGCCATTTCGCGAGACAAACCACCAGCCAGAAGCCTGGATAAGTTTTGATAATAATTGGAATATTTTAGGTTGGAAAAACCGCTTAATAGATACCGGTATCGTCCATCAATCTAACGGACAAACCAGCACTCTATCGCGTTCATGGAACCGTGTTTATCTCAGGTTTTTATTTGAAAAAGACAATTCAGCCTTTAGTTTTCAACCATGGATTAGAATCCCTGAAAACAAGGATGATGACGATAACCCAGATATTACCCACTATATGGGCAATGCTGAATTTAGCTACTACACTAAATACACCGACCATAACTTTAGAATGACTTTACGCAATAACTTCGATTTTGACGACAATAAAGGAGCGTTAGAACTCGGCTACACCTACCCAATTCATCGCAACCTCAACTTCTATGCCCAATGGTTTTATGGATATGGAGAGAGCCTAATTGACTACAACTACCGTAACAACACCTTAAGCATTGGTGTGCAAATTGGTAACTTATATTAGATAGGTTTTTGTATTTTAGGTTTGTTTATAGAAAAAATTGAATTTACCAGGCCTGGTAAAACTTAAAATTTTCAACTCAAGAACATACATAAGATTGAAATACGGAATTAACGTAGAGAAAGACTCCCTTCTGTAATCAATCGTGATTTCACTTAGCGTAGGATGCGTTTAAAGATTCCCATTGTTTGAGTGGAGCTTGCGTAGCGAGTTATGGAAATCTCAGCAGACAAGCTTAGGGAAATAGATTGTGTCAGCAGGGGGCCTTTTCTTTGCTTACTTTCTTTCTCGGCTCTGCAGCCGAGTTCTGTGTTTGGGCAAGCAAAGAAAGTAAGGGGAAGCCTAAAAGAAAATACCAAAGGTGTATAAATATTAAAAAGGCTTCTCAAAAACAAGAAAAACTATCAACCTTACCAGGCCTGGTGTTTGTATAAAAATTGAATAGAACAGATAAAGTAAATTTTAGGGCATTACACTTTTGGCAAGAAGTCTGATAACGCTTGAATATCTTTATATAAAGAATCCTCATCCACCGCTAAAAGATTGATGTGTCCTAACTTACGCCCTGCTCTTTCCGCTTTATCGTACAAATGCAAAAACGCATTTGGCATCGCCAGAACCTTTTCTACGGGTCCTGTTTCACCAATAATATTTATCATTGCAGCAATCGGTTGGCGTGGTGACGTATCACCTAATGGCAAACTTGTAATCGCTCTTACGTGGTTTTCAAACTGTGAAGTGTACGCACCTTCAATGGTCCAATGACCTGAGTTATGTACACGAGGAGCCATCTCATTGGCGACTAAGCCATCAACGGTTTCAAACAGTTCTAGCGTTAATACACCTACGTGATCCAATTCATCTAATAAGCTATGCATATACTCTTCAGCTTGCTGCTGAATCTCTGCCGAGACTTCTCTAGCAGGAGCAATGGTGTAACGCAAAATGCCTTCGTGATGAACGTTTTGTACTAGAGGATAATAAACATGCTCATTATTGGCATTACGCACGGCCACAATTGACAACTCACGTTGAAAATCAACAAAACCTTCTAAAATTAATTCACGATTACCAATCTCAGACCAGGCCTGGTCAATTTGTGCAGTTTCTTTTAAAACAAACTGCCCTTTGCCGTCATAACCTTCGGTGGTGGTTTTTAAAACAGCAGGTAAACCAATCTCTTCTACCGCAAGTTTTAAACTCTCTAATGAATCTACCACTTGATAAGGAGCACAAGGAATATTTAACTGGTCAAACATGGCTTTTTCTCTGCCACGGTGCTGTGAAATGAATAGCGATTTTTCTGCAGGATAAACCGGAGTTGTTTTGGCGATTTCTCTAACCTGCTCAACTGAGGTATTTTCACTTTCATAGGTAATGACATCAGCGAAATCAACCAACTGATTTAATGAGTTAGAGTCATCAGTTTGGTTAAACATATTGCCCAATAAAGCAGAGGGTTCATCGTGACTGGTTCCGTAAAAACCAAACTTTTGTCCTAGCGGATAACCAGCAATCGCTAACATGCGTCCAAGTTGACCTGCACCTAATACACCAATGCGTTTTGTAATCGGGGTCATTACCTTCTCCAAATAAAAAAACCGTAATGGTGGGCATTTTATCAAACAACCACCAATACGGTTTTAAAAACGTTGTATTCAATTTGCTTAATGATTTACTCGTCGATTTACTAGAGTATCTAGATTAAGCTGTTAACCATGTTCTGTTAACAGATTATTCTGCACGTGGGTCTGAATTTTCTAAGACAAAATCCGTTTGTTCTTCTCTAAAGTTAGCCACTGCAGTGCGAATAGCTGGGTTTGAATTACCCACAATTTGTGATGCCAAAATACCTGCATTTTTTGCACCTGCATCACCAATTGCCAAAGTACCAACAGGGATTCCACCTGGCATTTGCACAATAGATAGTAACGAGTCTTGACCACTTAAAGCACGTGATTGAACTGGCACACCTAATACTGGCACTAGGGTTTTAGCAGCAACCATACCTGGTAAATGAGCTGCACCACCCGCTCCCGCAATAATAACCTGCAAGCCACGCTCTTCTGCTTGCTCAGCGTATTCAAACATTAAATCTGGTGTTCTATGTGCAGATACCACTTTTACTTCATGCGGCACCCCAAACAGTTCAAGCATATCTACGGCATGCTTCATAGTTGGCCAATCTGACTTTGAGCCCATAATTACGCCTACTAATGGCTGCTTCACTTCACTCATGTTTAAATACCTTAGAAATAGGGAAAGCGGAGTATTCTACAAGGTTCACGCAAAACGTCAACCTAAAAATAGCACATAACTATATGAAAAAATTGGATAAGTGATTCCACTATTTAATGAATAACCATACTTTTACTCTGTTAAAATGCCTATACAACTTAATACCAGGTCAATGAATGAAACTGATTTACATTACTTTTTTTCTTGTAACAATAACACTACAAGGATGCTCTCAAAAAGATCCATCTTCTGATGTACCTAAAACCGTTGAATATACTGATCAAGTACCTGAGTATCACTTTGCTGTTCATCCTCTGCACAATCCAACTCGTCTATTTGAAGTCTTTAACCCTTTAGTAGAATATTTAAATAAAAACATTCCAGAAGCACACTTTGTTCTTGAAGCATCAAGAGATTACGCCACTTTTAATAATAAATTAAAAAATGAAACTATCGATTTTGCTCTACCAAATCCTTACCAAACTTTAATTGCCATACAACACCACTATAAAGTGATTGCTAAAATGGGTGACGATGAAAATTTTAAAGGGATTATTTTGGTTCGCAAAGACAGTAATATCAAAACGCCTAAAGATTTAAAAGGCAAAATTATTAGTTACCCCGCCCCAACGGCTTTGGCCGCAACCATGTTGCCACAATATTATTTACAAACTCATGGATTAAATATTAATAAAGATGTACAAAATAAATATGTAGGTTCGCAAGAATCTTCAATAATGAACGTCTTTTTAGGCACAACCATTGCTGGTGCAACTTGGCCGCCACCATGGAAAGCTCTAACCGATGAAAACCCAGAAATAAAAAAACAAGTAAAAATTATTTGGCAAACCCAATCACTGCCTAATAACAGCATTGTTGTAAAAGAGACGGTACCAGAAGCACTGGTTGATAAAGTAAAAAACTTGTTGATTACTCTAAACCAAAATAAAGAAGGCAAAAAAATTCTGCAAACGATGTATTTATCAAAGTTTGAAACGGCTAATAATCACACTTACGATAGCGTGCAAAAATTTGTCGATAATTTCGAAAAAAACGTCAGGCCGTTATAACCAGTAGAACTTAATATAAAACTGAGTCCGCATCAGAGTGATGCTAACTTAAACCTAGTCTAACCAAGGGATACCACCTTAATAATGTTCGCCAATTTTTTTAGACACTCCATTAAATACAAACTCATTCTCGCTATAGCGTTACTGCATGCTATTTTAATGACCATATTTGTAGTGGATTTAGTTAGCAGACAGCAAAGCTTTTTGATTGATGAATCAAAAAGTTCTACATCGGGTATTGCCAAAACTCTAGCGGCAAATAGTATTCCGTGGGTAATATCTAATGACATTGCTGGACTTGATGAAATCATTCAAGCTCAATCTCAACAACCTAATTTTATCTACGCGATGATTTTAGATACCCGAGGCAAAATTCTTGCCTATAAGCATCAAAATCCAGATGTTTCCAAGCTAGTTGGTCAACATATACCGAGATATTTTCTTACACAAAAACTAAACCACAATGGTGTAATTATTTTTGCAGATGATATTAATCATATTGATTTAGCCGCTCCTATAAAAGTCAAAGACACTTTAATTGGTTGGGCAAGAATTAATATGAATCACCAAAATATCCATCACAGCGTTCAATGGTTAACCATAGAGGGTGCTGTCTATACTTTAATAGCCATTCTAATCGGTACTTTTTTTGCCTGGAGATTAGGACGAAACTTAACCAAAGGCATTTACCAATTGATGAACGCCACCCAGCGCGTAAAAGCTGGCGAACGTAATGTGACTGTTGCTTTAAACCGCAAAGATGAACTGCAAACCTTATCTAATAACTTTCAAGACATGCTTAATACCTTGAGTTTGAACGAACAAGAACTTTTCTCAGAAAAAGAGCGCTTGGAAATTACTTTAAAATCAATTGGTGACGCAGTAATTACCACTGACAAAAATGGCTTAATTACCTATCTGAACCCAGTAGCTGAAATGCTTACAGGCTGGCACCATCTTTCGGCCAAAGGCCAGCCTTTAGAAACTGTCTTTAAAGTCTATAATGAAAAAAATATGGAAGTGGCTGAAAACCCAGCCCTAAAAAGTATGCTTGAAAAGAGAGTTCTATCACTCCCTAATCAAACTGTATTAATTAACCGTACTGGTGAAAAAATATCTATAGATGACTCGGGGGCTCCCCTAGTGGACTTTTCTGGCAATATTATCGGTTCAGTTCTAGTATTTCACGATGCAACAGAGGCACGTCAGCTTCGCAAAAAACTCACTTGGCAAGCTCTTCATGACAGCTTAACAGGCTTAGAAAACCGTCAAGCGTTTGAGAATAATCTTGATGACATTATTGAAAAAAGTAGCTACAACGAACACCTTGAGAGTAGCTTAATCTACATTGATTTAGACCAATTTAAAATTGTAAATGATACGGTTGGGCACGGGGCTGGAGATGAGTTACTAAAACAAGTTGCCACCATTATTAATGATCAAATTCGTGATTCAGACATGTTAGCTAGAATTGGTGGTGATGAATTTGCGATACTTTTAGAAAATTGCCCAATAGCAAACGCCACTCTAATTGCCAAAAAAATTAAGGCTGCAGTCAACAAACACCGTTTTATTTGGGACAATCGTATTTTTGATATTGGTACCAGTATTGGTATTACACTTATGAAAGGCTTTATTAACAAAGCGGCAATCATGAGCCAAGCCGATATTGCTTGTTACATTGCTAAGCAAAATGGCCGCAATCGAATTCATATTTTTGAAGATAACGAAGAGTCTCTAAATGTAGAAATATCACGTTTTGATTGGGCAAACCGTATTAAACGAGCTATTGAAGATGAGCAATTTATTTTATTTGCTCAACAAATTGTGCCTCTACAAAACAACAACCATAAAAAAGCCTATGAAGTGTTGGTACGTTTACAAACCATCGACAATGAGATTGTTGGTCCTGACCAGTTTTTACCGGCTGCCGAACGCTTTAACTTAATGGCGGCATTGGATACCTATATTGTTCAGCACGCCTATAAATGGCTTGAAGAGCATATTGATGAAGTTGATCTGCTTAACCTCAATATTTCAGGGCAATCACTAGGTAGTGACGAATTTAATAATGCTCTTCTTCAACTGTTAGAACAAAACCCAAAAATCAATAAAAAAATCTGTTTTGAAATTACCGAAAGCACCGCTATTAGCCATATGTCTACCAGTATTCTCTTTTTACAGAGCATTAAAAACCATGGTTGCCAATTGGCATTAGATGATTTTGGTTCAGGTTTTTCTTCTTTTGGCTGGTTAAAAACGCTACCTGTTGATTACGTTAAAATAGACGGCGCGTTTGTTTTAGATGTTTTACAAGATAAAGTAGATGCTGCTATGGTAAAAGCCATTAACCAAATCAGTGATGAAATGAACATTGAAACCATTGCCGAGTTTGTTGAAAATCAAGAAGTATCAGACTGGTTAAGAGATATCGGCATTGATTACGCCCAAGGTTATTACTATCACAAACCAAGCCCACTAAATCGTATCTTGTAGCTTTAATCAATACTAATAAATTGAAATTATTGATTAAATCTACATTAAAGTTGCAACCACTTATAGATCATTTATTGTATCAACAATAAAATAGGTATTACCCCCTGCAGCTTTTGCACCTTTTTTGGCTTTAGTTGCATATGAAGCTAGCTTTTGAGTATGTTCGAATGATTCAGGGTTCACTAGTAACACTCCTATAGACAATCCCATCAGAGGGTAAAACCTAGCTTGTCCCTCTCTATCAAATGCCTTAATCCCTCCTTGAAGCTGATCCTCTTGGGTGTAGAAATGCAAAATTTCTTCTTTAAACATTTTTAAGATTGTCTCTGCCCAACCAATATAATCTTCAATAAACGTACCCATGACGACAAAATCATCGCCCCCGATGTGTCCAATAAAAGTATCGCCATGTAGCACCAGTTCTTCAGGTAACACTTGTTTAAGAATATCAGCAATTAATCTGATAACGCCATCACCCTCTTCAAAACTATAGCTGTCATTAAACGGCTTAAAGTTATCTACATCGATGTACATAACCATAAAATCTTGTTTGTTTTTTAACAGTTTATTAAGCCCTTTTTGAATAGGCACATTACCTGGTAAACCCGATAAAGGATTAGCAAACTGAGCACTTTCCACTTTTAAATCGGTGATTTTTCTAAGTAGATCTCTAAAATTACCGCAACCTAAATATTTTTTCTTTTTTTCTACAATAAATGCATCTCTTGAGCCAAATTCATTACTGTCGGTTACTAAGCGACTCAAATCAACAAGGGAGGTTCCTGAATCAACAATAATAGGGGCTTTATCCATTACGCTCGCCACAGATTTTCTGGCATGCAATTCTTGACCAAACTTACTGGCCAGTAAATTCATTAAATCACGTCGCCAAATCATGCCAACAACCTGCTTACCACCCACTACAGGAAAATAATCTAACTCTGCGTGTTGTAAAAACATTTCTGAAACCTCATTAACAAGATGATGAGGTTTTACGATGGGGTGTTCAAAGGCGATTTCGGCAACGGTGTCTTCATCTTTTCCAGCTTTGTTGTCCAACTGCTTTTCAGGCCATTCATAGAGCAAATCTTCACTAATTTTTTCTTCTGGCTTTTTAAACAAATAGCCCTGCATCAAATCCACGCCTAACTGAGTTAACACCTCTAATTCTTTCTCTGTTTCCACTCCTTCGGCAACTACCTTAGTATTGGTACTATTTGCTAAGGTCATTAAGGTTTCCATAAACATTCTTTTATCATCATGCAAATGGATATCAGAGACAAAATGTCGGTCAATTTTGACAAAATCAGGGCGAACTTCTGACCATATTCGTAATCCATTATAGCCACTGCCTAAGTCATCAATTGCAACCTTAAAACCAATAGATCGGTAATAATTAATTGCGGTAACAAAGGCTTCAAAGTTATCTACGGGCTGTAATTCAGTGATTTCAATCACCACCCTTTCAGGAGAAATGCCATAATATTCCAAAGCTTCAAGCGTAACGCCTTTTTGATGTGATGAATTCATCACAGCATTAATGGAAATATTCAAAAACAGGTGCAAATGTTCATCTTTTGCGGCTTGCTGAGCGAATGATTTAATGGATGCAATCCTAACAAAGGTATCTAATTCATACAAAACCCCCTGTTCATCTGCCACTTTAAATAAATTTAAAGGATGATGAAGCACCGAATTAAAAGGCCCTCTAACTAAGCCTTCAAAAGCACAAGTACGCTTTCTTTTAATATCAACAATCGGTTGAAACACACATTGCAGTGACTCATTATCAACAATATCTAACAACTCCATACCCAAGCTAGACTGCATAAGCATAAGGCGTTGACTTGCATTCAACACATTTACATGTCGACTTTTTCTATTGTTAGAATCAATTTTGTTAAATAGCGGCATAATGTTTTTTCAATTATTTAATTGGCGAATAGTAGAGCTTTACTTGAACCATCGTGATTAAAAAAACATTAATATAAGGTGACAAGCAGATGACAAAACCAAACAGATACAATTGGTTTTTTTGAGTTCAACTTGAACCTTAAAAAAAAATATACGATAATAAACAAATGCGCCGATTTGATTATCAGCTTGCGGGCGCTTAAAAAGTACGGCTAAAGCGAGGAACCCTCCCTAGATTTTTCTAAGTTCCCAGCACTGCCCCGTACCTCGTTTTTAATATAATTCATTCTTTTCGAGGAACAAAAAATGACTAAAACAACTGTATTTACTTCAGAATCAGTATCTGAAGGTCATCCAGATAAAATTGCTGACCAAATTTCTGATGCCATGCTTGACGCAATCTTAAAACAAGACCCACGTGCTCGTGTAGCCTGTGAGACTTTTGTAAAAACCGGTATGGTTATGCTGGGTGGTGAAATTACCACTGAAGCTTGGGTTGACCAAGAAGAGCTAGTACGTAAAGTTGTTAAAGAGATTGGATACGACCACGGTGATTTAGGTTTTGATGGCGAAACCTGTGCGGTACTTTCATCAATTGGTAAGCAGTCACCTGAAATTGCAATGGGCGTGGATGACACAGCTGAGCATGAACAAGGAGCAGGAGACCAAGGTTTAATGTTTGGTTATGCGTCAAATGAAACCGACGTTTTAATGCCTGCACCAATCTATTACGCACACCGTCTAATGGAACGCCAAGCTCAAGTTCGTAAATCTGGCCTATTAAATTGGCTTCGTCCAGATGCAAAAAGCCAGGTAACACTACGTTATGAAGATGGTCAACCAGTTGCGATTGATGCTGTTGTTTTATCAACTCAACACGGCCCAGACATTGATAACAAAACCCTACGCGAAGCGATTATGGAAGAGATTATTAAACCTGTTCTTCCTGCAGAATGGTTGCATGCTGACACTCAATATCACATTAACCCAACAGGGCGTTTTGTCATTGGCGGACCAGTAGGTGATGCGGGCTTAACTGGCCGTAAAATCATTGTAGATACTTATGGCGGCATGGCTCGTCACGGTGGTGGTGCTTTTTCTGGTAAAGATCCTTCAAAAGTAGATCGTTCTGCTGCTTATGCTGGTCGTTATGTTGCAAAAAACATTGTGGCTGCTGGTCTTGCTGATAAATGTGAGATTCAAGTCTCTTACGCAATTGGCGTAGCAGAACCAACCTCTATCAGCATTGAAACATTTGGTACCGAAAAAGTGGCCACTCAGTTAATTGAAAGACTGGTTCGTGAACACTTTGACTTACGTCCAAAAGGACTAATTGCTATGTTAGATTTATACCGTCCAATCTACCAAAAAACCGCTTCTTATGGTCACTTTGGTCGTGAATTACCTGAATTCACTTGGGAAAAAACTGACAAAGCGGATGCATTAAGAGCAGACGCAGGCCTTTAAGACTGTTAACCGAGTTAGTCTTTAGTCAATAGCCTTAAATTCGGATCAAATCTATACAAAATAAATATTCACCAGGCCTGGTAAAAGCAGATTTTACAGGCCTGGTAAGAATATAGAGAGAGAGACAAAATGAAATCTCAACAAAAATATGAACAAAAATTTAGTTTAGAGTTTTTCCCTCCAAGAACCGAACCTGGCATGGAAAAGCTTAAAACCGTTATTGATGAATTAAGTACTTTAAACCCTGAATATATGTCTGTTACCTATGGTGCAGGCGGTACAACTCAAGAAAAAACCCTTGAAACCGTAAAGTATATTCAACAAAACACACCAAATGCAGCGGCACCACACTTAACGTGTATTGGTGCTTGCCAAGAAAGCGTTACCCAGTTATTAGATACCTATGAAGAATTAGGGATAAACCGTATTGTGGCCCTTCGTGGTGATTTGCCATCAGGTATGATGGATCCAGGTGAATTTAAATACGCCAGTGATTTAGTAAAATTTATTAAAGACACTCGTGGCGATACGTTTCATCTTGAAGTAGCAGCATATCCTGAAACTCACCCACAAGCACGTAACTGTGACATTGGTATTAAATGGTTTAAACACAAAGTAGAACAAGGTGCCGATTCAGCAATCACCCAGTACTTTTTTAACTTTGATAGTTACCGTTATTTTATTGATAATTGTGAGCGTAATGGCATAGATATTCCGATTATTCCCGGGATTATGCCTATCACCAACTATGAAAACTTGATTCGTTTTTCTGAAGGTTGTGGTGCCGAAGTACCTCGTTGGTTAAAATGCCGTTTAGAAAGTTTTGAGGATGATAAAGAGAGCCTTCTTTCTTTTGGTAAAGATGTGGTTCAAGAACTTGCTCAAAGACTATTAGATGAAGGTGCTCCAGGCGTACATTTTTACAGTATGAACAGTGTTGAACCTACTTTAGAAATCACGAAGTCATTAACGTTTAAATAGGTTAACTCGCTATGCGTATTACTCGCCTGTTTTTAGAAGGCAATTTTCAAGAAAATGAGACTATTGCTTTACCTAAAGAGCAGGCACATTACGCTCTTACCGTCCTTCGTCTTAAGAACGGCTACCTGATTGAAGCCTTTAACGGCAAAGGTTTAGTTGCCAGGGGTAAGCTTGTTGTCACTAGTCGAAGAACGGCTGATTTTTCTATCGAAAGCGTTGAAGAGTCCAATAATGAGTCTCCCATTCATACGGTATTGGTTCAGGGTATCTCTAAAGGCGACCGTATGGATTACTCCATTCAAAAAGCGGTCGAACTTGGGGTTTCAGCTATTCAACCGGTGTTTACTGAACGATGTGATGTTAAACTGCAAGACGATAAATTAGAAAAGCGTCGTAACCAATGGCAAGCCATTGTCATTAATGCTTGTGAGCAAAGTGGTCGGAACCTTGTACCTGAAATATTGCCTATCAAGAATTACCAGGCCTGGTTAACTGAAATTCAAGCAAATCAAATACTATTTGGTTTAGTACTTGACCCTTATTCAAATAATCATATCGCCAATGTGGCGCAGCCAAAAACGACCACTCCCATTCACCTTCTTATTGGCCCAGAAGGTGGTTTAACAGACAGTGAAGTGGAACAATCAAAAAAAGCGGGCTTAACCCCTATTCAACTTGGTCCACGAATATTGAGAACAGAAACTGCAGGTCCGGCTATATTGGCCATATTGCAAACTTTATGGGGTGATTTTTCTTAATCTTGTTTTATTTTAAGCAAAACACCCATTTTTACACCTTGAGTAGTTAACTTTACCCATGACGGTATAGCCTATTTAAAGTAAAATCCACACCTCTTATTCATACTTAATAGAAATCTGGGTTTAACCTTAACTTCAATGAAAAACACTCTTTATTTACAAAAATGGGTTTTAATCTGTTTTTCATTTATTTGGTTCTCTCTCTCCACTTCTGCAATGGCAAACGTGACTAGTTCGCCTAATGAAAAACCCCCTTCTACAACAACCAAAAACTCTCCCCTTGAAAGTAACGTAATTACAAATCAGGATGCCAAACTAGAACATGTTTCACTGCAACTTAAGTGGCTTAATCAGTTTCAGTTTGCAGGGTATTACGCTGCAAAGCTCAAAGGTTTTTATAAAGATGAAGGCCTAGATGTCACCATCAAAGAAAGAGATACTTTTGTTAACAACATTCAACAAGTCATAGATGGTGAATCCGAATATGGAGTTGCCGATTCAATTCTGCTCCTTTATCTTTCTAAAGGTGCTCCGCTATCGATTGTTGCCCCTATTTTTCAACATTCGCCACAAGTATTTATCACCCTACAATCAAGCGGAATTAAAAGCCTATATGACTTAGATGGCAAAAATATTGCCTTTTACAATAAAGATACCGATGGTTTTCCATTATTAGCCATGATGAATCACAATGATGTCATGCCAAATCTGGACCGTGTGATTATTAAATCAGGGCCTGAAATGTTACTGACCGGCCAAGTTCAAGCCTTTCCTGGTTATCTATCAAATGAACCATACTTTTTTATGAAAAAAGGTATCAAAATTCAAATCATTAACCCTATGAACTATGGTGTGGATTTATATGGTGATATGTTATTCACCAATCAAAATGAACGCAAAAACCATCCAGACAGAGTTAACCGCTTTAAACGTGCTTCTATTAAAGGCTGGCAATATGCTTTAAGCCACAAAGACGAAATCATAAACTATATTATCAACACCTTAAAAGTCGATAAAAGTTATGAACATCTTATGTATGAGGCCAATGTTATTGATGATGCTATGCAGGCAGACTCAATCCCTATTGGTACATTAGATGAGGGGCGTTTTAAATATATTGAAAAACTGTTTATTCAGCATAATTTAATTAAAAACAAATTAGATTTTTCAAAAGGAATTTATCAACAAGAAACGCATAAACTAGAATTTACCGATGCCGAACTTGCATGGCTAAAAGCACATCCAACAGTAAAGGTGGCCATTGATCAGAATTGGGCGCCTATTGAGTTTTTAAACCAGAAGGGTGAATACCAAGGTATTACCAATGAGTACTTTAAATATCTTACCTCTTTAACAGGCATTAAATTTATTCCTAAAACAGATCTAAATTGGCAAGAATCCGTAGAACATGTTAAAGAACATAAGCTTGATATGTTCTCGGCTGTTGTATCAACTCCTGAACGAAGAAAATACTTAAACTTCACCCTACCTTACCTTAAGTTTCCAATGGTGATTGCCACTCAAAAAGGCCAGGACTTTATTAAAGATTTAAAAACACTTGGCAATTCAACTATTGCCGTTGTAAAGGGGTATGCTTCAGAAGAACTACTTAAACAGAATTACCCTAATTTAACCATTAAAGAGGTCAATACGCCAGTAGAAGGTCTGCGTGCAGTATCACAGGGCAATGCATTTGGTTATGTTGATAATATCGCCGTTGTTTCTTACCACATAGGTTCGGCAGGGTTATCTAACATTCAAATCAGTGGCGAAACACCTTTTAGAGCCGATGTTTCTATGGCAATACGTAAAGATTGGCCTGAATTGCAATCTATTATTCAAAAAAGCTTAAATAGCATAAATCAGAAAACGAAAACACAATTAAAAGATTCTTGGTTAAACGTGAATTACAAAACTGAAATTGAGTGGAAAAGAGTCTTTTTTATTATGATTCCAATGCTATTTATAGCATTGCTTATATTGCTGTATAACAGAAAACTCAAAAGCCTAAACCTTCAGTTGACAGAAACAAATACAGCGTTGATTTCAACGCAATATGATCTTGAAAAAACCAATAACAAATTAGAACAACTTTCAGTCACTGATTATTTAACAAACACCTATAATCGCAAACATCTAGATAAGGTGCTAAATAAAGAAATTAATAGAAGCCAACGTTACCAAACCCCACTTTCATTGATTATGATTGATTTAGACAACTTCAAACGAGTTAATGATCTTTATGGCCACCTTGTCGGCGATGAAGTCCTTGTTAAAACATCCAAATGTCTGACTAAAAATATTAGAGCATCAGATACGCTTGGACGCTGGGGTGGTGAAGAGTTTATGTTAATATCACCAAACACCAACCAGCAACAAGCTTATCAACTTGCTGAAAAGTTGTTAATTAGCGTTAAAGAAATTAATTTTGAACAAGGTTTTACTCAAACAATCAGTATTGGCGTAGCCACATTACAAGCTAACGAAAACACTTTTGAACTCGTTGAACGCGCTGATAACTATCTTTATAAGGCAAAAGAGCTTGGTAAAGATCAGGTTGTATCTAGCGAAACTGAAGAGATTATTCTATAAATTCTTGAACCAACTGATTAGTTTTTAAAATCGTTAAATACAAACTGCGTATAATGAATATCAAATTTTGTCTAAGGAAATAATAGACATAAATCGATACCCTAAAAGAGATGTTTGCATGCCATCAATAAATCAAGTTCCACATTTACAAACGGCCTTAACTGGGCCTTTACTAAAATTAGAAGAACATATACTTTCCAACCGAAACACAATTGAAGCTTGGTTTAGAAAGCAGTTTAAAAACACTCCAGCCCCCTTTTACGGTTCGGTAGATTTGCGAAATGCGGGTTATAAACTTGCCCCAGTAGATACCAATTTATTTCCTGCTGGCTTCAATAATTTGCACCCTGATTTACGCTCATTAGCTGTGCATGCAGCACAAAATGCAGTCACTCAAGTTTGCCCTATTGCTGATGGGGTTTTAATTATTCCAGAAAACCACACCCGTAATACCTTTTATTTTGAAAACCTTTTTGCACTACAAAATATCTTAGAAAATGCGGGTTATGAAGTACATATTGGTTCAATTAACCCTGAGTTAAACGCTCCAATGTTGATTGAACTGCCTTCTGGCAATGTCTTAATCTTAAAACCTCTTATCAGAGAAGGTAATCGTGTTGGTGTAGAGAACTTTTTTCCGTGTGCAGTATTACTCAATAACGACCTATCATCTGGTCGCCCAGAAATTTTAGAAGGTATTGAGCAAACTTTATTACCACCAATGGAATTGGGTTGGGCAAATCGTTATAAAACCGAACACTTTGCACATTATTCTGATGTAACTGAATCTTTTGCCAAACTGATTGATATTGATCAGTGGTTAATCAACCCTATGTCAATACCATGTGGGCCTATCAACTTTAAAGACCGAACAGGTATAGAAGATTTGGCACAAGCGGTTAACCAAGTTTTAGAAAAGACCCAAACTTATTACGACACCCACAATATTGACTGCAAACCTTTTGTGATTGTTAAGTCAGACAGCGGCACCTATGGTATGGCCATTATGTCGGTAGACAGCCCTGAAGATATTCTTAATTTAAACCGTAAGCAACGTAATAAGATGGCATCGGTTAAAGAAGGATTACAAGTTGAACAAATGCTGGTGCAAGAAGGTGTTTATACTTATGAAACAATTGATGAAGCGGTAGCAGAACCTGTAGTTTACATGATTGGTAGTCAAGTCATAGGTGGGTTTTACCGTGTACATACAGGCAAAACCTCAACCGATAATTTAAATTCACCTGGAATGCATTTTGAGCCACTCTCTTTTGAAGAGTCTTGCGTATTGCCTGATGAAAATCAAAATCCAGACGCTAGCCCTAATCGTTTTTATGCCTATGGGGTTATTGCTCGTTTAGCATTATTAGCGGCGGCAAGAGAGATTGCCGCTTCTAAAAATGAACTACCAGATATCAATGCAATTTAATATCAACATTTAATAGCAAAACTTAATATACATAGCTTAATGTACACAATGCAATATCTTAATATTTAAGAGAGAAAGGAAACATTGATGACTTACCGTGTTGGTATTGTAATGGACCCTATTTCAGGGATTAAACCCCATAAAGATAGCTCGTTTGCCATGCTTTTAGAAGCACAACGACGCGGTCATGAGTTGGTTTATATGCAACCTGAAGACCTCTACTTAAAAAACGGTCAAGCCTTTGCAGTTACCAGCGAACTAAAAGTTTGGGATCGCCCTAAAGAAGAACAATTCTATGGTTTTGGAGCCTCGCATGATATTGCTCTTAATACCTTAGATATTATTCTGATTCGTCAAGATCCTCCTTTTACCAATGATTATCTTTACAGCACACATATTCTTGAACAAGCTGAAGCTGAGGGCGTTTTAGTTGTCAATAAACCGCAAAGTTTACGCGATGCTAATGAAAAGCTATTTGCTAGTTGGTTTCCAGAATGCATTCCACCAACTCTAGTTACCGCTTCTGCAAGCAAGCTTAAAACCTTTATAAAAGATCATCAAGACACCATTCTAAAACCACTAGATGCAATGGGCGGAGCCTCTATTTTTAGAGTGACAAAAGACGATCCAAATATCAGCGTCATTATTGAAACCATGACTGATCATGGCAAACATCATATTATGGCTCAAACTTACCTGCCTGAAATTAAAGCGGGGGATAAACGTATCTTACTGATTAATGGTGAGCCAATTGATTACACCTTAGCAAGAATCCCTGCCCAAGGTGAAACCCGTGGCAATATTGCTGCAGGTGGAACGGGAGTTGGAATGGAAATCACCGAACGTGAACGTTGGTTATGCCAACAAATTGCCCCAACACTCAAAGCTAAAGGACTGTATTTTGTAGGTTTGGATGTCATTGGTGATTACATTACAGAAATTAATGTGACTAGCCCGACTTGTATTCGTGAGTTGGATAGCCAATTTCATTTAAATATTGCTGGGGTGTTATTTGATTGTTTAGAAGCTCAATTAACCTCTTGATCATGCATTAGATTAAGGCTTTGATTAAAACTTTGATTAAGAGATAAAATAATAGCTTCTAGCCTCATCTATGAACAAAAAAGGGGCGATTACATTATAGTAATCGCCCCTTTTTTTGTACTTTTTAGGCAGGTATATTTTTACCCTCTAAACGATAGCCCTTTCCAATTCACCTAAAGCTTTATCTAGTTCCTCTGTAACATGCACGAACTCAACCACCATTTCATCAATCAATTCCATTTTATCCATGCTTAAGTTGCCATCTCGTCGAGTATCTAACACTACCTCAACGGCTTTATGTTGGCGATAATGTAAATCCTCAATCTGTTTCCACAAACTCATTTGCAGAACTGATGAATCTGCCTGGACTATCTGTTGCAATGCAACACCAACCGCACACTTAGAAGCATCAACGCCAGTTGTTTCATCAAAAGGTACATTTACCCCATTTAAATACGATTGTGCAGTAATTCTCCAAAGACGCATTTTTTGACGAATATCGTTAATATTTACCCCATAAACTTCGCGATTTAAGGTTTCTACTTGGTTTTTAGTCTGACTATTTAACTGAAACTTTTCAACCTCATGATTCAGAATATCTGCCTGGTCAGTTAAGCCCTCTGCCGTTGCTGATGACTCTTCAACCAAAGCTGCGTTACTTTGTAAGTTATTATCTAAAGTCTCAATCGCATGAGCAATTTGAGTAACATTTTGTTGCTGTTCAGTAATGGAAACCGCAACCTGAGAAAGTGTATGACTGATTTGTGCAACACTGGCATCTACCTCAGTAAAAACCGCATGAGTGGCTTCAACTTTTTCAGAACCCTCTCTCACCTTATGACCCGACTCCTGAATTAATACTTTAATATCTTTAGCCGCATCTGCCGACTTACCTGCAAGGCTTCTCACCTCTCCAGCAACCACAGCAAAACCTCGACCATGCTCACCTGCTCTTGCAGCTTCTACTGCTGCATTTAAAGCTAATAAGTTTGTTTGGAAAGCAATTCCATCAATTAACCCAATAATCGCTTCAATTTTTTCTGAGGTATCTGAAATACTTTGCATGGCATGAATCGATTCATCCATGGCAACACGTGCATTTTGATTAAGTTCCATGGCATTATTCGCCAGCTTAGCCACACCAGTTAATGATTCACTATTGCCAGACTGCATATCATTAATAACATTCATACTGGCGTTAATTTCTTGTAAGGTAGCGGCTGCTATTTGAGTACGCTCGGATAAATCAGATGAGGCATCAGAAGACTCTTTTGCCGACTGCAATGTTGCATTAGAGACTTCTTGAATCTTTAACATTATGCTATTTAAATTATCTAAAGAGACATTAGCCGCCCCTTTCATTGCATCTAAAGTTCCACCCAATGTTTTATCAATACGTCCTCGCAAATCGCCATTTGCCAGGTTAACTAAGATTTTAACCATATCTTCAATTGCACTATTTAAGCTATAAAGAAGCTTATTAATATTAGTAGCAGAATAAAGATAGAAACCATCTAAACCATCTGTATCAATCGTAATATCCATATGCCCTTTAGAAGCAATATTGAGGGCATTATCTAACGTTTTTTCAACCTTACGCTGTTGAGTTAAGTCGGTCCACTCAAGCACCGCACCAATACACTCATTATGCTCATTGAGTACAGGGTTTTTAACTACTCTTAATACCAGGCCTGCTAAATTGAATTCTTTATCAATCGTTTCCATTAAATCATTGGTAAATAGGTTATCTAATGATTTGGCGTCGTTAAATAAAAGAAGAGAACGATCAATCAAATGATTTGCATCAAACCCTGCATACTCTACCTGAAACGTTGCCTTGTTTTTAATAAAGAAATTTTTAAGCACTTGGTTATAAAAAATGATTTTGCTATCTCTATTGACCACCATGACAAAAGTAGAAGCGTTATCTAATGCGGTAGTTAAACGTAAACTAGAATTTAGCTGAGAACGATTTGCTTCATAACTTGCTCCCATTTGTATCTGCATTTTTTTTATTTCACTGGCTAAAGAAGATACCCAAGTTTTACCTACCGTATTCGTCTGCAAGCTAAAATCACCCTCAGCCATTGCTTTAAGCACAATAGAAAAGCTTGAAATACGTTTTTTTAGTTGACTACTTACAAATAAAGCATAGGCTAAAAGTGCCACCATGATTCCGAGCTGAATTGCCCAAGGCATGCTTAAAATTCCTATGGCATCAAGCATTCCAGCAATACTCATCATCACAATCATACCCACTAATATCATCATAGGATCAACGCGATTAACTAAACAAAAACGGCTAAATAGACTTTGTACAAAACCATCTTTAATCGAAACTTTACCATCATGGACTTGTTTATAGAGAGCTGTCGCAGCGGCTTTTTGAACATCATTAATTTTTCTACGAACCGATAGATAACCAACAACAGCACCCTTTTCACGAATAGGCGATACATTGGCTTCAACCCAATAATATTCTCCACCTTTACAGCGATTTTTTACCAGTTGCACCCAAGGTTTGTCTGATTGAACTGTTTGCCATAAATCTTTAAATACTGCTTTTGGTACATCTGGATGACGCATTATGCTATGTGGTTGACCAATTAATTCTTCTCTTGTAAAGCCACTAATTCGCACAAATGCATCGTTTACATAGGTAATCGTGCCATGCAAGTCAGTTTTTGAGACTATCGTTGTCCCCTCTTGCACTTCTATTTCTTTATCAACAATAACTCTATCCATACCGTATTCCTAAGATGACCAAAATTGATTTTCGATCCATAAAAATCAATCATATTTATTTTTTAAATCAAAAGCAGAATCCATACCAGTTTTATCCAATAAAGAAGCCATCAACCTAATTCAAATAAAACAAGTAAAACTACTTTTATAAGATAACTCTCATTTATAATGAAAGACTTATATTCTCGATGTAATGCATCAAAAAATTAGCTTAAAACATACTAATAGTGGCTTTTACACGACTGATTGATTGAGAAAAATAAGGCAATTGTTTACCGATTAAGGCCAAAATAGAGCTAATAGTCAGCTATTAGCAAAACCGCTTTAAAGGTTAAACACCGCATTATTACAATCTGTCAAAATTTAATCATTTTTTGCCAACAATCTACGTATGTGAATGTCTGTAATACAACTTTAAACGCTATCCACAAGGTAATTAAACAAAGTCATGTCTTTCTTATCACTTTTAAAAACTCGGTTTTTATCATCTTTAAAGCCTTACTCATATATCATCGCTCTTATTCTTCCTTTTACCCTATTAAGCGGTTGTCAGTCTGAAGAGTTACCTGCCACCAAAGGCTCTTTAGTCGTATTTGGTACCTTTGTAGAAATTATTGTGTATGACAAAGATATTGCCAGTGCACAAAAAGCCATTACCCAAGTTGAAGATAAATTTAGAGTCATGCATAAAGAGTGGCATGCATGGGAAAAAGGCGGCATAGTCAGCAAAATTGACCAAGCTATTAAAGAACAAAAGCCCATTAAAGTCGCCCAATCTGTCAAAGATTTTATTGTTAAATCTCAACAGCTCAGCCAAGAGAGTCAGGGGTTATTTGACCCAGGAATTGGAAGTCTTATTGGTCTATGGGGCTTTCATTCAGAAGAATGGAAAGGCCCACCCCCTAGTGAACAAAAAATTAAAGACTGGTTAAAAAGCAAACCTAGCATTGCCGATATCTCTTTTAAAGGTGATGTATTAACCAGTTCAAATAAAGACGTAAGACTCGATTTTGGTGGCAATGCCAAAGGCTTAGCTATTGATATTGCATTAGATACTTTAGAAAAAGCAGGGGTAAAAAATGCCCTAGTGAGTATTGGTGGAGATATGAAAGTGATTGGCAATAAAAATCACCAGGCCTGGTCTATTGGTATAGAAAGCCCAACTAATCCAAAAACAGCAATTGCTCAAATTGCATTAAATAGTGGTGAAAGCATTGTTACCTCTGGCACCTATCAGCGTTATTTTGATTGGAAAGGCCAACGTTACTCGCATATTTTAGATCCCAACACTGGCTATCCTGCTGAGAGTTTCTCATCGGTTACCGTAATTCATCCCGATGCGATTACTGCCGATTCAGCAGCCACGGCACTATTAATTGCAGGGCCTAATAATTGGCTAAAAATTGCCAAATCAATGGGTGTAACCCAAGCATTTTGCATTGACCAATCCGGCAAAATTTACCAAACCCCTAGCATGGCTAAACGCATTAAACTTTTGCAATAAACGTTTGATTGTTGTCCGAGTAAATAACGTGTTGGATCATTAGTGAATCATTAGCTAAATAACTAGCTAAACCATTTCCAAATAGATAGAGAAACAGGTAGGTAAAAAAGTAGCAATTTTTTTACCTACATATGAATTTCGTCTCTATTTCAAAGAAAGGTCTCTGCTATAATTCCTCTATGAATCAAATGCAATCATTAGAACATCACTTTCTTATCGCCATGCCTGCTCTTGAAAATAGCTGGTTTGAAAAAACCGTTATTTATATCGTAGAAGACAACCAGCACGGCACTATGGGTCTGGTGATTAACCTACCTCATAAAAACCTCAATATCAGAGAGCTTTTAGAACATTTCGATTTACCTATTCATGAAGGCTCTGACTACTTAGAAGATCAAGTCCTAATAGGTGGCCCGGTTGACTTAGAGCGTGGCTTTATTTTGCATGATTCTCAAGGCCAATGGAAAAGCTCTATGGATTTACCGGACAATCTCAGCATGACCGTTTCCGAAGATTTTTTAGATGCACTCAGTGAAGACCTGGCCCCTAAAAACTTTATTACTTGTTTAGGTTTTTCAGGTTGGGAACCAGGACAACTTGCTCAAGAAATTCAAGAAAACAGCTGGCTCACCATTCCGTTTAACCATAGTTTATTATTTGAAACCCCTATTGATAAACGTTGGGAAGTGGCCCTTGGCACCTTAGGCATTTCACCAGAATTTTTAAGCTCCGAGGCAGGTCATGCCTAGCAAAAATAAACGAAACAATAGCAAGCCCGAAGGCGTTATTATTGGGTTTGATTTTGGTCTAAAGCGTATAGGTGTTGCTATTGGGCAAACCATTACCCAAACGGCCAGCCCAGAAGCCATTGTAAATAGTAAAGATGGCAAACCTGATTGGCAACACATCACATCCCTGTTTGAACAGTGGCAGCCTGTGGCCATCGTGGTAGGCCTACCAATGCGATTAGATGGTTCTGAACAAGCATTGACTCAACCTGCTCGCAAATTTGGTCAAAGGCTACATGGTCGCTATCAACGGCCAGTATTTTATATTGAAGAACAGTTAAGCTCGATTGAAGCAGAACACCGCGGTTTAAAGCAAAAACACATTGATGACCATGCCGCACAAATTTTATTAGAAAACTGGTTGCAAGCCCTATAATGCTTATAAATTGAGTAGGTTTGTAGATACTGCAAGCAGCCAAAAACAGCAATACTTTGCGTAAAATGAGACTTTATCATGACCGAACTCGATATTGATGTTCCAAAACTGATTACCCAAATCTGTGAAGAAATTCAACAAAAAGCCATATTTAACAAATCACCCAAAATGATTGGTATTCGTACAGGTGGTGAATGGGTTGCCCAAAAACTTCATAAACAACTAAATTTAGAAGATGAATTAGGTGTCATTGATATCTCATTTTACCGAGATGACTTCTCAAAAATGGGCCTTAACCCTACTGTCAAACCATCTAGTATTCCATGGGACATTGAAGACCAGCATATTATTTTAGTGGACGATGTTCTTTATACTGGCCGCACCACTCGTGCCGCTCTTAATGAAATTTTTGATTTTGGTCGCCCTGCAAGTGTCACTTTAGTGACCTTACTAGACCGTAAAGGTTGCCGCGAATTGCCCTTTCAGGCTGATATTATCGGTACCAGTTTGGAGTGCAGTCAGACCATTAAATTAACTGGGCCAGACCCGCTAGTAGTTACCATTTTACAAAACGATGAGGAAACGGCATGAGTGCGAAATTAGCTGGCCCCAATATTCAGCTAAATGAACTGGGCAAACTCAAACACTTTTTAACTCTTGAAGGATTAAAGGCTCACCACCTTACCGAGATTTTGGATACTGCAGAATCCTTCATTAATCCGATTACCAATGAGATTAAAAAAGTGCCTTTGTTGCGTGGTAAAAGCATTATGAACTTGTTTTTTGAGCCAAGCACTCGTACTCGTACTACCTTTGAAATTGCCGAGAGACGATTATCAGCAGATGTAGAAAGCTTAGATATTCAAACTTCCGCCACCAAAAAAGGCGAGTCACTATTAGATACGCTTTGGAACCTACAAGCCATGCAGGCCGACATGTTTGTTATTCGTCACTCAGAAAGTGGTGCCGCACACTTTTTCTCGCAACATGTTGCTCCACATGTACACGTGATGAATGCTGGCGATGGCCAACATGCGCACCCAACCCAAGCCATGTTGGATATGTACACCATTCGCAAACATAAAGGCGATATTTACGATTTAACCGTAGCCATTATTGGTGATGTTTTACACTCACGCGTAGTCCGTTCACAGATTCAAGCATTGAGTATTTTAGAAGCTCGCGAAATCCGCGTGATTGGTCCTAAAACTCTAATGCCAGAATCGCCAGAAGCGATGGGCGTGCATGTCTATCACGATATGGAAGAAGGTTTAAAAGATGTGGATGTAGTGATTATGGTTCGCCTGCAAAACGAGCGCATGACCAGTGCCTTAATTCCAAGTGAAAAGGAGTTTTTTAAACTCTATGGCCTTACTGAAAAACGCTTAGCCCTCGCTAAGCCTGATGCCATTGTTATGCATCCTGGCCCCATTAACCGAGGCGTAGAAATCGACTCTGCGGTAGCCGATGGTCCACAATCCGTGATCTTAGAACAGGTAACCTATGGTATTGCCGTTCGTATGGCAGTCATGTCAATTTTAATGAGCAATGCCGCTCAGCTTGCACAATATAAATTAGAGCAAGAACAACAAGCCTCATTAGATTTAGATAGCCCAATAGACTTGGATGGTTCAATAGACTTAGATGGTTCAACCTCAAAAGCTAACAACACGGAGGATACGCTGTGAGACACATTATTACCAACGGGCGTATCATTGATCCAGGCCAAAATATTGACAAGATAACCAATCTTTATCTTTCTCGTGGTCGAGTTGTGGCAATTGGTGACGAACTACCTGATGGATTTACTGCAGATCAAGAAATTGATGCAACGGGCAAATGGATTTTACCAGGCCTGGTAGATTTGCAAGCACGCCTTGGTGAACCGGGAAGTTATTATGCAGGTAGTATTGAATCAGAAACTAAGGCCGCCGTTGCTGGCGGCATCACTAGCATTTGTTGCCCTCCAGACACCGCACCCGTTAATGATTCTCAAGCGGTTACCGAGCTAATTCAACGCCGTGCTAGACAAGCCGCCACTGCATTTGTTATGCCAATCGGTGCTCTTACCCAAGGGTTAGAGGGCGAACGATTAAGTAATTCATATTCATTAAAGCAAGCTGGCTGTATTGCATTAAGCCAAGCAAACCAACCTATTCAAAATGCATTAACCTTAAAAAATGCACTTGAATATAACGTCACCATTGGTTTACCCATTATGTTACGTTGCGAAGATACTCTGCTAAAAAACAAAGGGATTGCTCATAGCGGCCCGGTAAGTTCTCGTTTAGGTCTGCCTGAAATCACCCCCGCAGCAGAAACAGCGGCTCTAGCCAGAGACTTAATTTTAGTTGAAGAGTCAGGCGTAAAAGCCCACTTCTCACAAATTTCTTGTGCTCGCTCAGTTGAACTTATTGCCGAAGCTAAAAAACGTGGCTTACCAGTTACCTGTGATGTTGCAATTCACCAACTATTGCTCTCAGAAATGGATCTACTTGGTTTTAACAGCCTATTCAATGTCTCTCCACCGCTAAGAAGTTTACAAGATCAAAAAGCTTTAATTGCTGGGGTTAACTCTGGTGTGATTGATGCCATAGTAAGCGACCATACACCTTTAGGAAGAGATGCAAAATTACTGCCTTTTGGTGAAAGTGCTCCAGGTATTAGTGGCTTTGAGACTCTTCTAGCGCTTATTTTGAAATTGGTAGAAAATAAACAGCTCGATCTTATGACCGCAATACGTTGCGTGACTCAAGCCCCTGCTCAAATCATTAGCTGCCAAACTGGATCTTTACTACCAGGTAGTTCAGCAGACATTTGTATTGTTGATCCAGAAGCAATTTGGACCTTAGACACCAAAACGATGGTTAGTGAAGGTAAAAATACACCGTTTGCAGGTTGGGAATTTGTAGGACAAGTTGTAGAAACTTTCTTTCAAGGCCGCCCTGTTTACCGTAGCAGTCAAGCTTAAGGCTGTTTATAAAAATGGCTAAAGAGATAATAACGGAACCGTTTTTATGTCACTGAGTCATGGCGTTAACATAACGATTGAGCAGTTTGAACAATCAGAACAGGTTAATGGTTTTTTCTTAATTTCATTAACCTTACAAGATGAGCTACTCTTTGAAGAGGCTATTGGTAAGGTGTTTTATTTAAATGAAGCACCTGACAATGAACTCATGTTGTTTCAACATGCCAAGCACAACCAAACACATCAATATCAGTTTTTAACCCAAAAACCTATAGCAAAAGAGATTTTTACCAGGCCTGGTAAATTAATGAGCTCTTCTCATTCATCATTTATTAACCCCGATCCGCAGCAACCGCTTCTTATTTTAGCCAGTGATTTAGCTATGGCTAATGCTTTTGCAGTGGCTAAACATCGGTCCAATCAAAAGGCTGATCTTAAATTAGATGCGTCTACGGTTGTAGTTTTAGAGAGTAACGACGCATTTCCGTTTACGGTAAAACCTGCTCGGTATTTAATGCCAGAGATGCCTCCACAAGCAATAGGTGCTTGCACTCTATTAGAAGACTGGAAAATACAGAATCGCTTGGTATCCTCTATTGGGTTGCCAGGATGTGTAGATGGCGACTTGTCTGAGTTATTTGCTTATTGGGTAAATAAGATGCAAAATCAAATAGACAACAGTGATGAAAAAAAATGGCAAGTGTTACTACTTACAAATAAAATCACACAACAAAAATGCCTGCAAATTAGCCAGGATAAAAGCTGGTTAACTGTGCAGGCATTTAATATTAACTGTTAAGACTTAACGGATAATATTTAGCAGATAATTTTTAACAGATAAAACTTAACAACTCTAACGATCTAAACCTTCAATCGTTCTTGCTTTTTTACGTGTTTTTTTGGCTAAACTCTCTAGCTCTTTAGAAACGCCATGCAATATATTTTCAGCCGTTGCCCCTAAAGCGGCTTCTACTAAAATTTGTAACTCTTCAAAACTTTCATTACCTAATACTTTAATTTGCTCTTTTGATAAGCTTTTTTTAAAGCCCGCTACCACTTTGTATGCGTGTTTATCAATCTTCATAATTTGGTCTCCTTGTTTTCTTTATTCAAGTTAAGCTTATTTAATCCAAAGCTATCTAATTTAAAGTTTTCTAATGTAAAGTTATTAACTTTAGTCGTACTGAAAAATATCTTCGCCAGAACTGACAATTAATGGGTCAGGTACTCCAACCACTTTTTCATCTTTACCTTTATAAGGAATCTGACTCAAAACATGACGCATGGCTTCTAAACGGGCACGTTTTTTATCATTTGATTTAACCACTGTCCAAGGTGCATGATTCGTATTAGTATAGAAAAACATATCTTCTTTGGCTCTAGTGTAATCGTCCCAGCGATCAAGCGAGGCTAAATCCATCGGGCTTAGCTTCCACTGCTTTAACGGGTCAGTTTTACGGGCATTAAAACGTCTTAATTGTTCTTTACGTCCTACCGAGAACCAGAACTTAATAATGCGAACACCATCAGCAACCAACATACGTTCAAACTCTGGAGCTTGGTGCATAAATAAGGTGTACTCTTGTGGTTTACAAAATCCCATTACTCGCTCTACACCAGAACGGTTGTACCAAGAACGGTCAAATAAAACCATCTCACCAGCGGTAGGCATATTTTCTATATAACGTTGAAAATACCACTGCCCTTTTTCAATATCGCTTGGTTTATCCAACGCCACAACACGTGCGCCACGTGGGTTAAGATGTTCCATAATGCGTTTGATTGTGCCACCTTTACCTGCCGCATCACGTCCTTCAAACAACAACACAATACGCTCATCATTCTCTTTAACCCACTTTTGTAACTTAAGCAGTTCTATTTGTAGAGAACGTTTGATTTCTTCATACTCTTTACGATTAATCTTATCTGTATATGGATAATTACTCTCACTAGACTTTACTTTCTTCACCCTAACCTCCTTACTTAAAACGGGGATGTCTTTTTTATTTTAGAAACCATTGCATATTTATCTTCTTCTTTAATGATTTCTTATACCTTAACTATACTCTTCTTGACACAGCTTTAAAGTAACAGCTAAGTAAATCTAAGCAAGAAAATTGATTGAAGACAATTTACAACAAACAAACCCAAAACAGATGTTTTAAAGAAAGTTTTAGAAGGTTCTAAATAACCACCGAAATTTCAGATAAAAGCCAGCAGACACCAAAATACATTAAAATGACCAGCATAAAGACTGAGTGAAATTGGAGTTTACATGACTGAGACTATTGAAAAGCGTTACCAAAATGTTAAAAACAGAATTGACCAGGCCTGTAAAATAGCAAATCGTTCTACTGAATCCGTTCAACTTTTGGCGGTAAGTAAAACCAAACCCATTGAAGATATTCAAACTCTTTCTAAAATTGGTCAAAAGGCTTTTGGTGAAAATTATTTGCAGGAATCCTTAGCCAAAATTGAGATTTGTCCTGATTTAGAGTGGCATTTTATTGGCCCCATTCAATCCAATAAAACCAAACCCATTGCCGAACATTTCCAGTGGGTACATAGTGTTGATCGTTTAAAAATTGCTCAACGACTCAGCCAACAACGTCCTGCTGATTTACCTAAATTAAATATTTTGCTTGAGGTCAATATCAGTAATGAAGCTTCTAAGGCAGGATTTACGGTTGATGAGGTTTTAGAACTAGCTCCACAGATTGCTGATTTACCCAATTTGCAATTACGCGGTTTAATGGCGATTCCGCAAATTGCAGAAACAGCAGAACAACAAAGAATCCCTTTTGCAAAAATGCGTGAATTGCTTGCACAAATTCAACAAGCACATCCTAATTGGCAGTTTGATACTTTATCGATGGGAATGTCTGGTGATTTGGAAGCGGCTATTCTTGAAGGAGCCACCATAGTAAGAATTGGTACCGATATTTTTGGTGCCCGTAATTATACAAATTAACCAAAAAAAGTAGCTCAAAAAAGCAAAAAAAAACCAAAACCGCTTTCACCGTTTTGGTTTTTTTCATCTCCTTTTTGCGCAAATCTTATAAAGTAAACCATAGTTATAATAAGAGTTGCTAGGGCGATTTATTCATTTAACTCTCATTAAACGCCAATCACCTCTGTATTATATGTAACGGCCTTTAATTTATTTTCTTAACTATTTTTTACTGTTTTTAACCGTCAATTTAGTGTTTTTTTTGTGCATCTTCAATTTTATCATCAAGCTGTTTTCTCATAAGGCTGACTCACCTTAAAGCTCTCCACATCTTTTTCAATAGCTGGATTTTCATCAACATTATCTGTGTTCTCTAAAGCAACCTTGTTTGGTTGAGCCATTTCAGCTAACTGCTGATGAAACTGTTGAACTCGCTCTAACCAACTTGGGCTACTATCTTGCTGTGCAAACCTTTGTGATGTGACTTGCCCCACAAAATCATCTACTAATTTTCGAGCATTCACAAACTGTTCATTTAATTGATCAATGGTGTTTTGCCAGGTTTGTAGATAGACGGGTAATTCACTCATGTTCACCCCATTGTTTTGCGATGAATCCCCATTTTCGCTTTGTTGCTTAACGTCCTGATATTGATTAACAGCAGCCTGTTGATAACTGGCTTTTACCGTTTGAGTTTGGCTTAAATTAAGTTTAAAACTATCTAAATGAGTAAAATCGATTTTTAACGACATAGCTTGCTGTAATGCCTGCTCAATATTGCCATCAAAAAACTGATTAGCCAAAGAATCCACTTGCTCAAAAACATCAAATACAGCTTTTAATTCATCCTCATTTAAATCACCTTGCACGCTAAACGCAAACTGCTCTACAAACTGGGTGGCTTCCATTGCTTGACGGCTTTCAAAAAGACGCATCCCGCTTGGACTGTTTTTATCCACCTGTGCTGTTTGCATTTGTTGATAAGATTGATACTGAGCATACAGCTGTCTAAAATCCAGACTAACCGTATCGCCCTCTTTTGTGGTCAATTGCAAACTCGACGTTTCACTGTATTGATAGCTACGCTCAACCGCGGCCAGATTTATTGCCTCCATTGCAGATTTCTGACTAGGTAAATACGCCACATCTCCTGCAAAGTTAGCCTGAGACTGTTTATTTGTTGCGGGATTGGCTACTTGTATATCAGTAACAGGTTGAAAACCAACCAAGCCTGGTGATTTTTTATGTTTATTATTTTGAGTCCCAAATAATGAATGTAGTAAGGGATTTTCTAAAATTGAGCTTGGCATAATACACCCCTTTTTTCCTAGATAGGTATTTGCTAGAATGGATATAAAACCGTTTTATTTAACGTTTTATCTTTCTTTTTAAACCTTGGCAATTGAGGCATCTCAATAAACTTTTTATCGAGGCTAGTTAATTTTCTCAGGTGTGTTTTATATATTTTATTGTTAATTTATCGGCCAAATTTCAACTTCTTTAACCCTTTTTTATGTGGTGTTTTTACTCAATACCATGTCCGTAAAATTTGTTTTTTCACTCTAGAATTACTTTAAATCAAGTTTAATTCCATTTCTGACAACAAGCTTTAACTCTACGCAAACAAATAACTGCAATGTAAGTAAAATGAACAGAAAAATAAGGAAAATCCAATGAAACATTTTGCATGGAAAATTTTACCCGCATTTTTAACCCTAATTTTAGTTGGGTGTGGCGGCGGTGGCGGCGATTCCGACACTACTGATGATAGTAATGATTTGCATAGTGCAATCTTCAGCAATACTACTGCTATAGCTGATTGGGGGACTGAAGGAGTGTTTTCTTCATCATTAACATGTGCAATGTGCCATACAGGATCATCAACAGTTATGGTTTACAATAATGTAGATGTCAGCCCTTTTACAAAATGGAAACATTCGACCATGGCCAATTCATTGAATGACCCATATTTCAATGCCGTGGTTGAAGAAGAGGGCCATGTCTTTCCAGACAAAAAAGTATTTATTGAAGACACCTGTATGCGTTGCCATGCCCCAATGGCTTATACCCATGCACACCAAACTGGCACATCATTAGTAGCTGACCCAACAACTTTATTAGCAGATGGTGGCTACCCATTAGCCACAGCAATTGCAGATAACTCTGCTCGTGAAGGTGTAGCTTGTACTGCTTGTCATCAGATTCAGCCAGATAATCTTGGAAATGTAGCCAGTATGAGTGGGCATTACAAAATCAAAGATGCAACAGAAAACGCTGGTTCAGATCCTACTATTTTTGGTCCTTTCAAAGGTCTCACTGCCCAACCAATGATTAATAACACTCAATACACACCTGCTTATGCCGCTCATATTGCAGAATCCGCCATGTGTGCAAGTTGTCACAACCTTTATACACCTACTTTAGATCTTAATGGTGATCCCGTTTTAATCGATCCAAATGACTCAAATTCTATTGCTCAATTTCCAGAACAAACTCCTTATTGGGAATGGTTGAATAGTGATTATTCTGACCCAACTAAAGGTAATAAAACATGCCAAGCCTGCCACATGGCTGAACCTACAAATGGATATAGAACAGTTATAAGTACACGGCCAAATAACTTATCAACTCAAAGACCTGACGTCGCGAGCGGCGATGATGCCAATAGCTTTTTTGGTGTACATGAATTTGTAGGTGGAAATAGTTATTTATTAACACTTCTTAAAACCTATATGAATGAATTAGGTTTAGGTAGTGCCTCTGGACATACTGCTCAAGGTTTTACCGATAAAATTACCGCGACTCAACAATTTTTAAGTCAAGCGGCTGATATTGCTGTAACTCCCTCTTTAGTGGGTTCGACCCTAAATGTACCCGTTAAAATTACCAATAAAACAGGTCATAAACTACCAACAAGTTATCCATCTCGTCGTATGTGGGTTCATATCAAAGTCACCGATACAAATGGTTCAACCGTATTTGAATCTGGTGCTGTAGATAGTAATGGCCGTATTGCAAAAGATGCCAACTTTACCGCCAGCAAATGTTTAGAAATGAATAAGCAACCTGATCCAGCAACTTTTGACTCACTTGCTGAAGGCTGTTATGAACCTCATCACGACATTATTAATAGTGCAGACCAAGTGGCTATTTATGAAGGCGTTTTAGGTGATGTAAATCAAGACATTACTCATGTGTTATTGCATGCTCGTCAATATATAAAAGACAACCGTATTCCACCAACAGGTTGGACTTTAGCTGGTCAACATACCAATCCAGCAGACACCAATATTAAGGATGATGGTATTATAGGAACAGCTACAACAGATACCAACTTTGCCCCAGGCAAAGACACAACGGGATCAGATGCAAGCGATACTGTCACTTATGAAATTAATGTTTCAGCTGGTACAGCACCGTTTACAGTTACTACTGAGTTGTATTACCAAACCATTAAACCAAGCTTTGTCTATGCTATGCACGCCGATGATGTTGCACATGGCGGTATTGCAGGAGATAGTTATGTAGGGCGTTTTAAAGAGATGTATGAACAAACACCACCTCTAACTGAAACCCTTGCAAGTCAAACAGTGGGTGGAATTCAATAACGCCTAAACTGATTTTAAAATTCAAATAGAGTTGAAATAGACTCAATTCATAGCACTTGAATGTAAAACACACTCAAGTGCTATTTTTTTAGTATCAATCCTTTATAATAGTTAGACTTCAAATCTCTAGAAATGGATTAATCTAATATGCATGCATCTATCTGTTTTATTGGCGCAGGAAACATGGCCCAAAGCCTTATTGGCGGACTTATTGCCAGCGGCTATGACAAACAAAATATTATCGCGACCGATCCAACTCAAGAAAGCCGAAACGCTGTCACAGAAAAATTTGGAATTAAATGCTTTGGCGATAACGCTGAGGCGGTAAACAAAGCTGATATTGTGGTTTTAGCCGTCAAGCCACAAATATTAGAATCTGTTTGCCAAACAATCCTAGATTCAGTCAAAAGCAAAAAACCGTTAATCATTTCAATTGCTGCGGGAATCCGCTCAAAAGATATTAACCGCTGGTTAGGTGGTAATGTGGCAATTGTTAGAACCATGCCAAACACGCCGGCATTAATACAAACTGGTGCAACAGGTTTATTTGCCAATGAGATTGTTAGCCAAGATCAACAAAGCCAGGCAGAACATATTTTACGTGCTGCTGGTATTACCGTTTGGGTCGATAACGAGGAAAAACTGGATGCGGTTACGGCACTTTCCGGAAGTGGCCCTGCCTACTATTTTCTGTTTATGGAAGCCATGGAACAAGCTGGTCAACAGTTAGGGCTAGATGAAAAAACGGCACACCTTCTTACCTTACAAACCGCTTTAGGTGCTGCCAAAATGGCATTAGAGAGCCATCAAGACTTTGCTTCTTTGCGTCAAAACGTTACCTCACCAAACGGAACAACTGAAAAAGCGGTTCAAAGTTTTCAGGCAGACGGTTTACCAGAAATTATAAACAAAGCTATGAAAGCAGCACAAAACAGAGCGGTTGAATTAGCCGATGAACTTGGAGGAAAAGCGTAATGGAATTTGCTTCACCCATAGGACAAGGCGGCCTATTTCTTCTTCAATTTATTACTGGGCTTGTTATTTTTGTTTTAATGTTACGCTTTTTACTGCGTGCAACCTATGCAGATTGGCATCACCCCATTGTTAAATTCATTGCTAAAGTCACTAACCCGCTATGTGCTCCGTTCAATAAAATATTGCCTGCAAAAGGACGTTGGGATTGGTCAGCCATTTTAACCGCGGTGGTCATTCAATCCTTATTTGTTGTGTTGATAGGTTATCTATCGGCTCGCAGTTTTAGCGTGCCATTTATTCTGTTAGCCTCAACTACTGAAATTGCAAACCAACTATTAGATATGATGTTTTGGTTAATTATCATTCAAGCGGTCTTGAGCTGGGTATCACCAGGTTATAATCCAAATACTGCGATTTTTGACCAACTCACACAGCCGATTTTAGCTCCGTTCAGACGTTTTGTACCAGCTATGGGTGGGATAGACATCACACCTATTGTTGCTATTTTGGCGATTAAACTTTTTCAAATTGTGATTTTGGGTTCTCTTACTCAAGTCGCCCAACAAATGATAGGTTAGTCAGTACATGAGTCAAAAATTAGGAGTAATTACTCCACAATTGCTACAAATTGAAAGCCCACTTACCTTAGCCAGTGGTGCCGTATTACCGCGTTATGACTTAGTTTATGAAACTTATGGTGAACTTAATGCTACCGCTTCTAATGCCATTTTAGTATGCCATGCATTAAGTGGAGACCATCATGTAGCAGGTGAAGATGCCGATGGTAAAGTGGGCTGGTGGGATGGTTATATTGGGCCAGGTAAACCGATAGATACTAATCATTTTTTTGTTGTCTGTTCTAATAACCTTGGTGGCTGTAGAGGAAGTACTGGCCCAACAAGCCTAAATCCAGAGACGGGTAAAGTGTATGGTCCAGACTTTCCAATGATGACATGTCGGGACTGGGTAAATAGTCAAAATGAACTACGTAAACATTTAGGTATTGATCAATGGGCTGCTTTACTTGGTGGTTCAATGGGTGGTATGCAGGTTTTACAGTGGTCGATTGATTATCCTGACAAACTTCGTCATGCATTAGTGATTGCCGCAGCTCCAAAACTTTCGGCACAAAATATCGCCTTTAATGAAGTTGCCAGGCGAGCGATTATGTCTGACCCGGAGTTTCACGATGGACGCTATATTGAAAAAAACACCATTCCTAAACAAGGTCTATCCTTAGCCCGAATGTTAGGACATTTAACATATTTATCTGATGACATGATGGGCTCTAAATTTGGTCGTGAACTGCGTGAAGAAAAATACCAATACAATTACGAAGTTGAATTTCAGGTAGAGAGTTATCTTCGTTATCAAGGTGAAAAATTTGCCACAAAACAGAACTTTGATGCTAATACCTATTTACTCATGACAAAAGCACTAGATTACTTTGATCCGGCGGCAGATTATGATCACGATCTCAGTAAAACCCTTGCTAAAGCGACCGCTAAATTCTTAGTTGTTTCTTTTACCTCCGACTGGCGTTTTTCACCAGAACGTTCACATGAGATTGTAAAAGCACTACTAGATAACGATGCAGACGTGAGTTATGCAGAAGTAGAATCTCAACATGGTCATGATGCATTTTTATTGCCAAATGATCATTATGAGGGGGTTTTTAATGCCTATATGCAAAGAGTGATTAATGATGTGAAGTTAGCGAACCAACAAGGAGAGTTGTCATGAAAAATATTTCTCCTGAATTTAAACTAATTTCTGACTGGATTACCCCTAACAGCCGTGTATTAGATTTAGGCTGTGGTGACGGCCAACTACTCAAACACCTTATTGATACCTACTCAATTACTGGTTATGGAATGGAGCTAGACTCGCAGAAGAATATTCAAGCGATTCAAAAAGGCATTAATGTGATTCAAAGTGATTTAAATAATCACGATATTTGTGAATACTTTGATGAAGATTCGTTTGATTTTGTGATTATGACTCAAGCTTTACAAGTAGTTAGTCGACCTGATGAACTGTTGGATGATATGTTAGCGGTTGGTAAACAGTGCATTATCACCTTCCCTAACTTTGGTCATTGGCGTATGCGTTTACAGCTACTGCTTAATGGCCGCATGCCAGAAACCGATACCCTGCCCTATCACTGGTACGACACCCCCAATATTCATATGTGTACCTTTAATGACTTTGAAGATCTCTGCGAAGCTAAGGGCTTGGAAGTTGTGGCCAGAACAGTAGTAAACGCAGAACACCAAAGTTCTTTTGGTATGCGTATTGCACCTAACTGGCTTGGTGAGGTTGCCTTGTACAAAGTGCAAAAGAAAAGCCAATAACAAACCGTCTATTTTCAATAATTAGGCTTCAAATAATAAGTTACCAGGCCTGGTAACTTATTAAATTTATCTAAATCACTGCATTAATAGCAATATTCATATTTCTGCAATACTCTTTATTGAGAATAATTTGCATTTACCATTCTGTTTTGCTATCCTGCATGTAAATAAAAACTATTATCATTTAAAAACTTATGCAGACACCAATACACTCTACTCTTCTAAGCGAATGCCACAATGGCCAAGTTTGCCAAATTGTCTCATTAAGTGGCAGTTTAGAACTCAAAATGCGTTTAATAAACCTAGGGTTTCATACCCACAGTATTGTTGAAACCATATTAAGCCGAGGGCAAAACATCGTTATTAGTGTTGACGGTAGTCGTTTTGCCATTGATAAAGAAATAGCCGAATACATTCAAGTAGAACCTCTAGCATGACCGTAATCAAGCCCAAAATTAAATTCAAAAAACAATCAAAACAAGGCAAGCACTCTTATCAAATTGCCCTGATTGGTAACCCAAATAGCGGTAAAACGACTCTATTTAACCGTTTAACAGGTTCACAGCAAACGACAGGTAATTGGCCTGGAGTCACGGTTGAACAAAAATCAGGTTTTTTTGATCTCAATGACCATAGCTACCACCTTATTGATCTACCTGGTGTTTACAGTTTAGAACAGTCATCTCATGCTGGGTTAGATGAAAAAGTTGCTACCGATTACCTTCAGTGCCAACCTGCAGATTTAGTTTTAAACGTGGTTGATGCAACCAGTCTAGAGCGTCAGTTATTTTTAACCGCTCAACTCTTGCATATGGGTTTACCAGTTGTCGTTGTACTTAACCGAATGGATATGCTCAATGAACGAAATCTAAGAATTGATGTTGATAAACTTTCAGAACAATTGGGCTGTCCTGTTATCCCTGTTTCAGCTTATTACAACAAAGGAATTGATCAATTAAAGCAACAGCTTCCTGAGTTGTTAAATAAACGTTCAAGCCTTCACTTTGATCTACCTGAAACCCTGCATAACTCAGTTCATGCCGTGCGTGACATTCAAGAAAACCCAGATTCTGATTCATGCTGGAAAACCCTGCAAATGTTGATTGAACCTCAACATGCTCCTCTTGAGTTACGCAGTTTCTGCCAAGCCGAAAAACAGAAAATAGAATCTCATTACCAAGAAGATTTGGCCTTGATTGCGGCTGATTTATATTTTCAGCATGCACATGACGCGGCTCACTCAAGCCAAGAGCATACCGATCAATTTACACGCAATACAACCGATACGATTGACCGTTGGGCACTTCACCCTTTTTTAGGCATGCCAATCTTTTTAGGCATTATGTATTTGGTTTTTGCACTCTCCATCACGATTGGTAATGCATTTTTAGACTTTTTTGATTTAGGAGCCCAAGCGATATTTGTTGACGGGCCTTCAGCACTTTTACAGTCTATTGGTGCTCCACAATGGATTATTGCCTTTTTAGCCCAAGGTATTGGCGGTGGTATTCAAGTGGTTGCTACCTTTATCCCGGTTATCGGGGCTTTATTTTTATTGCTTTCCATTATGGAAGAAACAGGCTATATGCAACGTGCCGCATTGATAATGGATAATTTTATGCGACGTTTAGGGCTATCTGGCCAAGCCTTTATCCCTTTGGTAGTCGGCTTTGGCTGCAATATCCCTGCGGTATTGGCAAGCCGTACCTTACCCGACCAGCGTGACCGCATTATGACCATTATGATGACGCCATTTATGTCTTGCAGTGCCCGTTTAACAGTGTACGTTATGTTTGCAACAGCATTTTTTGCAGACGATGCCGCTCTGATTGTTTTCTCACTCTACCTAGCGGGGATTCTAGCTGCAATACTCACCGCTATTATTCTTAAAAACACCTTGTTGCCAGGCAAAGCGCCAAAACTATTAATGGAATTGCCTATTTACCATAAGCCTGCCATTATTAACGTGCTGCAAAACACCCGTAATAAACTCAAAAGCTTTATTCTTGATGCCGGTAAAATCATTGTTATCGTGGTGCTAGTTTTAAACTTCTTTAATAGTTTAGGAACTGATGGAACTTTTGGTCACGAAAATCAACCCAGCTCAGTGCTAAGCACCGTTGCTAAGGTGGCTACCCCAATCGTGGAGCCACTGGGCATTTCAGAAGAGAACTGGCCAGCAACAGTAGGACTTTTCACAGGCCTGCTAGCTAAAGAGGTGGTTGTTGGATCTTTAGATGCTCTGTATCAAAAATCATCAACTGAACCTGTTGAACATACAGAGTATCAATTTTTAAGTGCCTTAAAAGATGCGGTTTTAACTATCCCTGCTAATATCTCAGACATTTTCACGAATATTGCAGACCCACTTGGCTTACACTCCATTGAAAGTATTGACGACAAAAGTCTTATTGCTGAAGAACAAGGATTTACGCTTTCAACTTTAGACAAAATGGTCACCTACTTTGATGGTCAAATTGGGGCATACGCTTATCTGTTATTAATTTTATTGTACTTTCCTTGCGTGGCCACTTTTGGAGCCATTAAACAAGAACTCGGCTGGCGCTGGGCAATGTACAGTGCTAGTTGGAGCATGCTTTTAGGTTACTCTGTCTCTGTTGGTTTTTATCAAATTGCCACTTATTCGCGTCATCCAGAACAAACAATCACTTGGGTAGCCATCATTTTGAGTGTTTTTGCTATTTTGTATGCTTATTTATGGAAAACTGGCCAACCCTACCGCTTAAAACAACAGATACAAAACAGATAAAACACTCATAAAAATATAGAGTAGAGAAGTCATTGTGATTTTATTAGATATTAAAAAATATATAAAAAAGCATCAACGGGTGACTCTTCGCGATATTCAACACCATTTTGATCTAGACGAAAAAGCCGCCATTGGTTTAATGGAACCTTTATTGCAACAAGGATATATTCAAGAAATTGTTAGCAATAACAGCCAAAGCTGTTCCACAGGAAGCTGCTCTAGCAACTGCCATCAAGTCAGTAAGGGAGCAGAATTTCAATGGGTAGATAAACCCCTAAAACCACTATCTATTAACGTACAAATTATTTAGAATAGAAATTTAATTATCTCTATTAGGTTTAGTACGCATGAACAAGTGGTTTAGAAAAGGAAATGGTCGTCGTTTTCACCGTGTCGACATGCCTGTACGTTACTTTATTGTGCCTAGCTCTCCTATAAAAGATAGAGAAATCTATGCAACAGGTGCAGATTACTTTCCGCAACCCCTAGTAAACATGATTGAAACCAGAAAATATGACACCATTCGTTCCGTTGAAAAAATTAAAGAACAAAACGTATTGGTTACTCAAATTTTTAATGATGTAATTGAAGATATTGAATTTTTAGGTGAATGTGTAAAAAATGTCTCAATTGGTATCAGTCCTAAAAATGACATTAGTTATTGGTTAAAAGTGAAGGATAAACTGAAAGGATTCTCTTCTATTCATCAAATTGAAGCCTCTTCACCCAAGACATTTCAATACTTATCAATGATTGAAGAAAAATATTTAAGTTATTTACAACGCTTAACCAACAGTATTAACGAATCTACTCCAGAACACTTTTATGTTGAGGGTCTTTTACCAATCGGTTATAAACTTGACGAAATGATGAGTGTTTTTCAAAACAAAAAATTTGCCAAGATACCGTTAATCCAAGCTATCTTACACTTGTCAGAGTTCTTAGAGGCTTATCTAGATACTTATCGTCAAATTAATGATGATAACTACGTTAAGCAGTTTCCTGAAAACTGGCCTACTCAAGTTGCCAACGTGAGTGCGAGTGGATTAGCTCTTTTATTACCTAAACGATTTGACATGTACACTCGTGTTGATGTCTATTTATATTTTGAACACGCCAATAAGATCCTTAACTTTGATGGTAGCGTAGTTGACCTGCGTGAAGACAATCAACAATACAAACAACGTGTTGCAATTAACTTTGAGTTTCCTAATGGTAATGATCAAAATTTCATTCAGCAAGAAATTCAAAAACAAGAAGTCAAAGAGTGCATGAAATTTGCTTTATACTCTTAAACAGATGATGTGCTTATTTAGTTATTTAATTACTTAGTTAGTTAATAACCGCCAATAAAATCGACAATCTGTTACTTTTTTTACTAAACTGTTTTTAAACCAAACATATATTAATAGAGATTTAATCACCGATGCCGGGCAGTAATCATAATTTAGATGCAAGCTTCATGGATGCTTTACCAATATCGGTAAGAGAAGCAGGTCTTGAGCTGATTCGTTTTTATAGCTTAGAAAAGATGCTCGATCTACGAATAAATGGCATTGATGATTTTTTAAAAGAACGCTATAAATTAAAAGAAGAACAATGGTTCCAAGTTTTAAATGCGGTAATCTTAACCAAAGTGAGTTATTTTGAAATCGAATTGCACTTTCCAATTCGTTATATTGATAAATTAATTGAAATCGCGGCGTTTGCTCGTGGCCTTGCTGATCCAGACCCTGTTAATTTATACCAATCAGTACTTTCTGATCACCCTCAATTTGCAGAATGGATTAAAAAAGCCATTCAAATCAAACAGCAGAATATACGCTTCCAAAATAACATACCTGTTTCAGCCTAAGTGATAATAAAATTCGGATAAAATAAGACTTATCACTAAACTAAATTAAACTAATCAAAAGTAATTAAGCTTCACTTTTTACTACGTATTTTTTATTGGTTAAGTTTAATTCGGCAAAGCAACGGTTAGCATGGCATCACGCAACTCTTTACGCTGTTCAAACAAAGTAATTTTTTGCTCCTGATCAGACGTTAATAAATCAAACTGCACACCAATACGGTGCGGATAAACACTATTTTTATACACTCTGTGCGATATAATTTTGCCTCGACAAACTAATATTTCGCCATCAATATCCATAAAAATATCCATTAGGCCAAATTTTTCATACGGTTTTTCAGATTCAAAACTAAAACCACCCGCACTTAGATTCACTCTATATTGAGTCCACTCATCAGAACGTGAAATTTGTCTATATACTTCTTTTAATCTTTCTAACACAGTGGCTTGTAGATTCAGTTTTTGTATCATCAAGCGTAATACCTTAGCTGGTAAAACACCAGTATCCGCTAATTTATCTAAGTTGGTCACATAGTCTTGATCGTCAAACAACGCTAAGGAAGGTCGTGAATAAATAAATATCTTGCCTTCAATACTCTTGTTAACCACCTCTTGAAGCTCATCAATATAACCGTCAATATGATGGTATAAACCCAAAATTAAAGGGGCAATTGAAGAGTCTTTCTTGGTCGTCGGTGGAGAGAACTTAGCGTCTTCTTTAGTTCTAAATTTATAGTCATTTGCTAAACGCGGATCATTAGACTCCATCAAGCTTTCAAGTAACCACCACATAAAATTGATTCTATGATTCAAAACATAAAACACATATAACGCATTTGAACTTGCATCAAAAACCTTATCTAACCAGCCATCAAGTTGAGAATTAAGCTCTTTTAACAGCTCTTCTTCTTGATAAGAGATTAACTGTCTACGCTCAGCTCCCAAATGCTTTCCATAGCGATCCACTGGCTCTAAGTGCATAGCCAAAATCACATCATAACGAAAGTGTCGTCGGGCATTAGACATTAAAAATAATTCCTATAAATTAAGTGTTTTACAACAGCAGTTACAAATTTTATTGTTTTATCATCTTTGTCCAGTACACAGGTCTTATTTAATTTCTTGTTACTGGAATCATTTTTTGACAAGGATAATTTTCAAAAGCAAAAGCTTGACCAAAGCCTCGAACATATCCACCTTTTATAGGTGTTAATGCAAATAAATGAAAGTCTGGCAATGTTATCAACATTGAAACGATCTCACCAAATTTCTCAGAAAACTTTAAAAGCACCTCATTATAAAGAGTTTGCTCTCGCTCTACTTCGGTCACACTAAGCTGTAACGTAATACGTTCTCTAGCAAACATTTGCTCGGTTGCAGACTCATCTGCCAATAATAATCCACTTATTAAGGTTGATGTTTTGTCTTCGATTTTATTGAGTAAAAGTAAATTTTGGGTGTGTTTAGCCAACTCACTCACATAGATAAAAAGTACGCCATCCAATGTAACAAACGGAGCAACACTACTCTCAATCTCACCTTTTGAGTCTAAAGTACTCAGAACAATAGATTGGCAATTTGCATAGAAATCTTCACAGAGTTGTTTATTTGTCATAAAACACCGTCATTTTAGGTTTAGTCTGTTAATAAAGACTTGGTTAACCATTTAGAAATAGCATCAATCTCAGGCATACAGATAGAGTGCTCCATCGGATAAGTTTGCCACTGCAATTCACAGCCTATTTGCTGTAAAAAATCTCTAGATTTTTCAGCCACGCTTAAAGGAATGACTTGATCATAACTACCATGAGCCATAAAAATCGCTTTGTTTTTTGCAACATTTGATTCTGACTCATTAAAACACACTGAAGGGTAATAAGTTGATAAGGCCAAAACACCAGCAAGCAATTTTTTTGAGTGGAGAGCACTATGTAAAACCACTAGCCCACCTTGAGAAAACCCGGCTAACACAATTTTATGTGGCTCTATGCCTTTAAGCATTTGCTGCTCTATCAATTCATTCACAACCTTAGCCGACTGGTTAATCCCTTCAATGTCTACTTTTTCGGCTATAGTCATAGAATAAATATCATACCAAGAACGCATCTCCATGCCGCCATTTACCGTAACAGGTTGAACAGGAGCATGCGGGAAAATAAAGCGAATACCGTGATTATTTGGTAGATTCAGTTGCGGCAAAATACTTTCAAAGTCGTGACCATCAGCTCCTAAACCATGTAACCAAATTACAGCTGATGTCGCTGGCGAAGTCGGCTCCACCACGATACTCGGGTCTAAATCCGCTAAAGTGTAATGTTTATTCATCTATCTACCTTTTATTTTTAATTTACCAGGCCTGGTAAAAACATCTTTAAACCTAAAGTTTTAAATTTATTCAGTGTTAAATAATTATCTATCGTGAGATATTTTGTTTGCTCTGCTAAAATAGCTTCATTTTAAAGGGTCAATCTCTAAATGAGAAACTTAATTGAACCCCACCATTGTAAAACTTGACGACAACAACCAATGCCGTTGTATCGGAATGTAATATTGGAACCCAATTATGAGAACATCAACCCTTATAAGCTTGCTTGCGTGTTTTTTACTGCTTACACAACTCACGGCTTGTGGTAAAAAAGGCCCACTTTATCTACCCGATGATCAAGCCGAAAAACCTGTGCAGCAAGCAAGTTCCGATGCACTGCGTTTACAGCCTAGTCATTAGTGACTATTGAGAACAGTTCTACTAAAACCTTAATTAACCCCCTTTCAGGAAACATCATGACTCAAGCGTTTAACTTACAAAAAACAGGCCTTTTTGCCGAAAATGTGAGTATCGAATCTCTAGCAAAACAATACGGTACACCACTTTATATTTACTCTCGTAGTGAGTTTGAAAACCGTTGGTTAGCGTTTGATGAAGCCTTTGGCTCTCAACCGCATTTGGTTTGTTATGCGGTAAAAACCAATTCAAATATTGCGGTTCTAAATGTTTTAGCAAAATTAGGAGCTGGGTTTGATATTGTTTCACAAGGCGAGCTAGAACGCGTGCTTAAAGCGGGTGGCGACCCTAAAAAAGTGGTGTTTTCTGGTGTTGCAAAACAATCGGTTGAAATTCGTCGTGCTTTAGAAGTGGGAATTCGTTGTTTTAATATTGAATCTCACGCTGAGTTAGATCGTATTCAAGCTGTAGCAGAATCAATGGGATTAATCGCCAATATCTCAATTCGTGTAAATCCTGATGTGGATGCTAAAACGCATCCTTATATCTCAACGGGATTAAAAGACAATAAGTTTGGTGTAGATATCAATACCGCTCCAGAACTTTATGCTGATGCTTGTGCTTGTTCAAACATTAACCCGATTGGGATTGATTGCCACATTGGCTCTCAGCTTACAGAAGTAACTCCTTTTGTAGATGCTTTAGAGCGTGTATTAACGCTTAAAAATACTCTTGCTGACATGGGCATTGATATTCATCACCTAGATTTAGGTGGAGGTTTAGGGATTCAATATACGGATGAAACACCTCCGCCAATCAAAGAATATATTCAAGCGTTACTCAATAAACTCAATGATGACACGATTGAAGTAATTATTGAACCTGGCCGTGCCATTGCGGGTAATGCTGGTGTTTTAATTACTGAAGTTGAATACCTAAAACCTACCGAGCATAAAAACTTTGCCATTATTGATGCCGCTATGAACGATTTGATTCGCCCTGCACTCTACCAGGCCTATCAAGAAATTGTACCTGTTAAACCAAGAACCGATGGCTTAGAAGCACAATGGGATTTAGTTGGCCCAGTTTGCGAAACAGGTGACTTTTTAGGTAAAGACCGTACTTTAAACTTAAAAGCGGGAGATTTATTAGCGGTTAAATCGGCTGGAGCTTATGGTTTTACAATGAGTTCAAACTACAACACTCGTCCACGTGCTGCCGAGGTCATGGTAAAAGATAACCAGGCCTGGTTAATTCGTCCACGCGAAACTTATGAAGACTTAATGGGTACTGAAATATTGATTAAAGATTAATCTATAATCAAGTGGCTCACTGCTGTACAGAACGAGTCATTCAAAGCAAAACATCATTAAATAACACTCTTTATTTAAAACATTGGACATTATCGGGCTTGGCCCGATAATCTTCCAAAATTGCATTTTACAAGCCTTAAAACCACGTAAAAGACTCTCAAGTCAGAGGGTGACAATCTGTTTATTTTTGACCAAACTCTAAAGAATTCAAATATATTGTTTTTAATGAATTTGTATCTCTGCGACTCACCATATTCAGTTTACCAGGCCTGGTAAAAATCAATTTTTAAGTAGCTTTGATTTGTTTGGCTTGCCATAAGTGTAAGGTTGAATATTGTTTTGGACCTGCCAAACAATTCTCTAACCCACGAACTCTAATCACCTGGTGCATTTCATTTATCTGTTCAAGTTGTTCAGGCGTTGCCGGTAATTCTGAATGGATTAACGCCGCCCAAATTCCGTCATCATCTTGCCAAGCAACTAATTGATTGGGAGTTTTATAATCCGTTAACCAGACATGTTGCTGAATTTGCGTTAACGCCATCCAATCCTCTATTCCATGAATCTGAACGGGTTCAGTGGTTAAACGCTGGCTAAAGAGTGTCTTATTACTGGGATGAAGCGAGACTTTTTGAGGTTTAAATGAATTAATCGTTTCATTTAACCAGGCCTGGTAAATTTCACCAACTTCAACCAAATAACGACATTGGCCAATTTTATCGACCGTTGCTTCACCCAAACCTAAATAGTCTGCCACTCGATAAGCATCTTCTAATTGGGCAATCATACTTTGGCACTGCATTGGCCTGCATGGTAACTTAGCTAAAGCGTGATGTAATTTTGAACCAATTAATTCTGGAAATCTGGCCGCTAAAGAAAGCGCCATTGAGTTAATCCGAGGTAAGTTTTGCAGTGCCGTTAAACGTTGCTCATCTAACAGGCATGTTTCAATTTGCTCGGCAATCTCTTTATTCACTAACCGTAATCGCAAATTGGTTAAAAACTTAACCGTCTCGGCTTTGCCTGGCCAACCAACCGTTGCTGCAATATCGGCTCTTTTACCAGAGAGCAATGCCACAATTTCAGGCTCTTCAAGTTTTGAGGTCACTAATCGCCATGCCAACATCGGAGCATGGTCTAGCAATTCTAATACTTGGGGGTATTTACCTGCGTAATGCAGTAAGGTCATTTGATGACTGGGAAACAACGCACAGCTGTCTTGCACCCATTGTGGAATTTGCTTTCGCCAATCGGCATATTGCGATTGTTTAGGCCACGACATAATTTTAAAAAAATCGGGATACTCTGGAATCGGCTGAGCATTCATCATCATGTTATCCCAACCTAAAATCGTAACCACCCCCTCTTTAGGAAAAAGTTTACGAGCATCAATATATAAAACTTGCTCAAATTCATCCCAAAAACAGTGTTTAGCGAGCTGTTGTTGCATTCGATCGGTTGCTGTCAATAAGACGGGCGATTTCATTTTTTTCTCGCTAAGTCGTTCAAACTGTTACCAGCTTGGTGAAACCTTAAAAAATAAGGTTTTGATGTATTCTGTTTCAGGAATTGCAGGATGCACAGGATGATCCGGCCCTTGATGACCTTGATCAAATAATTGTACATTACGGTCAATATGGCGAGATGCCGACTGAACCGCTTGCAATAAGTTGTCTCGTGTTAAGTGATGCGAGCAGGAAGCAGAGACTAAAATACCGTCTTTTTCTAACACTCGCATGGCGAGTTCATTAATTCGACGGTACGCCTCAAACCCTTGTTTGAAATCTTTTTTACGTTTAATAAATGCTGGGGGATCAACGATAACAATATCAAATTTTTCAGCTTCTTGTTTTAACGCATTTAATACATCAAATGCATTACCTTGAATGGTGGTCATTTTTTCTGCCACGCCATTTAAAGCGGCATTGTGGTCAACACCATCCAGTGCAAATTCAGAGGCATCTACACAGGTAACCGCTTCAGCACCGGCAACAGCGGCAGCAACGCCCCAACCACCTAAATAACTAAACACATCTAAAACACGTTTACCTTTAACAAGGCTTTGTAAACGTTTACGTGATTCTCGGTGATCGTAAAACCAGCCAGTTTTTTGGCCGTCTTCTACTGGGATTTCAAATTGGGTATTATTCTCAGTAATCACAATCGATTCTGGCAGCTCTCCCAATACCACTTCTTCATACAAAGGTAAGCCTTCTAAGCTTCGGCTAGCGGTGTCATTTTTCATAACAATGGCTTGTGGATGATAGAGGTTTTCTAAGACTTGAATAATATCGTCTTTAACGGCTTCCATTCCTGCTGTGGTAATTTGTACTGAAAATACTTCACCAAAACGGTCAATTACCAGGCCTGGTAAACCGTCTGAGTCACCAAATACTAATCGATAAAAAGGCTCATCAAAATACAGTTCACGTAAATCTTGGGCGGCTTGAATTCGTTTTTTTAAAAACTTGATATTAAAATCAACCTTTGCACTACGACTTAAAATTCGGGCACAAATCAATGAATTTGGGTTTACATACCCCATACCTAATGGCTTGCCATTTGAGGCTTCAATAATCACTTGCTGGCCAGGTTCAAACGATTTTAAAGACGTGGCTTGAGTATCTACTTCATTGCTGTACACCCAAACATGGCCTTGTTTAATACGGCGTTCTTCATTCTTTTTTAATCGTAGGCTAGCTAACATTGTTACGGTCTCTTCTCTTGTGTACATTCTATGTACTGTATTTCTATGTACTGTGTTTAGGTGTTTATCACTTGATTTTTTTACAAAATGAATATGGCGTTGATGAAACAAAAAGAGGTTTAACCTATCTGGTTAAACCTCTTAATAGTTAAGTCATTAATTAAAGGACTAAAGCTTAACAAAGCTAAGTCTGAATAATTATCAGCAAATAATCAGCAAATCATCAACTAGCCATCAATTAACTTTTGGTATTCTTCATCTGATAGCAAGTCATCTAACTCTGAGGCATCATGTACGGCAATTTTAAATAACCAACCGCCATCGTAAGGTTCTTCATTAATCAACTCAGGGCTATCTTCAAGATCTTCGTTAATTTCAACAATTTCACCACTCACAGGGGCAAATATTTCTGAAGCTGATTTAACCGATTCTAGAGACATAACCTCTTCTTCTGCAGAGATATCAATACCTAGTTGCGGAAAGGTAACGCTCATTAACTCACCCAATGATTCTTGAGCAAAATCGGTAACACCTACCGTTGCAATGCCATTTTCATCGATATATACCCACTCATGAGTTTCGGCATACTTTAAATGGCTTGGTAACACACTCATGCATAATTCCTTTTAATTAAGCTTATTTATGTGGCTATTATACTGGTTATATAAAAGATTTAGTTAACTGAGACAAGCAAACTTTTAACTATTTACATTAACCTGCTGGTTATCGGCTACTTCAACTCTATTTCGACCATTTTCTTTGGCTTTGTAAAGGGCTTCATCCGCTCGTTTTAAAAGTGTTTTGTCGTTATCCCAACGTGTCATATAAGCAACACCAAAACTCACGGTTAAATGAGTGGGTAACGTATCTTCAGGTAGAGTTTCAATTGATTTACGTAATCTCTCTGCAGTAATCTCAGCTTTTTCAAGGTTTGTTTCTGGCATAATCACGGTAAACTCTTCACCACCAATGCGGCATAGAACATCTATTTCTCTTAGTAACTTTGAGACCTCCTGCCCCAATGTAATTAGCACCTGGTCACCTACTTCATGACCATAGGTATCATTAACTTTTTTAAAGAAATCCACATCAAAAATCATTATAGACAAATCAAGTTGATATCGATGGGCACGATGGACTTCATTTGCTAAGGTTCTATTAAAGACCAAACGATTTGAAATGCCTGTTAAAGTATCAGTTTCAGATAGATATTCGAGCTTTTGTCGGTACTCTTCTTCACTGGTAATATCATGCATAATAACGCTATATAAAGGTTTTTCATATAAAGTAATCAAGGCTACTTTGATTTCAAAATAGTGTATTTTGGGGCCTTTTTTAATTTGTACTTTATGTCTTTTTTCTGGGTGTTTTAATACATAATCTAACCAGTATTCCCCATCTTGTTCTTTTTGTAAAAATCCCTCTTTTTTCAAAAAAGTATCACATACGCAATCGTATTTGTTGACGAACTCATCCACGTTAGAAAATTCAGAATAAAAATCAAAAAACTGCTGGTTTGCCTCTTTAATACGAGAGTAATTACTAACAAAAACAATCTCAGAAGCCGAATCTAGAACATATTGATAATAACGTAAACTTTTGTCTGAAGACTTCTTAAAGATATATAAAACCATAATAAACAATGTAAGGACCAATAACGCAACTGAACCGTATAAATACTGTCGATTTAACTGTTCAACATCGGTAAACGTTAATGCATCTAATGGTTTAAAAGTAAACCAATAACCCACCACTAAACCAGCATCATCATGAATCTCGTACTTGGTAATAATTTGATTTTTTACCACCTGTCCAGCTGGCAGTTGAGGAAATTCATTAACACCTAGCTCTTCTAGAGTTTGCACATGGTGCCAATCTATATCTTCATTAGCGATGTAATAATCGTCAAGAAAGCGATTTTTTCTGGCGTTAAGCAACTGTTCTTTATAATGTTTATCAACTAAAACAATGGATGAGATGTTTTGTAGCTTTTTTAATTTAAGAGATAATGGAGATACATGTGAAATAACCTCAACTATTCCCAATAGTTTTTGAGATTTATCAAAAAGTGGCACCATAGATTTAAAGGTTAAATTAAATTTACCGACACTAATACTTTTTAATATTTGTGGTGTTTTTAAGACTTCTTTAACATCTGAACGTGCTTCATAGATTGAATCACCTACTCTTTTAGTCCAACTACGGTAACGGCTCACGCCTTTTGTATCGATAATTTGAATCCATAAATCATCGTTGTGTGTTTGCAAACTAATTTGCTCAAGTAACTTATCAAAATTTAGGGACTTAGTGGAACTAGAAGAGAAATCTTGTTTTAAAAAGTCATGTACTTGATTACTTTCTGAAAGGGATAACGCAACCACCATAGAAGCTTCACGACTATCGTCTATTAAGCCAGTTATTTCATGTGAGATTTTTTTTTGATAGTTGTTTAATGAATCATTTAAAAGCTGAGCTTTAGCATTGTTATATAACCAATACACTGCAACAGCGATTAACATAAAAACGAGCGCACTAACAATATTTATAGGTGAGATTTTTTTTCGCTGTTGCATAAGACTCAAAAAACGCTCCTAAACAAAGGGGATTAAATTTAGATTAAAAATTATATCTCTCATTTACGAGTTTATTGCCTCTTAAAAAGATATCAACGCCTGTAAATAGCAAACAAAATTTACCAGGCCTGGTATTTTAAACTCGAATATTTCAACCATTCTAGCCTGTAAACCCACATAAAATAAATTGTTTTTTTAATGCAGCCCTAAATCCAGTTATAGCCAGGCTTCCTCTTTGTTAAAAAAATGTAAAAAAGCCATTGCTTTACTTATTAAAATTGTGAAATAGTGGCCGTTACCACTCCCCAAATAACAATATCAGACGATTCTCTAACCAAAATTGGCGGGTAGTTTTCATTTTCTGGTACTAGCCAAGTCCCTGTTGATTTCATTGACAAACGTTTTACAGTCAATTCACCGTCTAATGCAGCAATCACAATTTTACCATCTTGCGGCTGAATGCTACGATCTACCACCAAAATATCGCCATCTAAAATACCAACATCCTTCATAGAATCGCCCTGAACAGAGAGTAAAAACGTAGCCTCTTTGTTACGAATCAATTTCTCATTTAAATCCAATCTTGCTTCAATATAATCTTCCGCAGGGCTTGGAAAACCTGCCACCACTTTATGAGCGTACAAAGGTAACTCAACAAATTCACTCTCTTTTTCAGGCATATGCCAAATAAAAGGCGAATCAAACTGAGGCTGATTAGAGGGCAAAGCTTGCTGTAACAGCTTAGCATTGGGCTTGTTTTGTAAATTTAACCAGGCCTGTATTGCCGCTACCTTTGATTGCGGAACCCGCATTACCTTTGTTGGTTCACCAAATTTACCAGTACCTTTTTTACGTCCTGCTCCTTGGCGTACTCCACCGTGAGAAATAGGAGTCACTGTGTTATCTGTTTTTTGATTCATTCTGCTCTCTCACTTTTAATTTTATTGTTTATGGCTACTTTTATAACCCAGGCTATGATTACTCAGACGTGTTCCACATGAATCATCACACACATATTGTTTATAGTGTTTAGGTACGTCATAGCCAAAATTGGACTGAAGATATTACGCTTTAGATATAAATAAAAACCATAACAGCCGTATCTTGATTTGTGTTACACTTTTCATAAATTGGATTATATAGAAATACCTTCTGAAATAACAGCCAATACACAGTTAATATTTTTTACTCTCTTTACCTATCTTTTGAGTACACGCGTTATGCCAACCTATGCGTTAGTTGATGGAAATTCGTTTTACGCTTCTTGCCAAATTGCTTTTCAACCAGGCCTGGTAAATCGCCCTGTTGTGGTGTTATCTAATAATGATGGTTGTATTGTAGCGGCTAACCAAATCGCCAAAAATCTTGATTTACAACATGTAAAAGCCAATAGTATGGGGGCTGGCGGTTATCACGCCGCCACGCCAAATAGCATGATGTTTCAGCCTTTTTTTAAAGTTGCTCCACTATTAAAACGCTATAACACAGCGGTTTTTAGCTCTAACTATGAACTGTATGCCGATATGAGCCAGCGTATGCATGCGATTAGTGCTCAATTTGCGGTACGCCAAGAAATTTATTCCATTGATGAAAGTTTTTTAGATTTTACAGGTATTAATAAAAACGATATTCAGCAGCATGCAAAGCAGTTAAAAGAACGCATATCGCAGTGGATAGGTATCCCAGTTGCCGTTGGTATAGGCAGCTCCAAAACGCAGGCTAAACTTGCCAACCACCTAGCTAAAAAACTGCCTGATTGTGATGGTGTTTTTGATTTAAGCCAACTCAGTCAAACGACACTTAATACACTCTATAAAACTGTTAAAGTGGGGACTATTTGGGGTGTCGGTAAACGCTTAAATGCGCAGCTCAACGCACAAAAAATTCACACGGTGTATGATTTGGTGAGCTTAGATAGCAAAACATTAAGAAAAAAATTCTCAGTCAATATAGAGCGCATGGTATTGGAATTAAAAGGTCAAGCCTGTTTGGCATTTACAGAGAGTCCAGACAATAAACAAAACATTGTATCATCGCGTTCTTTTGGCCAAAACATGACTGATTTTAATGTCATACGTGAAGCGGTTAGTAGCTATACGGCTATTGCAGCCGAAAAACTGCGTAAACAAAAAAGCACTTGTAAAGCCGTTAATGTTTTTATTACCACACCACCTTATCAAACGCAGTTACCTCAGTATCATAATCAATATACTGTGCCGTTAATTTATCCGTCAGACAGCACCATTTTACTAACCAAAATTGCATTAAGAGCGTTACAAAAAATCTGGCAACCTGGCTATGCATACCAAAAAGCCAGTGTGATGTTATTAAACATACAAGATAAACAGAACTTACAAATTGACCTTTTTGCACCTAACCCAGAATATTCGGGTAACCCAAAGTCAGATAAATTAATGCAAACGCTAGATAAGATTAATCAACAGATGGGCAAAAACACCCTTAAACTAGCCAGTAGCGGTTTACAAAACCAGGCCTGGAAAATGAATCGAAACCTTATGTCCAACCGTTACACAACTCGTTGGCAAGAGCTATTAACGGTTAAAGCTAAGTGATTGGTCTATACCAAACTTACCAAAACGACACTTTCTACAAAAGATGTATTACCAATCATTAGTCACAAAAAAAGGGGCAATTGCCCCTTTGTTTGATATACCAAATCAGTAAATCTTAATCTAAACTGGTTGTTTCCATTGGCGAGTTAATGATTGCATCAAACTCTTCTTGAGAAATGTATTGAGGTACATAGGTAAAACCTTTGCTAGTTAATACATCCCAGAAAGATCTTAAGTGATTACGTGAACCTTTCATTAATTCAGAATAAACATTAACCACATCATCATTACCTTCAATTACCGCAATACTTTCAGCAATATCTTTAATATCCAACTCTTCAATTTGGTTACCAACTTGTAAAGCACCTTCTAAACTCTCGCTGCCTTTGGCAACTAAGGCCTCAAATATTTCTACAAAATGATAGTCTGTAAACACACCAACCGTTTCATCGGTAACTGGATCAGCGAGTTGATATTTTTCAATCAATCCTTTAATCGCATCAGTATGCGTTTGCTCTGATTTAGCGATATTTTTAAAGATATTTAATCCCCAAATATCGTAAAGCGTTAAATATACATCACGAGCTAATTTCTCTTCTTCACGCATAAACAAGATGCTTTGCTCTTCTTCAACAGAAATTGAATCAATCTCAGTTGACTCAACAACAACCTCATCTGTTGAAACTGTCGTACTTGCTAAAGCATTAAATGTTAAAGCTGTAAAAGCGATTGCAAAAAGTGTTTGAATTGTCATTTTCATAAGTTATTCCTTCTTATTTGATAACTTGTTTTGTCACTGCCTATATTAAATGTAAATATATTACATTTACAGATAAACATTCTTATATGCATTCATTAAAGACACTTATGCCATATCTAACTTATTTAAAAAACTATCGTCTAATACAAAAAAAGCGCTACCAATTTCATTGGTAACGCTTTAGTTATGAACAAAAAATATGTTCAAGTCATAGGTCAAATCTTAATGGTAAGACTTAGTTTATTTTTGTGTTTTACGTAACCCAATAAACCCAACCAAACCAATTAATATTGCAAGCAATGCAGGTACTAATACACCATCAAAGACACTCGCACTACCACCACCACTACTTGAAGAAACAGTTGCTCCTGGTGCAGCTGGTGGAACATAAGGTGGAATATAAGGATAGTTACCCGTTATAACACCTGACACCCCTTTTGAAACAATTGAATTAACAACTCCAGAAGCCTCTTCATTCCATACGGCATAAAGCGTCTGTCCATCTGGAGTAGGACGTAATTGCGACTCAAAACGTGAAGCATTAACAGGGTTATCCACTCTTACAACCGGTTCAAAATTCACACCTTTATCATATGAACGAGTGTAATAAATATCCTGATCCACTGGATCTTCTAAGTGTGTTGCCACATTAGTTTGTGTACCCCATGCAATCACAAACGCATCTGGGTTGTAATTTTGTGCAGGATCCTCAGAATATGGCGTTTTAACAAATCTTGGCTCTCTTACTGATAAAGGATAGGTCACCACCCCATTAACTGTTTCAGTTGGTAGATTTGAAAGATTATGAGGTACAGTCCATGTATCCGTTACACCATCATAATGACGTAACCAAAAATCATACGTTTTTTGATTGGTATAAGTTGATAACGCCCAATCACTTGTATATGAATAACCAATATATAAATCATCACCTACAATCGCACCACGATGTGCTAATGCATTTTCGGCATTATTCGTTTCAGTCGTATCCGTTAGGTTTCCACCTGTTTCCGTGTTGCTACTGATGTTTATAGCCGGGGCGTTATTCAATACTGTAGAAGCAGTCGTATAATCTGAAGTAACACAGTTTGCAATATCCACAGCTGGCGTCATATTTGATTGATCTACACCATTTTTAAGCAGACGTACCACAATATCTGATGGTCCACCTTGATCGTATTTACCTTCTTTCCAAAAAATACCCATTTGTAAACCACTTGTACCAGGTGTTCCCTGAGGTACAAAACGAACACGACGCGCATTTTCTGCTGGGTTCGAGATAATACAACCTGCTTGATTGGTTACCGAGCCTGGGTCAGTTGTATAAGCAAAGTTGTGGTAACGAATATACTTACCAAACTCAATTTCCTCTGAACCTTTCGTCTCTTCATAAGTCACGACTATTTTTGGTCCAACAATTGCGGTATTTGCTCTACTTGCAGCCGTTTTACCACCATCAATATTAGCCGCATCAACTAAGGCACCCGTGCTATCTCTAACCGTTCTATTCTCACCTGATAACGTATTTGTGGCATTATCAGTTAATCTAGCAACAGGCATAAATGCCACAGGCTTACCTGCTAAAGCTGCTCCTGTATCAGGATCTGTCTTCGTAACCACATTAGTAGTAGTGGTAAACCAAATATCCGTACCATGAGAAGCCGTTGCACCTGAAGCCCCATCACCTGGCCCATCAGCAGAACCAATTTGCAAACCTAAAGGATCTTCTTGCCAAGTCACAACAGATTTACCCATTGAGTTAACCTTGCTCACATCCTGTTTAGCATCACGTGAACCATCTGTTAACTGAACTGGATCTGAAATCCAGCTAATACCACCACTTCCAGAAACTGTTGCACCCCTAGCCCACGTACAACTAAATGGAATCTCACGATTTACACGAGTCACATAAGTCGCTGAACGCTGGTTGGTAATACCATCTGCATCGCCAGTTAAAGCATCACAAAACTTGTCAGTCCAAGTAATCATGATATTAGAACCACCATTTGAAATATTTGGCTTATCTGAATCACCATAATAAGGAGAAGGATCACCATTATCACCCTTCCAATCAGTGGTCATACTCGTTAATTCTGCCGTACCTGATACATTTTGCGGGCTCGACCAATTTGTCTCTAAAGCACAATCAGTATTTACGCTGTCGCAAGTTCTAATAAAAATATCACGTGCTGGACGCTCTGCATCACCTTTTAAGTCATACACCACATTACTGGCATTAACCCCATCGCCAAATACAGTAATTAACGCTCCATTACCTAATCTTACAAGCTTAGTTTTAAACGCCATACCTAAGTCAGGCGATTGTGCATCTGACAGGTTCTCAGGTGTACTAAAATGTAGCTCAGTTGTTGCTTCTGCAGCTAGAACATTACCACTTACTCCCATAGCTAAAGCCATGGCAATAATTAAATATTTCTTTCGTGTCTTCATACTCTCTACCTCTCCATTAAAATGGTTTTGTATCAAACCATCACTCAACTTTCATTGAGTTAACTCTCTCTCTTCAACTACTATATTACGCCTGTAGAAAAACATTATATATAAGTAGAAATTGGGTTCAAAAGATTGACTATGTTTTTAATCAAACATAAAAAACCACAATATATATTTTGAATATAACGTAAAAAAACTAGGGGATACAAGCGTTATTAAACAATCGTTTTAAAAAAGGCTTTATCATCACCCTAAATGGTTAATTTTTTGAACCAGATTTTAAATAAAAATTCTAAATAGCAAGCTAAAAGTCTGGCTTATAGCGATAAATTAATGGCCAAAAAAATTGATCTAAATCAATAATTTTTAAACAATCATGCATCACCCAAAGAGAATGAGAAAAACAAGACTCGTAATAAAAAAACTTAACTTATTTTTTAGACAAAAATGCATGATCAATGAGTAAAAAACACATTCAATCTAACTAAACTGACAAGTTCGATAAACAAATAGATAAAAAGATGGTGCGCTTGAGAGGATTCGAACCCCCGACCCCTGCCTCCGGAGGGCAGTGCTCTATCCAGCTGAGCTACAAACGCAAATAGTGAGGTCGCTATTATAAGGGGTTGAGAATGTTATTAATAGAAATCTAAATGAATTATTTTACGTAAATCACAATAGGTTAATCACACTACGTTGATTATTCTGCTTAGATTGCTTCAAACATTCATGACTAATTTACCAAAAGTCATTTTATGCAAAAGCTAGAAAGCGAACCTGAAATAGAGCTTGAGGCAATGCATCCGCTATTTAATGATTTAAGACATTGGAATGAACAAGCCGAACAATATTTACCAGGCCTGGTAAATTGCTGAGTTAATATTGGCGAAAATGATACGAATTAATATACGAGTATTATCGAATACTACAGTAAGTGTCTACCGCCATTTAAAGGCAATGAGATTCCCGTTGTGTAAGAGCTGTTCATTAAGTACATTACCGCTTGCCAAACTACCTCTTCCCCAGGTTCAATTGGAATGGCCGCCTGAGACAAACGTTTTTGTTTATAGGCTTCAGAATCTCCCTCATTAAAAATAATTAATGCTGGTGCAATATCATTTACTTTGATGTGCGGTGCAAACTTTTTAGCAAACGCTACACTGCTTGTTTGCATGGCCGCTTTACTTGATAAATAAGCGATATGTGTATCAGACACATGACTCACACTGTAATCAGACAAAGAGATAATATCTTTTAATTCAGAATTAGAAGCCAGTAATAAAGACTGTAACTGATGGTTTAAAAAATTAGGTACTTCAACATGTAATCTAAATAAACCTTGATAGGCAGTCGAAAAGACTGGGGCTTGTTCATCGCTTAGCCACACAGAGGCATTATGAATTACGGCTCTTAGGCTTTCACAATATTGTTTTATCTGTTTTACCAGGCCTGGTAAATTATTTTGATCATCAAAATCACATTGAATTGCAATAGCTCCTAGCTCAACCAGCTCATCAACTTCTGCATACTGCGTTCTATAAGTAAACACCACAGGATAATCTGTATTGGCCAAAAATTGACGCACTAAATAGGCACCAATTCGTTGACCACCGCCTGTAATAAATATTGCATTTTCTTTTAGCGTTTTGCTCATAGCACCTAAATCTCTGCTCTCTACCATAACAAGAATTGTGACAATACCATTTGAAGTTATATCATCAATTAAACAAAAATCTATTGTAACTGGTTTGCAGGGAATTTAATAAATAGACAATAACCAAATAAACAATAGCTAAAGCGAGTTCAGAGCCTTTTGAATTTTCCAATTTTAGTTTACAAAACTATCAGCAAGACCTTAACAAGGATAATAATCAAACAAATAATCGTAAAAACGATCTTATTCAACTCTCTACTATATCGACTAGCATCCAAAAGTTAATCTCAAAACATTACATTTACTCTAACCCCATATTAATATTTTTTATATAATGATTGGCTAGCAATTAAATTGCTTAAATTATTCAGTGAACACAGAGATAAAATAGATGAAAAATCGTACATTTGATGTCGTTATTGTTGGCGGTGGAATTTCAGGAAGTGCATTAACGTACCTACTTTCTAAATACACAAATGTCGGTTCTGTGGCCATGCTAGAAAAATATGGTTCACTTGCTCCATTAAACTCTCATGCTCGTTCAAACAGCCAAACTTTGCATTGTGGTGACATCGAAACTAACTACAGTCTAGAAAAAGCCAAATTGGTTAAGCAACAAGCCAATATGATTGTTCACTATGCAAAACAAGTAGAAAAAAACGACTTTTTATATAAGTTTCCAAAAATGATTTTGGCGGTTGGTGAAGAAGAATGTGAACGCTTAGAAAAACGCTATCATGAGTTTGCAGAAGCCTTTCCTTACATGGAACTTTGGGATGCCGAACGCATTGCCGAAGTGGAACCTGCCGTTGCCTTGATTGATGGTAAACCCCGTCCAGAAAAAATTATTGCTTCAGGCTGTACAGACGAATACTCTGCCGTAAACTATGGCAACCTTTCTAAGGCATTTATAAACAGTGCCAGAAACACCAATACTGAAATTAACGTCTCTTTGAGCAGTGAAGTAGAAAAAATCACTAAGTTTGATGACCATTACGAATTAGTTACACCGCAAGGCACCTTCTTTGCCAAATTTGTTGTGGTTTCAGCCGGTGCTCACAGCTTATTGCTTGCCAACCAACTAGGTCATGGTATGGACATGTCTATCTTACCTATGGCTGGTAGCTTTTATTACGTGCCAAAAATGCTTAACGGTAAAGTGTACACCATGCAAAATGACAAACTACCGTTTGCCGCATTACATGGTGACCCAGACTTAATTGAGTTAAATAAAACTCGTCTTGGACCAACCGCCTTAGTATTACCAAAATTAGAGCGTTATACTGGTGGAACCTACCTGGATTTTTGGAAGAGCTTAAAACTCGATACGAAAGTGTTAAAAGTTTTTTGGGATTTAATGAAAGACAGTACTATTCGTAACTATATCTTTAGAAACTTTATGTTTGAAGTTCCTAAACTTCGTCAAAAACTGTTTGCCAAAGATGCCAGTAAAATCATTCCGAGCTTAAAGCCTGAAGACTTGGAATACGCTAAAGGTATTGGCGGTTTACGTCCACAAGTTATTGATAAAACTACCATGGAACTCAAATTGGGTGAAGCCAGCATTGTGCCTGAAAATGAAAACCTTATTTTCAATATGACACCATCTCCAGGTGCAACAACCTGTTTAGGCAACGCTTACCGTGATGCACAAATCATTGCCGATCGTTTAGGTATTGAACTTGATCGTGAAGCCGTTATTAATGAGCTGCTTGGCGGCACTGATATTCCACGCTAAAGAAAAATTCAAATGACTACACCGCTTCCAGTTCACCTTATAACAGGCCTGCTTGGGAGCGGTAAAACTACCTGTTTAAAACACCTCATTCAACAAAAACCAACCAATGAACACTGGGCCATTCTCATTAATGAATTTGGTGAAGTAGATATTGATGCTAGCCAACTGCTTGCAAACCCAGAGTTAACCGAAGGCAGCTCTAATTCATTAGAGATTAAAGCTGTGTCAGGGGGTTGTATATGTTGCACCGCACAACTTGGCTTGGTGAATACGTTAAACAAACTACTTAGCCAAACCACAAAATCCATAGACCGGATTTGGATAGAACCGACTGGGTTAGGTCATCCTGCAAAAATAATAGATGCTTTGCAACAAACTCAATTTATACAACCTTTGCAACTACAAAAGATTGCTTGTGTGGTCACCCCTCTGCAACTCACTGCAGAGCGTTGGCAAAAATCTGAAGTAATGCGAGACCTGGTTAATCTGGCAGATACCATTATTTTAAATAAGACAGATTTAGCAGATCAACAAGCCTTAGATTCCGCCAAAACCCTATTAAAAAACTGCTACCCACCCAAAAACGAAATTATTGAAACTCAATATGCAGACCTAACACTCAGCACTTTGCTAAAACCAAGAACACAAAAGGGGTTTACTCTGCTTTCACAAATTTTGCCTAGCAACTCGTTACAATGCCACACATTTTCAGACCGTTCATTACAAGATATTTCATTAAAAGATATCTCATTAAAAGAGCATACAGATCACCAACAGCAAACTTTGTATCCGCAACAGCCTTTTAACTCTAGTATTTCTGGCACACAACAATGTTTTGTAAGCCAAACTGATTCTGGTGAACTTTTGAGCATGGGTTGGATTTGGAACAATGACCTGCAATTTAATCGCGTAAAACTCAAAGCCTTTTTTACAGAAATCGGCCCTTATATCATTCGTGCTAAAGGCTTACTTAAAACCGGAAAAGAGTGGCAATTGGTTAATTGGTCAAACGAAGAATTACAATTTGAAGACATTGCTTGGCGACAAGACAACCGATTAGAGTGCCTATTTAAGGCTGATAATAATGAGGCAAAAAACAGAGCCAATATTTCTATTCAAACCCTTGAAAGCAAAATAAAAAACACTATACATAACCTGTAATTCGATGTTTTTGATTAATAATTTATATTGATTAAACTCACTATTTGGATGATTAACCCACCAATTTAGTCAATTATTTGATAGAATCGCACGTTACCTTGAGATCACACATTAAAAAGTGCTGTTCTCTTTATAATTAATTCACTGAGTGATATTGATTTTTACGCTAATAGAGAACCTTAAGCGTCAATTCTCAACTCCACTAAAGCCGAAGGAAATTGCATGACCAAGCACATGCCCGATATCGCGTGTCAACCGCATCATGGCCCAAAAGGGAAACTTAACTGGGTAGGAATGAGCGGGATTGAACTCCCAATTCTTGTCAAACAAGCACAGGCAGACAATGAAAATCTAATCGATGTTCGCTTGTCTTCAAAAGCACAAGCTTATGTAAGTTTAGATGACCCACAAAGCAAAGGCATTCACATGTCTCGCCTCTATTTGCTACTAGATCAAATGGCAACTCAAGAGTCTTTAACACCAAACAGAGTCAATGCAATTTTAGATAAATTTATTGAATCTCACCATGGATTAAGTGCTAATGCCTTTGTAGAGTTTAAATTTGACTACTATGAACGTCGCCGCTCACTTAAAAGTGATAATAGCGGCTGGAAACACTACCCAACTACCTTGCGTGGAGAATTACGTGATGGCCAGTTTGAGTGTGAAATGTCGATATCAGTACCCTACTCATCAACTTGTCCATGTTCAGCAGCTTTGTCTCGCCAGTTAATTCAAGAAGCGTTTGAAGCACAATTTGCTGATCAACAACTAGATTATAAAACCGTGGTTGAATGGCTAGGTACGCCAGAAGGCATTAATGCAACACCTCATAGTCAACGCTCTTACGCACAAGTAAAAGTTAAAGTCGCTCAAAGTGATCACTTAGACATTTCTACACTAATAAATCACATTGAAGATGCGTTGCAAACACCTGTTCAAGCAACCGTAAAACGTGAAGATGAGCAAGAATTTGCCCGTTTAAATGCGACTAACCTTATGTTTTGTGAAGATGCCTCACGCCGTGTACAAGCCAAACTGGATGAATCTTCTGAGTACTTAGATTTTTGGATACGAGTGAACCATTTAGAAAGCTTACACCCACATGATGCGGTAGCGATTGTGACTAAAGGTGTACAAAATGGCTATATTGATGAGCCAAACTTAATGGATCCAATGTAATTAATTGATCATTAGTTGATAATGGATTCATATTTCATTCGTTGTTAACTAATTATTGCCGTAAATCAAAAAAGCCGGTTGGGAAATAATCATTCCCCAGCCGGCTTTTTTATTTATCATTTTTTTACAATTTACCACACCACGCAATGAGGTATACAAGCCTGGCATGCCCTGTGGCCATTTATATATTGTGAGCATAGGGTAAATTGATTTAACTATGTTAACTCTATTAACTTCTATCTAAAGAATGTGAGTTTTTATGCTCATATACATCAAATATGGTAATAGCCATCGCGGCAATAACTGGCCCAAAAAACAGTCCAATCACCCCAAAATGTAAGAGCCCTGCAAAAGTTGAAAGCACCGTAATTAAGGTATGGTTGGCCACTTCCAAACCTTCGCCACCACCACTTAAACTTTTAGATAAACGGTTAATCATAATGGGTCGTAAAATATTATCAATCACAAACCCGGTTATAACCACACCCCAAAAAGTAATAATTGCCGCCGTCACGTACTCACCTTGAATCAGGCTATAAATCACAATGGGAATCCAAACTAATGCGGCACCCACTACAGGTATAAAAGAGGTCACGGCAATTGCCATACCAATAAACAGGCCTGGTAAACCTAGCACCCAAGAGATAATCGCAAAAGAGAAACCTTGCACAAAAGCAATACCTACCACACTCAAAGTCAACACCGTAGAGAGTGAAGCAAAACGATTCATAATCATTAAGTCATAGTAGTTTTCTAACGGTGAAAGTATTTTGATGTGATGAGCAATTCGATGACCATCACGATAAAAGAAAAATAACGCAAAAACTGACAAGCCAATAAAGGTAATAAATGATGAGGTTGTACCTAATACGCCTTCAAGCAGAAATACGGTGGCGTTTTGCACAAAACCAATAATCTTTTGTGAGTTATCTCTTAACTGTGCTAAAACATCTGCTTGGGTAGATTCACTCATTGGTAAATACCCTAAGATTGATTGATTGAGTTTCGTTAAACTCTCTGCATTTTGCTGGCCCAACCAGGTTTGAGCGTGATTCATTAAACCACCCACCTGCAAACTCACCTCAACCAATAAATAGGTAACGGGTGCAATGACTCCCACAAACACAGCAACACTCATAATCAAAGCAGCCGAAGTTTCTGAGTGATTTAACTTAGGTAGTAATTTTTGATACCCTTTATAACTTGCCGTGGCTAAAATCATGGCAAAGAAAAGTGCTTCTAAAAAAGGAAAAAACAACCAAATGATTACCGTAATGGCGAGAACCAGTAAAATCATTAAAAAACCTTCCTCATAAGGACGATTGTCACGCATAATAAACCTCATAAAAAATAGTAATCAACGATGAGTGTACCCTATCATGAATACCGATATTGAAGAAGTGATTATTCGCCCAGAAGGCTCTTTACAAATTTTATCTTACCGTGAAGCAAGACAGCTATGCGATGTCTCTGATGAGGGTTTAAATGACATCCTACTACGCTGTGCCTTGGCGGTATTAAACACAGGTTCAGAAGCCGACAATGAATTAGCTTTGCTGGAAAAATATCCAAACTTTTCAATAAACGTTGGCGTGAAAGGACGTGGTGTGCAACTGATTATAAAAAATGCTCCACGCCAAGCCTTTGTTGACAATGAATTAATAGTGGGTATTAAAGAGCACTTGTTTGCTGTTATTCGCGATTTAATCTACTCAAGAAATGAAGTTCTATTTAGCCCTAAATTAGATCTAACTTCCTCGCATGGCATTACCAATGCCGTGTTTCATATTGCTCGTAACGCCCAACTAATGAAACCTAATGAACTTCCTAACATTGTGGTCTGCTGGGGTGGCCACTCAATACCTGATGAAGAATACCATTACAGCAAACACTTAGGCTATGAACTAGGGTTACGCAATTTAGACATATGCACTGGCTGTGGCCCTGGCGTCATGAAAGGCCCAATGAAAGGGGCTATTTTAGGGCACGGCAAACAACGTTACCAAAATGGTCGCTACATTGGCATGACCGAACCCGGAATTATTGCCGCTGAAGCCCCTAATGCCTTTGTAAATGAACTGTGTATCATGCCAGACATAGAAAAACGCCTAGAAGCTTTTGTACGAATTGGTCACGGTATTATTATCTTCCCTGGCGGCCCAGGCACAATGGAAGAGCTACTCTACTTATTGAGCATTTTGCTCAACCCAAAAAACCAAGATATTGCCCTTCCCGTAATTTTGACTGGCGATGAAAGCAGCCGCCACTATTTTGATGGGGTCATGCACTTTTTAGCAGAAACCTTAGGCAAGCCTGCCATAGATATGCTTAGAGTGATGATTGATCACCCTAGAGACATTGCCACCTATATGAAAGCCCAAATGGAAGTGGTGAGACAAGACCGTAAGGCGAGCAGTGATGCTTACTACTATAACTGGCGTTTAATGTTAGATCTGGAACACCAGCAACCATTTATACCAACCCACAAAAACATGGCCGAACTCAACTTACACAAAGACCAACCTGTACATAGTTTGGCAGGGCAATTACGCAAAGCCTTTTCTGGAATAGTAGCGGGCAATGTTAAAGCTGACGGCATTAAACAAATTGCGCGTCATGGCCCATTTGATTTACACGGCGACAAAGAGATTATGGAAGCAATGGATCTCCTATTACATAGCTTTGTTGAACAAAAACGTATGAAACTAGATTCCAGTGAGTATCATCCTTGTTATAAAATACACAAATAGAAACCAATATACATAATAAAGATCTCTGAAATAGCAGGGAAAGCGTAAAAAACGCATCTCTTGCCTGTATAAAAATTAAATTACCAGGCCTGGTAAATTACAACTAGGCGACAACATTGAGAACCACATGACTTTTGAAGAACTGGATTTAGATCCCGCCCTGCTGGATGCGATTGAACAACTAAAATACCACAAGCCGACCCCAATTCAAGAAGCGGCTATTCCTGTTCTGATGAATCGCAGAGACTTATTGGCTGGAGCGGCCACAGGTACGGGTAAAACGGCGGCCTTTGTACTGCCTGTTTTACAATATCTTCTGGATGAGCCACAACGCAGTAATCAACCTAGAGTTCTGTTATTGGCCCCAACTCGTGAGCTGGCTTTTCAAATTCACAAGGTGCTTAAACAGCTCAACACCTACTGTGACTTTGCTACTGCAGTGATTACTGGTGGCTTTAAAATGAGCCAACAAATTGAAACCTTAAAAAAACCCTGCGACATTTTGGTAGCAACACCTGGGCGTTTAGCCAAGATTATGGAAGAAGACCAAGTCAATCTTTCTGACATAGAAATGCTTATTATCGATGAAGCTGATCGCATGTTAGACATGGGTCAAGGACCAACGGTTAGAGCATTAATAGAAGCGATTCCTGGTGACTTCCAAGCTGGCTTATTCTCTGCAACATTAAGTGGTTCTGGCGTTGCCAAATTTGCCGATGAAGTGTTAGATAACCCAGACGTCGTACAAATTGATGCTCCTAACCAACAATCGGTACAGGTTCAGCAAGCGGTCTACTTGGCTAATGATAAAGAGCACAAGCACGCTATTCTTACCAATTTGCTGAGTGACCCAAGTTGCCAAAGTGCCATTGTTTTTTGCAATAAAAAAGACAAAGCGATTGAAGTCACAGAGTATCTTCAATCACAAAACATCTCTGCTCAAGTTCTACATGGCGATTTTATTCAAGCAGTACGCCTTGAGAAAATGCAAAAATTCACCTCTGGAAAAATCAAAGTCTTAGTAGCAACCGATGTGGCTGCCCGTGGTTTAGATATGTTAAATATTACCCACGTAATCAATTACGATATGCCATTTAGAGGTGATATGTACATTCACCGCATTGGACGTACCGGCAGAGCACAACAGGTCGGCGTAGCTATCAACATTGTAGAACGCCATGATCTACCAAATTTAGAAAGAGTGGAATACCATCTACAACAAAAACTGCCTGAAGAAAAAATTGCAGGCCTAGAACCTAACTTTAAGCTAAGAGATGCCATTAAAAAAGCGACGACCAAAAAGAAACCTAAGAAATCGGTAGCTAAGAAAAAAGCTAAAAAAACGACTAAAAAGAAACGTTAAATACGTTGATTAAACATGGCTTACAACCATGTTAATAGCTGATAAAATTTTACCAGGCCTGGTAAAAACCATTTTTGCAGGCCTGGTAGATTATCTTAAGAAGGCTCTCTCGCAGGCATAGTAGAAAGGTGCTCAAAATAGTGATGCGATAATGCAATCACCGCAAGTACAGGAACAAACAAACCAATTAACGGTAAAGTGCTCATTAAAAACAAAGCGGCTAATGCCGTGGTCGGTGTCCAGTTTGTCATGGGCTTAACCTGATTAAACATCGATTCAGGTAAAATTACCTGCCCCACGTCTTGAACAATTGAATATCTAAAAAACATAAAACCTAGCAACCAAAACCACACCACATTCACCAATGGAATAAACAGCATTGGAATCGTAACAATAAACAACAACAATAGTAAAAAGCCAAACCATAGTAGCTTTCCTATCATCCCCATCATTGTTCCATGGCCAGAGTAGTCGGCATTAGGATAATGTTTGTCATGCACAACTTTTACCAAACTATCCGTCATAAAGCCGGTAATAATCATGGCAAAAATCAAAATTAAATAACTGCCTAACAGTACGCCTAAAATTCCCGCAATAACGGCAAATACCATTCCAAAAATCCACAGCAAGGCACTACCGATAAAAGGAATTGCACCAATGCTTTGTTCTGCCTGATCAGTCCAAACGCCCATATCTTGCACAATCGGATTCTGCGTGACAAAGTCACTTACCAAAAACACGCCAAAAATGCCGTAGCCCATAATAGAGACCAAAACAATCGCTGCCACAAATGGCACAAACAAACGCCACAAGATCGCTGGCTCTTTTAAATCAGATAAAGTTTTAAACAGTAAATCAAACATAGTTGGCCTTTTTTTAAACTGGCATTATTTAAATTACACAATCTTTAGTTAATAACTAAACGTGTTAACAACCTGGTGCTGAGTGATAGTTATTTAATCCAAATAGATTTTACATTAGTAAATTCACGAATACCATGTTCTGATAACTCACGACCATACCCCGAATTTTTAACACCACCAAACGGCATCCTAGGATCTGAAAAAGTTATGTTATTGACAAAAGTCGCTCCAGATTCCATGCCGCGAGCCATAGTCTCTGCCGTAGCAATATCATTTGTCCAAATAGAGCCGCCCAAACCAAACTCAACCCCATTAGCAATCCCTAGAGCGTGTGCTGGTTCTGAAGCTTTAATCACAATGGCAACAGGGCCAAATAATTCTTCATGATAGGCAGGCATATTACTAGAAACATTGGTTAAAATGGTTGGTGCATAATAACAACCAGGACGATCTAGCTGGTAACCACCTGTAACGATTTTTGCCCCTAATTCTACAGATGCCATGACTTGCTCATGAAGCTCATCAAGTAGGTCTTGGCGAGCCATTGGAGCTAAGGTAGTTTCTGGAACCATTGGGTCACCAGCAACAAACTTCTCTTCAACTGCTGTTTTAAGCTGATCCACAAATTCATCGGCAATAAATTGGTCAACAATAAAACGTTTTGCAGCAATACAACTCTGCCCCATATTCTGATAACGCCCAACTATTGCACCCTGAACAGCATCTTTAATATTGGCACTATCCAGCACAATAAATGCATCAGAACCACCGAGTTCTAGCACAGTTTTCTTTAATTCAGAACCAGCAATACTCGCAACTTTACGACCCGCATTCTCACTACCTGTTAAAGTTACCGCTCTTACTACTGGGTGCCTAATAACTTGTTCAACCTTGTCTGAACCAATCATTAAGTTTGAAAAGATATGGTCTGGAAAACCTGCTTTACGAAAAACTTCTTCCATGGCTAAAGCACATTGAGGAACATTTGAAGCATGCTTTAACACCGCAATATTACCTGCAATCAATGCTGGAGCAGCAAAACGGAAGACTTGCCAAAACGGATAGTTCCAAGGCATCACTGCCAATACAACACCCAATGGTAAATAAGCTACATAACTTTTGCTGGCATCGGTTTCAACCACTTCATCTGCTAAATATGCAGGGCCTTTTTCTGCGTAAAAATCACAAACCCAGGCACATTTTTCAATTTCAGCCTGAGCCTCTTTGGTGGTTTTACCCATCTCTAGCGTAATCAACTCAGCCAAAGGTTCAATGTCATCTCGTAACACCTCTGCCACTCGTTTAATCATGGTACAGCGATCTTCCATTGGTGTTAATTTAGACCAATCTTCAAACATATGGCCAGCTTGATTGAGGGTGTAATCTAATGTTTCTTCATCCCATGTATCAAACTCTATTAGCAACTCACCGGTTGCTGGATTTATTGAACGCATTGTCATAGCGGTGCTCCTATTTTTCTGGGCTTATTCTGGACTTATGTTTATTTAATATCATTTTATATGATTCACTCATACTAACTAATAAGTATTATCTGCTTTAAATAAGCCCTTAAAAACAAATAAAGCCGGACAAAAGCCGACTTTATTTGCAATGTGTTACTAAATTGTACAATTGAATGGCATCTAAATTAAAGCTTTTAGGTTAGTTCATTTAACCTTTTAACACTTGTTGAGCCCAGGCATTTGCAGCCATAAAGCTGCTACCAATCTGCCTTATATTTAATCCATCATATCGCAAGCTAGTTAAGGTGTGGTTAAACTGCTCAATACTGATTAACACTTTTAAAGCATCACCCATTGGGCCTTCCTTTTCAACCAGTGCGTTAACAAGCTCTTCAGCTAAAGGCATCTCAGCCACGACTTCAGCAATCGGAGTTTTGAAAAAAGCTCCTAAATTAGAAAATAAACCTACTAAAAAAAAGCTGTCTTTATCGGCGGAATGACCTGTCGATTCTGCCAATAGCTCACAAAATTTAGCACGCATTAATGAAGTAGTTAATAATTCTTGAGGAATATCTTTCATACTTGAAAGCATGAGCATATTAACCCAAAACTTTAAACGTTTAATCCCCATATACTTCAAGGCGTCAGAAATATTTTCTACACGAATCGGAATCATCGCGGCGGGATTATTGATTGCTACTAAAAGCTTATGACTTAATGCCACATCTTGAGCAATGATTTTTGAAAGCTCTTCAAAATCGGTTGATGGATCATTCACTTTAGAAAGCAGTTGCAACAATGTAAGTTTATTGCCACTTAATTTTTGACCATTAATAATAATAGGATTGGTAAAGAAATAGCCTTGAAAATAATCAAAACCAAGCTTTTTTAAATAGAAAAACATTTCTTCTGTTTCTACTTTTTCAGCAATAACTTTAATATTTTTTTGCTGCAATTCTGCAAGCATTTTTTTCATCTGTATTTCGTTATGTGATTCAGGATCAATCTTAACGTAATCACTAATTCCCGCTAAACGAACACTCGACTCATCATCCATAAAGTCATCAAGAGCTATGCTGACGCCTTCTGCTTTTAACTCTTTTAAGTTACGTAATAATTCAATATCACGGGTAATATTATTGGGTATTTCTAAAACAAGTTGGTGAGTTGTATCAAATTGGGGCAATGCAGACTTTTTAATGAGTTCTTTTGGCAAATGAAGCATGGCATTATGGTCACCCACGATCGATTGAAAGCCAATTTTTTCTTCAATATCTTTAATCAACTCTTCGGTTGCTTCTAGACTTTTATTATTTGGATTAATGCCGTGATAAAACTGAAGCTCATAAGCAAAGACATTCATCTCTCTATCTAAAATAGGTTGTCGCCCAATAAATACTTCAGACATATACCATGCTACCCTTATGTATTTTAAAAAGATTAATCGATATTAAAAAATAGGTTTTTTATTCACTAAGTACTAAGTTATCTCTATGCACAAGTGATTCATCTTCAATATACCCAAGTATTGATTCAATCTGCTGACTGGGTTTACCCATAATCTGTTGAGCTTCAGTCAGCGAATAATTTACTAAACCACGAGCAACTTCTTTACCAACTTCATCATAACAGACTACCATTTCTCCACGCTGAAAATTTCCATGCATAGATTTAACACCAATAGGCAGTAAACTTTTACCTGAAGAACGCAATACTTTAACTGCTCCCTCATCAATTACCAATGAACCTTTAGCCTGTAAATGACCTGCTAGCCATTGCTGACGGGCCGTTAAAGGTTCTAAGTCTGGTATTAATAAAGTGCCTTGTGATGCACCATGAAATAGATTAGGTAAGATATTTTCTGCGTGACCGGAAGCAATTAAAGTTGCCGTACCAGAACGTGCTGCACGTTTTGCCGCCATCACTTTAGTGTACATACCACCCTTACCTAAAGCACCACCTTCTGGGCTGGCCATTGCTTCAATATCTTTACGGCTCACACGTGCTTCGCTGATTAATTCAGCATTTGGATTTTCACGAGGATTATCATTATAAAGACCTTGTTGATCGGTCAAAATAACCAACACATCTGCAGAGATAAGATTAGCTGTTAAGGCTGCTAAGGTGTCATTATCGCCAAAACGAATCTCATCGGTTACAACGGTATCGTTTTCATTAATAATAGGTACAACGCCGTACTCAAGAAGGGTTTCAATAGCACTTTTTACATTTAAATAACGCTTACGGTTAGATAAATCATCATGTGTCATTAAAATTTGTGCTGAATGGATATCGTACTGAGAAAACTTTGATTCATAAGCTTGAATTAAGCCCATTTGACCAACTGAAGCGGCCGCTTGTAGTTCATTTAGTAATTTAGGACGGGTTTTCCAACCTAGACGTTTCATACCTTCAGCTACCGAACCTGAAGAGACAATTACAACTTCAACGCCTTGGTTTTTCAACTCAACCATCTGCGCAACCCAACTTGCAAGAGCTTTACGATTTAATCCTTGGCCATCATTTGTTAATAAGGCACTGCCAATTTTAACCACCCAACGTTTGGTATTTTTTAAATCAGAACGCTGCATATAGTTTTAACTCACCTTTTCGTTACAGGCTAATCTTAAAAATCAAAATCTTCGTCAACCTGTGCACGCACAGGAGCTTCTTCTTCAGAAGCTTCAATTCGGTTTTGCTCTAGGGCATAAGCGATATCATTCACTAACTTTTGAGTACCGTCACGTTGTACAGCAGAGATTTGGTAAACCTTACCTTGCCACTGTGTCTCTTCAACGATACGTGCACAAACTTCATCAGCATCTTCAGCAGGTAATAAATCGGTTTTATTTAATACTAACCAGCGGTCTTTACCAGAAAGCTCTTCACTATATTTTTCTAATTCTTTTTGAATAATCTTCACATTCTCAGCAGGGTCAGATTCGTCTTCTGGTGCGATATCCACTACATGCAACAATAAGCCAGTACGAGAAAGATGTTTTAAAAACTGAATCCCTAAACCTGCACCTTCTGCAGCACCTTCAATTAAACCAGGAATATCAGCTATTACAAAACTTGTTTCTGGCGATACGGCTACCACCCCCAAATTTGGGTACAAGGTAGTAAACGGGTAATTTGCAACCTTAGGACGTGCAGCAGAAACTGCCGTAATTAAACTCGATTTACCTGCATTTGGCATACCCAATAAACCAACATCCGCTAATACCTTAAGTTCTAAACGTAGCTCTCTCTCTTCACCATCTTCACCAGGAGTACACTGGCGTGGTGTACGGTTTTTACTGCTTTTAAAGTGAATATTACCTAAACCATGTCGTCCGCCTTCAGCCACCATGATCTTGTCACCATGTTCTGTTAAGTCACCAATCACTTGATCAGCATTCACATCAAAAATAGTCGTACCAACTGGTACGGTAATAACTAAATCTTCACCCGCTTGACCGGTTTTTTGTTGACCCATTCCACTATGGCCATTTTGGGCTTTATAGTTTTTGGTAAAACGAAAATCGACTAAGGTATTTAGGTTACGGTCTGCCAAGAGATAAACACTGCCGCCATCTCCGCCATCACCACCGTTTGGCCCGCCAAAAGGAATATATTTTTCACGGCGAAAACTGACCACTCCGTTTCCACCGCGGCCTGCTTCTACGTGAATTTTGGCTTCATCAACAAATTGCATGAATGCATCCTTTTTAAATTGGTTAACCAGAACAACTGGCAATGCTATAGCTTGGATAAAATGGCTTTAAGTTCTTAATTAAACCAGTTTATGCAAACTTCTAAGTCAAATTATTTTATCAAAGCTTAGTAATAAAAACCGCACTATAAAATCTTAATAAAACGTAATTTTTAACTAAGAGCTGTCGCCCTTTTTATATTTTTTTGTACACAAACAAAAACGCCCCGTCAAAGCGGGGCGTTTTGTTAACAAGCGAGTCTGAAATTATTCAGATACAATTGTTACGTAAGTACGTAGAGGCTTACCTTTAGATACGAAAGCAACCGAACCGTCTGCTTTTGCAAATAAGGTATCATCTTTACCGCGACCAACGTTATCACCCGCGTGGAACTTAGTTCCGCGCTGACGAACGATAATGCTTCCAGCAGAAACTTGCTGACCACCAAATGCTTTCACACCTAGTCGCTTGGCATTAGAATCGCGACCGTTTTTAGTACTACCTGCTGCCTTCTTATGAGCCATGGTATAGTCCTTTTATTAACAGTGTTATCCCCTACTCAGAAATAACAGCCGTTTAGATTCAAATTTTAAGCTGAAATCTTACCGATTTTAACTTCAGTGTAGTTTTGGCGGTGGCCTTGCTTAGTCTTAGAGCGGTTCTTACGACGACGGAATTTGATGATGGTTACTTTTTTACCACGACCGTTTGATTCAACAGTTGCTGCAACTTTAGCACCTTCAACAACAGGCATACCGATTTTAACATCAGCACCTTCACCTACCATCAATACTTCGTCAAACTCAATTGCATCACCTGCTTCTGCATTTAGTGATTCAATACGTAAGATTTGACCTTCACGAACTCTATACTGCTTACCACCGGTTTTAATAACTGCGTACATATATCTCTCCCGGATATCTAAATTCTTTTTAATAAGCCGCTATTTAGCGAAAGCGGGATTATATAAGCTTTTACCTTCCAGGTCAAAACAATTTCACAAATATTTTTAATTTACCAGGCCTGGTAATTTTCTTAAATCCTTGTAAGCCCTTTATTCTATATAAAATTAGACTAAGATATTGATAATAATAAACATTTATTTATTGTATTTATTTAGAATTTAAAGTCTATTTATCTCAATAAAAAAAGGATTTTTGTATTTTATTTAATAATATTTGCTATCTAAACGCTAAGACTAGCGTCTCTGGCTTATTCATACTAAAATAGCGTCCTTTATAAATACCTGGAAGGCAAATCGCCTAACACATCATGACGTTATCAGAAATCCGTGCCTTAATTGAAGACGATATCCTAGCGGTTGACCAACTTATACTAAACCGCCTATCTTCTGATGTTGTTCTAATCAACCAAATAGGACACTACATTATTAATAGCGGAGGTAAACGTCTACGTCCTCTTTTAGTGTTATTGAGTGCTCGTGCTTGTGGCTATCAAGGTACTGATCATCAGTTAATGGCTGCGGTAATTGAATTTATCCATACTTCAACTTTATTACATGATGATGTTGTTGATGAATCAGACACCCGTCGTGGTAATAAAACCGCCAATGAAGTTTGGGGCAATGCAGCGAGTGTTTTAGTAGGTGATTTCTTATATTCTCGTTCTTTTGAAATGATGGTTGAACCAGGCCTGCTAAAAATAATGCAGGTTATGTCAGAAGCCACCAATGTCATTGCTGAAGGTGAAGTACTGCAACTGCTTAATTGCCATGATGCCGATACTACCAAAGAACGTTATATGGAGGTTATTCACCGTAAAACTGCAAAGTTATTTGAAGCGGCTACTCATATGGGACCAATATTGAGCAATAAACCAGAATTAGAAGATGCTTTTATTGCTTATGGCAGACATTTAGGTGCCGCCTTTCAATTAATTGATGACGCTTTAGATTACACCGCAAACGAAGAAGAGTTGGGCAAAAATATCGGTGATGATTTAGCAGAAGGCAAACCAACTTTGCCCCTTATTTATGTATTAGAAAATGGTAGCGACTCTGAAAAAGAGATTATTCGCAGAGCGATTGAATCAGAAGGTATTAATCTTTTAGAAGAAGTCACCACTATTATTAAAGGCTCGGGAGCAATAGCTTATACACAAGAGATCGCTCAAAATGAAGCCGAACAAGCCAAACAAGCATTACATGTTTTAGAAAATAGTACATTAAAAACGGCTCTATGTTCTATTGCTGATTTAGCCGTTAATCGCTCTCATTAATACCTAAAAATCTTCAAGGCTCCAAAAACACAAAAGCCCGCTTTACCAAAAGATATAAAGCAGGCTTTTTAGTCACTATTCAATACTCATATTTATTAATGAATTTTGCGTCTATTCTTCATTAAACCTTTTTGATGCCTTTCCAAAGCGAGTTTAAGCTCTTCCTCTTCTTTTAATGCCGCCGCTGCAGCAATCTGTTCTTCAATTTCAGCTTGTTGTTGTTCAAGAAAACGCTTGTACAAATCTAAATTAGCCAAACGCGTTTTATCCCAATCAATTCTTCGTAAAAGCCAACGAATCATAAATCGAATCACATGACTCTGATCCTGACTTGCGTACATTAGTTCGCCTTTAGGACGGCAACCATGCAACCGTTCAACAATGATTTTTTGCTCTTTATTAACAGGCTTAATTCGTATAAATCCGCTCTGTTCTTCATCAAAACTCGTGCTGTAATAGATGCGTACAACTCTATTCATACTAAAAATGGCTTTAGATAAAATAGTTGACTCATGCTTACCATTCAAACCCACCGTATGAATAAAAATATTCTGCGTCATAATTTGCCTAAAAAAACCCTCAACCTCTTCAAAATGAACTTCTTGACGAGCATCAGCTTCAGAGTTTAGCTCCTCTTGAATCTCGGCAGAGCGTTTTTCTAAACGTCTAAAAAAGTATTTGATTGCTGGACCAATCGGCTTGTTATTTCTCATCCATAGATACCTCTAATTAAGGTATCGACCGCAAGCGGTTTTTATAAAGCCCAAAAAGCAATTTTATTAAAAAAACAACTTACTCAAGCCAAAAACCAAAGAGAGAGCTCCATGAGCTTAAAAATACCATGTTAAAATATTCGTAGTTTTTAGTACAAGAAATAAACCATGCCTAAGTTACAGATAATAAAAATCATATTTTTACTCTTAACATTAAGCACATTCATAACGGGGTGTTCTTCTTACGGTGTAATTAATAATGAAAAACAAAATAATCGCTATAAACCAATAGAAAGTGTTTATTCCATTCAATCGGTTTTAGAACTTAAACCACAAGGTCGCATTGCATTAGTATTAACGTTTTCTGGTGGTGGTACGCGTGCAGCAGCTTTAGCTTATGGCGTTTTATTAGAATTAAGAGACACAAAACTTCCTCATTCAAAAACAGAGACTCGTTTATTGGATGAAGTGGATATCATTAGTGCGGTTTCTGGGGGGAGCTTCATTGCTGCCTACTATGGTTTAAATGGCAATCAAACCTTTAAAGATTTTGAAAAGGTTATGCTAAAAAAAGATATTGAAGATGAATTAATTAGTGAAGTACTTAATCCTCTGTCTTGGTTTAGTGATACAGGCCGTACCCAAATGGCCATCCAGCTTTACAACACGACTATCTTTAAAGATGCCACTTTTGCAGACTTAAAAAAACCTGGCCGCCCTCTGATATTAATTAATGCATCAGATTTAGCCAATGGTGCTCGTTTTTCGTTTACCCAAGACTATTTTGATTTGATTTGTTCAGACATTAGTAGTTTTTCAGTGGCCAAAGCGGTTACTGCATCATCTGCCGTACCCGTAGTTTTTAACCCTGTCGTGCTGCAAAACTTTCAACCCTGTAAAAATAACGCCTTAAAAAAACTTTCTGTTTCAGAAAAATACATTAAGGACAATCTTGAGTTGCAACAAGCGGTTCATTCTCTAAAAGAATATGCCAGCAATAATTACCCATTTTTACAACTTGTTGATGGCGGCATAACAGACAATCTAGGCTTACGGGCTATTTACGAAGCGATTCAGTTTGCAGGTGGACCAAAAGCCTTTTTGCGTAAAATGAATAAAAAAAGTGTTGATCATATTGCGGTAATTTCAGTCGATGCTTCTACTCAAAGCTCTCAAAACATTCGAATGACAAATAAAAGTCCTACTATTCAACAAAGTATTGATGCGATGAGTGACATTCAAATTCACCGCTACAATGACGCCACTTTACAACTATTTAAAAACTCTCTGACTGAATGGGGAAATCAACTCTCTTCACCTGGTCACGTGGTTCAACCGCACTTTATCAAAATAAACTTTAATGAATTAGAAACTCAAAAAGAGATTAATGAATTTAACCAGATTCCAACACGACTAAGTTTGACTGAGCCTGATGTGGCTAAATTAATTAACGCAGGTCGTTCACTGCTAAAAAATAATTTAGAGTTTCAAATGTTGCTGCAAGAACTGGATGACGACGAAAGCATCCAAGGTAAATCTAATAACTAAATAACCAATAACCTGACATTGAATTTACATAAAACCATTCTACTTCAAAGTAAAAAAGTTATAAAAAAAGGCCTTATTAGGCCTTTTTTCAATTCAAAATATGTTCTAGACATAATTAGACTAAACAGCCAACTTTATATTGGACCATACCTTGGAATATCTTCAGATGGATACATCAAATTAGAGTCATCGTACATCTCATCATGAAACTCCTCAACCTTGCCTTCTGCAAGATCACTACGAGCAAATTTAGCAATATGAAACAACGCTTCACCTTCATTGACCAAAGGCATACACATTTGCCCAATAACAATTCCACTGTTTGGAGAATAGACCTCTTCTTCTACTTCCCCAAAAGGATCAGAGACAACCCCAATCAGGGTTTTATTTGCTTCAACACGATCTCCATCTTGAATTAAAGACCTAAAAATTCCACTTTGTGGAGCACGAATCCAAAAACTAGAACGTGCAATAACCGGTTTCATTTTTCGCTCTTTTATACGACGAGATTTTTGTAACATACCTAAATGCCGCATGACATTTACAATACCTGATACGCCTGCACGAATTGAGACTTCATCAAAACGAAGAGCTTCTCCTGCTTCGTATAACAGAATTGGAATACCTTTTTTAACCGCTGCCGCTCTCAAAGAACCATCTCTTAAATTAGCATTAAGCATAACCGGAGAACCAAATGATTCAGCCATCATCTTCACTTCTTCATTATCTAAATCGGCTCTAATTTGTGGTAAATTGGTACGGTTAATCGCCCCCGTATGTAAATCGATACCGTGAGTGGCTTTACTCACAATTTCATTCAAAAAAATATGTGCTAAACGCCCCGCAATCGAACCCGATTTTGACCCTGGAAAACTACGGTTTAAATCACGACGATCAGGTAAATAACGACTATGGTTAATAAAGCCATGCAGATTAACAATTGGTACGGTAATCAATGTGCCTTTTAAACGCTGTAAAGCTTTAACCTTTAACAGCCTACGAATAATCTCTACACCATTTAATTCATCACCATGAATAGCCGCACTAATAAATAGAGTTGGTCCAGCCTGGTTACCACACCAAACTTGAACAGGCATAGTCAATTCACTGTGGGTATATAACTTACCTACTTGCAATTCAATCGTTTTCTTTTCACCTGGTTTAACAGTGACATCGCCAATAGTAATTGCTTGATTTTTAACAACCTTAGCGACCACTAATTTATCCCTTACCTACAGTTTGAGTTCGGTTTAATTTTTTATTGGAATTTATTTCAATGAACTGAATAATCATGCTTGCAATATCTTTGCCTGTAGCACCTTCAATCCCTTCCAAACCTGGTGATGAGTTAACTTCCATAACGACTGGACCATGGTTTGAACGTAGCAAATCAACACCACATACATTTAAACCCATTGCTTTAGCAGCATTAACTGCCGTAGCTCTTTCAGCAGCGGTAATTTTAATAAGTGATGCAGAACCACCTTGATGAAGATTTGAGCGAAACTCACCTTCTTTACCTTGGCGCTTCATAGCCGCGATGACTTTACCACCCACCACAAAACAGCGAATGTCTGCACCGCCCGCTTCTTTAATGAACTCTTGAACCAGTATATTTGCCTTAAGGCCATTGAATGCTTGAATAACCGAAGACGCTGCAGAGTGAGTGTCTGCCAAAACCACACCAACCCCTTGAGTTCCCTCAAGCAATTTAATCACTACTGGTGCACCACCAACGGTTTTTAATAGGTCATCAACATCATCAGGAGAGTGTGCAAAACCCGTTACTGGCAAGCCAATTCCTTTGCGTGATAACAGTTGTAAACTTCTCAACTTATCACGAGAACGACTAATTGAAACTGATTCGTTCAATGGGTAGACATTCATCATCTCAAATTGGCGAAGTACTGCTGTTCCGTAGAAAGTTACCGATGCCCCAATTCTAGGAATCACAGCATCAAAGTTGTCTAAAATTTCACCCTTATAATGAATTTGAGGATTAACCGAGTTGATATTCATATAACAACGTAGTGCATCAATAACACGCACCTCATGGCCTCGAGCTTCGGCTGCTTCTACTAAACGACGTGTTGAGTAAAGCTTAGGTCCTCTTGATAAAATGGCAATCCTCATTCTATTTCACTCCTTGTAAATATGATTCTGCTGAATTAACAATTAATCCAGCTTTTCTGAGAGCAGTTCGACCTAACAACATCTTAAATGCCATCGTATCTCTGCTTGTCAATGAAACTGGAATTTGCAGTCTAAAATCGCCAATCTCAAGTGCCGTTTCTATAAAGAAACGTTCCGCTGAGTTACCGCTAGAGTCAGTCACCGTTCTGATATCTTGTACCTCCGCTTCACAAACTTTTACCTTAGAAAGGTCATCGTTATCAATATGAATTGAAAAACGCACCCAATCTTGTCCATCTTTTTGAAATGGTTCCACTTCAAAAGCATGCAATGCGGAATTTTTTGCTCCGGTGTCAACCTTGCATTCCAATCGTTCAATACCTAGCTCAGGTAACCTTACCCATTCGCACCAACCAACAGTGTTCGGCATAGATGAATCCTTTTTTAATTCAAAATTAATAACGTGGCTAAACCAAGGAAGGATAAAAACCCTACCACATCGGTTACAGTGGTTAAAATAACCGCTCCAGATAGAGCCGGATCTTGTCCAAATCTTTTTAAGATTAGCGGCACTACAACACCAGAAACAGCAGCGGCAATCATATTAATAAGAATGGCCAAACCAATCACAACACTAATCATAATATCATCAAACCATAGCTGTGCAATTATAGCGACAATTACAGCCCAAATAAGTCCATTTATAATACCAATCCAAAATTCTTTATTAAACAGAACTACGCGGTTAGAGCCACCAATTTTACCCATGGCTAAACCACGAATAGTCAATGTTAAAGTTTGGCTACCAGCAATGCCGCCCATACTCGCTACAACAGGCATTAAAACCGCCAAAGCCACTACTTGAGCAATCACCGCTTCAAACTGGCCAATTACCGCCGCCGCTAAAAATGCCGTCGCTAAATTAATACCCAACCAAAGGGTACGGCCATTTACACTCTTTTTAATTGGAGCAAACAGATCCTCTTCTTCATCTAAACCCGCCATATTCATAACGGTTTGTTCACTCTCTTCTAGGGTTAATTCAAACACATCATCTGCGGTTAATTGGCCCATTAACACACCACAATCATTAACAACAGGTGCAAAATGATGATGCTTAGAGCGTATAAACTTGGCTGCTTCAATAGCATCCATAGTATCCAATACGGTTTCAGGTTGTTCCATAACATCAGCAACCATTGCTTCAGGATCATGGCGAATCAATTCCACAACATGCAAAGTACCTAATAATCGATTGTTTTCATCTACCACCATTAGCTCTAGAGTGCCTTTATGAATGACGTTTTTCATTCTTAAAAAACGCTGAACAACTTCTAATTTGACGTTTTCACGAATTGAAACGGTATCGGTGTGCATATAACGCCCCACCGCATAATCATCATAATCTAAAACACTTTGCACCTCTTCACGACGAGTCTCGTCCATGCTTTGCATGACATCTGCTTCAAGCTCGTGGTCTAAGGACCCTAAAATTTCAGCGGTATCTTGAGCATCTAAGTCTTTAGTAATTTCATTAAGTTCTTTAGCTTCAACGCCTTGCAAAATTGACAAACGAGCATCTTCATTTAGCTCTGCAAGCACTTCTCCGCGAATCTCATCTGGCACACAAACCCACAAACTTTGACGCTGATTTTGAGGAAACGACTCAAGAATATGCGACAATTCATGCTCTGTGAGCCTCAAAAATAAATCACATACTTCTTGCTCACGGTTATCGGCAACCATATTTTGAATATGAAGCAGTTTATCTTCAGTGCTCATAATCTCTTCAGGAAACAAATCATTAGACATCTCTTGCCTCCTTCTCGTTTTTATTACCCGCGGCTTTTTGATTTTTTTGCATAGTCTTCTCAATCGTTTTAGATTACTTTTTGTTCTTATATATTCATTTTTAGGTTTATTTTCAGCTTAATGTTGATTCTGAATCAGACGGCTCTAATATTGCCCAAATTTTTTCTGCCCGATTACCTTCCAAGCTTTTAACTAAAAACTTCCAACCCTTGTAGATAACCTCGTCGCCCACTTTTGGAATCTCATTCAGTTCAGACATAATCAAACCTGAAAGTGTACTCACATTATGTTCAACATCTAGTTTGGTGGAGGTGAGTTTTTCAAAGTCGTGCAAGGCCATTAATCCGTTCACTTCAAAGCCTTCAGTAAACTTTAACTGTTTAATTGCTATCTCTTCATTATCGAGTTCATCGGCAATTTCACCCACAATTTCTTCAATTAAGTCTTCCATGGTAATAATGCCGGATAGAGCACCGTATTCATCTACAACTAGAGCCATATGGTTTCGTTCATTTCGCATTAAATCAAAGGCTTTTTGTAGCCCCATCACCTCTGGCATAATTAAGCTTTTACGAGCCAACGATTCAATATCAACAAGTGCAGATGATTCATTATCTAAGTTGTTTAACAGTAAATCTTTAACCAACAACACCCCAACAATTTCATCCAAATGACCTCGCACTAACGGAAAACGAGAGTGACCTAATTCCACTATCTTTTTAGTATTAGTTTGTAAATCATCATTCACATCTAACCAATCAATTTGACTGCGCGACACCATAATGTCTCTTACAATGCGAGTATCAAACGCAAACATGTTTTGAATCATATCCGCTTTAATATTATCTAAGTTACCGTGAATGCTTGATGCATCAATCATCTCACTCAACTCTTCATCACTAAAAATTTCCTCATGAGAAGCTTCTTTTACCCCCATTGCGCGCAAGATAGTTGAAGCTGACCAGTTAAGAGCCTTAGTTAATGGATAACTCAATAAATAAAACCCATGAAGTGGAATCGCCACCCAAACAGAGACAGGATCTGGTTTACGAATGGCATAGGTTTTTGGTACTTGCTCACCAATCACAATATGCAAAGAAGAGAAAATAATGAAACCAATTAAAAAAGAGGTAAAGTGCAATACTTCGTCTGGCATACCCATTGAATAAAATAGCGGTTCAAGCAGTTTAGAAACAGCCGGCTCCCCCACCCAACCTAAGCCTAACGAGGCCATGGTTATACCTAGCTGGCACGCCGCTAAATACGGTTCTAAGTTTTGTTTTATTCTTAACGTTAGGCGAGCAGATAATCCACCTTCTTTAGCCAAGTTTTCAACTCTTAGAGTGCGGACTTTTACCAAAGCAAATTCGGCGGCAACAAAAAATCCGTTTGCCACTAAAAGCACAATAATTACCATTAAACTGGTACTAAAGTTTTCCATTGTAATTTTCCTATCGTTTTATAATGTAGCCAAAGTAATGCTACTCAGACATCGGCTCTATGACAAAAGTCACTTAAATTATGTGACTTTGTTGAAAATAAGATGGTCTTAATCATTAGGTATGTATCATAACAAGCATGTTGAAAGAATTAACAGATATTGAAATTGTTGAACAAGCAAAAGCTGAATTACCCCATGTTACCGTGGCGTTTGAAGAATTAATTATTCGCCATGAAAATAAAGTGTACGCAATTTGTTTAAGATACTTTGGTCATCAAGAGCAAGCAGAAGAGATTTCTCAAGAAGTTTTTTTAAAAGTATTCCAGCAATTAAAAAATTTTAGAGGCGATGCTCAATTCTCAACCTGGTTATACCGAATTGCCATTAACTTATGTCATACCGCAGCCCAAAAAAAGAGCTATACGACCCAGTACGATTCGCTTGATGACTATGCTGATGATGTGCAATTAAGTAGCGAGTTTGAGTGCGATGATGAAGAGCAGTGTGTTCAATATTGCATTGATCAACAAAACGAAGTAGAAAAGGCCATTATTAGTATGCGTTTTAATACTGAATTGAGTCTTAAAGAGATTGCCGATATTCTTAATCTCAAACTAAGTGCCACCAAAATGCGATTATACAGAGCAATGGAAGGCTTTAAACAACTCTATGAGAAAAACTGTTTATGACACCTGATTCAATAGAAGAAGACAAATTCAAAAAGCTTTTGTCATTAGACAACTCTAAAAACACCCCAGCTCAAAGAGCCTCTATGATCATACAAGGCGTGAATTGGCTAACACTGGTTCAAGAAGTCTTTATTCTATTTTTATATAAACTCCCATTAGCTCTATTTTCTATGGCTAAAACTTTGTCACATCAAAAGGAAAACTCATGAATATTTATGATGTAAAGGACCGCATTCAGTTTACATGGGGAGATGCTTACAACAATTTTTTAATGGCTCTGCCCGATGTACTGATTGCATTTAGTATTTTATTAATCGGTTATTTATTGGCGGTATTTGTTCAAAAATTAAGCTTTAAATTATTTAAAAAACTAAAATTTGATTGTGCCGCTGAACGTATTCAATTAGATAAAAAGCTTTTAGCTGTGGGGATTAAACAAACACCCTCAACCCTTTTAGCAGGCCTGTTCTTTTGGTTAATTGTGCTATTTACATTTATTACTGCAGCCGAATATGCAGGATTAACTGGATTTGTTGATACATTAAATAAAGTGGCAATGTACATTCCTAATGTAATGGCTGCGTTAATTATTTTGGTTGCTGGTTTATTTATAGCCCATTTTATTCGTAATGCTTTAAACAGTGCCCTTAAAAACTTTATACCAGCTGCGTCCCAGCTAATTTCTAGCTTTATTTACGGCGTATTGGTCGTCATTATTGTCTTAACCGTATTAGAACAGTTGGCTTTTGACACTCAGTTAATTCAGATGATTATATTAGTTGCATTTACTGGTATTACTTTAGCTATTGCCCTCGCTATTGGAATTGGTAGTGCCCCACAACTTAAAAAAATCTTATCGTCTTACTACCTCAAAGAACACATTAATGTAGAAGACACCATTACTGTACAAGGACAAACCGGAACGGTCATTAAAATTAATGGTAGCAGTACTGAGATAAAAACCAGTGAAGGGATTGTTGTTATTCCAAATGACCAATTACTTGACCAAATTTACCAAAAACAAACCAAGTAAAATCTACGATTTGAGATAACTTTAAAAAGCTTAATAAGGCACTCAATATTTTAAAATTACCAGGCCTGGTAAAACCAAAATATCTATTTGATAACATCAGGTTATTGGTGCTAACATGAATATAAACAACAAATAATTAAAAAAGTTTTTTATAAAACAATGCTAAATATGTGACTTTTTAGTGCCTCGCAGCGTCTTAAATTATAAGAGTCATTTTGACTCTAAACTATCTATTAAAGGATTATTTACATGATAAAAACAAGACTTCTTCCACTGATTGCAATTATTTCTATTGCTGCAAGCTCAAATGCTATTGCCGCTTCTAATGCTTACGTAACTGATAGTTATGGTGAAATCGCCAAAGATGCGTATGGAAGTTGCGTTCGTTCTAGTGCATGGACTCCAGAAACCGCTATCGCAAGTTGCGAACAGCCAAAAACAGAACAAGCTAGCACGACTAAAGAAGCAGATGAAAGCACTACTGCAGAAAGCAAGCCAGCACCAACTCTTTTGCCACCAGTAAAAGAAGATATTGATGGTTCTGGTCAAATTGCATATGTAGTAGATTCACAAAACCGTATCGTTCGTGATGGTTATGGTTATTGTGTTCGTACCATTCATTGGTCTAAAGACACCGCTATGGCTAAATGCGAAGGTTGGGCTGAACCAAAACCTCCTGTTGTAGCTAAACCTGCACCAGTGGTTGTTCCTAAACCTGAGCCGGTTTTTGTTAAGAAAATTGTTGATGATGCACCTGTTGCGTTCCGTGGATTCTTTGACTTTGATAAAGCTGTTTTAAAAGATGCCGCTAAAACAAAACTAAATGACTATGCAGACTACCTATCTCATAATGCTAAAACAGAAGTTAAAGTAACTGGACATACAGACTCTACTGGGCCTGCCGCTTATAACCAAAAACTTTCTGAAAGACGTGCCAACTCAGTAAAAACTTACTTAGAGTCAAAAGGCATTGAAGCAGACCGTATTCACGCTACTGGTATGGGTGAAGAAAGTCCAATAGCTTCAAACAAAACCAAAGAAGGCCGTGCTGAAAACCGTCGTGTTGAGATGGAAATCATCAAATAGTTCACTATTTAAGCCTTAAAAAAAGTCACTATCAGGCACTTTATACTTGATATAACGACCCAAAAACACGGCTGTTTTCTTTACAGAAAATAGCCGTTTTACTATCTAGCAATCATAAGCTTCAAACAGACTGCTAATTTATTACTATTCTATGTAATATTTACCAGGCCTTTATACCCGCTTGCAGGGTGTGGTAAATTAATGTCAGTCAATGCATAAAAAATATACACTTACCCTAACTGTTTTTTCAGACAATAAGGCTTTATATACCTTATCAGGAATCCACTATGCTCGATTTTATTAAGCAATATTTAAGCTCTCCCAACCATCCTTTAATAGATGCCTTTATTTTGCTGACCATTGCAATTTTTACTGCCCTAATCGTAAGTTACTTTATTAAATGGACATTTCTTGCTTGGTCCAATAAAAAACAGCGTACCAATCTTGCATTTGTATTTAATGCCATTCGCTTACCTATTACCATTTCAATTGTATTAATAGGCATCAACAATGCCGTTCATAGCTTTGAATTAAGCGACAAATTTGAATCCCTATTGCCAATGATTTTACAAAGTATTGATATTATTGTTTGGGGACAATTCATTTACCGCAGCTCACAATTTAGCTTAAAAAATCTAAGCCAAACGCATCGTCAAGGTGGATTTATTCAACCACAAACCCTGCCCTTGTTTGAAAACATTGCAGCCGTTTTAGTGGTATTAATTATTTTTTATCTGCTGTTTATCACCTGGAATATTGACATGAGTGCCTGGCTAGCCTCAGCGGGGATTATTGGTATTGCTGTGGGGTTTGCTGCAAAAGACACCATTGCCAATTTACTTTCTGGTGTATTCATTTTGGCAGATTCACCTTATAAAATCGGGGACTATATCGTTATCGATAGCGGCGAGCGTGGCATGGTAACCCATATTGGTTTACGTTCAACCCGAATCCTAACACGAGACGATCTAGAGATTAATGTACCTAATGCCATTATTGCTAACGGTAAAATTGTAAATGAGTCGTCCGGTAGGCACATAAAATCGAGAACACGAGTTGCGGTAAGCGTAGCTTATGATGTGGATATTGATCATGTTAAATCGACACTCATGCATATTGCCAGCGAAGAAACTCAAATTTGTACTGATCCAGAACCACGAGTGCGTTTTCGTCAATTTGGTGCTTCAGGTCTAGATATGGAATTATTAGTTTGGATAGATAATCCTGAAATACGAGGACGTGTAGTGGATAGCTTAAACACGGCTATCTACAAACGCTTTGCCATTGAAGGCATTGAAATTCCATTCAGCAAGCATGACTTGTATATAAAGTCATTGCCCCCACAAACTGAAAATTAAAAACAAAGAAACAGACTAACCGGCATTAGGCGAAATAATCAGTAAAACATGTAATTTTTTCTGCCCGATGCAAGCCATAAGATTAAAGATTTATTTGAAAGTTGAACTTCGAGATAAATAATTAAGGTTAATCTGGCTTGATAGCTAAACCATTTATAAAAATTTTCACACCTTGAATTAACGCTAACTCTACGTCTTCTTCTGAAACTTCTTCACCAAAAAGTAACCTATTAACAAACGGCCCCTTAACCATTTCAATAAATTGTGTTGCAGCAATCTCTTCATTTATGGGGGCAATCTTTTTAAGACTAACCTGTTTTCTTAAATAACAGGCCAACATTTCTATACCAACCTGCGGGCCATATTTATAGTAAATTCTTTGTATTTCTTTCTGATCGTCATTATTTTCCATTAAAACTAGGCGATAAATAGCGATACCATCGGGCTTCAAAACCACACTTTGTATGTGTCTACCAAACGCCATCAAACTTCGCTCTACATCATCACTCCAAACCACTCCCTCTTCCAACTCATTAAAAAAAGTCATGGCGAGTTTTCTAAAAACAGCTTCGAACAATCCAATTTTATTACCAAATAAACGATACAAAGTCCCTAAAGAACCACCAGATAATCTTACAACTTCATTAACACTTGTGTTGGCATAGCCAGAAGCCAAAAATAGTTTTTCTGCAGTTTCTAAAAACTTTTGTTGACGGGCTACGCCCCTTTTATTGCATGGCTCGCTAATTGATTGCTGTATCGCTTTTCTCATAATTTCACCAGTTATTCACTTTCAATTTTTGGGGGTATTGTACCTTATAATTTATTTTAACTTATTATTGAAACAAAAGTGTAGTGTATGCTACACTTTATTTAATTCTTGACCATTTATAAAGGAAATTATGATGTTTTCAGCCCTGTTAAATCCAAAAAAATGCTTAACTCAAAGCTTTATTGGTGTATTGCTTTTTATGCCTCTTTTTGTTTCTGCGGCTGATTCAGGCCAGAAACCGCAAGCCTTACCCGTTGCCGCGACTACAGTTAGCCTAGAAAATGTTCCAGTTTATGCTGATTACTCCGCTCGCACACAAGCCGCACAACAAGTTGAAGTGTATGCACGTGTGAGTGGAATTTTACAAAAGAAATACTTTACTGAAGGCCAAGAAGTAAAGGCAGGCCAATTACTTTATAAAATTGATGATCGCAAATATCGTGCATTAGTACTTAAAGCAAAAGCTCAAGTTAATGTTGCAAAAGCGAACCTAAATCAAGCTCAGAGAGAGTATGACCGTGTTAAGGGTTTATATAAAAATAAAGCGGTAAGTGCTCAAGAAGTTGATACGGCTTTATCTAACCTTGAATTGGCAAAGGCTAATTTAGAAGGTCAAGAAGCGGCATTAAATGAAACCCAAATTGACTTAGATTACACTGAAGTTCGTGCTGAAATCTCGGGGGTTGCAGGTATCAAACAACAAGATATTGGTAGCTTAGTTGGCTCAAACTCTGAAAACACCCTGCTTACCAATATTACTCAATTAGATTTAATTAATGTTATTTTTGCGATACCTGATGCTGATTACATTCAGCAACAAAAAGAAATTCAGGCAGGCAAACTAAAAACTCTTCCTAAAAACCAATGGACCGCACAAATCATCAATGCGAAAGGTGAAGTCATCGCCTCTGGAAAAATTGATTATGTTGACAGCAACATCAACACAACAACAGGTAGTATTCAAGCACGAGCCGTATTTGATAATAAAACAAACCAATTAATGCCAGGATCATTTGTGCGTTTAAGAGTGACCGACTCAATTCGTCAAAATGTATATATTGTTCCTAAAAAAGCGGTTGTACAAATGGGCGGACAATCCTTTGTTTATAAGGTAACCGATGGCATTGCAGATTTAGTACCTGTGCATTTAGGTGGTGAAAAAGGCCACAATTGGTTAGTAGATTCTGGCTTATCTAACGGTGATGTAGTAGTAACCAATAACCTTATAAAGTTACGCCCTAAAACACCGGTATCCATATTGCCAAACAAACCAAGCACTGCTGGTAAAACAGATAAAGAGCATGCAGCAAAATAATACTTTGCTATAGATAATTTACATTACCAATTAACTTAAACCGTTAATCTGAGGAAAAACCATGTTTTCTAAATTTTTTATTAATCGCCCTGTTTTAGCCAGTGTACTGTCTTTTGTGGTGATTATTGCTGGGTTTCTTGCAATGAAGGGTTTACCCATTGCCGAATACCCTGAAATAGTGCCACCGCAAGTTGCGGTAACGGCTACCTACCCTGGAGCGAGTGCTGAAACCATTTCACAAACTGTAGCGGCTCCTTTAGAGCAGGCTATTAACGGCGTGGATAACATGCTTTACATTAACTCAGTTACCTCCTCTGCTGGTACTTTAACCCTAACGGTTACCTTTAAGATTGGTACAGATATTGATCAGGCAAATATTAACGTTAATAACAAAGTACAAGGAGCATTAAGCAAGCTGCCAACAGAAGTACAACGTGCAGGTGTAAAGGTTAATAAAAAATCATCAAGTATCTTAAAAGTTATTTCGCTCTACTCTGGCGATTCAAGTTTAAGCACGGTATTTATTGCTAACTACGGCTTAATTAACGTCTTAGATGAACTGGCTCGTATTCCAGGAGTGGGTGAAGCTCGCCAATTTGGTTCTAAAGACTACTCTATGCGAGTATGGCTAGACCCAAATAAATTGGCACAATACAAACTTACACCTAGCGATGTCTATAACGCGATTCAGTCACAAAACTCTCAGTTTGCTGCGGGGCGTTTTGGCCAGGAACCAATGGCTAACCCACAAGCTTTTTCTTATACCGTGACTACAGAAGGTCGTTTATCAACACCAGAACAGTTTAAAAACATTATTTTAAAAGCTGAAAAGCAAGGTGACACCTTACGTTTAAAAGATGTTGCACGTGTTGAATTAGGTGCTCAAGACTACAACTTTAATGCAACCTATGATGGTAAACCAACTGTACCAATTGGGGTGTTTTTAAAACCAGGGGCAAATGCCTTAGAAACCTCTGCATTAATTGATAAAAAGTTAGCGGAATTATCTAAGAGTTTCCCTAAAGGACTCAACTACTCTGTACCTTATGACACCACAGAATTTGTAAACATCTCTATTGAAAAGGTTATCTATACCCTTTTTGAAGCCCTAATTTTAGTCGTATTAGTGGTATATCTATTTTTACAGAATGTTCGTGCAACGCTGATTCCTGTTTTGGCTATTCCAGTGTCTATCATTGGTACATTTGTAGGGATGTATCTACTTGGGTTCTCAATCAACCAGCTAACATTATTTGGAATGATACTCGCCATAGGTATTGTGGTGGATGATGCCATCATAGTGGTAGAAAACGTTGAACGAATAATGCGAACCGAAAACCTCTCACCACGAGAGGCTACGATTAAAGCGATGAGTGAAATAACAGGCCCTATTGTGGCGATTGTTTTAGTACTTGCTGCGGTATTTATCCCTGTTGCGTTTATCAGTGGGTTAACGGGTCAAATGTATAAACAGTTTGCCATAACTATTGTTATTTCAGTCACGATCTCAGGTATTGTAGCCTTGACCTTAACACCCGCGTTATGTGCCAATATTTTACAATCGGCACATCAAAAGCAAACTGGCTTTTTCTTATACTTTAATCGCTTTTTTGATCGTATTACCAGTGGGTTTACTGCTGGTGTAAGAACAATTATGCGTTACAGCTTAATCAGTGTGTTACTTTTTGCAGGCCTGGTAGCCATTACCTATCAAACATTAGGTGGCGTTCCAAAAGGTTTACTTCCGCAAGAAGATAAAGGGACTCTGTTTGTACTTAACTACTTACCTCCAGCGGCTTCATTGTCTCGTACTGAAGTGGTTCGTGATAAAACTTCAGAAATGTTAATTCAACACCCTGGTGTGGCTCACTCAATCAGTTTTGCTGGGTTTGATTTACAAACATTTACCAATAAAACCAATGCGGCGGTCTCTTTTGTAAGTTTAAAACCTTGGGATGAGAGAACTGCACCAGACCAAAGTTTGAAAGCGATTGTTGGTCAACTGTTCGGTCAGTTAATGGCTATCCCAGATGCGTTTAGTATTCCAATTGGTATGCCAACTATTATGGGGATGAGTATGACGGGTGGTTTTGAAGCTTATTTGCAAAACCGTAACGGCGATGGCTCTTTAGCCTTAAGTAAAGTAACCGATGAATTGATTAAAAAAGCGTCTGCACGCCCTGAATTAAAATCGGTACGCACAACTTTCTCAACTAAAGTGCCACAATATGAAATCACCTTAGACCGCGAAAAAGCACAAGCAATGCAAATACCTGTTGCCGATGTCTTTGCCGCAATGCAAGCCACGTTTGGAACACTTTATGTGAATGACTTCAACTTATATGGTCGTACTTATAAAGTTAACTTGCAGTCGGAATCTAATTTCCGTGAAAAACCAGAAGATTTAGCTCAAGTATTTGTGCGCTCGCAAACTGGCCAAATGGTTCCATTAAGTGCATTAGTAAGTGTAAAACGCACAACTGGTGCCGATATTGTAGATCGTTTTAACCTATTCCCTGCCGCTAAGCTAATGGGAGAACCTGCTCCAGGTTATAGCTCTGGACAAGCGATAGCTGCTTTTGAACAAGTTGCTAATGAAGTGATGCCAAATGGCTATAGCTTAGGTTGGGTCGGTGAAGCCTATCAAGAAAAGCAGTCTTCTAATTCAGGTAACCAGGCCTTCTTATTTGGTTTACTGTTTGTCTTCTTAATTTTAGCGGCACAGTATGAACGCTGGTCAATCCCGCTTGCGGTTTTAACTGCTGTTCCATTTGCAGTATTAGGAGCAACGATTGCCGTGAAGTTAACTGGATTACAGAATGATATCTACTTCCAGTTAGGGCTCTTAACCTTAATAGGTCTCTCTGCCAAAAATGCCATACTGATAGTTGAGGTTGCCATGCAAAAACATAAACAAGGCATGTCATTAATTGAAGCCGCTGAAACGGCGGCTAGATTAAGATTTAGACCTATTGTAATGACCTCTTTGGCCTTTACTATTGCAGCAATACCGCTTATGTTAAGTACCGGTGCGGGTGCTGCGGCACGTCAAGCAGTAGGTACAGGCCTGGTAGGTGGAATGATTGCAGCAACGCTATTTGCTCCGCTATTTGTACCAATGTTCTTCCGTTGGGTTGCGGGTATGTCTGAACGCTTCTCCTTCAAAAAAACAGACAAAAATTCTGTTGAACAATCACAAACGGAGTCTAAATAATGAGAAATTTAATCACCATTTCGGCTCTTATTCCTGTCTTGATGCTGACAGGTTGTAGCCAAATACCTACTTATGAAAAACCTAAGGTAGAACTGCCTACCCAGGCCAGCTGGAATAACTTACAACCTAAAGTTGACAGCCAATTAAACTTAAGTGAACAGGCCTGGTGGAATCAGCTTTCTGGCGATAACACTTTAGCAAACTTAATGAATGAAGCACTGACTCACAATAGTGACATTGCTCTGGCAAAGCTCAATTTACAACAAGCACGTTCAGTTCTAAATCAAAGTAAAGCGGCACAATATCCAGAGTTAAGTGCAACAGGTCAACTTGGCCGAACAAAAAATAGCCTAGAAGCTTACCCTGTTGGTTCAGAAGCCACTTATGGGCAGTTTTCACTGGGTGCATTATTAAGTTATGAAATTGACCTGTGGGGGAAAAATGATGCCCTTAAACAACAAGCACAAGCCAACTTAAAAGCCACTGAAGCAGACCAAAAAACGGTTAAATTAAGCGTGACTGCGGCAGTAGCACAAGGTTATTTAAATTTAATGGCCTTAAATCAAGATGTGCGCATTGCTCAAGATACCGTTGAATCTCGTAAAGAAGCCTTGCAACTCAGACAAACTCAACTTGAATATGGCAGTGTTACACCGTTATATGTTCATCAAGCTGAATCTGAATTAGCCTCGGTTGAAATTGCCCTGCAACAACAACAGCAACTACGTGATTTACAGCTTCATGCCCTATCAGTTTTGGTAGGTCAATCACCAAAAGCCTTAGCTCAAATGACTGCCAGCTCATTTGAGACCAAAGACTTAAACTCTTTAAATAGTTTGCCTATACCTAAAGGGTTGCCTTCTGACTTATTAGAACGTCGTCCTGATATTGTCGCCATGGAGCAACGCCTAATTGCCGCGAATGCAAATATTGGTGTCGCCAAAGCAGCGTTGTATCCATCTATCAGTTTGAGTGGTTTATTAGGTTTTTCAAGTGAAGCGTTAAATAAACTATTTACTGATGATTCAGTTAGCTGGAATACCTCAGCCGCTATTAACGCCCCTATATTTGATTATGGTAAACGCCGGTCGCAAGTACAGATTACTGAGGCACAAAAACAAGCGTTAGTCATTCAATACCAACAAACAATCCGCACGGCTTTTAAAGAAGTTTTAGATGCACTCACTAACCTTAAAGGCAGCAGTCAACAACTTGCGGCACAACAACGACAAGTGACAGCACTGAAACAGATATTAGATTTATCGCAAAAACGTTTTGATGCAGGTTATTCAAGTTATCTAGAGGTATTAGATGCGCAAAGAAACTTATTTAATGCTGAAATAAATCGCGTCAATCTAATGCTTAGCCATTCAACAGCTTTGGTCAACTTATACAAAGCACTTGGCGGCAAGTGGCAAGAGTCAAAGTCTTAGGCTTTAACTATTACACTTGTTTTACCCATTGACTCAAACAAATAAACAAAACTCTCCTAAATAAAAAAGGCCGATTATTCGGCCTTTTTTATATTTATTTAAATTTTACAGCCGACTTAATCAGCAATACTTTGAATGTAATAACGACCATTGTTTTGTTGGAGATCCATCTCTATTTCAAAAATAGTGGATAGGTTTTGTGAATTTAAAATATCAGACTTATTACCCTGCTTATAAATGGTTTTGTTATACATCAAAGCAACATGGCTAATCTCTTCAAAGACTTCTTCTATATGATGCGTTACCAAAATAATCGATAAACGGTTCGTGAGCTTGCGTAGTAATTTTAAAAATCGATGCTGAGCTTTAAAATCTAAACCAATAGTTGGTTCATCCAATATCAAAGCTTTTGGGTTGTGAATAAGTGCTCTACCAATCACACACAACCTTAATTGGCCAGTGCTCATTTGGTGAACAGCTTTATCTTTGATTGTTAGGATATCTAAAAACTCTAGTGTTTCTAAAGCTTTTTGATGTTGCTCATCAGTAAAATCTTGGTGTTGAAACACTCCAATTGAACTATAAAAACCGCTCAATACCACTTCATAAGCGGTTAAAAAATTACCATGAATTGCAAAATAGTTATGTAAGTCGTGGGTAATAATGCCAAGATGTTGTTTGAGTTCAAAAATATTCCAAACCGATTTACCAAATACCTCTTTTTTAAACGAAAACCTAGGGTTTGGATATAAATCGTTTGAAATCAATTTAATCAAAGTAGATTTACCACTACCATTACTACCCAAAATCACCCAGTGTTGGTTGGGTTCTATGGTTAGGTTCACCTTTTCTAAAACGGGTTCCTCGCCATAACTTACATAGATATCTTTAAAATCCAACAGGGCATTGCTTGTATTCATTGAACCCTCTTTTTGATTATCCACAAACCACCCTCTTTTGAATTAACTCTAAATTTTATAGCACTTTTTAAAAAGCCATGTTTACTGAACACAGTATTAATATACCAGGCCTGCTAAAATTAAAAATAAGCTAAAAAATGAAACTTTTTTAGCTTTTCAAATCACAACCTTTAAATCTAAACTAGAGACAATTCATTATTTAAGAAATAATAAAGCCTCAGCTTTTAGAACCCTTCATTATAATCATAGATTTCAGCCCAAGCCTCGTCATAAATTCAATACATTTCATGCCTTACTCAATCTTTTTTCAGCAATGAAAATTATGACTCTGTAATCGTTTTGTTATGGCATTTATTTTTGAACGTTTACTTTTTTGCTCCCATATGAGAAGCACAAAAAAATTCAACAACACTCTTAAAAATGATGATGAGATAATTTCAAAATAGACACAAAATCATTGGCCTATTACCTACTTAAACAGATTTGTTTTAATACAGATAGGCGAATACATCTAAGAATCTTTACACCAACTCCTTCCTAAATACCTAAAAAACCTGTTGATTCACAATAGTACAAAAATAATACAAAACCTATACATAGCATGTATAATGTTTTTTTAACAAAACCAATTTTTTATTTAAAAACAAAGCTAAAGGAACTCTTTTTATGCCATTAGAAAATATTAAAGGCTATCTCGACCGTGCTCCTTACGCGTTTTTTAGATGGAAAAATGAACCTGAATGGCCAGTCATGCACACTTCCAGTATGGCTGTTAAATTATTGGGATATTCTGCCTCTGAATGGATGAGCGGTCAGAAATTATATTCGGAAATAATTCATCCAGATGATCTGAGCTGCGTTCTTGACGAAGTCAATGGTGCTTTAATGAGCAACCTATCTGATTTTATTCATAAACCTTATAGAATAAAAACGAATAATAATGAATGGATTTGGGTTAAAGATTCCACCCATATTGTGCGTGATGCCAATGGAAAAGTTATAGAGTTTTATGGGTTTTTAGAAGACATATCTAACTTTAAAAAACTTGAGAGTATTGCGGAAAAGGCACTTGTTTTGAACGAACAAATAACGTTTGCACTCGATCAAAGTAATTTAATTTCACGTGCTGACCAATACGGAAACTTTACCTATGTAAATGATAATCTACTTAATTTAACAGGCTATACTCGTTCAGAATTACTTAATAAACCTCACAGCATTCTTAGACATCCAGACACACCTTCAAGCTTGTTTAAAGAACTATGGGAAACTATTAAAACTGGAAATACCTGGAAAGGACGACTAAAAAATCAAAAAAAAGATGGAAGTTCATATTATGTCGAAATGACTATCGTGCCGCTAAGGAACAGTTCTGATAATTTACTGGAATATCTAGCAATTCGTCACGAAGTTACAGAGTTAATGGAAAAACAGGCAGATTTAGAGCACGCCATACACACCTCTAAACTTTTAGAAATACCTAATCGTAATGCATTAATAAGAGATATACCCAGTCTTAAATATCCAAAGCTCGCAATGCTAGATATTGATGATTTTCGGCAGTTTAACGATTATTTCGGTAATGAATTCGGTGATCTTTTATTGCTTGAATTTGTAAAAAGTATTTCATCACACTTACCTAAAAATGCTCTGCTTTATCATTTTCATGCGGATCAATTCATAATTTATTGTAATAAATTATCGAATGAATCCTTTACTAATGAGATGAAAACACTTCAAAAATATTTGTCTTCGGAGACCTATTCGGTCAAGGGACAAGAGATAATGTTTAATACTACGTTAGCCATTTGTTTTGAGCCGCATGATGTAATTCTTAACAAGTTAGAAATGACCATGAGTCAGGCTAAAAAAGCATCGCTAGACATGCTTCAATTTTCACCCAAAATTGATATGGTCGAACAACGAGCAAATAATTTAATGTGGTCTGATAAGCTCAATCGTGCAATTGAAGAAGATCGTATAACGCCTTTTTATCAACCAATCATGAGCCTAAGAAATCATCAAATTTATAAACATGAAGCTTTAGTTCGACTGATAGAACCAAATAAAGAAGTTATTTCCCCTTACCTTTTCTTAGATGTTTCTAAAAAAACCAAAAAATATCACAAGATTTCCAAACGCGTTGTAACCAAAACATTTGAGCTTTTCAAAAAAATTGATAAAGAATTTTCAATTAATATTTCTGCATCAGACATTTTGAACCCAGCCTATGTTAGTCACCTACATAATCATTTAGCTGTCTTTCCTTACAAACACAATATTACCTTTGAAATTCTAGAGTCAGAGGAAATTTCTGATCTTGACGGTGTGACAGCTTTCATTGAAAACTTGAAAACTCACGGATGCAAGTTTGCACTTGACGATTTTGGAGCTGGTTATGCAAATTACAGCAATATTTTAAACTTAAAGCCTGATTACATTAAATTAGATGGTTCTTTAATACAAGGATTAGCATCTAACGAAGATACAAAAGACATACTTGAAACAATCGTTTCTTTTGCTCAAAAAAAAGACATTAAGACGATAGCGGAGTTTGTTTCTGATGAGGCAATTTTTAAGACCGTTAAGCAACTAGGTATAGATTATGCTCAAGGCTATTATATTGGTAAGCCTATGAGTAAACCCGATTATAAACCGTGTTTTAACTTAAAAAATTAACTGTAAGAGGATGCCATTACTGATAGCACAATCAATAAGGCAACATATTAAGTAGATATAAACAAAAGATTTCGACTCAACGGCGAGTTGTGATTAATCAGTAAAAGATTAATTTTCTATGATTTTTAGAAAAAAATCTTACATTCTGAATTCAATGCCAATTTTCTCAATCAAAGTTTGAAGGAATCTATTGGTACAACTAAAGCATTTTATAAGAGATTAGAAATATGTTTTGTAAAAAATATAAGCAAAAAGTCAGTCAGCAAACCAAGACACTAAATGAACAAGCCGCATTAATCAACGCCATTGAAAAATCCAATGCCATAATTGAGTTCGACCTATCTGGTAAGGTATTAACAGCCAATACAAATTTTTTAAATGTCATGGGCTATAAACTTGACGAAATTGTAGGCCAACATCATAAAATGTTTTTAGCATCTCAAGAAACATCCAGTTCTGAATATGAAGGTTTTTGGCAAAAATTACGAGCGGGTAATTTTGTGGCTGGCCGATTCAAGAGAGTTGCTAAAAATGGTAAAACGATATGGCTTGAAGCTAATTACAACCCAATTTTAAACGATACTGGAAAACCATATAAATTTGTAAAATTTGCTACTGATGTTACAGCAAAAGTAGAGCATGAAATAGAAGCTCAAGCACAGATTACTGCAATTAATTTGGTTATGGCCACTATTGAGTTTGATACTCAAGGCAATATTCTGACTGCCAATGATAATTTTTTAAAAGTCATGGGTTACAGCCTAAGTGAAGTACAAGGAAAACACCATAGCATGTTTGCAGTTGGTGATTTTGCACAAACCCCTGCTTATAAAGCATTTTGGGATAAACTCGCGAAAGGCCAAGCATTTTCAGATACTTACGAACGAAAAACAAAAAATGGCAAATCAGTTTGGTTAGAGGCAAGTTATAACCCTATACTGAATCCTGACGGGCAAGTATGCAAAGTCATAAAATATGCAACCGATATTGGCTCAAACAAAAACTCTATTTTATTAGATGCTGTCATTGACGATGCCTCTAATGTAGTAAATGCAATGGCAAGTGGAGACCTATCGGCACACATGCAAAATCACATCGATCCAGATGCCACGACTCTTTACGATCAAAATATCACAAAACTATCAGGTTCTATTGGAGAGCTCGGCTCTAAGTTACAAGGCGTTATTTCAGAAGCTTTAGAAGCAGCCAATACCGTAAATGATGTGTCTGGTGAAGTTGCAACGAGTGCTTTAGATTTAAGCCAGCGAGTTCAGGAACAAGCCGCTGCTTTGGAAGAAACCTCTGCTACTATGAATGAAATGAATTCTCAAGTGCAAAGTAATACTCAAAATGCTCAAGAAGCTGAGCAAGTCTCTAACGATGTCCAATCAAAGGCAAAAAGTGGTCAGGCTATTATGAGGGACACTATTACCGCAATGGAAACCATCCAAGAATCGAGTCACCGAATTTCTGATATTGTAACTCTTATTGATGGTATAGCTTTTCAGACAAATTTATTGGCACTAAATGCTGCTGTTGAAGCCGCTAGAGCAGGAGAGCATGGAAGAGGTTTTGCTGTCGTTGCAGGAGAGGTTCGAAACTTAGCACAAAAGTCTGCGGAAGCAGCTAAAGATATTAAAAAACTTATTGAAGAAACTGTAAGCAGGGTTACACAAGGCGTGAACCTAGCGAGTGACTCTGGTGAGATGTTAACTGAGATTAATGAGGCCATTCACACCGTCACACAAATGATTACTCAAATTTCACAAGCTTCTACCGAACAGGCTGAAGGTGTTCATCAAGTTCATCAAGCAATAACACAAATTGATGAAGTAACTCAACAAAATGCTGCATTAGTCGAAGAAACCTCGGCTTCTGCGGAGAATTTAAAAGACCTGTCTGAGTCTTTAAATCAAAGCATGGGATACTTTAATAGAGGTACGCACCATCAAAACCAAATACCAGTCAAACAAAAAATAAAAAACCAACAGAATTTAGTTAATATCCAATCTGTACAAAAAACAGAACTATCATCATTTTTAACGAATTCAAACACTGTTGAAATTCCGGCGAACGCTGAAAAATGGGACGAATTTTAATGTAAATATTATTAATAATTGTGCCAGAAATACCAGTTAATCTGGACGTGTTAGAAGCTGCTAAGTTGAGTGCGAAATAACGTAAAATCTCTCTTAAATCATACTGCACTTTTGACAACGAATTTTATAAGTCATATCAAAAGCTTAGAAAGTTTTTATTGTTTTTTCTTTCCAAATTCTTAAATAATTTGGGATATAAACTTCAGAAAAAATAAATTATAGATAAAAAAATACCTAACATATAAAAAATTAGGTATTTTGCATTTTAAACCAATTAAACAATAACTTACAGCTAAAAAGCTAACAAAATAGTAGCATGTAAACCCTAGAACGGTACGTCATCATCATCAAAGTCATTTGGTGCATAGGCTGGTGCACGCTGAGGTTGAGCTGGTTGTTGATGCCCTCCCATTGGCGGAACATTTTGCTGACCCATTGGATTTTGCTGTCTCGGTTGTTGAGCTGGCTGCTGATTAAAACCACCTTGTGGTTGTCCGCCCATTTGACCACCCTGGTTACCCATAGGTGCTTGGTTAAAGTCATTACCACCACCAAAGGAAGCATCACCCCCCTGACGATTACCACCACCAAGCATTTGCATGGTGCCGTCAAAACCACTCAAGACCACTTCTGTAGTGTAGCGATCTTGGCCGTTTTGGTCTTGCCATTTACGAGTTTGTAATTTACCTTCTAAATAAACTTGTGAGCCTTTTTTAAGGTATTGGCCAGCAATCTCAGCGAGTTTTCCAAACATAGAGACACGATGCCACTCTGTTTTTTGCTGCTTTTGCCCAGTGTTTTTGTCATTCCACTCTTCACTGGTTGCCACACTTAGGTTTGCAATGGCATTACCATTTGCCGCATATTTAACTTCTGGGTCTGCACCTAAGGTTCCAACCAAAATGACTTTATTCACACCACGCATAGTATTGCTCTCTCTATTTCTTGTTTAATTTATATCTGGTCAATTTTACAATTTATCTTTGTTCAATGTAATTAATTAACGCAACTTCATCGACAACTTTTCTGTCTATTTTGAAATACACACGTTTTTCATCTGGTAATACTACCACTTCGTAGATGCCATCGTACGCTAACAATTTGTTTTGAATACTTTCAACTTCACCTTCTTTAAGGTCTTCAATAGGCACTGAAGCAATGCTTAGTGGTAGAGGTTTTTCCATTGTTAAGGCGGCTAAAGTCCATAATGCACCGATAGTTGCGGTAAAGATAAACACGCCATCATGCCCATAATGCTGATAGAAATAACCACCCATAGCACCACCTAAAGCGGCACCTAAAAACTGGCTAGTTGAAAATACGCCACTTGCTGTACCTTTTTTATCCGCTGGGGAAAGCTTAACGACTAACGATGGAAGAGAGGCTTCTAATAAGTTAAAAGCCGTGAAGAAGATTAACAATAAAACAAACAGTGTCCAAAAACTTGGAGGCACAAAGGCAAAACCAAGTTGCATTAGGGTAAGAGTGGCAATGGCTCCTACAAATACCATTTTCATTCTGCCACGGCTTTCGGCTTGAATAATAAATGGCACCATTAAAACAAATGACAATAACATAACAGGTAAATAGATTTCCCAATGTTCAGTGGATACCAGGCCTGCAGAATCTCTTAAGGTTAGTGGTAAAACAACAAACATGGCGGTTAGCATGGCGTGCAAAACAAATACACCAAAGTCTAAACGCAGCAATTGCGGGTGTTTTAAAATCTCTTTAAATTGACTGGGATCGGCTTCGGCTTCTCGTTGAAAATTTTGCTTTTCAATATCAGGCATGGCAAATTTAACAAGCAACATACCAATCACGGCTAAACCTGCAATCGTCCAAAAGATACCTCTTACCCCAAAGAAACTGGCTAATAAAGGGCCCGCGATTAATGACAATGTGAATGATAAACCGATTGTCATCCCTACAATCGACATCGCTCTTAAACGAAACTGCTCAGTAACTAAGTCGGCTACTGAGGCCATAAGTACTGCGGCCACTGCCCCCATACCTTGGATGGCTCGTCCAATAATCATCATCTCTATAGAGTCCGCCATGGCACAGACAATTGAACCGACCATAAAAATAAACATACCAAAAATAATGAGTGGTTTTCGGCCATATTTATCTGAAAGCATGCCGTATGGAATTTGTAAAAAGGCTTGGGTCAGTCCGTAAATACCCATAGCAATACCAATTTGCAAACCTGTGATGCCGTTAAATTCCTGTTGTGCAAATAATGCAAATACAGGGAATATCATAAATAGACCTAACATGCGGGTAGAGAAAATTCCGGCAACTGAGAAAGCAGCACGTTTTTCAGTAGGACTCATTGTTTGTCGTTCTAGGCTCATGGTTTATTCTGCCATTGATTTTGGTTTAATGAATTGCTTAGTATTAAGCGGCGAAATTATAACAAACTTCATAAAATCTAACGTTATAATCGAGAAATTAGCTAACTAAATCATTAGAAAACCTGAATAGGTTTATAAATGGATTATTAGCCGCCTAATTTACAGGCTATTTTGTTAATGAGCAATGCACATCAAAGGTATCTTAACGATTCCTTAAGGAGCTTAAAAAGTGAAACGATTAACCTTCAAACATTCGTTAATTTTGTCTGGATTTCTATTTTTATTTAATCTAACCAATCCTGCTTTTGCAGACAGCACTCAACCGCAAGGAAACCGGGTTAGTTTTTCTATCTCAGAAATGCAAAATGTACCTAATGACATTATTTCAATGACATTTAACCGAGTTGCTGAGGGCATTTCACCTCAAGCGGTGGCCAATGAAATAAATAGGCAAATGCAATCTGCAATCAAAGCTTTAAAGCCTTACCCTGACATTATTGTTAAAACCTCTCAGTACAGCATTCAACCTGTCTATACCAAAAAGGTTATTAGCCATTGGCGTGGCCAACAAAGTTTGGTTTTAACTTTAGAAAATAAACCAGGCCTGGTAAAAGTTTTGACTAAAATCCAACCTTACTTAGCCTATCAATCAATGCAATTTGGCGTATCTGATGCATTGAAACATAAAATTTTAGGAAAATTGACCGACAAGGCTATTCTACAATTTAGAGACCAAGCATCAAGAATTGCGCATGGTTTCAATGTTCCATCATTCAAAATATTAGAAACCCGAATCAATACCCCTAATAGTTTTCAGCCAAGACCGATGTATGCTAATTCAGAAATGGCGATGATGTCTTCTAAAATGGCGGCACCAGTCGTTGAAGCGGGCCAAAGCCAAATTACTGTAAACATCTCTGGCACAATCTTACTGCCTTATTGAGTTCTGTTCGCTTAAACACAATCGTAAAACGATCACTTCATCAATCCTGGTTCTAAAGTATTTCAAGCATTATGACCAGGCCTGTAAATTCCCTTTTTAAATAGAAAGTTATCGCTAATTAAGTAAGCACTCGTTCATTTTTAGAATCTTGCTATAATAGCTGATTGCTAAAATTTAAATGGAATCTAGGCCATGTTAGAAGAAATTGTTATTCGCGGTGCCCGCACCCATAACTTAAAAAACATTGATGTGACTCTACCCAGAGATAAGCTAATTGTTATTACAGGATTATCTGGTTCGGGTAAATCTTCTTTAGCCTTTGATACCATTTATGCCGAAGGCCAACGCCGTTATGTTGAGTCACTTTCAGCCTATGCTCGTCAGTTTTTGTCGGTTATGGAAAAGCCGGACCTTGATCATATTGAAGGCCTTTCTCCAGCTATATCCATTGAGCAAAAATCTACTTCTCACAACCCACGCTCTACCGTAGGTACGGTGACTGAAATCTATGATTACCTTCGTTTACTGTTTGCTCGTGCAGGTACACCTCGTTGCCCAACGCATGGTTGTGATTTAGAAGCCCAAACCGTTAGCCAAATGGTTGACCACACCTTAACCTTGCCAGAAGGCACTAAATGTCTGTTGATTGCGCCGATTGTACGCGGCAAAAAAGGGGAACATCACAACCTGTTAGATGAGCTACAAGCTCAAGGCTTTATTCGTGCCCGTATTGATGGCAAGGTGATGGATTTAGATGGCACTATTGAATTAGATAAAAACAAAAAACATGACATTGAAGTCATTGTTGACCGCTTTAAAGTACGAGAGGACATTAAACAACGTTTAGCTGAATCGTTTGAAACAGCATTACGTTTAGCCGACGGCATTGCCCAAGTATTACCAATGGATGAAGATGATGACTTTGCCCTACTGTTTTCAGAAAAGTTTTCTTGTCCACATTGTGGCTACTCAGTACCTGAGTTAGAACCGCGTATTTTCTCATTTAACAATCCACATGGAGCTTGCCCAACCTGTGATGGTTTAGGCATTAAAGAGAGTTTTGATCCTGAACGAGTGATTACTCATCCAGAGTTAAGCTTGGCTGGCGGTGCAATTCGTGGCTGGGATCGCCGTCATAAATACTATTATGATTTGCTAAAAGCGCTGGCCGAGCACTATGGTTTTGATGTAGAAGAGTCTTGGGAGAACCTGGATGAAAAACATAAAAAAATCATCCTATTCGGTTCTGGTCGAGAGAAGATTCCACTTCCTCACGGTAAATACAGCGATACACGTCGTTTTGAAGGTGTACTACCTAATATGGAACGCCGTTTTACCGAGACTGAAAGTAAAGCGGTACGCGATGAATTAGAAAAATTTCGTGTAACAACACCTTGTAAAAGTTGCCACGGCACACGTTTAAATGAAGCAGCACGTAATGTCTTTATTACCGAATACAGCCTACCCTCTTTAACCGAACTTCCTGTTGGCGAACTGCATGAGATTTTTGGTACCTTAGCTTTAAAGGGTGCCAAAGGTGAAATCGCCAGCAAAATCATTAAAGAAGTGCATGACCGCTTAACTTTTCTGGTCAATGTGGGACTTAATTACCTAACGTTAAACCGCAGTGCCGACACACTTTCGGGTGGTGAAGCACAACGCATTCGCCTTGCCAGCCAAATTGGAGCAGGCCTGGTAGGTGTGATGTATGTACTTGATGAGCCCTCAATTGGACTGCACCAACGTGATAATGACCGCCTACTAGCGACCTTAACGCATTTACGTGATTTGGGTAATACGGTGATTGTGGTAGAACACGATGAAGATGCCATTAGAGCCGCTGACTATGTGCTTGATATTGGCCCTGGCGCAGGTATTCACGGCGGCCGCATTATGGCCGAAGGCACACCAGAAGAAGTTATGAATAATCCCAACTCATTAACAGGTCAATTTTTAAAAGGCACTCGTAAAATTGAAGTGCCTGGCGAACGTCTAGAAGCTACCGACAAATGGCTTACCATTGAAGGTGCTAGCGGAAACAACCTAAAAGACGTCACCTTAAAGATTCCAGCAGGTTTGTTAACATGTGTAACCGGTGTTTCGGGTTCAGGTAAATCAACACTCATAAACGGTACTTTATCCAAGCTAGCGGCTAATGAATTAAATAAAGCACAACATACGCCTGCCCCTTATACCAAACTATCTGGAATGGAGCATTTTGATAAGTCGGTCAATATTGACCAATCTGCCATTGGCCGTACACCTCGCTCTAACCCAGCGACTTATACCGGATTATTCACACCGATTCGTGAGCTACTTGCTGCTACACCAGAATCACGTGCACGTGGTTATAACCCTGGTCGTTTTAGTTTTAACGTTAAAGGCGGACGCTGTGAAGCTTGCCAAGGTGATGGTGTACTTAAAGTTGAAATGCATTTTTTACCAGATGTTTATGTACCTTGCGATGTGTGTGAAGGGGCTCGTTATAATCGCGAAACCTTGCAAGTTCAATACAAAGGCAAAAACATTCATGAAATTTTAGAGATGACCGTGGAAGATGCTCGAGCATTCTTTGATGTGATTCCTGTAATTGCTCGTAAACTGCAAATGCTGATGGAAGTCGGTCTGGGTTATATCAAACTCGGCCAAAGTGCTACGACCCTCTCTGGTGGTGAAGCACAGCGTGTTAAGCTAGCTAAAGAGCTATCTAAACGAGATACTGGTAATACGCTATATATTTTAGATGAACCTACCACAGGCCTGCACTTTCATGATATTGAATTGTTACTAAAAGTCATTAGACACCTGCGAGACCAAGGAAACACCATTGTGATTATCGAACATAATTTAGATGTCATTAAAACAGCGGACTGGATTGTCGATTTAGGGCCAGAAGGTGGTTCTGGAGGTGGGACCATTGTTGCAACCGGTACACCAGAAACCATTGCGGCTTGTAAAGAGTCACATACAGGGTTCTATTTAAAGAATATGTTGTAAATTACCAGGCCTGGTAAAACCTGTGGTTGGCCATAGTTAGCCAGCCATAGACTTTGAGCATAGGGTATAAAGATTTTAGGTGAATGTTGATGTGGTTTAACAAAACGATTTTAAATTTAAACCTATCATCTGTTTTGGTTTTGGCAATATCACTTTTTCTGTATGGTTCTAATAGTTATGCAGAAAGTCATCTAGAAAAAGCTCAACCAAACAAGACTTCTAACAAATTTACTCTTTGGCAAAACCCACAATATATTCTTAAATCCTTTCAAGAGATCGCTCTTAAAAATGAGTATAAAAAAACTCATAAGCGGATTTTAAAATGGCAACAGCCAATTCGCTATCAGTTTAATTACCAACATCTCAAAAAAAACAATTTAGTTGAAAAATTGTTTAACGCACATCTCAAACATTTGGCAGATATTACAGGCCTAGACATTCAGCCTGCAAAAAATTCAGTCGCTAACTTTACAATCTACCTAACCAAAGATAAAAATTACGCTGACATAATAAAAAAGTACACAGGATCAACGGTTAAAAACCTAGAAAAAGACAGCCACTGTATGGGTAGCTATAAAACCAATAAACAAAATGAAATTATTCAAGCTGATGTAGTTTTACCAGTAGACCATGATTATAGCCGAGGATTACTAGTTTCATGTGTTGTAGAAGAAACCACGCAAGTATTAGGACTGCCAAATGATGCAAGCTGGGTCAATCCAAGCATTGCCAATGATGATAGCAAAATAGAGCTACTTACAGGCTTAGATTATATTTTACTGAAGCTACTTTATAATTCAGAGATTAAAGCTGGTATGTCTCAAACAGAGAGCCAGAAGGTACTTAAAAAAGAGATACAGCAATTAATGGATAATGGTGAAGTCAAGAACGCCGCTAAAACAGTAAACTCTAAAGGTTTATACCAACTGGTAAACTGAATATACCCTATGCTCAAAATGAATGAATAGAGCCACTGGGCATACCAGGCCTGGTAATTTACATATAGCTTTAAGGATGGAGGTTGTATCCTATGATTTTTTAACTACTCAGAATGAGCAATCGAAGTAATCACATGCCCTGCTAACATCAAACCAAAAATCCCTGGCATATAACTCGCCGTGCCATTAACCACCCTACCACGGGCACCTTCAATTTCTTCCATTGGCCCTGGCTCTTTAGGTATCTCGGTAGAAAAAACAGTCATAACCCCTTTTTTAATACCTTGTTTTTTGAGTCTTTGACGCATATTACGAGCTAGAGCACAACCGTGGGTTTTAGAGATATCTGCTAATGCGATTTTAGTTGGATCAACTCTACGGCCTGCACCCATACTAGAAACCACGGGTATATCCTTTTTAACTGCCGTAATCACTAGATTAGCTTTACAGTTAAGGCTATCTATTGCATCCACTACAAAATCAAAGCCTTGGGCTAATAACGGCTCCATATCCTCTGGTGATAGGAATGACTGTAGTACATTCACTTTACAATTAGGGTTAATATCAGCTATACGTTGTGCCATCACAACAGCCTTATTTTTGCCAAGAGTTGAATCTAGAGCAATAATCTGACGATTCTTATTAGAAGGAGAAACATCATCGTGATCTACCATCGTTAATTGACCGACCCCTGCTCTTGCCAGTGCTTCAATAACAAAGCCACCTACGCCACCTACACCAGCAACTAATACATGAGAATTTATTAAATTTAGAAGACCTTGTTCTTCAAAAACAAGCAGACTTCTTTCATACAAAGCATCATTTATATTCATAACACGTTTCTTTTAAATATTTGCTCAGCATTATAATCGGTTTGTTGAATAACATCTTCAACAGAAACACATAAAATATTCGCTACTGTTTTAGCAACAACATGAATATCATTAAGTGATGGATTTACCAGGCCTGGTAAATTGATATTAGGATAATCAGTTTCTAAAACAATATGTTCTACTCCAAAACGTTTTATTAACGCATGATAACGTTTTGCATTCTCACGAACCGCTACCGCATTGACTCCAAATTTAAAGCCTAAATCAATATACTGCTGTGCAATTTGTACACTCGTACCCAGACCATGAACTACACCAATGCAATTGCACCCTTTGAGTAAACCCAGCATTTCATTATGGGCTTTAACACAATGCAAGGATAGCGGTAGTTGATGACTTTCAGCTATTTGAAGTTGTTGCTCAAAACATTGAATTTGTATCGTTCTACTCTTTTTATATTGTTCATTAAAATCAAGACCAATTTCTCCGATAGCCGTAATGCCATATTCTGAAATTAAACTTTTAAGAACAACTAAATCAATACCGTAGGATTCCTTAACAAACCAAGGATGGATACCTAATGCAGCTAAAACATTATGATGTTGAGAAGCAAATTTAATGGTATCTAGCCAATCATCAACCTGCGTGGAAACAGCTAAATAAGAATTTATAGAATCTGGAAAATCAAGAGGAGTATTAAAATAAGAATTTAGATGACAGTGAGTGTCGAACATAAGAAAACTTTTCAAAAGATATAAAAAAGCCCGCTTAGAGCGGGCTTTTAAATCTGATTACTCAGCAGCTGAATCAGCAACCGGACGGTCAACTAATTCAACAATTGCCATTGGTGCATTATCACCAGGGCGGAAACCACATTTTAAAATGCGGATATATCCACCTGGACGAGCTTGGTAACGAGGACCAAGTTCACTGAATAACTTACCAACAGCTGCTTTATCGCCTAAACGTGCAAACGCAGTACGACGGTTATGTACGCTGTCATTTTTTGCCAACGTGATTAAAGGCTCAGCAACTCCGCGAAGTTCTTTAGCCTTAGCAACCGTAGTACGAATCACTTCGTGTTCGATAAGTGAAGCAGACATGTTTTTAAACATTGCCTTACGGTGCGAGCTGTTACGATTTAACTTACGACCTGTCTTACCATGACGCATGATAGCTTCCTTATAATTAAGCTGACTCTTTACTTACCAAACTTGCTGGTGGCCAGTTTTCTAACTTAGTACCTAGGCTTAGACCTCTCTGAGCAAGAACATCTTTGATTTCTTGTAGAGATTTTTTACCTAAGTTTGGTGTTTTAAGTAAGTGAGGCTCAGCTCTCTGTACTAGGTCACCAATATAATAAATTTGTTCTGCTTTCAAACAGTTAGCTGAACGTACTGTTAACTCAAGATCATCAACAGGCTGTAAGAAGATAGGATCAAATTCATTCTCTTCTTCTTCCGGTGCAACAACTTCTTTATGCTTAAGATCAACAAAAGCATTAAGCTGATAATGTAGAACCGTTGCTGCTTGTTTGATTGCATCTTCAGGATCTAAAGTACCATCAGTTACTACGTCAAGAATTAACTTGTCTAAGTCAGTACGCTGTTCAACACGAGCGTTCTGTACTTCGTAACTTACTGTATGAACAGGACTGTAACTGGCGTCTAAACGTAAAACACCAATCTGTGAGTCAGTCGCAGTTGGAGCAGCTTGGTAACCCATGCCAGTCGCAACTTTGATTGTCATATTCAATTCTGCACCTTCTGAAACATGTGCAATTACATGATCAGGGTTAGCGATTTCAGTATCGTGGTTTAACACGATATCTGAAGCACGCACAACAGCAGGACCTTTTTTGTTCAGCGTCAACTCAGCGCTATCACTAGCGTTAAGCTTAACTGCAACTTCTTTAAGGTTTAAAAGAATTTCTAAAACATCTTCTCTTACACCTTCAATTGAAGAGTATTCGTGTAAAACACCATCAATTTTGGCTTCTACAATAGCAGCACCAGGCATAGATGATAATAGAATACGACGTAGTGCATTACCTAGCGTGTGACCAAAACCACGTTCTAGTGGTTCTAAAGTTACACGGCTATGAAATGGAGTCTTTCTATCAATATCAACTAAACGCGGTGTTAACAACTGTTCTAACATCTCTTGCATTCGAAGTTATCTCCCGTATCAAATCAAAGTTTACTTAGAGTAAAGCTCAACAATTAAGTTTTCTGAAATATCAGCAGATAGATCTGAACGATCAGGAACATTTTTGAATGTACCTTCAAATGCAGACTTGTTAACTTCAACCCAGCTAACCCCACCAGCTTGTGCATTAAGTTCTAATGCAGTCGCGATGCGAGTTTGGTTACGAGATTTCTCTCTAATAGCAACGATGTCACCAGCAGAAACTTCAAATGAAGGAATATTTACTGATTGACCATTTACTAAAATCGACTTATGAGAAACCAATTGGCGTGCTTCAGAACGAGTAGAAGCAAACCCCATACGATAAACAACGTTATCTAAACGGCTCTCAAGGATTTGTAACAAGTTAACACCTGTTGAACCCTTACGTCGATCCGCTTCTTTATAATAAAGGCGGAATTTTTTCTCTAGTACACCGTACATACGACGTACTTTTTGTTTTTCACGTAACTGTAAGCCGTATTCTGTTACGCGCTTACGTCCTGCTCCGTGTTGACCTGGTAGTTGATCAATCTTACACTTAGATTCGATGCTACGAACACCGCTTTTAAGAAAAAGATCAGTACCTTCACGACGAGCAAGTTTACACTTTGGACCAATATATCTAGCCATGTTAACCTCAAATATTAAACGCGACGTTTCTTAGGTGGACGGCAACCGTTGTGTGGAATCGGAGTTACATCAGAAATTGATGTAATTTTGAAACCAGCACTATGTAAACCACGAACAGCAGAATCACGGCCAGGTCCAGGACCTTTAACCATAACTTCAACGTTCTTAACACCGTAGTCGTGAGCCATTTGACCAGCTCGTTCTGCAGCAACCTGTGCAGCGAATGGAGTACTCTTACGAGAACCACGGAATCCACTACCACCAGAAGTTGCCCAGCAAAGTGCATTACCTTGACGATCTGTGATTGTCACAATTGTGTTATTGAAACTAGCGTGAACGTGTGCAACGGCATCCGTTACAACCTGTTTTACTTTCTTTTTAACACGCGAATTTGCTTTAGCTTTTGCCATATCTAATCTCGCAATTATGCGTTATCTCTTAATAGGTCTTACAGGACCTTTACGAGTACGTGCATTAGTTTTTGTACGTTGTCCACGAAGAGGTAGACTACGACGGTGACGGATTCCACGATAGCAACCCATGTCCATTAATCGCTTAATGTTCATAGATACTTCACGACGAAGATCACCTTCAATTTTATAATTTGTAACTTCTGAACGAAGTGCTTCTAACTGTTCTTCAGTTAGTTCTCGAACCTTCGTAGCTGGATCTATCTTTACAGCATCACATATTTTCTGAGCTGAAGTAGAACCAACACCGTAGATCGAAGTCAATCCAATAACAATGTGCTTGTTAACTGGAATGTTTACGCCGGCAATACGAGCCATTTTGCGCTCCCTTTAATTCCATCTACTGAAAAACGGGCAATTATACACGTCTTTCAACCTAAATACCAGATATATAACAAGTTTTGTTATTTACCTTTTAAATTTGCTTTTTTCATCATTCCTTCGTATTGGCTAGATTGCATCTGAGCCTGAACGGCCGTCATGAAATCCATGACAACAATAACAATGATGAGCAGTGAAGTTCCACCAAAATAGAATGGAACGTTCCAATATAAAATAAGGAACTCTGGCAACAAACATACCGCAGTGATGTATACAGCTCCGGCTAATGTTAGACGGCCCATAATACTATCAATATGACGAGCTGTTTGTGCTCCGGGTCTGATACCTGGTAAATAGGCACCTGATTTTCTTAAGTTATCTGCTGTTTCTTTAGGATTAAATACAATCGCTGTATAAAAGAAACAAAAGAAGATAATAGCTATTGCATACAAAAGTACATAAAGCGGTTGACCTGGTGACATCGTCGTGGCGATGTCCTTCAACCATCCTAGACCTTCAGCACTTCCAAACCAGCCACCTAATGTGGCAGGGAATAGAATAATGCTCGAAGCAAAGATGGGAGGAATCACTCCAGCCATATTAAGTTTAAGTGGTAGATGTGACTCTTGACCACCATATAACTTACGCCCACGCATCTTTTGCGCATAGTGAACAGGAATACGACGCTGTCCTCGTTCAACGAAAACAACAAACGCAATAACTGCAAATACTAAAGCAAGCAATACAAAAATCGTAATTGCGTGCATAGCACCTGTATTAACCTGTTCAAATGTCCCACCTAGAGCTGCTGGTAAACCTGCAACGATACCGGCAAAGATAATCAAAGATATACCATTTCCAATACCACGCTCGGTAATCTGCTCTCCTAACCACATTAGGAAAATAGTACCACCAACCAGTGTAATAACTGCCGTAAGCCTAAACATCAAGCCTGGGTCAATTACTACCGACATACCATTCACATTTTGTGATTCCAGTGCAATAGCAACACCTAACGCTTGGAAAGTAGCCAATACAACAGTACCGTAACGCGTGTACTGTGTGATTTTACGACGACCTTGCTCACCTTCTTTCTTAAGTTGCTCCAATGTTGGAGAAACTACGGTAAGAAGCTGCATAATAATCGACGCCGAAATATAAGGCATGATTCCAAGTGCAAAAATAGATAAACGCTGAAGGGCACCACCCGAAAACATGTTAAACATGTCTAGAATGGTACCCTTTTGCTGTTCAAACATTGCTGCTAGGGCAACTGGATCAATTGATGGTACAGGGATATGAGTACCTAATCTATAAACGATTAGAGCACCCAAAACAAAAAGAATTTTGTTTTTTAAATCACCCATACCTGATGCAATAGAACTATTCATAATTAGGCTTCTACTGATCCGCCGGCTGCTTCAATAGCGGCCTTAGCACCAGCAGTAGCTTTAATGCCAGATAATTTAATTGCTTTAGTTACTTCACCAGAGTTAATAACTTTAACAACTTTAATTTTCTCACCAATCACGTCAGCCGCTTTAAGCGCTGCTACGTCAATGATATCAGCATCAATTTTTGCTAATGTATCTAGACGAATCTCAGTTGCATATGCAGATTTGCGTGAAGAGAAACCAACTTTAGGTAATCTTCTTTGAAGAGGCATTTGCCCACCTTCAAAACCAATCTTAGGCATACCACCAGAGCGAGACTTCTGACCTTTATGACCACGGCCACCCATCTTACCCCAGCCAGAACCTTGACCACGTCCTACACGCTTTTTAGAAGGTTTAGAACCTTCAGCAGGTTTAAGAGTATTTAACTGCATTTTATGCTTCCTCTACCTTAAGCAAATAGGAAACCTTATTGATCATTCCACGATTTTCAGGAGTATCAATAACGCTTACTGTTTGGTGCATCTTTCTCAGACCAAGACCAGATACACATGCTTTGTGCGAAGGTAAACGACCAATTGTGCTCTTTACCAACGTCAAAGTGACATATTTCTTATCTGACATCTTACTCACCTACAATTTCATTAACTGTTTTGCCACGTTTAGCTGCAATATAATCAGGACTTGAAATACCTGTTAATGCATTAACCGTAGAACGAACAACGTTAACTGGGCGTGTAGTACCTACACACTTTGAAAGTACATCTTTAACACCTGCAGCTTCTAAAACTGCACGCATAGCACCACCAGCAATTACACCAGTACCTTCAGAAGCTGGAAGCATAACAATGTTAGCTGCACCTTGTTTGAAGTTAATTGGGTATTGGATAGTACCATTATTTAAATGTACATCTCTCATATTACGACGAGCTTTTTCCATTGCTTTTTTGATAGCCACAGGAACTTCGTTAGCTTTACCGCTACCGTATCCTACTTTACCTTCTCCATCACCTACTACCGCAAGTGCTGAGAATGCAAATACACGACCACCTTTAACAACTTTAGCAACACGACGTACGTTGACTAATTTTTCAATTAGACCATCTTGTCCGTCTTGTAATTCACGTGAAGACATAATTAATCCTTCTATTAAAATTCAAGACCGTTTTCACGGGCTGATTCTGCTAATTGTTGGATGCGTCCGTGATATTTAAAACCAGAACGGTCAAAAGCAACAGCTGTAATTCCGGCAGCTTTTGCTTTTTCAGCAATCGCTTTACCTACTGCAGCAGCAGCGTCTTTATTACCAGTGTTACTAATTTCTTTTTTAACGTCCGCTTGTACAGTAGAGCTAGAAGCAATCACTTCTGAACCACTTGCAGAAATTAACTGTGCATAAATATGCTGAGCTGTGCGGTGTACGCAAAGTCTTGGCATTTTAAGTTCCAGAATCTTTCCACGAGTTTTCTTAGCTCTACGAAGACGGGCTGTTTTCTTATCCATATCGACTCAGCCTTATTTCTTCTTAGCTTCTTTACGTAAAATGCGCTCACCAGCGTATTTAACACCCTTACCTTTATAAGGCTCAGGTGGACGATACGCGCGGATTTCAGCAGCAACTTGTCCAACAACTTGCTTATCTGCACCTTTTACAACAATTTCAGTTTGGGTTGGAGTTTCAACAGTAATACCTTCAGGCAATACGTGTTTAACTGGGTGTGAAAAACCTAAAGTAAGATCTAATGCCTTACCTTCAGCTTTAGCACGGTAACCAACACCAACTAATTCTAATTTCTTTTCAAAACCGTCAGTTACACCAATAACCATGTTATTGATGATTGAACGAGCAGTACCTGCTTGAGCCCAACCGTTTGGTGCACCTTCAATAGGAGCACAAGTTACAACGCCAGCATCATTCTTAACAACAACTGAAGAGTTAAACACTTTAGTTAGAGATGCTTTAGAACCTTTTACAGTGACAGTAGAGCCATCAACTGAAAGTTCTACACCTGCAGGTAAGTTCACTGGAGCTTTTGCAATTCTAGACATAATAATTTCCTTATGCTACGTAGCAAACAACTTCGCCACCGATACCAGCTTGTCTAGCATCGCGGTCAGTCATAATACCTTTTGACGTTGAAATTACAGCGATACCAAGACCGCCAATTACTTTAGGTAACTCATCTTTGTTTTTATAAACACGAAGACCTGGACGGCTTACACGTTTAATCATATCAATAACAGGTTTACCATCAAAATACTTAAGATCCACTGATAATTCAGCTTTTCCATCTTTGTCATTTATGCTGTATGCAGAGATAAAACCTTCATCAGACAAAACTTTAGCAACTGCTGCTTTTACTTTTGAAGAAGGCATTACTACATTCGAGTGACCAGCCATTTGGCCGTTACGAATGCGTGTTAACATATCAGCAATTGGATCAGACATACTCATAGATATTTATCCTTACCAACTGGCTTTTCTTAATCCAGGAACATCACCTGCCATTGCTAATTCTCTTAGCATGTTACGTGATAATCCAAATTTTCTATAAACACCGTGTGGGCGCCCTGTAATACGACAGCGATTACGCTGACGAACAGGCGATGCATTACGAGGAAGAGCAGCTAGCTTTTCCATTGCATCCATACGCTCTTCGAAACTCAAAGACATATCTACAGATGCTTTTTTATATGCAGCACGTTTCTCTGCATATTTAGCAACTGTTTTTGCACGTTTTTCTTCGCGCATAATCATTGATTGCTTAGCCATTAGAAAAACCTCTATTTCTTAAACGGAAAGTTAAAGGCTTCTAAAAGAGCTTTCGCTTCATCGTTAGTTTGTGCAGTAGTTGCGAAGTTAATATCCATCCCGCGGATTTTATCAACTTTTTCAAACTCGATTTCAGGGAAAATAATTTGCTCTTTAAGGCCTAAGTTATAGTTTCCACGACCATCAAATGCTTTCGGGTTTACACCACGGAAGTCACGTACACGAGGTAACGCAATATTGATTAAACGATCAAGGAACTCATACATCTTTTCACCACGTAAAGTCACTTTACAACCTAAAGGGTATCCATCACGGACCTTAAAGCTTGCTACTGATTTACGAGCTAAAGTTTTAATTGCTTTCTGACCTGCAATTGCTTCCATATCAGAAACAGCACTATCTAAAACTTTTTTATCAGCAATCGCTTCACCTACACCCATGTTGATTGTAATCTTAGTCAACTTAGGTGCCTGCATTGGCGACTGATAACCAAATTGTTCTACTAATTTAGAAACAACCTGCTCTTTATACATTTTTTGTAATCTTGCCATCTTTATACCCTTAATTAAGCGTCAATCGCTTTACCATTAGATTTAAAGAAACGGATTTTTGCATCACCTTCAACTTTAAAACCAACTTTGTCAGCTTTATTTGTTTCAGGATTTACTAAAGCCACATTTGAGGCATCGATTGGCATCTCTTTAGAAACAATTCCACCTTGCGCACCAGTCATAGGATTTGCTTTAGTGTGTTTCTTAACAAGGTTGATACCATCTACTAGAACCTTACCGTTAGATAAAACTGAAGAAACAGAACCACGTTTCCCCTTGTCTTTACCAGTAATAACGATAACTTCATCACCTTTTTTTAAACGATTCATTACGTCTTCCTTATAGAACTTCAGGAGCTAAAGAAACGATTTTCATAAACTTGTCGTTTCGTAACTCACGAGTTACTGGACCGAAGATACGTGTTCCGATAGGCTCATGTTTTGCGTTAAGAATTACAGCAGCATTGCCATCAAACTTAATCAAAGAACCATCTTGACGTCTTACACCCTTAGCTGTACGAACAACTACGGCGTTATATACATCACCTTTCTTCACTTTTCCACGTGGTGCAGCTTCTTTTACACTCACTTTTATTACGTCACCAACACCAGCGTAACGACGTTTTGATCCGCCTAACACTTTAATGCATTGGACACGCTTTGCTCCGCTGTTATCAGCAACATCAAGCACAGTTTGCATTTGAATCATGGTGGTACTCCATCCATAAACTTAAAAATTACTTACAGCACAAAAACCACTAAAAAGAGCAGTTCCTAATCTAAAATTAGGCTTATTCTTTAAAGTGGCTAAGTAGATTCCGAGAATTATAACAGATAATTTTCGGAAATGCTATAAAACTTAAATTTTTGCTTTTTCGTCAATAGAAACTAAAGTCCATGACTTGTTTTTAGAGATAGGAGCAGTTTCTTGAATAGTAACTGTATCACCAACTCCACAAGCATTTTCAGCATCATGTGCCATTACTTTAGTTGATTTCTTAACGAATTTTTTGTATTTCGCATGTTTGATGAAACGTGCAATTGAAACAACGATAGAATCTTGCATACCATTACTTACAACAACACCCTGCATAGTACGTGCTTTATTTTCTTGACCAGCCATCTTTACTTACTCACTTTTTGACGAATGATGGTTTTAACACGAGCAATAGAACGACGAGTCGTTTTTAATTGCGCAGTGTTAGATAACTGACCAGTTGCATTTTGCATTCTTAAGTTAAATTGCTCTTTCAAAAGATCAAGCAACTCAGCATTAAGCTCTTCAACTGTTTTTTCATTTAATTCTTTAGCAGTCATTTACATCACCGTTCTTGTTACAACTTGTGTTTTAAAAGGTAATTTAGCCGCTGCAAGCTCAAACGCTTCGCGAGCTAATTGCTCATTTACACCCTGGATTTCGAATAAAACACGACCCGGCTGAATCTGAGCTACCCAATATTCAACACTACCCTTACCTTTACCCATACGAACCTCAAGAGGTTTGTTTGTGATTGGCTTATCAGGGAATACGCGGATCCAAATTTTGGCTCCACGCTTAACGTGACGAGTCATAACACGACGACCAGCTTCGATTTGACGTGAAGTCATACGGCCTCTTTCTACAGCCTTAAGACCAAAATCACCAAAGCTAACTTTGTTACCGACCTGTGCTAGACCACGGTTACGTCCTTTGTGTACTTTTCTAAATTTTGTACGTTTAGGCATTAACATAGTTGGAAATCCTTTTAATTACGGCCTTTTTTGCCCTTAGATTGATTATTGTCATCTAATGCAAGCTTACCTAGCTTCTCACCTTTGAAGATCCATACTTTTACGCCAATTTTGCCGTAAGTTGTGTCTGCTTCGAAAGTTGCATAGTCGATATCAGCACGGAAAGTATGTAAAGGTACACGCCCTTCTCTATACCATTCAGCACGTGCAATATCAGCACCGTTTAAACGACCTGAAACCGTAACCTTAATACCTTCAGCACCAATACGCATTGCATTACCTACAGCACGCTTCATGGCACGACGGAACTGGATACGCTTCTCTAATTGTTGAGCAATAGACTCAGCAACTAATTTAGCATCTAGTTCAGGTTTTTTGATTTCTTCAATATTGATACTTACTGGCAAACCAGTTTTAGCTGAAAGCGCAGCTTTTAGCTTTTCAATATCTTCACCCTTCTTACCAATAACAACACCAGGACGAGCAGTATGGATAGTTACACGAACTCCATTTGCTACACGTTCAATGTTAATTTTACTGATAGAAGCATGTTTTAATTTTGCATTTAACTCGTTACGAATCTCAACATCACTGATTAAGTTATCAGAATAGTTTTTGCTATCCGCGTACCAACGAGAATTCCAATCTTTTGTGATCCCAAGACGAATCCCAATAGGATGAACTTTTTGACCCATTCTGATTCTCCTTATTTATCGCCAACAGTGACAGTGATGTGACTGATACGTTTTAATATACGGTTACCACGACCTTTTGCACGAGCACGCATGCGCTTCATGATAGGCCCAGCATTTACATATGCTGCAGTAACTTTTAATTCATCGATATCAGCACCTTCATTATTTTCAGCATTTGCAATCGCAGAGTTTAAAACCCCTTTGATTAGATCAGCGGCTTTTTTGTCGCTGAATGCTAAAATATTAACTGCTGTTTCCACATCTTTACCACGGATTAAGTCTGCTACAAGGCGAGCTTTCTGTGGAGAGATACGAGCAAATTTATGTGTTGCACTTACTTGCATAATAATCCCCTACTAGCGCTTAGCTTTCTTATCCGCAGCATGGCCGCGATAATAACGAGTCATTGAAAATTCACCCAATTTGTGACCAACCATGTTTTCTGATACGAAAACTGGAATGTGCTCTTTACCATTATGAACGGCAATTGTTAAACCGATCATATCAGGTAAGATCATTGATCTACGAGACCATGTCTTAATTGGACGTTTATTACCAGATTCTTGTGCCTCTACCACTTTTTTATATAAGTGATTATCAACAAAAGGTCCTTTTTTAACTGAACGTGGCATCAGTGTCCTTCCTTATTTTTTGTTTCTACGACGTACGATCATTCCATCAGTACGTTTATTGCTACGAGTCTTCTTACCTTTAGTCGGTACACCCCATGGAGTAACTGGGTTACGTCCACCAGAAGTACGACCTTCACCACCACCGTGTGGGTGATCAACAGGGTTCATCGCAACACCTCGAACAGTAGGACGAACACCGCGCCAACGCTTAGCACCTGCCTTACCTAGCTTACGTAAGCTATGTTCAGAGTTTCCAACTTCACCAATAGTTGCTTTACATTCAGCAAGGATCTTACGCATTTCACCAGAACGTAAACGAACTAGAACGTAAAGACCATCTCTACCAACAATAGAAGCTGAAGCACCAGCAGAACGTGCAATTTGAGCACCTTTACCTGGACGCATCTCTAAGTTGTGAACGATAGTACCTACTGGGATATTGCGAAGCGGTAAACAGTTTCCTGTTTTAATTGCTACATGATCACCAGTTTCAACTAAATCACCTGCTGCTAAGTTCTTAGGAGCAATGATATAAGAACGCTCACCATCAGCATACTTTAGTAATGCAATATGAGCTGAACGGTTAGGATCATATTCAAGACGTTCAACAGTTGCAGGAACTCCTGCTTTACTACGCTTGAAGTCAACCATACGGTAATGCTGCTTGTGACCACCACCGTGGTGACGAACAGTAATACGACCGTTGTTGTTACGACCACCTGATTTTGATTTCTTTTCAAGTAACGCTGAATGAGGTTTACCTTTATGTAAACTTGGCTCAACAACACTTACAACAAATCGACGACCTGGAGAAGTCGGTTTAGATTTTTTAATAATTGCCATGCGTGAACTCCTTATTCAGCTGAAGCGAAGTCAATGTCTTGACCAGGAGCTAAACGAACGATTGCTTTACGCACACCATTACGCTGTCCTTGACGACCTTTGAAGACTTTTCGCTTACCTTTAAGGTTAATCATATTTACAGACTGCACTTTTACATCAAATAAAGACTCAACTGCTGCCTTTACTTCAGTTTTAGTAGCTGTCGGCTCTACTTTGAATACGTACTGACTAGCTGCATCAGCCATGATTGCTGATTTTTCAGAAACATGTGGTGCTAGCAATACTTTTAGAATTCTTTCTTGTTTCATGCTAATTGCTCCTCTAGCTGCTTAACCGCACCTTGAGTCATTACAACATTCTGAAAACCAATTAGGCTTACAGGGTCAATTGACGCAACATCACACACATCCGCACCATAAAGGTTACGAGCTGACAAATACAAGTACTCATCAAAACCTTCAGTGATAACTAATGCATCAGTAATATTTAACTGTGCTAGTTTTGCATTAAATTCTTTAGTCTTTGGTGCTTCAACCTTGAAATCATCAACAACAATTAAACGACCAGTACGAGCAAGCTCAGCTACGATTGAACGCATAGCACCACGGTACATTTTTTTGTTTACTTTTTGAGAGAAATCACGGTTATGACCAGGGAACGCACGTCCACCACCAACCCAGATAGGGCTACGGATAGTACCAGCACGTGCACGACCAGTTCCTTTTTGGTTCCAAGGCTTAGCACCACCACCACTTACAGCAGCGCGGTTCTTTTGACCCTTAGTTCCTTGACGTCCTGCATTCATATATGCAGTCACTACTTGGTGTACTAGAGCTTCATTGAAGTCCACACCAAATAAGGCATCAGAAACAGCAACTGTACCGTTTTCTTTACCTGAAGCTAATTCGATTAATTTTAAATCCATCATGCCCACCTTACTTAACAGCTTTACGAACAATGACAGTACTGTTTTTAGCACCAGGGACTGCACCCTTAATCAATAACAGACCATTCTCTGCATCAACTTTCACTAAATCTAAGTTCTGTGTTGTTTGACGAACATCACCCATGTGACCAGACATTTTCTTACCTTTGAAAACACGACCTGGAGTTTGGTTTTGCCCGATTGAACCGTTTGAACGGTGAGAGATCGAGTTACCGTGAGTAGCATCTTGCATACTGAAGTTATGACGTTTAATACCACCTTGGAAACCTTTACCTTTAGTAGTACCAGTTACATCAACCACAGCAATTTCATTGAAACGCTCTACAGTTAACTCAGAACCTACCTCTAGTCCTTCCATATCTGCTTCTTCAGCACGGAATTCCCAAAGACCCTTACCAGCTTCAACACCTGCTTTCGCAAAATGCCCAGCAGCAGGCTTGCTTACGCGACCTGCATGCACTGATCCAGTAGTAACCTGAATCGCAGAATAACCATCAGTTTCTAATGTTTTAATCTGTGTAATACGATTAGGTGACACTTCAACAACTGTTACAGGAGTTGAAATACCTTCGTTATTAAAAACACGAGTCATTCCGATTTTTTTACCAATGATACCAATACTCATATCATTACCTCATTATTATAGTGTTGCTTGTCATTACGATTGATGACTAGCTATCTACGAATTAACGTAGTTCCAATTGAACGTCTACACCGGCCGCTAAGTCTAACTTCATTAATGCATCTACTGTTTTTTCAGTAGGATCAACGATGTCTAACAAACGCTTATGAGTACGAATTTCGTACTGATCACGAGCATCTTTGTTTACGTGCGGTGAGATCAAAATTGTAAAACGCTCTTTACGAGTTGGCATTGGAATTGGACCGCGTACTTGCGCACCAGTTCTTTTTGCAGTTTCCGTAATTTCTCGAGCTGATTGATCAATCAAACGGTGATCAAACGCTTTCAAGCGAATACGAATATTTTGAGTCGCCATAATTTATTCTCTTTTATTTAGAATATAGAAAAGCACGCCTATTTAGCGGCGTACAAACTAAGGGAGCGGATTATAGCAAGTAAATTAAATAAAAACAAGCCCTTATAACATTCAAATAAAGAAACCTTTTTTATGTAAAAAAACACTCAATCTCAACTCAGCTAGCACCCTGAAGCATTAACAAACTAGACTCTTAAAAAATTATAACTACATATTTAAACTTTCAACTTTACTTTATAAACATAAATTATTTTTAGCCTTCTCATTTCACATCTATCATTTCTAGTAGTTATACCTGTGCATTAGGCATTCATGAGATTGAAATACAGTTTTACCAGGCCTGGTATTTTAGATTTGATAATTGAGAACATATAAATCATTCAACACTTAATGATTTATTTTCATAAATTCACCTTTCAACTATACCCATATAAATACACTTATTACTTTGGCCAACTATCCGCCTTAAAATTTGGACAAAAAAAGGGAGCCTAAGCTCCCTTTTTTATAACAAATGTTTGTTATCTAAAATTAGTCAATAATTTTAGCAACAACACCTGCACCAACTGTACGTCCACCTTCACGGATGGCAAAACGTAAACCTTCTGACATCGCGATTGGGTTGATTAACTCTACAGTCATTTGTACGTTATCACCAGGCATTACCATTTCTGTTCCTGCTGGTAATTCACATGCACCAGTTACATCCGTTGTACGGAAGTAGAACTGTGGACGGTATCCGTTAAAGAATGGAGTGTGACGTCCACCTTCATCTTTACCTAGTACATATACTTCTGCTTCAAACTTAGTATGTGGAGTAACAGAACCTTTGTGTGCTAGAACTTGACCACGCTCGATGTCTTCACGCTTAGTACCACGTAATAGGATACCTACGTTGTCACCAGCTTCACCTTGGTCTAGAAGCTTACGGAACATTTCTACACCAGTAACTGTTGTTGTTTGAGTTGGGCGAATACCTACGATTTCGATTTCTTCACCAACTTTTACTACACCAGTTTCTACACGTCCAGTTGCTACTGTTCCACGACCTTGGATTGAGAAGATGTCTTCTACAGGCATTAGGAATGGCTTGTCTGTTTCACGAGTAGGATCTGGGATGTATGCATCTAGAGCGTCTACTAAACGTCCGATAGCAGGAGCACCGATCTCTGATTCGTCACCAGCGATTGCTAAAGTAGCTGAACCGATGATTACTGGAGTATCGTCACCTGGGAATTCGTACATATCTAGAAGTTCACGAACTTCCATTTCTACTAGCTCCATTAGCTCTTCGTCGTCAACCATGTCAGCTTTGTTTAGGAATACTACGATGTATGGTACACCTACCTGACGTGATAGAAGGATGTGCTCACGTGTCTGTGGCATTGGTCCGTCTGCTGCTGAACATACTAGGATTGCTCCGTCCATCTGTGCAGCACCAGTGATCATGTTTTTAACATAGTCGGCGTGACCTGGGCAGTCTACGTGTGCGTAGTGACGTGTATCTGATTCATATTCAACGTGTGAAGTTGAGATAGTGATACCACGATCTCTTTCTTCTGGTGCGTTATCGATAGATGCGAAATCTTTGATATCCCCACCAAACTTCTTACCTTGTACAATTGTTAGTGCTGCTGTAAGAGTTGTCTTACCATGGTCAACGTGACCGATCGTACCAACGTTTACATGCAATTTCGCGCGTTCGAATTTTTCTTTTGCCATTTTAAAATACCTATATTAAGCAAAGGCTCACTATTAAAGCGAGCCATAAATTTATATAAAAAGATTAAGAGCCTTTTTTAGCACTTGCAATGATTTCTTCTTGGATATTACGTGGTGCATCATTATATTTCTCAAACACCATGCTGTAGTTAGCACGCCCCTGAGTTAATGAACGCATTGAGTTTGAATATCCAAACATCTCTGAAAGTGGAACTTCAGCTTTGATTGACTTACCGGTTGGAATATCATCCATGCTTGAAACCATACCACGACGACGGTTAAGGTCACCAATGATATCACCCATGTACTCTTCTGGAGTAGTAACTTCAACAGCCATAATAGGCTCAAGAATAACTGGGTTAGCTTGCTGGGTACCATTCTTAATACCCATACCAGCTGCTACAGAGAATGCCATTTCGTTTGAGTCAACATCATGGTATGAACCATCGATAAGCTCAACCCCTACATCAACCATTGGGAAGCCAGCGATTACACCGCTTTCAAGCTGTGCTTTAGCACCTTTTTCAACTGCACCAATGTATTCACGAGGTACAGCACCACCAACGATAGAGTTAACAAACTCAAATCCAGATCCCGCTTCACGTGGGTAGATTTTGAATACAACGTGACCATACTGACCACGACCACCAGACTGACGTACAAATTTACCATCAGCTTCAACCGCAGTTTTAATTGTTTCACGGTAAGATACTTGTGGTGCACCAACGTTAGCTTCAACACTGAACTCACGTTTCATACGGTCAACAATGATATCTAGGTGAAGCTCACCCATACCAGAGATAATTGTTTGATTCGTTTCTTCATCAGAGTGTACGCGGAATGAAGGATCTTCAGCAGCAAGCTTCTGTAGAGCAATACCCATCTTCTCTTGGTCAGCCTTAGTTTTAGGCTCAATCGCAATCGAGATAACTGGCTCAGGGAATTCCATACGCTCAAGAATAATACGGTTATCAGGATCGCATAATGTATCACCCGTTGTTGTATCTTTAAGACCTACTGCACAGGCGATATCACCAGCACGTACTTCTTTAATCTCTTCACGAGAGTTTGAATGCATCTGCAAGATACGACCAACACGCTCACGCTTAGCTTTTACTGAGTTATATACAGGGCTACCAGCGGCCAACACACCAGAATAAACACGGAAGAATGTTAAAGTACCAACATATGGGTCAGTCATGATTTTGAACGCTAATGAAGCAAAAGGTTCATCATCTGTTGAATGACGCTCAGCAGTAGTACCATCTTCAAGTTCACCTTGAATCGCAGGAACATCCATTGGAGCAGGCATGTAATCAATTACTGCATCAAGTAACGTCTGAACACCTTTGTTCTTAAAGGCAGAACCACAAAACATTGGAACAATCTCAACATCAATACAACGTTGACGAATACCAGCTTTAATGTCTTCTTCAGAAAGATCACCTTCATCAAGATACTTATCCATAAGTTCTTCAGAAGCTTCAGCAGCAGTTTCAACCATTTTCTCACGCCATTCTGCCGCAAGATCAGCCATATCTTCAGGAATTTCTTCATAAGTATATTCCATACCCATGTTTTCTTCGGCCCAATAGATTGCTTTCATTTTAACTAGGTCAACAACACCGCGAAAAGTTTCTTCAGCACCAATTGGTAACTGCATAGGAACTGGTGTAGCACCTAAACGATCAATAACCATTTGGTTAACGTTTAGGAAGTTTGCACCTGCACGGTCCATCTTATTGACGAAGCCCATACGAGGTACACCATATTTATCAGCCTGACGCCATACAGTCTCAGACTGTGGCTCAACACCTGATACAGAGCAGAAACAAGTTACTGCACCATCTAATACACGTAGAGAACGTTCAACTTCGATTGTGAAGTCAACGTGCCCCGGAGTATCAATGATATTGATACGGTGCTGTGGGTATTGCTTAGCCATACCACTCCAGTGACAAGTAGTCGCTGCAGAAGTGATGGTAATACCACGTTCTTGTTCTTGTTCCATCCAGTCCATAGTCGCACCACCGTCATGAACCTCACCAATTTTGTGAGATACACCGGTATAGTACAGAATACGTTCTGTTGTTGTTGTTTTACCCGCATCAATGTGGGCCATGATACCGATATTACGATATCTATCTAAAGGGGTTGTACGTGCCACTTTATTAACCTTTTCGTTAAAACATAAATAACAAAGGCCCTAATTAGGGCCCTCTTCAGATTACCAACGGAAATGTGAAAAGGCTTTGTTAGCCTCAGCCATTCTATGGGTATCTTCTTTTTTCTTGATAGCAGAACCACGATTCTCTAGTGCGTCACCTAACTCACCAGCTAATCTTAGCATCATACCTTTTTCACTACGCTTACGTGAAGCTTCTACAAGCCAACGCATAGCTAACGCAGTTTTACGGTCTGGACGTACTTCAACAGGAACCTGATAAGTCGCACCACCTACACGGCGAGATTTAACCTCAACCATCGGACCGATGTTATCTAATGCTTCTCTTAATAAAGCAGCGTGATCGCCACCTTTTTTACGCTCGACTAAAACATCTAAAGCATCATAAACGATTTTTTCAGCAACGGCTTTTTTACCGCTAACCATAATCATGTTAACGAATTTTGTTAACGTTGTATCACCAAACTTAGGATCAGGTAGAACCTGACGCTTTGGTATTTCTCTTCTTCTTGCCATTCTTAACTCTTCCGGTATAAATTGAACACAAATTGTTGCAAAACGTATGTTTAAAAGTTAATTACTAACCTTTAGGACGTTTTGCACCGTACTTAGAACGACCTTGTTTACGATCAGAAACGCCAGCACAATCTAATGCACCACGAACTGTGTGATATCGCACACCAGGTAAATCTTTTACACGACCACCACGGATAAGGATAACCGAGTGCTCTTGAAGGTTATGACCTTCACCACCAATATAAGAGGCTACTTCATAACCATTCGTTAAACGTACACGCGCAACTTTACGCAGAGCAGAGTTAGGCTTCTTAGGGGTTGTTGTATAAACACGCGTACAAACACCACGACGTTGAGGACATGCCTGCAACGCTGCAACGTTAGAAACTTTACGCTTATCTTTACGCGGCTTACGCACCAACTGGTTAATAGTCGCCATTAAATTTTCTCCAAATTTGAGATTAACTCTTACATATACGAAAGTGCAGGCCTGGTACATTACCAGACCTACAAATTAGGAATGAGGATTTTAGAGACCTAAAGTCAATAAGTCAAGCATTAACTACTTGAATTTATTTAACTTAGGCATCAACCCCTTCATTCTCAATTACATTTTCAACTACTGCTTCTTCAACATCTTCTACAACTTCAGAGTTATCTTTAGTCATAAATGCTTGAAGCTCGTTCATTGATTTTTCTGCGGCTGCTTTTCTAGCTAGGTGATAGGCGAAACCTGTACCTGCTGGAATTAAACGACCAACAATAACATTTTCTTTCAAACCAACTAAAGTATCACGTTTACCACTTACTGCGGCTTCTGTTAATACACGAGTTGTTTCTTGGAAAGATGCTGCTGAAATAAATGATTCAGTCGCTAATGAAGCTTTAGTAATACCAAGTAATACACGTTCAAAACTTGCTTCTACTTTACCTTCTTCACGAGCTTTTTCATTTAATGCTAGAACATTTGAGTACTCAGCTTGCTCACCTTTAATTAGGCCAGTATCACCAGAGTTCTTAACTTCTACTTTTCTTAACATTTGACGAACAATCGTTTCGATATGTTTGTCATTGATTTTTACACCTTGTAAACGATATACATCTTGTACTTCGTCAACAATGTATTCTGCCAATTTTTCAATACCTAATAAACGTAAGATGTCATGTGGGTTTGGGTTACCATCGACAACAACATCACCACGTTCTACACGCTCACCCTCAAAGACTGAAACTGTACGCCATTTAGGAATAAGTGCTTCATACTGTTCACCGCTATCCTGTGTAATAACAAGACGCTGCTTACCTTTAGTTTCTTTACCGAAACCAACCACACCAGAAACTTCTGCCATGATTGAAGGCTCTTTAGGTTGACGAGCTTCAAACAAGTCAGCCACTCGAGGTAGACCCCCAGTAATATCCTTGTTTTTAGAAGAAGCTTGAGGGATACGTGCAAGAACATCACCCGCACCCACTTTTCCACCTTCTTGTACAACAACAATACCGTTTTCTGGTAGGTAATATAAAGCAGGAGTTTGCGTACCTGTAAAGCATACCGCTTCACCAGCTGTATCAACAATTGCAATATATGGACGTGTCTCTTTTACAGAAGACATACGCTCTTTTGCATCCTTAACCACGTGAGTAGTTAAACCTGTTAATTCATCAACACGCTCTTCTACAGTTCCTTCAAAGTTACCGAAAGCAATACTACCTTCTACTTCAGTGATAACTGGGTGAGTGTGTGGATCCCATTGTGCAAGAATCTCACCAGAAGTAATTTTACCGCCATCTTCTGCATTCAAAGTTGTACCATAAGCAATCTTATAACGCTCTTGTTCACGACCAGCTTCATCACTTACAGAAACCTCACCAGAACGAGACGTAACAATAATTTGTTTATCAGAGTTCTTGATTGCTTTGATGTTATCCCACTTAACGACACCAGAGTGTTTAACTTCAATTTGACTTTGGGCAGCTGAACCAGATGCTGTACCACCAATATGGAATGTACGCATAGTTAGCTGTGTACCAGGCTCACCGATTGACTGTGCAGCCATAACACCTACAGCTTCACCCATATTTACTAGGTGACCACGTGCTAAATCACGTCCATAACAATGCTTACAAATACCAAATTTAGTTTCACAAGTCATTGGTGAACGAACATTTACATGATCCACACCACTTTCATCAATCAAATTAGCTAGCTTCTCATCAATCAGCTCACCTTTACCAACAATCACGTCACCAGACTTGGTCACAACTTCGGTACTGGTAATACGACCTAATACTCTATCTTTTAGAGATTCGATAATATCACCACCCTCAACGTGAGCAGTCATTCTGATACCGGCTTCTGTTCCACAGTCATCTTCAGTTACAACAACATCCTGAGCTACGTCTACAAGACGACGAGTTAAGTAACCAGAGTTTGCTGTTTTAAGAGCGGTATCGGCAAGACCTTTACGAGCCCCGTGAGTAGAGATAAAGTACTGAAGTACGTTTAGACCTTCACGGAAGTTTGCTGTGATTGGTGTTTCAATGATAGATCCATCAGGTTTTGCCATAAGACCACGCATACCACCAAGCTGACGCATCTGTGCTACCGATCCACGAGCTCCTGAGTCTGCCATCATATAAACTGAGTTAAATGATGTTTGCTTAACGTCATTACCTTCTTTATCAGTAACGGTTTCAAACTGAAGCTCTTCCATCATTGACTTGGTGACTAATTCATTAGTATGTGACCAAATATCAACAACTTTGTTATAACGCTCACCTTCGGTAACAAGACCTTGTGAGAACTGCCCTTGAATCTCTTCAACCTGAGCTTCTGCACGATCGATAATACCCGCTTTTGAATCAGGAATTAACATATCATCTGAACAGAAAGACAGACCCGCTAATGTAGACCACTTGAAACCAGCATACATTAATTGGTCAGCAAAAATAACAGTCTCTTTAGGCCCTAAAACACGGTAACAAGTGTTAAGTACAGTACTGATATTTTTCTTTGTTAGGTTTAAGTTTAATAAGTCATAACTTAATCCCTTAGGTAAAATTCTAGTCAGTAACGCACGACCTGCTGTAGTGTCAACAATACGGCTCGATACAGTTTCTACACCATTATCATCAATCACTGTTTCAACAATACGTAATTTGATAATTGTATGTAAATGCACCGCTTTAGCATCAATTGCACGCTGAACTTCTTGCCAGTTAGAGAACGCTTTACCTTCACCAATAGAGTTAATTCGCTCGCGAGTGATGTAGTACAAACCTAATACAACATCCTGCGAAGGAACGATGATTGGATCACCATTCGCAGGTGATAGTAAGTTGTTTGTTGACATCATTAATGTACGTGCTTCAAGCTGTGCTTCTAGTGATAATGGCACGTGTACCGCCATTTGGTCACCATCAAAATCGGCGTTGAATGCTGAACATACCAATGGGTGCAAGTTAATCGCTTTACCTTCAATCAATACTGGCTCAAACGCTTGAATACCAAGACGGTGAAGTGTTGGTGCACGGTTTAGCAGTACTGGATGCTCTCTGATTACTTCATCAAGAACGTCCCAAACTTCTGGCAATCCTTGCTCTACCATTTTCTTAGCAGCTTTAATTGTTGGAGCTAGTCCACGCTTCTGTAACTTACTGAAAATAAATGGTTTGAATAACTCAAGAGCCATTTTCTTAGGAAGACCACACTGGTGTAAACGTAAAGTTGGTCCAACAACGATTACAGAACGTCCTGAGTAGTCAACACGCTTACCAAGTAAGTTTTGACGGAAACGACCTTGCTTACCTTTAATCATGTCCGCTAGAGACTTAAGCTGACGTTTGTTAGTACCTGTTACGGCACGACCACGACGACCGTTATCTAATAGAGAGTCAACAGATTCTTGTAACATACGTTTTTCGTTACGTACGATAATATCTGGAGCCATCAAATCTAATAGACGTTTTAGACGGTTATTACGGTTAATAACTCGACGGTATAAATCGTTTAAGTCAGAAGTAGCAAAACGACCACCATCAAGAGGTACTAATGGACGCAATTCTGGTGGTAAAACTGGAAGTACATCTAAAATCATCCACTCAGGCTTATTACCTGAACCTAAGAAAGATTCAATTAGCTTTAAACGCTTGGAGATTTTCTTTTGTTTAGTTTCAGAATTCGTACTGTCGATTTCCACACGTAGACGCTCAGCTTCGCCAGGCAAATCGATAGCTTGAAGCATTTTCTTGATTGCTTCCGCACCCATTTGTGCTTCAAACTCATCACCATGCTCATCCATTGCATCCAGATATTCTTCTTCAGTCAATAGCTGCCATGGCTCTAACGGTGTAAGACCTGGGTCAACCACCATGAAAGCTTCAAAATAAAGGACAGCTTCGATTTCTTTTAATGTCATATCTAACATTAAACCGATACGTGAAGGTAGTGACTTTAAGAACCAAATGTGTGCAACCGAAGTAGCAAGATCAATATGACCCATACGTTCACGACGTACTTTAGATTGAGTTACTTCAACACCACATTTTTCACAAATTACACCACGGTGCTTAAGACGTTTATATTTACCACACAAACATTCAAAGTCACGAATAGGTCCAAAGATTTTTGCACAGAATAAGCCATCACGCTCAGGCTTGAACGTACGATAGTTAATTGTTTCTGGCTTCTTGACCTCACCAAAAGACCAAGAACGGATTTTCTCTGGTGAAGCAAGTGTTACTCTAATCGCATCAAAATCACTTGATACGTTTTGTTTTTTTAGAAATCCTAATAAATCTTTCATTTAGTCTTGCTCCAACTCAATATCAATACCTAAAGCACGAATCTCTTTACGTAATACGCTAAACGATTCTGGCATACCAGGTTCCATGTATTCATTACCATCCACAATGTTTTTGTACATTCTGGTACGACCGTTTAAGTCATCCGACTTAACTGTTAGCATTTCTTGTAGAGTAAATGCTGCACCATAAGCTTCTAGTGCCCATACCTCCATTTCACCAAAACGCTGTCCACCGAACTGAGCTTTACCACCTAAAGGCTGCTGAGTTACAAGGCTATATGGACCAGTAGAACGAGCGTGCATCTTATCGTCAACCAAGTGGTTAAGTTTTAGATAGTACATGTAACCAACTGTTACAGGACGGTCAAACTCTTCACCTGTTAAGCCGTCAAATAATTTCATTTGACCAGACTCTGGAAGTTCAGCAAGCCTTAGTAAAGACTTGATTTGTTCTTCAGAAGCACCATCAAAAACTGCAGATGCTAAAGGCACACCTTTTTTCAAGTTATGTGCTAATTCAATGATTTCATCATCAGAGAACTGAGTTAAATCAACAGGCTGACCTTGAGTGTCATTGTAAATCTTGTTCAAGAAACCACGAATTTCAGCAATATCAGCCTGCTGAGCAAGCATGGCATTAATCTTAGTACCAAGACCTTCTGCCGCTAAACCTAGGTGAACTTCTAAGATCTGACCAACGTTCATACGTGATGGTACACCTAGAGGGTTAAGACAGATATCTACTGGACGACCAGTTTCATCATAAGGCATATCTTCAACAGGGCAAATACGTGAAATAACACCTTTGTTACCGTGACGACCAGCCATCTTATCACCAGGCTGAATACGACGCTTAATCGCAACATAAACCTTAACCATCTTAGAAACACCAGGTGCCAAATCGTCACCTTGAGTAAGCTTCTTGCGCTTCTCTTCAAACATATCATTGAAGGTTTTACGGCTATCTTTAAGTTGGGCTTCAAGCATTTCTAGTTGGTGCATAACATCTGCATCATCAACATTTAAAGAGAACCATCTTGATGATTCAATACCTTCAAGGTAAGCTTCATCAATCTTAGTTCCATCTACAAGCTTCTTGCCATCTAGCATAGTTTTAATACGACCTAACGTATCTGCTTGAAGAATAATGAACTGTTCATCAATATCTTTACGAACCTTGGCTAATTCTTCTTCTTGAATAGCTAATGCACGTGAATCTTTTTGAATCCCTTCACGAGTAAAGACCTGAACGTCAATAACCGTTCCTTCAATACCTTTAGTTACACGTAATGAAGTGTCTTTTACGTCAGAGGCTTTTTCACCAAAGATAGCACGAAGTAGTTTTTCTTCAGGTGTTAATTGCGTCTCACCCTTAGGCGTAACCTTACCTACAAGAATATCACCTTGCTTAACTTCAGCACCAACATTAACAATACCGCAATCATCTAAACGAGCTAGAGCTGACTCACCAACGTTAGGAATATCCGCAGTAATCTCTTCAGGCCCAAGCTTAGTATCACGTGCTAAACACGTTAACTCTTCGATATGAATTGTTGTATAACGGTCTTCCTGAACAACACGTTCAGAAACAAGGATTGAATCCTCAAAGTTATAACCATTCCAAGGCATAAATGCGATACGCATGTTTTGACCAAGAGCCAATTCACCTAAATCTGTAGATGGTCCATCCGCCATAACATCACCACGAACAACAACATCACCCGCTTTTACAATCGGCTTCTGGTTGATACATGTATTTTGGTTAGAACGCTGGTATTTAACTAAGTTATAAATATCTACACCAGACTCACCATCTTTAATTTCTTCAGCATTTACACGAACAACAATACGAGCCGCGTCAGATGAAAGAACCTCACCACCACGATCAGCAACCACTGTTACACCTGAATCGATAGCAACAGTTTTTTCAATACCTGTTCCTACTAATGGCTTATCAGCACGTAACGTTGGAACAGCCTGACGTTGCATGTTAGCACCCATAAGTGCACGGTTAGCATCATCGTGTTCAAGGAATGGAATAAGTGACGCCGCAACAGATACGATCTGCTTAGGCGATACGTCCATATAGTTAATATCAGCAGAAGATGCTAATGTAAATTCATTTTGATGACGAGCTGAAACTAAGTTATCTAAAAATTTACCTGATGCATCAACATTTGCACTTGCCTGGGCAATAACAAACTGAGCTTCATCAATTGCAGATACATATTCAACTTCATCAGTCACCTGACCATCAACAACTTTACGGTATGGTGTTTCTAAGAATCCATATTCATTTGTCTTAGCATAAATAGCTAATGTATTGATCAGACCAATGTTTGGCCCTTCAGGTGTTTCGATTGGGCATACACGACCGTAATGAGTTGGGTGAACATCACGCACCTCAAAACCAGCACGCTCACGAGTCAGACCACCAGGCCCAAGAGCCGAAACACGACGTTTGTGAGTAACCTCTGACAATGGGTTAACTTGGTCCATAAACTGTGATAACTGACTTGAACCAAAGAATTCTTTGATTGCAGCAGATACAGGCTTAGCATTAATAAGATCTTGAGGTAAAAGACCATCTGTTTCAGCTTGATTCAAACGCTCTTTAACTGCACGTTCAACACGCACAAGACCTACACGGAAAGCATTCTCAGCCATCTCACCAACTGCACGAATACGACGGTTACCTAATGTATCAATATCATCGACAGTCGATAGACCGTTACGGATATTAATTAATTCACGCAATACATCAATAATATCTTCTTTTTCAAGAACAACATTACCTTCATTAGTCTTACGACCTAAACGACGGTTTAGTTTCATACGACCTACAGAAGACAAATCATAACGAGCATCATCAAAGAACAAGCTATTAAATAAAGCTTCTGAAGATTCTTTTGTTGGTGGCTCACCTGGACGCATCATACGGTAGATTTCAATCTGAGCTTCCAACTGAGAAGTTGTAGTATCTAGGTTTAGCGTATCTGAAATATAAGGACCGTTTTCAAGCTCATCGATATAAAGAATCTTAATTTCACATTTATTAATATGAGAAATTTTTTCAATAAGCTCAGCGGTTAATACTTCATTAGTACGTGCAACTAATTCACCAGACTCTTTATCTACAACACCTGAAGCTAAAACTTTACCTAGTAGGTAATCTGCAGACACCTTAACAGACTTAATTCCTGCTTCATTAATTTGCTTAACAGTTCGTGCCGTAATTTTCTTACCAGTTTCAACAATCTTCTTACCATCGTGTTCAATATCAAACACAGCTGTTTGACCTTTTAACTGTTCAGCAACTAACTGAAGCTCAAAACCTTTCTTAGTGATTTTGATCGTATTTGAATCTAGGAAACTTGCAAGAATATCTTCATTTGAATAACCCATAGCACGTAACAATACAGATACAGGTAATTTACGACGACGGTCAATACGAGTAAATAGGCAATCGTTATGATCAAATTCAAAATCTAACCATGAACCACGGTAAGGAATGATACGAGCATTAAACAACAACTTACCAGAAGAGTGAGACTTACCTTTATCGTTATCAAAAATAACACCTGGTGAACGGTGAAGCTGAGTAACAATTACACGCTCAGTACCATTGATAACAAATGTTCCGTTATCTGTCATTAAAGGAATATCACCTAAATAAACTTCCTGTTCTTTAACATCTTTAACAGGACGTTTTCCAGCCGGAGCGTCTTTATCAAATAAAACTAAACGCATTTTAACGCGAAGCGGAGCAGCATAAGTCACACCACGCTGCTTACACTCTTTTACATCAAACTCAGGCTGTCCCATGTGATAACTCACATATTCAAGATCAGCAGTACCTGCTACACCATGAATTGGGAATACTGAAGCAAATGCAGAATGAAGACCAACTTGAGCACGCTCAGCAGGCTTTTTCTCCATTTGTAAAAAATCGTGAAAAGATCCTTTTTGCAAAGAAAGCAAATAAGGTACTTCAAGAATAGATGGGCGAGTTGCAAAATCTTTACGAACTCGTTTCTTTTCAGTTAAAGAATAGGTCATCGTTTACCTCGACGATAAGATTGTCAGTAGAGCGAAATTTCTTTCACCCGGTAATGCATAAAACTGTGGTAGCTCGATAAAATATCTAGCACACTTTTACACACTTTAAAAACACGAAAAGGCCGACGCAAAAACGCCAGCCATTTCATGCTGTAAATCAGCGGTTAAAGCAGAATTATTTTACTTCTACTTCGATACCAGCTTCTTTAAGCTCGTTAGCTAATGCATCAGCTTCTTCTTTAGAAACACCTTCTTTCAAAGTGAAAGGAGCGCTTTCTACAGCTTCTTTAGCTTCTTTAAGACCTAGACCAGTTGCTCCACGTACAGCTTTGATTGCTGCAACTTTGTTAGCACCGGCACCAGTAAGAACAACATCAAACTCAGTTTGAGCTTCTGCGCCAGCACCAGCATCACCAGCAGGACCTGAAGCAACCATAGCTGCTGCAGATACACCAAATTTCTCTTCCATTGCAGAAACTAATTCTACAACTTCCATTACAGACATCGCTGCAACTGCTTCTAAAATATCATTTTGTGATACAGACATTTGAAATCTCCAAATATTTAATAGGGTAAAACGATTTAACGTTTAATAAAAATTTAAGCTGCTTCAGCTTCTTTTTGTTCTTTAACCGCTGCAAGGGCACGAGCCAACTTAGCAACAGGTTCTTTCATAACAAATAGAAGTTTAGCAACAGCTTCATCGTAAGTAGGTAGAGCAGCAACAACCGCTAGCTGGCTAGCGTCCATTACACCTTCACCGATAGATAATGAGTTCACAATAAGTGCATCATTATCTTTAGCGAAATCTTTGAAAACACGTGCAGCATTACCTAGTTCTTCACCAGACCATGCAAACACTAGAGGACCTGTAAAGGTATCCGCCATGTCTTCAAACTTAGTACCAGCTACCGCACGACGTGCAAGCGTATTTTTAACAACACGTACTTGTACATTTGCCGCACGTGCTTTTGCACGTAACTGGGTCATTTGCTCTACAGTCAAACCACGATATTCAGCTGTAATCATTGAACCTGCACCTGCTACAACAGCAGAAACTTCTTCTACGACCAGCTTTTTATCTTCGATATTGAGCGCCATATAACCTCCAAAACAGTTCAATACTCAAAACATTGAACTCTTCCATCTACGCAGGCTTAAATCTATTAAGAGTGTATGTTTTACACTCGCCTACGGTCTGCGATGAGCACTCACTTTCAACCTATTAGGAATAAAGGAGACTCGATTCGCAAATAATGTCTGCACCAAATTAATTGGTGCAACCATCATTATAGTGTTGACTGATCAACTACTAGGCCTGGACCCATTGTAGAAGAAATAGTCACTTTCTTAACGTAAACACCCTTTGCAGAAGCTGGCTTAGCTTTGTTTAGGTCTTCCATTAAGGCATTTAAATTTTCTTTAAGCTTGTCAGCTTCAAAAGAAACAGTACCGATTGAGGCATGAATAATACCTGCTTTATCAGCACGGAAACGAACTTGACCAGCTTTAGCATTATTGATAGCACCAACTATATCAGGAGTTACAGTACCAGTTTTAGGGTTAGGCATAAGACCACGTGGACCTAGAACCTGACCTAACATACCAACAACACGCATAGCATCAGGAGACGCGATTACAACGTCAAAATCCATCATGCCTTTTTTAATTTCGTCAGCTAACTCTTCCATACCAACAAAATCAGCACCAGCTTCTTTTGCAGCAGCTTGGTTAGCTTCACCAGTAAATACAGCAATACGTACAGTTTTACCAGTACCATTAGGCATAACTGTTGCACCACGAACAACCTGATCAGATTTACGTGGATCAATACCTAAACGAATAGCAACATCTACAGATTCAACAAATTTAGAATTTGCTAAGTCTTTAACAATGTTAATACCTTCAACTAGGTCATAAGAAGCATTACGATCAACGCGTTCAGCCCAAACTTTTTGTTTTTTAGTTAGTTTTGCCATTTTATTAACCCTCTACCACTAAGCCCATTGAACGCGCAGAACCAGCAATGATATTTACTGCAGCGTCAAGGTCATTAGCGTTCAAATCCGCCATTTTAGTATTTGCAATTTCTTCTAACTGCGCACGAGTTACTGTTCCAACTTTGTTTACGTTAGGAATAGCTGAACCACTCTTGATACCAGCAGCCTTCTTAAGAAGGATTGAAGCAGGAGGAGTTTTAGTAATGAATGTAAAACTTTTATCACTATATACAGTAATAACTACTGGAATAGGCATCTTAGCTTCAAGACTCTGAGTCTGAGCGTTAAATGCTTTACAGAATTCCATGATATTAACACCGTGTTGACCTAATGCAGGACCAACTGGTGGACTAGGGTTTGCAGCACCAGCAGGTACTTGCAACTTAATATAGGCTTGGATCTTCTTAGCCATGATTTTCTCCTATTCGGGTAATAACGCCTTTCAGCTCCCCAGACTTAAATAAGTATTAAATTTTCTCTACTTGAGTAAACTCAAGTTCAACCGGAGTTGAACGACCAAAAATTAATACAGAAACTTGTAACTTATTTTTATCGTAATCCACGTTTTCAATAACCGCTTCAAACTCTTTAAACGGTCCATCTATTACACGAACCATTTCACCTGGCTCATAAATAACCTTAGGACGCGGCTTATCAACACTAGTTTCTACACGTTGTAAAATACGATCAACTTCTTTCTGAGAAATAGGTGCCGGACGATCACTAGTACCACCAATGAAACCCATAACCTGCGGAACACTTTTAACCAAATGCCATGAATCTTCATTCATTTCCATTTGCACTAAAACATACCCAGGGAAGAATTTACGCTCACTAGTACGCTTTTTCCCATCACGAATCTCAACAACCTCTTCTGAAGGAACTAAGATTTCACCAAATGAATCTTCCAACCCTGCACGCTCAACATATTCTGCAAGTGCATTTTTTACTTTATTCTCATAACCTGAATAAGCATGTACGACATACCATCTTTGAGCCATCTTAACCACCTTGCCCTGTTAATAATTTAACTGCCCATAAAAAGAACATGTCAACTAACCACAAAAAGATACCCATTAAAATAACAACTACAAAGACAATTAATGTCATCTGCACAGTTTCAGGACGTGTAGGCCATACAACCTGACGAACTTCTCGCTTAGCAAGCGATAGGTAATGAAACCAGCTTTTACCAACAGAAGTTTGATAAAGAATAAAAATCGCAATTGCTGCACCAACAACAACGCCTAATACACGAATCACCGGATGAACATCTGGAAACATGTAATATCCAACTAAAGAACCAACTAAAACCAATAATGATAAAACCATCTTTACGGTATCTAGCGAGCTCGAGTTACTTTGACTTTCTAATTCTTTACTCATATATATCTATCAGCTAAATTAAAAACGACCCGCATTTCAATAAAATGCAGGTCGTTAGGAATGTGGCAGGGGTAGAGAGATTCGAACTCCCAACACCCGGATTTGGAATCCGGTGCTCTACCAATTGGAGCTATACCCCTGAAGTGTATTCACAAAAAAAGGGGATTATACCCCCCTTTTCTTGCTAGAGCAAGTGCTATTTAATACTAAAATTAGTCAATAATTTTAGCAACAACACCTGCACCAACTGTACGTCCACCTTCACGGATGGCAAAACGTAAACCTTCTGACATCGCGATTGGGTTGATTAACTCTACAGTCATTTGTACGTTATCACCAGGCATTACCATTTCTGTTCCTGCTGGTAATTCACATGCACCAGTTACATCCGTTGTACGGAAGTAGAACTGTGGACGGTATCCGTTAAAGAATGGAGTGTGACGTCCACCTTCATCTTTACCTAGTACATATACTTCTGCTTCAAACTTAGTATGTGGAGTAACAGAACCTTTGTGTGCTAGAACTTGACCACGCTCGATGTCTTCACGCTTAGTACCACGTAATAGGATACCTACGTTGTCACCAGCTTCACCTTGGTCTAGAAGCTTACGGAACATTTCTACACCAGTAACTGTTGTTGTTTGAGTTGGGCGAATACCTACGATTTCGATTTCTTCACCAACTTTTACTACACCAGTTTCTACACGTCCAGTTGCTACTGTTCCACGACCTTGGATTGAGAAGATATCTTCTACAGGCATTAGGAATGGCTTGTCTGTTTCACGAGTAGGATCTGGGATGTATGCATCTAGAGCGTCTACTAAACGTCCGATAGCAGGAGCACCGATCTCTGATTCGTCACCAGCGATTGCTAAAGTAGCTGAACCGATGATTACTGGAGTATCGTCACCTGGGAATTCGTACATATCTAGAAGTTCACGAACTTCCATTTCTACTAGCTCCATTAGCTCTTCGTCGTCAACCATGTCAGCTTTGTTTAGGAATACTACGATGTATGGTACACCTACCTGACGTGATAGAAGGATGTGCTCACGTGTCTGTGGCATTGGTCCGTCTGCTGCTGAACATACTAGGATTGCTCCGTCCATCTGTGCAGCACCAGTGATCATGTTTTTAACATAGTCGGCGTGACCTGGGCAGTCTACGTGTGCGTAGTGACGTGTATCTGATTCATATTCAACGTGTGAAGTTGAGATAGTGATACCACGATCTCTTTCTTCTGGTGCGTTATCGATAGATGCGAAATCTTTGATATCCCCACCAAACTTCTTACCTTGTACAATTGTTAGTGCTGCTGTAAGAGTTGTCTTACCATGGTCAACGTGACCGATCGTACCAACGTTTACATGCAATTTCGCGCGTTCGAATTTTTCCTTTGCCATGATGCAATCTCCTAAGTAGCAGCGACTGTACAAGACAGCTCGATGCAAATATTAAAATCTGGAGCTCTTAATCGGAATCGAACCGATGACCTCATCCTTACCATGGATGCGCTCTACCTACTGAGCTATAAGAGCAAATTAAAAAGGCCCTCTTCATCAATCTGAATTAACAAACTAACAAAGAAAGCCTTTGAAATATGGAGCGGGTAAGGAGAATCGAACTCCTCTCATCGGCTTGGAAGGCCGAGGTAATAGCCAATATACGATACCCGCAAATATGGTGGAGGGTGGTGGATTCGAACCACCGAAGGCTGAGCCAGCAGATTTACAGTCTGCCCCCTTTGGCCGCTCGGGAAACCCTCCAAATTGTGAGTGCGTATTTTATAGATTAATTAGACCCTGTCAACACTAAATTTAATATATTTTAAATTTAAATACTAATCAGTACACAGCCCACAATAGATGTTCATAGTCCAAATTGAAAATAAATATTAACAATCAATAAGTTAATTGTAAACAGCCAATAATATCCCTATTTCATTTTTATTTATTGGTGGTTGTTTTTTCAGACTTAAATAGGGTTTGTTTGCTATTTTTTCTATAAAATAAAAAACATTCCAATTTTTAAATTTATTGTTAACACATGTCAGAAACCAGAACCATGCTCACTCAATGCCAATTACATAACCTTAAAATCCTCTACCAAGATGATTATATTGTTGCAATTCACAAACCTGCAGGCCTGTTGGTTCATCGTTCACCAATTGATAAACACGAAACCCAGTTTGCTGTTCAAATCACTCGTGACCTAATTGGACAAAAAGTTTACCCTATCCATCGTTTAGACAAAGCAACCTCAGGATTATTACTTTTTGCGTTGGACTCTGTTACTGCTAGAAACCTCAGTGACCAGTTTATGAGTCACACTATTAATAAGACCTATCAAGCTATTTGCAGAGGCTGGGTAGACGAGAGTGGCTATATCGACCACGCATTAAAATATAAAAAAGACAAGATTGCTGAAAAACTCAAACGAGAGCAACTTGAACCCCAATCGGCTGAGACAGCCTATACCTGTTTAAGACAAACTACGGTGAAACATACGATTGGTCGCTATGAGCAGCAACGTTACTCCTTGATAGAACTTAAACCTAAAACTGGGCGTAAACATCAATTGCGTCGCCACATGAACCATATACATCATCCTATTATTGGTGATGTGAAATATGGTGATAGACACCACAACCATTTTTTTAATGAATGGCTTGGTCAGCATAGACTTTATTTAGCCGCTACCACTCTTGAATTCACACACCCACAAACATTAGAACCGATGACGATTCAAGCACCACTAGAAAACAGCTTTACCCTTGCTTTAGAAAAGTTGAATTTCTAATTTACCAGGCCTGGTAAGATAGCCTAAATATCTATTTAATAATTAAAAGTGAACAACTAAGTAAGCAATATATGAATTCATTTAACGATTGGAATGCACGATTACAATACGACCAAGAGCACATTTGGCACCCTTATGCCAAATTACCTAACCCCATTGCTGCGATTGGTGTGAAAAAGACTCAAGGATCAATCATTACACTTGCAGATGATCGTGAGGTGGTTGATGGTATGTCATCCTGGTGGGCGGCTTTACATGGTTATAATCATCCAAAAATTCAACAAGCGATGCATGAGCAAATAGATACCATGCCACATATCATGTTTGGCGGTCTTACACATGAACCTGCGATAGAACTTGCCAAACGTTTAGTCGATTTATCACCCCCAGGCCTGGAAAAAGTATTTTTTGTTGATTCTGGTTCAGTCGCCATGGAAGTAGCCATTAAAATGGCCATGCAATATTGGATTAGTTTAACCAGGCCTGGTAAAAACAAATTACTCACTGTTAAAAATGGTTATCACGGTGATACCTTTGCCACTATGGCCATTTGCGACCCTGTTAATGGCATGCATAGTCTATTTTCTGAATTACTGCCTAAACACTTCTTTGCACCTGCTCCGCAAATGGGGTTTGAGATTGAATCAGACAATCAAGACATCGCCCAGTTCAAAGCCATTCTTGCAGAACATCATAATGAAATCGCCGCAGTAACGATTGAGCCGATTGTACAAGGAGCTGGTGGTATGCGTTTTTACCGCCCTGACTATTTGAAACAGGTTAGACAATTGTGCGATGAATTTGATGTGTTACTGATTGCCGATGAAATTGCCACTGGGTTTGGCCGTACTGGCAAACTGTTTGCCTGTGAATGGGCTGATATTTCACCAGATATTCTAACTTTAGGTAAAACATTAACAGGCGGACATATCACTTTAGCGGCGACCTTAGCCACTAGTAAAATCAGTGAAACTATTAGTCAAGGCCAACCAGGTATATTGGCACACGGCCCAACCTACATGGCCAACCCTCTTGCTTGCCGAGCGGCGATTGCCAATATTGATGTATTAATGGCCTCGCCTTGGCAGGATAATATTCAACGTATTGAGACACATTTTAATGAAACTCTATTACCACTAAAAAAGCTAGAGGGCGTAAAAGATGTGCGAGTTCTGGGTGCAATTGGTGTCATTGAATTAGAAAGAAATGATTTAGGAGCAGACATTCAAGCTGCCGCTATAGAAAACGGCGTTTGGATAAGACCTTTTGGCAAACTTATCTATACCATGCCTGCTTATAATATTCCTCAAACACAACTAGAAAGCTTAACCAATGGCTTAATAAAATCAATTGAAAGCAGTTTAATTTAAAAATCCCCATCCAATATTTAAAAAAGCTCGCGTTTTAATAAATACAGATTAAAATCAAAATTTCGTGAGCTTAAACTCTTATTTATAAAGCCTTGCTTTAAATCAATTGACGCAACAGAACCTTATTATTCTGCCATGTCTACTCTAACTTGGAGAGACCAAATGGAACACTTTGATGAATTCATCGACTTACTCAAATCTTTAATTCGCCAGCCGAGCGTTGTGGGTGCTGAACACTCATTTTTTAGAGTATTACAACGCGAGCTAGAAGAGCGTGGGGCTAAAGTCACTTGGTATGAAGGTGTTTTGGTTGCTCAAGGTAATGACCCTGAAAGCTGTATGTTCTCTAGTCATATTGACCGTCATGGTTTAATTTGTACCGGGCCTAATGAATTTCAGTTTGCCGCTTTTATCACTGGCAAAATTGGCACTTTATTTGATAACTCAATCAGTGATGAACTTAAGTTCACGTTAATGAACCGTTTTGACCAAACGCCTGTTTTGGCTTATGAACCTTGGTCGGGAGCTTATCGCGGCACAGGAACAATCAATAACGCTTATATTTGTGAGTTTCGTAATAACTTAATTTTTGAGGTTGAAGGTTTAGAGCACGTTGTGGCTGGAACGCCAGTTGGATTTTTAGATAAATTAAAATCTGAAGAAGGTCTGTTATCAGGTCAATTAGATAACGTTTTAACGGCTGCAGTTTTGGTTCATTTATTTAGTTTAGGTTATCAAGGAACGGCTTTCTTTACAGCTGAAGAAGAGTGCGGCGGAAGCTGGCGTTATCTATTGGAGTGGTTCCGCCGTTTTGGTAACTCAACCAATGAACTTTATGTATTAGACACAAGCCCATACAAAAATCGTGAAGAAGCTGATAAACAACATATTGTGTTACGTAACCGCGATGAACATGCCGAATTTAATATTGAAACCACACAAGCCGTTGTTCAACACTGTGCTCAATTAGAGATTCCGTTTAGCTTCAAAGATCACTACATTGAGCAACTTAATCAAACATCGAGCTTAAATGGGCAAAAACCACAAGGGCTTGGACGTACCGAGTTAGGTAGAATCACTGCCAACTCTCAAGGTTTAGTGCATGGTACCACCATTCAAATCCCTACCACTGGCTATCACACCATGAATGAAACCGCCTCTTTAGAAGCGGTGCAGTCTTTTATACGTTTGATTATGCAAATTGCTGACATTCAAGATGATATTGAAGAATAGCCTAGAAAAAGGACCAAAAGGATTAGCAGGCCTGGTAACTCAATAACAGCTTTAAATGGTTTTAACCAAAACGGCGGTTAAAACCATTTTCGCCATTTGAATAGCGCCAGTTGAGAAATAATTAACACGACTAAACCAATCACAAAATAGCGAAAAGCTTCGGGATTATCCGAACCAGGGATTCCGCCAACGTTAATTCCTAACAGGCCTGTTAAAAATCCTAATGGCAAAAAGATAGCGGTAATCACTGATAGCACATACATTCGGCTATTTAACTCTTCAGATATGCGATTTTGCAACTCTTCTTGCGATACTGCTGCACGCTCTCTTAACATCTCAAGCTCTTCTAAGGTTCGAGTAATCCTATCAACCACTTCACGCAACAAGATACGATCGTTTTGACTTAACCAAGGCAATTTTTCAATAGAAAAACGCATTAACGCTTCTTTTTGCGGCCCTATATAACGTCGTAAATAAATAATCTGCCTACGGATTGCACTTAATTCTAGTCTTAAGGCCATCCTTCCTTCTTCAATGACTTTACCTTCTAGGTCTGACATATGATCATCAAAGTCATTCACTACATCACCAATTTTCCAGACCATTTTGTCTGCAATTTCAATCAACAATTCACCAATAGTTTCGGGCCCTCGCCCTCTCTCTAAAGCATGCACCACTTCATTAACAGCCATTAAATCGCGTCTTAAAGTAGAAATAAGCCGCCCTTCTTCTCGCCATAATCGAATTGCCACCATGTCTTCTGGATCAGCTGTTGGATTGAGGTTCACACCTCGCCAGGCCATCAAAACCCCTGGATCGAGCATGCTAAATCTGGGACGAGACTCATTGCTCAGCAAGGTTTCTGCTACTGAAATATCTAAATGACTCTCATGAAAAAGCCACTCTTTAACATGGTACACACTGTAATCCATGTGTAACCATAGTTCTCCTTTAGAGGGGTTCCAGTTTTTAATTTCTGACCAGCTTAGAGACTTTGCTCCACCTTGGCCATCCAACAACAAGCCATGAATCAAACCTTCTGACATGCTCAAATCCTTAATTAGCAACTGTATTAACTTAATAACTTTTTACCAGGCCTGGTAAAAATAAAGTCATTATTTTGCACAACTATGCCCTAGTTAATGTTTTTTTTCTAGCATTTTAAAATCGAAAGTACAAGAAACCTATATCCCAAAGAGAGTCATGCTCTATTGAATTTAAATATATCAAAGCAAACCAAGTTAAACCTTTCTTATAAATTGACAGTGAATCAAGCAATACGTACTATACATATACGCTATTGAGCGTACTAAATAAAAATATTAAGAGGATAACTTGTGAATTTTTTTATCGATGCTATTAAAAATTACGCAACATTTACAGGCCGAGCAACGCGTCAACAATATTGGATGTTTTATCTGTTCTATATCATTTTCTATATCATTCTATCTGTGTTAGAAAATGCTCTCGGATTAACGCTTGGAGAGTTTGGAGAAGGAATATTAACTATTATATACAGCCTTGCTTTGCTGATCCCATCTATTGCCATACTTGCAAGAAGACTACATGATACTGGTCGTTCAGGTTGGTGGATTTTACTGATTTTCATTCCATTGATTGGAGCGATTGTCATTCTTATCTTTACGCTCTTAGACAGTGAAAGACAAGCAAATGAATATGGGGAGAGCATCAAATATTAGGTGTAATCGCTAAATAAATTAGCCGATCATTTCAGCTAACTTTTCATTGAACTTAATATCATATATTGAGTTCAATGAAACAAAACATAACTTCTCAAACCAAATCAGCATGTAGCTGTTCATGAATTACTTATAAAGAAGTATTCATACAGAAGCAACCATAAAGAACCCCCTAGAAATTACCCTTCAATAATCTCATAGCTATGTGTCATTTCTGCTGTTTTTTCAAGCATCTTAGAAACTGAACAGTATTTATCCGCTGATAATTCAACCGCTCTAGCAACTTTCTTCTCATTTAGGTCTGTACCAGTCACTTTAAAATGTAGGTGAATTTTAGTGTAAACCGCAGGCACAGCATCAGCACGTTCAGAGGTCACTTCCATTTGACAATCTTTCACATCTTGCTTGCCTTTTTCTAACATCATCATGACATCAATTCCAGAACAACCACCTAATCCCATCAACAACAGTTCCATCGGGCGAGAACCACGATCTTCACCACCCACTTCCTTAGAGGCATCCATCATCACTTTATGGCCTGTTGATGAAGTCGCTTCAAACGCTTTCTTGCCTTTCCATTCAATTTTAATACTCATGCTTTTTCCTTATAAATTCTGAATTATAGTAATGATAATAGTGAAATTATTTAGCTTTCGCAATCTCAGCGATTTATCTAGCAAATAATAAAAAACCAAGCCTTACTTGCTACCTGCTACTTGATACCTGTTGAACCAAAACCACCTTGGCCTCTTTCTGTCACATCGCCAAACTCTTGTACCTCAGTAAAGACGGGCTGTAAAACCGGCACAATCACCATTTGGGCAATTCTTTCACCTACTTCTACCTTATAAGGTGTATCGCCACGATTCCATACCGAGACCATTAATGGACCTTGGTAATCAGAATCGATTAAGCCCACCAAATTCCCTAATACAATTCCGTGCTTATGCCCTAAACCTGAACGCGGCAAAATCATAGCAGCCAAGCCTGCATCATCTAAATGAATGGCCATGCCAGTAGGAATCAAAACCGTTTGACCAGGTTCAATTGTCATATCTTCATCAAGACAAGCACGTAAATCTAAACCTGCTGAACCTTTAGTACCGTAATGTGGCATTTCAATTTCATTACCTAAGCGTTTGTCCAAAATTTTATATTCAACTTGAATGGTCATTATTTACTCCTCTATTATTTAACTTTTTACCGCAGCAACAGATTAACGCTATGGCTTAAAACTATCTGGCATGACTAGGATAGAGCTTATTTTACATGACTCACTCTCTGCAAGACGATGCTTTTTAACAAGCAAAATTGGATAAAGCTTTGTAATCCTTTACACTGAGTTTCACCAGGATTACTATCACTGTAATTTTAATTACACTTTTAAACAGCACATACTTGTTAAGGAAGCGTTATGTTTAAAATTCATACAGCACAAAACGCCCTAAATAGATTACAAACATCTAGAGAAGAATTAGCCAACAGCCTTAGTCATGGACTAGGTTTATTAGCAATACTATTTGGTACTCCGTTTTTAATTCTGCATGCCATACATAGCGAACACACTGGTTACATTATTGGGGTATGCATTTTTACCGCTAGCATGATATTGCTCTATTTAGGATCAACGCTCTACCATGCAACCCCAAATGGTCGGTTAAAAGATGCCTTTCAGATTATTGACCACTCAATGATATTTCTATTAATTGCCGGCACTTATACCCCGTTTACTTTAGGTGTATTAACAGGCGGTTGGGGTTGGTCGATATTTGGTATTACCTGGGGGTTAGCTGCACTAGGTATTAGCTTAAAAATTTTTGGTGGGGCGATGAATCGGCCAATTTTTGACAATATTCTCTACTTAGTTATGGGATGGATAATTGTCATTGCGATTGAACCTTTAATCAATAATCTATCAAGCACCGGTATGTTCTGGCTAGTCACAGGTGGTATCTCTTACAGTTTGGGCATGGTGTTTTACCTAACAGACTCTCGGGTTAATTACGGACATTTCTTATGGCACTTGTTTGTATTAGGAGGTAGCATCAGTCATTTTTTTGCAGTGTGGTATGCCAGCCCTGTCTATGTCATACCTTCGGTACAGGGATAATGAGATGAGTTCAAATGACTCAAACCAGAAATTTGAACATAATCATTCAACACCCGTGGTTACTAAAGCGTATGAGCTAATCACTGGTGATGAAGATTCTCGTGTTTGTAAGGAGATACCCGAGCAGGCCTGCAAACATCAGCCAAAAAACTTTTTTGCCTATTTAATTGCCAACTTTCTTGGCAAAGTTGCCGACGAACTCGCCAGTGCAAAACTCATATTACCTTGGTTAATGGGAGCTTTAGGAGCTCCCTCTGCCATGGTGGGGTTTTTAGTTCCTATTCGTGAATCTGGGGTACTTTTACCGCAGCTATTTGTAGCCGCCGCTGTTCGCAATCGTCCAAAACGAAAAGGGGTTTGGCTGTTGGGTGCGGGGCTGTCTGGACTTGCACTTTTGTTAATGTCGGTCACGGCAATCTCTTTTAGCGGGGCTATTGCTGGTTGGGCTTTACTGATTGCTTTGGTAATTTTTAGTTTAGCGAGAGGCTTATGCTCAGTATCCGCGAAAGATGTTTTAGGCAAAACGGTTTCAAAAGGCAAACGTGGTGTATTAATGGGAATAAGTGCAGGACTTGCAGGCATAGCCACCCTAGCCGTTGGTATATATATTGAATTTTTTAATGCTACACCTCCCATTGAGTTACTTGCCTTTCTGCTTTTACTAGGTGGAATATTATGGTTTATAAGTTTATTCTTTTTTAGTGCCATTGAAGAGCATGACGGAGCCACTGAAGGTGGTGGCAATGCGATACAAACTGCCATAAAAAGCTTTGTATTGCTTAAAACAGATAAACCATTCAGGCATTACGTTATTGGTCGCATTCTTCTATTAAGCAGTGCCTTAGTACCACCCTTTTATATTTTATTAGCCCAACAATACAGTGCTCAACAACTGACAGGTTTAGGCATGCTCATTATAAGTAGTGGTGTTGCTAGTATGGTCAGTGCCCCACTTTGGGGTAAACTTGGTGACCGCTCAAGCCGTGTAGTTATGGCACTAGCCTCTTTAGGTACAGGTCTTATTGGCATTACTCTTTTTAGTTTAGTTGAGCTTAATAGTGATTGGTTAACACATCCTCTTACTCACGCTTTATTCTTCTTTGCGGTAACCGTTTTTCATGGCGGTGTTCGACTTGGTCGAAAAATTTACCTAGTTGACCTTGCCAATGAAAAAACACGAGCCACTTATGTAGCGTTAAGCAACACGGTAATTGGTATCGCCATGCTTACAGGTGGTTTAGTTGGAATCTTAGCCGATACTGTTTCTATTCAGTTTGTCATTTTACTTCTTAGCTTATTGGCTATTTTTGCGGCCTGGTGGAACTTTAGACTTAAAGAAGTTAGTGTTTAATAAAGCTAATTTAGACACATACATATACAAGCAGCATTTTTGGGCTGCGTATCTTCAAACAAATTTTCTATCACTCAACAAAACATTTTTACTCGACTTTACTGCCCAAGCTAGGTAACTTAATCAACAAACACACACTATTTGAGACCTTTATGGAAAACATCAACAGCATTCTTTCTACCGCGAGCAGCTTGGCCTGGGGGCCAGCTATGCTAGTACTGTTATTAGGTACGGGGATATTTTTAACCATTCGTTTAAAGTTTTTGCCACTTCGTCACCTTTTTTACGCTTTTAGCTTACTGTGGAAAAGCCGCAAATCAAAAGAGGACGGTGATATTAGTCCATTTAGTGCCCTAATGACTGCCATGGCGGCCACAGTGGGTACAGGTAACATTGCAGGTGTTGCCGCAGCCTTATTTATTGGTGGGCCAGGTGCGATTTTTTGGATGTGGGTGACGGCAATAGTTGGTATGGCCACCAAATACAGTGAAGCGGTGCTAGCGGTTAAATATCGTGAAATTGATGAAGATGGTCGCCATGTTGGTGGCCCAATGTACTACATTAAAAATGGTATGGGTGAAAAAGGGAAACCGCTAGGTTTTGCGTTTGCTCTGTTTGGTACTATTGCCGCTTTCGGTATTGGAAACATGGTACAAGCCAATGCTGTTGCTGGAGCCATGGAGACGGCATTTCATATTAACAATCAAATAACAGGCCTGGTTCTTATGGTTTTAGTAGGCCTGGTCTTGTTTGGAGGCATTCAACGTATTGCTAAAACAGCCACAGCATTGGTGCCAATTATGGCTTTGCTTTATATTCTTTTTGCTGTTTATATATTAATTATGCATGCTGATGCTCTACCAGGAGCAATCAGCACTATAGTACAAAGTGCTTTTACTGGTAGTGCAGCAGCAGGTGGTTTTGCTGGAGCAAGTATTATTTTAGCCATTCAGTTTGGAGTTGCCCGTGGGGTATTTTCTAATGAAGCAGGTTTGGGAACAGCTCCTATTGCACATGCCGCTGCAAAAACCAAAGACCCTGTAAAACAAGGTCACATTGCTATGCTCGGTACCTTTATCGATACCATCATTATCTGCACCATGACCGCTTTGGTGATTATGGTGACTGGTGTCTGGCAAAGTGGCGAAACAGGTTCACCCTTAACCGCAATGGCATTTAATGTAGGTTTAGATTCTGATTTTGGTGCCATTGTGGTTGCTGTAGGCTTGGCTATTTTTGCTTTTACTACCTTACTTGGTTGGAGTTATTATGGTGAACGTTGTGCCGAATATATTGCAGGAACAAAAGTGATTACTGGTTACCGAGTGTTATGGGTAATTGCGGTTTTTGCTGGTGCTGCGTTATCTGACTACTTTAATACCGTATTAATTCTTGCAGATGTACTGAATGCCCTTATGGCGATACCAAACTTAATTGCCTTATTGGTACTTTCGCCAATTATTGTCAAACTCTCTATGCAAGCAAAACCTTAGCTATTCCAAAAACAAAGATCAAATCTTTTCTCAAAAGCCTGCTATTTTGCAAATGTAGCAGGCTTACCTATGACATTTACCAGATCTTATAATTACTATAAAAGTTTGTTGTATTTGAGTTATTTTTTAGGTGTAACATAAACTTTCATTTACTAAATTTAATTGATGAATTCTGACTATGTTTATTAGCGTTTTTGATATTTTTAAAATTGGAGTTGGCCCTTCTAGCTCTCATACTATGGGACCTATGATTGCGGCTCAAAATTATATTGACCTTGTCAGCTCAAAACTTAATCAAAATCCTGACTTAAAAATTGCCCGAATCAGATGCACCTTAAAAGGTTCTTTAGCCTTTACAGGTCATGGTCATGCGACAGATAGTGCCGTTTTATTGGGTGCTCACGGTTATAAACCTGAAAACTTGATTAATGTAGACATCCCCATTTTGCTTACTCAGCTTAAAGAACCAACACCTATCGCTCAATTAAGCAAAGAAATACTATTTGATCCAGAACGCGATATTGTTTTTGACTACAAAGAACCTCTGTTTCAGCATCCAAACGGCATGATTATGGAATGTTTAGATGAAAATGATCAGCGTATCCATATGGAAATCTACTTCTCTATTGGTGGTGGTTTTATTACAACGGTAAATGAAATCGGTTCTATTGAAGCCCCAATTAAAGGTGAACCTGCAAAGCTATTTCCATTTCCGTTTAATAATGCAGAGTTAATGTTAAAACTTTCTAATAGCCATCAAAAATCCATTGCTGAGATGAAAATTACAAATGAAAAAGAGCATTTATCAGATAAACAAATAGACAAAAAATTAAACGCTATTTGGCATGCCATGCAAACGTGTGTTGAAAACGGCTTAGCTGCTGAGGGTATCTTACCAGGCGGGTTAAATGTAAAACGTCGAGCCAAAAACCTTTTTACCCAACTACAAAAAGAATCTAGAACAGGCAATGTAAATGACTGGCTATGTGCTTATGCCATGGCCGTAAATGAAGAAAATGCCGCAGGCCATATGGTGGTTACCGCTCCAACGAACGGTGCCGCAGGCGTAATTCCTGCTGTTTTATACTACTTTGTACATCATGAAAACGGCACATTTGAACAGGTAAAAACTTTTTTACTTACCGCAGCCGCGATTGGTGGATTAATTAAACACAATAGCTCTATTTCTGGAGCAGAAGTCGGTTGTCAGGGTGAAGTAGGTTCGGCATCAGCCATGGCTGCGGCTGGGTTATGTGCGGCAAAAGGGGGAATCCCTGAACAAATTGAGCAAGCTGCCGAGATGGCTTTAGAACATCACTTAGGTATGACCTGTGACCCTGTAAAAGGTTTGGTGCAAGTACCTTGTATTGAACGTAATGGTTTTGGTGCAATTAAAGCCTACACCTCTTCATCAATCGCACTGCGTGAGAGCGGTGAACACATTATGTCTTTAGATAGTTGTATTGAAGCTATGAAAAAAACTGGCGACGAGATGTCTCATAAATACAAAGAGACCTCTTTAGGAGGATTAGCCGTTACCTGGGTGGAGTGTTGATTAACTCAGCCCAATCATTTTACCTATCTTGACCAAATCATTAGATATCATCAAGAGAAACTAAAACCTAAAAAACCCCAAGCCAATAGATTAACTATGACTTGAGGTTTTATCATCACTAATTCAACTAGCTAATACAGTAAGATTTTGAAAGTATTCTTGAACATAAGTTTGAACATAATTTCTCTCAAGCAAGCTATCGTAATACATGCAAGAAGTGCATGTGCTTATGATAGTGATCAATAATGTCATTGATAATAGCGGTTTTTGACCACCCCATTACATCGTAATCTTGCCCACCTTCACGTAAATGAATTTCAGCACGATAATAATGAGCACTCTCATCCATTTCTTCTGATGGCATTTCTACTTGAGTAAATTCAGGACGTAAATGTGAACGACTGCGTACCTCATAGATAAAATCAATCTCTTCACCGTGGCGGACAATTAAACGTATTCTATCAAGGTCTTTTTCATTTTCGACTTCTACAATAAGCTCTTGCTCTTTTAATTCTTTCGCTACTTCGTTAAAAGCCGAGCTAACGACTGTTTGAATATAACGCCCTACTGCAGAGCGACTTGGATAATCTACAATATTATGTAAACGATCCTTCCAACTACTATCGCCATTTTCACTTGGAATAGGATAGACATTTGAAAGTAAGCTATCGCGCTTAGCAATATCCACACGCAGAGCCTTAATCAATCCATAAGTAGTCATTAATAATACAATCGAAAATGGCATAGCACTAGCAATGGTCATGGTTTGCAAAGCACCTAACCCTCCCACGAGCAATAAAATGATCGCAATCAATCCAATAGCAACGACCCAATACATACGCTGCCACATTGGCGTGTCATCACGACCATTTGAACACAGCATATTTACTACCAATGCACCCGAGTCTGCAGAGGTGACAAAGAAGATTATCACCATAACAATGGCAATACCCGACAGCACGTCACCAAATGGAAATTGATTTAAAAATGCAAATAGTGCGAGGGAAACATCACTAGACACTTGGTCACCAAGACTGCTTAAACCTTGATTTAGAATCATATCAATAGCGGAATTACCAAAAACGGTAAACCACATCATACTAAAGCCTACTGGTACAAATAATACGCCAATAACAAACTGGCGAATGCTACGGCCACGAGAAACACGTGCAATAAATAGCCCAACAAACGGAGCCCATGCTAACCACCAAGCCCAGTAAAAAATAGTCCAACCACCTATCCAGTCCGTCTTTTTGTAGGCGTAAAGATTAAATGTCGCACTAATAATATCTGATAAATAAGCACCTGCATTTTGTATCATCGCTTGCAGTAAGAATACGGTAGAGCCTAACACTAGCACCAATAACATCAACAGAACCGCCAAGCTCATATTTAATTCAGAAAGACGGCGAATCCCTTTATCCAACCCCGTTGCAACAGATACCGCAGCCAATGACATGACCGCTAAAATTAACAACGACTGCGAAATCGTATCCACAGGCATACCAAATAAATAGTTAAAACCCGTGTTCATTTGCAGAACGCCGTAACCCAAAGAAGTTGCAATACCAAATACGGTTCCTATTACCGCAAACACATCAACCGCATGCCCAATTGGGCCATATATTTTTTCACCTATCAGCGGATACAAGGCTGAACGTAAAGTCAGCGGCAAACCGTGACGGTAACTAAAAAAGGCTAAAATTAATGCCACAATAGCGTAAATAGCCCACGCATGAAGTCCCCAGTGGAAAAAGGTGATTCGCATAGCCTCTCGAGCCGCTTCTATAGTGCCAGCATCACCGACTGGTGGTGCCAAAAAATGCATAACGGGTTCAGCCACTCCAAAAAACATTAAACCAATTCCCATTCCCGCAGAAAACAGCATCGAAAACCAAGTAATATCAGAATAATCTGGTGTGGAATGATCAGGTCCCAGTTTAATTTCACCGTAACGAGATAAGCCTAAAAATACAACGGTAATAAAAAGTATGGCAACGGTCAGAATATAAAACCACCCTCCATTATCAACGAGTATATTTTGCAAGCTTTTAAAAAATGAACCTGCCTGTTCAGGCATAAAAGAGGTGTAAATTAATAATAAAACGATGATACCAGAGGCACTAAAAAACACCGCTGGATTTAACTTTGCGGCTTCAATTTTTTCGACTTCACTCATTGGAACTACCTTTGTGTATTACTTTAATGCTATTGAGCGTTCTCCGCCCTTGTAAATGACAACCAATAAATATTGGTTTTATAAAATGAAACGCTTCAGAAATATGACGTTAAAAAATCAGGAGAATGTTTAGTAATACCAATCCATAGAAAGATAAAGAGCACTAAACTCATACTTGTCATTTACCACATCGCCATAACGATCGATATAACCATTTTGAGTTAAGTATTCAGCATAGATCCAACCAGGACCATAATCATAACTAACGCCAGGAGCATAGGCGGCAATCATATTATTGTTATTACCCTTGGTGCTCGAATCTGCCCAAGTGGCATCTAAGTAATATCTCCAGTTTCCGGAAGTGCGGCCCACTTCAAACGCATAACGCGTAGTTTTGTGCTTACTGGCAATCCCATCAACGGCGACTAAGTCACCTGGCATAGAACGTTGTGTCTGAATCGCTTCTGCATTGACAAAAGTTGGACCAAATGTTCCTTTATAGTAAATGACCGCCGCGGTTTGATCACCGTCTGACTCATTTCTATTATTGAGTTTTGTTAAAGGATTAGAACGCTCACCAGTTAAGTCTTGTAACTGACCCGTTTGCAATGACACACCCACAGTATGATTTGGAGCAATTGCCGTATTAAAATCGGCAACAAAAGTACCTACCTTACGGTAAGTAGTAGAAGAACCCCAATGACGGTTGTCATCGGTAGTATCAGTACTGGTTGCCCACCAATCATCCTGAAGGTAATAAGCGAGGTTGTAATTCAATTTACCTTTTTTGGCTTCTAGTTTTAAGCCAACATCCATCTGATCACCGTAACCTGCCTGATACATATCGCCAGGCCAAAAATTAGTGGTTTTCCAGCCAAAAGGTACCTGACTTTTACCAATGATTAATTTGTAATCATTGCTAAAATCAAACCCAACCCAAGCTTTATGCAATGAGATTTCATCACCCGTTGAATTATTTAGAGTGTCTGTGAAAGAACCCGGACCAACTCGTAATTCAGCTGAATACGACCAATTTCCTTTGCCTTTTTCAGCCGCTCCATCAGCATATAAAATAACAGCACCGTTTCCAAAATCACCATTGGCGGTATAACTATTACCGGGAACGTTATCGTTTTCATTGGCGTAGTTATACCAAACACCTAACGTTAAATCGTTAGAAGCAAAAACTTGATTGGAAAAAATGACTGAAAAAACACCTGCTGATACGGAAGAAAGATGACTAAATCTCATGAAAAATGCTGACCCTAATTTGTATTTGTTTTTTTACCATAACAAATCAAAACTACGTATACAAACGGCCTAAACTTAAAATTTAGCGGTAAAAACCCTAAAAACAGGCATTAGACAGCGTGTTCGTAGGGTCTATAGAGAGGGGAATATAATCTTAATTATTTTCAGAAATCGTGTTTAACACTGCGATTGCCTGTTGATACTTAGATGAACTTGGAAATGTTTGTTGCTGAGAATGGGTAATAACAGTTAGCGAATTATCGTCACATTCAAAACCTTGATTTTCACCCACCTGATTAGCACAAATCATGTCTAAATTTTTACGCTTTAATTTGTCTTTAGCGTACTCAATGACATTTTGAGTTTCTGCGGCAAACCCTACTACAAAAGGTTTATCTTTTTGTTGAGCTACCCAGGCAACTATGTCAGGGTTTTTAATCAATTCAAGCGTCATATTTTCATTATCTGCCTGTTTTTTGATTTTTTGCTCAGCCATCTCTGCCACTCTAAAATCTGCAACCGCTGCCGCACTTATAAAATAGCTGTTTTGAGCGTACTCTTTTTGGACAGCCTCAAACATATCTAGTGCTGAACGCACATTAATACGCTTTACTTTATCAGGTGTTGTTAATTGTACAGGCCCAGCAATTAAGGTGACATTAGCACCAGCCAAAGCTGCCACTTGAGCAAGTGCAAAACCCATTTTTCCGGAACTTCTATTGCCTATAAAACGCACTGGATCGATGTTTTCATAGGTTGGCCCAGCACTAATTAGTAATGATTTACCCTGCCAAAATGTTTTTAACTCTGACCAGGCCTGGTAATTTTCTTTTTGCTGTTGTTCAACCTCAATCACGGCGTCAAATATTTGTTGTGGTTCAGGCATTCGGCCCTCACCCACTTCACCACAGGCTTGCTCACCAGAACCTGGTTGTAATAACGTCCAGCCACGTTGTTTTAAAACCGTTACGTTTTCTTGAGTCGCTTGATTGCTCCACATTAAACGATTCATTGCTGGGGCTAAAACAATAGGTTTATCGGTTGCTAAAATCAAAGTGGTTAACAAATCATCTGCACGGCCCATTCTTAATTTGGCTAGGGTTTCTGCAGAGGTTGGTGCAACCACAATGACATCTGCCCAACGGGCAAGTTCAATATGCCCCATGCCTGCTTCTTGGTTTACATCAAATAAACTGTCACGCACAGGATTGCCTGACAACGCTTGAAAAGAGAGCGGTTGAATAAACTCTTTTGCACCCGCCGTCATCACTACTTGAACCTCATGCCCAGCTTTAATAAAAAGCCGAGTCAGTTCCAAAGATTTATATGCGGCAATACCGCCTGTAACCCCAATTAGTATTTTCATCTATATTTCATATTCAAAAGTTAAACTACACTTATGATACCGAGTTTACATAATAAGCGAATACTTTTTATTACTCTTACTTTTATGAATATCAAGATACAACCTCTTATAAATAAAGGCTCTAGCCATGCATATCGTCCGTTTTAGTTTAGGGGTGTTTATTATCCTGTTTTTAATTTCTCTTATAGATATTCTCTATGATTGGGATAGCATGGGAGAACTTAATGCCCATATTTTAATTGAACTATTTATGGGATTGATGTCATTGACTGCATTTGGCGTTTTGCTATTTTCCTCTTGGAAACAAAAGAAAACGCTCCAAAAGATGGGAAGCAACCTTATTCAAGCTGAAGCAGCATTAAATACAGCAAAACAACAAAGTAATAAGTTGAAGGGAGAGTTCTCCAAAATCATACAATCGCAATTTGATCTTTGGAATTTTACTCAGAGTGAAAGAGAAGTGGCTTTACTTCTATTAAAAGGCCTAACTTTAGAGGAAATTGCAGCGGTACGAGAGACTAAAGAGAAAACGGTTCGTCAACAAGCATCCAACTTATACAAAAAAGCCGGCATATCAGGCCGGCATGAGTTAGTTGCTTTCTTTTTTGAAGACTTATTGATGTAATTGCTGACTTAATTGCTGATTAAGTTATTTATTTACTTAACTGTATCTTTAAGCCTTCAATATTGAAAATATTTAAGAGAAAGTATCTGCAAATAAATTACCTGACCAATTAAACATCGAACGATAATTTTCTGCACTTGGAGCTCCTGAAGCATACTTATCTAAAACGCTATTAGGAACGATATCAATAGGCTGCATTTGCTTTGTATCTGAATTGTATTCATATACCGCAGTTAACCATGAAGCCGTTGTTGCAGATACTGGGCTATAACAAGCTGAATTGGTTTTTGGTGCTGGATCCGGATCCAACCCTTTTAAAGATCGAAGCACTGCATCAGCACAAATTTTTGCTTCTGAATTTCCAATATGTCCTGCTTTTGGCAAGCCTGTTCCTTGTGAATCACCAATAATATGAATATCTAAACCTACTGCTTCAGATGATCCGTTTAGCTTAGTTGATTCATACGTTAAAGGATTAATTGGTGCCCAATTTCCCTCATTAAGACCCGCCGTAAATACGATAGGACCCGCTTTCTGGTTTGGTATCACATTTAACGTAGTGGCACTATCAGTAATTGGTGTGGCATCTGAACCAACCGTATAAGTCACCGATTTATTATCTGAATCAACGCTTAATACTGTTGCACTATGAATATATTCCACACCATAACTTGTAAACATTGTTCCAAAGGTATCGGCTTCAACCGTAATTGCAGCGTTTGCATCTAGTACTTTTACGGTACAACCCGTAAACCCTTTGGTGTTTTTGAGATAATCCGCTACGACACAAGCACGTTCATAAGGCCCTGGAGGACAGCGATAAGGAGCCTTTGGAACAGTCATAATAAAACTATCACCATCGTTCATCGCATCAATTTGTGCTTTTAAAAGATTAGTTTGCTCTCCTGCTTTCCAAGCGTGAGGTACTTTCGTAAAGTCATGGCCTGGTACAGAGTCAAAATCAATTCCAGGAGCAAGTATTAACTTATCATAACTAATACTGCCACCGCTTAATAAGGTAACAGACTTTTCGGTGTTATTAACCGCAGTCACCGTATCATGTAGCATATTTACAGCATATTTCTGGCTATGATTAATATAGTTAAAACTTAAGTCATCTGTGGTCTTTTGACCATTCAGTACTAAGTTACTTAAGATAGGTGATACATAAGTTGAGTTTGGTTCAATAACGGTAACTTGTACACTTAAACCACCCCACATTTTTAGATATTTTGCAACGGTTGCTCCAGCAAAACCACCTCCGACAACAACAATGTGAGGCAAAGTATCTGCAGCTTTTACCAGGCCTGGTAAAGCGGTTGCAGCAATACCAAGACCAAGTGATTTTAATAAATTTCTTCGTGATAATTGATTATTCATATTCACTTTCCTTAATCATCGTCATTATCTGAGTTAGCCTGAGTTGCTAACCATGCTGCTAAAGCTTCTATTTCGGCATCGCTATAACCATGTGCCTGTGCTTGCATAATAAGATCTTCTTCACCCGCTTGAATCTCTTTCATCTCTTCAATAAGTTCACTAGCACTTTCACCAGCAATGCTGTCCCAACTATTGGTTGAACTACCATTTGTGCCATGACACTGTGCACATTGAGATGCTAATAAGCGACCCGTTGTTAAGGTATATTCAGAAACCGGGGTGTAAACCGTTGTTGAAGTCGTTTCATTATCATCGTCATGGTCAGAATCTTCGCTATCAGGCGTACCGTCATTATCGTCGTCAGAATCAGCTTCATCATTTAGGCCGTCATTATCATCATCTAGATCATAAATATCATCAATACCATCGCCATCTGTATCGCCAACTCTAACGTAATCGCTGTCTTCCGAATTTATCTCACCGTCATCATCTTCATCGTTATAGACATCTGGTATATCGTCACCGTCTTTATCCAAAGAGTCATAACTTACATCTCTAACCACAACACCATCAGGTAATGTTAAAGGCAAGGCTAGAGGAGCATCTGCAACGCCATCACCATCAGCATCCACTCCTGTACGCGTTAATGAAAGCGGAACATAGCCTAATTCAAAATCTTCTGACATGTTAATCAGGCCACTTGTTACGAGCCCTGAATTTATTTGTATAGAAGTAATCACTCTTGTTGCCGGATCATCTTCATTCGTCGTCATAACTAATCGACAATCGACATTATTAGGTAATGAAATTGAGAACGGATGCTCGGTTGTGCCATCATCCGTTGAATTTACATGATAGTAAGTTCCGTCTGCACAAAAAGCTTCAATTAGAGTTCCTGGAACCGTGCCACTTACCACACTTGTTGTACTTGCCGTAGTTGCTGTAGTTGTATCTGTACTGCTACTGCCTCCTCCGCCGCAAGAGGCTAATAATATCGCTATAGATATTCCGGACAGTACAAATGGGGCTTTTGTTATTTTCATAGCCAATCCTAGTTGTGTATTTATTAAATATGTAAAATTCTTACTTGATAGTACAGAATAAAACCATACAAAACAGAGGGCATATGTCTTAATAGACATTTGTCTTAAGTACAAAAGCTTATTTTTAGAGAATTAATTTAGTAGAAATGAATACATACATTGGCATGCATATGCATAAAACAAAAAAAGCTAAATTGTTTATTTACAATTTAGCTTTATAAGATCATTGCTACACGAGTCAGGAATGAGAAAAAACAAGTTAAGATTTTCTAGTCTTAAAATAGTCAATTACCACTGCTTTCACCCTTTATTCATTCGTGCAAAACCTCTTTATATTTTGAATAAAGTAAACTTTACCAGGCCTGGTAAAATTTAACCAAAAGTATCTGCAAAGAGATTATTAGCCCATTTTAACATTGGCCCTAAATAGGCCTCACTAGGTTCAGGAGCAGCATTACCTACACTAACTACCATTGTTTGCGTACCTGAATCATATCGCCAAGCTTTACCTGCCCAGTTGATTTTGGTTTGAGTTACTGGTGCAGAACAACCCACTGTAGTAATTGGTGTTGCATAAGGTGTATCACCAGCCATAATTCTTAAAATGGCATCCGCACAAATTTTAGCTTGAGCATTAGCTGCTTGACCACCTTTAACTTGTGAAGTGGCTTGAGAATCACCCAAAACATAAATATTTTCTTTACCTGCAACAGTTGACTCGTAGGTTAATGGGTTAATCGGAGCCCAATTATCGACATTTAAACCCGCATCAAAAATAATTGAACCCGCTTTATGGTCTCCAATTAAGTTAATAACATCGGCTTCAATCGTTTGATTCGCTCCACCAGATTGGCTAAAGGTAATAGATCGACCATTTCCATCTGCATCACCAGAATTGACACTACTGACCTCTATATTAGGACGATAATCCACCCCAAATTCGGTATAAAGTGCATGAAACATATCCGGTTCTACTGAAATATCTGGCTGTGGATCTAAAACAATCACATTGGCTTTTTTATTATTCACGCGTAAATAATCGGCTACGGTACTCGCACGTTCATAAGGTCCTGGAGGACAACGATATGGCAGTTTTGGCACTTTAATAACTAAAGTTCCACCTACTGGAAAATTAACCAGTTGCTGTTGAAAATTAACCAGTTGCTCTCTTCCGCTCCAAGCGTGCGGTAGTTTAGTTTTATCCCAACCTGGTACATCAATAAAATCAATCCCAGGAGCAACAATTAAATGGTCATAATTCATGGTAGTGACACCATCTGATAATGTTACCGTTTTACCCGCCGAATCAACAGCTGTCACACGGTCTTGAACAAGATTGACACCATGAATACCCGTTAAACGATTGTAACCAAAATCTAATTTCTCAACTTCTAATTGGCTAGTCACCACCATGCCGCTCAAGATGGGAGAACTGAACTTACTATTAGGCTCAATCAAAGTCACATTAACCGTGTCTTTACCCCAAATCTTTAAATATTTAGCTGCGGTAGCCCCACCAAAACCACCCCCAACCACAACAATGTGTGGAACGGCAGCAAAGGCTTTTAAGCTTGTTAAACCAGATAATCCTGCTAACAAACCTGCACCCGTTTTTAGTAATTGACGACGAGACCAAATGGCCTGACTTACGTCTATTTGAACCGTTGATTTACTCATCATTAGCCTCCTCCAGCTGGTGTGTATATGACTTTAGAATAATAGGTTTTTAATAAATCTACTTCATCTGTCGTATAAGCCTTTGCATGCATGTACATCATATTGTCGATATATGAAACATCTTGATATGTCGTCATTGCATTTCCAACGCCACCAGGCCCATAAATGTCTGGCCAATTTGCTACTGCAACACCATAAGTGCCATGGCACTGAGCACATTGAGAAGCTAACAACCTTGCACCAGGTGCTAAGCCATTAACCCCGCTATCCAAACTTATTGCACTGTAATCTACCCCATCAATAGGAAAGTAAATACCACTATCAGCTACACCATCACTTGATGACGATTCAAAACAACCTGTAATAAAAACAGACATAAGTAACGGCATTGCCACGAGACCAAAAGACTTGGTTGAGCGCCTTATATTTTTTGTTTTTGCCTTCATCCCCCCTCCTTGTAATTATTTTTTGAGACTGAAAAACTAATACACTTTTCTAAGCCAATACGATAAAAAGCTTAATCCAAGTCTAATATTCCATATAAACGATATTAGTTCTTCACCCGAAAGGGGTAATTTAAATAACAAAATAAAAAATAGATGACTCAAATCAAGTTTTGTCTCAATTTAAGAAGCAAAAACCCACTAAATCGACGAAATAACAATGCATAAGGAAGAAGGATTTTAGCTTTATAAACAAATACTTATTAAAAAGTATATGTAGATTTAGATAATGATAAAGAAGAGAGCAATTGAATTAAACTTGACCCGCAAAAGGCCAAGTATTGTGATTTTTAAGTGATTCTTTTTAGTCGCTGCTTAAGAGAATGATGGTTGAGGCAACTATATTTCGGTTAGCCATGTTAATGGCATGGTTTGTTGAACTATTTTTTTGGCAAGATTCGTTTTAACGTATTGTCCTTTAAAACGTAATGATGGAACAACGCAGCGGCAGCATGAATACCAATTAACCAATAACCAATCTCACCCAAAAATTCATGCACTTCTTTAATCGTATGTGCCAGATCTTTATTTGGCTCTATTAAGGCTGGTAAATCAAAACCATAGAACGGAATCGACTTGTCTGCTCCGCTAAGAATCAACCAACCTAATATTGGCATAGCAAACATGAATAGATAAAGGCTGACTTTCATTGCCTTGGCTACTTTTTGCAATCTATCATCAGGTGTTGGCAATATTACTGGCTGTCTTTGCGGTAACATAATGAATAAACGCACTATTACCAATGCCAAAATAGTTAAACCCAAAGTAAAGTGTATGGTTTTCATGAAGTCTCTTGCTTCGGTTCCTTTTTCAAAAAGGTCACGCAACTCTATACTGGCAAAAGTCATGACAATAATAAGAAACATTAGCCAATGTATTCCTATCGATAAAGCGCCATAACGTTCATTGCTGTTCGTTAAACTCATATAAACCTCTCTATTTATAAAACTAAGCCATATAAAGAAAAAAACATTGTTAATCTACCAGTATACGGATAAACAATCAAAAAATAACGACATCTACTTACAAATAAACCAAAATGCAAAACCAATAAAGCAAAGATAATAATATTTGCTTGCTTTTGCAGAGTGAAACAAAATATAACTAGGAATTTTGAGCGGTTATCTGTTTAATAACATGAGAGCATCTCAACTAACCCTTGATGAAATTCAACGGGACTTAGAGCCCGCCCGTAGGGGCTTAGCCAAGTTAGCCATCTCTGTGTTGTGAAGATTTGCAATGTATAGACATTCCTTCATCTTCACGCCTTGATATGACTAACTTGGCCTTGCCTGAATTCATCAAGGGTTAATCGAGGTGCCCATAAATAAAAAACAGAATGTTTTTAAGCTAATTTAGGGGTAACAAAATGCGACTCACCGTTTTTTTAATTTGGATATTTGCCATAGTTTCTTTTGGGCAAACAGCCATGGCAGCTGATCCAGCTGAATCGGTAAACACCTCTAAAGCCATAACAGTATCCATTGATACGGTTGAAACTCTAACCCAAGCTGTTAGCCAATCTAATGCATTAAATGACACTGAAAAAAACGACCTATCATTACAGTTAGAACAAGCTAAATCATGGATTTTATCGAGTACTAAAACTCTTGAAGTTCTTAATACAGAAAAACAAAATGTGGCTGATTCAAGCAAGCGTGAACTAGAAATCAACATTAACCTTGCTCGATTAACCAAAAAATTAGAAGAGATCCAAAAGCTCACTCAAGAAGTCATCTCAAATGATCGTTTAAACACTCTATTAGACACCACTCAAAACGCATTAGATTTAGCCAATGATAACTACCTCAAATGGGATAAAGCCTTAAATCAATTTCAAGCGTTGGCAGTAAGTGGAGCCAAACAAAAAGTAAACTTAGAACAAACGCTTGAGAAATTCACCCAAAACACCTCAAATAATACGGCACCAAAGCAAACTGACTTATCTACACAGGTCAGTGTATTTAGCTTTAAGGCACGTCAAGAATTACTGCAAAACAATCTCAACCTGCTCGATTTTCAAATTAATAACTTAGGTGATTTAACTAAGAACGCCCAAGTAGAACGTGATTACTGGCAAAAAAATAAAGCATTAGAGTTACAAATAGTTAATCGTCTACAAGGTATTTTGCAAAACCAAAAAACTCAGCAAGCAGAAAACGAATTAGAGGAAACGGTTAAAGACCAGCTTGACCCTTCAAGTCCGCTCTATTCTATCCAAGCTAAGATTATTGATGTACAGCAAGAAAAAGCCAACTTAGTAAAACAAGAGCAACAAATACAACAACAAATTAACTACATTACCAATACTAATAACGCGATAGAGGCTGATTTTAGCCGCGATAAACAAATTGTTGCCATAGAAGGCTCTAGGGATATTATTGCCCAAGTACTCCACAAACGAGTTGAAAGTTTAGCAGGTTATCGGGTTAAAGAATCAACGGCATTAAAAATTAAAGACCAGCTTAACCATACCGTGTTAGCACAAATGCTATTAAGCGAAAAACTCCGTGAAGCAAACCAACTAAGTTCTAGCAAGTTGGTTGACCAAACAATTGGAAAAATCCACATAAATGACCCAAATGAATTGACTCAAATACAGTCTCAGTTGGAAGAGATTCAAGCAAAATATATTGATTCAGCCAATGAGTTACAAAGTCTATATCCTGACTTTGTTAGCAAACTTTCTGAGTTAAATGCACTTTACAACAAACGTGAGCAGTTAATTGCCAAGTATTCTCACTTTTTAGATAACAATTTATTATGGTTGCCCAATGTTCAGGCTAATTCATTATTTTCGGTTCAGGCTTTAAGCCACAGCTTACATTGGTTTTTTGACTCACAAAATAGCAATGCTCTTTTAGACGACATTAAAGAGGGTGTGAATAAACAACGAACAATGATTGCTATATGGTTATTCATAATAGCCATGCTCATTTACATGAGAAAACGTTTTATAAAAGGCCTTGAAGAGACGGCAACTAAAATTGTATCTATCCGGACAGATTCGTTTATTTACACCTTAAAAGCGGTGGGGTTCACACTGGCACTTACACTCACCCCACCACTGGTGTTTTTTGGTTTGGCCAGTTTATTAAACGATTTAAGTACTCCATCTGAATACTCGCAACGTCTTATAAACAGTTTTATCAACGCAGGTACTTTGTTGTTCATTTTAGGAGGATTAAAACAGATTTGTAGGGACAATGGATTAGCACAAAGACATTTTCGCTGGCACGAACCTACCTATAAAACTATTTACAAAGTGCTTAAATGGGCGGTACCTATCGCCGTTTTTTTAATTATCATTATTGGGTTAAACACAGATTCAACAGGCCCTTCTGATAGGCAAGTCTTAGGCCGTCTTGGCTTTATTGGATTAATGATTTTACTGACTTTAACGCTCTTCAAACTGTGGGGGCCTTCTAGTGACATTATTAAAAACACCCGTTTACAAAGCCCAAAAAACAACTGGATGCAAATACACTTTATTTGGTTTCCTGCCTTATTATTAATTCCAGCATTTTTAATTTGGAGCACCATTTCAGGCTATTACTACTCATCACTTATTATTGCTGAAAGACTCAACTTGACCATAGGCTTAATTCTCATCGCCTATATATTTAGAGAGCTCTTGCTACGTAGCATCTACTTATCTGAAAGAAAGCAGCATTTTGCAGAAAAGGTCAAACAACAAGAAGCCTTAATGTTAGCTAGACAAGCAGACGAACAAGACACACCAAAAGAGAGTGCTGACATTCCGCCGATTGAAGTGGATGAAATTAATTACGATAAACTCAGCAACCAAATTAGACAAACCGTTAGCCTTGGTTTCTTTGTGGCTCTTGCAGTAGGTACTTGGCTAATTTGGAGTGATTTACTACTTGCCCTAAACTTAATCAATGACAGTACTTTACCTCTCACTAAATCTCAGGTAATTGATGGCGTTATTCAACAAGTTCCGCTTACTTTAGGTGATTTGTCACAAGGCTTAATATTAGGCTTTGTAACGCTATTGCTTGCTAAAAACTTGCCTGGAATTTTAGAATTTACACTACTTAAATATCTACCTATTAGTAATGCAGCTCGCTATGCAACCAGTTCATTAACACAATATATTATTGCCATCATCGGTTTTATTCTTATTTTTAGAGCACTGGGGATAGAGTGGTCAAATATTCAATGGTTAGTGGCCGCTTTATCAGTTGGTTTAGGTTTTGGCTTGCAAGAAATTGTGGCCAACTTTGTAAGCGGTATTATTTTACTGTTTGAACAACCTATTAGAGTAGGCGACATTGTGACCGTTGACGGAGTGACAGGAAAGGTTTCTAGAATCCGTATCAGAGCCACAACCATAGTAAACTGGGAACGACAAGAACTCGTTATACCTAATAAACAAATTATTACTGGGCAATTAATTAACTGGACGCTCTCAGACCCAATCAACCGTGTAAAAGTAGAAGTGGGTATTGCTTACGGAAGTGATGTTGAAAAGGCGATGAAGCTTATGTTAGATGCCGCTAATGAACATCCAAGTGTGTTAACCGATCCTGAACCAACTGTAGTGTTTGATGCCTTCGGTGACAACTCACTTAACTTCATATTACGTTGCTTTGTGGATGACCTAGATCAAATGATTATTACTCGATCTAGCTTACATGAACTCATTAACAGTAAGTTTGCAGAAGCGGGCATTGAAATATCATTCCCACAAAGAGATGTACATTTAGATACCTCTGGCCCATTAGAAATTCAATTAACCAAAGGCAAAACCGCAACTTAAACAAACAATGTTAAATGTGGGCATTTAGATAGTGACCAATTTATCTAATGCCTCAAACACAACGGGGCGGCCTTTTTCATTTAAGGCTACTCCTAAGGTGCGGGCTTTAAGCATGAGTTTATCATCTGCTTTACGGTAAACATGTTGAATAAAGGCATACTTAACTCGCGACTCTTTTTCTACCTCAACGGTAATATAAAAGTCATCACCTGGCACCAAAGACTGTTTGTAATCCAGCTCAGCCCGCACCACGACCAAGTGAATACTTGCTTTAGCCAGAGCCACAAAATCAACGTTGTTAGCTAATAAATATTCATGGCGACTATGTTCTAAATAATTTTGATAGACGGCGTTATTCACCACTTTTTGTATATCACACTCATAATCACGAACTTTCATTTCAACTTTAAACATTGCTTATATACGCCCTATTACTTAATATTACTTAAATATAATTTAATATAAAAACCAAACGATTAAGGCTCTATCCAAAACAAAGGGATAAAACCTAAAGATACCAGGCCTGATAAATTTGAAATTTATAGTATCAAAAACCAAATTAAAGTCCTAAATAAACTCCACATAATAAGTGATATAAAGCTATGGCAATAAGTGATTGGCATGAAAATGATCGCCCAAGAGAAAAATTGATTAAATTTGGTGAAAACACACTCACCGATGCCGAGCTATTAGCGATATTTTTGCGTGTAGGAGTTAAAGGTAAAAGTGCGGTGGATTTAGCTCAAGATTTACTAGATGAATTTGGCAGTTTACATAATTTACTCAAAGCCAATGAAACCGATTTTTGTAAAGCAAAAGGCTTAGGGCAAGCCAAGTATGTTCAACTAAAAGCGGTGTTAGAAATGTCACGCCGTCACTTTCAATCAGGCCTAGAAAAAGGCAATGCCTTTACCAGTCCAGAACTCGTTGCTCAATTTCTCTCTCATGAACTCTCTCATCAAAGTCGTGAACGTTTTGCCATATTGCTATTAGATCAACAACATCAATTGATTGAGCTACAAATACTCTTTGAAGGCACGCTCAACCAAGCAGAAGTGCATGCTAGAGAAGTTGTAAAAGCCGTTTTAAGTGCCAATGCAGCAGCCGTTATTTTGGCACATAACCACCCTTCAGGCGATCCATCGCCAAGCCAAGCCGATATTCAACTTACCCAATCTCTAAGCTCTGCTCTTGAACTTATTGAAGTAAGAACCTTAGACCATATGATTATTGGCGATAAAGGTCGCTGGCACTCCATGGCGCAACATAATCAAATGCTTTAATCCTCAATTTACCAGGCCTGGCATACCCAGAGATCAACCTATATGTTGTAAGCACAGGGTAAATTGCAAATCAACCTATTTAATAAAAGAGTAACAATAATCCAAACATAAAATAGCAGTCATTAAGTTGATTAACTCATTTGTTAAATATAGATACTTATAATTTATTCCCAAATAATGTTTATAACCTAAATTTTCACTTCAAACGGTTAATTCCTGTCATTTTTCTTTAAACAAAATGCTATTTTCAATTAATCCAGTTGTCATAAAACCTTTCTAAAATTCATAGCCGAACTCACAACTTATTATCCAATTACTTAGAGAGAATAAAATGAAACTGAATGCATTAAACAAAGCAATAGCTATTGCCTTAGCAGCCTCAACTATTACTTTAGTTGGTTGTGTACCTGAAGATGGTGAAACTGGAGCAACTGGAGCTCCTGGTAGCATATATTCATCAGACATTCAATTTACAGAGATTGCTCCGGCGATTACTGAGGCAGAAAAAAACAGTATTAGAGCAACTACTGAAGTAACGATTGCAGGTGACTCACAAGCCATTGGCTATACAACCTTAATCAAAACAGGTGACACTAATAATGGTGAAACATTTGGTGCCGTAAAAGACTATACCGACGCGGTGATTACTGAATTAGATGGATCACCAGTTCTATGTAACGGAACTGATACTGGAACAGGTTCTGGTTTAGACCATTTCTCATTCTTACAAAAAAACGGAAAAATTTATTCAGTTGCCCAGTTTGAGTGTGCACCTGGTGCTATGTATATGAGTGAAATAGAGCAAGCTGCTGATGGTAAATTAAGCGTTAAAGCAAACTCTTTACAATTTGTTAGCCAAAAAGAAGAATTTGGTGGTTGGGTTCATTGTGCAGGTATGACAACACCTTGGAACTCACATTTAGGTTCAGAAGAATATGAACCAAACGCCGCGTCTCCAGGAGGCAGTTACTACAATGAAGTAAGTAATAAATACTGGGGTAATGCTGCTCTTAACAGCCCTTACTACTATGGCTGGACTCCAGAAGTTAAAGTAAATGCAGACGGCACGCCTGACTATACCAAACACTATTCAATGGGGCGTTTCGCACATGAATTAGCTTATGTTATGCCAGACAACAAAACGGTTTACCTTTCTGATGATGGTACAGATGTTGGTTTATTTATGTTTGTAGCCGATACAGCGGAAGATTTAAGCTCTGGTCAACTATATGCGGCTAAATGGAACCAAACATCAAACAGTGGCTTAGGTGAAGCAATTATTACCTGGATTGACCTGGGTCACTCAACCGATAGCACGATTAAATCTTTATTAGACCCAGATAATGATTACACCACCAATGACGGTATTACTTTTGCTAATATTTTTGCAACAGAAGCTCCTACAGGCACTTCTTGTCCAACAGCCGGTTTTGTTTATACTAAAACAGCTACAGGGGCAGAGTGTTTACAACTACAAGATGTGAACAATGACACAACTGTAGATGCAGCGGATGAAGCTTTGGCAGCTCGTTTTGAGACACGTCGTATGGCGGCTTATAAAGGTGCAACAACAGAGTTCAAAAAAGAAGAAGGTATCACATTCAATGAACGTGATAACAAGCTATATATAGCTATGTCGAACGTAGGAAGTTCTATGAGTGACGGTGCTGATGATATCCAAGTTGCTTCTAATGGTTGTGGTGGTGTTTACGCTTTAGACGTCGCTAAAAATGAAACTATTGGAACAGACTATGCCGTTTACAGCATGAAAGGCCTAGTCGCTGGTACGCCAACAGATTACACAGGCACACCTTTGGAAGGTAACACTTGTGATGTTAACGGCATTGCTAGTCCTGATAACCTTACATTCCTAAAAGATACTGACATCCTTGTTATTGGTGAAGACACTAGTGCACACCCTAATGATATGGCGTGGTCGTATAACATCAAAAACGGCAAGATGGAACGTATCTTTACAGGACCATACGGTTCAGAAACTACTTCGCCTTTCTGGCACAAAAACATCAATGGAAAGGGTTACCTAAGCATGACGGTTCAACACCCATTCGGTGAGGTAGCTGGTGGTTACGTTCGCCCTGCTGGGGTAGAGACAAGAACAGAAGCTGGTTACATCGGACCTTTTGATTTCTCAAAACTAAAGTAACAATTATCTAACAGAGATAATTTTAACTTTAGCACTAAAAGCCTTGTTTTAACCAACAAGGCTTTTTTATATCACATTGCTCGATCGTACAATTCGATAGAGCGATTTAATAAACAAACCACCCGCAATAGATTTTGCCTTTGTTTATTAAATCGCTTTTAACAAACATGCTGGAATCCCGTTATGAATCATTCTATGAATCAACAAAAAACAAAAAATAATATTATTGTCAAAACGCTATTCATGGCGCTAAGTGGATTAGTATTATCTCAATATGCTCAAGCGAATCAAAACATTGAGCACGTTCAAAAGATTGAATTACTAAACAATAAAATTATCAATACTGCTGGAGCCTACATTCCATCGCAATGCTATACAAAAACAAAATCAACTCGAGGTAAGGTACACAACCCTTGCTTTAGCTGCCACACAACGCCGCAAAGTCCCAACTTTATTGATGATGCAGACTTACAGCTTGAATACAGTTTTAGAGAATCAACTAGACAAAACCCTTGGACAAACCTATTTAAAGACAGAAGCCAGCAAGTAGCACAAATATCTGATAGTGACATTCTCAACTACGTTCGTACCTCTAACTACTTAGATAAAAACAATCAAATTATTCTTGCCGAAAAAATGGCTCAAGTGCCAAAAGAGTGGGATGTTAACGGCGATAAAAAATGGAATGGATATACACCCGATTGCTATTATAACTTTGATAACCAAGGGTTTGACCACAAACCCAATGGTGAACTTACTGGATGGAGAGCATTTACCTACACACCGTTTTTTGGCACTTTTTGGCCAACTAACGGCAGTACAAACGATGTACTGATTCGCTTGGCAGAACCTTTTAGAAATGATGAGCAAGGCAAGCCCAATCTTGCCGTCTATAAATTAAACTTAGCCATTCTAGAGTCGGTGATCCAACGCAAAGATGTTGAGATTAGCGCCACAGATGAAACACAATACGGTGTTGATCTGAACCGTAATGGCAAATTAGATATAAGCCATCAAATTACTTACCGTTGGGCCCCAAAAGAAGGCAAGTTTATGTCTTATGTTGGTCAAGCTAAACTATTGTTAGAGCAAAACCAGCTACATCTAGCCGCTGGGCTTTACCCAATAGGTACTGAATTTTTACATTCGGTACGCTATATGGATATAGATAACGCAGGTAGGCCAATTATGGCTAATCGTTTTAAAGAGTTACGCTACGGTATTAAAACCAACTGGAACACTTATAGCCAATTAAATAATGCCGCGCTATCTGAAGTAAAAGAACTCAGGGACTTTCCTGAGCGTTTACGCCGTGTATTGGGCAATTCTGAAGCAGGAATGCTAAATGGACTAGGCTGGGCTTACCAAGCCTTTATAGAAGATAAAAAAGGCGACCTGAGGCCACAGAGTTTTGAAGAGACACTGTATTGTATAGGTTGTCATTCAGGCATTGGCGCAACCACCGACAGTGGTTTTTCTTTTGCTCGAAAAATCAATCCTAAAGACCTAAAAAACACTTGGACACACTGGACACAACAGAGTTTACACGGTCTACCTGAACCCAAGTTTAACGATGGAACTTGGCAATACACTGAATATTTATTAAACAACCACTCAGGCAATGAATTCCGTAATAACAATGAAGTCGCCAAAAAGTTTTTTGATGAAAAAGGCAATATCAAACCCAAAGAGCTTAAAGTGCTCCATACAGATATTGGACACCTTTTACTTCCATCAAAAGAGCGAGCTTTAATGCTAAACAAAGCCTATAAAGTGATTGTAGATGAACAAAGCTATATTTTTGGTCGTGATGCCCATGTAAGACCAATAACAACCAGTTGGGATATTGTGCCAATCAATGAAAAAACTGGGGTCGTTGAGCCTATTACTCATCATTAATTATTTTTTTCATGCAAATTAGAAGCTTAGTTATGTAGGTTATTCAATTTAAATAGGAAATAAACTTGCAATCCACTCTACTTTTATGGATAATTCCGCTTCTTATTTTTAACGTTACCCACATAGCGTTATGAATATAGAAATATTCGAATATTTTTATTTATTTGAGTCCCTCTTGGGGTTCAAAAACTGTTTTTAAGAAGGATTGTGAAATGTCTAAAGTATGCCAAGTTACAGGAAAACGTCCTGTCGTAGGTAACAATGTTTCTCACTCTCACCGTAAAACTCGTCGTCGTTTCTTACCAAACTTGCACACGCATCGTTTTTGGTCTGAAGCTGAAAGTCGTTTTGTTAAGTTACGCGTTACTGCAGCTGGTATGCGTATCATTGATAAAAACGGAATTGACGCTGTGATCGCAGATATGCGTTCACGTGGTGAGAAGGTCTAAGGAGACTAACCATGCGCGATAAAATCAAATTACAGTCAACTGAATCTGCTTATTTTTATACAACTGATAAAAATAAAAAGAACATGGCTGGAAAATTCGAGATCAAGAAATACGATCCAGTAGTTCGTAAACACGTCTTGTTCAAAGAAGCAAAAATCAAATAAGTCTTACCCAGATAGATTTGAGACCAACCCGGTTCAAAAGACCGGGTTTTTTTATGCCTAAAATAAACCCAACCTGATACATTTCTTCCATTCCACCAAGGATAGTTAAAACCTTAAAGCTTAAGCTTCTTTATCTGGTGTATAGACAACTACCTGATTACGTCCATTTTGTTTAGCTTCATATAACATTAGATCAACCGTTTTAAACAAGTCTTCAGCATTTAGTTCTCTAGATGGCTCTGAATATACACCGCCTACTGAAATGGTGACCACATCATTTATAGCCCCTTCATTTTTAATAGCTAATGCCTCAACCTGTAAACAGACCTTCTTCAAGTATGTCTCAAAATCTTGCTGAGTTTTAAAACGGCAAATCACCATAAACTCTTCACCACCAACCCTAAACACATGATCATTTGCACGGTTAAAGGCATCTTTTAACACGTTAGAAATTTGTTTTAAAACCAGGTCACCTTGCTGATGTCCATAATTGTCATTTACGGCTTTAAAGAAATCTATATCTAACATTACTAACCCTAAAGCCAGGTGTTCTCGTTGACTGCGACGTATTTCTAACTCAATTATTTCATTGTAATGACGGCGATTAAACAACCCCGTTAACACATCGCTTACAGACAATTTTTCAATCCGTTTTTTATCAGTAATATCCACCCTTGTTGCCAAAACACGATTAACATTACCCCAAAGGTTCTTATTAGGTGTTAGGGTTAGTTCTATCCAGTAACTCTCTCCCGTTTTTTTTCTAGCCTCAACATCTCCAACCCAGGTACTGCCGGACATTAATAGAGCATGTATATGCTCAACAAACTCCGTAGGAATATCTTCACGTGCCAATTGTAAATAAGACATCCCTTTTAATTCTTGATGACTATAACCGGTTAATTTCATAAAAGATTTACTTGCCCAAATAATGGTACGAGAATTTAAATCGATTTCAGTGGCTAATGAGAGTTCGTAAATTTCACGAATGTACTCTTTTTGTTTACGTTTTTGATAGGCATAAACCATCAACAACACTAACAGAACAAAAATAATAAGAAGAGTAGGAATTAAAATTTGCAGTAATTGCTTGGTATCTAAATTATTGACAACCTTAAGCTTAACCCAACGAGAAAAAATCTCTTCTCGCTCGGCTTTTGTCACCGAGGCTAAGGCTTTTTGCATAATACTAAACAAAATCGGTTCACTCTTTTGCACACCCATAGCCAATTCAAAGTGGTGTGGAAACTGCCCAACAATACGAATCCCTTCCATGCCAAACTTACGAATATTAAAGTTAATCACTGCCAAATTGCCTAAATAACCATCAGCACGCCCATCTATAACAGCTGATAACCCATCAACCACATTAGGTACTACCATCAGTTTAACTTTAGGATAGTGTGTTTTTAAAAACTCATGTGACCAATAATCTTTAACCACCGCAACTGTGTAACCTTCTAGTTGCGAATAATCCCCAACATAAGCCGACTTTTCTGTCGCCGCTAGAGCCACAGGAAACGAGAGATATGGCTTAGTAAATCGCATATATTGTTCACGGTCAGGGGTAGCGACTGCACAAGTGTACAAATCAATTTTGCCCTGTTCTGCTAAACGAGTAACGCTTGCCCAAGAATCAGAAAATTCTGGTTTAAACTTAACGCCTAATTTTTTCTCAAAAAGTTTAAAGTAATCGGCAGACATACCACTATAACCATTTACAGAATCAAAAAACTCAAATGGCCCCCAATCACGATCCGTACCTATAGTAATTACAGGATGTTGATGCAAATAATCCAACTCTTCTTTACTATAGGTAGTTCGGCTAGCATCAAAAATAAAGTTTTGCATCTTGATTGCCGAAAATTCTTGATCAGTTATTAAGCCAATGTCTTTTACAGTCGCCGCCATTGACATTAATTTGATTGGATCAACTGAACCTATTGGAGTATCGCCAGTTTTTACATATTGCGTTGTGGCACGTGCTTCCGCCAATAATGATTCCCTATCTTTAACTACTAAATAGTTTTTTATTATGTAGTCGACTATCTCGTCTTGATGAGCGATGGCATATTGCCAACCTTTTATTGTGGCCTTTTTAAATGCTTCAACCATAGATGGATTAAAATTTGCATTTTGCTGAGTGGTAATCACCAAATCACCATAATTTTGGACACCATAGCCTTTAGGGTCAACAAGATAAAAAGGGATATTTCTCTTTTTTAAGCGATAAGGCTCATTAGTTGTGTAGGCGGCATAAAAATCTACTTTGTTATTCACAAAGTCATTTATATCTCCTGAAGTTGCTAGCCTTTTTATTGGGCTTTTAACTATATAATCTGCTTTGTTAAGTAAGCCACTTATCTGTAAGCCATTATGATACATAACCGTTTTACCAGATAATTGAGAAAGATCGTCAATCGGCTCATGCGACAACAAAACTAGTGGCGAAAATTGAAATGATGCCATAACCAAAGATACAGGATCTCCTTTGGCATAATTAGCCAATACATCACCCTTACTAGTTCCAAAATCAGCCCGACCTTCAATCACCTCTTTAACCACATTGATGCCAGATTTCCAGTCTTTAATTGTGACATCTAAACCCGCTTTTTTATAATAGCCTTGTTTTTTAGCTGCATAAAAACCTGCAAATTGAAACTGATGATTCCAATTTGTTTGAACACTGATAGGAGTTAGGCTTTGCGAATTTTCAAAGCTCTTTGATGATGCTGGTGCTGGTAATAGATTATTTGACGATTGGCTTGCTAAGACGGAAGCAGAAAAACTAACCAATAAAACAGATTTAACAAAGGCACACATTAACCTTTTAAATGGTTGAAATACATTATTTATTTGGTTGTTATTCCGTGTCATTTACTTAGTATATGTAAGATTTTAAATAAATGAAATCAAAATCACCATAAACATTGTGGGGTAAAACAAAAACTACAGCATTTTTTGACCATAATAAATTGCTTTGGCTGCCCGCATTGCTGGCGGGGTCTTATCAAAGTGACTTAAAACAGGTCTATTTTCAAAAGAACGTTTTGCCTCAAATGCCTCTTCACAATTGGCAAAAGCCGCTACAACCCGAGCACCAAATAAAACGACAAAATCACTACCATTAAACTCTACTAAATAATTTGAATTAGACATTTAGCCTCCATTTACTCACTATCTTATTAATGTTATCGGCCAAATAGTCAATAACTTGTTGATTATCTAAAACTAAACACATTTTATGCCTAAACCTTAATGTATCGATTTACGGATATCTGACGTTTTGCTTTCGCTTTGTTTACAATATTGTCAATTTCATTAAATTAAATAGTTACCATGCCAGAATTACCCGAAGTAGAAACCACACGAAAAGGCATTACTCCAAAGGCCAATCAGCAAACTATTAAAGCCTTTGTAGTGCGTAATGCTAGCTTACGCTGGCCAGTTGATTTAAGCCTCACTAAAAAATTACCAGGCCTGGTCATTCAATCTATAGATCGAAGAGGCAAGTATTTATTACTCAAAACAGAGTTAGGCACCCTACTTATTCATCTAGGCATGTCTGGCAACCTCCGAGTTTTACCCGAAAATACCCCAGCCCTGAAACATGACCATGTAGATATCATTTTAGAAAACGGATATTTAGTGCGTTTAAATGATCCCCGTCGTTTTGGTTCAGTACTTTGGCACCCTGCTTCAGCTGGTTCAGTTGAACAGCATAAGCTCCTGGCTAAATTAGCACCCGAACCTTTAACAGATGATTTTAATGGCCAATACTTTTATGAAAAAACTCGCAACCGCAAAGTAGCCATTAAAAGCCTAATCATGAACAGTGCAGTTGCCGTAGGTGCTGGTAATATTTACGCTAATGAATCTCTATTTATGAGTAAGATTCACCCCCAAACCATGGCTAGTAAACTGACTAAAAAGCAATGTGAGTTATTAGTTAGCAATATAAAACGAGTACTTTCAGCAGCCATTGAACAAGGCGGCACCACACTTAAAGACTTTATGTCTCCAGATGGAAAACCCGGTTATTTTGTTCAAAAACTGAATGTCTATGACCAAGCTGGAAAACCTTGTACCGTTTGCGGCACCCTAATTGAGCGTATTATTCTTAATCAACGTGCCAGCTATTTTTGCCCAAAATGCCAGAAAAAATAATCACTTAACTAAAAAACCAAAAAGCACCTTCTCTCTAACCATATAAAGTTGATATGATTAAACGACAGATACATCACAAATGACTATTAATGGAATTTGCAGTCGATATGGATAACTTAAGAGAGAAGCACTGGCATCATCATCCATTATCAGAGATGGATAACTTGCTGGAGACAAATAGTCACACAGGTTTGAATTTACTCACGGTAAAAGAGCGTCAGCTGTTATACGGTGCTAATCGACTTACTCCTCAAAAGGGCAAAAGCCCTCTTATTCTGCTTTTACTTCAATTTCATCAACCACTTGTTTATATTCTTTTAGCCGCAGCCATCGTCACTTTTCTTTTGCAAGAATGGGTTGATAGCGGCGTTATTTTTGGCGTTATTTTAGTTAATGCCATCGTTGGTTTTATTCAAGAATCAAAAGCATTAAAAGCCATTGAGGCTCTATCTCAAAGTATGGAAGGGTCAGCAACCGTTTTGCGTGCGGGTACAAAAGTTACCATTCCTTCCCAAGAGTTAGTTTTAGGCGATATCGTTTTACTTCAATCTGGTGATAAGGTTCCTGCTGATTTACGTTTGGTACGTTGCAGAGAGTTACAAGTGGATGAATCGGCCTTAACGGGTGAGTCGGTTCCATCTCAAAAAGATTTACAGCCACTCCCATTAGAAACCTCTTTAGCCGACCGAAAAAACATGGCTTACTCATCAACCCTGGTTACCTATGGAACGGCGGTAGGTATCGTGGTTGAAATAGGTGATAGCACAGAAATTGGCCAAATCAATACGCTTATCAATAATGCTACGACCTTAGCCACACCATTAACCAAAAAAATCTCTGAATTTAGTGAACTACTTTTAAAAATAATACTTCTTTTAGCAGGCCTCACTTTTGCTATAGGCTGGTTTCACGGACAGCCTTTGCTTGAAACCTTTATGGCGGCAGTTGCTCTAGCGGTTGGTGCGATTCCTGAAGGCTTACCTGCGGCTATGTCTATTATGCTCGCGATAGGAGTCAATAAAATGGCTGCACGTCATGCCATTATCCGAAAAATGCCTGCAGTTGAAACCTTAGGTAGCACCACCGTTATTTGTTCTGACAAAACAGGGACTCTGACCCAAAATCAAATGACGGTTCAACAAATCTATACTGACCAAACACATTATGAGATAACCGGTACTGGCTACAACCCACTAGGAGAGATATTAAACAACGGACAACCTATAGAATCCTTTCAGACCTTAACCGCTAACAGTGAACATAAAGCCCTTTCAGAAACCCTTAAAGCTGGCTTATTGTGCAATGACTCTAGAATCTATGAAAAAGCACAACAGTGGATGATTGAGGGTGATCCAACTGAAGCCGCCTTAATTTCTTCAGCTTTAAAAGGCCAGTTCAACACAGATGAGCTGAATCAATCCTATCCCAGGTTAGACACTTTGCCGTTTGAGTCACAGCACCAATATATGGCTACTCTGCATCATTTAGCAACTTCAACTCAAGAAGAAACAAACCGAGCAGTCATATACATTAAAGGTTCTGTTGAAAGCATATTAAAACGCTGTGAAAACGCCTTAAGCAATCACAATCAAATCATTGCTCTTGATACCGATCGCATTCATCAAGAAATTGATTTAATGGCATCCAAAGGCTTAAGAGTATTAGCTTTTGCTAAAAAAATCGTTTCTGCTGAAACAAAAAACGTCACTCATGAAGAACTGAGTACTGGGTTAATATTTTTGGGTTTACAAGCCATGATGGATCCACCTCGCCAAGAAGCCATCTCTGCAGTAAAAGCGTGTCAAGCAGCAGGCATTCATGTGAAAATGATTACCGGCGACCATGTTGCTACTGCAGCAGCCATTGCCAAACAAATAGGTTTAAAAGGCACAGCAAACAAAACAGACGAACACTATGCCTATAGCGGACATTCGCTTGCACAACTCAGTGACAGTGAACTCATTGAAGTCGCTGAAAATTCTGCAGTATTTGCTCGTGTGACACCAGAACAAAAATTACGTTTGGTAGAGGCATTGCAATCTAAAGGCCATGTTGTTGCTATGACAGGCGATGGAGTTAATGATGCCCCTGCTCTAAAACAAGCTGACATCGGTATTGCTATGGGGTTAGGAGGCACTGAAGTAGCTAAAGAAGCCGCAGATATGATTCTTACGAATGATAACTTTGCCACCATTGAAGCTGCAGTTGAAGAAGGCCGTTCGGTCTTTGATAACCTGGTCAAATTCATCACTTGGACTTTGCCCACCAATGCAGGGGAAGGTTTGGTCATTTTAACCGCCATTATTTTTGGTCTTACCCTACCCATTACACCCGTTCAAATTTTATGGATTAATATGACAACTGCATTGTTATTAGGATTAATGCTGGCATTTGAAAATAAAGAGCCAGGTCTAATGACTCGCAAACCACGCAAACCCAATTCACCTATTATTAATCCAGAACTGGCGATTCGTATCTTAACCGTGAGTGCATTAATGCTAGCAGGAGCTTATGGCTTATTTAATTGGGCAATATACACAAACAACAGTCTAGAAACTGCTCGTACTTTAGCGGTAAACATGTTTGTATTTGGCGAGATTTTTTATCTCTTTAATTGCCGTTCTTTACGCTTTTCAATGTTTAAAATAGGTTTTTTCTCAAACCCTTGGCTACTAGCAGGCGTAAGCACAATGGTATTCATTCAAATTCTATTTACTCATTCCACCACAATGAATACTTTATTTGGCAGTGCACCACTTTCGTTGCTGCAATGGGGTGCTGTGATACTTTCTGGTTTAAGTATTTACATCATTATAGATATTGAAAAACGCCTGAGAATCCATTTAGAAAACCGTTTAAAAAGCTGAACAAAAAACCGCCATGCCAAGCTAATCTATAAAGTTCGTGCTATTTTTTTAATAAAAGCCTTGAAACAAACAATATGAATATGTTCTAATTACTACATCGATATGTACTAAACAACATATTGAGTATTCAACCTCATAAATCCTTGAGGTTTTTTTACAAAACTCGTTATATACAAAAGTATACTTAGGTATGTAAGCTTAATAAATTATAGACCCTTTTGCTTTCTGTCATTTATCAAAAGGACTTTGCCCAGAACTTCAGATACTCTGGGTGCTTTAAGCTTTACAAAACCTTTTCATCAAGAAGGAAAATAGATGAAATTTAGTGCACGTAACCAAATCAAGGGCATTGTAAAAAGCATCCACGAAGGTGTGGTAAATACCGAAGTGGTGATTGAAGTTGCTCCTGGTGTTGAAATCGCCTCGATTATTACCAAAAGTTCTGCCGATAACCTCGGCTTAACCGTAGGTAAAGAGACCTATGCATTCATAAAAGCCAGTAGCGTTATGCTTGCGGTTGAATAATTTCTAGTTTTTTCTTTGTTGCTTTAACACCTTTAGCCCGACTTAACTCGGGCTTTTTTTGTATTTCCCCTCATTACTAATTATTTTCAAACATCTATCAAAAACACCAATCTTGAGGAACCGTATGATATTTTTTCAAACACACGAAATTGAAGCCTGGATTAATGAAGATGCTCCGCTCATTGATTTAACCAGCCATCTTCTAGAGATTCATGAACAACAGGCAATATTGACGGTTCGCACTCGGCACGCTACACGCTTAACCTTAATGGAAGAAGCCGCACGTATTTTTGAAATTTTAGGAGCACAAGTCTGTCTACAACTACCTTCTGGAGAAGACGTCGAATCTCAGAAAATCATTTTACAAATCAAAGGCCGTGCAGATGCATTACACCGTGGCTGGAAAGTTGCCATGAACCTACTAGAATATTTTTGTGGGATTGCTACACAAACCGCTCAAATGGTTGCCGAAGTACAGGCAGTTAGTGACATACCATTATTGGTGACTCGTAAACACTTACCGGGAATGAAAAAACCGATGATTAAAGCGATTCTCTCCGCTGGAGCTCACCCCCACCGTTTAGGGTTATCAGAAACCATTTTGGTGTTTGAAAACCATCTTAATATCATTGGTGGTCGGGATGCTATTGCAGAACAAATCCCGCTCATTAAAACGGCCGCCTGCGAGAAAAAAATATCAATTGAATGCGATACCTTAGAACAAGCAATACAAGCCGCTCAAGCGGGTTCTGATCTGATTCAATTTGATAAAATCGAGCTCAACCAACTTGCTCAATGGGTAAAACAATTAAAAGCTCAATACCCGCTACTCACAATTATTATTGCTGGAGGCATCACACCACAAAATATTCAAGATTACGCTAAAACAGGGGTTGATGGCATTGTATTGAGTTCGGTTTATCACGCTAAACCAGCTGATTTAGGCGTAACCATCAATCTCATTGACCGTTAATGACGAATGACATCACTCTGTCATTGCCACCGTTTTAATCAAAGCGAAAACGACCAGGCCTGGTAAAAGTTGTAAACGATTAGCTGAGCTCTTTGTGATTTCGGCAAACAGGTGTTGACCATCAGCCAACAATAAACGCACAAGAACCTTATGTTTGCCTTGCGGAATCAACTCACTCACCTCAGCTTTAAGATGATTAATAATGCTTAAATTCTGTGGATCAGCTAAACCGATACTGACATCTCTAGCTAAGATTCGCACTCTGACTTGAGGTTTTTGAACCAATAAGTGTTCAGCCACCCATAATGATTGCTCACAACTTTTGTCAATATCTTGGTTAATTTGAATACACTGCAAACCATCTTCAACTTGCTGAGGAGTTCCCATTAAGACAGACACCGCGCCTTGCTCATCAAACAATGGTGAATCGGGACGAGCCAAGGCTTGTTGTAATGTTTCCATGTGTTCAATCTGCCCTGCCTTCATAAACACCACTCGATCAGCTAAACGTTCAACTTCGGCAGGAGCATGAGTGATATACAACACAGGTAAATTGTACTGTTCTATCACCTCTTCAATTAATGCAAGTAACTCAGCTTTGGCCCGCCAATCTAGTGCCGAAAGAGGTTCGTCCATACAGAGTAACTTAGGACGCATTAACAAGGTGCGAGCGATAGCTACACGTTGACGCTCTCCACCCGAAAGATAAGTGACTTTACGATCTAATAACTTGCTAATACCCACACGCTGCACAATATCGTCAAAATCAGCAGGCCTGGTTGTTTTGGGTAAACGTTTAATGCCGTACTCTAAGTTTTGGCGAACCGTTAAATGCGGGAACAGAGCAGCATCTTGAAATACAAAACCAATATTACGGTTTTGGGCAGGCATGGATTTGCTCTCTTGTTGCCAAATTTGTTCTTCTACCGTTAACTGCCCACGAGTTCGTTTATCTAAACCTGCAATGGCTCGTAATAAGGTGCTTTTACCACTGCCTGATCGTCCAAACAGTACCGTCACACCTTGTAGTGGAATTTCAAAATTACCGCTATCAAGGGCAAACCCGCCTAAATCTAATTGTAAATTGCCTTTTATCATTGGCGGTTTTATTGGTTGTTTTATTGACTCCGTCATCGCCCTAACCTACCTTTACGCCAAAGCGACGATTCACGCCATATACCAAAATTAATACTGCCAACGAAAACACCAGCATCATGCCTGATAATATATGGGCCTGGTCATACTCCATGCTTTCAACATGGTCAAAGATATCAATTGAAACCATTCTTGTTTGCCCAGGAATATTGCCTCCCATCATTAATACCACACCAAATTCACCTACGGTATGCGCAAAAGTTAAGGTCGCGGCAACTAAAAAACCACGTTGTGAAAGCGGCACCACAATGGTAAAAAAGCGATCTAAAAATGAGGCTCGCATAGTCGCTGCCGCATCTAATAAACGAGGAGGAATCGATTCAAAGGCATGCATAAGTGGTTGAACGGCAAATGGCAAAGAGTAAAAAACTGAACCAATAACCAAACCCGCCTTACTAAAGGTTAATTGGCCTTCAAATCCAAAGAACTGTAAAAACTGTGTAACCATGCCGTTTGGATTAAAAATAATTAGCATATAAAAACCTAATACGGTTGGCGGTAAAACCAACGGCAAAGCCACTAATGCCTCTAGCATAACTTTATTAGATGAACGCATCTGTGCCATCCACCAGGCTAAGGGAGTCCCTAAAACCAGCAAAACAATAGTCGTCATGGCGGCCACTTCTAAAGTTAGCCATATTGGATTCAAATTAATCTGTGTGCCAAAAATTTCCAGCATGGAAACCTTCCTTTGATTCAAAAACAAAAACAGGTAGAAACACCTGCTTTATAGATTTCAACAATTATGCACAATTCTCTAAATCAGCACATCGTTAAGTTTTCTTAGTTCCGATGTTAATTAACACCGTAACCGTAATTTTCAATAATTTTAATCGCTTCTGGAGTTTTCATAAAGGCCATAAAGTCTTTTATTGCGGCATTTTCTTTACCACGTTTCAATACCACAGCACCTTGATTAATGGGTTTGTAATCCGCTTGCGGCACGACCCAATATTCACCTTTTTTGTAAATTGGACTTTGTGGGTCAACAATTTGTGACATCGCCACAAAACCGATCTCCGCATTACCCGTTGCTACATACTGAAACGCATGGGCAATACTTTCACCGTTAACGATTTTTGCTTTAACGCCGTCATATAACCCTTGGCTCTGTAAAAATGCTTGGGCACGTTCTCCATAAGGAGCTGTCTTTGGATTCGCAATCGCCAAATGGTTAAATTTAGCTTGTTTTAGGACTTCTATTGGCTTTTTAGCCACTGGAAATTTGGAGCTATAAAGAGCGATTTTACCTTGAGCATAAACAAAATAGCTGTTTGCCAGTCCTGTGCCTACCTCAATGGTTTTTTTAGCACGTCTTTCATCAGCGGCAAAAAAGGCATCAAACGGAGCACCATTTTTAATTTGGGCAAATAACTTACCTGTTGGACCAAAAGAGAATTTTATATGATGCTCAGGGTGGTGTTTTACAAACGCTTCATTTACCGACTCGATGGTTTTAGTAAAATTAGCCGCTACAGCGACTGTGGCGTTTTGTGCATATACCTGAGAGCTAAAGGCTAAACCTAAAGCTAACCCAAAAATTAAGCTTAAACCTTGCCCTAAACGTTTATGTGTTTTTTTCATTTTTGTCTCCATCCTCAGTTTTAATTGGTTTGTAAAAAAACAAACCCGAATTAAAGTTTGATACATTTTGATACATATAACCTTTTATACATATAACCTTTTATACATATCGATTTTTAAAAAAATAGGCAACTTAGCAAAGACTAAATCACCTCGGTACTATATTTTGAATTCTTTTGTGATTGTTAACGCTTGGTTAGTCAGAAACTGCCAATAATACATGGCTAGATTTAATCAATGCACAACAACGCTCACCCACTTCTAATTCTAGATTCTCAACACTCTGATTGGTAATTACCGCAGAAAGCTTTTGCCCGCCACCAACATCCACAGTGACATCACTGTTAACCGCACCTTTTTCAATATGAGTAATTTCTCCACAAAATTGGTTACGAGCACTGGTTTTAAAAGCACCATTAATATCTTCAGTTAAGATAACCCAGCTGGCCTTAATTAAAGCATAAGCGTCAGAACCTACTTCTAACCCCAAACGTTCCAGACTCTCTGGAGTAATATGTGCCACCACTTGCATGTCATGACCAATCGCCAAAATTACTTCGCAATTCACAGGGCCTGTTGTAATTTTAGTAACCGAACCATGAAACAGGTTTCTTGCACTGGTTTTCATTGAGACCTTCCGCATAATTTCTAACTGACTTAACACACCAGGTGAGATACTTTCTAACTCTCTCATCCAATGTTGCATTTGTTCTGAAAACAACTGGTATGCCGCCAACAGAGACTCTCCCTCTGTAGTTAACACCATTCCACCGCCACCAGCACCGCCTTTTTGAGCTGTAACCAAAGGGGTTTCTGCGGCTAAGTTCATTGCCTCAATAGCCTGCCAAGCTCCTTTGTAACTCATGCCACAAGCTTTAGCGGCGGCAGATAATGAGCCCAAAGAAGCAATTTTATTTAATAACTCTAAACGACGTTGCCCTGAACGAGACTGCTTAGAGCCCATTAAAAAAGATTGCACAAGTTGTTCTGGATGAGAGTCGTTCAAAACGTTATTACCATATATACATATTGATTCAAATTATAACTTGGAACAAAATCATGTCAACCCTATTCATAAACATTATTTTGTAACCACAACACGCAAACTTAATATGGTTTTAACACTGAGTTTCTTGAATTAAGAGTATTAAAATTTTCTGAATTTACCAGGCCTGGTATTTACACTAAAGACGATAGATGTAACCATACTCAAATCTTTGTAATAATTGAAAAACTTCATGCAATCAATCTTCCGTTCAATTACACAATTTATTGGTCACACCAACAACACCGCCAGTCACAGTGAAAAAATCATTTCTGCAATCGGTGGTTTTATCGCTGTTTTTGCCGTAATCACAATTAGCGAACGTTTTTTAGGCTTAAACGCAAGCTGGGGGATTATTGCTTCAATGGGGGCTTCGGCCGTATTACTTTTTGCAGTACCTAATGGACCACTGTCACAACCCTGGCCAGTTTTTGGAGGCCATATTTTTGCCGCTTTTATCGGTGTAAGTTGTGCCATATTGATTCGTGATCCACTATTAGCGGCCAGTATTGCAGTAGGTTTAACTATTGGGGTCATGTATTATTTAAACTGCATTCACCCCCCTGGTGGAGCAACCGCATTAACAGCAGTAATTGGTGGAGAAAGCATTCATCAAATGGGGTATCAATTTATAGTAACTCCAGTTTTGCTCAATGTAATTACTATATTATTGATTGCCATCTTGTTTAACACGTTATTTCACTGGCGTCGCTATCCTGCTTTCTTACGAGCGAGTAACCAACCTCCATTAAACAACTCAAATGACTCAGCAACCATTTCACACGAAGATTTTTTGAACGCTTTAAAAGAGATAGACTCTTTTGTGGATGTAAATGAAGATGAATTACGACGAATTTTTGAACTTGTTAATCAAAATGCAGCCAAAAATAGGCTCACCAATTATGACATTCAGCTTGGTAAGGTTTATAGTAATGGTCAAGTAGGTAGCGATTGGAGTATGCGACAAATTATCGATGAATCGCCTGATAAAAACCCTGCTCAAGATTATGTTATTTTTAGACAAATTGCAGGTAAAGCCAAAAAACGCAGTGACTGTGTTACACGTAATGAATTTGCTCAATGGGCAAAATATGAAATGATTAATCAAGATGGTAAATGGATACGTAAAGATTAACACAAGCCTTTAGTGTCAGAAAATACAGAAGATAATGATGATAAAACCTCAAAATATAGCCATATTACTTTCTCTTATTCTTACAGGCCTGGTATTACAAGGCTGTTCAAAATCTGAAGATAGCAATATCACACAATGGCAAACCCCAAAAAATTGCGATTTACATACTAACAGCTGTACCGCTGTAATGGGCGAAGCTAAAGTGACACTAAAAATAAGTCCGCACCCTATTCCAATTGCTAGACCTCTGGGAATAGAGGTGGATACAAAAAACCTAGATGCTCAAAGAATGGAGTTAGATATTTCTGGAATTAATATGTATATGGGATATAACCGGGTTGATTTAACACAAATGGATTCTAATCGCTTTGTAGGTACATCAATGTTGGCATTTTGTACAAATCAAAAAATGGAATGGCAAATCACCTTAATGATTCATCAAAAAGACGGTACACAAATTCAAATACCTTATACATTAGAAACCATAAATCGACGATAGATGGTAAAGCTTAGAACATTAAAACAAAAAGGCTACCAGGCCTGTAAAATTCGATTTAAACGTATTTAAAATAATGCTTATAGGCCTTGTTTGTCTTTAAGAGCTTTACCCACAACTGGGTGTACAAATTCAGACACATCGCCCCCTAAAGCCGAAATTTCTCTTACCAAACTAGACGAGATAAAGGCATATTGTTCAGCTGGTGTCATAAACATTGTCTCGACTTCTGGAGCTAATTTACGGTTCATTGAAGCCAATTGGAACTCATACTCAAAGTCAGATACCGCTCGTAAACCACGTAATAAAACATTACCATCAATCTCTTTTACAAAATCAACTAGTAAACCGCTAAAACCAACCACTTCAACATTGGGTAAATTTGCAGTGACCTCTTTTGCCAAAGCCACTCGCTCTTCTAATGTAAACAGCGAATTTTTATTACGATTATCTGCCACAGCAATCACTAAGCGGTCATAAAATCGTGCTGCTCGCTCAATTAAATCAAAATGCCCACAAGTAATCGGGTCAAAAGTACCTGGGTACACCGCGGTAATAGACATATGTTTCCTTTTGCATTGCTTATCAGCTTAATAACTTATCTAGCAATGGATGTTTATTAAAAAATATGCAAGCCATTCTACGTTAAGAACAATCATAAAAAAACCAGCACATGGCTGGTTTTCTATTCAAGTGATATTTCTATTAGAAATTATTCGACAATTTCACGTTCGTTAGTCGCTTAAATTGTGCAATCGTTTGTGTGCATAACCTCATGTAAGAGTTTTTTATCAGATGGCAAAAAAGCAAGGCATAGTGCCTTTAGTCTTATATCAGCCAAGGGTTAATGGGCAATGCAATCTTTAAAAACGGTTGTGTTCATTGGTAAACACAGCCGTTTTTTATTGTCTAACACTTTCATTTCATGATTGTTTTTATTCCTTACGGTTTCTCAATCTATATATTTAAATAAACCAAATCTAACTTGAGACGTAGTTTTTTCACGATGACAAACCCAACCTTGCGGCAAACTCGGCCAATCAAGCTGTTTTTCTTGTTCTAAATATAACCAACTCTGATCATTTAAATAACCATTAGCAAACAGTAAATCAATCGCTTTTTGCATAAACTCTTTATGAAATGGAGGGTCTAAAAACACTAAATCATAAGCCTGTTCACAAGGTTTGTTTAACCAAAGCAAACTGTCTGTTTGTTCAACCTTGGCATTTGAGATATTTAACATGTTTAAATTTTGGCGTAATTGCTGGGCATTTTTTGTGTTCAACTCCAATAAGCTAGCCTGTTTTGCTCCACGTGAAATGGCTTCAAAGGATAAAGCACCAGAACCTGCGAACAAATCTAAACAACTCGCTCCCGCCACCTCAAACTGTAGCCAGTTAAATAATGTCTCTTTAACTCTATCTGAGGTTGGACGTAATCCTTCAGCATCTAAAACAGGAAGTTTTCGGCCTCTAAATTTGCCGCCAATAATTCTTACTACTCCACTTGAGTTATTTCTCTTTTTTATTGCGTTACTTTTTGTCTTGTTTGTTTTATTTGCCATTTCTTAAACCACGCTTACTCGATTTCGACCACTCTCTTTAGCGTTATACATTGCTCTATCAACCCTAATTAATAAGGATGACTGATCATCATCTATTGTCATCTGAGTTACCCCAAGACTTACGGTTATTTGTCCAACCGTATCAATGTGTGTGCTTTCTATTTGTTGGCGAATCTTTTCTGCAACAATAGCGGCTTCGTCATGGTTTTGCATGGACAGTAAGACCATAAATTCTTCACCACCGACTCTAAAAAGAGCATCCGTCTTACGTAAAACTAAATGAACAGTTTGGACAACACTTTTAAGTACTTCATCACCCACCGCATGCCCATAGCTATCATTGACTGCTTTAAAGTAATCAATATCAAATGAAATTAAAGAGAGGCTTTGTCCTTTTAGTTTTGATAATTCAATCTCTCTCGATAAAGCTTCATTAAAACTTCTACGATTACCTACCTGAGTAAGTTCATCAGTTAAGCTCTGAACATGAAGTTGAGTATTTAGGTTTTCAATTGTAGTAATATCCGTGAGCACAGCCACATAGAGCGATGACGGTGAATCGAGTTTCCTGGCCTTAACTTGAAAAATTTTTCTAGAGCCGTTTTGTAAAACCAATACCTTATTTTGCTTAAACGGTTGTTGAGTCAAATACTCAATCCATAAAACGCCATCCATGTACTTTTGCAAAAAGCCGTCTTCTTTCTCAAAGAAATCACAAATACACTTGTAATCATTCTCTTTCAAACCTGGAAAATAGTGAAATAACTGGGAATTTGCATCAACCCACTGCTCTCCATTGGTAACCAATACGGCCTCTTCTTCATAGTTAAGAATATCGTGATAATACTGTCTTTGAGCTCTCACATAAAATAATGCTAGCCCCATTAATAAGGTAATTGAGATAACGATATCGGCAGTAATAAAGAAGTTCTTTTTATTTACCAATGAGACAAATAAATCAGTTTGACTGGTAAGATCTGCAATAGAAGACATTCCATAAACATACGCGTGAATTGTGTTATCAGCCCCTTTTAAGGGATGTTTTACGACCAGTTTATCTTGCCATAACCAATAGTTTTTTTGTCTATCTTGCCAATTACGAACAATCTTTTCATTAAGACTGCTCATTAAACTAGGGTTAGGATTAAGATTTGCAATATAAAAAGGGCCTATTCGATGTGAACTAAAAGGCACTGTAATCAATTTTGAGCGTTCCTCGGTAGCAATAACAATTGAATCAATATGTTTTGTCTCCAAACTGTGCTGTATGGAGTTGAAATGCGAAATGAGGTCTAAAAAACCAACTATTTGATCGTTCTGAATGATAGGTGTTACCGTTTTTAGAACGACACCAAACATTCCTGATGCAACGCCCTTTACCAGATCACCACTCTGCAAAGCTAAATTGAATTCAGGGTGAACATTAGACAATTTATTGTGGAATGGACTCCAGCTTCGATATACAGCACTCCCCTCTTTATTTACAATTTGAACCCCAAGATTTTTGTAATCAGAATGCTTTTTAATTTGTGCAATTAAAGAATTAAACTCGATATTATGTTCTAGCTTTTCAGGTGAAATTTCTAACCTAGTAACATCATGACTTAGGGCAAAGGCAAGGGCTGTTGTTGCTCGCTGTTTATCAATAATGCTTTGTTCTATTTCATTATTAATTTTTGAAGCTAAGGTCTTTAACTGGTTTTGACTCATCAACGATGCATATTGAGAGACCGTATAAAAAGTAAAAAGCTGCAACAACAATAAAAAACCTATTACAAGCAAACCAGTTTTATACTTGATAATAAAATTAAGCATCATAAAACCTTGGTGGCAAATTAAACAATCGAGATTTGATCGGGAGTAATTAAAATCTTTCTCGCTTTGTACAACTTACTCAATGCTTTTTTATAGGCTGCTTTACTCACTCTGTATTGTTTAAAAATGGCTTCTGGAGAGCTTTTATCCGTTAACTCTGATACACCACCATTCACTTCTAATACAGCAAGAATCATCTGCCCTAATTCATCTTGAGCTTCTTGCCCACGCTTTTGAAGAGTAAGATTAATTTTATGGTCAGGACGAATGCCTTTAATATAACCCTGCATTTTTTGCCCCATTCTCAATGGCTGTAAAATATCCGAATTATGAATAAGCCCTAAATGCGTACCATCAATTAATGCGGTATATCCCATATTACTTCTACTCACCACCATGAGTTTGACAGGCTGGCCGCTTTTAAAATTATCATTGGTTTCTTTAAGATGTAAACTCAATTTACTGGATGCAGCAATACGATCACTTAAATCCATATATAGATAAACACAGTAAAATTTGCCTTTTTCCATTGGCACTCGTTGCTCAGCATAAGGTACCAATAAATCCTTAGGCATTCCCCAATCCATAAAAGCACCGGTTCTATTTACATCGGTCACTTTTAAATAGGCTACCTCACCCACCTCAGCCAGAGGTTTATCCGTGGTTGCTACTAAACGATCTTGTGAATCCAAATGAATAAAAACTTCTAGCGTTTGCCCGACTTTGGCATTGGCAGGTACATAGCGTTTAGGCAATAAAATCTCACCCAAATCACCACCGTCTAAATACAGCCCAAATTCGACTTCTTTAACAATTTTTAATTGGTTTATTTGTCCAACCTGAGCCATTCTTAACCCTTTAACTAATTTGAGCACCAAAATTTTAGTGCCATAAAATACGCTTAAAAAAATTTAACGAGACCTTTGCACGAGTTATGGACAAAAGAAAAATGAGTGAAAATTTTTACTGGTTAAGGCCTGAAACGCAGTTAATAGCTAACTATTAACAAGTTTTAGAACGAAAAGCAGTGAAATTTTAGCCATTTTTATTTGTTTATGATCTCATGCTAAGATCTCTTTACGTTTATCTACTATTTATCTGTTAATTATAACCAGGCCTGGTAATTTACATGAAGGTAAATAGAGTTTATGCATTAAAAACAGAAGCATTAGTACATAAAACAGATAACACTACGCTTGTATGCTTATGATTTTTAAAGTATAAAGACTGACTATATTTATACTTTAAAGTCTTTCTATGTTTAGTGGCATACCTAATATTATTGATTTGGAGGCATCTAGCTTAAGTAGCGATTCTTACCCGATTGAGGTTGGTGTTGTATTACATACCGGAGAACGTTATTGTGCGTTAATTATGCCTGATGAGTCTTGGCAAGATTGGGATTTAGAGGCCGAAAAAGTTCACCAGATAACTAAAGATGTTTTACAAAAATATGGCAAGCCCGTTGATAAGGTCGTGGATGAACTGAATGCTCTTTTAGGTAATCAAACGGTGTATTCTGATGGTTGGGTAGTGGATGATTCTTGGGTAAAAAAACTTTTTTACACCGCCCATAAATCACCTACCTTCACCGTAAGTACTTTAGAACTTATTTTGACGGAAGATCAGATGGAAATTTGGCATGAAACCAAAAACAAGCTGTTAAAAGGTCATGAAAAAGAACGACATAGAGCCAGTTTTGATGCCTCTCTTATTCAAAAAACTTTCATTAAAACACGTAAACAAACTAATTTAAAACAAGGACTATTAACACGATAGCCTTAAAAACTGCCATTAATACCTTTGAATAAACTTAAAAATTCATTTCCTGTTTCTAATTTATCACCTATTTATTGCGGTTTACCCACCATAATTTCCACCATCTTTTTAGGATGAATGTGTTTTTTCCAGGCCTGTAAGATATCTTGTTTGGTTACTTTAGCAATCTGTTTTGGAAACTCATCTAAATAATCTAACGGTAAACCGTAAAAACCAATCATAGAAATGTAGCCCAAAATTTTGCCGTTGTTATCCGCTCTTAACGGAAAACCACCAATTAAGTTATCTTTAATGGCTTGCAGTTTTTTATCTGAAAAGTCTTTTAGAAAGCCATCTAAAGTTTCTCTTACTACCTTATCAGCCTGGTTAGCGGTGGCGTTTTTGGTAGAAAGCCCAATAATAAAAGGGCCCGTGACTTTTTGCGGTGCAAAGTAGCTATACACGCTATAAACTAATCCACGCTTTTCACGTACTTCGTCCATTAACAACGAACCAAAACCAGCACCACCCAATAAATGATTACCCACAAATAAAGGCACATAATCAGGATTTCCACGCTCTATACCTAATTGTGCAAGAGAGTAGTAGGTTTGAGTTGAATCAAAATTAATTTTAATAATTTGCTGTTTAGGTTCTTTTGTTGGATTTACCAGGCCTGGTGGTTTAGAACCTATTGGTAAATTTTTAGTCAGCTGATTAGCAATCGCTTTGGCTTGAGCTTTATCCACATTACCAACAATTGCTATAACCGCATTTGAAGCCACATAGTATTTTTTATAAAACGTCTTAATTTCATCTAGGGTTATTTTATCCACAGATGTTAGCGTGCCAGAAACTGGATGTGCATAGGGATGATTACCATATAACGCCTTCCATAAAGCTTCATTAGACATGACCTGTGGCTTAACCGTATTTTGTTTTAAACCAATTTTTAGGCGTTGCATCTCACGTTCAAAAATAGCTTGTTTGAACTGAGAATCACTGACTAATTTTGCAAAATTATCCAGTGCCGTTTTCATGATTTTTGGTCGCGTAAGTGTACGCAAAGAAACAGAAGCGTTATCACGACTCACATTAGAACCAATTTGTGCCCCAATGTTGTTAAAGGTTTCAGAAACCTGCTCTTCATTTAATTTAGACGTACTTGTACCCAGTAAATTAGATGTCATTGAGGCAAGCCCCCAAACATCGCCGTCTCTTGCAGAGCCCGCATCAAAAGTCATCTCAATATCAAGCATAGGGAGCTGTTTGGCCTGCACATACATGACTTTAGCCCCATTATCGGTGTGCCAGCTCTCAATATGTACCCCAGCAAATGCCGATACACTTACCAACAAAAAGCCAATAAACAACCAGGCCTGGTAAATTGGTCTTGTTATAAATACTTTCATTAGTGTATATCTCCTAAATGCATGCCCGCACCCGCTTTTCTTTGTATGGTTTTACCGTTTGGCAATAAAGTAGCCACCGTCACTTTATCTTTTTGTAGGTATTTTTTTGCTACAGCTTGTAATTGTTTTGGGGTAACTTTACGCAATTCATCTACCCATTTATCTAAGGTATCTGCTGGCAAACCAACACTGACCAAAGAACCAAGCACTATCGCTTGCGACTGAATAGAGTCTTGGTGATAAATATATTGAGCTTCCGTTTGCGCCAGTACACGGTCTAACTCTTCTTGTGAAACAGGTTCCGTTTGTAGTTTTTCAATTTCTTTCCAAATTGCTTTTTCTGTCTGTTCTGGCGTAACTCCTTCAGACGGTGTTGCACTAAACATAAATAATGTTTTCAAACGGTCTGTTGCGTCATACCCAGCACCCACACTAGCAACCACTTGCTGTTTTCTCACCAAGTCTTTGGTTAAACGAGCAGAGTCATCACCATCTAAAATTGAACTCAATACCTCTAAAGCAAACACCTCTTTACGTTGTTCTGCATTTTTAGCGGTAACTAATGTTGGAGCATGAAAGCCCATTAATATACTTGGAGCTTTAGTTGCCCCTTTTAGCACAATTCGTCTTGGCCCCTCTTGCTCTATCTCTGTTTGCGGCGGCGGTTGAACCATTTTTTCTGGTTTGATTTTTCCGTAATATTTTTGGGCTAATTTATATACCTCTTGCGGATTAACATCGCCTACCACAACTAATGTTGCATTGTTTGGTGCATACCAACGCTTGTACCAATTACGAGCATCCGTCGCTGTCCAGCTTCTAATGTCTGGCATCCAACCAATAACGGGATGATGAGCAGGACTGTTCATAAACGCGGTGGCCATAAACTGCTCATATAATTTACCTGTTGGCTTATCTTCAGTACGCCAACGACGCTCTTCGGTGACCACATCTCGCTCTTTCAAAAATTCTTTATCGGTAAGCACAATATTTCGCATACGATCGGCTTCTAAGCTCATTACTTCACCTAAATGCTGTTTACCCACCACTTGGTAATAGGCGGTATAGTCAGTAGAGGTAAAGGCATTTTCTTGACCACCCATTTTTGAAACTATTTTAGAGAACTCACCTGGCTTAAGTTTTTTGGTACCTTTAAACATCATGTGCTCAAGCATATGAGAAATACCCGTTTTACCGCTGTGCTCATAATTAGAACCCACACGATACCAAACTTGATGCACCACAACAGGTGCACGATGGTCTTCTTTAACCAACACTTTCATTTGGTTGTCTAAGGTAAATTCTGTTACTTTTGCCATACTCGGTAAACTTACCGCAGCAAGTAATATTGCCGAGGCAACGCTTATAGCAAACCTTCTTGTAGCCATTATGAAGTTTCCTTGTTTATCTTGAGTTATTTGTCTTATATTTTTTATATTGGGTATCTAACTTAAAAAATCTTTTTTATCTTTTAATGATTGTGTGGCATTGTCATGAAATAAAGTCATAGTTTGATACATTTAAGCTAATTTACCAGGCCTGGTAAATTTATATTTATATTTATCTTTTAAAATATTTAACGTTGTCATTGCTAACTTAAAATGGCTTAGCCCTTCTGAGAATCTAGGCCTGTTGAGCCAAACACTTAATGATTTCATTTATAATAACGAGAGTTTTTAATTTAAGTATGAATAAAACTTGGATTTTTAGGGTAAACACCCCATAAAACCGATATAAACCACCAACATAATTTACACTACAACATTCAATCCAGTTTCAGGGAAAACGCATGTTTAGCTTTTTGCGACGTAAGAAAAAAAATGAAGAAACTTCAGAAAATATTGCTGAAGAAACCAGTCAAAACCTTGAAGACAATTTGCTGTCTGAAGAAAAACAACCACAGACACAGAATGAATCGGACTCTTTGCCAAACCAGCCGGTTCAAGAGGTTGAAAGTGAACCTGTAATTGATGATAAAGAAACAGCTGATCAAATTATTCAGCAAACTTCAGTAACCGAATTAACTAAAACGGCAAACAAGCCAGCTGATACTGATATTGCATTGGATCACTTAATCAATGATGCATTAAAACAAACCAAAGAAACTGTCGAAGCACCGATTGAAGAACTGAAAGATCTTACAGAGATTAAAGAAGCTGATGCCGATACCAACTCAGCAGTTGATAGCTCGACAATGTCTAATGGCGATATTGCTATTGAGAAAACCGAGCAAGTTGAACAACCGCAAAAAGTAAGCTTCTTCACCCGTTTAAAAAATGGACTCAGCAAAACTCGCCAGAGCTTCACTGATAGTTTGGCAAGCCTAGTATTAGGTCGCAAAGAAATTGATGAAGATCTATTAGATGATCTTGAGATGATTTTGTTAACCGCCGATGTAGGAATCGACGCAACCGATAGAATCATCAAAAACCTCACTGAACAAGTCTCTCGTAAAGAACTAAAAGACCCTGAAGCATTAATTAATGCCCTTAAAGTTCAGCTTCAAGAGATAATTGATCCAATGTCGCAACCATTAGATATTGATAGCCATTTAGCTAAAAATGCTGGGCCGTTTGTGATTTTAATGGTGGGTATTAATGGTGTAGGTAAAACCACAACCATTGGTAAACTTGCTAAAAAGTATCAGCTAGAAGGTAAATCTGTGATGTTAGCCGCTGGTGATACGTTTCGTGCCGCAGCGGTTGAACAGTTACAAACGTGGGGGGAACGCAACAATGTTCCAGTGATGGCACAAAAAACAGGTGCAGATTCTGCCGCAGTTATTTTTGATGCCATACAATCTGCCAAAGCCAAAAAAATTGATATCTTAATTGCCGATACGGCTGGCCGTTTACATACTCAATCTAACTTAATGGAAGAGCTAAAAAAAGTAAAACGCGTTATTGCTAAAGTAGATGAAACCGCACCGCATGAAGTGATGTTAGTGATTGATGCTGGAACAGGACAAAACGCACTTAACCAAGCTCAACAATTTCAAGAAGCGGTAAACGTTTCTGGAATTACCTTAACCAAGTTAGATGGAACAGCAAAAGGCGGTATTGTCTTTGCACTGGCAGAGCAACGTCAAATTCCAATACGTTTTATTGGTGTCGGTGAATCAATTGATGATTTACGTAGCTTTGATAGCAAAAGTTTTACCGAAGCTTTATTTGATCAATCCCAAAACAGTTAATTATTAGGCTTTATTTCTCCCTATGCAAATGCCTGAAACCGACAATATCGATTATCAATATGCCTTTAAAAAAGGCTATAGAATGGCGATTGAAGGCAAAAGAGTTACTAGCATGCCTAGCAATATCCGCAGAGACATGGTCATGCGTGATTACTTTCAGCAAGGTTGGGAGCAAGCAATTGAAGATGTTAGTCTCGCCAATGAACAGGCCAATAAACCTGAATGGCGTAAACGTTTTGTTTGGTTTATGTTTATGGTAATTGGCGGCATAGCAACTGCCAGTTTAATGATACATAACATAGAACAAGAACAAGCCAATCAACAAGCCTTAATTGATAATAATCGGCCTCCTGAAGTAGCACCCAAACAGACTACGCAACCAGCTTCTAACTTACCTAGCAGTCAATCCTCTAGGGTTCCAGAAACCAGCCAAATTCAAATCTCTGAACCTAGTCTCTCACTGCTATCTGACAATCAAAGAAATGATCTAGCTTTAAACCAGCAAACACAACCGGATAAAGTTAATCTACCACTTGAGCCACTGACGACTAGCAATATCATTGTATCTAATGCTCAAATCAGCCAAAATGTAGAAAACAAAACTCCAGTTAATGTATTGGATGATGAAATTCCAAAATATATACGTAAAATCTATTTTTATACAGAAATATCAAATGCTAAAGGTCAAACCATTTATCACCGCTGGAGAACCGATAAAGAAATCCTTTCTACTGTTAAATTAGATATTGAGAGCAATCACTTTAGAACCTGGTCATCAAAAAAACTCAGTAGTGCCTGGCAAGGCCCCTGGTATTTAGAAGTTTTAGATAGTGACAAAAACGTGATTTACCGTAAACCTTTTTACTATGGGACAAAAAAATAATGAGCCTTAAATATTACACTCTTATTGGACTTGCCTTCATTAGCTTATTAATGAGTGGTTGCAGCAGTACTCCTCCACCAAAAAGCACATACAATAACTTATGTTCTATCTATAACCATGATGATGATTGGAAAGAAGCTGCTCAAAAATCCTATAAAAAATGGGGCACGCCTCCCTATGTTTTAATGGCAATGATTCACCAAGAATCACGCTTTAAACCAGACGCACAACCTGCTAGAGAATATGCACTTGGATTAATCCCATTACCAAGAAGGTCATCAGCTTATGGTTATTCTCAAGCTAAAGACGGCACATGGCATGATTACATGAAAGCCACCGGTAACTGGGGTGCCTCACGATCAGATATAGATGATTCATTTGACTTTATCGGCTGGTATAACTATCAGTCATATAAACGTTTAAAGATTTCACGCAAAGATACTTACAAACTTTATTTAGCTTACCACGAAGGACAAGGAGGCTATTCAAGACGTACCTACTTAAAAAAGAAATGGCTTCTTGCCGTAGCTAAAAAAGTATCAAATCGTGCTCGCATGTACAAAAAGCAGTTTAGGAAATGCAGATAATATATTCTTAGTAAGAAGAATATATTTGCCGTAAGTTGCTAAAAACACCAGCTCGCTTCTCTTTACAGGAAAAAAGCTAGCTATTAATATTCAAATTAACGACTACTTGAACAATAATTTAATAAATAGAGTTTATAAAACTTACACATAAAAAAACCGAGAAGAACTTTGTTCAACTCGGTTTTTTTAAATTTACCAGGCCTGGTAAATGTATCTAATCTAATAAGACTAAAGCTTTTTATATATACTTCAGCCTTATTCTTTAAGCTTTATAGCGTTCTAACACCACAGAAGCATTTGTACCACCAAAACCAAAACTATTACTCATAATACGGTTTAAACCTGCATTATCAATTCGCTTAGTAACAATCGGCATTCCTTCGCATTCAGAGTCTAGGTTTTCAATATTAATAGAAGGACAAATGAAGTCATTCTCCAACATTAACAAACTATAAATAAATTCATGAACACCTGCCGCACCTAAAGAGTGACCAGACATTGATTTAGTTGAACTTATTTTAGGGATCTTAGAACCAAATACTTCACGAATGGCAGCAGCCTCTTTGGTATCACCCACAGGAGTTGACGTTCCGTGTGGGTTGATATAATCAACATCACCATCAACGGTTTCTAATGCCATCTGCATACAACGTACTGCACCTTCACCAGAAGGAGCAACCATATCGTAACCATCAGAGTTAGCACCGTAACCAGTAATTTCAGCGTAAATCTTTGCACCACGTGCTAAAGCATGCTCTAGTTCTTCAACTACAACCATACCACCACCACCGGCAATAACAAAACCGTCACGGTCAGCATCGTAAGCACGTGAAGCTTTTTCAGGAGTATCGTTATACTTAGTCGATAAAGCACCCATTGCATCAAACAATACAGACATTGTCCAATGAAGCTCTTCTCCACCACCAGCAAAAACAACATCTTGTTTACCAAGTTGAATTTGCTCTACAGCCGTACCAATACAATGAGCTGATGTTGAACAAGCTGAACTTATTGAATAGTTAATCCCTTTAATTTTAAAAGGCGTCGCTAAACAGGCTGAAACAGTCGAACCCATAGTACGAGTAACCATATAAGGTCCAACGCGTTTTACACCCTTTTCACGTGCAATTTCTACTGCTTGAGTTGAGTTAGAGTTTGATCCCCCACCAGAACCTGCAATTAAACCTGTTCTAGGATTAGAAATTTGATCTTCACTTAAACCAGAGTCAGCAACTGCTTGTTGCATAGCAATATAAGAATAAGCTGCAGCATCTCCCATAAAGCGAAGTTGCTTACGGTCAATATGTTCTTTAAAGTCCAGGTTTTTGACGGCGCCATGTACTTGTGAACGTAATCCGTTTTCAGCGTATTCAGGGGCAAACACAATACCTGATTTGCCTTCATACAAAGACTTTAAAACTTCGTCTGAATTATTTCCTAAACTTGAAACAATCCCAATACCTGTAATAACAACTCTTTTCATAATTAAAAACTATCCGTATTAGTAAATAGACCAACCTTAAGGTCAGATGCACTATAAATTTCACGTCCATCGACAAACATCTTAGCATCACCTAACCCCATATAAAGTTTACGTTTTATGACACGTTTCATATCAATAACATATTCTACTTTTTTGGCTGTAGGTAATACCTGACCATAAAACTTTACTTCACCAGAACCCAAAGCTCGGCCTCTACCAGGCCCGCCTGTCCATCCTAAAAAGAATCCGATAAGTTGCCACATGGCATCCAAACCTAAACAACCTGGCATTACAGGATCTTCATTAAAATGACACTCAAAAAACCAAAGGTCTTTTGTAATATCTAGTTCTGCACGAATTTGACCTTTACCATAAGCACCACCCTCTTCCGAGATGTGGGTAATACGATCCATCATTAACATAGGTGGAAGAGGCAATTGTGCATTGCCAGGGCCAAAGAGTTCTCCACGACCACTAGATAAAAGTTCTTCTTTTGTATAACTAGACTGTTGTTCCATTCAGATTACCAATTTCAGTATCAAATATCCTGCATTATAACAGGTCGTTAAAGCACAGTACAATTCGAGTTTATATAACAAAAAAGCCCGTAATTTACTAAAAATTACGGGCTTTAAAATATGGTGCCGACATCAAGACTTGAACTTGAAACCTACTGATTACAAATCAGTTGCACTACCAATTGTGCTATGTCGGCGAAGTTGGTGCGTATTATAAAGCGTTATTAAAATGAGTCAATAACTTTTTATTAATTTTTTATTCTTTTTTTATACTTTCTTCAATGTTGACCATTCCTTGCAAAACTAGGTCTGGAACGTAATCAAATTCATAGTCAATTAAACTACAAATTTTGCGTGCATCACCACCTGTAATAATCAATTTGAACTGGGTTTTTAGTTGGTTATTTAAATCGAATACAACCTGATTAATAAATGACACTGTCATATATAAAGTACCGCCTAAAATCCCTTCAGCAGTATTTGTAGCAAGTAGATTGTCTTTACGCTCACTATCAACCGTCTCAACATCATTAAACAAAGATAGGTTTTGTGTATTTTTAGCTAAAGAAACCCGCATTGTATATAAACCCGGTACGATAAATCCACCTAAGTGTTGACCATCCTGAATAGCATCAATTGTCAACGCGGTACCAGCATCAACCACTATTACAGGATCTGAATAAATACCCAAAGCTCCTTGCATCGCAAACCAGCGATCATCACCCAATTGATTAAAATCAGTGTAACCAGAAGTCAATCCGCAGCATTGCTTCTGTGCCGTAAGCTGAATAGGAAAGACTTGCCAATGCTCCTGAATAGCCAACTTCAATTCATCAACCCGATGTGCATCACCAACACTAGAAAAATAGACTACATCAGGACTCTTAACGACATCAAAGCATGACAGACCTTCGGTTTCAATTTGTTCGAAAGAGACTGCCTCATGAACTTCATAAGTATTATCAAGAACGGTTGCCCATTTAACAAAGCTATTACCAACGTCTAAAAAAAGTTTAAGCATACAAATTTAACAAACCAAATGGTCTCAAAATCGAGACGCACATAAAAAAAACATCAACCAATAAAGTTGAAAAGAAGGCATTATGATACACGATAGTATAAATTTGTAATCAGTATATTTAACGTAAATAATAAGAATTTAGTACCTAATAAACATACATAAAACAAAAAATAACAGGAAAAATTTCAAGCAAAAAAAAACCCGTCATATCTAAGATATAACGGGTTTTAGGATATAAGCTTGGCAATGACCTACTCTCACATGGGACCTCCCACACTACCATCGGCGCTAAGACGTTTCACTTCTGAGTTCGGAAAGGGATCAGGTGGTTCCATCTTGCTATTGTCACCAAGCAATTTGGTGTTACGGGCTGATGACATCAACCTCGTAAAATTCTTTGGAATAGATCTAAACTATCAGTATTCGGTATATATAGTTGATTATACTCAAGGTATATCACAACATCGCTTGTCGTTGATTTTCATCATCTCACAAGTCACTTTTGAGTTGTATAGTTAAGCCTCACGGGTAATTAGTACAAGTTAGCTTCATACATTACTGCACTTCCACACCTTGCCTATCAACGTCATAGTCTCTAACGGCCCTTCAGAAGACTTAAAGTCTAGGGAAATCTAATCTTGGGACAGGTTTCCCGCTTAGATGCTTTCAGCGGTTATCCTTTCCGAACGTAGCTACCGGGCAATGCTATTGGCATAACAACCCGAACACCAGCGGTTCGTCCACTCCGGTCCTCTCGTACTAGGAGCAGCCTCCCTCAAATTTCCAACGCCCACGGCAGATAGGGACCGAACTGTCTCACGACGTTCTAAACCCAGCTCGCGTACCACTTTAAATGGCGAACAGCCATACCCTTGGGACCGACTTCAGCCCCAGGATGTGATGAGCCGACATCGAGGTGCCAAACACCGCCGTCGATATGAACTCTTGGGCGGTATCAGCCTGTTATCCCCGGAGTACCTTTTATCCGTTGAGCGATGGCCCTTCCACACAGAACCACCGGATCACTAGAACCTGCTTTCGCACCTGCTCGACGTGTCAGTCTCGCAGTCAAGCACCCTTTTACTCTTGCGCTCATTGCACGATGTCCGACCGTGCTGAGGGTACCTTCGCGCTCCTCCGTTACTCTTTAGGAGGAGACCGCCCCAGTCAAACTACCCACCATACACTGTCCCTGACCAGGATTCACTGGCCTAGGTTAGAACCTCAATAATATCAGGGTGGTATTTCAAGATTGGCTCCACCATGACTAGCGTCACGGCTTCAAAGCCTCCCACCTATCCTACACAGATAGTATCAAAGTCCAGTGCAAAGCTGTAGTAAAGGTTCACGGGGTCTTTCCGTCTAGCCGCGGGTACGCAGCATCTTAACTGCGATTTCAATTTCGCTGAGTCTCGGGTGGAGACAGTGTGGCCATCATTACGCCATTCGTGCAGGTCGGAACTTACCCGACAAGGAATTTCGCTACCTTAGGACCGTTATAGTTACGGCCGCCGTTTACCGGGGCTTCGATCAAGAGCTTCGCCTAAGCTAACCCCATCAATTAACCTTCCGGCACCGGGCAGGCGTCACACCGTATACGTCATCTTTCGATTTTGCACAGTGCTATGTTTTTAGTAAACAGTTGCAGCCACCATTTTATTGCAACCCTCTAGAGCTTACGGAGCAAGTCCTTCACCTAAGAGGGCGTACCTTCTCCCGAAGTTACGGTACCATTTTGCCTAGTTCCTTCACCCGAGTTCTCTCAAGCGCCTTAGAATTCTCATCCTGACCACCTGTGTTGGTTTGGGGTACGATTCTTTATTACCTGAAGCTTAGAAGCTTTTCTTGGAAGCATGGCATCAATCACTTCGTCCAAAAGAGGACTCGTCATCAGGTCTCAGCATAAAGTATCCCGGATTTACCTAAGATACATGCCTACATCCTTAAACTTGGACAACCATCGCCAAGCTGATCTAGCCTACTCCGTCCCTCCATCGCAGTAATAAAAAGTGCAGGAATATTAACCTGCTTCCCATCGACTACGCCTCTCGGCCTCGTCTTAGGGGTCGACTAACCCTACGTCGATTAACGTTGCGTAGGAAACCTTGGTCTTTCGGCGAGGGAGCTTTTCACTCCCTTTATCGCTACTCATGTCAGCATTCGCACTTCTGATACCTCCAGGACACTTTACAGTGCCCCTTCGCAGGCTTACAGAACGCTCCTCTACCATGCCATAAATGGCATCCGCATCTTCGGTATATTACTTAGCCCCGTTAAATCTTCGGCGCAGGCCGACTCGATCAGTGAGCTATTACGCTTTCTTTAAAGGGTGGCTGCTTCTAAGCCAACCTCCTGACTGTCTGAGCCTTCCCACATCCTTTCCCACTTAGTAATATTTAGGGACCTTAGATGGCGGTCTGGGTTGTTTCCCTCTTGACAACGGACGTTAGCACCCGCAGTCTGTCTCCCATGATTGCACTTGTTGGTATTCGGAGTTTGCAATGGGCTGCTAATCCTTGACGGACCGCTAGACCATAACAGTGCTCTACCCCCAACAGTGATACATGAGGCACTACCTAAATAGTTTTCGAGGAGAACCAGCTATCTCCGGGCTTGATTAGCCTTTCACTCCGATCCACAGCTCATCCCCGCATTTTTCAACATACGTGGGTTCGGTCCTCCAGTACCTGTTACGGCACCTTCAACCTGGCCATGGATAGATCGCCCGGTTTCGGGTCTACACCATGCAACTATACGCCCATTTAAGACTCGGTTTCCCTACGACTCCCCTATTCGGTTAATCTCGCTACATAATGTAAGTCGCTGACCCATTATACAAAAGGTACGCAGTCACAGAACAAGTCTGCTCCTACTGCTTGTACGTACACGGTTTCAGGTTCTATTTCACTCCCCTTCAGGGGTTCTTTTCGCCTTTCCCTCACGGTACTGGTTCACTATCGGTCAGAAGAGAGTATTTAGCCTTGGAGGGTGGTCCCCCCATGTTCAAACAGGATTTCTCGTGTCCCGTCCTACTCGATTTCACTGCTAAAAGATTTTCGTATACAGGACTATCACCTTGTATCGTTAGACTTTCCAGACTATTCTACTAATCTTATAACAGCTTAAGGGCTGGTCCCCGTTCGCTCGCCGCTACTTAGGGAATCTCGGTTGATTTCTTTTCCTCCGGGTACTTAGATGTTTCAGTTCCCCGGGTTAGCCTCCTGCAAGCAGGATATCCATAAATGGATGGGTTTTCCCATTCGGAAATCCACGGATCGAAGCATGTTTACTGGCTCCCCGTGGCTTATCGCAAGTTACTACGTCCTTCATCGCCTTCTTCTGCCTAGGCATCCACCGTGTACGCTTAGTCACTTAACTATACAACTCAAAAATAACCTTATGCCTTTTGTTAACTCCACTTAATTTGGTAGCTATACCATTTAATAACTAAGCTTCTGTTTATAAGGTCTGATGAGTGTACGCAACTAAAAGTTTTTCGCTGTCATGATATACGCTTGAGTATTCTCAATTATATATTTTACCTATACTTGATAACTCCTAAGAGTTATCCAGTTTTGCGTGGTAAGCACCTGGAAGGGATACTTACCACACTCACCTCTCAAATTGTCGGCTGAGAGGTGAGCTTCTCATTGATTGAGCTTTTAAACCAACTACATCTTAAATAAATAAGAAGCTTGTATCTAAAATCCTCAATCGAGAGATCTATTCCAAATTGTTAAAGAACTTTTCAGTTTTTTCAGTATTGTTTGTTTACTTAACGTAAAACAACCAATGCTACTGTTAATAAACTCTAGTTTTTACACTAAAACTCATTAAGAGTAGTATTGGTGGAGCTATGCGGGATCGAACCGCAGACCTCCTGCGTGCAAGGCAGGCGCTCTCCCAGCTGAGCTATAGCCCCATATAATGGTGGGTCTGGGTGGATTTGAACCACCGACCTCACCCTTATCAGGGGTGCGCTCTAACCAACTGAGCTACAGACCCGGGTCGTTCACTATACTTCATGTAATTCAGAGACAATTTATGTGAAAACTCACTTAAGCTCGCAACCTTTTTCTATCTTAAAGGAGGTGATCCAGCCCCAGCTTCCGCTAGGGCTACCTTGTTACGACTTCACCCCAGTCATGAACCACAAAGTGGTAAGCGCCCTCCCGAAGGTTAAGCTACCTACTTCTTTTGCAATCCACTCCCATGGTGTGACGGGCGGTGTGTACAAGGCCCGGGAACGTATTCACCGCGACATTCTGATTCGCGATTACTAGCGATTCCGACTTCATGGAGTCGAGTTGCAGACTCCAATCCGGACTACGAAGGGTTTTTTGAGATTCGCGCACTGTTGCCAGTTGGCTGCTCTTTGTACCCCCCATTGTAGCACGTGTGTAGCCCATCCCATAAGGGCCATGATGACTTGACGTCGTCCCCGCCTTCCTCCGGTTTATCACCGGCAGTCTCATTAGAGTTCTCAACTAAATGGTAGCAACTAATGATAAGGGTTGCGCTCGTTGCGGGACTTAACCCAACATCTCACGACACGAGCTGACGACAGCCATGCAGCACCTGTATCCAAGCTCCCGAAGGCACGAAACTATCTCTAGTAACTTCTTGGTATGTCAAGGGATGGTAAGGTTCTTCGCGTTGCATCGAATTAAACCACATGCTCCACCGCTTGTGCGGGCCCCCGTCAATTCCTTTGAGTTTTAATCTTGCGACCGTACTCCCCAGGCGGTCAACTTATCGCGTTAGCTTCGTTACTAATCTTTTTAATAAGACCAACAACTAGTTGACATCGTTTACGGCGTGGACTACCGGGGTATCTAATCCCGTTCGCTACCCACGCTTTCGCACCTCAGCGTCAGTTTTAAGCCAGGAAGTCGCCTTCGCCACTGATGTTCCTCCAGATATCTACGCATTTCACTGCTACACCTGGAATTCCACTTCCCTCTCTTAAACTCTAGACTACCAGTATCAGATGCAGTTCCCAGGTTGAGCCCAGGGCTTTCACAACTGACTTAATAATCCGCCTACGCGCGCTTTACGCCCAGTAATTCCGAATAACGCTTGCACCCTCTGTATTACCGCGGCTGCTGGCACAGAGTTAGCCGGTGCTTCTTCTAAAGTTAACGTCAAGAACAGCAGGTATTAACTACTGAACCTTCCTCACAATTGAAAGTGCTTTACAACCCTCGGGCCTTCTTCACACACGCGGTATGGCTGCATCAAGCTTTCGCTCATTGTGCAATATTCCCCACTGCTGCCTCCCGTAGGAGTCTGGGCCGTGTCTCAGTCCCAGTGTGGCTGATCATCCTCTCAAACCAGCTAGAGATCGTTGCCTTGGTGAGCCATTACCTCACCAACTAGCTAATCTCACGCGGGCTCATCCTATAGCGATACCTTCCAAGGAGAGGGCACCTTTACTCCGTAGAGCATATTCGGTATTAGCATGCGTTTCCACATGTTGTCCCCAACTATAGGGTAGATTCCCACGCGTTACTCACCCGTCCGCCACTCGACGCCTAAAAAAACAAGTTTTTTTATCGTTTCCGTCCGACTTGCATGTGTTAAGCCTACCGCCAGCGTTCATTCTGAGCCAGGATCAAACTCTTCAGTTTAATCTTGCTGATATTTTTCAATTCCTTCTCAGGAAATAAACACTCGGAATTGACAAAGTTGAAACATGATAAAAAATAATTAATTATTATTTACCAATTTACATATTTGTCAAAAATCGAGATTTTTTATTTGGTCACTCACTAAAGCGAGTTTCCACATAAATTATCTCTGAATTACCTGATTTTTAAAGAACTTAGGTCTCTTCGAGAAGAACTAACTTGGCGACTAAGTCGCTTGCTTTTCCTTCTCGGTAAGCCGCTTATTATAAGTTGATTTCCAATCCGTTGTCAACAATTTATTTTAAATTATTTTCAACTTTTTTCGCTCAACTTACTCAATCCGTAGACTTCATAAGCGCTGTTCTCAACCACTTCTTCTCGCTAACTCGTAGCTTGTTTTCTGTGTCTGCGTTGGAACAGGTGCGTATTCTAACCATATCCGCTAACAACGCAACCCCTTTTTTATCCTTTTTGACACTTTTTTTACATTTTATCCATTTCTTTTACTTTACCCCTCTTTACACACCACTTATCCACAGACTTATTCACATTTTAGGGGTTTTACCTTATTTTTAACTAAATCACTTTAAGTTATTCACAGTAGATTTCGCTCAACGCGGAATAAAAGGAATGGATACGTTTCTACCCTTTAGCTTTATATGAGATGAAATGAATAGGGAATAAGAAATTGTAATGAGAGATGAATTTATTTTTAGAAACAAAAAAGGCGATGCCTTTCGACATCGCCTTTTTATATTTATATAGATTTTAAGTACAGGTTTTAAACTAAGTTTATTACATATATATAATGTATCTAAAAGCTACACTGTTTAATCAATAGTAATTTTGGCAAACTTACGCTTACCTACTTGATAAACAGCCGTAGTCCCAATAGGCATAATTTGACGACTATCATCAACTTTCTCACCATTAATTTTAACAGCACCTTGCTTAGTCATTCTGTGACCATCAGAAGTCGAACCAACTAAACCAGCTTCTTTTAATAAATTCGCCAATGGCATTTCACCATTAATAGTCATTTCCTCTATATCATCAGGAATCGCATTTTTTGAAAACTTAGTTTCAAAATCTTTTAAAGCACCTTGAGCAGCTTCCTCTGAATGGAAACGTGAAATCAATTCTAAAGCCAATTTTACTTTGACATTACGTGGGTTTTCACCATTTGCAATTGCTTCTTTAAGTCTTTCAATAGTTTCAATTGATTCAAAACTTAGCAATTCATAATAACGCCACATTAACTCATCTGAAACAGACATGACTTTACCAAACATATCGTTTGGTTCATCTTTAATACCGATGTAGTTATTTAAGGACTTGGACATTTTTTGCACACCATCCAAACCTTCAAGAATTGGCATAGTTAAGGTACATTGCTGAGGCTTACCATAATGACCTTGTAAAGTACGACCCATTAATAGATTGAACTTTTGATCTGTTCCACCTAATTCAATATCCGCATCCAATGCAACTGAATCATAACCCTGAACCAACGGATATAAAAACTCATGAATGGCAATCGGCGTATTAGCAGCATAACGATCACCAAAATCATTACGCTCTAACATTCTCGCCACCGTCATTTTACCCGCTAGCTGAATCATATCAGCAGCAGATAACTTAGACATCCACTCAGAGTTAAACACAACTTTAGTTTTAGCGGGATCAAGAATTTTGAACACTTGCTCTTTATAAGTCTCGGCATTTTTAGCGACTTCTTCTGCCGTTAACGGAGGACGAGTGACACTTTTACCGGTTGGATCACCAATCATTGCCGTAAAGTCACCAATTAAGAAAAGCACCTCGTGACCTAAATCTTGAAGTTGCTTTAACTTATTAATAAGAACTGTATGTCCTAGGTGTAAATCTGGCGCAGTAGGATCAAAACCCGCTTTTACACGAAGAGGCTTGCCACTTTCCAGCTTTTCAATTAATTCTTTTTCTACCAGAATTTCTTCTGCACCGCGTTTTATAATCGCTAATTGTTCTTGAACTGATTTCATACTAACTTCTTACTTTATATTTTAATTTGATCATTTTACCAGGCCTGGTAAACGCTTAAACAGCTCCACACAGAACCGTGTCGGTATTTAATTCTAATTGGCCTGTCATCTGTGCTACTGAGGTAAACCCATTGGCTTTCATATATTGAGCAATACCTTTATTCACTTTTTTTACCAACAAAGGGTCTTTAGCCACGGCTGTTCCAATTGCGACCATTGAAGCTCCCGCCAAGAAAAACTCAATGGCATCTTCAGCACTGGCAATTCCACCTAAACCAATAATTGGAATATTATGTTGTTTGGCAACCTGATAGACTTGGTGAACTTTTAATAATGCCACTGGCTTTATTGCAGGCCCTGATAAACCACCTTGGTTATTTCCCAACGTAGGTTTGCGTGTATTCACATCAATTTGCATTCCCATTAAGGTATTAATTGCTGATAATGCATCTGCACCCGCGTCTATAACACGGCGTGCCCCTTCAGCAATGTCGGTTTGGTTAGGCGATAATTTTACAATTAAGGGTTTAGTTGTTTTTGCTCTGCAAGCCTCAACCACTCTTGCAGCCATATCAGGATCATTACCAAAAGCGGCTCCACCCTTTTTTACATTAGGGCAAGAGATATTAACTTCTATTGCAGGCAATTCAGTTTCGTTGAATAAACCAACCACTTCGGCATATTCTTCAATACTAGAACCAGAGACATTAATAATAAACTGAGACTGACTTAAATCCAGTTTAGGCAAATACTCTTCAATCACGACTTTTGCACCCGGGTTTTGCAGTCCAATTGAGTTTAATAACCCACTGGGTGATTCCATTACTCGCTCAGGTTTATTACCCAATTTCGGCTCTAATGTTGTGCCTTTTAAAAACACCGCACCCACATCTCTATTGGAAAACCCTGAAACAGCCTGGTATTCTATGCCATAACCGGCGTTCCCCGATGCCATAGCGACAGGGGAATTGAAATGAATACCGCAAATATCAACTGATAAATCAACCACAGAAACTTCCTATATGTTACATATTATTCTTTACGAGCCTGAAATCCCGCAAAATACTGGTGCTTTAATCCGTTTAAGTGCCAACATGGGTGCTCATTTGCATTTAATTCACCCAATAGCTTTTGATTTAAGCGAAAAAAAGGTACGTAGAGCGGGCTTAGATTATGCCGAACTCGCCAATGTTTACGAGCATCAAAACCTTGAGGCGTGTTTAAACAGCGTTAAACCCAATCGAGTTTTTGCCTTAACCACCAAAACCACGCGGTATTATACCGAGCCAAAATTTGAAAATGGTGACGCTTTTATGTTTGGCCCAGAAACTCGTGGACTGCCTGCAGACGTTATTGCTAGTTTGCCAGAAGAACAGCGATTAACCATACCAATGATGCCTGGTGGCAGAAGCCTAAACTTAGCCAATGCAGTTTCTGCAATGGCTTACGAGGCTTGGCGTCAGCTTGATTTTAATATGAAGCTTTAAGCCAAAATACAATTTACCAGGCCTGGTAAATTGCATTTAAGCTTTTATTCTGACTTTCCAGAACGAGACATCAAGGCATGCACCGCTTGTTTTGGAGAGATATCTGCATTTACCAACAGGTAAACTTGCTCCATTATAGGTAAATCTAAACTCAATTTATCTGCAATCAACTTAACCGTTTTTACCGCTTTAACACCTTCAACGACCTGACCAATCTCATTCATCACTTGTTCTGAAGAGAGGTTACCGCTAGCTAAACCAAATCCAAAACGGCGGTTACGAGATAAATCATCGGTACAGGTTAAGACCAAATCACCTAAACCCGCTAACCCCATCATGGTTTCAGTGTGCCCACCCAAAGCCTGACTAAGACGCATCATCTCAACCATTCCACGCGACACTAATGCTGCACGAGCGTTTGCTCCCATGTGCAAGCCATCGCTTACACCCGTAGCGATGGCCATAATATTTTTATAAGCACCGCCTACTTCTACCCCCACCATATCGGATTGGGTGTACATTCTAAAAGAATCATTATGAAATAAGTTTGCCCAATATTGAGCTTCTGTCTCTTTGTTAGAGGCACTTACCATAGCCGTAGGCAAACCTTTCGCCACCTCATTGGCAAAGGTTGGGCCTGATAACACAGCCACCTGTGGATCTTCACCCATTACCTCAAAAGCCACTTCGTGCAATAGCTTTTGGGTGGTAGGCTCAAACCCCTTTGTTGCCCAAGCCAAATGAATGTCTCTCTCTTTTAACTGACTCTTAACAGCGATTAGAGTTTCTCTAAAAGCATTACTAGGTACAACTAAAAGAATCGCGTCAACACTCGCTAAGGCTTCTGCCAAGTTGCCAATAGGGTTTAAGTTCGCTGGAAAAAGAATGCCGGGTAAATACCTAGCATTTTCTCTAGCAGACATAAGCTCAATAGCTTGCTCTTGGCGATGAGTCCATAAATTAACGGTGTGCCCCACTTTAGCCAAGTGAATAGCTAATGCTGTTCCCCATGCCCCAGCACCTAAAACCGCAATATTGGTAGCTTTATTCAAAACAATAACTTTCTAAAGTGCTTATTGCTGTGTGGCATTAGCTGCCGTATTAGCTTCTGCATTCGTTTCGGCGTCTGCCTGAGCTTGTTGCATGTGCTGGTGATAAATTGCTTCAAAATTTACTGGTTCTAACAATAATTGTGGGAACCCACCTCTTGCAACTAAATCTGAAACCGTTTCACGAGCATAAGGAAACAAAGCAGTAGGACACTGAACACCTAACATGTAAGAAAGTTCAGCATCGTTGAAACCTGCAAGTGTGAAAATACCAGCCTGCTCAACTTCACATAAAAATGCCGTTTTATCTTCAACCTTAGTCGTTGCTGTTACACGCAAAATTACATGATAAATATCACCTTCTAAATGTTTGCTTTCAACATTTAAATCCATAGCCAGTGCTGGTTGAAACTCTGTAGCAAATAATTCTGGAGTATTTGGTGATTCGAATGAGATATCTTTAGTGTAAATTTTTTGAATTACAAAGGCTTGTTCTGGTGCTTCAGACATTTTGATTCCTATTATATTTTTATCTTAGGTTTAAATTTATGCTTGTAAAAGCGGATCAATTTCGCCACGTTTATCGGCAGCCGAAAGGTCATCAAAACCACCAATATGGTGATCGCCAATAAATACTTGTGGAACCGTATTTCTACCCGTTTTTGCTTCTAACTCTGCCCACTTCTGAGCATCACCACCTATATCAATAGATTTATATTCAACGCCTTTAGCATCGAACAAACGTTTTGCCATCATGCAGAACGGGCAAGTAGCAGTACAATAAATAACAACTTCTGACATCTTTTTATCCTCTACTGGCAAATCATCAGTCACAACTTTTCTAGAAGCTGTCTTCTGATTTGCCTGTTTTACTTTTTTTTGTTTTTTTTCGACTTCTCACGACCTACCGGTAAACCCGCAGCTTTCCAAGCATTGATACCACCAGATAAGTTATTTACGTTGGTATAACCAGCTTTAGCAATGGCACCAGCAGCTCTAGCCGAACGTGCTCCTGATAAGCAATACACTAAAATAGGTGCATCTTTATCTTTAGGCAAAAGCCCCATTTTTGAGCTAATTTCAGTCGATGAAATATTGGTTGCATTACCAATGTAACCCTCTCTATATTCACCCGCTGTACGCACATCTAAAACAAAAGCGTCATCATTATAAAGACGTGTTGCTGCATCAGAGTTTACTGATTTATAGCCAGCAAGTTTATCGCCTACATAACTATAGATAAGCATAATTGTGATAACAAAAGCAGCAACAAATAATGGCCACTGCTCTTGAAAGAATTCATTAAACATTTACATTCCCTTAGTAAGCTAATTTTTAAACCTAATGATTTTAACAGCGAAAGTCGATACAATAAACCGAATTGACTAATTATTTATATGGTAAAAACAAATGTCTCAGGATTTAAAATCAAAGATTAAAATTAAAAACCGTCCTACTGGCTTAATCATCCTTGATGGTTGGGGCCATAGAGAAGAACGCCAAGACAACGCAATTGCCCAGGCCAACACCCCAAACTGGGATAAATTAGTAGCTAATCATCCAGATACTTTAATTAGTACCTCAGGATTAGATGTTGGTTTACCACACGGCCAAATGGGTAATTCAGAAGTAGGTCACATGAACCTAGGAGCTGGACGCGTAGTTTACCAAGAGCTAACCCGCATTCAAAAAGATATCGACGATGGTCGTTTCTTTAATAACAACGCCCTATTAAGTGCTATTGACAAAGCAACGGAACGTGAGCGTTCGGTTCATATTTTAGGTTTACTTTCTGATGGCGGTGTTCACTCTCACATTAACCACATTAAAGCCGCTCTATCTCTAGCCGTTGATCGTGGCGCTAAAACGTTTTTACATATCTTTACAGACGGTCGTGATACTGCCCCTCAAAGTGCTTTAGAGTATATTGCAGAAATTGAAGCACATATTAAAGAGATTGGTGGGAACTGCACAATTGCATCAGTAATTGGCCGTTTTTACGCTTTAGACCGTGACAACCGCTGGGAACGTATTCAAGAAGCTTACGATTTAATCTGTTGTGGTGAAGCTAAATTTAAAGCTGAAACCGCACAAGAAGCAATTGAAATGGCTTATGCACGTAACGAGACTGACGAATTTGTACAAGCAACTGCAATCTTGAATAAAAAAGGCAAAAAGAGCAAAGTAAAAGACGGTGATTCAATTATCTTTATGAACTACCGCTCTGACCGTGCTCGTCAAGTAACTAGTGCTTTTATTATGCCTGATTTTGGTGAGTTTCATCGTTGCAAAACTCCTATTTTATCTGCGTTTGTGACCCTAACTGAATACAACAAGAACTTTGAAAACTTTGGTGCAACGATCGCGTTTCGTCCAACCAAGTTGATTAACACTTTTGGTGAAGTCATCGCCAAAAACAAATTGCGTCAACTACGCATTGCTGAAACAGAAAAATATGCACACGTTACTTTCTTCTTAAATGGTGGTGTTGAAGCACCTTATTTAGGCGAAGATAGAATCTTAGTACCATCTCCTCAGGTTCGTACCTATGATTTACAGCCTGAAATGAGTGTGGTTGAACTAACTGATAAGCTAGTTGAAGCGATTGAGTCAGGTAAATATGACACCTTTATTTGTAATATCGCCAACCCAGACATGGTTGGGCATACGGGTAACTTTGATGCTTGTATTAAAGCAGTAGAAGCCGTAGATACAGCTTTAGGTCGAATTCTTGAAGCGATTGAAAAAGCCAATGGACAAGTTGTTGTTACAGCCGACCACGGTAATATTGAGATGTTAGTTGACCCTGAAACAGGCAAGCCATTAACTTCTCACACAACCTGCCCTGTTCCATTAGTTTATTTTGGCCCTAAAGAGCTTGAATTAAGAGAAGGCGGTTCATTACCAGACGTAATGCCAACACTTCTAGACTTAATGGAGATCAAACAACCAGAAGAGATGACAGGAATTTCACTTCGTAAGAAGTAACATCCAATCTTTAAACATCTCTTTTTAAAATAACCAGGCCTGGTAAGTTATCAATTTACCAGGCCTGGTCATTTCTACTTTACCCGTAAAACCCTTCCCTAAATTTTGCTACAAAATAGTTCACCATTTCTCTATGGACTATTTACCATTTTCATCTTATTCTAAGCTCTAATTAGTAAACCATTGGAGCCCCAAATGCCTGTAGTCAATGAACTAGATCATTTCTCTATTTGGCTTTATTTTCTTTATACACTTCTCGTGATTACCGCTATTTTGCAGATACTCTACCAAAGACGTTCACCGCAAAATCTTATGGCCTGGCTCCTAACCATCTTGCTTTTACCAGTCATTGGTCTTCTTTTTTATGCCATTTTAGGGTCTCGAAAATTCTTTACTAAAAGCAAAAAACCCATTATCAATCTGCACTCTATTGCCGAAGAATCGCCAAAATCAGAATTAGGCAAAAGCATTAACAATATTCTTAATGCCAACGGTCTTCCTAGTGCATCGCAAAACAATACTATTCAAGCATTTTTAAATCCTGTTGATGCCTACAATTCCTTTATATATGAGATTGAAAATGCTAAAACTTGCATTCATATACAAACCTATATTTTTGAATTAGACAATACCAGCCTGGCAATTTTAAACGCCTTAATCAAAAGAGCTAAAGAGGGATTAGAAGTCTGTTTATTAATGGATGCTATTGGCTCTTTTTCACTTTATCGCAACTCAAAACCACTACAACCACTTATTCAAGCTGGTGGACAGTATGCATTTTTTCAACCTATTTTTAAATCTGCACTTAATAGCCAAATTAATCTTAGAAATCACCGAAAAATCTACCTGTTTGACAGCCAAACTCTACTCACAGGTGGAATGAATATTTCTAGTGACTATTTAACATCGGATGATAACAATCAAACCAACCTTCAATGGAAAGACCTTCTCTTAAAAATCACTGGGCCAACAGCCCTTCATCACCAAAACATCTTTAATGAAGATTGGATCTACTCAACTAAACAAGACCTTAAAAAGCTGAATCACCAACCTATTAAAAATCACATTAATTCCAATACAAACGCCAGTATACAAGTAATTCCATCTGGGCCCGATATTGAAAAAGACGTGCTTTTTGAAGCGATGTTACAAAGTATTTATGTAGCCAAAACCTCAATAGACATAGTGAGCCCATATTTTATTCCAGACAATTCATTAATGAATGCGTTTTTGGTGGCTATCAAACGTGGGGTTAAAGTGAACTTAATTACCCCACAAAAATCTGACCACCTAATTTTTGACCTAGGCCGTAGCTCTTATATGCGAGAATTACACGAAAACGGCGGTAAAATTTATTTAGACCAATCTGCCATGCTCCACGCAAAACTTATGGTGATTGATCATGAATGTGCCATTATTGGTTCAGCAAATCTAGATTATCGCTCAATGTTTATTAACCATGAAATTGTTAATTTTATCTACTCAGAGCAGATAATTAATCAAATGAAAGCTTGGATTGAAAAACTCACTCATGATGCGCGACTTTATCAATCAAGCTCAAAAAAACGTCACCGACTGCTGGAAAACTTAACCCGCATTTTTGCCCCAATTTTGTAAAAAATGGTAAAGAAATTTTAAGATGTATCAACCCAAATACACCCCAATTGCTAGCCGACAAGCACAGCCAACATCACAAGATCAATTACCTGAGTGCTTTACCCTGCTTGCTTGGAATTTACAAAAAACCGATTTTTCTCACTATGTTTATCGCAATCTCAAAGAGCTGTTAACTCAATCAGAGTTTACTAATGAACCGCATATCTTATCGTTTCAAGAGGCTAAAACCTTACCTGAACAAATCAGTTTTTTTAACCTCTCATTTGTTATCGCTCCCAATATACAAACCAAAAAAAATCATTTTGGCGTTCTAACCGCATCTAGCTCAATTATAAACCCTATCAGACAATGCCTAACCCAGAGCCGGGAGCTTGGCTGGGCGACTCATAAAACCGCACTTATCACTCAACACAAACTCAGTAATAATCAGATTCTTACACATGTAAACATTCACGCCATTAACTTTGTTTCTCACAGTGTTTTTCATCGTGAACTGCAAAAACTATTTCAACATCTTGACCAAATCACAGGGCCCATTATTATTAGCGGTGACTTTAATACTTGGAACAAAAAAAGAACTAAAACCCTAATTGAAGCGACCCAAAAACTCAGTCTAAAGATGGTCAAATATCCCGATCATCGCCCTATAAAATCAATATTCAAACAACCTCTAGATCACATCTTTTATAGAGAGCTCTCTTTACAATCTTCACAAGCGATTGATGTAAACCTTATCTCTGATCACAACCCCATTTTGGCAACCTTTTGCACCATTAATAATCACTGAAAAATAGCAAAACACAAAATGTACCAAGCAACACAATAAAAGCGACGTAACACGGGGTAAACAATGGTAAAATTTGATTCTAATTGCACTAATAAAGTATAATTCCGCTCTTATTTTTATTATTTAAACGCGCTGAAACGAGACAAATCCCTTGCACATCAACAGGTTAACTCAGATTAACCGGGGTTTATTTGTGCAAAATTTGACAGACAGGAACCTGAATATGAACCCATTACAATCTTCAAACGGTCTTAACCTTGCAGGCTTATATTCTCCTGAGTTTGAAAAGGAGAACTGTGGTTTTGGCTTGATTGCCAATATGGATGACAAACCAAGCCATTGGCTAGTAAAAACGTCCATCGAATCACTTGCAAACATGACGCACCGTGGTGGAGTTGCGGCCGATTGTTGTACGGGTGACGGTTGTGGTTTATTAATTAAAAAACCTACTGCATTTTTAACGTCTGTTGCTAAAGAACTTGGTTTTGAACTAACTGATATTTATGCGGTTGGTATGATTTTCTTAAACCAAGATGCTGATAAAGCACAAGCTGCACGTTCGTTCTTAGAAACAACCTTAATCAATAAAGGATTAAGTGTTGCTGGATGGCGTAAAGTTCCTGTACGTTCTGAAGTGCTTGGTGCTCAAGCAGCAGGTATGGAACCAGTTATTGAACAAATTTTTGTCAATGCCCCTGCTGATATTGATGAAGCACAATTTAACCGTTTACTGTTTACAGCACGCCGTAAAACAGAGATGGAAATTGAACCAAATGATGACACTTTCTACGTCGCTTCTTTAAATACTCAGTTATTAGCCTATAAAGGCTTGGTCATGCCTAAAGAACTTCCAGAGTTCTATCTTGACCTTAAAAATGATGAGTTTGCGTCTTCGTCTATCTCTTATCACCAGCGTTTCTCAACCAACACAACTCCACAGTGGCGTTTGGCTCAGCCGTTCCGTTTCTTGGCACATAATGGTGAATTGAATACCATTCGTGGTAACCGTAACTGGGCATTAGCTCGTCAAAAGAAATTTGAAACACCATTGCTACCAGATTTAGGTGAACTAAAACCATTAGTCGCTCAGTCTGGCTCTGACTCAAACTCATTAGATAATATGATGGAAATCTTGATGATGGGCGATATGCACATCTTCCAAGCTTTACGTCTGTTAGTACCGCCTGCTTGGCAAAACATTCCATCAATGGATGCTGATAAAAAAGCCTTCTTAGAGTACAACTCTATGCATATGGAACCTTGGGATGGCCCAGCTGGTATGGTTCTTAACACAGGTAAATATGCGATTTGTGGTGTTGACCGTAACGGTTTACGCCCAACACGTTATGTAATTACTAAAGATCGTCACATTACCTTTGCTTCTGAAATAGGTGTTTACAACTATGCACCTGAAGATGTTGTTGAAAAAGGCCGTCTAAAACCAGGCCAGGTGATTGCTGTTGATTTAGAAACAGGTACCTTAATCAAGCCTGAAAATATTGATGACCAACTAAAAACTGCAAAACCTTACCGTCAATGGATGGATCAAGGTTATATGCACATCGAAGAAAAACTTGAACAAGAAGAAAAAACGCTTGATTGGGATAGCAAAAAAGCAGACATCTATCAAAAATACTATCAAGTAACTTTTGAAGAACGTGATGCGGTTATTCGTGTTTTAGCAGAAGATGGACAGGAAGCAACGGTTTCTATGGGTGATGATGCCCCTTTACCTGTTTTCTCTCATAAAGCACGTTCAATCTTTGACTACTTCCGTCAGATGTTTGCACAGGTTACTAACCCGCCAATCGACCCTTTACGTGAAAACATTGTTATGTCTCTTAATACCTGTTTTGGTAAAGAGCTAAACATGTTTGAAGAAGGTCCAGACCACGCTAAACGTTTAGAAGTACAGTCTCCAGTATTAAGCCCTTCAATGATGGAACAACTGCTTTCTGTTAATGTAGAAGGTTATGAAAACTGCAGAATTTCACTTCATTACAACCATGAAGAAATGGGGCTAGAATCAGCCATTAAAGCAGTTTGTGCACAGGCTGAAGCTGAAGTAAAAGCAGGTAAAACCATTCTAGTGTTAAGCGATTTAGATATCGAAAATGGTCAAACTACTATTCCTGCGGCTATGGCAACAGGTGCAGTTCACCATCACTTAATTGCTAAAGAATTACGTACAGAAGCAAACATTGTGGTTGAAACCGCAACCGCTCGTGACCCTCATCACTTTGCAGTGTTATTTGGTTACGGTGCTACCGCTGTATTCCCATACTTGGCTTATGAAAGTATTGAAGACATGCGTCGTACTAACGAACTTAGTAAAGATGTTTCTATCACCAAATACATTGGTAATTACCGTAAAGCAATCAATAAAGGGTTATTTAAAATCCTTTCTAAGATGGGTATTTCAACCATTACCTCTTACCGTGGTTCACAGTTATTTGAAGCGGTAGGTTTAAGTTCTGACATCATTGAGCTGTGTTTTAAAGGTACGCCTTCACGTATTCAGGGTACTAAATATGAGCACATCGAGCTAGACCAACGTCGTTTAGCGTGGGAAGCATTCAACCCACGTAAGCCGTTACAGCAAGGTGGTTTATTCAAGTACGTTCACGGTGGTGAATACCATGCATTTAACCCAGAAGTGGTTAACAGTATTCGTGAAGCGGTACAAAAGAACGATCAAAACAAATATAACGAGTTCCGTGATCTAGTTAACAATCGCCCTGCTATGACCATTCGTGATTTATTCACTTTTAAAGATGGCATTGAAGGCGTTGAGTTAACTGAAGTTGAACCAGTAGAAGCTATCTACAAACGTTTTGACTCTGCGGGTATCTCGCTTGGTGCTTTATCACCTGAAGCTCACGAAGCTTTAGCTACGGCAATGAACCGTTTAGGTGCTCGTTCTAACTCAGGTGAAGGTGCAGAAGATCCAGCACGCTACGGTACTGAAAGAATGTCTAAAATTAAGCAGATCGCTTCTGGACGTTTTGGTGTAACCGCACATTACCTACGTAATGCTGAAGTACTTCAGATCAAAGTTGCTCAGGGAGCTAAGCCGGGTGAAGGTGGACAGCTTCCAGGTCACAAGGTTGACATGACGATTGCTAAGTTACGTCACTCAGTACCTGGTGTAACATTGATTTCGCCTCCTCCGCATCACGATATTTACTCTATCGAAGATTTAGCACAGCTAATCTACGATTTAAAACAGATTAACCCTAACGCTTTAGTTTCGGTAAAACTTGTTGCTGAGCCAGGTGTTGGTACAATCGCAGCCGGTGTAGCTAAAGCTTACGCTGACCTTATTACTATCTCAGGTTATGACGGTGGTACAGGTGCTTCACCGATGACATCTGTTAAATACGCTGGTAACCCGTTTGAAATGGGTCTAGCTGAAACTCACCAAGTTCTACGTGCTAACGACTTACGTGGTCAAGTTATCGTACAGGCTGATGGTGGTCTTAAAACTGGTTTAGATGTTATTAAAGCGGCTATCTTAGGTGCAGAATCATTTGGTTTTGGTACCGTACCAATGGTTGCATTAGGCTGTAAATACCTACGTATTTGTCACTTAAATACTTGTGCAGTGGGCGTTGCAACTCAAGATGAACGTTTACGTAAAGAGCACTTTATTGGTATGCCAGAAATGGTTATGAACTACTTCAAGTTTGTTGCTGAAGAGACTCGTGAGTGGATGGCAAAACTAGGTGTACGTTCTTTACAAGAGTTAGTTGGTCGTGTTGATCTATTAAAAATGATTGATAACCCTCTAACTGAAAAACAGAAAAACATCGATTTATCGGCATTTATTACTGATGCAGGCATCCCTGCTGATAAGCCACATACCGTTCAAGTAAAACGCAATAACCCTTGGGATCACGGTGATATCGCTGAAGAGATGGTTAAGGAAACTTTACCAGCTATCGAAGCGAAATCAGGTGGTACTTTTGAATTTAAACTAGTTAACACGGGTCGTTCTATCGGCGCACGTGTTGCGGGTGAAATTGCCGAACGTTATGGTAACGATGGTATGAAAGATTCACCAATCACCCTAAAACTAACAGGTATTGCCGGGCAATCTTTTGGTGTATTTAACGTTGATGGCTTAAACCTTCACCTAGACGGTGATGCTAACGATTACGTTGGTAAAGGTATGGCAGGTGGTGAGATTGTTATTCGTCCACCAGCTGGAAGCACATTTAACGCTAAAAACACGCCTATTGTTGGTAACACTTGTTTATACGGTGCAACTGGCGGTAAATTATTTGCCAACGGTACTGGTGGTGAGCGTTTTGGTGTTCGTAACTCAGGCGCAACTGCAGTGGTTGAAGGCCTAGGCGATCACGGTTGTGAATATATGACTGGTGGTACAGTTGTAAGTTTAGGTGAAGTGGGTGTTAACTTTGGTGCGGGTATGTCAGGTGGTATGGCATTCATCCTAGATGAAAACCGCAACCTACCAGATTGCCTAAACCCAGAAATGGTAGAAGCAATCCGTATTGACACAGAAAATACTGAAGCTTACCGTGTTTACCTAAAAGAGCTAATCACTGAGTATGTTGCCAAAACTAACAGCCCATGGGGTCAAGAAGTACTTAACAACTTCAGTGCATTCATTGGTCAGTTCTGGTTAGTTAAATCACGTGCAATCGGTGTTGATAAACTATTCGATTTATTTGTTAAAGCTGCAGACTAAGAGAAACTGGAAGGAATTTAAAAATGCCAAATGTTAGACAATTTTTAGAATTAAACCGCCAGCTTCCTGAAAAGAAAGCGGCTAATACCCGAAACAAAGAATTTACTGAAATCTATTCAGCTTTCAAAATGGAAGACGCAATGGCACAGGCAGATCGATGCCTGCATTGTGGTAACCCATACTGTGAGTGGGCCTGCCCTGTTCACAACTACATTCCAAACTGGCTAAAACTGGTTGCGGAAGGTAACGTAATGGAAGCCGTTGAGATTTCACATAAATCAAACTCACTGCCAGAGATGTGTGGCCGTATTTGTCCGCAAGACAGACTGTGTGAACAGGCCTGTACTTTAGAAGATACTAACTTCGGTTCAGTCACCATCGGTCAAATCGAGAAGTTCATTACCGATACTGCGTTTGCTGCTGGTTGGACTCCTGATTTATCTGACGTAGTTATGACCGATAAAAAAGTCGCCATCGTTGGTGCAGGCCCTGCGGGGATTGCCGCAGCTGACATCCTAATCCGTAATGGTGTTAAGCCTGTTGTCTTCGAAAAACAACCTGAAATCGGAGGCCTACTGACGTTTGGTATTCCTCAGTTCAAGTTAGACAAAGACATCGTCGTACGTCGTCGTGAAATCTTAGAAGGTATGGGAATCGAATTCCATTGCAACATTGAGATCGGTAAAGACATCTCTTTCCAATCATTAGTTGATGATTACGATGCTGTATTCCTAGGAATGGGAACCTACAAGCCAATGGCAGGTCGTTTCCCTGGTGAAGAGCTACCAGGTGTTCACAAAGCACTAGACTTCCTAATCGGTAACGTTAAAAACGAACTAGGTATGGAACAATCTCCAGAACCATTCGTGAGCATGGCTGGTAAAAAAGTTGTTGTTCTAGGTGGTGGTGATACCACTATGGACTGCACACGTACTTCTATCCGCCAAGGTGCAGACGAGGTTTACTGTGTATATCGTCGTGACGAAGAAAACATGCCAGGTTCACGTGCCGAAGTACAAAACGCCAAAGAAGAAGGTGTTCAATTCAAGTTTAACCTAGCACCGGTTGAAGTGATTGGTGATGGTAAAGTTGAAGGTATTAAGGTAATCGAAACTCGCATGGGTGAGCCAGACGAAAATGGTCGTCGTCGTGCAGAGATGGTTGAAGGTTCAGAACAAGTGATTCCATGTGATGCAGTTATCGTCGCATTCGGTTTCCAACCAAACCCTCCAGCTTGGTTTAAAGACTACAATATTGAAGTCAATAGCTGGGATGGCGTAGTTGCTTCTGACAAGTCTCTATACCCTTTCCAAACCACTAACCCAAAAATCTTTGCGGGTGGTGATATGGTTCGTGGTTCAAGTTTGGTTGTTGAAGCCATTGCCGAAGGTCGTTCAGCCGCAGAAGGGATTTTGGATTACTTAGAAGTTTAAGTTTTCAGAATTACCCTGTGCTCGCACAACAGTAACGGCCACTGTACATACCTGGCCTGGTAAGTTATAAAAAAACCCGCAAGGATTTCCTTAGCGGGTTTTTTTATTTATTCAATACATACAAAAATAAAAAGCCCGCTTAAAGCGGGCTATTAACCATAATAACTAGGCAGCACGTTTTTTTCGTCGCTGCTTTTTAGCATCACTCTTCTTTTCTACCTTAAACCATTGAAAGTCATTAACATTGATGCCCTTTTTCTGACACTCTGCAAATGCATGGCTTAAAGCTTTACTAAACTTCGCGTGCACATCTTTTTGCGTGTAGTTTGACATGAATTACTCCTCAGTTCGCTGGATGACGAGCCATCCACCTTGGTTAAATACTAAAAATCCATTAATTGGATGCTTTTCAACCCATTCGACAACGAGTTTAAAAAAAGTTTTCATTTCATGACCACGGCCGAATATCTTTACTTGACTCATTCCGTGTTCAATAATTCCTTGTTCAGATAAAGCAACAATAGTACCAGCGATTCCTTGTGCTGTACTCATCATTCCTATTTCTTGTTCCTCAAGATATGCAGTATTAGATTTTGGATTTAACTGCATATGTAAAACTTTATGCGAATTAATCGGGGCAGCATGTACAACACCAATTAAAGCAACATATTCATCATCTTCTGTATTAACAACAGCGTGATTATAATTTACACTTTCTAACGAAGAACTAGTATCAGCCTTAATAATTTGCTTCATATCTTCATCATCAAAGCTTTCTGCCATTTCATCCCATCTATCTTTTACTGCTTGCTTAATACCAGGTTGTTCTAATGGGATAGCTTGATACATTTTTCCACCTTACTTTACAGGCAAGGCCAATTATTATACAAAAAATTAGCATTATCTGTAAACTTTATTATAAATATTATGAGTTAACTGTTATTTATTCTACGTTATTTTACACACTCTCACAATATTTCAGTTTACAAAATAATCGATGGGGTCAATCGGGTGAATTCAATTCCAAAGTCCAACACGTGTAATAAGAAAATCGACGGGTTCAGACTCGATTGATGTTTGTAGCTGTTGAGACGCCTTTTTTATATTTATATACCTTTGAATAAGGTGATGCTACCCTTTTATCTTCTATGATTGAGAAGCCTTTTTAATATTTATATACCTTTTAAATTGTCATTCAGGCTTCCCCTTACCTTATTGTTTGCCCAATAAGGTAAGCCAACAAGGGCACCCCGCTCCATAAATTGGCAAGTTCTAAAACTCATTCACTGAAAACGCTGAACTCGCTCCGCAAGCTACGCTCTAACAGCAGCGTTTTTTAAACGTTCACTTCGTTAAGAACTCTGCACAATTTATTCCAAGGGGAACCTTGGCGTTTGTGGTTTGCTTCATCTATTAAAAAATCAATTTACCCTATGATCACACTGTATTAATGGTCACAGGACATGCCAGGCCTGGTAATATCCGCAACCCACGATAAAAACAACTAAAGAAATGATGAATTAACGTAGAAACAGCCTCCCCTCTGTAAGAAATTGCTCTTTTACTTAGCGTAGTATGCGGTTAAAAATTCCCATTGTTTGAGCGTAGCGAGTTATGGGAATTTCAGCAGACAAGCTTAGTAAAATCGATTTTGTCAGCGGGGTGCCTTTTCTTTGCTTCCTTTCTTTGGGCAAGCAAAGAAAGGAAGGAGAAGCCTGTTAGCTAAAACAAAAGGTCTACCAATATTCGTAAAGGCTTCTCAACAGCTAAGACTCATCAAACATTAAAACCAAATTTACCAGGCCTGGTAAGTTACTAAAAACCCGCAAGGATTTTCCTTAGCGGTTTTTTTATTTGTATCGAAAATTCAAAACCATTTCTAAACACAATTTCATTTACATTTTAGCCATACATAGTAATACTACCTATCAATCAAACATTCTGGCCTTCAAGGAAACAAAATGAAAGATAAGGAAAACATAGCCGTATTTATTGACGCTGATAATGCTCCTGCAAAAAAAATAGATAAAGTACTTTCTGAACTTGCCCGCTATGGAGTTGTCAATATTAGAAAAGCATACGGAAACTGGAAAAATCAAAATCTAAAATTGTGGGAAGATGTGATTCACGATTATGCAATACAGCCAATCCAACAATTCGATTTAACAAAGGGAAAAAATGCAACAGACATGGCTCTTGTAATTGACGCGATGGATATTTTATATACAAAAAATGTAGACGTTATTTGCCTTGTTTCCTCTGATTGTGATTTCACCCCCTTAGTTACTCGTGCCCTCGCTGATGGTAAATTCGTTATTGGTTTTGGAGAACGCAAAGCTCCATTAGCTTTCGTAAATAGTTGTTCCCGTTTTCTTTATTTAGATGAAGAAAAAACACAAAGCGAACCTATTCAAAAACAAACTAAGACTATCAAAAGCGATACAAAACTCATCAATTTATTACGGCAAGCTATCGAAGCGGTAGAAGAAGAGGATGGCTGGGCAATGCTTGGCCCTATAGGAACTCATATATCAAACCATGCTTCATTTGACCAACGAAATTACGGATTTAAAAAACTAAGTGACTTATTTATAGCAATAGACCTTTTTGAAATGAAGAAAACAAATGGCTCAGTTCTCTGGGTTAGAGATAAGAAAAGAGCAAGGCAACTCAACAAACCAGCATAATTAAAATCGTTGGCGTAAGACTCGATTGATCTTTTGTAACTGTTGAGAAGCCTTTTTAATATTTATATACCTTTGAGATTCTCATTCTGGCTTTCCCTCTGAGGGCAATCGCTCTTTTATACCCCAAGGGCACTTCTTTCAGGGCACGTATTTGGTTACTTTTTGCCTAACAGCAAACGAAGAACTCGGCTGAAGAGACTAGAAAAAGTAACGGGAAGCCAGAGTCATCAAAATAAAGACCTATAAGTATTAAAATGGCTTCTCAATAATTATCAAAATCAATTATTTGAGTTTTACCAGGCCTGGCATGTCCTGTGGCCATTAATACAGTGTGTGCATAGGGTAAACCTAATAATGTTCAAATAAAAAACCCGCTAAGGAATATCCTCGCGGGTTTTTTATTGTTTCAGTAAAGAACCCTGTTTAACGTTGTGATGCTTTGATATAGGCACGAGCACGTTCAACCTTATCAATACAGTTTGGGTACTTACCAAATTCTTTCTGAATTTTAGCTGCTCCCAGCAGGCTTGCAGCCTTAGTGTATTCAACCGTACCGCTAAAACCCTTGGTCTTGGCATAATCGAGTTCTTGGTAGGCAATGTTCAACCCATCTGAACACTGCTTTGCCAAAGAACTATTTGGGTTTCCGGCACAGCCGGCGACCATCATTATAAATATAAATGGTATAAGCATTTTAGTTAGCATATTTAATACCTCTATTTAATCTTGAATTTTAATCTTGAATTCATTTTTTGAAACACCCTTTTCATTCTAGCCCATTGAGAAAACGATTACCTTAATCTATTTTTTATATAAAAACTTTTGATTTTTACAATGACTAATCGAATACCCCTGGCCTGGTAAAGAAGCCCCTAGATATAGTACTTTAATACGTTTACCTTAATAAATTGCTGCTACTAATCCTTTTAGATTTCTATTTTTTAATGGTGACATTCTACAAAACAATACTTTATACTACTTAGAAGCCTGCTATAAAGTGCATGATGTGCTGTGAAAGAATATGATTTTTTAAAAGAGTTCAGTACTGACAACTTTGAAACCATTTTCAATTTGTCGAAAGATGGTATCGCAATAATTAGTTTAGAAACTAACTTCTTAAAGTGTAACCCTGCTTACTTACAGATAACAGGCTTTAGCAGTGAAACCTTACTTAATCAAACCCTGTACGATTTAACCAAACCTGAAAACAAAGACAGCCTTTCTACGGTTATACAAGAAGTCATCAAAACGGGGCATATTGACAATTTTGAGACAAGTTTACGACTTAAACGCACAACCTCTCAAGTTAATATGGCACTGACATTACTTCCTGATAAAAATCATATTTTAATTTCCCTTCAAAACCTCTCTGAAAAACAAAACCTAATCGATTCACTGGAACAAACAGTTAAATTTGATGCTTTAACCCAACTTCCTAATCGTGAGTACTTTACGCAACTATTCAATCAAACCTGTGAAAAGATTAAGAATTTACAAAATATCTATATCGGTTTTTTAGACTTAGATAGCTTTAAGAGCATCAATGACTTGTATGGACATACATTAGGTGATGAACTCCTTACCTCTCTCGCTCATCGATTAACAATCTCTTTAGAACAAGACGAAGCGGCATCTCGTTTAGGTGGTGATGAGTTTGCCATTTTATTACTAGCAAACAATATGGAAGAATTGGAGTTTCGTATTGAAAAGCTGTTTAAACAATTGGAGCTGCCTTATGTGCTTAAATCCAGCCCTGTACCTGTAGAAATTTCTTGCAGCATTGGGATTTCTCAGTATTCTGATGAGTTTAATGAATTAGATACATTATTACGCCAATCTGATCACGCCATGTACCTGGCTAAAATGCCAAACCACCCTAATATCAAATACTTTTCTCACTCTGAATACCAGAAAACAATTTCACACCAAAAGATGTTGGTTAAGATTTCTGATGCCATCAAAAATAATGAAATGGAGCTCTATTATCAACCTAAAGTAAACTTAAGAACGGGAAAAATTACCGGATTTGAAACCTTAATTCGTTGGATAGATCCCAAGAACGGTCTCGTTTTACCCAATAATTTTTTGCCTATTATAGAGTCAACCCATGTCATTATTGAGTTAGATCGCTGGGTCATCAAACAGGCCATTGCAGAAACCCAACAGCGTTATAAACAAGGCTATTTCTGGCCTGTTTCAATCAATATTTCCAACCGACACTTTCACCATGATAGCTTTCTTCCTTTTTTGGAGGAAGCACTAAAAAGTGCTCCAGAACTGCCACCCAATACTTTTGAGATTGAACTATTAGAATCAATTGCCATTATTGATTTTGCTCAAGCTAAACAGGTTTTAACAGCTATAAAAGCACTGGGAGTAAATCTCTCACTAGATGATTTTGGAACGGGCTACTCTTCAATTGCCTATTTAAAACACCTACCTTTTGATACAGTCAAAATCGACAAGATGTTTATTCAAACCATGCTGTCACATACCGATGAAATGCAAGTTGTGGAAGCCACCATTAATCTTACCAAAGTATTCAATTTAAACGTTATCGCAGAAGGTGTTGAAACGATTGAACACGGTATCGTATTACTACGTTACGGTTGCAATCAAGCTCAAGGGTTTGGTATTGCTAACCCCATGCCAGGAAAAGACATCATTCAATGGTCTGAACATTTCACTCCTGATCCAAGCTGGTCTTTATGGGCAGATGCACTTTGGGATACCCGAGACTTTCCGTTGCTGGTAGCAAAAAGTGATCATATTATTTGGATTGAACAAGTCCTACTGACCATGAGAGATGCCAATATCGAACCCGATTTAACTCAATTAAAGGATGAATATAGCTGTCGATTTGGTCAATGGTACTATGGGATAGGTAAACAACAATACAGCCACCTTCCCATTTACCAGAAAATTGAAAGCATTCATCAAGAGGTTCACCATGTTGGGCTGGAAATGTATGAATTGAAGCAATCGGGTGATATTCATTCCGCCAAAGAACTTATTGAGCACTTACTGGATTTGCGAGATCAAATACTAACCGCTTTAGATCAATTACAACGTCAATTCATCAAACAAAACACACCAAAAAAGTAAGAAACTGCCTAACAAAATAAATCATAAATAACCCAGCTACACCTGCCTATAGCTAGGCGCTAGCTATAATTTTACACAGGGTAAATTTATTTTAAATGCTCAACGAATAAACGCACGAATCCAGTGAGTGTTGTGACCAAGGTCTGGTAGTAACATAGATAATTGGCGAATAATCCGATCATCTTCGGTTAGGCTTCGCCATTGAATTGTAGGGGGTAAGGTTTCTATTGCCATCTTTGAAACCAAGGCAATGCCTAATCCAACCCTCACCGCCTCTTTGATAGATTCAGTACTATAAAGCTCTATTACGGATTTAATTTCTATATCCAGCCGTTGTTTATAGGCTAGTTCAATCATCTCGCGAGTTCCTGAACCTTGTTCTCGTAAAATGAGCGGATACTCATAAATTGATTTTAAAGTAATTTCTTCAACTTCAGCGAGCGGATGATTGTCAGGCATAATCACGATAAGTTCATCTTGCTTCCACGCAGTTGGATAGTAGCCTGTATTTTTTATACCATGCACTCGCCCTTCTACAAAAGCGGCATCGAGTGAAGTTAGGCTATTTAAAATCTTTTGAGTATTCCCCACTAAAACATCGACTTTTATCATTGGGTAATCTTTATGAAATTGGGCTATTAGCCTTGGTAAGGCGTAGTTGGCTATGGTGGTTGAAGCACCTACTTTTATGGTGACAACTTGATCATGTTCTATTTGCAAACGAAAGGTTTCGGCATCTATCAACAGTTTGGTTTGCCGTTGTGCATAAGGTAATAACGCTTTTCCTAGTTCTGTAAGCTCAATTCCCATTCCCTTTCGTTCATACAAAGGCTCGGTAAAAGATTCTTGTAAGGCTTTTAATTGACCAGAAACAGCGGGTTGAGAGCGGTGCAAAGCTTCTGCCGCAAGAGATATGTTTTTTAACTCAGCAACTTTGGCAAAGGTCAGCAAGTGATTAGCCTTAATCATCAGAATTTCCGATAGTATTCATAATTAAATAAGATTTAATTATATAACGACTTTTCTAAAATGGTAGTTGAAATCAATTATTCGTCTAGCTATTTAAGAGAGGTCACTATGTTAGCTATCGCCACGCCAAGACAACATACCTTACACGGTATTTTACTGGTCGCATTATTTGCGATTGCCGCCCACACCATCGCTCAAACCGGAATAATGACTCATTTAGGCTTAAGCCCCTTAATTGTGGGCATTTTACTCGGAGCCATTTACGGCAACACGTTACATCAACACATTCCACAAGAGTGGCATGCCGGGATTCATTTTTCCGCCAGAAAAATTTTACGCTTGGCGATCATACTCTACGGCTTTGCTATTACCTTACAAGAAATCGCCTCTATTGGTTGGCAGGGGATTGTATTGGCGGCGTTGGTTGTTACTAGCATTTTAACGGTGGGATATTTGATTGGTACTAAAGTCCTAAAAATGGATTCAGAAACCGCGTTATTAACTTCTGCAGGCAGTGGTATTTGTGGTGCAGCGGCAGTATTAGCAATGGAACCTGTTACCAAAGCACAAGGGCATCAAACATCGGTAGCAGTTGCCACGGTGGTCGTGTTTGGTACTTTATCGATGTTTTTGTATCCGATTTTAGACGGTATGCATCTGTTTCAACTTAGCAACGAAGCTAAAGGCTTGTATTTTGGTGCCACCATTCATGAAGTTGCTCAGGTTGTTGGAGCATCGAGTATTTTACCGACCGAGGCTCAAGACTATGCTGTGATTGAAAAAATGACGCGTGTTTTAATGATTGTGCCAGCTATCTTAGTGGTAGGTTGGTTGGTGTCTCGAAAAAAATCGACCAACCAAACTGGCAAAGCATCATTAGTGTCATCAATCCCTTGGTTTGCAGTTGCCTTTTTAGCGGTAGCCGCATTTAATTCATTAAACCTTTTACCAAAAGAGATCGTCAGCTCTATTCATCAGATAGACACGTTTTTATTAACCATGGCTATGGTTGCTCTAGGCATGGAAACGCAAGTGAGCAAAATGAAACAAGTTGGCGGTAGTGCCTTTATTCTGGCAGGTATATTGTTTTTTATTCTATTGGTTGGCGGGTATTTTTTGGTTAGATTATTAGCGGTATAACCTAAATTAGAGCAATTTATTCTATGCTCAAAATGCATGGGAAACTAGACACAGCAAACCCCGACACGTCCTGTGGCAAGCTGTAGTTTGTAACCACAGGGTAAATCCCTAGCATTTGCATAGAAAACAATTATTAATACAGTTTTAATTTTGGTTTTATACGTTTTTCTAAGACGCTTACTAACATATACCAAACCGTTCGCCAAAAACCGTGCAGGACTATTTGGTGTTGTCTGTAAAGACTTGCATATGCCCAACGTGCAAACTTGCCTTCTACTAACCAGTTTTTATTTAATAGCTGGTCTAACAAGTTACCCACAGCTTGAAAGTGGCTAAGAGAGACCAGTGCACCATGGTCTTGGTATGTAAAATTCACCTGTGGTTTTTGTTTGATTTGAGCAATAATATTGTTGGCACACACTTCGGCCATTTGATGTGCCGCTTGAGCCGTAGGCGGAACAGGACGACCTTCATCATTCAATAGAAATGCACAGTCACCAATAGCATAAATATTTGTACTGGTTTTTACTTGTAAAGTTGGCTCTACTTCAACTTGATTAATTCGGTTAGTGGGTAAATCCAAATCACCTAAAAACTTAGGTGCTTTTACGCCTGCCGCCCAAACAATTAAATCAGCTTCTATCACTTTCTCATCAGTTATTAAGGTGTTGGCTTTAATCTGTTTTACCATCACATTAGTTTCAATATCCACCCCTAAATCGGTCAGGGTTTTATGAGCTTTGTTGGCCATTGATTCGGGTAAAACGGGTAAAATCCTGTCGGTCGCTTCTATTAAATGTACACACAAACTATTGTGATGAATCTTATGCACGCCAAACTGCTCAAGGCGGTCAACGGTTGAATAGAGTTCTGCAGCAAGTTCAACACCTGTGGCCCCGCCGCCCACAATCGCAACCTTAACCAAATCGTTTGTTTGTGCGGTTTCGGAAAACTGTAAAAACCGATTCAACAAACTCAAATGAAAATCTTCTGCTTCTTGTGCGGTATCTAAGGTAAAGCAGTGCTCTCTGACCCCACTAATACCAAAGTCATTACAGCGAGAACCCAAAGCCAAAATCAAGTAGTCATAATCTAATGTTCTTTGTGGTAACAGTTGTTTACCGTGGTGATCTAATAATGGCTCAAGCGTTAGAGTTTTGTTGTGGCTATCTAAATCACAAAAACTGCCAAGTTGAAAATAATAGCCATTTTCGGCTGAATGAGCTCGATAACTCAAGGCTTCTCGGCCAGTATCAAGTGAACCAGATGCCACCTCATGTAAAAGCGGTTTCCATAGATGAATTCGGTTGGAATCAATCAAATTAATTTCAGCAAGGTTTTTCTTACCCAGTCGATTTCCCAAGCGGGTTGCAAGCTGTAAACCCGCAGCACCACCACCAATAATCATGACTTTTGGCAAAGCAGACATCATCATTCTCCTAACAAGTTGTTTTACTAAAATAGTTTGGTTAGAAAACGGAAAAACAACCTCGACGCTGAGGAATATGGAATGGATATGAACTTACACACTATCAAATAAAAGCCTTAGCCACAATAGTTATGAAAACAGCCAACAATCATTTGTTAAAGAAAATCACCAGGCCTGATAATTTTAAGCCCCAAAATTCTGCTGCTACCGTACAATGTTTTTATTTAGACTTTTGGTCAGATCAGATAAAAATTATGCTCGCCACCTTTACCATTCTATTCCCCGTATTCGCCTTAATTGCTACTGGCTATATCAGCTATAAAACCAAAATCTTAGGCCCCGCTTCAGCCACTGAACTAAGCCGATTTGTTATTTGGTTGGCTCTACCCGCTTTGTTATTTGAGATTACCGCAAAAAGTGATTGGCAAACCCTGTTTAAAGCTGACTTTATTGCCGTTTATATTATCGGTTCTTTTGTGGTGTTTCTGCTGGTGATGTTTTGGCGACTAAGCCAAGGTAAAGATTTAGCTGAAGCCAGTATTGATAGCATGGCAGCGTCTTATGCTAATACTGGATATATTGGTTTTCCGCTGATGTATTTGGTGTTTGGTACGGTCAGTGAAGTGCCAACGGCTATTGCCAGCATCATCGTGGCATCTTTGCTATTTGGTTTTGGGATTGTTTTAATTGAAAGCGCTTTGCACGCCTCTTTAGCTTGGCACTTACGAGCGATAAATGTTTTTAAAGCGGTATTTAAAAACCCTTTAGTAGTCGCACCTATAGCTGGGGCTTTATTCTCCGCAACCCCTTACACCTTGCCAGAGAGCATTGCTACTTTTTTAAGTTTATTGGCCGATGCCGCAAGCCCAGCCGCCTTAATCAGCTTAGGGTTGTTTTTGGCTCACGCCACCGCTCAACCAAAACAAAATGCAACCGATGTTCGCAAAACCGCTCTCACTCTGACAACGGCCAAATTAATACTGCAACCTTTATTGGTGGCTTGGCTGGCTTTTTATGTTTTTGATATGCAGACTGAATTGGCGATGATGGCGGTATTTTTAGCCGCTTTACCAACCGGAACCGGCCCTTATATGTTGGCTGAATTTTATAAACGAGATGCCTTAATTACCGCACAAACGGTTCTATTATCCACCGTATTTTCTTTGCTGACTTTGTCACTATTATTACAATATGCCAAACCCTAGCAATCTAAAATTGGGATAATTAAAATAAAATATAAAATTACCAGGCCTGGTAAACCTGTTTATTGTTATGCCCTGTACATTTTTCTAAAATGTGTGCAAAGGGTAATTTAACAATCTATGTTTTGAAAAACCTTACAATTTGCAAGAGATATACTTTTTAATTTAACAGGGAATATGTAATATTCAGTTTAACTCCATCAGCTCACTCTAATCAGCTTCGTTTATCTTTGGGAGGAAACAATGATTAAAGTTACCATTAACGGACGAACGGTTGAAGTTGAAGAGGGTTCAACCTTGCTGGATGCAAGCCGTATAGCAGGTGTGCACATTCCCACACTCTGCTACTATCCTCGCCTTCCCTCCCATGCGGTATGTCGTTTATGTTTAGTGAATGTCAACAATATCGCCCGCCCCCAACCAGCCTGTAAAACCCAAGCCCAAGATGGTGACATTGTTACCACCGATTCTAAAGAAATCATTGAATTTAGAAAAGCGGATGCCGAATGGCTATTGTCGCGCCACCCTAATGACTGCATACGTTGTGAAGTGAATGGTTCATGTAAATTTCAAAACTTTGTCAGTGAATATCAACTAGAAGACCGTTGGCCAAAAGAGCTAAGAGGTTCAGTTGAACACCCAGAACATCAACTAACAGATCACACCTCCCCCAGTATTTGGCGAGATTTATCCAAATGTGTGGAATGTGGTTTATGTGTAGAAGCCTGTGGTGATGCAGGGCAACAGCAACATGTAATTTGTTTTGCGGAACATGGGTCGGGGCGATTACCCGTTACCGTATTTGATAAACCGCTTTCTGAAACCAATTGTATCTCTTGCGGTCAATGTACTCTGGTTTGCCCAACCGGTGCCTTAATCGAAATGCCACACTGGCATGATGTACTGCACACTCTTGATGCTCATAGACGTGTCTCTGCAGTACAAGTCGCCCCTGCAACTCGGGTGGCAATCAGTGAAGAGTTTGGCATGAAACCTGGCACAGTGAGTACAGGGCGAATGATTAATGCCTTAAGACAGATTGGTTTTGACTACGTATTTGACACCAATTTTGCGGCTGACTTAACCATTATGGAAGAAGCAAGCGAATTTTTAACACGTTTGAAAAACCAAAAACAATTACCTCTATTTACCTCCTGTTGCCCTGGCTGGGTGAATTGGGTTGAGATTAACCGCCCTGACCTACTGCCGCATCTCAGTACCACTAAATCTCCACAACAAATGCATGGTGCATTGACTAAACGGAGTGCCTTTGTAAAAACGCTAGGGACTGCTTTTTCAGAGGGTGATGCTGAACCTTATGTCGTGAGTGTTATGCCTTGCACGGCAAAAAAGGATGAAGCGGCTCGTCCTGGAGTATCAGGCGATGTTGACCATGTCTTAACCACTCGTGAACTCGCAAGAATGATTAAAGCTCGTGGAATTGCCTTTGGTGCTTTGTCAGAGGAAGCAGAATTTGATAACCCGCTGGGTGAAAGCACGGGTGCGGCACAAATCTTTGGTGCATCAGGTGGCGTTATGGAAGCGGTGGTACGTACGGCTTCTCACTTTATCGGTCAAGAGGATTCATTACCTTTGGAATGGCATCAACTTCGTGGAGTCAGCACGACGGGTGTGAAAGAAGCCGAGGTTCCTGGCGTAGGCAAAATTGCCATTTGTAATGGCATTGCAGTAGCACAACAAATGCTTGAAACAGAAAATTGGCGAGATGAGTATGTCGCTATTGAAGTCATGGCCTGTGTGGGTGGTTGTTTAGGCGGAGGTGGTGAACCAAAGTCGATGGATCCACTAATCCTGGAAAAACGTATGCAGGCGATTTATAACATTGATAAAAATGCCCCAAGAAGACGTTCCTATGAAAACCAAGACATACAAAAACTCTATGCAACAGAATTAGACCAACCCAATTCAGCCAAAGCCCATCAATTACTGCACACTCACTATGCTGCACGTAACAGCAAACGTTTACTGCTAATGCGTTTTCTGGATTGTGTTGATAGACGAGAGGGTAGTGAAGCGGCTAGTTTATTTCACCCTAATGCTATATGGTCAACGGCTTCTCCTTTTGGCGATATTCAAGGTGCTACAAATATAGAAACCTTTATCAACGAAAAACTCCCCGCACGTAGATATGGCCCTGATTATGTTCGCCATCAAATGGCATCCGCCGCAGATTTTAATGATCTCACTGTCATTACTCCAAACGGTGAACGCTGCCTATTTAGTTTGGAAACCGAGAGCCTGCACAATGGTTCTGAGTCCAAAACGGTCATTACACAATTAACACGAAAAACACCGGAGTGATTTAACTCTCACAACTAGATTTGGTCGTTTATCGTTTTACACAATCAAAACAGAACGTTTATTCGCTCTGCCAAGAAACTATCAAATTACGCTTAAAAACTATTACAATCAATTAAATAGGAAAAATGTGAGGTTATGATGAGAACATTATTAAACTCTTTTTTAACCGGATTGATGGGCCTGTCACTGTTTGGTTGTGGTGCTGAAGAGTCTAAACGAATTGAGTTGGAAGTGACCGCTACGGCTTATACATCAACACATTCACAAACGGATAAAACACCTTTTCTTGCCGCGTGGAACAACCCGTTAAAACCCGGAATGAAAGCGATAGCGGTTTCTAGAGACCTCTTAAAGATGGGGTTAAAAAACGGCTCAAAAGTAACCATTTCTGGCTTGCCGGGTGAATATACCGTGTTAGACAAAATGAATAAACGCTGGAAAAAGAAAATCGATATTTATATGGGGCAAGACCATAAAAAAGCCCGTGAGTGGGGCAAAAAAGAAGTGATAATCAGTTGGGCAGACCCAGTTGAATAAATGGATAAAACAGATTAAACAGATAAAACTGGCAACAGCTAATCGAAAAGTACGACACGTCTTCGCTTAAAGAGAAAACGCTATAATTCAAGATATTTGCACCAAAAACCGATGTAATTCATCATTATTATCTTTATCATATTTTTTGTATTATTTTTATCTTAAGAAGAATCTAAAAATAGCTCTAGCCTTTAATAGAAAATTAGCTCGATAAAAGAGAGAATTTTGTTATATCGAGGTTTTATTATATGTTTAACCACCGTATACTTGATTAACTTACCTCACGACTTTTCACAGCAACGCATGAACATCTCTTGGCTCTCTGTAACCGTACTTTGTCTCAGCACATTAATGTTGCCACAGCTTACCTATGCCCAAAATCCAGAGTCCGAACCACTTATTAGCGAAGATAAAGGGCTTGTAAATAAAGATTATGTAAATAAAGAACTCGCAAACAAAGAAATCAATAATAAGCCCTCTGCTCAATATCCTTTATTGCAAGTTGATCTTCAGTTTACAGGCGGTGGCGATAACAAATTAAAAGAACGCTTAATCAGTGAGATTTCTTTAGGTAACTTAAAGCGTGATCAATACCCCGCACAAACTGACTTTTTATTTAAACGCGCTGAACAAGAAATTCTAGATACCTTGCGTGCTTTAGGTTACTACGAACCCAGTCTAACCAAAAGACTCCAACGTAGTGCCAAGCAAACATTAGCCAGCTTTACCATTACCTTAGGTAAACCAGTCAAGATTCGTAACATTAATATTGTGATAGAAGGTGATGGCAAAAAATTATCTGCCTGGAAACAATTTAAAAAGTTTCAGCTAAAGCTACGTAAAGGCGATCGATTTACACATCAAAACTATACCGATACCGTTAATGCATTAAATAATTTAGCCTTAAATGAAGGCTTTATGGATGCCGTGTTTACTAAACGTAACTTTAAGGTTTATCCACACTTACATGCGGTGGATATTAACTTATACCTTGATACTAAAACAGCCTATCAATTTGGGCAGGTGAATTTTCATGGTAACAAAACAATTCAAAGCAGTTTTTTAGCTAAATTTGCTGAGTTTCAACCTGGCGATACCTTTAAAAATGCTGATATTGTGGCTTTACAGAAAAGCCTTATTGACAGCCATTATTTTGGATCAATACGGGTAATACCTCAATTTACAGAACAAAAAAATAAACGTATTCCTGTTTCAGTAGAACTTGAAGAGAGTCTAAAACATCATTACGATGCGGGTATTGGATACGGAACCGATACCGGTGCACGTATTCTCTTTGGTTTTGAAAACCGCCTCATTAACCAGCAAGGCCATAGTTATCAAATAGACAGCCTATTTGGTGAACGTGCCCAAAACTTTAATTTTAACTACCATATTCCAGGTGATCGCCCTGCGGTTCAACATTGGAATATTGGTTTTGGCTATGAGGCAACGCAGTCAGATACCCTAGATAAAACTCAAAAATCGGTTACTGCTGACTATAATTTTCAGGCTACACCAAGTTGGTTACTTAATCCGTTTGTCTCTTTTGAATCTGAAAATTATCGCTACAAAAACGCCCCTCAAGAGCTAGTCCAAACGCTTTTATTGGGTATTAACGTTAGATCACGATGGGTTAATAATGAATCGTATCCCACTTCGGGTTATCGGCATAGTGCTACGTTACGAGGCAGTTTTGACGGTATTGCCTCTGACTCTCAATTTGCTCAAATTGAATTAGCCAGCAGTGGTATTTTTCCCATAATGGATTTTTGGCGACTACATGCTAAAGCCAAAATAGCCTTAACCGCTGCCGACAAAAATCAAGTGGTACCAGCCTCTTATCGTTATTTACTGGGTGGCGAAACCTTAAGAGGTTATGCATTTGAATCTATTGGTTTACCCACCAGTACTGGAACCATTGAAGGGGCTAAAAATATGGTTTTAACCTCTTTAGAAACCGATTACCGAATCAGTGAATACTTTGGTTTAGGGGCTTTTATTGATGCTGGACAGCTTTTTGATACAACCGAATCTACCGATATTAAAGTAGGTTCGGGTTTTGGATTACGTGGTTACACGCCAGTTGGAATGGCTAAGCTGGACATTGCCTGGCCTGTATCAGAACCAGGACAACAAGATTGGCGATTACATTTCTCATTAGGGTTTGATATATGAGTACCACGCCAGAGAACCAAACACCAAATCAAGGCCTAAATCAGCCCCCAAGCCAGGCCACAAACCAATCACAACTCAGTAAGACCCTCGTGCGTGCTTATTATTGGTTTAGCCTTAGCTCAATCGGGCTGTTTTTGGTGATATTACTCACTCTAGCTGTATTGTTAGGTTTATTACTATTTAACCCAAATACCGCACAAAAAGCTTTGCCTTATATTTCAAGTTGGACTAATGGCCAGTTGCAAATTGAATCTGCTAAAGGACGCTTAATTGATGGTTTAACACTGAAAAATGTACATTATCAAGATGATACGACTAACCTACAAATTGATACTATTAGCTGGCATTGGCAACTTAAAGATTTATTAAGGAACCGTATTCAAATAGATCAACTAACGGTTTCTAAAGCTTTCTTAAAAACAGTGACACAACCAAAACAAACGACCACCACAGAAAACCCACTGGCGGCAATTTTTGCTTTTAGCAAAAACTACAGTACACAAGTGCATATAGATGACTTACAAATTCATCAAGCAAACTTACAAATTGATCAACAGCCTATTGAAGAAATTGACCAACTGAAAACCGCCCTAGAATGGCAAAACCAACAGCTTAAAATTGCCGATTTAACAGGGCAATACCAACAGATAAAAATAGCCAGTGCCGCTGATTTTACGTTGCTTAACTCAAATGAATTTTCTGCTAACTTAGCCTTAGAGTTAACCGATTTAAACACGGTTAAAAAAGGGCAAAAAGAAGCCACATCACCGCCTTTTAATTCCATAAAGTTGACCAGCAAAATTCAGGGAAACCTTAATACCGTTAACATTCAGCTTAATACCACATTACCCTACATTAGCCGCTCGCAACACACGCTAAAACTTCAAGGAAACCAGATTGCCCTTGACTCTCATTGGCAAGAATTTAAGGCCAAACTGAATACACAATGGCAACTAGAACAAACACAAGGTCACACTCAGCTTCAATATGATGCTGATGCAAAAAAACTCACCACTAATGGTCAGTTAGCACTGAGTTTTAAAAACCACCCTAAAGCCAAAATTAACTTTAATATAACGGCACCATTATCGGCGTTAATTACAAATGCGACTTTACCGAAAACAAGCAATGTAAAACCCGAAAACATGATTTTTACATTGCAAAGTCAATTGACTGATATGGGCTCTTTGCAGGCAAAAGGCACAGGTAATCTAATCACAAATCAGTTTAATATTGATGTCACCACTCAACACTTAAATTTACAATGGATTAACCCAGAAAATGATTACCAGATTACCAGCCAATTTAACTGGAAACTAAACAACTTTGTTCAACGTCAGAGCCAATTTAATATTACACAGTTTGACTTAACAGGCCTGCCAGAAAATCTATCGTTTATTGGGCAAATAAATACCAGATTAAATCCCGTCGCCAAAAGTACAGAAGTTACAAAAAACACGCTCGCTAAATATAAAATTGATATTACCAACACCCATCTTAACTACGCCAAATACAGTGGAAGCGTTCAAGCTCAGCTAGCATTAGCAGAAGATTTATCTCATGGTAATTTGCAACAAGCCCGATTGGTATTGGGTGATAATCAAGCCAATCTATCTGGACAATGGGCCAAAACGTTTGAACTTAAGCTGAATGCAAAACTGAACCAATTAAGCCAAATTTATCAGCCTTTAAGCGGTTCAATTACCCTTAATATGGATACAAAAGGTAACGTAAAAAAAGACCTTTCTGGATTTTACCAGGCCTGGTCAACCGTTCAATTAAATGCCAATCAACTCGGTTATCGTTTGCCAGCAGCTAAAAATAAACCAAGTGAAAGCTTCTCAATTAAAACCCTTAACCTTAAGGCCCAAATTCCATTGCATAAACTGGCACAGAGTGAACTACATTTACATGCCCAGAAAATCCAACAAAAAACCGGCTTACACCAAAACCAACTATTACTTTCAGCTCTGGTTTTTGATAGACAAGCACAGCCAAAAAGTAGTGGAGTTAATCCACAACCAGGCTTTACAAGCGACATCAAGCTCTCACACCCCAACTTAAGCCTGCAAGCCAGCACATATGAAACTAAACCTTCATTAGACCAACAAACAATTCGTTTAAAGCAGTTTGATATCAAACAACCAAACGTGGGTGACTGGTCATTAAAACAAGCCACCAATATCGATTGGAAAAGCCCTAACCAAATTAAAATAGCCAATCTTTGCATTGCATCTCAAACAACTCAAAATTCAGAATTTTGCCTGAAAAGTGATGCAACTCAAGCAGAATGGAGTATGCACGCCCTGCCTATTTTTGATTGGTTAGAACCCTGGCTAACTTCAAATATTAAACTCAAAGGGCAATTAAATGGTCAAGGGAATGCCAATTGGAAAAACAAACTGGTTGCTAATCAATCACTAACCGTTCCGCAACTTGATGTCACTCTGATTGAACAAGGTTTTGTGTTTCCTATTTCTGTTAAAAACTGGCAAACACAGGCCAAAATAACACCCAATACTGCCAATATAAAAAGCCAAGCTCAGCTAAATGAAACAGGACATTTAAATCTTCAAATCGATAGTCAAAAACAAACTAACCAGGCCTGGTTAAATGCAAAAATAAAGGGCGATATTACAGCCACTCTTAATGAATGGACTTTAAATAAACGGGCCTTAGAATTTGTGGAACTACACAAAACCGCTTTAAAATTACACAGCCAACTTTCTGGAAAATTAAACGCACCAAAACACAATACCCAAGCCAATTTAGATGTAAAACTTGACTTACCCCTACTTGGTTTGAGTGATCAATCAATCAATTTAACGGCCAATGTCACCCCTAAAACCATTGATGCAACAGGTTTATGGACTCAAACCAATAACCGCCATGCAGATTTAAGTGTAAAACTGGTAGATTTACAGACCCAACCTAAACTCTTAGCTAACTTTAAAACCGACACCATTGAACTACTTAAAACGCAATTTGCCGAGTTAAATACCTCTGCTAATATTGATGTTACCTTGCTAGAAGGTGCGACCCATATCAAAGGTTTTGCCCAACTGCACGACAGTAGTTTAAATTTGGATAAGATGCCATTGCACGAACGCACATCCACCAGTGATGATGAAATCATTATCGATAAACAAGGCAATGAAGTGCCAAAACAAGAGATGATTAGTCAGTTAAGTTATGACCTAAAAATTGGTTTTGGCAAACAAGTGAAAATCAATGTGCGTGATGCAGAGACCTTTTTAGGTGGCGAACTACAACTTGTTAAACAAGGTGATAGCCCAGACTTACAAGCCTTAGGAGAGGTGAAATTATTGAGTGGTTACATTAATCTTGATGCACGTAATCAGATACAAATTGCAAAGTCGAGTTTTAGCTTTAATGGTGCTATTGGCAACCCAGCTTTAAATGTGAATTTATTTAGAGTGGTTGATCAAACCACAGCACGACTGAATATTACCGGCACAGCAACACAACCCCAATTTGCCTTTTATTCAGATCCATCTACTTCACAAGGTCGAATCATCAATTTGCTTATATTTGGTCGAGCTGGCGATTCATCACAAGAACCTAACTATCAATCTCAAGTACTCAGTGCCTTCTATAAATTAGGTATTCAAAACAATACCCCAGTACTCAATACCCTAACTCGTACCTTAGGCATTGAAGATGTATATTTTGATGTAAAAGACCAAAAAGTCAGTAATTTATTAGTGGGCCGTGCTTTGACCGATAAACTTTATGTTCGCTATGCCAAAGACCTAACAGGCCAACAAAATAATGCCGTACAGTTTTTTTACCAACTCACACAAAAACTACTGATTAAAAGTAACAGTGCGGACGATAGTAGTTCTGTTGATTTAATTTATCGCATAGAACGCTAAGTCTTATATGAATTTACCAGGCCTGGTAAAATCACAAAATGAGCAAACAAATTCGTTATAAAACTCCACACAATTGTGAAATATTTAGGTGATTATTTAAGACATTCACTAGATTTATACGCGATTTACACCAAAGTTATTCGAGAGACCTTTTCATAAGTGCTTTTCATGAAACCTTTACACAATTAGCATTACAGGTAAGAATGGTCTAAATGAATTAAAACCGAGTACAAAATTATGAGACATGTAGTAATTACTGGCGGCAATAAAGGCATTGGCCTTGCCTTAACCCAAAAATTTGTAGAAGCCGGTGATACCGTGCAAATTATTGCCCGTGATTTTAGCAATCAAGAAGATTTTGATTACCAGAATCATCCACAAGTGACTTGCACAGAATTTGATTTAACCGATATTGAAAATCTACCAGGCCTGGTAGATTCAATTGAACAGATCGATGTGTTAATTAACAATGCGGGTTTACTGCAACCAATTACCATTGATAATTACCCAGACGATGATCGTGATTACTCTTTGCAATTAAATATCATATCGCCAGTGACATTAACTCAACTGCTTACAGACAAACTAAAAACCACATCAAATTACACACCAAGAGTTGTCAATAATGCTTCCATTGCGGGGCAAATTGGTCATCCAGACATTTGGTATGGCATTAGTAAAGCGGGGTTAATTAACGCCACCAAAAGTTTTGCTAAGTTTTTTCAAGGAGAGATTATTATCAACGCGGTAGCACCTAGTCCAGTTGAAACTGACATGCTTAATAGTATTCCGCAACACCGCCAACAAGCCTTTTTAAGTAATACGATTGATGGTCGTTTTGCTACCGCTCAAGAAGTGGCAGAAACCATGTATTGGCTAGCCACCAGTTCACCCGAATACATTAATGGTAGCTGCATTGACATTAACAATGGCTCTTTTCCTAGATAAAACGATTTGTTATTGAATATACAACTAGATATCAGACAAAGCATTGACTTCTTTCAGTGCTTCTAAATAAATTAAGGCATACTCCTGATGCTCATCCGCCGCATTCATCTCAAAAGATTTTGCGGTATTAAGCAATCGCCCATACTCACCTTCGCCCTTTAATAAACCTTGCTTAATATTGTCATTAAGAGGAATTTGCTCCAAAGCTTTTTCTAAATTTTGACCAACTATCACATCAACCATAGAAAACAAACCCGCTAAGTAATAGCTATCTACCGCTGGCAATTTTAATTTTTGGGCAACGTTACGCATAAAAATAGCTCGCAAACGAGCTAAGTTAAAGACTTCTGGTAAAACATCTTCTACAGCCGTCATAGAAAGCATGGTTGCCCACGATTGGACTCGCTTTAAACCAAACAACGTAAGTACATCTTTAAGCGATGAAAAATCAGGCATAGTCTGCGTTTTATACTGTTTGGCTAACTTCATTATTTTGATACTTAAGCCAATATCTTTTTCAATGATGTTAGCTAAATCATCAAGGTGAAGAGATTCATCCACCACTTTTTCTAAAAGCTCAAGCAGATTAATTTTTGCCACACTCAATTTTTTACCTGTTACCACTTCTGGCTTGGCAAAATAGTAACCTTGAAACAAATTTGCACCCGCCTCTTTACAAAGCTCATACATTTCTTTAGTTTCAACACGTTCGGCGAGAATAATAACGTCTTTTAGCTGTCTGATTTTTTGAAAGAGTGGTTTAATTTTTTCAGGATCAATATCCAAGACATCAAATTTAACAATATCTGCCAGCTTGATAAACGGAATAAATTTCTTACTAAAAATAAAGTCATCTAAAGCAATCATATAGCCTTGCTCTTTCAAGTAAGTAACACTTTCAATGACTTCTTCGGTAGGTTCAACGGTTTCTAAAATTTCTATTACCGCTTGAGAATGATGAAAACACGGATCTCGCATTTCAAAAAAGAATTCTTCAGGAAAGTTAATAAAGGCTTTAGCACTGCCTATTAACTGGTTTAACCCCATGTACATCATGGCATTACAAATAACAGTAGCGGTTGCTTGACTAGGAGAGTCAAAATCAGCCTGATTAGGGTTTAACCCGCCTCGGAATAATAATTCATAACCATAAATATTATTCTGTACGTCTAGAATTGGCTGTCGGCCAACAAAAAAATCTTCTTTTTGTTCCGATTGCATTTAATTTAACCCTATAAATCATTTTTAGCTTTTTCAATTCTATTAGTTTATAGGTCTAAAAATATTTAACCATTCAAATATTCTAGGGTATAGATAAATAGAAACTAACCCTATATTATTTAATTGCACAAACCTCCCCATCTTTAGGTTCTAGAGCCCATTAGTTTTATAAAACATTCACTTAGCATTAGCGTTATTTAGAGCGAGATTGCGAGCGTTTTGCCCAAGAAGAGATAGATTCTGTATTGTCTGTTTTACTTTTTTCTACCATTTTTATGACTGGCCGCTGTAACACCAAGTTATTTGGGTAGGCAATTTCTTGATTATCTTCATCTATTAATAACACCTGAAACAGATTGATTTCAGTAATAGTGCCTTTAATTCTAGTTGCACCATCCACAATTTCAACGGTGTCACCAATACGTGCCGGAAAAGCAAAAAACACAATGACCCCTGCAGTGATATTACTCAAGATAGACCATTGGGCAACGAGTGCCACACCAATTACTGCAAGCACCGAAGATAAAAACACTAACATGCCCGCGTAATCTACACCCCATACCATCATTAAGGTAAGAACCAGCACGATAAAAAGAATCAAAATAAAATAGTTGGTTACATTCTTAATACGAATCTCTGGTACTTGTTTAGCTCTGCCAAGTTTTAGTATGAGTTCGACTAGAAGCCATTTACTGAAAAAGTACCCAGCTATTAACGCAATGGTTAATGCTATTTGAAAATAATATCGCTCCATATATAACCTTTAATTAACGATTGTCTTTGTATTTACTTTCTTTATATTCTATAACTACTCTACTGTTATATATAACCATAAAAAGCGGTGATTTCGTTTATTTTATAATTTGTTTTACAATCTAGGACCACACTTAAATATAAGCTACAAGCCTTGAGGATTCTATGAGTGATTTACGTACCGATGCCCTGCACTATCATGAACTACCCAAACCAGGAAAACTTGAAACAGCCCTGACCAAACCTTGTGAAACTCAACGTGATTTAAGCTTAGCATATAGCCCTGGTGTGGCAGAACCTGTACGAGAAATTGAAAAAAATCCTAATGATGCTTATCGCTACACCGGCAAAGGTAACTTGGTGGGAGTTATCTCGAATGGTACCGCGGTTTTAGGATTAGGTGATACTGGAGCTTTAGCCAGCAAACCGGTTATGGAAGGCAAAGGCATGCTCTTTAAACGTTTTGCCAATATTGATGTGTTTGATATTGAGGTCGATTGCCATGATACCCAAGAGCTGATTCAAACCATAGCCAATATCGCCCCCACATTTGGTGGCATTAATTTAGAAGATATAGCCGCACCGCAATGTTTTGAAGTAGAACAAGCACTTAAAGCTAAATTAGATATTCCGGTATTTCATGACGACCAACATGGCACCGCCATTGTTGCATCAGCCGGTCTCATTAATGCTTTAGAACTACAACATAAAACCCTAGAGCTAGCCAGAATTGTTTGCGTGGGAGCTGGTGCTGCAGGTATTGCCTGTATGAACTTACTCATGGCAATGGGGGCAAAAAAATCCAATATTACATTAGTAGATAGCCAAGGCATTGTAAGTACCCATCGTACAAATTTAAACCGCTATAAAGAAGCCTTTGCTTTAGAGACCGATAAAACAACCTTGGCAGAAGCGATGGAAAATGCCGATGTATTTTTTGGCGTGTCTGGTAAAGATATTTTAACGGTGGATATGTTATTAACCATGGCCGCTAACCCCATTGTTTTTGCTATGGCGAACCCTGACCCTGAAATTGATCCCAACTTGGCACACAAAACCCGTGATGACGTCATTGTGGCCACTGGACGAAGTGATTACCCAAACCAAGTAAATAATGTTTTAGGGTTTCCGTATATTTTTAGGGGAGCTTTAGATGTCCGAGCCTCCGAAATCAATATGCCAATGCAGATTGCCGCCGTAGAAGCCCTAAGAAAGCTCGCTCATAGCACGGTACCTGCCGTGGTATTAGAAGGTTACGGGCTTAAAGAATTAAGCTATGGTAAAGAGTATATTTTGCCAAAACCAAATGACCCAAGATTGATTAATGTGATTCCTGCGGCAATTAGTCAAGCCGCTATTGACTCTGGTGTTGCTCGTATTTAACAATCAACAAACAGATAAACCTTAGTCGGTTTAACCAATAAAAACAGCTCTTTTCAGCCTGTGGATAACTATGTATAAAACTCAATTCATCCCCAAACCAAGCCACTTTTTCTTTGGTTTATTCGCTATTGCTTTTTTACTGGCTGGCTGTAGCAACCAACCAATCAAAGCGCCTTTAGCCAATCAACCAAAAGCAAAAGAGGTTCATAAAACAGAACTCGCCACAGCCTATGACTATGATTTGGTTAATCAGCAGTTACAACCCATTTCTTTAAAACAACTTATCACAGAATTAAAAGATACCGATATTGTGTTTATTGGTGAATTTCATGGCAATCACGCATCTGCTTTATTAGAGATGCAAGTTTTGGCGGGTCTCTATCAACAAAGTGAACTTCAAAATCAAAATATCGTCTTAAGCATGGAAATGTTTAACCGTGATCAGCAAGAGATTTTAAACCAGTATTTAGACAGTGAAATAGGTGAAGTACAACTCATTAAAGAAGCCCCTGCTTGGAACAACTACGTGGCAAGTTATCGTCCGTTGGTTGAGTTTGCCAAACAACGGTTTGTGCCCGTTGTTGCCGCCAATGCAGCGGCAGATATTGTGCGTTGTGTTGGCCGTGAAGGACAAAACTATATCAGCAAGCTAACCCCACAAGAAAAGAGCACCATTGCCAAACACCCTTTTGCAGAAATACCGGGTTATAAAAACAAATTTGCAAGTTTTTTAGGTGAGATGCGACACCTACCTGAAAATCGTAAAAACAACAGTTATTCAGCTCAAATCACTCGTGATAACACCATGGCTGAATCTATTTACCAGGCCTGGTTAAATCATCCAAATTTAAAAGTAGTCCACATTAATGGTAGTTTTCATAGCGAGAATCATTTGGGAACCGTAGCCGCATTACATCGCTTAGACCCAAAGCTAAAAATAAAAGTGATTACCCCAATTAGGGTTGAGAGTACGGCGGATATTAGCCGTTTTAATAAACAGACAGCTAACGCCAAAGATGATTATTTGTATTTTATTAAACCGCAACCAGAGCAATATGTGGATGCGGCATATAAAATGCGAGACCGCCGAGCAATGTTTAAACGCTCGGATTTAAAAAGCTGTAAATAAGCTTAAACTTAGATTTAAGCATTACTGCTTTAACAGTTACTGCAAATACAAATAGTACATGCCAGACTTAAGTTTTAATTGGTCTAGCATAGGAATATCTAAAATCTTCCAGGCCTGGTCTGAGCTATTTGCTTGCATAGAAGGTGAATAACTGGTGGCATTGGCATTTTCTGTAAAACGATAAGTCACAACTTTACAGTCTTTGCTATCGGCAAGTTTACAGGCCTTTTTAGTGGCATCACTCAGATACCCTAAAGAATCAATTAATCCAGTTTGTACAGCCGTTTCGCCGGTAAAGACTCTAGCGGTTTTTAACACGGCCATTTGTGAATCTGATAATTTACGTTTAGTTTGCACAATCTCATAAAAACGGTTGGCCATTTGATCCACCAGGCCTTGAAAAACCTGTTTATCAGACTCACTCGCTTGTCTAAAAGGGGAACCCATATCTTTGTTTTCACCCGTTTTATACACATTAACTTCAGCCCCTACTTTCTTCATGGTGCCAGATAAATCAGCGTTAATAATAATTACCCCCACTGATCCGGTGATAGTGGATGGATGTGCCTGAATATGGTCCGCAGCCATCGCAATATATAACCCGCCAGATGCGGCAACATCCATCATTTGCACATAGATTTTTTTATGAGTACGCTCTTTAAAGGCCATTAACTCATGGTACAAAATATCGCTTACCGTCACCCCTCCGCCTGGACTATTAATCTTGAGCAATACAGCTTTAATTTTTTTGTCTTTTTCCGCTTTTTTAAGCTGCATCATCACCGAATCTAGCAAGCTAGGTGCGGTAGATAACAGACCTGTTTTTGGACTATCGCTTAACAGGCCGTTGATATTAATAATCAACACCTTATCATCACTTTTACCTTTTTCAATCACCTGTTCTTGAATCGGTTTATCGTAAGACTGACCTAACTTAATAGTGGCACAGCCAGAGAGTAAAACGGTGCTTAATAAACCTATAATAACTAAAGCTGGTAATTTGCAACCTGTGCTTAGTTGACTCAAGTAGGACAAATTAATGTGTTTCACAAGTAACCTCATTTTCTAAACAACTCGTGGTTTCTGGGTTATTGATATATTCATGAATATTCGCGGTAGTGGTTTGTGCAATATGAGTAAGAGCCTCTTCTGTAAAGTAGGCTTGGTGTCCGGTAATTAAAACGTTTGGAAAGGTCAGTAAACGTTCAAAGGCATCATCTTGAATAATTTCACAAGAGTGGTCTTCAAAAAACAGAGCACCCTCTTTTTCGTATACATCCATGCCCAAGTAACCAATTTTTTTGCTTTTTAAGCCCTCAATTAATGCCATGGTGTCCATTAAGGCTCCTCGGCCAGTGTTAATTAACATGACACCATTTTTCATTTGTTCGATAGTTTGCAAGTTAATAAGATGATTAGTTTCTGGGGTTAACGGGCAGTGTAAAGAAATAATATCAGACTGAGTAAACAGTTCAGCAAGCTCAACCTGCTTAATGCCTAAATCTTTACAGGCCTCGCATGTGTATGGATCGTAAATCAATATTTCACAACCAAATGCTTGCAACATTTGACCCACTAAACGGCCGATTTTACCTGCACCTACAATCCCCACAGTTTTGCCATACATATCAAAACCCAACATGCCGTTTAAAGAGAAGTTACCCTCTCGCACTCGGTTATAAGCTCGATACAGCTTGCGGTTTAAACCTAGCATTAAAGCCACTGTATGCTCAGCTACTGCATAGGGTGAATAGGCTGGTACTCTTACCACCTTAATACCTAAAGATTTGGCGGCCTCTAAATCTACATGATTAAAACCTGCACAGCGCAAGGCAATAAGCTTTGTTCCACCTTCAGCCAGCAAGGTTAAAACTTTGGCATCTAAACGATCATTAACAAAAGCAGAAATCACTTCAGCATCTTTTGCATAAGCAATAGTATTTAGATCTAAAGGCACCTCTAAATACAAGGTTTCCCATTGATGATGAAACTCTCTACACAGAACCTGTTTGTCATAGGGTTTAGCACTGTAAGCAACAATTTTCATGCACAAGATCCTTCTTCATCTAGGGGTAAAATAATTTGGGCTTGATTTCTACCTTGCTCTTTAGCTTGATATAAGGCATCGTCGGCAATTCTATAAATACAATTCAGAGTATCTAGGCTTTCAACCTTAGCAGAAAAAATACCTATTGAAATGGTAACGTATTTTTCTGGTGCTTTTGTTGAATGTAGTATTTGTAAAGCCTCAACTTCATCTTTTAGTTTTGAAATCCACTCACTCGTTTCCGCGGGATTATTAGTCACTAAAAGACCGCCAAATTCTTCTCCACCTAATCTAAACACTAAGTCATCTTGGCGTTTGATGTAATTATGAACCGCTGTAGCGACTTGCTTTAAAACATCGTCACCTTGGTAGTGACCATACTCATCGTTATAAAGTTTAAAGTGATCAATATCTAAAATAAAAAACGTCAAATATAAGTCGGAACCTTTAAGCTCTTTAAGTTTTTTTTCTAACACTTCTTTAAAGTAATGACGGTTATACAACTCAGTTAATGCATCTACAGTAGATAGACGTCTTAACTCATCAGCATAGCGTTTTTCTTTTTTACGTTGTTTGTTAATCTGGTGATTTAACCCTGTATTGGCAATATCCATAACCACGGTAAGTAACAAACTGATAACTGAGGCTAAAATAAAGCGAACTAAACTCGTTTGGGTCCAATATTTATCATCCCATGCATCTAATCCCCAAATGGCCATGCTAAATATCACGACATAAAACAATAGTAAATAACGTAAACCGGCTTTAAGCCCTGTTAATGTAATGATCACAAAAGGCACAAACAATCCCCAAATCAAGCCATATTCTGCCGCCTGATTGAGGTAGGTGAATAGAATAAAATACACCATAACCATAAAAGCCATAATATGACCTTTTCGGCCCATTTCTTTGGTTTGATACAACCCAAAAAGCAAGCTCGCTATAATAAATACAGCAATAAAATTGAGTATTGCCGTGTAGTGAAGCCCCGTTACAAAAACGTGAAACAATACAAAAATAGAAAGCGATATTAAAACTACCGTCATTATTGCCGCATTCAAAAGTTGCCTAAAGGCATCAAAAGGCCTTTCCAACATCATTTCTTGATTAACAAATAATTTTTGAAAACCATTTTTCATCTGTTTAAAAAACAATACTTATTTTCCTTTAAGAGTTTTCTGGTTGTGAGTCTCACCATGATGGTGTTTATCACCATCACTTGTTTGATAACGGTTATCTATAACAAACCGATTTCTTCCTTCATTTTTTGCTTTATACAGAGCCTTATCGGCATTTCTATATAGCTCTTCCATGGTGATTGAACTTGCTGGTTTCATGGTGCTTACCCCACCAGAAATGGTAACAAAGGGTAAACCCACACCTGGTGCATGTTTGATTTTAAGTGATTCAACAACCTGAGAGAGCTGCTTTAACCATTGAGCCATTTTCTCTGGTTTACGGGCATCTAACAAACCACCAAATTCTTCACCGCCCAACCTAAAAACCAAATCATTTTCACGCTGAATAAACTTTCTTATTGCAACGGCTATCCGCTGAATAACCTCATCACCCGCTTGGTGGCCGTAGTAGTCGTTATAGGCTTTAAAATAGTCAATATCCACAATAAAAAACATCAGGGAATGTTTAGCATGTGCAAGCTCGTTAATCTTTTCCTGAAAAACTTGGTTAAAGTAATGGCGGTTATACAATCCAGTTAATCCATCAGTCCTTGACATGATTTTAAGTTCATTCAAATACAGTAATTCTTTTTGACGCATACCTGATTCACGTTTATGAGCAAGTACCTTTGTATAATCAATTAACAATGCAATCATTAACGCCAGAATTAATGATGCAACTAACCGATAAAAGTGAACACTATTCCATTCTCCGTTATCCCAAACACCAATATTAAGGTAAGCCAATGGAAACATAATGGCGAAAAAAGAGAGTACATACCACAACCCTTTTTTCCAACCATTTACCAATATGATAAAAAATGGTAAAAACACCACCCATATAAAACTCATATTTTCATTCTGCGTGGTGCCCATAAAAAAGCAGTAAATAACCACAGTACCCACTGCCATAAAATGGCCAAACATCTGTAATGATTTTTTAATTCTTAATTGTATTAACAGTGCCGTTACAAAAAATAACGCTAGTGCATCAAATAACGCAATGACATAATTACCTGTAATCAGTAAATGATAAATGGTAAAAAAACCAACTAGAACACCAACAACATACAAAACAGCATTAGCTACAAGCAATCGAGAAAAAATCTGACTATCTTCAATATAAATCCCTGAGGTTAATATCTTTAACCAAAAAGACTCTTTACAGATATCTTTTAAGAAGTTAATCATTCTGTAACCTTTATCTCTAAATAAACTCTAAATAAATCGTATTAGAGCAGAGTAACATGCCATCCTCTTTCTCTTTCAGTATAGTCCTTTTAATGCAAATAAAAACACCGAAAAATACTCAGGAATTCAATATTTTAGCTTATATAAGACAATGGCTATGCGGAAGGTTTTATAACAACAGATTAATCCTCCTTATAACAATATAATCCGGATTAAAAAATGTTCTTGGTAGCTTACTTTAGAATTTATTTTACAACCAATTAAGATTTAAAAAGACTGAACAGTAAATTTACAAACAGGCATAAAAAAACCCAATTCACCAGACCTTTATGCCCCCTTGCGGGGTGGGGTAAATTGGGTTTTTAATTTAAAACAAATTAGCTTTGATAGACCACGAGAAGGTCTATTTTAATTAAAGCGAACGAGCTCTTAAGAATGCTTGTTCAGAAACTGCCGTCCATTGCATAACTTGTTCTTTAAAGGCTTTTTGCGATGCCCAAACTTTAGCAGATAATGGATCTTTTGCCGCTTCTTCATCAATGACTTCTTCAGATATTTCTTTAAGCTTTTTTAATACATCATCAGGGAAGTATCTTAATTCCACATGATGTTCATGAATTAAGGTTTGTAATGCTTGCTCATTACGTGCTGTATATTCTGACAACATATCAGCATTAGCGACCTTCATGGCATTACGAACGATACTTTGTAAGTCAGCTGGCAACTCATTAAAGGCGGCTTCATTAATCATACATTCCATAGTCGTTCCTGGCTCATGCCAACCTGGTGTATAGTAATATTTAGCGACTTTATAAAAACCAAACGCTAAATCGTTATATGGGCCAACCCACTCAGAGGCATCTAAAGCACCAGACTGCATTGATGGAAATAACTCACCACCTGGTAAAGTTACTGGAATACCACCCGCACGTTTTAAGACTTCACCGCCAAAACCAGGCATACGCATCTTAAGGCCTTTTAAGTCTTCTATAGAGTTAATCTCTTTATTAAACCAACCCCCCATTTGCGTACCCGAATTACCGCCCGCATTAGGAATTAAACCAAAAGGTTTATAAGCTTCTTCCCACAATTCTAGACCACCACCATAAAACAACCAGGCGTTCATCTCTTGGGCTGTTAAGCCAAAAGGCACTGATGAAAAGAACGGAGCTGAAGGAATTTTACCTTTCCAATAATAGGCCCCAGCGTGACCTAATTGAGCATTACCACGTGAAACCGCATCAAACACTTCAAAGGCACCAACCAATTCACCGGCACCATATACTTTAACTTCAATACGCCCGCCAGACATCTCATTAATCAGTTTGGCGATATTGTTAGCACCCGTTCCTAATCCAGGAAAGTTTTTAGGCCAAGTGGTGACCATTTTCCATTTAAACGTTTTTTGTGGGGCAGCAGCGGCTTGGGTAGGTGTATCTTCTGTACCACAAGCAGTTAAAGCGGTTGCCGCAGTGGCACCAGCCATTGCTCCTATAAAATCTCTACGTTTCATTTGCCATGCTCCTTAGTCATTTGTTTGAACATTTTAAGCAAAAACAGACACAAAATGGCTTTTTTTAAAAAAATCAGAAGATAACAACTATACGGTATGGCTTTTGCTGAGTAATACCAATACTAATCGTTAATTATTGAACAAAACCAGTTATTTTGTTCGGGGGCAAAAATGAAACTCACACCAAAACTTATTACCAGCTTTTTAGTCATCGGTTTAACGCCGCTTTTTATTTTTGCCGCCATCTCAATACAAAATGCAGACCACGGTTTACAAAATCTAGCTACTCAACAGCTGGAGTCCATTAGAGACAGTAAAAAAGCCTCCATTCATCGCTATTTTGATAATCTCTCTAGTCAAGTCGTTACCCTGGCAGATACCCAAGTTATTTTACAAGCTATGTTTTACCTACCTGCACAAGTCAAGGGCTACCAAGCTTTGGCCGATACGACCAACCTTAAGCAAGTGCAAGAAAATCTTAAAAACAAATACCAATCTTTAGGTTTAAAGCCAGACTATGTTTCTAAACTTGATGATATTGCTTTAATGATGCAAAACGATTATTTAACTAATAATCCACATAACCAAAATGAACGTTGGAAACTCAATAAAGGTAGCAGTAAATCGGCCTATCATGCCATTCACAGCTCAATGCAAAATGTAGTCCACAAGTTTATAAGTAACGCCCACTTTAATGATTTGTATTTAATTGATCAAAATACCGACCGTGTTTTATACAGCGTAAATAAAGGCAGTGACTTTGGGGTAAATCTTGCCACTGGTCCGCTTAAAGATTCTGGCCTGAACCAGGCCTATCAAAAAGCCAAAAACCTAAAAGCTAGCCAAACTGCCTTTGTTGATTTTGCACGCTACCAACCTGCAGGCGATATTGCCGAATCATTTATGGCAACGCCTGTGGTTTATGATGGCAAAACGATTGGTATTTTGGTTGTGCAAATTGGTTCAAACCAACTCAATGCAATTATGACGGACCATTCTGGTATGGGAGAATCAGGCGACACCTTTATTGTAGGTAAAGACTTTTTAATGCGAAGCGACTCAGCCAAAGATAGACAACATAGCGTAACCAATTCTTTTGCTAAACCGCAAACAGGCAAAGCTAAGTATTCATCCGTTGAGAAGGCTCTAAAAGGACAAACAGGAGCCGATTTAACCACCAGTTTTAACGGCATTGATGTAATGAGTGCCTATACACCGATTGATGCTTTAGGCACTCAATGGGCTCTAGTGGTTGAGCTTGATAAACAAGAAGCTCTAGCCAGTTCAAATAGTTTATTAACCACGGCAATGATAACGATCCTTATTGCTATTTTGGCGAATATATTGATTGCTTTTGTGGTTGCCAGAAGCATTTCAAACCCTATACAGAAATTGGTTAAAACCATTCAAAACATTGGAAAAACGTCCAATTTCACTCTTAGACATTCGGTGTCTGGAAATGATGAGGTTGCCCAAGCTGGCCAAGCCATTAACCAACTTATGAGTAACTTAGACCAGTCATTTACTGAAATACAAGAGGTGATGCAGTCCATCAGTGAAGGCAACTTTAGTCAACGTGTTCAATCTCCACTGCAAGGCGATTTAGAGAAATTAAAATCTTCGGTCAACGCTTCTGCAAACAGTGTAGAAAATACCATGCATGCCCTATCTAAAGTCATGCACGGCATTGCGGATGGCGATTTTTCTGTACGCTTAGATGACAGCGTAAAAGGCGAATTAAAAGGCCAGGTAGATAATGCGCTAACGCAAATGGATTACGCCATTCATGCTATTAGTGATGCTATGGAAAGTGCCGCTAAAGGCGTATTTTCTCATCGAGTTACGGGGGAATTAAAAGGCGATATGGTCAAACTCAAACACTCGGTTAACGCTTCACTAGAAGAGATTCAATCGGCTATTGATGAAATTACTAACTCGGCTAAAGCGATGGCTCAAGGTAATTTACAGCAAACCATTCAAGGCAAACACGAAGGTGAACTAAAAGAGTTGCAAGACGCTCTTAATAGCTCCATTTTACATTTAGGGCAAATGGTGCAGTCAGTTAGGGATGCCTCGCATACTGTGTCACGTGGAGCAAATGAAATCTCTTTAGGTAGCTCAGACTTAAATGACCGAACTCAGCAACAAGCTACGGCTTTAGAACAAACTGCCGCATCAATGGAACAAATGACCTCTTCAGTACAAGGCAATGCCGACAATGCACAACGTGCACATAAACTGGCTGAAAACGCTCGTAACACCACTCAAGAAGGTGTGCAAATTATGCAAAAAACCATTCAGTCCATGCAAGATATTGAAGATGCCAGTAACAAAATCAACGATATTATTACCTTAATTGATAGCGTTGCTTTTCAAACCAATCTATTGGCATTAAACGCCGCAGTAGAAGCCGCACGTGCTGGTGAAGCAGGTCGTGGATTTGCGGTTGTGGCGGGTGAAGTAAGAAATCTAGCGGGCCGCTCGGCTGATGCTGCAAATGAAATTAAAGGGCTAATTGGTAACGCTGTTCACCAAATAAAAAGTGGTACTCAATTAGTTAATCAATCAAGCACCTCTTTAGATGAGATTAACCACTCTATTCAAGAGGTAAACGATATTGTTTCTGAAATTAGCTCAGCCAGTAAAGAACAGGCTAATGGCATTAGCCAAGTAAATTTGGCGATTAATAATATGGACCAATCTACTCAGCATAACGCTCATTTAGTAGAAACCTTATCGGTTAATGCTCAAAGCGTAAACAACGAAGCTGATGAACTCGAATCGATTGTCTCTGGTTTTCAGATTAAATAGGCAGCTATTATCAACATAATAATAATGACCAATAAAAAAGCCAGTGGACTGAATCTCACTGGCTTTTTTGCTTAGTTCATATTACCCATATTGCTCATATTAAAAGTAATTTAATACAACTTAATACAATTAATACAACCTAATAATCTGCCCTTGGGTTAAAAGGCATTTGCTGTGCCATTTTTTCATATAAAGCTTTATCTTCATCCGTTGCCGCTGGCGGAGTATGAATTTGTACAATCACATACTGATTACCTGGCGTTGCTCCCAAACCACGATCTTTAATACGTAATTTTGTGCCTGACTGAGTACCTGCTGCAATCGCCATTTTAATTTTACCCTTTAAAGTAGGAATCTCCACTTTAGCCCCTAAAGCGGCCTCCCATGGAGTAACAGGTAAATCTACAAATACATCTTTACCTTCCACTTTAAACAGTGGATGTTTTTCAAGCTTAATCTGAATAATAACATCACCATTTGGCCCGCCATTAAATCCAGTGAAACCTTTTCCCTTAACTCTAATTTTTTGATCTTGGGTTACTCCAGCAGGAATACGCACCTTAATTGGCTTGGTGTCATATGAGTAACTGCTAGATTGCGGATTCCCCGTTTGTACATTAATGGTTCTTTCAGTGCCTTCAACCGCCTCAACCAGTGAAACCATAACATTAACCGTTTGATCTTCACCTTTCTGTGGACGAGCTTGTTGTTGACCAAAACCACCCTGGCCACCGCCAAAGCCGCCACCTCCAAACATATCACCAAAAATATCACTAAAATCTGCCGCACCGCCATAACCACCCTGGCCGCCACCAAAACCACCTGCGCCACGTTGCTGATAGTCAGAACCAAACTGATCATACATTGATCGTTTTTCAGCATCGCTTAGAGTTTCGTACGCTTCGCTAACCTCTTTAAACTTGGCTTCATCACCAGTTGGCTTATCGGGATGATATTTTGCAGCCATTTTACGATAGGCTTTTTTAATTTCTGCATCACTCGCACTGCGAGAAACGCCTAAAATCGCATAATAATCTTTGCTCATAATGTCCTTGTATCTCTTAAATTCTTTAACTGCCTTGTAAATAAGGGCTTTTATACCCTTTTTCAAGGGTAAATCAATAAATTTTGACCATTTTAGCAGGCCTGGTAAACCTAAAATGCCTTTAAGCAGAAAACAATAAAAAAGGCCTGGGATTTTCTCAAATCACCAGGCCTCATTAAAACAAGATTTAATTGTCGTTTATATTTTTAAATATTAAAAATCCAAACGTGCTTTTAGTTGAATATTTCTACCTGCATTCAAGGTGTAGCCTTTATAGGTATTTAAGAAATCAACATAAGCAGTATCAAATAGATTATCCACACTCGCACTCAAATAAAGCTTTTGTTTATCAAGTTTCACTTGCGTTTGATAACCTAAATTCCATAAGGCGTAAGCGTCTGTTGAGGCTGTACCAATTGGTAGATTATCAAACTGCGAGAATGGCTCATACAGGCCTGGAGAATTTTTCTCTGCAACCAGCTTTAAACCAACCGTAATTTTTTGAGCTGACAGACCAGCAAAGTCTTGCGGATGATAATGCACATTAATTTTGGCATTATTCGCAGGCATTAACGGTAAACCTTGGTTGTTTTTGGTATCAACCCCATCAATTAACTCTAGGGCTAAGTCGGTTGACCAGGCCTGGTTAAATTGATGTTTAAGACTGAATTCAAAACCAGTGATCACGGCATCAGTTTGTTGTGCCTTCATTTCAGGAATCGTTCCAGGTATCTGTGAAGCAAATTGTAAAGTTTGGTCACCATTACCTTCTGAATAACGGTAAAAACCAGTATTTGCCAAATAGATATAGTTATCTATCCAGTTTTGGTAAACCGTAGCCACCATCTGGGTTTTAGGAGCTTGCCAACGCAAAGATAAATCGGTATTAATCGCGGTTTCTGCTTTTAGATCTGGGTTACCAATTTGATAAGCTTGTACCCCACCGTGTTCACCCCCTGCGTATAAATCAAAAATGCTAGGTGCTCTGAAACCTCTAGCAATATTCCCTGCAACACTCCATTGGCTATCTACTTTATAAGTCGCCCCTAAAGAGCCAGTAAACACATCAAATTGACGGCTATTATTAGACCCATCAAATATGCCTAAATCAACAAAGTGAGTGTTACTACCCCCAAGTGGAGCACGCACATCTTGCCAGTCATAACGGCCACCAAACTGTACTAACCACTTGTCGTAATCGGCTTCTTCAAACACATACACCGATCTTTTACTCTCATGTGCCGTTGGCGTTAAATGACCAGAACGTAAATCTTGCTGTTTTTCAGTCGCTTCAAACCCAATTTCACCTTCAAAATCACCGATTTTAGGATGTTCTAAAGCAAGTTTATAGTCATCACGTTTAACCAATAAATCCAAATATTCATCACTGCCTTTATCTTCAGACATGGTTTCATACGGTAAGTCATGAGCCGCTTCACGAGCATTACGAGTATGCGTATAGCTTGGTTTTATGACCCAATCGTTGTCGGTATAAAATTCAGCACTTAACTGAGTTTCGTCATTTTGCAGTTTTTGCCCTGTCGCTAAAGCTTCAAACTCAGACGTTGGGCTTGCCGCCTCTACACCTAAGAAGTTTTGCTGTGAGACCCATTGTGTGTGACGCAGTTCAATTTTGCCCCAGTCATCTTGATAACCTAAACCAATATTACCTGCACGGTTTTTAAAGTTGGTATAAGGTACTTCACCAACAAATAAAGGTTTATCACTAATCGGGCTTGTCGGCGTTGCTCCTTGAGAAGTAGAGGTATTTGGAACGGTAAAGTTATCTCCCTCACGAATTGCTACTCCAGCATTAATCGCAAACTTCTCTGAACCTGCACCGACTTTTGCTCCCACCATTTTTTCTTGGTTATTGCTGTTATATTCACCCGCAACCTGGCCTTTAAAATCTTGACCATAAGGTAAGTCAGGCTGAATCACATTTACCACACCACCCATAGCTTCTGAACCATAAAGTACACTTTGTGGGCCACGAATTACCTCAACACGTTCTGCTAAATACGGTTCTGTATTAGGATTATGGCGTGTGCCGTAGGCTTGATAATCCGTACTTTGCCCATTAGAAAGCACCTTAACGCGGTTACCTGTTAAACCTCGAATAACAGGCTTACCTGCTTGAGCCCCTGCTGATTGGTTATTGACCCCAGGAATACTTTCCAACATTTTGCCTAAAGAACCGCTGTCTTGAGCCATTTTTTGGTCGCCGCTAATACTGTCAATTTGCGATGGTACTTCAAAAGCTTCGTGGTCATGGATTGGTGAAGCAGATACCGTTACAGCCGGTAATAAGGTATTGTCAGTTTGTGAGTCTTGAGCTTGTGCCACGGCACTTAAACTGTATAACCCTGTGGCACAGTATATGGCCACGGTTAATTTACTTAATTTCATGGTTTTTCCTATTTCTTTAGAGTCTAGAATTGAGTTTCGTGACTCAAATTCTAGAATCATTTTTTTCGTTTAAATTCAGCATGCTTTAGACACAACAAAGGCTAAGCCTTAATAAACACAAAGCCTGCTGAATTAGTAAATTGTGATGAAACTAAAAAGAAATAGGCGGAGCACGACTAAAGAAATGAGCGGTGAATGGTGTTTCAAATACCGAAACCAAAGCAAACGCATAAGGAATGATAGGTGAAGGTTTAAAAAAGCTAAACGTGTAAGTATTGCCACTATCAACAGGTTGAGCAAGTTGTTCAAACAACTCACAACTGGCGGTATGTTTATGAAACGGATGAATTTCAGCATGCAACAATCCTGCCGTTTGCGATGACAAAAACAGCAAAATTAGCCCGACAATCCAATGACTCAATTTAGAGTCCCATAATGAATTACCTGCTTTTGGTTGAAAACCACTATTAAATTGACGCAAAACTAAACAATCCGCTACCCGTAAATATCCATAAATAAGAGGGGTTTCATTATAAAATATTTTACCCTCATAAATTCCACAATATTACTAGGTTTTGCTTATTAAACGCCGACTACTTTAGACCAGGCCTGGTAATTTATACAAATATGAATCATAGATTCTCAGTCAGTCATTTAAATAAGCAACTCAATTAAACCGCTTAATTTATACTTTGAAAAAAACTACTACAATCCCTTACTAAAAACACGTAATATAAAGCCTAAATTTATAATCGATTTTTAGTATCCAACTTAGCGGTGCACCCAATTTTCACAAGACAACTTTATAAAGCGAGATAACTATGGCCATTTCTCCATATGCAGGCAAAAAAGCTCCTTATACCCTTTTGGAAAACATTCCATTATTAATGGCGGATTACTACAACCTTACACCCGATGCAAGTAACCCAGACCAAGCTGTTAGTTTTGGTACCAGTGGACACCGTGGTTGTTCAAGCAAAACCACTTTTAATGAAAACCACATTGCCGCAATTTGCCAAGCCATTGTAGAGTATCGTCGACTGCAAAATACGGTAGGACCGATGTTTATTGGAATGGACACCCACGCCTTATCTGAGGCCGCTCACGCCACCGCTGTTGAAGTATTTGCTGCAAATAATATTAACGTCATCATTCAGTCAAATGGACGTTACACGCCGACACCAGTAGTTTCAAATGCCATTTTAAGTTACAACGAAGGTCGTCAAGGCGGGCTTGCGGATGGCGTTATCATCACCCCATCACACAATCCTCCGCAAGATGGTGGTTTTAAATATAACCCGCCAACTGGCGGCCCAGCAGACACCGAAGCCACATCATGGATTCAAGACCGTGCCAATGCCATGATTATTAGTGGCATGAGTGAAGTAAAACGCATGCCGCTTAAAGAGGCCATGGTTTCTGATTGCGTTACCCCAACAGACTTAATTACACCTTATGTAGAAAACCTAGATAAGGTTGTGAATATGCAAGCCATTAAAGAAGCGGGATTAAAATTGGCGATTGACCCAATGGGTGGTGCCGCGGTTGATTTTTGGCAACCGATTGCTGAGCATTACGGCTTAAATTTAGAGATTGTAAACCCACAAGTGGATGCGACTTTCTCATTTATGCATGTAGATAAAGATGGCAAAATTCGTATGGATTGCTCGTCACCTTACGCCATGGCAGGCTTAATTAATTTAAAAGACAACTATGACCTAGCATTTGGTAATGATCCAGATGTTGACCGCCACGGAATTGTGACCAAATCGGTTGGTTTAATGAATCCTAACCACTATTTAGCGGTAGCCATTCAATACCTATTTAGTCACCGACCAAACTGGCCCCAAAATGCCGCTGTCGGTAAAACCTTGGTTTCTAGCTCAATGATTGACCGTGTTTCTAAAGCGATGAACCTAAATTTAAGCGAAGTACCCGTTGGCTTTAAATGGTTTGTAGATGGCCTACAAACCGGAGATTTTGGCTTTGGTGGTGAAGAGTCAGCAGGTGCGTCATTCTTACGTTTTGACGGAGGCCCTTGGAGCACCGATAAAGACGGCATAATTCTAAACCTACTCGCAGCAGAAATTACTGCGGTAACCGGTAAAGATCCTGGCGTGCTTTATCAAGAACTTACTGAAAAATACGGCAACCCAATTTACAGCCGCATTGATGCCCCTGCAAACCGAGAGCAAAAAGCCATTTTAAGTAACCTTTCGCCAGACATGGTTAAAGCCGATACCTTAGCAGGTGAAGCCATTACCGCTAAACTTACGCATGCTCCTGGCAATGGTGCCGCTATTGGCGGGCTAAAAATTACCACTGAAAACGGTTGGTTTGCCGCTCGTCCTTCAGGAACCGAAGACATTTATAAAATTTACGCTGAAAGTTTTAAAGGTCAAGAACACCTTGATACGATTTTAGAAGAGGCAAAGGCAATCGTGTCTGATGCCCTCAAATAATTGATTCGTTAATCATGACATCATCTAATAAAAAAAGTGTCTCTCTAGTATTAGGCAGTGGCGGTGCTCGCGGCTTAGCTCATATTGGCGTGATTCGTTGGTTAGAAGAACATAACTATGAAATTCAATCCATTTCAGGTAGCTCAATAGGGGCTTTAATAGGTGGTCTTTATGCCTGCGGCAAAATGGATGAATATGAAAGCTGGTTAAAAAAAATGGGAAAAACCGATTTTTTAGCTTTAATGGATATTGCTTGGGATCGCAGTGGATTAATTAGGGGCGACAAGCTGGTTGCCGCTATAAAAAAATTAATTGGTGAACCTAATATTGAAGATTTGCCCATTTCTTTTACTGCCGTGGCAACTGATATTAATCATGAAAAAGAGATTTGGTTACAAAAAGGCTCATTACTGGATGCCATGCGAGCCTCTTTTTCTTTACCAATGATTTTTATGCCCCATAAACACAATGGCTTAACCTTAATAGACGGTGGCGTTTTAAACCCTATTCCCATTGCTCCAACGTTTGGAGAAAACTGCGATTTAACCATAGCAGTAAACCTAGGCGGTAAACCCAAATTAACTATTCACAACAACGTGGTAGAAAATACTCCAAACACGTCACAAGATGACGGTTGGATTCCCAGTTTAAATGGCGTGATGGACAGTATAAAAGAATACTTCAGTACTGATACCAATCCGTTAAAGACCCCATTTAGTTGGGATGTGTATGATATAAGCAACAAAGCCTTTGATAGCATGCAAAATAGTATTGCACGCCAGCAACTGGCGGCTTATCCTCCAGACATTACCATTGAAATACCGCGTAATGCCTGTGGAATGTTAGAATTTTCTTTGGTAGATAAAATGGTCAAACTTGGCTATGACCGTTGTCAAGAAGAGCTTGGCAATAAAAATGACAACACATAAATTGCATTGTTAACGCTTGTTTTCTTATTACTTGCTTTCTTTCCCCAAAATACTGAAAATATGCCAACTTTTTAAATAAGCTATTTATTGACTCGTCTCTCTCATGTAAGGAACCCCGCATGCCAAAAATTAATGAACTCAAAAAAGGCAGTGTTGTTGAAATCAATGGCGTACCCCATATTGTAAAAACCTACGACGTTCGTAACCCCTCTTCTCGTGGTGCTTCTACTATGTATAAGGTGCGTTTTAACAACCTTAAAACTGGGCAAAAAGTCGATGAAACCTTTAAGGGTGAAGACATGATAAAAGAGGTAGAAACCACTAAAGTATCGGTTATGTTTTCGTACATTGATGGTGATAACTATGTCTTTATGAATAACGAAGACTTCACTCAATATTTATTAAATGCCGATGAACTAGAAGACGACAAAAAGTTTATTACTGAAGGTTTATCAGGGATTACCGCCTTATTATACGAAGACCAAATTTTAGCGATTGAACTGCCAACCAATGTTGACTTAGAAGTGATTGAAACCAATCCTGGAACCAAAGCAACCGGAGCAGGCCGCACCAAGCCAGCGGTTTTATCAACGGGCTATGAAATTCAAGTACCTGAATTTATTGAACCTAATGAAATCGTTAAGGTCAGTACCTTAACCGGTAAATTTCTTTCAAGAGCATAGTCTATTAAGAACCGTAATTTCATTTACATTCACTTAAAGACAACTCTAATCAAAAAATTAAGATTACCAGGCCTGGTAGTCTTAAAACTCATATTGATACCAATAGAATTTATAGATCCTTTAAAATTTTATTCAAAAATTAACGAATTTACTTTATTCACAAAGTAAATCTCTATAGCATTGAACAATGTACACAGTGAACTTGAACTGGATTTGCTAAAGCAAACCCCATTACAAAATGAATTCCACAAATACCTGCTTCATAATAAAGAGACCTTTAGTATGCAAACCATTACGGAAGGGGTTGAAACGTTAATTTAATTACGCTTGTACGACCAATCGCTTATAAATAAATAGCGATTGAAAATTTCACTATAACCTATAAATAAATTCATTCAGGGTTAATAAAGGACAACGCAATGCTTGAAGCGGGACTCATGATTATCGCATTAATGGTTACAGCGTTAATCATTCAAGAAAAACTTAAAATACCTTTACCCATCAGTTTAATCAGTATTGTTTTTCTGCTTTCTCACTACAATATTCACCCTATCGATATTAATGCAGAACGTTTTGACCAACTACTGCTGTTGCTACTGCCATTAATGTTAATTGGTGATGTCATTCAACTTGATACCGAAGATTTAAAAAAACATTGGTTAAGCATATTTGGTACTGCTGGAATTGCCGTTGTTTTATCAATCATGGTTGGTGTCTTTTTAAAAGATGTGATGTTACCTGACTACGCCATTGGCATTCCCGCTATGGTGGCATTAATGGCAATGGTGGTGGCAACGGACCCTGTAACCGTTGGCGCGGTTTTTAATACCACCAAAATACCGCATAACCTAAAGTTTTTAGCCGAGTCAGAATCATTGTTTAATGATGCCTCTGCCTTTGCCATTTTTAGCGTAGCCATTACGTTAATGCACCAACCTTTAGGCAGCTTAGATATTGCCTATAGCTTTGTTTTCTCAGCAGGTGGAGCTTTGATTACCGGAGCCATTGTTGGAATCATTGGAATGTATGTATTAAAACTATCCGATAATCCAATCACAGAAACTGGCATTATTTTAATGATTGCTTACAGTGCTTTTTTGCTGTCTGAGCATTATCACTTTGCAGGTATTTTTGCGATTGTCGTCTCTATGGTTTTGGCAAAAGCCTTAATCACCTCTCGAGAAAAACTGTTTGAAAAAAGCCTTGAACAAAACGAAAAACACGACCACTCTCAATTTAATCAACGTCAACAAAAAATTATAAATAAGGTATCAAAACTACATGTAGTCAAACAGTTTTTAAACCTAAAACACCTTAATGCCACCCACCAAAACGGTCAAGAAATCATTGGTTTTATAGGTTTTACTGCATTATTTGCTAATGTGATTTTATTTGTTTCCATCTCTGAGATTATTGACCTCAGTTTATTAAAAACTTACTGGAAAGAGATTTTATCTGTTTTTGTAGTAACTACATTTATTCGAGCGTTAGTTTTAGGGCAATTTGCATGGGTATCTAATCGCTCTAAAAAAATGCAAGATATTAGCTTTGACTGGTGGGCAATATTGGTTTTTGCTGGGGTAAAGGGTGGACTTTCTATTTTAATGGTTCACATGATTCCAAATAGTTTTGAATACAAAACCCTATTTGAAGCTATCGTAGTTGGCAATATTATTCTTTCAATATTTCTCTATGCACCTGCCATGATGTTAGTCATCAAACTCAGAAAACATGTGTTGAGCCATAAAGAACAAACAATCTAGAGTGAAAATAGCTTATTAAAAATTTAGGTATTGACCACAGATTATTTTCTATCCATATCTGTATCACCACCCAATAAAAGCCTTAACTCTTCTTCAGTAAGAATAGATTGCGGGTTTTGAAAGTCTTTTTCAGTAAAGTTCCGCCGACGATCACCACCTTTACGGCGATCGACACCCAATCTTGGCTTAATAATAGATTTAAGCCACAACCTGAATTTACGTAGCTTCCAAGCCGAATCTCTAATCTCTTCACGGCGTTCATCAGCTACTCTTCTGTCTGGGCCTCTGTTAACCATTTTAGATGGGTCTCGGCGTTGCTCTTTTTTATATTTGTTTAAACTGTGAGTTGCGGCCATTAAACACTCTGCTAAATTTCATTATTTTTGATTAATGGTTAATGCAATTGATTGCAATAACAATCTAAATTCATACATTAAGTTTATTTAACCAACATTCAACAATTAGGTAAATAGGTATATTTCTTTATTACTTAAGTTATTGTAACAACAAATTGATTTTATCAATATGTTCTTTATTATCCCATTCTGTTCCACCAAACAAAGCAAAACGAACTTTACCCTCTTTATCAATCAAATAACTGCTCGGGTATGCAAAGACTTTCCACTCCTTAGCCGCTTGAGACCCCTTATCGAACAAAACAGGGAAATTAACGGGGTGTTGTTCTAAAAAGAGTTTTACTTGTTGAGGTTCTTCGCCTAAGTTAGCGGCTAAAATTTCAAATGGCTCATTTTTAAAATGGGTTTTTAAACGGGCCATTGACGGCATCTCATGTACACATGGCGGGCACCAACTAGCCCAAAAATTCAGTAAAACAACCTTACCTTTGTAATCCGCTAGATTATGCAAATGGCCTTGTATATCATTCAAAACTAACGGCAAACCCTGTGCCCCTTTGTACTGATTTAGCTCAGTTGTATTTTGGTGCTTAACGTTACTTTGAATTGCCTGCATTGTTTTTTGAGTCAGAAGAGCTTTAACACTTCGTTGTTGTTGCATATATGGCAATTGCAACCTCATCGCTTGCATAATATTACCTGCAAGTTTTAGCGTTTTAGCTTGCTCAATAGGCAAAGCATCTGGCCTAAAGTAAAAACGGTCTCTTACGTCTGTAATCAATTGGGTAAAAACATCGCTTCCCGCTTGACTCAAATGCTGGTTCAATTCAGCAATATTTAACTTCCATGGTGATAGTTCTGATTGAATCACGGTTATAGGTAGATTGATATTGCTAGCCTCTGGCCAATATTTGGCAGTCAAACCAGGCAAAGGGGTTTGAATATATAGATTTGGGTTTATCAATACCAACCCCATATTTTTACCAGGCCTGGTAAATATCTTTTGCAATCCTTTAACTGCGATTTGTGCCGCTTTATTGGGAGCAATAATCCACAGCGGTACATTTTGTTGATTACTCTGTTTCTGTGCTTCTTTAATAAGGGTAGCCGTCCACTCTGGGTTAACTTTATCAACAGCACTTGGTGTTGGCGATAAAAACATCGCCTCATAATAATCTACAAACCATGATTCAAAACCTTGCTTTGCAAGTTGTTCAGCCAATGCTTTTTCTTGCGGTAAAACACCATATTCAGAAGGTAACCAAATAATTCGAGCGATTGGGCGTAATTCTTTTGAAGCAGGTTGACTAATCAACTTAATGTTCTTTTTAGAGTCTTCGCCTGGTGATATGATTTGAATGGTTAGAGAGGTATCGCCAATATTTAATTCGCGTTCTTGAGCAAGCGCACTATTGCCAAAAAACAGACTAACAAAAGAAAAAATAGTGAATATTAAAACAGGTGATAATAAGGCTGAAAAAGATTGGTTAAGTCTAGACATATAGTGTGGTCTTCTCATTTAAGATTACTGCAAATAGGTTTGCTCAAAGCTTTCTATTGGCTGGCAAATTTTATTCTTTAAATATATTTTTTAAATGACTTCTTGCTCAGCAAAACTTAATTGTTCTACCCAGCTTTTTGGCCTTTTCCATTGCTTAAGCCACTCAGGAACCTTTTCATTAGTCATCGGTTTGGCTATAAAGTAGCCTTGGCCATAGGTGCAACCTAGCTCAATTAACATAGTTCCATGACGCTCTGTTTCAATACCTTCTGCTATAACATGCCTGTGTAATAATTTAGTTAGACCAATTAACCCTTCAAGCAAAGTAATATCTGCAAAATAATATCTTCTGAGTCTTCAAACATAATAGTTGAGAATGGCAAAAAATAACGTATTACGTATTTAAAAAAATGATTGAAGAGCTCATGGAGAAAGACATAATAAAATCACTGCAGTTATCCACGTTATCTTTAATTCAACCACCATATAGTGAACAAAAATCAACGGGTTATTAAAATATTACTTTTATCATACCTTTAGTAAAATTCCCTCACAATTCTATTTTGATTTAATTAGCAATATTTCTATTAATATCCCCAACAGTTTTTATGATTTTTTGTAACATAAAAGGCGAGTGTCACTTTGTCACAGCTTGATTCTGCATCAATCAACTACCTATCACCTATTTACCTCCTATTTACCACTGATTCGTCATCTATTTATCATTAATTCTTCATTTACTCGTCATCTAAAAAACACCTGGCCAGGTAATAATGCTTTATGACTTTTTCTAACCTTGAGACATACCCAAATATGCTAAATATTGAAGCGGCTATTGCTGAAAAGTTTCCTGATTTACAAACTAAAAAAACTGGCAAACTTGCTATTAGTTTAATTAAAGCTCTTACCCATGAAGATGAGATAAACCAATTCATTGATACAAATCAACACCTTAAAGGTTTTGCTTTTTTAAATGCGGTATTAGACCACTTTAACTTTAGTTATAAAATCAGCTCTAAGGCCACACATCGTATTCCCGCCAACGGCCGAGTGATTATGGTTGCAAACCATCCAATAGGCTCTTTAGACGGTTTAGCTCTATTAAAAATGGTACGCTCTATTCGACCCGATGTGCAGATTGTCGCTAGCGATTTACTTAACCATATTGAACCTCTAAAATCGCTATTTTTAGGCATTGATAATATCAGTGGCAAACCGTCTCATAAGCAGCAATTTAAAGCGATGGTTAACGCGCTAGAAAATGAACAGGCGGTGATTATATTTCCCGCTGGAGAAGTCTCTCGAATTCGCCCTAATGGGGTACGTGACGGCAAATGGAAAAGCGGCTTTTTAAAACTTGCTAAAATCACCAAAGCCCCTATTCAACCTATCTACATCGATGCTAAAAACTCATCGCTTTTTTATGCACTTTCCACTTTGTATAAACCACTTGGTACTTTGATGTTAGTCAAAGAGATGTTTAATAAAAATTATCAAGAAATTCAATTTTTTGTAGGCAAACAAATCCCTTGGAAATCTATAGAAAATAGCGAACTACCAACCAAACAGTTGGCCAATCAGTTTCGCAAACATCTCTACCTATTAGATAAAGAGAACAAACAGGTTAAAAAGGGCAAGCAAACCTATTTTAAAACCATTGAAACTGTTGCTCACCCTGTTGATAGACAGGCTTTAAAAAAAGCCTTAAAAAAATCACCTTTACTTGGACAAACTCAAGACGGTAAAAAAATCTATCTCTATGACTTTGAAGACGATTCCCCTGTTATGCACGAAATTGGTCGCTTACGAGAACTCACTTTCAGAACGGTTGAAGAAGGGACTGGTGGTGCGATTGACCTTGATTTATATGATGTACGATATCGTCATTTAATACTTTGGGACAATGAAGATCTGGAAATTGTTGGAGCCTACCGAATTGGAGAGTGCCAAGAGATAGTGGAACAGCATGGCAACAAAGGTCTATATACCAGCACGTTATTTCACCTTAAGCCAGAAATCGACAACTATTTGCCCAACGCAATAGAGCTTGGCAGAAGTTTTGTACAGCCTAAATACTGGGGTAAACGTAGTTTAGATTATTTATGGTATGGCATTGGTGCTTATGTGGCACAACACCCAAATATTAAATATTTATTTGGCCCAGTCACCTTAAGTGATGCTTACCCACAAAATGCTAAAGAGCTAATTATTGGCTTTTTTGAACAACAATTTGGCTCTAAGCAAGACTTAGCCAAAGGCATTCGTCCAGTGAAACTTGGCCAAAATAATCAACAGATTGCTCAAGAAATTTTTAGTGGTGACTATAAAGAGAGTTATAAAAAGCTCAATGCATTACTTGATTTAGAAGGCGTCAAAGTTCCCACTCTTTTTAAACAATATGCCGAAGTTGCTGACGATAAAGGTTGCCGCTTTATTGACTTTAGTATTGATCCTGACTTTAACGACTGTATTGATGCATTAATATTGGTGGAGTTAGACAAATTGAAACCGAAAAAACGCGAACGCTATTTAAACCCAATTAAAGGTTAAAAAATAGCCTATTACGTGGTGTGGTAGATTTCTTTTTGAATTAAAATAGCTCTACCTTCATAAAGGTATATTGCCCGAATCATCACTCGGCTTTTTTTACAGACTTGTTTCCAGAATTCTTAAACAACCAAACCACCACAAAATGCAGTAGCAAACTTACTATTAAAGAACCACCAGCCACTAACCACAAATTATTCAAAGCCCAAGCCGACCAACCCATTTTTACTCCTTTTTAATTACTAAAAAGCCCAGCAGAATTCACTTCTACCAGGCCTGGTATTTGTTGTTTTTCTATTAAAATAGACTAACAAACATTACCTTCTTGAAATCCTGGATTCCAAGGATGGTCTAAACGGATTAAGCCATTATCGACAGGAGGTACGGTAATATCGCCATTGCATTGCTTCCAAGCATTAAAGCCGCCAGCTAAGTTGACTACATTGGTGTAGCCCATTTTTTTCATGGTATCTACGGCTAAAGCCCCACGACCGCCAGATAAACAAAATACAACCCAGCCTTGGTCTAAGTCAGCTAAATCACCAATATGACCTTCATAACATTTGTCACACATAGGTTCTAACATACCGCGCGGCACATGCACTGACATGGGAATCGTACCGTCTAAATATTCAGCCGCTTCACGCACATCAAGCGGCTTGTAGCCACCACATTTAAATAAATCTTTAGCTTCAGTAGTGGTTACTTCTTTAATATTGGCTTTGGCGGCTGAAACAAGGTCTTTTAATCTTGCTGGCATGTTATCTCTCCTAAATTAAGTTAAGTTATAACTTTCACTTTTAATTTAGCATAAATAAAAAAATAAGAGATTACAAATGGATGAAATTGGATATTTTTCTTCTTTTAAATCAATTTATTAGAGATTAATTTTGATTGATCCATTTCTAATTCAATCATTAGTGCTTTTGCAATACATCTAGGGTTAATCGTTGACGAGAGTCAAACAATTTACGACATGCTAAGTTAACCGCAATCAAGGTTCCAAACCCCGTTGAGGTAACAATTAATAGCATTATCATAATTTGATATTTAACCGCTTCCATAGGGTCTGCTCCGGCTAAAATCTGCCCTGTCATCATCCCAGGTAAGGAGATAATCCCTGCGGCAACCAACATATTAATTATTGGGATCATTGCAGAGTGCAAACTCTGTTGGCGTATAAAGTTCATTGACTGTTTAGCGGTTTTGCCCAGTGCTAGTTGAGCTTCAATTTTGGCTTTAGATTGCACGGCATTGCGGGTTAAGGTATCCATTCCCAAGCCTATTGCCGTCATGCTATTACCTAGCAGCATACCTAAAAGTGGAATGGCATATTGAGGTTCATACCAAGGTGAAGGTTGAATAATAACGGTTAAGGTAACGATTAACAGTACCAAAGAGGTCATTGAAAGAGCTAAAAAACCAACTAACCAACCATTTAACTTTTTAAAACGGTATTGCTGACGTTTGCTGATTTCATAGCCCGAGGCCGTGAGCATAACCAGGCCTACTAAAACAATCCAAATAGGGTTGTCGGCATAAAATACATAACTCAACCACACGCCCATAAAGAGCAATTGCACAACCATTCTGGCAGTAGCAATCCAAAGCTGTTTAACTTTATTAAAGCCGTTTAACCATAGAAAAATACCCAGTAAAAAAACCAATACTGAGAGACTGGCTAGATCCCAATAACTAATTAAAATCATATAATTACCCTAAGTCCTCACTGCTATAACCATGTTTGGTAAAGGTCAGCGTTTTTGTTGCCATTCGCTTAGTTTGCTCTGGATCATGACTAATCCACAGTGCGATTGCATGGTTTTGTTGAACATACTCTTTAACCATGGTTTCAACTAGATATTCACTGCTAGGGTCTAAGTTTGCGGTTATTTCATCAAGCAATAAAACCTTAGGTTGATATTGCAGTCCACGGAGCAATGCAAATCGTTGTTTTTCACCCGATGAAAGTGAATCTGGATTCGCATTTAACATGATGGTATCGAGCCCAATTTTTGCAAGCTGCTGCTCTTTTGGCGGTGTGTCAAAATGAGTGGCAACCACATCATCCCACCATGCCGTTTCTGCGGAAAAATACATAACTTGAACACGCCAAATCTCTGGGCTGGTTTGTTCTAGAATTTGTTGCTCTAACTGAACCTTTCCTGAATGTTCAATTAAGTCAGCCAATGCTTTAAAAAACTGTGACTTACCACTACCAGAGGGGCCAGAGACCATACAGATATCTTTAGCATTCAATTGCAAATCAATTGCCGCAGACATGCCTTTCGCTTTTAGATTTTCAATCGTCAAAAAGAGGTTAGTATCAACAGGTTTTTCTACTGATTGTGGCACCGTTTAGCCCTTTTTCTCTAAATTGGCGTAAGCGGTAACTAACCACTTTGGGCCTGCGTGGGTAAAGTTGATTTGAATACGTGCATGGTCACCACTGCCTTCGGTTCCGACCACCGTGCCATCACCAAATTTTTGATGAAACACTCTTTCGCCAACATTAAACCCTGTTTCATTTACCGTACTGGTTAATCCAAATGCTGGCTGTTGCGAATAACCACCAAACGCAGGAGCTACTGAACCTGACAGTCGCACCGTTTCAATACAGTCTTGTGGAATCTCTTTAATAAAACGTGATGGTGTTGGAAACAGTTCTTTACCGTGAATTCTTCGACGAGTGGCATAGGTAATCATTAATTGCTTTTCAGCACGGGTGACACCGACATAAGCTAGACGTCGTTCTTCCTCTAAGCGTGAGGCATCTTCATGCGATTGCTGCGACGGAAATAACCCCTCTTCAACCCCAATCATAAAGACTAACGGAAACTCCAAGCCTTTGGCGGCATGTAAGGTCATTAATTGCACCGAAGATTCCCATTCGTCCGCCTGACGTTCACCGGCTTCTAAAGCTGCTTGAGCGAGAAATTCTGATAAAGGATTATCAAAGGTTGGTGTTAATAAAATGGTATTGCCATCTTCATCAATCCCTTCAACGGTATTTTGATTGGCGGCTTGATTAATAGCTTGACCAGCAAACGCTTGCTGTTCAGTTTCAACTCCATTGGCATTTTGCTGTGCATTAGCTTGCTTAAACTGACTAGCGGCGTTAATCAGTTCGTCAATGTTTTCTAAACGGCCTTGACCTTGTTCTGTACGGTCTTTTTCAAAATGGGCTTGCAAACCAGATTGCGATACGACCTTAAGCATTTGGTCTTCAAGATTAAGTGGCTGAGTGAGTTCATCTAAGTTGTTAATTAACTCTAAAAAACTAGCAATTGAGGTTTTTGCTCTCGGGGTTAAGCCATTTTCAACCAATTGTTGTGCGGCATCCCACAAAGAGATTTGGTTATGTTTGGCGACTTCACGAATAGTATCGGCCGTTTTTTGGCCAATGCCTCTTGGCGGATGGTTATAGGCACGTTCAAAAGCCGCATCATCTGCACGATTAACCAATAAACGTAAATAGCTCAATACATCCTTAATTTCAGCACGGTCATAGAAACGTAAACCACCATAAACACGATACGGAATCTGTGCTTGCATTAAGGCTTGTTCTAAAATTCGCGACTGGGCATTTGAACGATATAGAATCGCCACTTCATTTCGAGCACCGCCATTTTCGCACCATTGTTCAATTTGATTACAGACATAACGAGCTTCGTCCATCTCATTAAAGGCTTCATAGACTTTAATTAGCTCACCCTTTTCACCAGCTGACCAAAGCTCTTTACCCATACGTGAAGTGTTATTGGCAATTAAACCGTTAGCGGCGTTCAAAATGGTTTCGGTTGAACGATAGTTTTGTTCTAAACGCACCATTTTTACATTGGCAAAATCTTCATCAAACTGGCGAATATTTTCTACTTTAGCACCACGCCAACCGTAAATAGATTGGTCATCATCACCCACCACAAATAACTTACCTGAACCACCTGCTAACACTCTTAACCAGGCATATTGCAAACTATTGGTATCTTGAAACTCATCCACCAAAATATGTTTAAAGCGAGCTTGATAGTGAGCTAAAACCGAAGGCTGCTTTAACCATAACTCATGAGCTCTTAATAATAGTTCGGCAAAATCAACCAGCCCTGATCGCTGGCACTGTTCTTCATAAGCTTTATAAACCTGAACCATTTTGCCCACAAATGGATTGTGACCAATATCGATATGATGTGGACGTCTGCCCTCTTCTTTTTCGCCATTAATAAACGCTTGGATTTGCTTGTGAGGCCACTGAGCTTCATCAAGTTCCATCGCTTTTAACAAACGTTTAATGACTCGTTTTTGGTCATCCGAATCTAAAATTTGAAAATCTTGCGGTAAACCTGCTTCTTGGTAATGTTGGCGAAGAATCCGATAAGCAATCCCATGAAACGTACCCATAGTCAAACCAGCCGCTTGTTGGCCAATCAACTTTTCTATACGACCACGCATCTCGTTTGAGGCTTTATTGGTAAAGGTCACGGCCAACACATTATAAGGAGAATGCCCCATAACCTGGGTTAACCAAGCAATACGATGCACCAATACGCGAGTTTTACCACTTCCGGCCCCAGCTAAAATTAACGCATGGGTTTCATCTGCCGTCACGGCTTCACGCTGTGCATCGTTTAAGTCATTTAATATAAAAGAGATATCCATCAAAAATTCCGTGTGCGTCATTTAAAGCATATACATAATGTTCTTACTCAACATCAGGCTTACTAGGCATTTATTAATTGCTATTTAAAAATACCCGGCCTGTACTTTCCTATGGCCATAATGTCTTGTAAGCACAAAATGCAATACTCAAAATGAGAAAATAAACCTTAAAATGATTAAAAATCTCAAGGTTTATCAATTAAAAATTAATGCCACATATCGTACGATAATTTAGGTTAAGTTTGGTGACTTTCACACGCCAAAACAACTTAAAAAGCACCCTCAATAATAAATTAAACTTGGTTTTACCCTGCACTCGTAAAACAGGATTACTCTATGCTCATAGAGATAGCCCTCTAGAGGATTACCAGGCCTGGTAAATTTAAAATCACCTTGAAACTAAGATTTAAACATTACTTATTTCTAATATTTTTTAACAATAAGACTTGATATTTAAAAAATCTTCCTGTAATGTTTGTCCAATATCAAAGAACATTGAAGTTTTTCAAAACGAATTTCAGTTGGTATCAACAAGTTCGACATCACATCAAATATTAAAATCCATACAGCTCCTACACGTTTATAAACAACATGACCTACTCCTACATAAGAGTATGCGTGAATTAAGTGTATCTGTATGATAATTTAGAGTTAGGAGAAAACATGATTTCAACAAGCGATTCAAACTTTGAAGCAGAAGTTTTACAATCAGACCTTCCAGTACTAGTCGATTTTTGGGCAGAATGGTGTGGCCCTTGTAAGATGATTGCTCCAATCTTAGATGATATTTCTACTGAATATGCTGGTAAAGTAAAAGTAGCTAAGTTAAACATTGATGAGAACCCATCAACTCCACCAAAATATGGTGTTCGTGGTATTCCAACATTAATGTTATTTAAAAACGGTGAAGTAGATGCAACTCAAGTAGGTGCTAAATCACAGTTAACCGCGTTCTTAGACGGTAACCTGTAATACTTACCTCCTAAATAGGAAATCTATTTAGGAGGAAAACCTCCCCATCTTTATAGTCATTAGAACTTCAGTAAGAAACTCAAAAACTCAATCATTGAACGAATTTAACATTCATTTCAACACTTCAAGAAACCATCAAATAAAAAATAAATTATGCATTTACTCGATTTAAAAAAACAATCTGCCGCTAAACTTCTAGACCTAGCTTCAAGCATGGGCTTAGACAACTTAGCTCGTTTACGCAAACAAGACATTGTCTTCGCCATCTTAAAAGCACACTCTAAAAAGGGTGAGGACATTTTTGGCGAAGGCGTTTTAGAAATCTTGCCTGATGGTTTTGGTTTCTTACGTTCTGGTGACGGCTCTTATCTAGCTGGCCCTGATGATCTTTATGTTTCTCCTAGCCAAATCCGTCGTTTTGGATTACGCAAAGGTGACACAATTCAAGGTAAAATTCGTCCTCCTAAAGAAGGTGAACGTTACTTTGCTTTGTTAAAAGTTGAACAAATCAACTACGAAGATCCCGATGTTGCTCGCAAGAAAATAGCCTTTGAAAACTTAACGCCTCTGCACGCCCAAGACCGTTTAAAAATGGAAATTGGTAACGGCAGTACCGAAGACATTACACCACGTATTATTGATATTGCCGCTCCGTTTGGTAAAGGTCAGCGTGGTTTGATTGTGGCACCGCCTAAGTCAGGTAAAACGGTTATTCTTCAGCAAATGGCACAATCTATTGCTGAGAACTATCCCGATGCACACCTGATTGTTCTTCTTATTGACGAACGTCCTGAAGAAGTAACCGAGATGGAACGCACCGTTAAAGGTGAAGTGATTTCATCTACTTTCGATGAACCAGCAACCCGTCACGTACAAGTTGCAGAAATGGTTATTGAAAAAGCCAAACGTTTAACTGAACATAAGACAGACGTTATTATCTTATTAGATTCAATTACCCGTTTAGCTCGTGCTTACAATACGGTTGTACCAGCATCAGGTAAAATCTTAACGGGTGGTGTGGATGCCAACGCATTACATCGCCCTAAGCGTTTCTTTGGTGCCGCTCGTAACATTGAAGAAGGTGGTTCTTTAACCATTATTGCTACGGCATTGGTTGATACAGGTTCTAAGATGGATGAAGTTATCTTTGAAGAATTCAAAGGGACTGGTAACATGGAATTACACCTTTCTCGCAATATTGCAGAGAAACGTATTTTCCCAGCTATCAACTTAACTAAATCTGGTACTCGTAAAGAAGAGTTACTCACCACACCAGAAGAGCTACAAAACATTTGGATACTTCGTCGTTTCTTACAATCTGTCAATGAAGTGGAAGCGATTGAAACCTTAATTGACCAAATGAAAGTCTCTAAAACAAACCAAGCATTATTTGAAGCAATGAAAGGCTAATTTGATTTAAAAATCAATATGCAAATCAATGCATTAAATAACGATAAAAGTTAATAAAAAGTTAAGCAAGTTTATATAATTAAGCTTGCAATTCTTATTTTTATCAATATAATGCTCTTTTTTTATAGAATTAACTTATTATTGGACCGTCATCATGAAAGCAGGCATTCATCCAGAGTACAAAGAAGTAGTTTTCCAGGATATCTCAACTGGCGAAACCTTTATTACTCGCTCAACAATTGAAAAGACTTCTGGCGACACAATTACTCTAGACGGTAAAGACTACCCGCTAGTTCGTGTTGAAGTTTCTAGCGCATCTCACCCTTTCTACACTGGTAAACAGACTCTTGTAGATACTGAAGGTCGTGTTGAGAAATTCAAGCAGAAATACGCTCGTCGTTAATCAAATCTTTTTGGTTACACGCAAAAGCACTACAGGTTTTACCTCTAGTGCTTTTTTTATATCTAAATTTTCTTGTCCCTTCGCTTTTATAATTTTCTCTTTTTAAAATGACCAGGCCTGGCAAATTTTGCAAAGCTTATTTATCTTGGCTTATCAATTGCTTGGTATTTAACCTTAAAATCATTACAATCAATAGCATGAAACCAATTACCCTACCAATTTTAAGCCTCATTATTTTAATGAGCTCTCTACTCTCTTTAAGTGCCCTTGCAGAAGACGAACAAAGCTGCAAAATCGACACGAGCAAATTATTATGGACTAAAGCGGAATACGCCATTTCTGGTGACACCTTAGTTATCAACAAACAAGTGGTTAGACTTATTGGTATTCATGCACCCAAAATTGCCAAAGAGCAAAAATTTAATAACTCTGGTGAACCGCTTGCAAAAGAATCTCAGACTTTCCTTAATAAACTACTCGCTAATAATAATTTAGAAGTAGGTGTTGAATTTGATACGACACGCCTAGACAATCGTAATAGACAGCTGGTGCACCTATTTTTAAAAGATGGCACAAGCATTCAACAAAAAATTCTAGAAAGTGGTTTTGCAGTAAACCGCACTATGTATAACAACCTAAAACACGCAAAATGCTATTATCAAGCTGAAGAGAAAGCTCGTAAAGGCGGCTATCAGTTGTGGGATTATTTAGCTAAACATCCAGACAGCCACTTCCCATTAGTCGATAGCTCTAAACTCACCACACAAGACACTGGCTTTAGAATTATTAAAGGCAAAATCGTTAAGGTAGATAAATCATCAACTAACTATATTATTAATATGGATACGACAGGAATTCGTATTCCTAAAGAATATTGGGATCGTTTTGATTACAACAAAATCAAAGCACTTGAAGGGCAAACAATCGAAGTACGAGGTTACGCATATCTATATAAACGTGTGATGTACATGATTATTAAAGAGCCATACGCATTTGCTCCATTTAGCCCTATAGGCAATTCTTAACCCATAACATTAACATCATTAACTTCATAACTCTGTCACTATTCTGCAGAGCTAAATCCTTGCTTTACCCGCTTTTTCCGCTAAAATAACCCTCTATTTTTCAGTGGACGTTTAGATTAACGTTCCCATTAAGCTACAGAAAGGGCCTTATTATGGCAGAACTACAAAACGATCGTTTTTTACGTGCACTTCTTAAAGAACCAGTTGACCGCACTCCAGTATGGATGATGCGTCAAGCGGGTCGTTATCTGCCTGAATACCGTGCAACACGTGCCAAAGCCGGCTCTTTTATGGATCTTTGCAAAAACAAAGAATTAGCTTCTGAAGTGACTTTACAGCCACTTGAGCGTTACCCTTTAGATGCGGCAATTTTATTCTCTGACATCCTAACAATTCCAGATGCTATGGGATTAGGATTACGTTTTGAAACTGGTGAAGGCCCTGTATTTGATAAACCGATCAAAACGCAAGCTGATGTTGACCGTCTATTTGTTCCTGATATGGGTTCTGATTTAGGTTACGTAATGGATGCGGTAAGCACTATCCGTAAAGATTTAAATGGCCGTGTGCCATTAATTGGCTTTTCTGGTAGCCCTTGGACATTAGCGACTTATATGGTTGAGGGTGGCTCAAGTAAGCAGTTTGGTAAAGTTAAAGGCATGATGTTTGAACAGCCTAAGATGATGCACCAAATCCTTGATGTATTAGCTGACTCAGTAACCGCCTATTTAAACGCTCAAATTGAGGCTGGTGCACAAGCGGTACAAATTTTTGATACTTGGGGTGGTCTATTAACGCCGCGCGACTACAAAGCCTTCTCTTTAGACTATATGGCTAAAATTGTAGATGGTTTAATTAAAGAAAAAGATGGCCGTAAAGTACCATGCATTCTTTACACCAAAGGTGGTGGTCAGTGGTTACATGCTATGGCCGATGCTGGTGCAGATTGTTTAGGTATTGACTGGACAATGGATATGGCAGATGCACGAGCTCAAGTGGGTGACCGCGTTGCTTTACAAGGTAATATGGATCCAACCGTTCTTTATGCTTCACCTGAAAGAGTTCGCCAAGAAGTAAAAAGCGTATTAGATAGCTATGGCAAAGGTGAAGGTCACATCTTTAACCTAGGACATGGAATTCACCCAGGTATTGATCCAGAGACCGTAGATGCATTTATTAATGCGGTAGTTGATTTCAGCCCAGAATATCACCAATAAATTACCACCAATAAATAGCCTGTCTGTTATTACTAAAACGCCCTCATTTGAGGGCGTTTTAGTTTGTGCGACTTAAAATTGAACTGACACAATTTATAAATACAATTTTAATGATGCAATAATTTGGCTATCGCTTTCTACCAACGTCCACACTATCTGCAAATTTCATCGCCTGTAAATACATGTTAGAAACTTCAGTTGGGGTTAAGTCTTTAGGCACAATAAAATCTGTTTTACCACGCTCTAGTCCTTTTACCATCGTTAACACTTGGCCTAAATCACCCTGCTCTTTTAATAAAGCCATCTCAATCCTTGGCTCTAAACCTAACTGCTTAATTAGGGTTGTAAGCTCGGTATCCATAACGGCATCTAAACAAGAAAAAAGGCCCACTGTAAAATAACTGTCTACCGAAGCATTACCAATTTTTGCCCCTACAATTTCACAAAATTTTGCTCTGGTCAGAGCCGTAGTAAACAGTTCAAAAGGTTTATCATCAACCCCTGATAGAACCAACATACTTGCCCAACTTTTTAAACGGTTTAAACCAAATCGCAACACCGCATCATGAATTGACGAAATTTGTACACCAGAAACATTCGTTTCAGCCACAAATTTAAGCAACTTTTGGCTTAACGAGACATCTTGACTAATAATATCTGTCAAGCTATGCATATCCACATCGGGGTTATACACTTTAGATAACAGCTCAAGAATAGTAAGTTTATTGTTAGGCAATCTTTTACCTTCAATAATTTTAGGTTTAGCAAAAAAGTAACCTTGAAAGTAGTCAAAACCTAACTTTAGGCAAAACTCATACTGCTCACGAGTTTCTACTTTTTCTGCTAGTAAAAGAATACCTTGAGCTTTTAGTCTAGCAGCATGCTCTGCCAGTTTCTTAGGACCTACTTGAGTTATTTCAACCTTAACAATATCGGCAAATTTTTCTAACGACTGTAGTTCTGGATTAAAAATATAATCATCTAATGCAATGGTAAAACCCATTTCTTTAAGTTTAGCTAAAGATTCAAGTAATTGTGGTGTGACCTCAATATCTTCTAACACCTCAATAACTATTTTTCTTTTGGGGAAAAATGGATGATACTCTCTAAGCAATAGACCTTCAGTAAAGTTGATAAAGCCTTTGTGATTTCCTAAAACTTCGGCCAACCCCAACTCACCAAAGACATTCATCATCACTTGAGCAGAGGCCGCATCACCGCCTAAGATAACGGCGTGATTGTTTTGTACTCCACTGCGAAACAAAAGTTCATAAGCGATGACTTCAAGGTCTTTATTAAATATAGGTTGGCGACCAATATAGATATCAACAAACTGACTCACACTTTTTCCTTAAGGCTTTCTGATTACTTTTTAATCAGACTAAACAATTTTCTACAAACCGACCGCAAACAACTTAAACAGATTTAAACTCATCAGGCATATCAATATCTTGATCATCAAATAAGAACTTTTGCATCTCTTCTAATAAAAAAGTACGTGCTTTTGCATCTAAACTCGACAAACGATATTCATTAATTAAAATCGTTTGCTGCCCTAACCATTGTTTCCAAGCCTCCTTAGAAACATTGTCATAGACTTTTTGTCCTAGTTCACCTGGAAAAGGTAAAAAGTCTAAACCTTCTAACTCTTCACCCATTTTTACGCATTTTACTTTTCTGCTCATAATTTTTACTCCGTAACCCGTTAATGTTCTTTGCTAAATTGACCCATCTCGTAAACGTGAATCTAACTGCATGATCAATTTGCTAATGGGGGCTGGTAAACCCACCTTATTATTTTTTAAAGCGGCTAACGAATACCAAGCTTCTGGCGGTATTTCGCTATCAATATTGGCTTTTTGATTACCCGTTAACAGCTCTGGCAATTCAGTACTATATTGCACTGTGTTTTCAGCTACATTGGTTGTCATTTCGCATTTATCTTCAATCTTTAGATAAATTGGATGAATATCTAAATGATAATGTGAAAACGTATGCCTGAATACATCCCATTCTATCAAAGTCTGTTCACTTGTGGTTTGGCTTTGCACAAATTGCTCACACAAGCTAAAACTAGTAAACTCTGGCAAACTCCACAATCCACCCCAAATGCCTTTTTGTGGCCGTTGCTGCAATAATACATCACCGTTTTGTTTGGTTTGAATAAGTAACCAGGCCTGCTTAATTGGTTTATCTTTTTTTGGTTTTTTATACGGAAACTCAGCCACCCTATTTTGCTGATAAGCTTGGCAATCTGCTTGTTGCGGACAGGCCTGGCAATTTGGCTTACTGCGAGTGCACAATGTTGCCCCTAAATCCATAATCGCTTGAGTGTAATCGGCAAAACGTTCCTTTGGCGTCAATTTATCTGCAAGTAACCATAATTGATTTTCTATGGCTTTTTCACCTGGCCAACCGTCAACCGCATAATAACGACTTAACACGCGTTTTACATTGCCATCCAATATGGCAAAACGTTGCTGCAAAGCAATAGATAAAATGGCACCGGCGGTAGAGCGCCCTATTCCAGGAAGGGCCACAATTGCATCAAAATCATTAGGAAATTCACCATTATGTTCGGCAACAATAAGCTGAGCCGCTTTATGCAAGTTTCGCCCTCTGGCATAGTAACCTAAGCCTGCCCAATGGGATAAAACCTGCTCTTGAGTAGCATTTGCCAAATCTACCACCGTAGGAAAGCTCTGCATAAACTTTAGATAATACGGTATAACGGTTTTAACCTGGGTTTGTTGCAACATAATTTCAGACACCCAAACCCGATAAGGATTAATCTCTTGTTGCCACGGTAAATCATGTCGACCATATTGATCAAACCACTCTAATAATTTATCTGAAAATGAATGCTTTATATTCTGTGCCATTTAAGCCCTTAACCATCAAAACTGATCTCTAAGCTATATTATAAAGACTGCTTAAATATTGCTTAAAGACGGCTTCTTAGATTGTAATAGATTGTATTTTTTGAATTACGCTATACTATACGCATTCAAAATTAACTCAACCGATTCTCATATCCTATACCAGAAAAATTATGACTGAAGAAAGCAAATCAAACCAAACTCAAGACGATAATAAATCAACGATTACACGCCGTATTAAAAGCTTTGTTTTACGCCAAGGACGTTTGTCTGCCGCACAACAAAAAGCAATTGATACGCAATGGCCAAAATTTGGTTTAACCGTCAGTGATCAATTATTAGACTTTACAGAACTGTTTGGCCGTGATGCCCCTACAGTGGTTGAAATTGGTTTTGGAATGGGAAAAAGCTTAGCAGAAATGGCCGAAGCAAACCCTCAACAAAACTATATTGGTATTGAAGTCCACAGGCCTGGTATTGGTGCGTTATTAAAATTAGTTGAAGAGAAAGGTTTAACTAATATACGTGTTTTTAATGACGATGCGATTGAAGTGTTGGAAAAATGTATTCCAAAGGATTCATTGGCGGGTGTTTATCTGTTTTTTCCTGATCCTTGGCATAAAAAACGCCACAATAAACGCCGTATTGTACAACCTGCTTTTGCAAAAACGATTGCCTCGCACCTTAAACCTGGTGGGCAATTTCACATGGCAACAGACTGGGAAGATTATGCCGTTCACATGATGGAAGTGATGAATGAAGCTGAAGATTACCGCAACATCAGTGGTGAAGGACAATACACACCTAGTCCAGATTATCGCCCGCTTACTAAGTTTGAAGCTCGTGGGCATAAACTAGGCCACGGAGTTTGGGATTTAATTTTTGAGCGTGTTTAAACCCACCTCAATCTTTCAAATCGTCCTATAACTTTTAATTTAAAATCGCCTGTAAAGCCTTTAAAACTGGCGATTTATCAATCAATTTTGGGCTTAACTCTGCAAAATCGATAGACCAATTAGGGTTTTGCATATCACCCTTAAAAACCAATGGCAATGTAGTACCCTTTAATCCTTTTATAGCTAGTCCTTTCATAAAGTCTTCTGAGCTATCAACCCTTAATCGTAAGACGCCATCCACTTGTTCGGTTGCCAAATTTAGTTGACCACTACCGCTTCCTTTAAAACGATTACTTACAACGGTAAGAAGCATTGGGCTGTAAATGCCCCTCTCACAACTCCCCTTTGTTTTAAGGTATTTAAAATGGGTAAAAGTTGCTTGCTGTGGATTCAAATCCAAATCACCTTGCAATAATTGGTTTAGGTTTACGCCATAAAGTTTGGCGTTTTCTATTTCTGCATTGATTTTACATTGCAGATTCTCTGCCCAATCTTTGGTTGTATTTCCTTTTGTGGCAAAAATAAAATGGCTACTTAAGCTACCATTTAAGTTTGATTGCTGTTTTGGCATTAGCTGATTTAGAGCGAGAGATTTGGTTTGTCCTTTCCAAAAATAATCTGGCTGAGGATTAGATAAATCAATCAAAAGCTTAGATTGCATCAAGCCTTCATTAAACACAATATCAAAGGGTGCTAACTCAAGTTCACCGTTTCGGCTCTGAAATTCTATGGTGACTTTTTTTGCTTTAATATTTGCCGCAGAAAAATCCACCAACTTAAGTGAACCTTGTGCATACAGGGTTTGCAAAAACGCAACGGGAATGGGATAAAAGGTGTTTTGTAATTTAGCAGGCCTGGTATTTAGAGTTTTTTTTTGTGTATTTTCAGAACTTTCGAAGCTTGCAACGGTGTCTTCTGGCTGAGAATTAACGCCGTTATTTACCGTGTTTTTGAGATTAGCATCAACCTGTTTTAACTCACCTTTTATGAGGTAGTTTTGTAAGTTCAAATGGTTTAGCGTTAAATCAAATTTTGCTGGCATCGAAGAGTGAAATGGAATGGATAATTTGCCAGTGATGTCGGTATCATCGACCTTGGCATTAACCTCTTTAATAGAAAGCGTTTTACCATCCCAATGCCAATTAAAGGTGCCCGTTGCTTTAGTTAAAGATTGCTCATTAACCATTGCGGGAACTGGAAAACCTAAATGCTCTACCCACGATTTTAAATCAAGCTCTTTAGCCGTGAAGTTGCCTGCAAACTCGGGAACCGCACCGTAACTACCATCAAAACTGGTTTTTACTTCTGAATTCAAGCCTTCTAAAACCGCATTTTTAATGTAGACATGTTGCTCAGTAAAATCAACCATAAACCCTTCACCATGGGTCGTTAGGCGTACATCTGGACGATTTTGCTCTTTTGGCAACTGCATGCGAAACACGCCTTGCCAATTAGATAAATGCAATTGACTAAACTGTTTAGCTAACAACATTTTGGCATTGATTTCAAAATCAAACTGTCTCTGGGATTGGCTATGCTTGTATACAAAATCGCTATTTATTTCAAATGGCTGATTGGGCTTTATATCAAAAGAGAGCAAGTTTACTTTACTGACACTCACCGTATAGTTTTGGGTTTTATCAGTGTAGTCAACTTCACCATTTTTAATTAATAAACTCTTTAAACTCCAATCTTGGTTGTTCTCACTGGTATTACCATTTGCCGCATTACTCTCATTAGCCACTTTTACCAGGCCTGGTAAATTTGTTTTTGAAGTGACGTTAGCGTGACGTAAATAGTTTGGATTAAACAGCCCATCACTTGAACTTAATTGACTCAATTTTTGAGTGCTATTGTTAGGCAGTATGGCTGCTAAAAAATCAATATCTGACCAGTTATTTTGGTTAGCCATTTGTACAAAATGAATTTTAGGTTCAATTAACTCCAAGCTAAGAACCTTAACCCTTCGCTCTAAAAACAATTGCGGTAATGATAGCTCTATTTGAGCCTCTTTCATCGTCATTAGATTTTCAGAACCAAATCCAGGTTTGTTTTTTAGACGCATGTCACCAACATGAAACATAAACGGCAAAATAGAAACCTTTACCTCACCCTCAATTTTAAAGTCTCGATGAGTTAGCTCTTTGACTTCTTTTTCAATTTGGGGTTTGTACTGATTAAAATCAATTAGACTTACTGCTCCAGCAAACGCCAAAAACAGCAATATCGGAATAATGGCAATAATCAAAATGGCGCGTTTTGACCATTTAATAGCAGTTTTTGTCACAAAATTACTCTTAATAGTTCATAAAATGGGAGTTTCTATAATCACCTTTGTAATCAACAATGGCTTTAACAAGACTCTTATTATACGTTTTACTCAGTTAAAAAAGCACTGACCACATCATTGAGATATTGTTGCCCTTTTGGGGTTAATTGTAACCAGCTAGAGTCACTAACCGTGATTAAACCTTGGTTTTGCAAACTCTCTAAAGTAGGCAAAATTTGGCTGTGTGGCAACCCTGTTCTTAATGCAAACAGATGCAAATCAAAGCCTTGCTGCAATCGCAAGGCATTGAGCATAAATTCAAAAATAGCGTCCTCATCTTCTAACCAGTGAGTACGTCCAGCATCGGGTGATTTCATCGCTTCTATATAACCACCTGGTGAGGCAGGCATTTGAGTTCTAAAAATTCGTCCTTCTGGTGCCATGGTAATTTTTCCATGAGCCCCCGCACCCAATCCAATGTAATCACCAAATTGCCAGTAATTTAAGTTATGTTTACACTGGCGATTTTTCTGAGCATAGGCAGAGACTTCATAATGTTCATACCCTGCTTTAGCAATCACTTGTTGGCAAGCTTGTTGAAATTCCCAGGCCTGGTCATCGTTGGGTAATACTGGCGGATTTTTATAAAATGGCGTATTGGGTTCTAAGGTTAATTGATAATGCGATAAATGCGGTGGCTGATAACTCAAGGCTTGCTCAACATCAGCAATGGCTTGCTCTAAAGTTTGGTTGGGTAACGCAAACATTAGGTCTAAATTAAAGTTTGTGAACCCTGCTGATTTGGCGGCTAATATGGCTTTATCCGCCTCATTCGCGGAGTGAATTCTGCCAAGAGCTTTAAGCTTTTCATCATCAAATGACTGTATACCCATTGATAATCGATTAATACCAGCCTCATAAAAACCCGCAAACTTTTCAAAATCAACCGTACCAGGGTTGGCTTCTAACGTAATCTCTATTTCTGGAGAAAACCCTAACAAGGCTCTGGCTTGCGATAAAAATCGATTTAACCCCTCTTCTGAAATCAAACTTGGTGTGCCGCCACCAAAAAAAATTGAACGAATCGGTCGCCCCCAAATCTGCGGCAGCAATCGTTCCAACTGAAGCAACATCGCATCGATATAAGCCGCTTCATCAATCTCTTTTTTAAGCGTGTGTGAATTAAAGTCACAATAAGGGCATTTTTGCACACACCAAGGGTAATGCACATACAAGCTAAGCGGAAGTGGCTGAGTAAAATTCACAAAGTTATCTCTATCATTAAATTTTCAGGCCTAACATTAACAGACCAGCATTTGCCACACATTCTACCGTTTTATAGACTTTTTGCGTGTAAAAACAGAGGACGATATTTAGGTTTTATAACTTTAACTAGACCATGCCTAATTATTATCAATGACGATTTGTATTGAATGTCGCATTTATATTAAGCGATACTAATATTCCAATTTAGAGGGAATATTCATGTTAAAAACGCACTTTATTACCTTATCGATCTCTTGCCTTACTCTGGCATCTTTTAGCACTAATAGCTCAGCAGCAGAACAGACTCGAGCAATTTTAATGACACAAATCCAAGGTCAACCGACCCAATCCAATCCTTATCCTGTAGAACTAAAGATTGTTCAAGGGCCAGCTAAAGGCTGTAAAGTCTATGGCACAGCCCACCTTAACGCAAAGCGTTTACGTTATGAGTATAAGCTGCAACCAGTAAATTGCATCAAAAATGGACACGCGGTCTCAGTAGGTACAGTTGTGCGTGGTCAACATAATATTAAAGGCACTATGGCTAATAGTGGTTTGGGACGCGATTACCTAGTGTCAAATAAAGGTGTAACGGTAACGTTATCTAATGAATAAAATCTCAAATAGAAGGACTTTTTACCTTTCACACTACTTGTCTAGTGTCGTTAATAATGATTTTGAAATTCTTTAAGAAATTGATTTAATGTAATGTTGATTTAAATTATGTGCTTAAACTCAAGCATATGCTAATCTGATCAACACTCCATTAAAAAGAGGCCTTTACTATGGTTCCTATTCAATCGTTTGGTGCAGCTGAAACCGTTACGGGTTCATGTCATTTTTTACAGCTTAAATCTGGCCCCAAAATACTCATAGACTGCGGGATGTTTCAAGGCCACTCTGATCATGACTCAGCTGAGCCTTTCGGCTTTAATCCTCAAGATGTTGATATTTTACTCATTACTCATGCCCATTTAGACCATGTTGGTCGCATACCTAAACTGGTTAAAGAAGGGTTCAATGGTCGAATTGTAGCCACTAGAGCCACAATGGATTTAGCCGAGGTTGTATTATTAGATAGTGCAAAAATAGCCGAAGAAGACTTCAAAACCTCACTCAAAAAAGCCAAACGCCGTGGTGATGAAAAAGAAGTTGCTGAGCCAATCTATACGATTGATGATGCCAGAGCCGTTTTTGATATGAACATTCAATATGCAGACTACGATAATACTATTCAGCTTGATAAAAATGTTAGTGCAACCTTTAGAAATGCTGGTCACATCTTAGGTTCATCCACCATTCAAATTGATTTTAACGATGATGGACAAAATAAAACCATTGTCTTTTCTGGCGATTTAGGTGGTTGTATTGATACCGTTATGCCCTCTCCTACAACGATTCCAAAAGCGGATGCACTTTATATAGAATCAACCTATGGAGACCGCAATCATCGCTCTTTAGAAGACAGTGTGAATGAATTTAAAACTGCAGTAATTCAAACACTTAAAAATGAAGGGAATGTTCTTATTCCTTCGTTTGCCATTGAACGAACCCAAGAGATTTTAATCTTACTAAAACAGATGTATTACGACAATGAACTTCCTGAATGTAAGATATTTTTAGATTCACCAATGGCCACCAAAGCGACTGTCATTTACAACCAAAACCATAAAAACCTAAACAAGACTGCCCAAGAACTGTTTAATAAAGATGGTTCTGTGTTTGACTTTCCGTACTTAGAGTACACCGTTAGCGGTGCTGACTCTATGCAAATTAACGAGGTTGAATCGGGTGCGATTATCATTGCAGGAAGTGGAATGTGTAATGGTGGACGAATTCTGCATCACTTTAAACACCGTTTATGGAATGATAAAAACACCCTGATCTTTGTGGGCTACCAGGTAGAGGGAACTTTAGGTAGGAACTTGGTTGATGGGGCTGAATTTATTCACGTATATGGCGAAAAAATCAAAGTACGAGCCAACCGACTCATGATTAATGGTTTCTCAGCCCATGCCGATCAAAAGGACATGCTCAAATGGGTGGGAGCCTTTGAAACGCTTGATAAAGTCTTCTTGATTCATGGAGAGCGTGATAAACAAGAAATCTTTAAAAAAGCGATTGAAGACAAACTTCACAAAACAGTTCATATTGTGGAATATGCAGAAGAGGTTTGGATTTAAAGGAATTTGAATTTACCAGGCCTGGTAAATTGCATTGTTAAATTAACAATTCACTGCCAATAATTAAGCTCCACGTCTTAATTGCATAACCAACCCGTTTAAAGCCTGTGCCCGATGGCTCACTTGGTTTTTTTGTGATTTTGGCAATTCTGCTGCTGTTTTACCAAACTCTTCTACCCAAAAAATCGGGTCATAACCAAATCCGCCATCTCCGCGTTTTTCGGTCAAAATCTCACCATACCAACGCCCTAAACCAATAATGGGAGTTGGATCATCAGCGTGTTCTAAATATACCATTGCACAATAATAGCTTGCTTGGCGTTGTTCTGCAGGCAAGCCTGCCAACTCATCTAATAACTTTTGAAGATTCGTTTCATCATTAGTCGCTTCACCGTAAATATCTTGTGAATAACGTGCTGAATAAATTCCTGGGCGACCCTGCAAAGCAGACACTTCTATTCCGGAATCATCCGCAATCGCAGGTAACCCTGTTTTTTGAGAAGCGTAGCGTGCTTTTAAAATTGCGTTTTCAATAAACGTTAACCCTGTCTCTTCGGCTTCAGTATCAAAAAATTCAGACTGCACTTTTACCTGCCAACCATGCGGCTGTAAAATATCAGACATTTCTTGTAACTTACCTTGATTACCGGTAGCCAATACAACCGTTTGCACCATTGTGTTTCCTTTTACTCTGAGTCTTGCTAAATTACCGTTATTATAAGTCAACGACTCCAAAAAATTTAGGCATTGAAAATGAGCAATCTAAATTACAACGTAAACAGTATGACCGCTTTTGCTCGTACTCAAGAGAATCATGATTTTGGGCAAATAAGTTGGGAAATTCGCTCGGTCAATCAGCGTTATTTAGAGATAAGCCCTCGTTTACCTGATAACTTTAGACATCTAGAAACAGCCTTAAGAACCCAACTCAAACAACGCATTGCTCGTGGTAAGCTCGATATCTCATTACAGGTTAATATCGCTCAAACGCAACCTTCAATGCAGGTAAATGCAGCGTTACTTGATTCTTTAAATAAAGCCATTGATCAAGTACAAAACTCAATACCTGCAGCAAGCCATATTAACCCACTTGAGGTTTTACAGTGGCCAGGTGTACTTCAAGTAAATGATTCAAACATAGAGCAAGAGACTTTAGATACACAAGTTTTAAACGATTTACAAAAAGCCATTGATTTATTTAGTGAACATCGGCTTCGTGAAGGACAAGGTTTAGCGGAAGTGATTTTGCAACGTTGTGAATCAATATCCCAACTGATTGCTCACCTTGAAGCCAAATTACCAAGTATTTTAGAAAACCACACACAAAACCTTAAAAATCGAATAACAAGCTTAGCCGAAAATTTAAACAATCATATAGGAGATGAGGTAAACGAATACCGCTTTCATCAAGAAGTCGCCATAATCGCACAAAAAATGGATATTAATGAAGAGATTGAACGCATTAAAATCCACCTCAATGAAGTGATACACATCATTACTCAAAATGGTAAAACAGAACCTTTATCGCCGATAGGCCGAAGGCTCGACTTTTTAATGCAAGAACTTAATCGTGAAGCGAATACGCTTGGCTCCAAATCAATTAATGCTTTTACCTCACAAACCAGTGTTGACCTAAAGGTGTTAATAGAACAAATGAGAGAGCAAGTACAAAATATTGAATAGAGGTTGCATAGAGCCCAAACTAGAATAAAGTCAATTTTTATAGGTAGCTAATACAAGTCCTAATACAGGTCCTATTACAGGTCATAAACCAGCAACAAAAAACCATAAAAATATCTTGCCCTTAATGAGCGGTATAAACTTGATATAAATCAATCTTAAGCGGGTAATTTGATTGAAATTTAAGCGTAAAATCAGTATAGTTCGAGGTGAAATAAAATATATAAAACTTTGTTGAGGCAAAAAATCATGAATAACTTTGTAAAAATGTTACTTACTATCGTAGTTGCTGTGGTTATTCCATTAGCGGTTCTTTTAGGTATTTGGGCTGGCATTCTTCCACAATCACTACAAGTTGCAATTGGTCTTGCAGGTGTAGCGTTAGCGGCAGCATTTATCATTATTGGTAACCTATATCTAATGTACAGCGACATCAAAACAGGTCGTTACAGCAAGTAATAAAACGGATTTTATTACTGTTTAAAACCCAGCCCTGGCTGGGTTTTTTAGTTTTATAGATAGCACATTTCATTGTTTTCAATTTCTTCTAGCCATATCCTCACTCCTGATAGATGTTCACCCCCCTTTAATCCGCAGTTTTCTTTCATCATTCAATCGTAAATTGCCTATCAACTTAATACGCAAAAAAGCTATAATAGCCTCAATTTTAAAACAAAATACAGCATGCACAGAGTTTCGTGATTAAGCGATACAAAGTACGTTGCAAATAGCCAAACGAACACAAACAGAGTCAATTCATGAGTGAAGAAAACAATCCAACAATTGAAGTGAAAAATGATCTGGCTAAAAGCCCGACACCTGAGAACACAACTTCTTCAGCTCAAGAACCACCTGTGAAACCACCTAAAAAGAAACGTCGAATCTTTTTATGGTTTTTTGCAATTAGCTTTGTTATTTTTGGCATTATCATTCCTGCTATTGCGGCAACCTATTACTATGTAACCATCTATCCAACCCTGCCAGATGCATCTGAACTTAAAGATGTCAGTTACCAAGTTCCGCTTCGTATCGTGACCAAAGACAATAAATTAATCAGTGAAATAGGTACCAAAAAACGCCTACCTTTAGAGTATTCTCAAATTCCAGAACGTATGACCCAAGCCATTATCTCTGCGGAAGATGAACGATTTTTTGAACATGGTGGTGTCGATTTTCGTGGTTTAGGCCGTGCGGTCTATGAACTGGTTACTACTGGTGATAAAAAATCAGGTGGTTCAACCATCACCATGCAGGTGGCTCGTAACTTCTTTTTAACTAAAGAAAAGACTTATTTAAGAAAATTGAACGAGATTATTCTCTCCTACAAAATAGAAAACGAACTTAGCAAACAAGAGATATTGGCTCTTTACCTAAATAAAATCTTTTTAGGCTATCGATCATACGGTGTTGCCGCGGCTGCACAAACCTATTATGGTCGCCCAATTTCTGAATTAACGCTTGACGAATATGCCATGATTGCAGGTTTGCCAAAAGCCCCATCAGCCTATAATCCTATTGCAAACCCTAGCCGAGCTAAACTACGACGTAACTATGTTTTACGCCGCATGCATGAGCTTAATTTCATTACAGAAGATGAAATGAAACAGGCACAAGAGGTTGAAGTGCATGCCGACAAGCATGCTGCAATGGTTGATGTTGAAGCCGATTATGTTGCCGAGATGGCTCGCTCTTTTGCACTTGAAAAATTTGGTCTTGAAGCGTTGCAAAATGGCTTAACGATTGTAACTACCATTGACAGCAAACTACAGAAACAAGCCAACAAAGCAGTACGTGAAGGTTTACAACGTTATGAACGCCGTCACGGATACCGTGGTCCTATCACCAATTTAGACTTAACCTCTTTTGAAGACCAAGATGCGATTTTAGAGCAACTAAAAGACACGCCAAATTATGGCGATTTACAGGTTGGTGTCGTTACCGACTTTGCTAAAACAGATACCCAAGTCTTAATGGAAAATGGTGAAACAATTTCAATTCCATTCAGCACTATGGAATGGGCTGCACCCTACAAAACCGTCAACTACAAAGGGAAAAATCCTAAAAAGCCGCAAGATGTACTAAAAAAAGGCGATGTAATCTATTTGGAGCTACTGAATAACCAATGGCAACTTGCTCAAGATCCTGCAACAGAATCGGCTTTGGTTTCTATTGATTCACATGACGGGCATATCTTTGCATTAGTAGGTGGTTACGATTATTTTAGAAGTAAATTTAACCGTGCCACTCACGGACGCCGCCAAGTAGGTTCTAACATTAAACCATTTTTATATTCTGCCGGTTTAAATAGCGGCATGACTGCGGCAACCACCATTAACGATGCCCCGGTGGTTTTTCACGACAAAAACTTAGAAGATGTGTGGCGTCCAGAAAACTATTCTGGTCGTTTTTATGGCCCTACCCGTTTACGTAACGCTTTGGCTTTCTCACGTAACTTGGTTTCTATTCGATTACTCAGAAAACTAGGTATAAGTGATGCCTCAGAATATATTGAACGTTTTGGATTCCCAAAAGAAGAGATTGATAAACACCGTGACTTATCACTCGCATTAGGAAGTGTGCAGTTTACGCCTTGGGAAGTGGCTAGAGCTTATTCGACATTTTCAAACACTGGGTATTTGATTGAGCCTTATATTATTGATGAAGTTCGCGATTTTAATGGTGATGTGCTTTACAAAACCGTTCCTAAAATTGCCTGCACTGATAACCGTTGTGTGCCAGGTGATGAGCAAAATGCTCCAAGAGTAATAGAACAGCGTAACGCCTATATTATGGATACCATCATGCAAGATGTTATTCGCATTGGTTCTGGTAAAAAAGCCAAAGAGCTAAACCGAGTAGATATTGCAGGTAAAACAGGAACCACCAACGAACAAAAAGATGCTTGGTTCTCAGGATTCAATTCAAATATAGTCACAACTGTATGGGTAGGATTTGATAGCCCAACCACACTTGGACGCAGTGAAGTAGGCGGTAGAGCTTCATTACCTATCTGGATGGATTACATGAAAGTGGCTCTTGAAGCTTATCCAAATGTTCCATTCACTCAACCTGATGGCATTGTTAATATTCCAATTGATCCAGAAACGGGGCAAGCTGTACCGACAAATACCCCTGGGTCAATTACAGAAATTTTTAGAGAAGAGAATGCACCAGAGGTACCAAAAGTATCGCAAAAGCAAATAGAAGAGATTACCGACGACCTTTTTAATTAATATTTGAGGCTTGAGGCAAGCTAATCAACACTACTCCTCGGGCATCAATAAGGAGTCATTATGGACTGGCACGCTTTTTCAAAACACCTGTCTGAACAGCTCAATGAGTCTGTTCACATTAATACCGCTCATTCAGTTATGGGCGGTGATATTCATCAGTCCTATCAAATCCATACCAATCAAGGTAACTTCTTTTTAAAGCTTAACCAGCCCTCTCTATTTCCGCTGTTTGAGACAGAAGCCCATAACCTCAATGCGATTTATCAGTCTAATAGCATGCGTTGTCCAAAACTAAAAGGCTTCGGCATCTTTGAAAATAACCAGGCCTGGTTATTAATGGAGTACCTTAGTTTAACGAATAAAGGTGATGACTTTCAACGCGGTCGTGACCTTGGCTATATGCACCAACAAATCCATCAAACTAGCCAACCTTTTGGTTGGTTTGAAAATAACTATATTGGTCATACCTTGCAAAAAAACGAGTGGCACTTTAACTGGGTTGATTTTTATGCAAGCCAACGCCTGAAACCTCAGCTTGAATTGGCACAATTACGTGGCGCACAGCCCGCTATGTTTGAACTTGGTCAACAACTAATTGACACTTTGCCGTTTTGGTTTCAAAGCTACTCACCTAAAGCCTCATTATTACATGGCGATTTATGGGGTGGAAACAGCAGTTTTGCTTTTGAAAATGACGATCAAACAGACTCCGAACCAGTGATTTTTGACCCTGCTTGCTATTATGGTGACCGTGAAACAGACATTGCTATGACTGAACTTTTTGGTGGATTTAGTCAACAGTTCTATGCAGGATACAACAGTATTTATCCTTTAGATTCGGGTTATTCACAAAGAAAACCACTCTATAATTTATACCACGTAATCAATCACTTTAATCTCTTTGGCGGTTCATATGAACAACAAGCCATTAACATCATTCAAAACCTCTTGAAACAGAGCAAAACCTAGCACCGAGATAATCAATCAAACATTTTTACCAGGCCTGGTAAAACTTAAATATGAGTTAAACCTGCATGAATTAAACTTTCACAGGTTAAACTTTTATGCCGCTAAGAAACACCGTATAATATTGCCAACTTTTTTCTAATTACTAGGATTCTAAATGAAATTCATTCTATTAGGTGCTCCAGGTGCCGGTAAAGGTACACAAGCTCAGTTCTTAACTAAGCAATTCAATATTCCGCAAATTTCTACTGGCGACATGCTACGTGCCGCTATTAAAGCTGGAACTGAATTAGGTAAACAAGCTAAAGCGGCCATTGACGCTGGGCAACTAGTAACGGATGAAATCATCATTGGTATGGTTAAAGAACGTATTGCCGAACCAGATTGTGCAAATGGCTTTTTATTAGACGGTTTTCCACGTACTGTTCCGCAAGCCGATGCTGTTGCTGAAGCAGGCGTTGAAATTGATGCGGTGATTGAAATTGATGTGCCTGATGAAGAGATTGTAAACCGTATGTCAGGTCGTCGTGCTCACTTAGCATCTGGTCGTACTTACCATGTTGTGTATAACCCTCCAAAAGTAGAAGGTAAAGATGACGAAACAGGTGAAGACCTAGTTCAACGTGATGACGATAAGCCGGAAGTGGTTAAAGATCGTTTAGCTGTTTATCATGAGCAAACAGCACCTTTAATTAACTACTACACAGATGTTGCCGCTAAAAATCCAGCGTTAAAATACATTAAAGTAGATGGTACTCAGCCTATTGATCAAGTTGAAGCTGAAATTATTGCAAGCCTAAAATAATCCTACGCTTCAGTAAAATTAGTAAAGACGAAAAAAGCCCGTAAAGCTCATAACATGAGCCTACGGGCTTTTTTATTATTCATAGAGTATCAGTCAGGTGCAACGCCTAACGAACTTCAACCAACTTTTCTACCTTACGATAAACGCTTGCCCACAAAATTACCGCTACCAACCAAAGTAACAGTGTAGATGATGCCATTAACAGAAGCGAATCATGTACAAATGGCACAACTAAGATTGAGACTAAAGCGGCGGTTCCCATTTGCATTAAACTTTGTACTGAAGCGGCCATACCTCTTTTTTCGGGCAAACAATCTAAAGCAAGCGTAGCTAAAACTGGTAATCCAAAAGAGAGTCCAAAGGCAAATAAACTAATAAATGGAATCACACTAAAAACAGAAGGCTCAAATAAAAAGTCAGAGGTTAGTCCTAAAATAGCCGCTAAACCAGCCACGGCAAAAGAGGCACTGGCAATATGCATAGGTGAATATTTATCAGTCATTCTATGAGAAGTAATAGAGCCTAAGATCATGCCTCCCACCATTGGTACAAATTGAATCCAAAAATCTTCTGGCCCTAACTTTAGGTGATCAAACATCACACTGGCTGAACCCGCAATATAAACAAATAGGCCGCCAAACACTAAAGATTGCGATACCACTAATCGTAAAAAAATTGGGTGCTTGATGCTGTGCCAATAAGAACTCATTAATTTTTTAGGCTGTATGGATTGCACGTGTTCTTTATGCTGTGTTTCTTTGATAAAAAACAACAAAATAAACAGCGTAAATGCCGCATAGATAGTTAAAAAGTAAAAGATACTTTGCCAATCAAAATGGGTTTCTAAATAACCGCCAACAATAGGTGCAAGGGCAGGAGCAATGGCAAAGACCATCATCACAATCGCCATGGTTTTTTGAGCCTCTTTAGGCGGAAAGACATCCCTAATCATTGCTCGCCCGCCAATAATCACTCCACCCGCTAAAATTCCTTGCATGACTCTAAAAATCATAAAACCATCAAAGGTTGGGGCTAAGGCACAACCTACTGAGGCAAGACCAAACCCAAACAATGAAACTACCGCAACTGATTTACGACCAAACCGATCGGCAAAAGGCCCCCACAGTAAAGTGGTAATGGCAAAGGCACCGAGATACGCCCCCATTGAAGAGGAGAGCATTTCTCGTGAAACGCCATAATAATCTTCTATTGCTGGAAATGATGGAAGGTATGTATCTATCGAAAAAGGGGCAATCATGCTCGCCAAAGCAGTAAATGCGATTAATAAAATTTTGTTCACTCACCCTTTCCTTGTTAATTTATTTTATAAAGCAAATACATTTCGTAAATAACAACAAGTTATCTTACCTTGATGTACGGACTCATTGTCACAAAATTGAATTGCGTATATTAAATCAATCTGGATTTTAGAAAGAATTTATTGTGGAAAGTGAGGGGCAAAAATTTACAAAATGAATAGCAAAAAGAAAATAACACCAAATAATAGTCAAAAATATCTTTTAGAAGTACCCACAAAAATATAAATAAACCTCCGTGAATACTTAATCAACCTCGCTAGATACAAGCAAAGTCATTAGAGATAACAAATCATAACTCACTTAATTAGTTATTCATTAGATAGTAAGCCGTTACAATAGCTACCTGGGATTCATCATGATTCGTATCGCTAGAATCACCATAAGCTCTTCTATTATCAATAGACCAATCTGTAGAGGTTGCACTGGTGCTGTTAGCTAAAGAGCTCTCTCTAAACAAACCAAATCTTGCATCAACTTTGCCATCAACTTGAGAGTCTAAAAACTGTGCTAAATCAGGTGTTAATGACTTAATAACCATAACATTACGTTTTCTCACCACATAGCCCGTTGTTGCTCCAGGCAAAGTCCAATCAACATTATGAAAACAAACCGTTGTTTGCTGAGGGTTACCGTTGCTATCTAAATAAACAAACGCATCTTCACTACCTTCTGCACGCCCTGCAGGCATACGGATACCTGCGGCATCCATAAACCCCTGTAAACTTGTGGTACAAATCTCTCCAGGAGTGGTATTAGCACCATCCACTTTCAAAGTTGGGGCACTAGCTGAGTCACCAATAACAATACCCGTTTTATTAAAATAATTTTGGTAGGCTTGACTCCAAGGTTGAACAAAACTAGAGCTTATTTGTTGATATACCGCATTACGTTGTAAATCAGAACCAATTGAAACCGCTCCAATAATCAGCCCAATAATCACTAAAACCACAGACATTTCAACAAGAGTGAAGCCGGATTGCTTTGCCCTGCGTATTCTATTTTTCTTTATATGTGGTTTCATAAGATTCTCTCTTAATATTTTCATTATTGTTGATATACACCTTTAGCATCTGCTTGAACAGCATTACTATAAATTGAAGCATTTAATGTATTTATTTCAGCTAACTTCGTTGTAACTTGGTTCACTAAATCCTCTGCCCCAGTTTTATTCACAGCAGCCATACCAGTAATCACGGATGCAGTAACTACACTGGCAGCGGCAGCGGCAACTGCAGCTACAGAAAGTGCGGCAGTCGGTGCCGCAACTCCGGCTGTATTAATTGACTCAGAGGTTGCAATAGGTATCGTTGCCGCCGCTGATGCCGTACCACTTGCCGCACTTAAAATAGATGCGGCAGCCGCAGCAATATCGGCATTAGCGACATCGACTGCAAGCTCTGCTTGAACTTTATAATCCGCCAATGCTTGATTCATAATCGCTGATGCACTTGCCGCATTAGGATGAGCATGCCCAACCGATGAAATGGCTGATGAACAACCTAAATCACTCCATAGCTGGCCAAAATATTTCACATACACATAATCATCATTTGTGGCTCCATCCACATTGTCTGCTGAATCAAATCCTAAATCCGTTGCATTTAGGCTATTACTTCCATCATAAAGTCCATTTAATCCATCAGCATCTTGAAGCCCTTGGTCATGAATTAAATAAGCCACATGTTTAAATTTAGCTCCTGTTCCAGAATGTAGTCGAGAAGAATCATTAGATGTATTTGAACCATTTTGCAAAGCATGACACATGTCTAAACCATTTGGACTGCCTACATTTAAGACTGAATTTTGTGCAACGGGTCGAATATTAACATCATTATTATCCGTTGCTATATAGGCTTCATAGCGGTCCTTTAATACGGTTAGTTCCATATCCGATGCTCCAGTCAGGGCTTTGTCAAAAACCGCATAACGTAAAGCAACTCCAGCCTGGTTTCGTATCGCTGAGGCAAACCCTAAGGTTCGATATGGAAACTCTCCTTTAACCAAACTACAATCCTCAACGCCACTCATATCAGCTGATGGACAAGGTAACCGTCCTTTGGCAAAGACAAAACCTAATACAGACTCTTCTAAACGGTTTGTTTGTAACCCTGATTGTTGTTTTGCCGAACTCTCGGTTATTTTTGGATACAATCCGGCGAGAACAGTGACCACAAAACCCAATACCATCAAGGCAATCGACATCTCAATTAAACTATACCCCAATGATTTCTGAAACATTTTTTTGTGACCTGGGTACATTTCCATTAAAACCACCCTTTACTGTCTAAAGCTTTCGTCTTAGCTAGTTTTTGTGCGTATAACGTATCAATATCAACCTTTTGTGCATCCGCTTCCGTTTTTTGGGCGGAGGCAACATCCCTAGCTTTTTTTGCATCACTCAATCCATTAGCTGCATCAATCAACCCTTTTACGGTTAAAGCTCCCGCTGCAACAGCAGGAATAGCAATCGCAGCAACGGCAACACCAAAACTCTCCGCTCCTGCTGCAATCGCAATAACAGTTTGTGCTGCATAAATCGCTGCATCAGCAATAGCTAAGGCTTCAACAAACTCGGCCTGGTCAACATTACCTTCATGTACATTTAAAGCTAATGCTCTAAAACCCACTGTATAATCCATTAACCGTTGTAAGTCATACATTGCATAACTTGTTCGTGCAGCACCATTCACACGTCCTAACAAACTAGAACATTGCAATTCACCCGCTAATTCAGCAAAACCAACACTTTTAACGGTGTCATCATAGGTACTGTCAATCACTTTATTTGGTAATTCAAATCCCTTAGAATCTATTTGATTGATACCATCAAAAAATGTTCCTGCATTATTTGCATTTGAGGCTCCCGGACTAGCCAAAACAAAAGCCTGGTTATAGGGTGAAGAACTGCTTCCTACATAACTAAATTGATTTGAATTTGGTGCAGCTATGGCATTTTTCAATGCCCAGCAAAAATCTAAACCATTTGAATTTGTACTACTCTCAGCATTAGGAAGAATAGGAGAAAAGCGATTTTTAAGACTCGCCAAATCAGCGTCTAAGTTGGCACTTGCATTACTTTTACGGTAAACACTATAGGCAATCGGTTGACCGAATCCATTTTTAACAGGCGATGACAACTTTAACGTTTTATAGGGTAATAAACCGGCATCCACGCCAGCTCCACAGTCCTCAATACCATCCGCATTTGAATCTGGACAAGGAAAACGACTTTGTGCCTTTAAGAACCCTTTAATAGAACTCTCTGCTCTATCTAAGGTTTGCTCATCATTTTCTGCAACAAAAATCTGCTGAATAGTTGGTATCACTGCGGGTATAGCTAAAAACATAACCCCAAGTATCGCTAAAACAATTGAAAGCTCAATTAAACTAAAACCACTTAAGCGTTTTGTAACATAAGGCATGTTCATCTAAACACCCCCTGAGAATCGGCTTTTTGTAGAATATTAGTACCGCCATTAGATACGCTTATAGCTGTACTTACTCCTGCAGCTGGTGTAGTTGAGCAAACAAGAGTTGTCTTATCCCAATAATTGCCATCTTGCATACACTGCAAACTGTCAATATTATTTTGTAAACTAGTTAAGTTACTTTCTTTTTCAGTTGCGTAATTATCAGCACTATCTGCCAACGATTGTTTAATCAAAATCGCATCTATATATGATCCCGATGTCACTGTAAAAGCATCATTTTCATCCACAGGAACAAACGCATGGTAATCAATAATATTCCCTGCTGCCGATAGTAAGGCTGCAGTAAAATCACAACCCGAATAATCTTCACAGCGTTTCGTTGTTGCTGCAGAAACCAACTTTCCATCAGTATCTTTAACTTCAGGAATATACACAGGATGATCTAAGGCAGCTTGATATGCCACAGTGTATGCATTATTAGTTGCTATTTTGGCCGCTTGGTAAACTGAATCCGCAGTATTTGCCGTCGCTTGGGCAGTAGCATAATTCTGACAAGCCGTTGACGACTGATTAGGCGTTCCACCTGCTGGACAAGAGGGAGGTGGATCAGTTGCAGTTAATCCATCAAAGGCCGATTGAGGAATAACGCATGATGTATTATTACAATCCTCCTCTAACCCTGCTGCTATAGCGGCCTTGTCTTGATAGTCTTGTAATTTAGCATATTCATCATTAACCGCTGTTTTATAAGCTTCAGACTTGGTTTTTAAGTTATTGACCGCGTCGGTATAAGCCTGTTCAGTAGCATAGGTATTAGGTAAAGCTCCACCATTTCTCGCACTGACGATACTTGCATCATTGTACATATCGGTAAAACGTTGATTAGCAATACTTAATGTCGTTGATGCTACACTCAGTTTAGTATTTGCATCACTCCTTGCGGTAGTGGCTTCATTGATTGCTGCCGTTTTTTCTGCATTCAGTGCTGTTATGGTTGCGGAATAGTCTGGGTTAGAAGTGGTGTCAGCAACATCAGGTGGAATCGCCGCATTGGCTCTAATAGCGATATCAGCATATAGTCCCGTTGCAACCGCTTGAGAAATACCTGCGGCTGCTCCAGCACCAACGGCTACAACTCCTAAACCGACACCAATACCAGCAGCGACGACACTTGCTGTGTAAACAGGAATAAATGCGCAACCAACCAACACAGCACAGGACGCAATAGCACCAGACAACAAGCCAGAAGCCACCCCTAAGGTTACACTTGCATTCGTTACGTCAACCGCCGCCAAAACCACACTGTAAGCAATAACAGCGACGTTAACACCAGCCATAATGGCACCTTCTACTGCAGCATCCGCCATATCTTGTGCTTGGTCTTTAACCTCTTTTTCAATAAGCACTGAGTTTGCCATCATATTCAGAGATTGCATGACCACGTCACACTGCATACTTTGTTTAAGCTCAGAAAAAGAGCGACTGATGACGTAATCATCATAGCTACTAGAAAGCAGAGTGCCTGAACTGTTAAATGCTGTTGCTGAAGAACCATTCAATCCATCGTCTAAACCTCCATTACCATTGCCATCAAAACGCCCTCCCATAGATAAGGCATAAGCCACATTTTTTCTTGCTCCCGAGACAGTTTGTACATAAAGTTTAGTCGTATCTAAAGCGGCGGCTTCCCCAACATTAAGTGCTTGGCAAAAATCCAGCGAATTTTGGTTATTTATCCCTGTAAAATTAAAAGAGTAGCCACCCGCCATTGTTGGCTGATAACGATTTTTTAAGCTGGCTAAATCCGCATCATTTTTAAGTAAAGAAACCGCATTAGCATCGGTTGTATCTAAGCGATCTAGTCCACCATTTTTAACCGCGGTATTATTTGCTTTACGGTACACCCCATATTTTATTGGTGAATCACCAGCAACAAATCCAGAGGTCGGCATTCCTAATGTAATATAAGGCAAACCGCCTTTTACATTGGTACTACTACAGTCTTCAACGCCGTCTCCATTAACATCTACACAAGGCAAACGACCGTTTTTAACAATAAAATCGTTTAATAATTTATCGGCCTTTTTGAGTGCCGCCTCATTGGCTTGGGTAGAGGCTTGAGGCGCTAAAGGTTTAAGCATATAACTTGCTAAACCACCGATTATCATCAACAAAATAGCGACTTGTAATAAACCAAAACCACATTGTGTTTTTTTAGTTGCTAATGTTGTCATCTCATAATCCTCATAGCCATGTACTAGCCATGTACCTGGCTGACTAACTGATAAATAGGAAGGAATAAAGCAATAATAAGTAACAAGAACAAGCCACCAGCAATAAGCATTACAACGGGTTTAATAATTTCACTGATTGAAGCGACAATATGATCAAATCTCTGACGATACTCTTCTGCAAGATAACTCAACTGTTCATCAATACGCCCAGTTTCTTCGCCGACACTTATCATTCTGACCACAAACCTTGGATACATTTTTATCTGACGCATTTCTGAACTTAATGAATTACCACGAATGACGCCCTCTCGCATAGTATGGATGCTTTTGCGATAGACCTCATTGGTGGTGGAACGCTCTAAAATTTCTAGACTATCTACTATGCTCAAACCTGAAGAGATTAATAAACTTAAATATTCTGTAATAAACGCCATTGCTGAAGAGTTGACTAAGACCTTGCTGACGGGTAGTTTCATCAATAATCGATGAAATTGATAACGCACACGATAACTATGCCGAATAGAGTAAACAGTAATGACAAACAGCAAGACCAAAATAATAAAAGTCAGTAATAAATTTTGACCAATATTATCTGATATAGCTAAAACCATCTTCGTCAGAGGAGGTAACTCTACGCGCATCTGTTTAAATAAATCACTAATACTTGGAATAACATAGCTAATCCAAAATACAGCTGTCGCTAAAATAGTAAAGAAAACAAATGTAGGGTAAATCATGGCTCGTTTACTATCTCGAACAATTTTATCCACGCGTTTAAGGTGCTCTGCAGCATCCATTAGGGTCCGATCTAAATTACCCGAGCTCTCACCAATACGAATTAAATGAATGACCGTTTGAGGCACAATATCCGAATGGCGTTCAACAGCTTCACTAAATGATGCTCCTGTTTTTAGGCTCTCTAACATATCTTTTGAAACGCGTTGTACAGCAGACGATGAATCATCAGAAGCCATATCCTCAATGGCAGTAAACATAGGAATTCCACTACGGAGCATGACTGCAATATTTCTAAAGAAATCGGCGACTTCTTCACGTTTTAGCTGAGGTCTAAAAATGTGCATAACAAAGTCATACGGCCAATTCAACCATGATGGCAACATGACCAATTTGACAATAACAGCGTCCCCCCAGCGTTGTTCTAAATAAAATTTGGCTGATGTCTCATTAATAAAAGCCAATTTCTCAACGCCAGAGGCTATCTGCCCTGTATCTAACAATCTTTGAAAGTAAAAATATCTCATGGTGAAACTCGCTCTAAGCTATTTCCTAATAAACGAGTTACCTCTTGCAAGGTTGTATTCCCAAGCAAGACCTGTTGAATTGCCATAGTTTCAATGGTTTTAAAGTTGGATGACTCAAGCTTTCTCATTAACTCGGTACGGCTTGCATTTGAAGCAATCATCTCTTGCAGTTCAGCATCAACATAAAGAATTTCGTAAAGTGGAATTCGGCCAAAATACCCCGTGCCTTTGCAGTGAGAACAACCCTCTCCTCTAAAAAGCGTAATCTCTTTAGACTCTTGAGGGAAATAGACTAATTCTGCCTCGGTTGGTTGGTACTTAGTTTTACAATGTGAACAGATTTGACGAGCTAGACGCTGATTAACAACACCCACTAATGAATCGGCAATCATCTGCACTGGAACATCCAATGCTTGCAAACGAGAGATAACGCCCAATACACTATTGACGTGTAATGTAGATAATACTAAATGTCCAGTTTCAGCCGCGGTAATGGCAGCATGAGCTGTTTCAGCATCACGAATCTCCCCAACCAACATAACATCAGGATCATGTCTTAAAAATTGGCGTATGGCATGTGAAAAGTCATACCCTGCTTTTCGGTTAACTTGAGTTTGGCAAATAGTAGGTAACTTGTACTCAATCGGGTCTTCTACCGTAAGAATATTTTTACCGACCATGCCTTTTGAGCGTAGACCTGCATGCAAGGTGGTGCTTTTACCTGATCCCGTTGGTCCAGTCATTAATAAGATGCCATGCGGATGCAAAAACATATTATTTAACATGACCAAATCTTCTTCAAAGAAACCAAGTTCATTTAACCCTTTAACATGCATGCCACTTGGCAATAAACGCATTACCACGTTTTCACCGTATTCAGAGATTAGAGTGGAAACACGAACATCAAAAGGCATAGAAAGGATATTGGTTGAAAAGCTACCATCTTGAGGGCGTAATTGATCAGAAATATCCATATCCGCATGACGCTTAATAGCTGCAACCAGACGTTTCAGTGTAGTTGGAATAGCAAAAATAGGCTGTAAAACACCATCTATACGAAAAGAAATATGAATACTTTTAAGTTCAGGTTGGATATGAATATCCGTGGCACGCTGAAGTACCGCAAGGTGTAACAAATAATGAATTAGGTTATCTGGAGAAAGTACTTGATCTTTATCTTTATCAATTTTAGAAACTTCTTTTAAGAAAAGTTTATCTACAGGGTTATCAATAAAGAAATAGTTATGGCGAATAGCTTGAAGAACTTTACTAAATTCACCTTGTTTTACAGAGCAATTCATCCCTGCACGCTGAGTTACTGCTTGTTTCACATCATGAACATTCGCATTACCAATCACAACGACGAGTTGATTACCGTCTCGATATAAAGGAAGGAATCCTCTATTCAGGCAGTACTCTTGGTTAAACAAGCGAAGAATATCAGTATTTGGCTTAGAAATAGTATCGACATCGACAAACTCAACACCTGTCTGTGTTGCTAAATGTTTTGCTAAATCAAACTCAGAAACAATACCTAATCTTACCAATAACTCACCTAAGCGTTCACCAGTAACGTTTTGCTTCTGTAGAGCAAATTCCATCTGATTTTGATTCATTAACTCAGCGTTGAGTAATGACTCACCTAATCGAACAACTTGTGTATTCATCTCTTCTGACATAGTGACCAGCTTTATGTTTATGTTTAGCAATAACTTCTACAATTCAAACTAATTTAAATTGCACCGACTAAGAACAACAACTACATGACCAATGCACTGTTATCCCGAGTTAAAAAATACAATGTTAAGGAATCTGCTTTACCTGTTGGTTCAATTCCTACCGACCTCTGAAAATTAGCAACGGCATACATCGTTTTAGAACCAAGAACGGCATCTTCAGAAAACTTAAAAAAACCTTCTTGTTTTAGCAACTTTTGTAGTCTCTCTACATTAGAAGACTTCATACCAAAATAATATTTACTAAATGTTAGCTTTGGCTTCCAAAGCATTAACCAATATTTTTTTTGATTACTGGATTCCAATTTCAATACTGCTCTAGCAGGCCCAATAAAAGGTTTTTTATTTAGTAAAAGTTCCCAGCCTTGTTGCAAAATTTGCTTTTTAAGTAAATCCCAATTTTCTTGTGTTAAAGCACTCGCCAGTTCACCTTTTGGGTCTTTAATTCCATAATCTCTTAAAAAATAATTAAATTCTGTATTAACGTTTTTTTTAACTAATTCCGTTGCTACCGCCTGATTTACCAGGCCTGGTAAATCCTTTGTTACATTTACCTTTACCTGCTCAAAAGGGGCATTTATCAGGGTGTTTTTGAGCACCTCTTTTTTATCTACAGCCTCTTCACTTAAAGGTAAACTGGCGTAAGAATCGGTAACAATTTTTTGTTCACTCAAGCGACTCATCCAAGCCTTTGGTTCAAACTGCCAAAAAACTAACCCTAAAATCAAGACCGCTGCAAATCCTGTCATATAGGCTTTAGTGCGATAAGCATTTGCTTTTTTGGAAACGTCACCGTCATATCGAACCTGTTCAATATCATTATTTGCTAAGATGATCAGCTTATCGCTCACTAAAGTATTCGCATCTACCAATAAGGCATACAAAACTCTATCCATTATCAGGTTAATACGTCTTGGGTAACCTTTACTCAGTTTATGCAGCTGTTTACCTGCTTTTTTTGTTAAACAAATATTGTGCTGATTACCAGCACCATCAAGTCTAAAGTAAACGTAATCTAATACTTCTTGTTCAGTAAAAGGTGCCAATTCTATATGCAGTGCAATACGGCTTTTTAGCTGTCTTATTTGCGGCAAATTTAAGGTCAACATGATTTCTGGTTGAGCAATAAGTAAAATTTGCACCAGCTTGTGTGTACTCACCTCAAAATTTGATATAAGGCGAATCATCTCCAAACTTTCTGTACTTAAATTTTGTGCGTCATCAATAATAATCAGGCAATTTCGTTGATTTGCATATTGCCTTAATAAAAAACTATTTAACGCATCTAACTGTTCTTTAATGCCTCCTTCAACCTTCATTCCAAAGTCATCATTGATGGCTTTTAATAATTCAACACCCTGTAAAAACGTATTCAAAACTAAAGAAATATCAGTATCTAGTTCATCCAAATTGTTAATTAAATAACGGCTTAATGTACTTTTACCTAGGCCTACATCTGCTGTAAAAAGTAAAAAACCTTTACGCATATGAATGCAATGCATTAATTCAAGTACGTGTGATTCTAGTCTCTGAGAACAAAAATAATGACTTGCATCAGGTGTTACAGGAAAAGGAGATTCTGTAAGACCAATGCGATCAAACATATCTGCATCAGGAATCGCTAAACTAATATCCATATTTAGCGTGAATCATTTTTTTATATTGTTTCAATTGGCTTGATTCGGGATACATCGAATCTAAGCGATTCAATTTCTGTTTGGCCGTCTGCTGGTCACCTAACTCGGCCAATGCAATAACTAAATTCATATTCGCCTCCATATCTTCAGGCTTTTGGTTTAGTAATTTTTGATAACTATTAGCAGCCGCTTGGTAATGTTGTTTCTTTAATGAGGCATAAGCATCCATTCTTTGATAAATAACGCTATCTTTTCCAGATAACTTCTTTAACTCGTTTAAATGTCTTTCTACTTGTTTGTCATTTTTTAAACGAATAGATTGTTTAATCTCTGCAACCTTACTTTTAACTGAATTGAAATACTCATACGTATTTTTATTTGCAATCTCATCAGTTTGTATTGCATTCGATTTGGCTACTTTTACATCCATTTTTTTGAATGTCGCCCCTTTTTCAGTAGCTGTTACTATTGGTTTTGCAACACGATTCTTTACAACAGTTTTAGCTAAAATGGGCTTAGGCTTATTAGCAACTTTAGCGACAACTAGCTTTTCAGTTTTTAGCAAGACTTGAGGAGCTTTCGGTTCTTGTTTGACCTCAACCTTACTTACTTCAGTTCTCTTAACTTCAGATTTATTGACCTCTTGTTTACTCGTTAGACTCGCAACAAGAACATCCTCTTTAACCTTAATGGCAGGTCCAACCTCGTTTAATCCATCGGGTGCTAAAGCCTCACTACCGTTATTTTTAGTAGAACTATCAGCCTGAACTATTTGTTCCGCTGGCTTTACCTCTTTATCTTTTACAATAAGTGCTTTATCAGATTTTGCTTCAGCACCTATCTTTTGCTCATTGTGCTGTATTGACACCGTAGCTAATTTAGGAGAAATTTCAGATTGCGTTGGTGCTGTAACCATCTCTTTTGATGCCAACGTTAATTGCAGATCTTGCTTAAGTAATGCATCATTTGATTTAGCGACCAAACTCTTTTCTTTTATCTCCTGAGTAACTACATTTTTTGTTTCATTCGTTGTTTCTTGATTTGTATTGAGATCAATATTCTGATGTTCTTGACTAAGCAAATCACTCTCTTTACTCAAAGCACTTGTTTGAGGATTGCTTGCCAAAACTAGATGATGAACACTGTTGACGTGTTCATCTTTGGCTTGATAACCCCAATAATTTTGCACAATCAATAAACCGACAATACAAACTGCCGTTGAGACTGAAACAATAAGCAAAAAAGAAGTTTTTGAAAAAGTTTTCCTCTCTTGAGCTCGTATTCTCTGGCTCATCGGATTTATTTTCGGTTGCGAGTCTTTTTTTTTCTCATGCTGTTTTAATGAGTTATATATTAAGCTCATATTCCGCTAGAGAATTGTTACACGTAAAACCATAACTAACTCTCTAGTCTCCTTTTCGTGCATACGGTTACCACCAAATAGAGCACCAATGCCAGGAATCTCATTTAAGCCAGGCACTCCTTCTCCTGAGTCAGTTGCCACTTCATCCATCAAACCACCTAAAATAACCGTGTCACCATCTTTAAGGCTTAGAGAAGTAGTTAGACCTTTGAAATCGATTACTGGCAATGTAATTTTAGTGCCATTACCCACATCAACCAATGCCATACTTGCTTTATCTACATTCGACTGCATTGGGTGAATGGTTAAACTGATTTTTCCATCAGCATCAATAAATGGTTCAAACCCTAAAATGATTCCATCAAATACAGAACTAGTTGATACATCACTTGATGTGGTTAAAGAACCACCGACATTATTGACAGTAGTAGTACTTTCGGAAATATATTGCGAGTTACGCCCCACACTAATAAAGGCTGGACGAGCATTTTTAGCACGAATACTTGGATTAGATAATACTCTTAAGGTACCGAATTGCTGCAATGCCTGCATCGCAACTGAAAAGGTATTTGCCGAGTGCACAAGTTTTAAACTCGTCGCACCATCCACACCATAATTGTTAGCAGGAATTGTGATAGAACGAATTTGGTTACCTGTGCCAGCCAAGGTATCTGTTACACCACCTAAATCAACGGATCCTGCTCCGTAGTTATAGGCAATATCTTGACCTAGCTTATTCCAATCAACCCCGTACTGATTTCCATCGCCTAGGCGAACATCCAGTAGCTGTGCTTCAATTAATACTTGTCTAGAAAGTACTGATTTATATTGTGTAATAAGTTGATCAACCGCCTCAACTTGTGAAGGTTTAGCTTTCAGGTATAAGGTACCTGTCATTTCATTTAGAGAGTAAATGGGCTGAAAACCTTTTGGTTTTTCTTTAACAGGCATTGCCAAACGATTCATTATATTTGGTGCTTGATTAGTAACACCTGGGATCTGGCTATCTTGTTCATTTGATTTTTTTCTACCTAAAACGTCTTCTAACATTTTACTTAACTGAGCATAAGGGTTACTTTTTGTTGCCCCTGTGCCTTTAAATGCTAAAGTACCAGTCATGGGTTTATTGCCACCTGAGCTGCCACTACTATTGCCTTTTGAACTGGTATTCGCACCAAACACATCTCCACCCATGCTGTAATCAATACTGGTAGAAGTCTGTAAAAAATTCAATTCATATACTTTTTCACGGTAAGGCTTAACAATCAAAACATTGCCTTTCACCTGACCATCAAAATCTAGAAGATCCATTACTTGGTTAAACACAAGGCTTGCTGGAACATTTTTTAGATGCATACTGATTTTGCGTTTAAGTTCTGATAACTGTGGGTCCATCAGTAAACTCATTCCCGCTTGGTCTGAAATTGCATGAAGCACCGATTGAACATCGCCATTGTCTACATTCACACTAATTTGAACCGCATCTAATGGATTAAATACGGGTTCAACTGCAACCACTTCTGGTTTTACTTCAGGAATTTTTTGAATCGCTTTGTAAAGAGACTTGTTTTGATCCAAAAACTTTTTGGATTCTTGATCAATACGATCCGAAATCAACTCATGTGATTGAGTATCGACAGCCTTCATATTATCAATATTGTTTTGGGAAACATGTGCAGTTGTGCACCCCGCCATTAATACACCACTCACAGCAAGTGATACGATTTGAATATAAGCATGATTTTTAGTACGCATCTTAAAACCCATTTTTTGATAATTATTCATTCAAAAATCCGTTTAAAGCAAGCCGATTAATTCACTAAAGGCTAAACCAGAAACTCTATCTACATAATTTGCATCTTGTCTTCTTGATGGGGCTGAAAAGCATAGAGAACCAGAACCATCATGCTTTAGAAATGCATTCACCCCATCAAAAGGATTACCATCTCCATCCGCATCTTCAACACTAGATGAAGCCATCCAAAACGCTCCATTTGCCACTCTATTTGTCAAACAATTTTCAACACCAGAAGCATCATTGTCTCCCGTTATAAAAGGCTGGTTAGCACTTACAGCAAGTAAGCTCGCATTCGATAACGCTTTTTTAAAGTCATTAATATTTAGGTAATCAGCATCACCTAAACTATCCCCAGTACGCTCAACCAAAACGGTTAAATCTGCATCATGGGCTGAATCTCTAAAAACTCCATAAATTAGGTTTTGGAAACCAGCATCAACATCTGAAACTTGGCTACTTATGGGTAATCCAAGGGTATTAAAAGGTAACTGACCGGTTTTTTGAGTGCCCGAACAATCTTCAAACCCATCACCATTAATATCAGGACAAGGCAAACGAAAATTACTCTTTGCAAAATTGACAACGGCTTCTTGTGCCTGCAATAACGATTTATTCGCCAATGCCTGAGTTCTATACGTATTTACAGAGTTATAAACTTGCAAAGTTGCCATCGATATTACTCCAATAATAACGAGTACAATTGAGAGCTCTACTAAAGAAAATCCTTTATATAGATGTCCTCTGTAATTGACATGATTACTCATGTTTTACAACAATTCCCTGCTGAAGATCTTGAAGAGTTTCAACCTCTTGCTTTAACTTCTGGTTCTTATCCTCTCCTGGCAACAAACCTTTATTCTGTGATGTCTCAATAATTTTTTGAGATTGGGCAATTATTTTTCTTAACTGAGGAATATTTACCCCCCCCACAATGCCGTTTTCATCACCTATTTCCTGTAGCTCAACAAGTAAGGCATCTAGCTTATTAAAATCAACATCTTTAGGGTCACCAGTGGCTATTTTTCTTAACCCTTCGCGAATCATATTTAACTTTTCACGCTTTTGCTCTTCCGCAGAGAGAATATCCATTTTGGTCTTATTAGCTGCAGATGACTGTGTCGTTAGGTCCTCAAAAGGAGTTGTCGCCACATCTGGCTTTTGGGAGTCTTTATTTTCTTGCGAGTTTTCGTTACCAATATTTGATGTACTATTAGCCTGTTCTTTTTGTTCTTGCCCAACTTGATTATTAATTAGTTGTTGAGTATTTATGTCTTCGCTCTGACTATCTTCGGTCTGCACATTCAACTTTTCATTTGTAAGTGGTTGATGTTCCATACTGCCGTTATGTTGCAATGGTGGAGCAAAATAATTAACAGCCCAGTATGCGACTCCAACAATCAGCAAAAAACCTACAATTGCAAAGACACTTTTATTTACTTTCATTACCCCTTGCCTTTAATTCCTATTAATAATCATTAGCTTAATTTTTATTATTTGTCTTAAATTCTTAACCTTATTAACTAAGAATGAATTTTATACGTACGGACTTTTTTACCTTGTTTCACTTCAACATAACTTTCTTCAATAGAAACAATTTCCCCACCATCAGGCAGTACATCTCCCACTCTTGAAAAATGACCATCGACCACTGCATAGCGGTTATTAGGAGCAATAAAAATCATAGAAATTGCGTACTTTTTATAATGCTTAGGAACGGCTCGTGTGTAAGGAGTATAACGTTGTTTTGGCAATGTCACCGTCAGCGTTTTAGCTACGGGAATAGTAGGAGCCAATGCAATTAAATTTGTATCAATTTTTGCAGCCGATTGATGATAGGCAGCAATTACATCAACTTGGTGATTCAATGTAGAAGCTTTAGCCTTTTGTGAAGCCTGTACCGATGTTTTAGACACTAGGTCTTGCAACTCTGCTATTGAGGTTTCTGAGTTTGAAGGAATGTATTGCTTGTTTTCAATCTTATCCCACGATAAATAGACTGAAGCAGCAATAATCAATAATAAAACTAAACCACTATATTTCATCTTGACACCTATTCCTTATTTCCAGGAATCATTATTAACTGGAATCCATTATTACCATTTTTAGCAACGAAACCTTTATCTTCAATTTGGTAGCCTTTCTCACCTAAACGTTCTATAAACATACGAACCTGTTTAGAAGCAAAATCTAAGTCTTGGTCAACAAAGCCATCAACTACCATTCCATGGGGTTCATCTTCATCCTGGTTATATAATCTAATGTCATTTATATGAATAAACTTATTTACACTTGTTTGTAGGTCAGCAATCATTTGTGGAATAGAATTAGATTGAGCAATAACGTATAGCTCTTCAATAAAATCAATCTTATCCTTTTCAAGAATTCCAGCCGTTTGATTATTTTTAGCTACCAGCTGTTTAACGTTCATCAATTTCGACTCAAACTCACTTGATACCAGTAAATTTTTTGTAGAGTCAGCATAGTCTTCAGCAGATTTTTGCCAATTAAAGCCAGCTATAAAAGCACCTACACTTATTGCTAAAACAACGCTGGCTACCCAAGGTAATATTCGCTCAAAATTAAAAAGAACCTTACTTGTTTCGCCCTTAATGGCATCGCAACTTGAAGCTGATTGAAATAAGCCATCCAAATTACTTTCAAACTTGGTATTGTTTACGGATATAGATTGTTTTTTAGCTAAAGAAACTGTGCGTCCAGACAAACTTTCAAATCGTTCTGCTAATTCAGCAGGCGAGTCGTCGGCACACCATAAAAACCACTGAACATTCTCTATTCGAACCGATTGCTCTGATTCTAAATGGTTAAACTCAGTGGTTAAATAACCAAGGGCACTATCCCAATCTTGCCCATCATAAGAAGCACTAGACACTCTAATGCTATGTATAGGAAAACCTGTATCTGCAACGACTACATCGAGTACATCGCCGTGTTGAACAACCACAGCTGAAATACCTTTTTCAGCCACTTTCAACATAACACTCCACAAAGGAATATATAAACAATGATCGCTGTGTTTTTTTATAACCTCAAGATAAGCGGCATATTCATTAATAGGCAGTGCAGCATAAAACACATTTTGTGCTTTGGCAGCTTTTTGACTCTTTAAAACCAATACCTCACTCGCACCTTCCATATCACCACGACTGCGAAGTTGCTTCTCAATGACTGCCGCGGCATAAGAACTACCTTGGTGAACGGTTTCGATTCCTGTCAATGCATGATTAAAGTCAGATAAAACAATTTTGGGACCTGAAATTTCCTCAAGAGAATCAACTAAAGTGGCTTTTTTACCCTCTAATAACCAATACTGATTATCAAGATGCAATACTCGCTTAAAACCTAAAGGTACACTCATAATGGTCTCCGAATCATATATTCACCTTCAAGCAATAAATTAATCTGGTTTGAACTTTTTGTTGTCCAATGAAAAAGGTCATCTTTTTCACTCATTGTTTTTAAAGCAAATTGTTTAGGCTTAAACCATTGGGCCTCTTTGTTAGAAATGCCTTTTAAGAATCCAGAGACATCTTGTCTTGAAATAATGCTATTTTTAACAATGACACTTTTACTGCTCCAACTCTCTTTATTAAGAGCGTTATCTGTCACCCCTGATTGAATAGAAAGTAATGTATTTTGATAATCTTCAAATCCAGGTAATTGCTTTTCAAGCTCAGCCATCACACTGACTTTTTTCTCAGCAGCCAAATAGTCTTGCTGAGCGGTTTGAAGTTTTTGCCACTGTTGAACTGAGTAAGAGACTGACACTACTAAAAATATTGCCGCCAAAACACCCAATCCAAAAGTTAATATTCTGAGTAGTGACATTAAAACCTTCCTCCCAACACCGATATATTCATTGATTAATGTTAATAATCAATCTACTGATCCATCTGCCATTGTGCTGTCAATAACACAATTCGATTCTCATCCTGATTATCACCTTTTCCATCGGCTGTAGCTGTGGCTTCTTCTCCAACCTTATATGTACTATTTGCACGCCATTCGACCCCAGGCTGCTGACTGGTATTTGCCCCATTAGTATTTAAAGCGGCATCTTGCTGACGGAAACGACCTTCAATCGCATCAGGCTTACCATCAATCATCGTATCCAAAGTACGAGCTAAATCAGGAGTAAGTCCTCTCAACACAAGAACATTACCAGCACCACTATTAGTACCATCAGGATTCCACTGAAAACAAACCTGCAATTCCGCAGGGTTGCCATTTGCATCTAAGTATAAATAGCGATCTTCTTGGCCTTCTGCACGACCTGGAGGCATTTTTAAGCCCGCTCGGTCAAACAATGCATGAAGATCTTGCTGTGCAAGCCCTGCATCACCTAACCCAACGGTATTAGCGGCATAACCTTGACCATGACAGATTTTCAGACCAGTGCCTTGAAAGTTATTAGCAACGCCGGCTACATTTCCGTTTACATTTCCAGAGGCACCACCGCTTGAACCACTACCAATATTAGCCTCTAAGCCATTAACCATATAAGTTGGAGCGACTTGACTATCACCCAAAACCACGCCAATACGGGTATAGTATTGGTCATAGGCGGTCTTCCAAGCGGCTACAAATTTTTGATATATTTTTTGGTTTTCAGCATCACGCTGTAAATCTTTACCAACAGAAACAGCACCCAAAATCACCCCAATAATAGCCAAAACAATGGCCATTTCAACAAGGGTAAAGCCTTTTATTTTGGCTATTTTTTGCATAGTCATGAGTGTTCTCCTATTGATTCATTTTATAGATAGCAACCACGGTGATAACCTGATCTTCATCCTGATTATCTGAAACATCAGTTGCACTGGCTGTAGCCGCTGACTGATCCTGTGCATTATTTCCAACCCACTCAATACCTGCGATACCACCTGTGGTATTCGCTACGCCTTGCTGTCTAAAATTACCTTCACGAGCATCCGCTTTTCCATCAATCATCTGGTCTAGCGTTCTTGCTAAATCAGGGGTCAATCCAGCTAAAACCATTACATTTCCTGATCCATCAGCAGTCCCTGGTTTATTCCATTGAAAACAAACCTGGACTTCCTGAGGGTTACCATTACTGTCTAAGTAAAGATATCTATCTTCTAGACCCTCCGCACGCCCAGGAGGCATGCGAATACCCAAGCGATCAAAAAATGAATGTAAATCTACATCGGCATTTGCTCTAGTCATCTTGGGTGCTTTGGAACCCTGACAAATAGCATTAGGCTCTGAAACCGCAGTCATATCCCCACCTGAAATAGGAGAACCCGTTGCCGCTGCATAATTTTCTCCATTCACCATAAATCTTGGTTGAGATTGACTATCTCCAACTACGACCCCCGCCCTCTGATAATAAGTGTTGTAAGCTTGCACCCATTGATCAACAAATTTTTGTTTGATTTTGCTGTATTCAGCATCTCTTTGCAGATCTTTACCAATAGACACCGCACCTAAAATTAAACCGATAATGACCAATACAATCGACATCTCAACTAAGGTAAAACCACGTTGCGACTTATTATGTGCTTGATGTTTCACGATGCTCTCCCAATCGTTAACTAGACTCTTTTTTGATAGAAATTAAACTTTAAAAACACGGTCTTTGTTGCCTAAAAACCTAGGTGGCAATAGCTAAAAATACTTTAAACATCCGAGCAGATAGCTTAAAAAATCAACATAAAGCACCACGCCAAACCGCTAACGAGTGAAAGTATGCTCTTTTTAAGAGAGTATTACCAACGACTAATTACGACTAAATGCGACAGAAACCGACATTTATAAATTAAAGAATGCCACGGGGGAGGAGGGGAGGATGAGAATATTAGATTGGAAATGAATTAAATAATTTCTATTGACTCTATAAAGGAATAACCAATCGAATGAATTGTTTTGATAGGCTTGGTTTTATCCCCAGATATGGGTTCAAGTTTCTGACGTAGCCTTCTAACCAAGACCTCCAGACTTCTTGAGTCATAGGAATCTTCTTTTTTATTTAGAGCTAAAATGAGTTCTTTTTTAGTAACGGCTTGACCTGGCATTAATGCCAATCGATTTAACACCATTTCTTCAAGTTTGGTTAACTTAATAGGCTCTGGATGGCTTTTATGCTTTAAACTCCAATCCAAGGCATTTAATATCCACTCTGCAGGGGTTAATGAAGGAGATACTGCCTGCTTTTTATTATGAATATTAGAAATAATTGCTGTTAGCTCTTCTAAAGCAATTGGCTTAATAAGGTAAGAATCAATTCCCAACTCAAAACCTTGGATACGATCAACAACCTCACCTCTCGCAGAGGTAATAATGACAGAAATATCATCACTTAGTGGCCTTTCTTTAAGCCACTCCATACCATCATCACCTTCTAGATTTAGGTCTAAAACAACCACATCAGGCGTGTTTTTAGCCAACCATTTTTGAGCATCATTGAGATTACTAACACCAACAGCAAATGCATCTTCTAAATTTAAATAAGAGACAACTGCATCACGTAAATCAATTTCATCTTCAATAACTAATACATTAATACCATTCATAATCAGTCGTGTAACTCCTTAGCTAAAGACCTAACTTTTGCATAAATTTAAGCACGTTTAAAGCTTAAAACAAAACGGCTACCTTTTGTATATTTATCATCTACATAAACCGTTCCATCATGAAGTGCCATGACATTTTTAACTAAAGACAGCCCTAAACCACTTCCTGAGACACTACTGGTACCTTTACCACGAACAAAACGTTCAAAGATTTTTTGCCTGTCATCTTCAGATATTTCTGACCCAAAATCTTCAACACAAAGATGAATAGATTCTTCATTCACCACAGTCTTAATAACAATCAAGCTTCCAAGAGGTGAATATTTAACCGCATTATCTATTAAATTATAGAGCGCCAGTTTAAGTAAAACTGAATCAGCATGAATCGTAACATTTTGTTTTTCAAACTGAAACTGATGGGTACTGTATGTTTGTTGAATCATTTCTTCTAGCGATTCTATCCATTCAGACAATTCAAAGGTCTGAATTTCAAAAGAGAAAAGGTCGTTTTCAATTTTATCTGAAATCAACCAGTCATCAAATAGCATTTCCATTCGCTGAGTGGTCATGCTCATAGTATTAAGACGGTTTTTACAGTTATTTATGCCTCTAGATGTCTCTTTTCTTAACAGAGAAATTTGGCTTTTAATAATGCCCAAAGGATTTCTTAATTCATGGGTAATAAAGGATATAAAATGTGAGTATTGCTGAACCAACCCATTTTGTTTTTCCAACATTTGCTCTAGCTGCGAAGTTCGTTGTGAAACTTGCCTTTCTAAACGAAGATTGGTTTGAGTTTGTATTTCTGCCAAATATTTATTAGAACGTTCTTTTTCATCCTGTATTTGAAACACTTTCATCGCAAGAATATATGCAAAAAATGCAAATTCAATCACAGAACCAGGAAAAGGAGCATTACGTGTCAATATGTTATAGGGTAACCATCCTAATGCCAGCAATGACAATACAATCATGCCTGCAAAATAGGCAAACAAGCCAATAACATATAAATTAATCAGCTTTTCTTTTCGTAGCAGAGACTTAAGTGATAACAAGATAAGGGTTATCATCGTTATAGTGACAACCAAATTATGCAACATAAAGCCTATTTGCAAGTCATAACCAATAAAAAACATCACTAAAACATACAGTACAATCAAAATATTGAGGAGAGTATGAAAGCGGGGATTATGTTTATGAGTCTCTAAAATAGATTGTGAAAATTTAATGAGAAATATAAAGGCAATGGGCATGAATATATACAATAGATTATTCAACCATTCATTGAAAAACATAGGGATTAAGCCGTTATACAAGGCCACCCAAACTGAGTAGCTCAAACTATAAAGACTATAATAAATAAAGCTTGATTCTTTAAGATACACATGCAAAAACAAGTAGAAAAGTGAGAGCATGATAAGAGCGACAATAATCGAAGAAAAAATCATTGACCGTTTCAATACATAAGAATAAAACCCCTTTTCTGAAGTAGCTAATAACGCACCGAAAACACCTAAATGTCCTTCCAGCTCAACATAGATTACTCTTTCTTCTTGAGGTTTTAATTGAACTTTCAAATGCGGATATGTATCCATTACATCTCGATACTTAACATCAAGATGCAAACCTTTAGAAATTTTCGTTAATTGATTATTAATTTTTTCGTAAAAAACAACTTTATGTAAAGACGTTTCTGTTATCCAAAGAAAGGGATTAAGAGGTTCGTTAGTGATATTTTTAAGTTCAATCTTTATCCAGTGGTTACCACCAGGATAACCAAATGAAAAGTGATTAGAATGGGACTGCCAATCGTTTTTATTTATAACATCGGTAATTGAAAGTTTTTGAGAAGCATCAAGATAGCTTTCTATGTCTATAAAATGAGGGGCTTCGTCACTTGTCAGAACCACCGCATTGGCAGTTGATGCAAACAGACATAATAGAATCCAAAGCCACAATTTTATTTTTTTCATCCAGCATTATGCCTCTGTTAACATGCATCAAAATTTAATCAATAAATCATCTTAAATTAGATACATATCCAAACACAAGGGTTGTCTCAATTCATCTAGAACAAACTACCTTGCAATTTACTTACATAATTCGTTGCTGATTTTTTACGCATTAGAAATGCCCAGTCAGGTAGATCATTATCTGATTGTGCATTGAGATTAAAGTCAACTTGGTAGGCTAAACGTTTATTTAATGTGGCTGCACCAGTTAAAGACCAGCTATTTTGTTGACCATTTATTCGAGCCATAATTTTATCTTTTTCAAGCGTGGCGTTTATAGCCAATCTTGGGAAAGCATTATTCATAACCGTTAATGAATCCACTTGTAAATTAGCGGTAAAGCTTTTAAACCAATTTTCGCTTAATTGATACTCTCCAACCAACTCATTCACACCTACCTGGCCTGTTAAATTTTGTAACATTGGTAATTGAGGGATATCTAAGGTAGGTATTTTCTGGATAAGATGGTTTAAATCTGCAACGCCAGATACATCGGTAAATACAATAGTACGCTTAGCATGAGCGGCAAACACTTGCGTGGATACCAGGCCTGTTAAATTTGATTGATTTAACGTCCAATTCAGATTCATTTTTATGTTGTTGAATAATAATGAAGTAAGGTGCCAATTCCAACTCAATGAACCAATGCTAATCACATTGCTCGCTGAACTTGATTTTATCGAACTCAAATTACCAGGCCTGGTATTTTGAGTTTGATAGGTTTGAATTGCCAAATCAACTTCACCCTGCCAAATCGTTCCACGTGAAGCCAAAATATGCAGATTTGAGTTTGAGTTAATTCTCTGTTCAATAGCAGATTCTATTGTTGGTTGTGACAATACCCAGCTAGCTGGCAATTGCACGATAACAGACAACAAAAGTGCGACTAAAAAAATCACACTTAACCCTGCGGTCTTTCTTTTATTAACCGTTAATCGTGCAAACATCTAAAGCGTCCTAAGAAGTAATTTATAACCAAGTTTCTAGGTGTTGATCGAAAAGTCATACAAGAGAAATTCATACCGCATTAATTTACTTTAAATTGCATATCTGCTTTTACCAGGCCTGGTGCAACCCAATTCACTTGCAAGGTTTTAGGCACAACTCCCTGCCTTTCAAGCAATGTCAGCCATTTAAATAAACGAGTCGCATCTACTTGTTCAAAGCTCACTTTACCGCCCTTATCTACACCTTGTAATGTTTTAATATCTTTAAACAGGTTTTGCTGGCGTAAACTACTTTGCAATAATGACATTAATCCATTTTGAGTATCAACCTTTTGTAGGTTAGTACTACTACCTTCGGCCAGTAAGGCTTTTGCAGCAGGTATTTGTTTATTGAGCCACTGCCACTCTTGTTCTGCCGTGGTTAACGTTTGTTGTGCTTGTCGCTTTTGATTATGGATTGGTGACCAAATTAATAGGTATAACAAAACCAACACTAGAAAGACCGCCAAGGCTTTAACCAAGGTTTGTTCACGGGCATCTAAATTTAACCAGGCCTGGTTAATTTGCATCCACATAAATCACCCCCTCAGCACCCTCTGCAGTGACATTTTTTAGGTTTAGAGTCATAGTATATTCGCTATTTTTAGATTCTTTCTGAAGCGATATTAACCGTTCTATCTCTTTAGAACTCGGAGCACTGACTGTGATTGCTAACGCCTTCTGCTTTTTATCGCTTTGCCATTGCAACTGTTCAACTTTTACCGTTTTAGCTTGATTAAACCAAGGTTCTATCTGTTGCAAAATAGGCATTAAAAATTGAATTTCTTTATCGCCTTCAGCACTCTGTTTCAAATAGGTTAACGCTTGAGATTTAATATTAACGATACGTTTAGCCTGAGGAAACATCACCTTAAACAGCTTGGTATTTTGCTGAGAAACATAAGCGGCTTGTTTTTGTAGTTGATGGGTTTGTAACATTTGCATACCCAAATACAATACAATCGTTACCAAAAATAGTACCCCAATCCAACGCCATTCGTACCAATGGCCTTTCTCACTCGCATTACTTTTATAAGCAGACTGACTTAAACTCAGCGGCAATACTTTGGCTAAATTTTGTGAATGACTAGTAAGCAGATCTTGGTCGGTAACCGTAGTTTCATCAATATGAGCATCCGCTTGCTGCTTTTTCAAAAACAGATTGTTTAACGCCTGTTCTTTAATTGCTACATACCAATTTGTATTACCCGCAAAGCCTTGATAACCACTGGTTCTAACTAATACACATTCACCTTGATGATAAATTGTCCAAGCTTGCGAGTCTTGAGCCAACTCACCGTTACTGTTTTCCAACCTAAAACAGTTCGGTATTAACTGCACATGCTGTAACCCAAAAGACTCAACCACACGTTTCCAGTTTTTCATGTCCTCATGGGTGGCAATCGCGACCGATACCAAACCCTCTGTTGTTCGGTGATAAGCTACAACGTGATAGTTTTCAATTGATTCTGCCAAGCTCTCTTCTAAAGAAAACGGCAAAGCAGCCATCCAGTGTGCCTTGCGTTTACCTGGTACAGTAACTTCGGTCATCACAATTTTTTGAGTTGGCAACCAAACAATGGCAATTTCTTTGGCTAATCGACGGCTCGATTTAAGTTTAGAAATCACCTCTTCAGTCTTTAACAATTGCCCATCAATCGTTTGAATTTGCAACTCACCTTGCAACGAGATACTAGCTACTAGCGAATTGGCTAAAATGCCATCTGTTTGCTGTATTTCGGTTTGACTATGGTTCTTACCCAACACTTAACCACCTTTGCACTAATATCACTTCGTTCTCGCTTTTTCGATTAAAAATCGATGTAACAATCTGTTTTACATCGCCATAATCAACACGTGCTTCTAATAAAAAATAATGACTTTTTACATCCAAAACCTGACTAGGGATGTCTTTACTAATCTCTTCAAGCGTAAAGCCAGTAATACTCACTAAAAAGGCTAAAAACTGATTAATATCTTCAGCCGGTTGAGCCTTTCTTTGTTCTATCCATTGTTTAGCAACGTCTTCTGTTAGCCAGTCAGCCATGGCCATTAAAGTAGTTGCATCGGCAGTATTCACATTAATCGCCGTTACTTCAGGCAGAGCCGTTAAGTCGCTCTCTATTCTTAGTAAGTCTTTCTGATTCAACCGTTCCATACCTTGTAAGCGGCTTATCTCACTAGGCATAACCATCGGTTCGTTTGCTGCTCTATAAGCGGGTTGATTTAATAAATACACCTGACTTTCTGCACCATAATCTTGAGTGTCATCATCGGCATCTACCCAGTCTTGGAGCACATCAGAAAAACCAACAAAATTCTCTTCAGGCAACTGTATCGCTAAATAACGATCCACCATTTTTTTCCAAAAAATGCGGATTTTACTATCTTTTTCCAGCACGTTATTTACATTTAAACGCGCTTGCAAATCTTGTAATCGCCCGCTAACTTCTCCATCAGCAAACGGTATTGGGGCTAAAGGTTGTGCCCATTGTTCATTTAAATGATCTGTAGCGTTATTTTTCGCATCAGCCATTAGGCCTTTTTTAACCCAGTCTTCAAAACCATAGGCTACCGAAATAGAATGGGCTTGATGAATCATAAAAGTACTACGCTGTATATGCACTTGTTGGTCATATAACAATTGGCTAGACACCATGCTTACCAGTGCCACCACCAACATGACAGTAAGCAACGCAAAACCTTGTTGAGTTTTTGGAGCTTTCTGTTTTTTATACATCACGCCACCCCATAAACTGAGGTGACAAAACCGTAAGTCTTTGCCTTTTTAGTTGCATCAACCTACTCCCAAAAACAAACGTGATAACTTACCTAACGTTTTGTGCTCAATAGTGACCTTAATCGCTCTTGGCAAAGCACTCAAAGCTTGGCTAGAGGCTGGCCAAGATTGAACCCAATGATTATTAGCACTAAGTAACTCAATATCAAATCCAGTCACATCTTTGAGTAATACCACTTTTTTAGGTTTGGTGTCTGGAGCTCTATCCATTACTGGCCACGTTAATCGGTACAACACCTTATTTTCTAAAATATAGCCAACACGTAATAAACCACCATTGGCATTTGGTGTGGCAAACTGAGCGTTTCGGCTTAACTCTACCCCGGTATCATCACGGTATTTAAATGCGGCTATTTTTGAGCCTAATTCATCTTCTACAGGTCTAGGTACGAGCTGAACAAAATCTTGCTCCATCCACCACATTGCTCTTTGCAATTTTTCAGCTTGGTTAGAGTGTTCTTCAACACTCGTTTTAACATTCACCATGCTGTCAATCGATTGATAAGACAACACGGCAATCACTGCAGAAACCCCCAAAGCCACCAGCAACTCAATAAGAGTAAACCCACCTTGCTTTAGGCGATAATTTACTTTACTTGTCATTGGTACCTACAACGCTAAATAAATTAGCTGAAACTTCTTCGCTTCCTTGTTCTTTAACCTCAACAGACAAGCGGTAAATTTCTGGCAAAAAAGTGGATTCTGTTTGTGAGGTGACTAGCCATTTACGATTTAACATCTCCACCGTTTGAGTAGATTCATCATTACTCCCAGCAGAAATTTGCTGCTGAGCAATCACATTTTCTGCCACCCAAGTTGCTACCACTCGTGACTCTAAATGTGATTGGTTAGAGACAGTTACTCCTAAACTTCGGCTCACTGCAGATAAGGCAATAGCAATAATCGCCAAGGCCACCATGACTTCAATTAAGGTAAAGCCAGCAAATTTATTGATTCTCTTAACCATGCTAACTTACGCCTTAATCTCGAGTGAACTCTAGTGCTTCATTCCAACTGAGTTTCATTTCTCTGTTGGTTGCAGAGCTACCAGTATTTGTATCTAAGTTCTTTAATGTAATGCTGCCACTTAAAACATCACCACTGGGCCAAAACACCCAACCAGGCCTGGTAAGTTTTTGTTGCTCTGCAAAATGTTCATCCAAAACCCAAGAGACTTCAAATCCATTTTGCCAAGCTAAATTGGCAATATCATCTGCAGGTTGCCATTCATAATTCACATATTTGTAGGTGGTTAAGCCTTCATCATCTGGAGCAATTAAATACATTTTTTGATTAAAAGCCGATTGATCAGCTACCTGTTTGAAATAGCTTTCAATTTTAGCCTGCTGATTCTCGGCCAAATCTTGATTAATCCGCCCTAATGAAAGAACCCCAACCGAAACCACCACACTCATAATGACCACAACAACCATTAACTCTATCAGCGTAAACCCTTGCTGATTTTTGAGTGATTCTAGAGCACGGTTGGCCATTAGAGTTGTCCTTTTAAATGGCTTACTTTATGTTCCATTGGCCTATAGTTGCATTCACACCTTCACCCCCTTCTACTCCGTCAGCCCCATAGGTAAACAGATCAAAAGCACCATGTTCACCTGGCGATAAATACAAATACGGATTGCCCCATGGGTCAAGAGGTACATTATCTAATAGATTTTTCCAATTTTTTGGAACGGGATCTGTATCCGGTTTAGTCACTAAAGCTTCTAAGCCTTGATCAGTTGTTGGATAAACAAAATTATCTAATTTATATAGTTTTAAGGCCGATGAAATAGCTGAAATATCTTGTTTGGCTTTAACAAGACGTGCTTCATCAGGTCGATCCATTAAATTAGGAACAACCAGGCCTGCTAAAACTGCCAAAATAACCACAACCACCATTAACTCAATCAGTGTAAAACCCTTTTGAAGTCTCAGTTTTTGTTTATTCATTAATCTTTCCATTAAATTAACCTTCTTAAAATAGTTAGTTTTCGTTTTCCATTTGGCTTTTCCGTAATAAACCTTTAAGTGTTAATTACCAACCATTTGATTCATTTCAAAAATTGGCATCATAATTGCCAATACCACAGTCAATACCACCGCACCCATTACAATAATCAAAATAGGCTCTAAAACACTCACTAATGTATTGGCCGCAGTTTCTACTGAAAACTCATAATGTTTTGCACCCTTAAGTAACATGGTATCTAACTGACCTTTACCCTCACCCGTTCTTACTAGGTTCAATAATAATGGCGGAAAAAACCCCGCAACTTGCATAGATTTTGCAACCGATTCACCTTCACGAACATCAGACACCATTTTAACCACGGCTGTTTTTAACGGTTCTAAGGTCACCACCTCAGCAGCAATCTTAAGTGCATCTTGAATCGCTACACCACTCGAAAGTAAAACCCCTAGTGTTCTTGCCCAACGAGCCGCCGAAGAGTAAATTAAAAAACGACTAATACCAGGGGTATTCAGTAACATTTGATGTACTTTATAGCGACCTTTTGGTTGACGCATTAACCAAATAAATAACCCCCACACTGCAACACCCATAAACAATAACCAACCCCACTGATGTTGAATAAAGTCACTAAAGCTCAATAAACCTTGAGTTAAAGGCGGCAACGTCTGTTGCATATTATCAAACACCTTAACCACTTTAGGCACAACATACATCATTAAAAAGAACACAATCACAACCGCAACAACTACCATTAAAATAGGATAAATTAGGGCTGTTTTCATCTTCTTATTAAGCTGGTCACGCTGCTCAATGGATTCAGCTAAACGAGACAACACCTTATCTAAATAACCACTCTCTTCACCCGCTTGAATGGTGGCAATAACATCCGTGGGCACGGTAAATGGTGCTTGGCTTAATGCACTGGCTAAACCATGCCCCTCAGCAACCTTAGTGTGCAAGCTGGTAACAAAACGTCTCATCTGTTTTGATTCAGCCTGCTGTGCCATTGATTTTAAAGCCTCATTAAGAGGCGTTCCCGCATCTAAAAGTGTATATAGCTCTCGGGTAAATAAAGATAAATCTGCTGTTTTAATGGGTGATACAAAAAGAGAACGGCTTCCTTCTAAACCCGCTTTAGGGGCTTTTGAAAGTGGCTCTATTTCAGTAGGAACCAGCCCTTGATCACGTAACATTTGGCGAATTTGTTTTTCAGAATCACCCTCTAAAAAGCCTTTTTTAAGCTTGCCAGAAGTGGTTAATGCCTTGTATTCAAACGCTGGCATGTAAAAAATCCATTGGTTTCATATTCATTCTCATAAACACTAAACCTGAGTAACTCGTTGTACTTCAGATAAATTGGTATGACCTTTTAAAACAGCCTCGTAACCATTATCTCGTAACGATTTTGAAGACTTTCGTAATACCGCTTCAATCTCATCTTCGGTCATATTTGAATAGATCATCGCACGAAGTTTTTCATCCATTAAAAACAGCTCATACAATCCCATTCGTCCTTTATAACCAGTATATCGGCAAGCTTCACAACCATTTGGCTCATAAATCGTGGCATGTTTAACACCCAAAATTTCACATTCCACCTCGTCGGCTTCATGCGGGGTTTTACAATCACATAACTCACGTACTAAACGCTGAGCTAAAACTCCAACAATACTTGATGAGAGTAAAAAAGGTTCAACCCCCATATCTCTCAAACGAGTTACTGCACCGACTGCAGAATTAGTATGTAAAGTGGATAATACCAAATGCCCTGTCAAAGAGGCTTGCACCGCAATAGTGGCAGTTTCTGCATCACGAATCTCACCCACCATCACCACATCTGGGTCTTGACGTAAAATGGCTCTTAAACCTTTAGCAAACGTCATATCGGCCTTGGTATTTACTTGGGTTTGATTAATGCCATCAATGTGATATTCAATCGGATCTTCGACTGTCATAATATTACGTTCGGCATCATTTAATAACGTTAAGCCAGCATATAAGGTGGTGGTTTTACCAGAACCTGTTGGCCCCGTGACCAAGAAAATACCATGTGATTTAGCTAACGCGGCTTGCACACCCTTTTCTACTTGCTCAGGAAGTTTGAGTTCTTTAAGATTTAAACGGCCTGCACTTTTGTCTAATAGACGTAATACCACACGTTCGCCATAGCTTGACGGTATAGTTGAAACCCTTAAATCTACCGCTCTACCACCAAGTTTTAAAGAGATACGACCATCTTGTGGCAAGCGTTTTTCAGCAATATCTAGACGAGCCATAACCTTAATACGAGATACCAACATTGAGGCTAAAGCGATTTTGGGAGTGAGTACGGTTTTTAAAATGCCGTCAATTCTAAAACGGATACGTAATTGGTTTTCAAACGGTTCAATATGAATATCAGAAGCACGAGAACGAATCGCCTCACCTAAAATTGCATTCAGCAGTTTAATGATAGGGGCTTCATCTTCACTATCTAATAGATCTTCTGGCTCACCCACTTCAGCAAAAACTGAGGCTAAATCCTCGGTTTCAATCGCCTCAATAGCTTGCATTGATTCTTGACCGTGCGATGAATAACTTGATTGAATCTCCATATCAAACTGGGCTTGATCAATTTTTTTAAGCTCAATATCACAACTTGCAAATTGTCTTTGTAACTCTAATAGAGCACTGCCGGGAGTTTCAGTCGTGTATTCAACCTGCAAGCCTGCATCTAGACTTTTAACCAATACTTTATTTTTATTGGCAAAACCAAAGGGTAAGGTAACATTCATAATATTGCGTCCTTGCTACCTTATAAACCTAACAGGTCTTCTGTACTCATTTCTTGAATCAATGAGTCATCTTTTTTACTCGCTTTATCTGTTTTAGCTTGTTCTTTAGCCGCCGTTTCTTTGGCTTTTTGCTCCTCACTGTACGGTGTTGCAGGCTCGCTATTTTCAAATTGCTTTTGTGTAGGTAATCTTGGACGAAGTCCTTCTAATAACTGTCCTTCTTTTTTATTCAACATATCTTCTTGTTGTTGATAAATATAGTTATATTTTTTATTACTGTAATAGTCGCTCATCTCATTATTGCGAATAATTATCGGGCGTAAAAACACCATTAAATTCACTTTTTCACGAGTATCTTTTGATGAGCTAAATAGACTACCCAAACCAGGTATATCACCCAGGCCTGGAACTTTTGATTTTGAACGAACTTCTTTTTCATTAATCAAACCACCTAGCACAACCATCTTGCCATCGCCTACAATAACCTTGGTTTTAATTTGGCGTTTAGAAGTTTGAATGTCTATTGCTTGACCCTTATCAATCACATCAGAAACTTCTTGATCAATATCCAAGTAGACCTCATTACCTTCATTGATTTGCGGCTTAACTTTTAGTTTCAAACCCACATTTTTTCGTTCAATTGTACTAAACGGATTAGTGATTGAAGTTCCAGTATTGGCATAAGTTCCCGTTTGAAACGGCACCTCTTTACCCACTAAAATTTCAGCTTCTTCATTATCCAAAGTTAATACAGAAGGTGTTGCCAAAATATTAGAAGATGAATCTGAGTTTAAGGCACTAATCAAAGCCCCCCATCCATAACCATCTGAATCAACATTACCGCCTGCTAAGGTAATGCCCGAACCGATAACCTGAGACTGAGCCAATACATTGCCAGAGTTACCAATCAATGCAGGAATCGCACCCGAAAAGTTAATAACTCCCGCACCGCCTGCACCACTTAGGCCCCATTCAACACCCAATGCAGCCGCTTTATCTGCTGCAATTTCAACAAAAATTGCTTCAATCAATACTTGAGCACGCCTAATGTCCAACTGCTTTATAACTTTTTTCAAACCATTTGCAACAGCAGTTGGTGCACTGATAACCAAAGCATTCATGCGTTCATCGGCTTCAATACTAATTTTTTCTTTAAGCTCGTTTTTATTCAAAACCGACATATTCAAACCAGTAACCTGTTCAGGAATCCCAGCCACACTTTCAGGAGCTGCAGCTGCTTTTGGCGCAGAAGAAGTGGTGGTGGTTTCTTCGCTAACTTGAATAGCTTGATTACTGGCAATTTTTTGCAAAATTGGAGCAATATCTGCAGCTTTAGCGTAGCGTAAATAAATAACTTGAACACCGCCTTCGGCATCCATCGGTACATCAAGTTCTGCAATTAACGCACGTAACATCATGCGTTTAATTTCATCGCCACTTAAAATAATTCGATTTGAGCGAGCATCAAAACCAATCGTTGCATCAACACCACCTTGATTTTTAGGCATCACACTTTTTAAAGTTTTTGCCAAATCAACTGCTGAGGTGTTTTTAATAGGAATCACCTCAAAAGCACCTTTAACATCAACATCTACACGTTTTAAAATACTTTTTAAACGCTTAATATTAGAAACCGTATCTGAAACAATCAATTTATTGCTTTCCGCCAACGCCACTAAATGCCCTTCTTTAGCAACTAACGGGCGTAAAACTGCCACTAACTTACTGGCATTAACGTTATAAATACTAATAACTTCGGTTACCCAATCTTCATCATACTCAGTCCAATTACGGTAAGGGATTTGATCTCGTGCAATATTCGCCGGCACCACCTTAATAACACCATCCGCAGGTATTGCTACATAACCATAAACATTCAGAACAGCTAACAAAGAGTCATACAACTCTTCAGGTTTCATCCCTTCAGGAGCAATAAAAGTTACATTCCCTTTTACGCGAGGGTCAATAATAAAGTTTTTACCGGTAATCTTAGCTACAGCCTCAATCACCGTTTTAATATCAGCCTGTTTAAAATTCTGTTTTAAGGTTCCTTCAGCCAATGCCGATTGAGTGCTTGAAAATAACAGTACAAAACTCACCGTTGTCACTAATAAAGCTTGAAATAGAGTCTTTATAAAATATTGATTTCTAAACAACACCTTGCTCTCCTGGTTGTTTGCATTGTGAGCGATATTCATAATTTGTCCCTATTTCATCTAATCCAGATTAACCGACACATTCTGTGTTTGGCCATTTCTAATTAACGTTAACTCTAAATTTGTTTTCTTTAAAAGTGATTGCCACAAGGCAGGCGACTTAGTCAGCTCTGCAATCGAATGTCCATCTACTGTTTGCAACTCATCACCTGGCATAAAACCAAGAGAGCGAAATATCTCTGCTTCTTTTTGTGGCCACACTTTTACAGAAGTGACCTTACCCTCTTTTTGAACCATCTGAAAACGCACATAACGCATAATTGATATCGGATTCTTCAAGGCATTTTCTTTAACGTTTTTAAGAATGGTTAACTGACGCTGATTTAATTCCGGAGAATCTGTATTTGGTATAAACACATCGTCATCTTTTATCATTTGCAACTTTTCTAAAAGCCCGTTGTGACTAATCACGACATAGTCAGGGTAAACTTCTTTGAGTATGACTCCGTTTTGAATTGTCTCTTCTAAACTATAGCTTTCTGACTTACCTGCATTCTCAATAATAGCCACACCAAAATCTGGGCCTACTAAACTACCCAACAACTTCAGTTTTAAACGGGTTTTTTGAACATTTTCTTGAGAAATAGCAGGACGAGTAGATAAATCTGATTGAGAACGACCAAACAGAGTGATAGGAGCAATCGCAGTGGACTTAGCTTGATTGACTTGGGCATTCTGTATGACAGGTAACAACAGTTCTTTTTTAGGGCTATCCATTACCGCCCAAAAGAACTTACCTAGCATCCATGCAATAATGATAAGCAACAGAACCACAAAAAAATTAATGATTCTATTTCTAACTAAAGTATCCAAATAAACCTCAAGGTGATTTTATATATTATTTGATGCGGCGTTTAACAGTTTCTAAAACAAACTTAACCTAGCAACTCTTCCAAAGAATTCAAGATAATACCAAGTTAGTAAATTTGGCCTAAGCTATTATAAGACGTTATATGTCATTTTATGAAATACCAGCCCTTTCTGCAATCATATAGCCACTTGCCTTAAGACTCAAAACTAGCGTTGCACGAGTTATTCTAAATCAAAATTTTAGACTACAGACCTGTAAGTTACTCACATTAACTCAAGTTTAATTCAAGGTTAAACAAATCGTAACAAATCTGACACAACAAAACAGGTATAACGACACTAGTATATATACGAAAAACAGAACACTCAATCACCCTTAATGATGAAGAAAACTTGCGTTAACAAATATACACACGCATATGATAATAAATTAGTAAAAAATAAATATTGTGCCGTCTTAAGGACTGTATTTTCATTCAGCGTTAACTCATTAATTCTTTTGAAGAAAACCAACTAACCTTGCTTTAAAATCTGCTTATAAATTTGTTGATACTTTTAACTAAATTAATGTGATTATAAATTTGATTATAAACGCCTACTTATATAAAATAGAATCTTAAGTATGAATACGCATCGTAGTGTATAAGAAAAGTAATTGCCTTCATTGCTGATTTTTTAATGGAAATTACAAAAATTATCTAATCGTTATTAACCGTATAAACGTAAATACAGAACTACACAAAACAAATACAGGAGCATTAAGATGCGTAACATATTGACTATACTAGCAACCTCTTTGCTACTATTTGCAACCCATGCAAATGCTGATCAAAAAACCGTTGCCGCGATTGAAAAAGCCGGTGGAGCCTTAACTAAAGAAGAAGCCACTGCCCTTAAAGACATTCAATGCAAAAAACCAAACCCAAAAGAGGACTTTGTTGTATCTGAAAGCTGTCAAAGCTTAGTAGATCAGATTGCCGAGCTTGTGGCAAAGTACTCTGCTGACGAAAACATGGTCAACGCCATTCTAACAGGGGCTGTTGATGCTCACCCTGAGCTATCACAACAATTTGCAGATGCCGCAATGGCTGCTTCACCTGATAACATTGCACAAATTGCCGCATTAATGATTGATTTAGCACCAACTGCTGCGGGTATCACAAACCCAACAGCGATTGCCGCAACATCAAACATTCCAACGCCATCAGGCGGTGGTGGATCTTCAAGTCCTAACTAAAATCAAAAGATATGACTTAAACCTCCCTGTTTAGCAAATGCTTTGCAGGGGTAACTGCGAGCATTACATTATGAATAAGTATAATAAACACCTTATTACGGCTATAGCCTTAATCCATAGTGGTACAAGCTACGCCCTAGACCCAGCAGCTATCGACTTTGATGGCATTGAAGTTACCCCTGCACTAGAAGTTTCTGGCACTTATGATGACAACTACCAAGCCATAAAAAATGGTCCTGATTCTTGGATTACCACTATTGCACCTGGCGTGCAAATCACCGCATACGGAGATAAAACCCTTTATCAATTAAAGTCCGGCATAAAACACGACATGTATAGTGCGTCAAACGCTAAAGACTTAACCAGTTACTTTGTTAAAGGCACAGGAACATTTAATTTTGATGTTCGCAATAAACTTGATATTGAAGCGGGCCTAAACAGAACAGAAAGTGCTGCAAATGCATATGTTCCTGGAACCATTAACAGCTTCAAACAAACCAATATCGGTGCTAGCTATGTTTATGGTGCTCCATCAGCTACTGGCAATATAGAACTTGGTGTAAATCATGTTATCTATCGCTCAGACAATGGTTTGAACTTAGACCGAGAAAGAGATTCAAACGCATACAGAGCTGCTTTTTTGTATAAAGTCACTGATAAAACTAAATTAGTAGCAGAACTTAACGGCTCTCGCTATGACTACATCACCAATAAAGCATTAAACAGCACCAATCTATCTTACTTACTCGGTGCACAGTGGGAAGCAACCGCAAAAACTACTGGGCATGCAAAAATTGGTAGTGAAACAAAAGATTTTGATGATGCAAACCGAAAAAATGCCAGCCTCACTACATGGGAGGTCAGTGTAGATTGGAGTCCATTAACCTATTCAACCGTCATCTTTACTACAAATCAAAAAATTGATGAAGGTAGTTACGGAGCTTCTTACACCGATACCACAAATAATAACTTGCGATGGAAACACGATTGGGGCAGAGGTTATGCAAGTCAAGTCTATTTAAGCAACAGAACAGATGACTACAAAGGTATTCGTAAGGATACAACCAACTCGGTTGGTGCGGGCATTACCTACAATATTCGTCGTTGGGCCGATATCGCTTTTGATTATCAAAATAGTAACAGAACCTCAACTGACAATGCACAAGAATATAACCGTAATATTTTTAAACTAACATTTACTGTCGGCTTATAATCTCAAGTGTGCATTACTTTACACAATGCACTCATTGCATATTCAACAACACAAATCAGGTAAAGTATTTATGGCAAAGTTTTTACGCCTAATCATCACTCTCAACCTCATTCTTATGTCTGCTTTAGCCTGGGCAGACACAACAAAAAGCACCAATACTGATTACCAACTCTCCTCTGGAGATGTTATTTCAATCACTGTATTCGCTGAGCCTGACTTAAGTTTTGAATCCCTTAAACTCAACGATGCTGGCAGTTTTTCTTACCCATTTTTGGGTGAAGTTAATGCACAAGGATTAACCGCCTTACAACTACAAAACAAAATTGCTGCCAAGCTAGAAGGTGATTATTTAGTTAACCCTAAAGTCAGTGTCAGTATTTTAGAATACCGTCAGTTCTATATAAGTGGTGAAGTTAAACAGCCTGGCGGCTATCCATACCAACCCGGGTTAACGGTAAGGAGAGCGACTGCTTTAGCAGGAGGTTTAACAGAGCGAGCCTCTGAACGCCGCATAACTATTATTCGTGAAGCAGATAAAAACAAAAAACCAAAATACGTTTCAATGGAAGACCGGGTTATGCCAGGTGACACCATCACTATTGGTCAAGGTTTCTTTTAATGGGTAACTCAATCAATATGCAAAACCAAACAGACAACAACATCTCACAAAATAACGATGTCATCGACCTATTACCTTTAATTAAGGCAGTTTGGCGTAAAAAATGGAGCATTATTAGCTTAGTTTTTATTGTGATGTTACTTACTACTCTTATCGTTATGAGTATTACACCAACCTACCAAGCCACAGCAACCATTCAAATAGACCCAAAAGAAAATAAAGTTGTCTCATTTGATCCTGTTTACGGCCTAAGCAATGATAATGACTACTTAATTACCCAGTTTCAATTACTTCAGTCTCGTGTACTTGCCGAAAGAGTCGTAAAAAAGCTCAATTTAACAACTAATCCAGAGTTTGATCCAAGACAACAAAAGCCACCGCTTATCGACATTAAAGGTTTTATTAAATCATTTAACCTTAAGCAATTTTTACCGGGTCAATCACCGGAAGATTTAGCAGAAAAACCACTTACTGAACAAGAAATCTTAGATTCAGTTGTGAATAAGTTCATGAAGAGAGTCTCTATATCACCAATTAAGAAGAGTCAACTTGCCAATATCAGTGTGCAAATGGCCGACCCTAAATTAGCCACACTTGCAGCAAATGAAATCGGTAAAGAATTTATTAAAAGCCAGCTTGATGCCGCTATGGAAGACTCTTTAACCGCAACTAAATGGATGAATGAACGCCTAGTTGATATAAAAGAAAAACTTCAAAAATCAGAAGACAAGTTACAGGCCTATAAAGAAAAAGAAGGCTTAATTGATGTTAAAGGCGTTGTCACTATTTCAGCCAATGAACTCTCAGCCATTAACCAACGCCTAGTCGATGCACGTAGTAAAAGAGCCGAGGCCGAAAGCCAATATAACCAAGTCAGAAATATTAAAAAAGACGACTGGAAACGTTTGTCTACCGTACCAGCAGTATTAAGCCATCCGTTAATCCAAACCTTTAAAGCCGATGAAGCCAAAGCCAGAGCTAAAGTTGAAGAGCTATCCAAAAGATATGGCAAAAAGCACCCTGCTATGCAAGCCGCTTTAAGTGACTTAAACGCAGCACAAACCAGCCTAAAAACTCAAGTACAGCAAATTGTTGCGGGTATTCAAAAAGAGTATCAAATTGCTTCAGCTAATGAACGTTCTTTACAAAAGTCAGTCAATGAAAACAAAGAACAAATTAAAGAAATCTCTAAAGACGAATATAAATTAAGAGCATTACAACTTGAAGTAGATTCAAACCAAGCGGTTTTTGACACCTTTATAAACCGTTTAAAAGAGACTACGGCGACCGCTGATATTGAAACAACCAATGCTCGTATTGTTGATCCTGCTGTTATTCCAACCCAGCCGATTAAACCTAAAAAATCGTTAATTATCGTTTTAGCAGGCCTGTTATCTGGAATGTTAGCCGTATTTTTAATTTTGCTATTAAATGCTTTGAACAACACCTTTAAGAGTACCGATGAAATTGAAATGGCAACCAACCTACCAGTACTCGGTGTTGTACCATTGATTGTAAAAAAACCTAATCAGCATATTTCGCAAATGTACCATAAAGCCACAGATAAAATTTTCTCTGAAGCGATTAAAACCATTCGCACCGGGGTAACCTTATCTGCCATTGAAAAACCACATAAAATCATAGTGATTACCTCCTCCATACCTGGGGAAGGTAAAACCAGTTTATCGGTTAACTTATCCGATGCTCTTCGTGAAAATGAAAAAGTATTGCTTATAGAAGCCGATATGCGTCGCCCAAATATCGCTCGCAGTTTTGGATTACCGCCTGGAACACCAGGCCTGGCAAATTTAATTGCTGGCACAGCAACCCAAGAAGAAGCTATTCAATCTTTATACGGTGGTATCGACACCATGGTGGCAGGCGTAGTACCACCGAATCCGTTAGAACTACTTTCAACTGAAAAGTTTAAACGCACATTGCAAGAGTTGTCGGTGGAATATGATCGAATCATTATCGACTCACCACCTGTTCAAGCAGTAAGTGATGCACTATTGCTATCCACCTTTGCAGATGCTGTGCTTTATGTTGTTAAAGCAGAATCCACATCCAAAGACCTGGTTAAAAAAGGGATTGGTAAACTACTACAGCACCGAGCACCAATGCAAGGCACTATTTTGAACCAGGTTGATATCAAGAAAGCCAAAAAGCACGGCTATGGTTACGATGGATATTATGACTATTACGGTTATAGCAAAAGCTAATTGCCTAAAATACAAGGCATAAAGCATGTACGACTTACACAACCATCTTCTACCTGGCATAGATGATGGTGCACCCAATATTGAAACCGCTTTAGAACTTGCAAGAATAGCAATTGATGATGGCATTACCCATATGGTGTGCACACCGCACATACACCCTGGGCGTTATGACAACAACATCACAACCATCCAATCAGCACTGCAAGAATTTAGATCTGCTTTACAGCAAAACAATCTTAATTTAAAAATCGCCGCCGCGGCCGAAGTGCGAATTGGGCCAGAAATTATAAATGCAGTTAAAAACCAAACCCTGCCCTTTTTGGGAGAATGGCAAACCAGCCCCGTTTTACTGCTAGAACTGCCATCCAATATTATTCCAGTAGGCAGTGACAACCTAACTAAATGGCTATTATTTCAGGGAATAACCCCAATAATTGCACACCCTGAGCGTAACCTAGCCATTATCAATAACCCAGGTAAGCTCAAACCCTTTTTAGATCAAGGCTGCTTATTACAAATAACAGGCGGTGCGTTAACAGGTAACTTTGGTCAAGCCAGTAAAGCCATTGCCCAACAACTACTTTTAGAAAACAAAGTTACCATTATGGCAACCGATGCACACAATATTAAATACCGACCGCCGAAATTAACCAACAGCTTACAAGCGGCAACGGAATTAATCGGTGAAAACGCTGCAAAAAAACTGGTGTTAGATAACCCAATTGAAATGACCAAAAATATATTTTAAAAATGCTATTAAACAACCAAATACCGCCAACAACCCAATAAGACCCAAAGACTAAAAGCAAATGACTATCAACCAAGCAAAAATACAAATTAATAAATTAAAAGCGATTGGCTTACTAATTTTTGCAGGCCTGGTCATTTATTTAGCCGCAAGCATGCTTATTGCAAGTTTATACAACATTCAAAGCAATCTATTTTTAAATGATTGGCAAAATAAAAAAACAACACCAAATGACCAGGCCTGGTTAGCGGCCAAACAAGCCAGTGAAAACGCCATAAATATAAACCCCGTTAATAATGCTTTTTTACAAGAGAATAAAGGCAAGATTTTACAGTGGCAGACATATTCGCAACCATTGCAGACAGTAATGCCCAACGAAATCGCTTACACGCATTACAATCGTATCGCAAACAAACAGCCCTAATCCCGTTATGGCCAAAAGCCTGGTTAAATTTATTAAGTATAAAAATTGAACTTAACCAGTATGACAAAGAGCTTTATCACACCTACAATCAGGTAAAACTCACATCAAATCATAATCCAGAAGTTACCCCATTATTTATACAGCTTGGCATACAGGCCTGGCAAAAATTAAACAACAAAACCAAAAGTGACATGTTAAGAGTCATTACCCAACAAGCCACAAGCGGCCCTAAAAACGCTAAAAAATTAAAGCCCATTTTACAAGCCAATAACTTACTTGCACTAACCTGCATGTATGCAAAAGCCACTAAACAAAATACATATAACTTGTGTAAATAGTTAATCGCCAACAAGTATGGCCATTAACTCAATATTAGCCATTTAATTTAAGTATATTTAATTACGTACATTTATTTACCTCATGCTGTTTACTGGGTACAATAAATAAAAAACTTTTATAGGGTATTAAAATGAAAATCGCAGTCGCTGGAACCGGATATGTAGGTTTATCTTTAGCTGTATTATTGGCTCAAAACCATGAAGTGGTCGCTTTAGATATCATTCCTGAAAAGATTGATTTACTAAACAAAAAACAATCTCCAATAGTTGATACCGAAATCACTGATTTTCTAGAAAATAAATCCCTAAACTTTACCGCCACTTTAGACAAAGACCAGGCCTACCAAAATGCCGATTTTGTCATAATAGCCACTCCAACTGATTACGACACGGTTACCAATACCTTTAATACTCGTTCAGTAGAAGCGGTCATTGCGGATGTTTTAGCCATTAACCCAAATACCACCATGATCATTAAATCGACTATTCCAGTCGGTTACACAGATCAAGTTAAAGCCAAATTTAACTGCAATAATATTATCTTTTCTCCAGAGTTTTTAAGAGAAGGTAAAGCCCTTTACGATAATCTTTATCCGTCACGTATTATTGTAGGCGATGAGTCTGAGCAAGCTAAAATATTTGCAGGCCTGTTAGTTGAAGGTGCTGCTAAAGCAAAAGAAGAGATTCCCGTTCTATTTACCAATAGTACAGAAGCCGAAGCAGTCAAACTCTTCTCTAACACTTATTTAGCGATGCGTGTCTCTTACTTTAATGAACTAGACACCTATTGTGAAAGTCATGGTTTAAGTGCTAAACAAGTCATTGAAGGTGTAGGCTTAGACCCTCGCATTGGAAATCACTACAACAATCCAAGTTTTGGTTATGGTGGTTACTGCCTACCAAAAGACACCAAACAACTGTTAGCCAATTATCAAGATGTACCTAATAATATTATTAGAGCAATCGTAGATTCAAACACCACCCGTAAAGACTTTATTGCAGAACAAGTCATTAAAAAACTTCAAAACGATCCTAGTTTTGATATTCAGAACCCAACCACAGGCAATGGCATCGTTGGAATTTATCGCCTAGTTATGAAACAAGGGTCAGACAATTTTAGAGCCAGTGCCATTCAAGGCATTATGAAACGCATCAAAGCCAAAGGTATTGAAGTCGTCATTTACGAACCTGTTTTAACAGAAGAAGGCAAAACTGAGTTCTTTCACTCAAAAGTCATCAATGACTTCAATGAATTTAAAAAACAAAGTAATGTAATCATTGCCAATCGCATGATTGATGATTTATTAGATGTAGCGGATAAAGTCTATACCCGTGATTTGTTTGGTAACGATTAAACCAATCCGTTTCAAATTTACCAGGCCTGGTGAATTCCAGGATAAGAAAGGTTATCCCTTTAAGAAGTTGCAGTGTGAAAGCCAAAATTCAACAAATAACAAAAAATAAATTTGTTCGCAACGTCGCTATCGTCGCAACAGGAACGGCTGGTGCCCAGGCGATTACCATGGCTTTTGCACCTTTTCTTACTCGCATATACGGCCCAGAAACTTTTGGGTTATTAGGTGTATTTGTCGCATTAATAGCAATATTAGCTCCAATAACAGCTTTAACGTACCCTGTAGCGATCGTGTTACCGAAAAAAGATACAGATGCCAAATTAATTGCTAAGCTTTCATTTTTCCTTGCATTTATCATTACTTGTTTTTTCTCAATAATTCTATATTTTTGGGGAGAATCTATACTTAATCTTATTGGCTCAGAAAAGATTTCACCCTACATGATGTTAATACCTCTTGCATTATTTTTTGCGACGTTACTACAGATTACCGAGCAATGGCTCATTCGGAAAAAACAATTTAAAACAACTGCAAAAATTGCAATTGTTCAATCATTAATCATTAACAGTACAAAAACAGGAATTGGATGGATAAACCCAACAGCCGTGGTTCTAATTACCATTACTGCTTTAGGTAGTGCATTGCATGCATTTATGATGGCTATTAGCCTTAAATTCAATACAAATGCCAAAGCTGAAATGGATTCAGATGACAACCCAAAGACAGTAAACCAGTTAGCAATTGCTCATATAGACTTTCCACTATATCGTGCCCCGCAATTATTCATCAATGCGATTTCTCAAAATATGCCCGTTTTAATTTTAGCCAGTTTTTTTGGACCCATAGCCGCGGGATTTTATTCCTTAGCCAGAATGGTTTTAGAAATACCCGCAAAATTAATAGGTAAATCAGTAGGCGACGTCTTTTATCCACGAATAAATGATGCCTCTCATAATAATGAAGAGCTAGATAAATTAATATTAAAAGCAACAAAAGCATTAGCATTATTAGGCCTAGTACCATTTGGTATAGTCATTGTAATTGGGCCTTGGCTTTTCAGTTTTGTTTTTGGTGAAGAATGGAATAGTGCAGGAGAATATGCCCGTTGGCTATCATTGTGGCTTTATTCAGCATTTATTAACAGACCAAGCTTTGTTTCAATACCTGTATTAGGGTTCCAAAAAGAAATATTTCTTTTTGAAGTGCTTTCACTTTTTTTAAGATTTGCAACCTTACTTGTCAGCTACTACTTAACCAATAGTGCTTTAGTAACTATAGCATCCTTTAGCACATTAAATGTTCTACTAAATTTACTGTTAATTACAACTACAATTTATTTGTCAAAAAAATGAAGAATTCAAAGGGATTACTTACTTATGGTTGACATAGTTCATTGGAACCCAAAACGTTCTATTTTCAAAAAGAAGCCGTTTTCTTATATTCCAATTAAAGCTCCAGTTAATAATTTCGGTGACCTATTAGGTCCTTTAATAATTGAAAAAATTCTTCAAGATAAAGGAATAGTCAATAACCAAAGAACTAACAGTAAACGTTTGCTTGGTGTAGGTTCAATACTTCATTTTGCAAAAGATTTTGATACGATTTGGGGAAGCGGTCGAAATGGAAAAATAAAAGATACCTCACATAACTTTAAAGACCTCGATGTTAGAGCTGTTAGAGGACCCTTGACACGTGATTTTTTAATTAACAAGGGAATTAATTGCCCCGAAATATATGGTGATCCCGCACTACTCCTACCGCACTACTTTCCAGAACTAAAAATATTATCTGAAGAAAAAAAATTCAACATTACCATAATACCCAACCTGAATGACTTAGGTAAATATGAACTAGATAAAAATACCATAAACCCCACTATGGATCTTTTCTATATTTTAAAAAGAATAGTCCAAAGCAAATACGTAATAGGCTCATCTCTCCATGCAATTATTGTTGCTGAAGCATTTGGAGTACCCGCTCGTTTAATAACTAGTGAAAATGAAGATCCCTTTAAATACCATGATTATTTTCAAGGGAGTGGGAGAACAGATACTGTCTTTGCTAAAAGCATTCAACAAGCCATAGATATGGGTGGAGAAGCCCCCATTAAATGGCATGCTAAAGAATTAATAGATAGCTTTCCTAGTGATTTATGGAATGAAAAACTATGTTAACTTTGCAAAATAAACTTTAAGAAAACCAGAAATTTACAAATAATGAAAATTAAATACTTTCCAGAGCCAAGCAAAGATAATCAGTATGTTCAAAATACGATTAATGCAATTGAGACCGCTTTTAAAACTAAAGTAGAAATTGCTTCAAGCTTAAAAAGCGTTATAAAAAGACCTAAATTGCTATTTGACCAGAAAAAAAGTGATCTTTTAATTATTAATTGGCTAGAGAATCATTTACGGTCTCCTAATAATGGGCTTTCAATTCTAGGGATATTCAAATATTTTCTGTATTTATTGTATTTTCGCCTAATTTCAAAAAAAACAATCTATGTAAGACACAATATCTACCCACACAATATGAAAGGTTTCCATGCAAAACTAGCTACTTTCATTACAAATATTGGGGAAAACCTGTGCCATAAAAAAATTGCACACTCAGGCCATTTAATTAAAGAAGGCTACGATTATGTACCACATCCTCTTTATAACTTAAGTTTAAGCAATGAATACAAATCAAGTTACGATAATTACTACACTATGTTCGGAAGAATAGAACGTTACAAAAAAATTGAAACCATTATTAAAAACTGGGATCTTGAAGAAACTCTTTTAATTGCAGGTTCAATTGGAGACCAATCTTATCTTGATGAATTGTTAAAACTGTCAGTTGGAAAAAATATTCAATTTGATGCCCGCTTTATACCTGACAATGAAGCTGCTAATTTAGTGAGTGCCTCCAACGGTATTATTTTGGCACACTCTGAAGAAAACATGATTGTCAGTGGTAGTTTTTTCTTTGCCATTACTTTGGGTGTATCAGTTTTTGCAATTAAAAATCCCTTTTTTAATTGGTTAGAAAAAGAAGGGTTTAAAGGTTTAATTGTTTTTGATGAGACTTCAGCAATGATAAAACAACTAAAGATCAACACTTCGCACCCAACAAAAAAAGCAATCCAACATAAAGCTGTACAGATCTTTGGCCAAGAAACAGTAAAGGAAAAATGGCTGGAAGCATTACTTGTCAGTTGCTCTGAGGATAACAGAGATGAATAAATTAGTAACTATTAACCCCCAAAAAGCGACCACCATGGGCGGTGTTGAAACTTTAATTCGTCATATTCAAGAGTTGTCTACAGATAAAGACATTTATGAGTTTTTTGAATTTGTACCAAAAGATGAACATTTTTCTGAAAGCACCAATGTTATCTATAACTGCTTTGGTTCTAAAAAAAGTGCTGGATTATTACGTAAACTTTTAACGAAAAAAAACCAATGGCGATCGATTGCCAAATTAGAGCTTTCTAACGTAGATACTATTATCCTTTTTCATCCAAATGACTTGTTATATATTCCGTTCAGTACCTTACGAAAAAGCAAAATAATCTTAGTTCAAACTAATAAATTTGATATGTTTTTTGAGCCTTTCTCAAAGTTAGTAATGTTCTTTTATGCTAAATATATCCATTTTTTTACCGTCTATACTGATAAAGATAGTGAAGCCTTATTAAAAATATATCCTAAACTAGAAGGACGAATTCGAGTGATACCACGTGGTTGCAAGCTTGAAACGTCAAATCAAATTGCAACGTTTTCTAAAAAACTGGTGACCATTGCCCGTATTGATGAACAGCAAAAAAACTTTACTGAAATGATTAAACTAATTGACTCTTTACCCGATACATTTTGCTTAGATATTTATGGCGATGGTAGCCTTGATGAAGTAAGTGCTTTAAAAAACAAACTTAAAGACAATAAGCGAGCTTTTTACAAAGGGCCTACAAGTGATGTGGCAAAAACACTAAAAGAATATGCTGTATTTATTATGACTTCACGGTATGAAGGTTTTGGGCAAACCTTAATAGAAGCCAGAAGCCAAGGTTTGCCGATAGTTGCTTATAATAACTTTGATGCACTTACATGGATTATTGATGATGGTGTAAATGGTTACGCCGTAGACAATAAAAACCTAATGCAATTTAGCCAAAAAATACAAAAAATTTGTGCTGATAAACAGCAATATGAAACCATGTCCACTAATGCACTTAATAAATCCGTAGAAACAGAGAAACACCAAGTTGATCTGCTTTGGAGAGCGATTTTATGATTAAGTATTCAGTAATAGTGCCCGTTTATAACACCTACCAATATGTAAAAAACATTATTGATTGGTTTGAAACTGAATATAAAAACCGTGATTTAAAGGATATTGAGTTGGTCATTATTGATGATGGATCAATAGAAAAGCCTAATTATGTGATTGAACACCCAGGAATAAAAGTTTATAAAAAAGAAAATGGTGGCGTATCGAGTGCTAGAAATATGGGAACACTCAAATCCACAGGTGAATACATTCTTTTTTTAGATTCCGATGATATGTACTCCACTGGTATTTTTAATATCCTTGACCAACAAGCTAGTCATAATGCTGACACCATTCTTTTTTCAATACAAAAAAATATGGGGAAAAAGACAAAACATATTTGCAATAAGTACGCAGTTCTTTCAAGTAAAGAAAGTCTAGAAAACTTTTTTATTAAAAAAGTTAGATTACATATTTGTGGGCTGGCGACAAAAAAGGATAATTTAATATCACACAATCTTTTTTTTGATGAAAGTATTCATTTTAGTGAAGATATTCTTTTTATTGCGACTTTACTAGCTAATTCAAATAAATGTATCTTTATAGAAAACTTTCTTTACTTGCACACTGTTCGTGAAGGTTCAGCAATGAATAGCTACATGAATGAAAAGGCACTTACACACCTAATCGCTTTTGAAAAAATAGCACAACTTGGTTATCAGTTTTGCGATGAAAAAATTGTTAATTTTTTCATCGCAACTTGTTATGTCAATCTAATTAATTTTTTAGTGACCCACAAAACTCAAAACTCAGAACTATTTGATGGAATTATTTCTAAGCAGTCCTTTCTGAAAAAGAAAATGAAACTTAATCTGACTTATTATTCTTTAAGTATATTAACACTTAGAGCTCTTATGTTTGTTGACAACATTTTAAATTACCGTCTTTTACGAAGCATCTCTATCGTTAAACCTCGTCTTAAAAGTGAACAAAAATGAAAGTTTTAAATGTTGCTGAAACTACGAAAGGTGGCATAGAAACTTATTTTGGTTCTTTATCACGTTCAAAAAAATTAAAAAATGAGTTTTTGGCTGTTGGCTATGATATTTCAATTATTGATATTACAGATAAAAAAAGTCGTCTAAAAAACCTCTTAACCCTTTGCTATATATTGTTTTTTAAAGTTAATTTAAAATCATACGATGTAATTTTTCTACATAGTACTTTTGCAGGCCTACTCAGAATACTTGTCTATCCATACGCTAAATTGTTCAATATTAAAGTAGTTTATTGCAGCCATGGCTGGGCTTTTGATATGGAAGAAGATAAAAAAAGCTTTAAAAACAATCTTTATATTTTTACAGAAAAACTTTTAACACATTTCAGTGATATTGTTTTTTGTATTTCTCAGTCTGACTTAAATTCAGCTTATTCAGCAGGTCTATCAAAAAACAAATTGGTATTAAATTGGAATGGTGTACGGGCAAGTTCAGTTGAATCATCTAATGAAACCAAAGCACGACAAACTTCAAATGTAAAAGTTTTATTTGTTGGGCGGTTAGATCGCCAAAAAGGTTTATATGAATTTTTAACGACGATCAAAAGCATATCTCACAATCTAAATAAAGAAATCGAGTTTACAATTATTGGTGAACCCGTAAGAAATGATAGCCCTGAACTTTACGAAGTATTAGACCAAGCCATCGATAATGTCAAAATAATACAACTTGGTTGGGTAGCAAATGATAATTTAGATTACTATTTTAAAGAAACGGATTTTGTTATTGTACCTTCCCTTTGGGAAGGGTTTGGCTTAATCGTGGCCGAGGCTTTACGAAATGGTAAACCTGTATTTGCATCAGCCGTAGGGTCACTACCTTTTATGCTTAACTCTAAAACTGGATGGTTGTTTGATGCGAAAGATAGAGCTTCTTTAGAAAAGAATTTTAAAGACGTGATAAACAAAGAACTTTATAAAAAAATTAGCTCAGAAGATTGTTTAAATTATTTTTATGAAAACTTTCACGAAGACATTATGAATAAAAACTACTTACTTAATTTTGAGAAACTTTATGCCTAATGTTTTCCAACCACAAAACTCAAGCATTATGCGTATTTCAATTAAGAATATTCCATTCTACTTACTATGCTTAACGATTCCATTTGAAAATACGTCACTTGCAAGCATAGGTGGTGTATTTACAGCCCCGCTGTCTTTTTTACTTGTTCCTTTCTTTTTAACTTATATTATCTACAAAGCTAAATCACTAAATAAAAGTTCATTTTTTATTATTAAATATATTTTCTTTATGATTATTTATTCCTTAGCAGTATTGTTTTTTTATATTGATGAATATGACATGTATTTTTTAGTCGATCGCGGTATTAGGTTTTTGCTGTTAACAATCCCTCTTATTACCGTTTTTATAATAGGATCAATGCAGACTGAAGAGGTAATGAAGAAAGGCATATATATTACATTTAGTGTTGTAATGTTATCTTTCTTTATTAATTTATTGGTACCAGACTTGATTAATAACACATCTTTTATTCAATATTCAAGTGCACTATCAGTTGATAGAATGCGAGGCTTTACATTAGAAGCTAGTAATTTTGGTTTTCAATTTGTATTAATATTTTTAATGTTTCTTGCTGCCAAAAAACTGAATAACTTGATATTTATCCCCATCATAATATTAACTTGCTTGTTAATAACTTCTAAGGGATCAATTATAGGATTTATGGTTGCTATAGGAATTACCTTTGCTTTTTTTTCTAAAACTCATCCCGCTTTTAAAATAATTTTAGCTTTTATATTTAGCATTTTAATTTTCTATTTCCTACAATTAACATTAGAAGACACCATCACAAGAGATATAGAAAAGTACAACAGCATTGCTACACGTTCTACAGTCATTTTGACATCATTAATTACATTAGTTACCAATCCTTTTGGTGCAGGATTTTTTGGTTATTTACCGTCTATATATGAAAATGGACATACAGCTATGGATATTATGAATTCTTTGTTTCCAGGCGATTTAAATTTCAGTGAGTTCACACAATATCTAATCGTTGGTCAAACAGATGGTGTATCAACAAAAAGTTTCTTTTTTGACTGGTTAATTTATGGTGGATTAGTTTTTTTATATTTCTATATAAAGTTTGTTTTTAGACTTTTAAAAGTATTTATAATCACCAATAGTAAATTAGAATTTACCGTACTGATATTTTTAATGCTGAGTACTATGTTTTTCATTTCAATTGAGACTCGTTATATTGCTGCACTAGCCCTGTCTTTTCTTTATCTCAGATATAACAGTCTAGCTAAAGATCATCAAAAAAATGCTTAACATCATCTTCTGCGGCAATTTTGATATACCTCTTTGAGACATTGTATTCTGCTTAAGTAATTCAATTTAAATTACATTTAAAACTAAGCTATCCCAATAAGTAACAATCTTTTTATTTGGATTTTTTGATGTAGAAAATGATATTAAATTTAACCTAACGAATCTGGTGCCCGTAGGTGCATGCCCAATGAGTTTTATGTCAATCCAACCGTCATAGGAACTTGTTGAACTGTTTAATACTTTATGTTTAGTAGACCCTCCAGTACTTATGTATTTACCATTAGCATCATAAAAATCTAAAGCACTGGTAACTTTACCTGTTATATCTCCAGTAGAACCATTAGTGTTCTCTGTTACCCACTTTACCTTACCGAAAGCCAATACTAAATTACCTGAATTACAGTTTATTTCTTGCTCAACTTGTGATGAATTCCATGTTTTATCTCCGTCATAATCGCAAATTGTCTTAAGGCTTCGTGTGCCAACCCAATAATAATCATCACTTACAATAGCTGAGGCTGAATACGGTGCTGTATTATTAACAGTCCAAAAAGAAGGTGAGCTACCAATATCATCCATTTCAAAATCACAATTATCTAAACTTCTACCTACTAATGACCTTGAAATAGGTATTGGAAAGAATGTTTGAAACATTGAGTTTATGTATGCCTGCCCAGTAAGATAAACTCTGCCGCCGCCGCCAACCAATTCTTGATAGCCATCACCTTCATAGGTAGTTCTATCTGCTTTACTTTTAACTAAAGCGAGATCTGGACGATATTTTTTTACCGCTTGGTATTGGGGATTGTTTAATGTTAAGCCACCTGACCAGGCATGTTTATTTGAGCCTGTACCAGCTTTGCAATAAAACATGGTGCTATAGATATCTGTGTTTCGTATAACAATTGTTGGATTATCTAATACGCAACTAGCATGATTACCTGTTACTTCTAAAAACCTTTTATTTTTAGCTGTTGAAGCTGGATTTTCAAAATGTGGAGCAAACATTTTTACGTTAGAGTCCCCCTCAACGACCACCCTCATATTATCGAATGACCCCCCTGAAATATAGTATTCTCCAGCTGAGAATACTACCTTACCTATACCTCCATCTATGCGTTTATGGTTATCCGCAATAAAGCAATGATTCAGTTTTATATTTTCGCCAAAATCAATTCCTCTAAAGTAACTTGGGGTTCTCCAAGAGCCGCCAATAGTATTAACATGGTGCAGTTCAAAAGCCCATGACCCATTCCATAAGTCGATAACATCATCAAAATCAATAACGTTAACTCTTGAGATTATAAACTTACTAGTTACAACGACACCATCTGTTGATTGTCTTGCATTAGCATGGCCTATTTGTAAACCTGAGCCAGAACGCATTATCCCATTTTGCCCAAAAGTAAACCCTTCTAACGGCTTATAATTAGAATCATTAACTCTAGTAGAGTAATTTGTTGAAGTAGTGTATCTACCTCTAACTTTGATTGCGAAACCTTGTGTTGGATTGTCTGTCCAATACATGTGACAATTTCCAGAGCAATACCAACCGCCTGACTCGACATATATCGTAAATGAATAACTTGGAGATATTGCATAGGTTACTTTTTCATCAAAAACTAATCTCGCCCTAATATTTGTTAGCATGCAGTAATTATGTGCTTTTGAAATATACTCAGATTGACTTAAAACACCATCATTGAAATCTTCAACATAAACATCATCTAGTGGCTTAAGGTGCTCTAAACTGAATGGTGAATCGAGTTCAACTACTTTCCACTTTGTTGAGCCTGTAGTGCATATATCACCAATTTCAAGTTCTATAATATTTGCTGGTGAATTTATGGTTTTTATCATTTCTGATGTATTTTTGAAGAAAACGTGAGTGCTTGGTGATTTTGACGTTTTTTGCCTAATCCAACAGCCAAAACCCTCACCTTTTGCAAGCCATTCAAACACTTGCTTTTCATCTTCCCAATTAGTTGGAAAAGGTCTTAAGGGGTCTATTACATTAGATCCATTATGATGTGTTTTATCTTTGCTAGCATTCCAATAAAACATACCTCCTCCACCTTCTAAACCCTCTCGGTAATTATTTACATTTACTGAGTTGATTACTAATGGGTCTATTGCGGAAAGGTATTTTATTGATGAAACACTGTTATTGTTATAAAGGCTTTTGAGGTTACAAGTCCACTCTGAAAGTTTTTTGCACTCTTCTACTTTTTGAGATAAATCGGTTGGTTTTAATTCTGTCATTGAAACGATTCCTTTTAGGCTGACTTACCCCAATTTTCTATATAGTTTGTCCAGTTAGTAGGCTTGACTGTTTTTAATAAGTACCCCGGATGGGTACTCGTTTAATTACAGAATTAAATCTCTTATTATTGTAAATCACCCACAATTTATTTTGCTAAAGTTTAAGTTTGTTTAATGCTTTTAATAAACGATTCAACGGCAATGTTAAAATTTACCTATGCTTGCTATGAACTCACTCACCTACTCACCGTAAATTAATTTTTTCTTTTATTACGTAAAAAAACCTAAAAACCTAATTTAACAATCTATAATTTACCTCAGTAATATAAAATTTAGGAGCAACTTATGATTAACATCATCCTCTGCGGCGGTTCTGGAACACGTCTTTGGCCTTTAAGCCGTACTATGTTGCCTAAGCAATTTGTGCGTTTATTTAATAATCGCTCCTTGTTTCAAGATACTGTGTTAAGAAACCAGCCTGTGTGTTCACATGCCTTTGTGGTATCGAATAATGAACAATATTTTTTAGCGGTTGATCAGTTAGATCAAATCAATTCTCACTCGGCTCAATTTTTATTAGAACCCGTTGGACGTAATACTGCCCCTGCAATTGCTTTGGCGTGTATGGCATTAGACTCTGATGATTTAGTGTTAGTCACCACCTCAGACCATTTAGTAAAAGACCAAGCCGCTTATGAAGCTGCAATTTCAGAAGCTAAAGCGTTAGCAGAACAAGGTAATTTGGTGACGTTTGGTATTAAACCGACTTATCCAGAAGTAGGCTTTGGCTATATTGAAGCCAATGGTCATGATGTTTTATCGTTTAAAGAAAAGCCCGATGCCGATACCGCTCAATCGTATATTGACCAAGGTAACTATTATTGGAATTCAGGCATGTTCTGTTTTAAAGCGGGTGTATTTTTAGACGAGCTTAAACAATATGCTCCAGAGATGTACCAGGCCTGTGAAAAAGCTATGCCAAAAGATGGTTGTGATGCTGAAATTCGCATTGAACTGGATGCGATGAACGCCATACCAGAAGACAGTATTGATTATGCGGTAATGGAACAATCCCAAAAAGTGAAAGTCGTGCCTTGTGATATGGGTTGGTCTGACCTTGGGAGTTTTGATGCTTTATATGATGAAGTAAAACAACCAGGCCTGCAAAATGCCGTGTTATCGCGTTTAGATGATTCACCCGAACCAATTTGTATTGATTCAACCAATAATCTAATTGTGGCACGTGAACGCCAAATTGCTTTAGTGGACGTAGAAGATCTATTAGTGGTGGATACCTCTGATGCGATTTTAGTCTCTAAAAAAGGCAGTTCGCAAAAGGTAAAAGCCGTTGTGGCCAAAATCAAAAAACAGTCCCCTGAATTAGCCGACATTCACCGCTTGGCATTCCGTCCTTGGGGTTCTTATGAAGTGTTAGTGAACACCGAAGGGTATAAAGTAAAACGCATTATTGTTAAGCCGGGCGGACGTTTATCGTTACAAAAGCATTTTCACCGTAATGAGCACTGGATTGTGGTTTCAGGTACAGCAACGGTCACCGTGGACGATAATCGTTGTTTAGTACGTCCAAATGAATCGACCTACATAAAAATGGGCCAAACCCACCGCTTAGAAAACGAAGGCAAAATCGATTTAGTGATGGTTGAAGTGCAAGTGGGTGAATACACTGGCGAAGATGATATTGTGCGTATTGAAGATGTTTACGGACGTTAATTTTACAAGCCGCTTCTGGACGTAGAAAATCGATTACTGTTTTTGGACGAGATTACACTACTGACGATGGTACTTGTATTCGTGACTATATTCACATCAATGACTTGTGTTCTGCACATGCCTTGGCTTTAGAGTTTATTCAATCTGGAAAAGGCCGTGGGGCTTTGGCCTATAACTTAGGAAATGGTCAAGGGTTCTCGGTTCAACAAGTAATTGATGCCGTAGTTAAGGTAGTAGCAAAAGATGGTTATAGCCTAACGGTTGAAGACGGCGAACGCCGAGCGGGCGACCCGGCTGTTTTAGTTGTCGATGCGACTCAAGCTAAAACTTTATTGGGGTGGAAACCCAAATATGCAGATTTAGAAACCATTATTAATCACGCCTGGGCTTGGGAGAAGAAGGTATTTAACCGCAAAACTTAACATTGCTTTACCTTCTATCTCGATTTAGCTTGATTTTATAAGCTCTTTTATCTGGTTTTTATACCCTTTTGCATTATGTTGTAAACAATTTATTTCTTACACTATCATTTATTTTTATTCATTACCTATTTTTACTAATCATTTATAACATCGTATGCTAGAATTTAGATTCAGCATTGATGTTCTTTTACGTTGTTAAGCATTACTCAATTTAGTTTTCTGTATTCAATCAATTTAAGTGGGTTAAGGATGATTCAAGCTACTACTGGATTACGGTCAAACGACAATGCACCTTCAATTTTTCGTATATTTGATATCACTATTTTGGTAATAACACTTATTATTATTGTTAGTGTGTACGGCTTAACTTTTAATAATAATCATGTAATGGTTCTTACCCTTACTTTAGTTTTTTTCTTGTATTTAACTGAAGCGATGGGACTTTATCGTAAACTACGTTTAGGAAAATTTACCCAACGAGTAATGGTGATTTTTGCATCAACTACGTTAAGTTTTTTACTACTCACCTCCACCCTATTTTTGATTAAAGAGAGTGAACAATTCTCTCGTCTTGTTATTTTTAGTTGGTATATTTTCTCTTTAATTGGCTTTGTTGGCTGGCGACTCATTTTTCGCCACACTAAAAGAAATTTATATAAACAAGGGATTAATTTAAGAAAGGTGGCCATTATTGGCCTTAACCCAGTGGCGAGAACGTTACTTAGAGAGATTGAAAAATACCCTGAATTGGGTTTGGAGTTTGTTGGCTTTTACGATGATCGAGATAAAGGACGTTTAAAAGGCGACTTAAGCCAGCTTAAGGGCAATGTAAGTGATGCCTTAAAATTAGCCCAAGATGGCACCTTAGACAGTGTTTATATTTGCATACCGTTAATAGCTGAAACCCGAATTGCACGCATTATTCATACTTTAAGTGACTCCACAGTAAACGTATTTATGGTGCCCGATTTTTTATTAAGCACCTTAATGCACGGCAATATTGGTACCTTAGGCAACTTAGATACTATTAGTGTTTTTGAAGAACCTCTGTCTGGCAGTAAAGAATTTTATAAACGCTCATTTGACATTGTCTTTAGCCTTTTTGTTTTGGTATTAATCTCGCCGATTCTTTTAGCGATTGCAATAGCCATTAAAGCTACCTCTAAAGGACCGATTCTGTTTAAACAAGACCGTTATGGATTAGATGGTAAAAAGATTGGGGTTCATAAGTTTAGATCCATGAAAGTAATGGAAAATACCGATAAAGTGGTTCAAGCCACTAAAAATGACACCCGCATTACCAAAGTGGGTGCTTTTTTACGCAAAACCTCTTTAGATGAATTGCCGCAGTTTTTTGATGTTTTGATTGGCAAAATGTCTGTTGTTGGCCCCCGTCCTCACGCCGTTGCACATAATGAAGAATACCGTAAACTGGTGGATTACTACATGCTAAGACACAAAGTAAAACCAGGCATTACCGGCTGGGCTCAAATCAACGGTTGGCGTGGTGAAACCGATACCATTGAAAAAATGGAAAAACGTGTTGAATACGATTTGCAATACATTCGTAACTGGTCACTATGGTGGGATTTCAAGATTGTATTTATGACGGTGTTTAAAGGTTTCATTAATAAAAACGCTTATTAGATTTTATCAATAATAAGTCGATGTTTAGCCGTTTAATTTGCATTCAATGTTAAATTGGACATTGAAAATTCAGCACTCAAAATAAATTACCAGGCCTTTATTCCCTCTTGCGGGGTGTGGTAGTTTATTTTCTTCAATAGGCTTTAATGTGCATTTTTTATATCGTATTCGCTATTTTTTGTTTTTAGTATGTTTAGTCATACTGCTTTACGGTATTTTACGCCCCGAAAGCCCGCCTAATTTATTTACTCATTCAGATAAATACCTGCACTTTATTGCCTTTTTTGGTTTTAGTTTAGTAACCCGTTTTGCCTTTTGTAATAAAGGCATTTGGTTGGTTTGGTTTGCTCTATTTTTAAGTGCACCAGGCCTGGAATATTTACAGCATTATTTACAAGTTAGTCGTGAATTTAGCGAGGGCGATATGCTGGGGAATTTAAGTGGTGTTGTAACCGCGTTTATACTTTGGAAGCTGCTTTTAAAGCATTATTTTAATCGCTGTATAAAGCCTATTGTTTAAAACAAAGTAAGGCAAGGCAAAATAAACCATGTATGCACGCTCCCCGCATTTAATCAAAATAATACTTAGCAAGACTTTAAAATTCTAAAACTTTTTAGATTTTTAAATGATTTGTTTTCTTAGTTTTTTATTTTTGTGAGTATTGGCTAATACAGCAATAGCCGCGACCACAACATAAGTCATCGCATTGGCTGGAATTTGTAAATTAAAATCAGAAGCAGAGTGAATAATTATGGCTATCATCGCCATAGCCGCTCCAAAACCCACGCCACTGCGATAGTTTGATTGTTTGTTTTTTAAGGCTCTAAAGGCTTGATATAAAGCGATTAGCGTAAATATAACCAACGGCAAACTACCAATAAGACCGTACTCAACCCAAAATTGAATGTAATCATTGTGAGCGTGGTCAAAATGCCCACCAAAGTTTGGCCCAGCATGGCCCATAAAAACGACTTCAAAACTACCAGCACCATGACCTATCCATGGCTTTTCTTCCGCTAATGGAATTGAGTTGGTAAATGCTAATCCTCGTAAATCGTTTATATCAAAAATTAATTTGCCGTCTGCCTCTTGGCTTACACTGACCTCGGTATTAACTAGCCTGTCTTTTAAACGCTCCAAACCAAAATATTGGCTAATAACAATCATATCAATCACGATAAAACTGACTAGCAAAATACTGTTACGTAAACGGTGTTGCTTAGTAATGGCAATAAACACCGCCCCCACAATAATTAAACTGCTAAAAAAGCCTGCATTGCCCATTCTTGATTGTGTCATGACCAAACCAATCACCATAATCACCAAGGCTAAACGCAACTTGGTTTTTGGGCCTAGCAAGAGTTCGATAATGTTTCGCCAACGAAAAGGCTGACCATCGCGCAAAGCTAACATCAAACCGATTCCTAGGCCTATTGTCATCTCTAAATAGCCTGCTAGATGATTACGGTTTACAAAAGTTCCCGTGGCTTTGCCTAGATAATGCTCTTTTGGCACGCCAAAAAGCCACTCTACCTGAGATAGAACCATAGACGCCCCCCAAAATGCTTGAAAAGCACCACTGGCAACTAACACACTTAATAACAAGGTTAATCGTTTACGCGTGTTGAATAGGCTTATGACCATTAAGAACATTAAGGTATAGCTAATGCCCAACATGAGATATTGAAAGGTTTGACCAGGCCTGGCAGATAGATCAAATAACCACTGAAAACCAACCCATAATTGAGTAAAAACCAACATAGCCAACATGACCAGGCCTGGTAATTTTAATTTGGTATTTGATTCAGGATGTTTAAATAGATGAATTGCCCATAACAAAGCTAAGATTGCGACCAATAGTATTAATAATGCCGCTGACCAGTCTCGATTACTGCCTAATGGCAATGGTGCCCAAATAATTAAGGTAAGTAATCCCGCTACAATAATCCGTTGTAACAGAGATTTTTGAGTACTGTCTTTGTATTCCATTAAAGATTCCAAAATTAACTGAACGGCAATCTACCATAAGATAAAACATTGTAGACCATTAGGAGGATTACTTAAATTTAAACCGCCGACTATTCGCATTTAATTATTTAAGTTTTAAGTTAACATTTAGACTAAATATCTAGATGCCTTATACAAAACTGTCTTTATCCTTTTTGCCAGGCCTGGTCATAGGTTAACTGAACTTATCACGATTTAAATCACTATCGACACTATCGATTTATATATTCTTATGCTCTCTGTACACCGCATCCTCTTTTGCTTTTGTGTTTTCTGTTTGATCTGTTTTGGATTGTATTAACAAGATTTTCTAAATTACGTTTTATGTGGTCTATGGCGTTTTATCTAGTAAGCCAATTTTATGATTTGCATGCAAAAACGTCTTCAAATTGGGAGTTCTCTATAGTACTTATTGGATATATCAATTATTCATCGCATACAAACTTCACTAATATTCATCCTAAGTAAAAGCATCAACAAACGATATATGAAAAAGATTAGGAGTTTATGATGAATATACAAATTGTTTGGTCAATTTTAATCTATGCCATACCCCTGCTCTTTTTAATAGGAGCAGGCACAAACCTTTATAGGGTTAATTGGAAGATGGCTAAGTGGATCACTGGGCTAACGTTTGCTATGTCAGTCGTATTTGGTTTATTAGTGGTCTCCAACGGAGTATCTTTATCTCTCATTCAAAATGAGGGATGGTTAAACCCTTCAAATAGCAGTGTGATTATGTTGATTTTAATCAGCTTTATTGCACTCATCAATGTGCGTTTCTCTGAAACCTATATGTCAGGTAATGCAGAAGAAGAAGCTCGTTTTTTACGTTGGCTAATGATGGCTTTAGCCGCAGTAACCGTTGTGGTAATTAGTAATCATTTACTCATTTTACTGGCCGCTTGGGTAGCGATTAGCAGCAGCCTTCACAAGCTTTTGGTGTTTTATCCACAACGTCAACGTGCAGTATTAGCAGCATATAAAAAATTTATTTTTGCTCGTATTGCAGAATTTACCTTGTTCATAGCCATTTTACTTTTACATTACGAAACTGGTTCTTGGTTAATTAGCGATGTTTATAAAGCAATGGAATCTCAACCAGAGTTATCTTTTACTATGCAGATTGCCGCCATTTTATTAGCTCTAACGGCCTTAATTAAGTGTGCTCAATTACCTTTGCATGGTTGGTTAATTCAAGTGGTCGAGGCCCCAACTCCGGTATCGGCATTATTGCACGCAGGGATTATTAACCTGGGTGGCTTCTTAATGATTCTGTTTGCCCCACTCATCATGCAGTCTGCGGTTGCCCAATGGTTGCTGTTAATTGTGGGCGGTCTAACCACGGTGGTGGCGGCGTTAGTTATGATGACTAAGGTTAGTATCAAAGTGCGTTTGGCTTGGTCTACCATGTCGCAAATGGGATTAATGTTGGTTGAGTGTGGTTTAGGGTTGTATGAGTTAGCACTATTACACTTGGTTACTCACTCTTGTTACAAGGCCTATGCATTCTTAAACTCTGGTACCGAAGTGGAGACCGATTTAAAACGCCGTTTGGCCTTACCAAAAATGCCGGTTGTGACTCAATGGTTGATCAGTGCTGTATTTGCCTTTGGTTTTGTCGCAATCATTATTATGTCATTTGGCTTATCAGGCCCTTATAGCCCATGGTTACTCCTTGGTATTGCCATTATGATTTTATTGGCCGAAAAAGACAGTCGCACCCAAAAAGGGAGTTTACTTGGGGTATTGAGTATGGCTGTTATTTTAATCACGGCTTATAGCTTACAAAAATATGGTGCGGGGTTCATTGTTCATCAAATGCCGCCTGCCACAGGAGTATGGGGTGACCTTTTGATTGGCCTGTTATTAGTGATATTTCTATTACTGTATTGGGTAATGCGATATTGGCCAAACCATCCAAAAATTGTGCACTTTAGAGTCGATTTATACGCTGGGTTTTATTTAGATGAATGGGTAACTCGTCTTAACTTAAAACTGTTCCCAAAACGTTTACCAGTCAGGGTGAATCCAAAACAACTGCAAATACCTGAAAAGGAGATGATTCAATGAAAAATGTTTCTATAGACATCAAATCACCGCCTCGCTTGCAAGAAGCACACATTGCAGCTATTAGGACCGCCTCTGATTTAATTGCCCCAACCTGGCCTTTAGATCAGTGGATTGCGGTAAACCCTTGGTGGGAGCAACGTCACAAGCCTTTTAAAGACGTAGCATCACACTTGGCGGCTTTATCACAAATTAATTGCTTGCCAAGTAAAACCTACTTTGAATCTTTGTGGATGGAACGTATTCAGCCTGAACATCTACAAAAATCAATTGATGAATCTGGGTTAGAGATTGATATTCGCATGTGTGAATCACACCTACTTTCTCACGATGAAGCAGCCCATTGGCACAATATCAGTGACTTAATGGACAGCGGTCGTAACCGTCTTCACAAGATGGCTTGGCGTGATGAAATAACACATCAAATCAGTCAATTTTGTGCATTCTATTATCACGATTCAGAGGTTTATAGCCAGTTCAGTAATGGCAATGAAAGCCTGTATTTAAGCTGGCTCAAAGCCACTCATGCCGACAAAGGAATAGAAATTGTCATGGATGAGCCGGGCTTAACTGAAGTGTTTGAACAGCTTCCAGATACGGCTGAAGCTCTAATTGCTATGGCTTTAGATGACTTAGACATTGATACAGAAGCTCTAACTGATTACGCTCATGCCCTTTTACTGGATATTAACGGCTGGGCATCTTGGGTTGCTTATGTACGTTGGCAAGGTCGTTTAAATGAGACACCAAAAGACCAAATGATGGAACTTTTAGCTATACGTATGGCTTGGGAATGGGTGCTTTGGAGCTATCAAAAACAAAAAAACAAGAGTGTCTTTGGAGAACTAAAATTCTTATGGCGTCACCAGATGGCTAGGAGAGATGCTCTAAAAGAGTCCAATGCACATGCCCAACAAATCACTTGGATATGGCAACGTGCGGCTGAGCTAGCGTATCAGGATTCTTTGCATCAACAAATGCAAAAACCAAAGCCAGAAGCTCCACCCAAAGCCATTGTACAGGCAGCGTTTTGTATTGATGTTCGCTCTGAAGTCATTCGTCGTGCTTTTGAAGCCCAAGATGCTCGTATTCAAACCTTAGGGTTTGCAGGTTTCTTTGGTCTACCCATTGAATATCAAGCACCGGGGAGTTCTTTAGTGAGACCACAGTTACCAGGCCTGCTAAAACCTTCTGTTCGGTTAACACCGATATTGAACGAATCAGAACTCAGTCAGCAAAAATCGGTTTTTAACCGAAAAGCACGTTGGTTAGATTGGGGAAGTTCAGCACCCGCTACATTCAGTATGGTCGAAGCGAGTGGTTTACTGTATGCCTTTAAGTTATTGCGTAATACGCTCTTTCCAGAGGCACATCAACACCCTGTAAATGATCTAGACCTAGGAAAGGCATGGCAACTTACACAAAATGATTTGCCTCTTACCACTGAGCAACAAGTTGAGTTAGCTGGTGGGATTTTGAAAGCTATGGGCCTAGACCAAAACCTTGCCAAATATGTCATGTTAGTGGGTCATGGCAGCCAAACCTGTAACAACCCGTTTGCAGCAGGTTTAGACTGCGGTGCCTGTGGTGGTCAAACCGGAGAGCTTAACGTAAGAGTATTAGCCTACTTGCTTAACCAGGCTGAAATTCGCGCAGGCTTAAAATCACAAGGTATTGAAATACCGGAAGAAACGCAATTTATTGCCGCCCTTCACAATACCACCACCGATGACATTCAATGCTTTGACATTGACGAAGTGGACAGTGAATTACAAGACTGGTTAGAAGAAGCGGCTAACTTAGCAAGACAAGAGAGATCAACTCGTTTAGGTTTAACGCATCTTCAAGGTGAAGCTCTTCATAAAGAGATTCGTGGTAGAACAAAAGACTGGTCTCAGGTTCGACCAGAATGGGGGTTAGCCAATAACGCATCCTTTATTGTTGCCCCGCGTCAACGTACGCAACATTTAAACCTGCAAGGTCGCAGTTTTTTACATGACTATAAAGCCGAAAATGATACCGACTTCAGTTTGCTAGAACTGATTATGACCGCACCAATGGTAGTGACAAACTGGATCAACCTGCAATATTACGCCTCAGTTTGTGACAACTATAAATATGGCAGTGGTAACAAAGTGTTGCAAAATGTCGTAGGTGGCAATATAGGTGTGTTTGAAGGTAATGGTGGCGATTTACGGATAGGTTTAACCATGCAATCAATTCACAACGGTGAAGATTGGATGCACGAACCTTTACGTCTCAGTGTATACATTGATGCACCACAAGAAGCTATTGCTGAGATTGCTGCAAAACATGAAAGCGTAAGTAACTTAATAGAAAACGAATGGTTGTATTTGTTTAGTTGGGACCGTAACGGAAATATTCAACGCTTCAATGGCAAGCAATGGTTAGAAGTGGCTTAACCAAAAATATAAAAACCAAAAGCATGAAAAAACATTATGAAAAATGTTTTCTCATCACTTCTAAACTCAAGCTTAGTCCATAAAACTTAAACTGAAGGTTTAACTTAGTAGAGCAAAAAATCGCTCTATTTGGTTAGGCCTTTTTTTATGCCTCAAAAAATTTTCACCGCGATATTCCTATTCCCCCCCCAAAAAAAATAAGACCGTCACCCTACGTTACTGTCTCAATTAAAAAAATGGCAATAACACCATCTACGTTCGAATTAAATTTAGACAAGATAACCCATCCAAAATTTAAACCAAAAAAAGCCCCGTAAAACGGGGCATTTTGATTAAAAGATTATTCAACTAGGTAATCCATAAGGTTGATGTATAAACGCTCCAAGCGTTTAATGTTTTCTGCGGTAACTTGCTGATCGCAATCAGGGTGTTTCATTGCAGCTTGGTTCAGCTGCCATAAACGCTTACAGGTAGCAATAGTCATACGCAATTCATAAGGAGAAGGGTTACCCGCTTCTTGCCAATCGCCAGGCATCATGTCGACCTCTTTTTGGGTAAATTCAATTAACCTAGATGGACTTTTAGTCGCGGTTTTTTGGTTTGGCTCATTTACGGTGTGAGCCGTTCTTTTAGCTTGTTCAGCTACAGGAGAATATTGAATGGCCATAATGCGTTACCTCTATTAAAAATCAAGTCACGATTTTGATTATAGAGGGCCTGACCCATTGATAATAATTGGACTTTCCTATAAGTGACTGCGAAAGTAGTCTATGGATAGAGATAGCTAAACAATGGGTGAAGACTTAGAACACAATTTTAAAAAATAGACAGGGCTTTAAACCAAGTACGATAGAGCTGCACTCATCCTATCCTCATGTAATCTCTTTCAAGGCCACTGAATACTCAAAGAATATCTATGCTCAAAATAGACATAATTTGGGCACACAGAATAAAATCATATTATTTCAAAATAAAATTTGACAGTCGCAGAGCCCATCCATATAATACGCCCATTCTATTTTGGCCACATAGCTCAGTCGGTAGAGCAAGGGATTGAAAATCCCTGTGTCCCTGGTTCGATTCCAGGTGTGGCCACCATATTTTAATAAGGTGTTTAATTTATTAAACATCTTATTCGCGGGAGTGGTGGAATTGGTAGACACGCCAGATTTAGGTTCTGGTGCCTTTGGTGTGAGAGTTCGAGTCTCTCCTTCCGCACCAATTCAAAAACCTCGATTGATTCGTCAATCGGGGTTTTTTTATGTCTAAAATTTTTAGTTTTTACCCTTAATAAAATTAAAGAGACTGTCCCTAGATAACTAAAATTACCTAAGATGGCACTTGTCGTTGTTAATACAACTACTGCTAGTTATTACTTTCAGCGTTTAAAACAGTCCAAATTAAATTACCAGGCCTGGTAAAAACTGAAAACTCTTTATCCAAAATCGAATGTAACAATCTCTTCTTGACCAAGTATTGCGGTTATTAACTTTAGCAATAAGTATCTAGATTAATAGGAATTTTATAGAATAAAAAAACACCGCTAATTAGCGGTGCATAAATGACAGAGTGATTAGAAATCCATTATGAGGTTCAGTCATTTTTAAACCTCAACTTTTGGTCCTATCCAAACTTGCTGATAATTCACAAACTCTTTGATTCCATGAGGGCCTAATTCACGCCCGTAGCCAGATCGTTTAATACCGCCACTTGGCAAGCGTGGATCACTCTTAACGATACCATTTATAGTGACCTGGCCAGCTTCAAGCATAGGGGCTAACTTAACCGCTTTATCCACATCTGCAGTCCAAATTGAAGCCGCTAAACCGTAAGGGGTGTCATTAGCTATTTGCATAGCCTCATCTTCTGATGTAACTTTCATGACTACCGCAATTGGGCCAAACGTTTCTTCACAAGAGGCTTGCATATCAGGGGTAACGTCAACCAACAAGGTCACCGGATAGAAAAATCCTGGGCCATCCGGCATCTCACCACCTAATAAACATTTACCACCTTGATCAATAGTCATTTGTACTTGGCGATGCAAACCTTCTCTTAAGTCGGCTCTAGCAATTGGCCCGACTTGCGTGCTTGTTTCAGCAGGATCACCCATTTTTAACTGGGCTAATTTGCCTTTAAGCTTATCCACAAATTCATCATAAACTGAATCCATCACAATTAAGCGTTTGGCTGCAATGCAAGACTGACCCGCATTGATAATTCTGGATATGACCAATGCTTCCACCGCCGCATCAATATCTGCATCTGCAAACACTAGGCTTGGATCAGAGCCGCCAAGTTCAAGAACTGCGGGTTTAATTTGTGAAGCCGCTAGAGAAGCCACCGCACTACCCGCACCACTAGAGCCCGTTAAAGAGACGGCTTGAATTGCATCATGTTTAATCACAGATTCTACTTGCTCACGATGTATAGGAATGTTTTGCATAATACCTGGGGTTAAGCCTAATTCTTCAGAAACATCACTGAACAGCTTGGCAATGGCTTCTGCACACGCTGGAACATGTTCATCGTGCTTCATCAAACAGGTATTACCTGCCATAATGGCAGGAGCACAAAAGCGGAAAGCTAACCAAAATGGCGCATTCCAAGGCAAGATACCAAGAATGGTACCTAAAGGCAGGTGTTGTACATAACTGTGGGTGGCATCCGATGGTAAATCGATTGATGACAGATAGGTTTCACCATTTTCAGCATAGTGTTCTGCACACCAAGCAGATTTTTCGAGCTCGCCGTAAGACTCATTAATTGGCTTGCCCATCTCTACAGTCATGAGCAGAGCAAGCTCATCCTTATCTTCTCGTATTTTTTCTGCAACTCGATTTAACAGTTTTCTACGGGTATCAAAATCGGTTAACTTCCAACTTTTAAACGCGATAACTGATTGTTCTATTGCCGCGTTAAGCTGTGAATCGTCCATTGCTGGATAACGGTGCACTTCTTGGCCCGTGCAAGGGTTAATCGCTACTAACATGGCATCCCCTTATTTGGCTGTCTTATTACTCGATTGTTTATTAGTCGTTTCAGAACCTTCAGCTTTGCTAGCACTGATTGGTGTCACTAATTTGCCTTTACTCTTTTCTGCTCCACCAGGCTTAATGACAAAATCTCTTTCAAAGTCTTCAAAGAAAGAGCCACAACCTTTTTCAGTAATATAAAAAGTGTCTGATATACCACAAGTCTTATCACCATCAACACCCCATAACCATGGAATTATATGAAAGGTCATTCCTGGTTTTAAGATATCTGACTGCCCTTGGTTTAAGCTCAGAATGTAACCTTCATCCCAAGAAGGAGGGAACGCAATCCCAATAGAGTAACCAGATCGAGTAATCAGGCGTGCACCAACATTATTTTCATGCAGGATACTACGTACCATGCGATCTACTTCTGATACTGTCATACCTGGTCGTAACTCTGTTTGTAACCAACGCAGGGCTTTTTTCATTTTCTCTTGGGCTTGATACATACTGTCAGACATTTCGCCACAAATAGCGGTTCGCATCATTGCGGTATGATAACGTCGATAACAACCTCCTACCTCTAAGAATACGTGCTCTCCTGCTTCAACTTTTTTACCCTCCCATGATGCGTGTCCAATCATTGTTCTCGGCCCAGAGGTCACATAAGGCATCACTGCGGGTATTTCTCCACCAGCTGCAAACATCGCCTGGCTGATAGCGGCACCAATCTCGTTTTCCGTCACCCCAGGTTGCACCATATCCAAACCTGCTTGCATACCTGCCTTTGTGGCTACGGCCGCCTTTTGCATGGCAGCTAATTCATATTCAGACTTACAAATTCGGCTCTGCTCAACAATTCCAAAACAATCCATTAAACGGCTACGCATAAAGGCTGTTTTAAATACATCTTGCTGATAAGCGTTAAAATAATAAGAGTTACGCTCATAACCAATTGTGCCGCCTGCAAGTCCAAACTCTACCAATGAGCTCACTAACATTTGAATGGCATCACCGGTATCTGGATATGGACGTGTGATTTCTACCCAAGTACGGTGAATCACATTTGACTCTTCTAGTTTGCGAGTCACCATAAACGGCTCACCTTCTAACGGCACAACTAATGCCTGAAAAAAAGAGTAACCTGTCGTTTGGTAATCCGTTAGATACATAATATTTTCTGCATCAGAAATAATAACCGCATCCAAAAGGCGTTCAGCCATCCGAGCACGCAGTTCACTAATTCGGCGTGTATATTCCGCAAAAGGGAATGTCATATCATCTCTTTCAATCATGTTCTCTCTCCCTTATGCATTAATGAGCATGTACTTTTATTTGTCGTTCTAGAGCCTCTTTAAGAATGGCAAAACCTTGCTTAAGATCTTCGTCAGGAATCGTCAAAGGCGGAATCATTTTCATCACTTCACCCCCAATACCACAAGGCCCAAACAACATGCCGTTTTCAAAACAATCTTTTGCCACTGCTTTTGATAAAGTGCCATCTTTGACATCAATAGCTTGCATCATCCCTTTACCACGAACCTCAAATCCGTGGTCGGGGTAACTATCTGCAATCTCTTGAAGTTGTTGACGCATCATTTCACCCTTAGCTTGGGTCTGTTGCATAAAAGTATCATCATCAAAATAACGAAGTGCTTCTCGGCCTGCTACGAAAGAGAGGTTTTGTCCGCGAAAAGTTCCAGTATGCTCACCGGGTTGCCAATGTTTGTCGTGTTCAGGCTTGACTAAATTCATCGCCATTGGTGTACCCATGCCACCAATCCCTTTTGCTAGAGTAATAATATCTGGATCAATATCGAGATCTTCAAAACTAAAATATTGACCGGTACGACCACAGCCTGCTTGAATATCATCAATAATTAATAACGAACCTAAGTCCTTAGCCAGTTTTTGCAAGGCCTGCATCCACCCTTTAGAGGCGACATTAACACCCCCTTCTGCTTGAACGATCTCAACGATAAAAGCGGCCGGGGCTTCAACCCCACTTGAGGTGTTTTGATACATGGCTCTTAAGGTATCTAGAGTTTGCAAACCGCCCCCCTCATGGGTTTCAAAAGGACAGCGAGAAACATTTAAAAGAGGAACGCCTGCGGCTTGACGAAAATAGTGATTGGCAGTACAAGCAAGGGCACCCAACGTCATACCGTGAAAACCTTGAGTAAATGAAACCACGGTTTCTCGTTTAGTGACTTTACGTGCTAGTTTTAGAGCCGCTTCAACTGCATTAGTACCAGTAGGACCCATAAATTGAAGCTTATAGTCCATTTCTCTAGGTTTGAGAATGGTTTCTACAAATGCTTTGATAAACTCTCGTTTGGGTGGTGTCATCATATCTAGAGTGTGTATAACACCGCCAGACTGTAAATATTCGACAAGTGCTGTAGTCATCTTAGGGTTATTATGCCCAAAATTGAGCACACCTGCACCAGCATAAAAATCTATATATTCTTTACCTTCTTCATCAATCTGGCGAGCGTTATCACCCTTAACAAATACTGCTGGGTAAGCACGACTATAAGCACGTATATCGGATTCATAAGTTGCAAACCAATCCATGACGGCCCTCCTTTTTTGAATTTAACTGACCACTTTAGTGCAGTCAAACTAACTCAAGCAGGAATTATGCCTATTATTTTTGAAAAACTACGCATGACCAATTCAATTAGACGATCATTAAATTGATAGTGAGGGTTGTGGCAAGGATAATGATATATGGATTGGTTTCCCTGTTGCTCAGACATACCTATCAAAGCAAAGGCACCCGGAATCTCATTTAGATAATAACTAAAATCTTCTGAGGCCATAATAGGTAGCATTAAATCGACTTGATCATAAGTATTACCCAATTCATCTTTTAGCACATCGCGGAAATGTGCTGCAGCTGAGTGATTGTTCACTGTAGCCTCATAACGAGGTAAGACCTCAACTTCAGCCTCCACGCCATAAGATAAAGCGGTATCTTCTGCAATCTGCGTTATGAGCTCTGTCAATTTAGGACGCCACTTAGGGTCAGACAAGCGAATGCCACCTGAGATTTTTACCGTTTGAGGAATAATAGTGACATCAGAATCAGCCAAAATACGGGTAACACTAATAACTGCCGCCGCTTGCGGCGGTAAACGTCGACTAACAATCTGCTGCAAATTCAAAGTAATTGCCGCTGCCGCCAACACTGGATCACGACAAGCCTCAGGTTGTGAAGCATGACCTCCTAACCCATTCACCGCTATATGAAAACTACCGTTACCTGACATCACAGGGCCATCTGGACAAACTGCGCGGCCAAATGGCATAGCAGGCCAGTTGTGCCAGCCATAGATTACATCAACCTGCTCAAGAGCACCGTCTTCTATCATTTTTTTAGCACCATGCCCGCCTTCTTCCGCAGGCTGAAATAGAAAACTCACAGGACCTTCAAGGCTAACTTCATTTTGTTTCGACCAATACACAACACCCAACAGTGCAGCCATATGCCCATCATGTCCGCAAGCATGCATTTTACCGTCAAAGCTTGAACAGAAAGGGACATCGACCTGCTCTTGTATGGGCAAAGCATCCATATCTGCACGCAATGCAATATGCTTTCCAGCTTTATTTGCAGCCAGCGTAGCAACTGTTCCGTAAGTCGCACAAGCTCGCCAAGGAACGGCCCACTCATCTAAACATTCACGAATTTTTTGTGCAGTATTTTCTTCTTGCCAAGTCAATTCAGGGTGCTGATGAAACCAATGCCTCAGTTCGATTGCATTCTGTACCGCTTTTTGCCACTCCATTTAACCCCTCTTTTCTGGTAACAGACTTTTCGTACTTTGTTCCTTAAAACTTTTTACTATGTAATTAACTACATCTCTCTAAGCCAGTAGAAACCAAAACCAGGAATAATTAATGAATTATTATAAATTTCAGGTTGCTGGCGGCTTTCCAAATCAAATAATTGACCTTGGTCATAACTGCCCCAACCATTCACCTCTTCTAATTCTAACTTTTGTGGTTGGTTGTTAAAGTTGGCTACGACCAACACTCGATCACTCGATTTTTGAGGGTTAAAGCGACTAAAGACAAATAAATTTGGATTACTGACATCGACTAACTCACGGTTATTAAAATCAGCAAAGACATTGATTTCTTTACGAACAGAAATCATTTTTTTAATTCCATTAAATATTTCATATTCAATGGTTCCTGTAACATGGCGTTGCTCAGCTTTTCCCCAGTTAATACATGGACGATGTACCCAGCGATTATCGTCAACTTTATGCGGATCATCGAGATAGGAGTCATCATTTAAGGTACCAACTTCATCACCATAATAAAGTAGAGGAATACCACCAAACGACAAAATCATGCTGTTCAAAAGCAGAATCTGTTTAACTGCATTTTCTTGTGCTTCAATGTCTCCTGAATTGGTTGCATACTGCAATCCAATCAATGAGGCCAGAGAGCCAGAAATACGCGAATCGCCCGTTTTGAAATTCTCTGCAAAAGGTAGGCCACGAGCGTGAGAATCGTCATAACGCCCAGTTAGATAGTCGATTAAAAATCGACGATGTGATTGTGGTTCATAACCCGCTTGAATAATATCTTTATCATCAAACCCTAAACCAATATCATCGTGACAGCGAATGTAGTTTAACCAGGTTGCACGCTCTAATTTGACAGGTAAACTTTTAATGCCCTGGGTTAATAGCTTGGCATTTTTGGTTGCAACGGCATCCCATAATAACGCCATATAAGTCGCGTTATAGGCAATCTCACACTCTTTGGCAATAACCGCATCTTCACCAAAATATTTAGTCACTTCTGAGGGTGCCACAATCGCTTCAGCAATAAACAATACGCCAGGTGCCACTACCTGACAACAATCTTTAAGCAGTTGTAATATTAAGTGGGCTTCATGTTCGTTTTGGCAGGTACTACCGAGTTTTTTCCAAAGAAAGGCAACCGCATCCAAACGTAAAATATCTGCGCCTTGGTTTGCCCAGTAAAGAATAATATCAAGCATATCAATAAAAACGGCGGGATTACTGTAGTTTAAATCCCACTGGTAATTATTAAATACCGTCATAACCCAACGCTGCATTTTTTCATCCCAAGTAAAATTACCTGGTGCGGTTTCTGGAAACACTTCCAGCATACTTTGTTCAAACATGTCTGGGACATTTCGAGATTCAAATGTGTAGTAATAATCACGGTAAATAGGATCACCCTCACGGGCTTTTTCTGCCCATTCGTGTTCGTCTGAGGTGTGGTTTAAAACGACATCTAACGCCAATAACATATCGCGTTCTCGCATATCCTCCGATAGGTTTTTTAAATCTTCAAGAGAACCCACACGGTCATCAATCTCACGAAAATCACTTACCGCATAACCACCATCACTCTGGCCTTCTGGACATTTCATAATCGGCATAATATGCACTAAATTGACACCTAGCTCTTGTAGGTAACTTAGATGTCCCCGCATATCTTTTAAATCTTTAGCAAAGCCATTGGCATAAAGTGCCATGCCTACCCATTTTTGACTTAAAAACCAGTTGTAGTCTTTCTCTCGATCTATGTCTTGCTGCTTTAATTCATCTGAACGTTTGATGTATTTTCTGGCCATGGTTTCAACCAACTTTAAAGACTGTTGGTCAAAATCAGGACGGTTACCGTATAACTTTGCAAATAAACCATGAATCGCATAAAAATTTGCCCCTAAGCGGGTATAGAAATGGCGTAGATCTTTTTTATAAATATCAGGTTTGATTTGATTGAGTATATCGTTCAATAACGAATGAGAGATTTCTTCGTACATAGGCTCTTAACTAGTTTGTATTGAATCAGCTTAAAGTAGCGACTGATAAAAGGATTTATGTTCAGGTGTGGCACCACGAATGCCAATAATTTTGCTCGCGAGCGACTGTGCTGTAGCAAGTGTTTGTTGAGTTGACCAATTTTTTATTAAACCATGCATATACACTGCGGTAAAGGCATCACCCGCACCAACCGCATCAATAAACTGATCAACTTTGTCTGGCGTTTCTCTAAAAAAACCGTCTTCAGTTAATACAGTAACGCCTTTAGCTCCTTGGGTAACAATAATTTGTTCATTACCAAATTCGGTTTGAAAGGCTTTAATTGCGGTTTCAAGATTGGATTGAACAAACCCTAATTCACGTAATTCATCTATATTCAGTTTTACCCATCTTGATTGTTTAATCCACTGAATCAGGCTATGTTTATCCCACCAAGGAGCTCTTAAGTTCACATCTAAAAAAATATCCCAATCACCAGAATCAACCAGTTTTTGAAACTGTGTTTTTGCATAATCACTTCTTAGGGCAAGAGACCCATGATAGAGAATGCCTTTTGGATTTGGTAAGACTGTTTCAGCTTGATTAATGAAATCGTAAGCACTGTTAATTTTAATATCGTAGTGTGGTTCATCTTCAATAAACGTTACTTGCACTTGCCCTGTGGGATGCTCTTCATCAATTTGTATATTGTTTGTAGAAATCCCCCAATCGCCTGCTTGCTGAATAATCTTTTTGCCAAGAAGGTCGTTACCCACTCGTGAAATAAAAATAGGGTTATCGCTCAAAGCTTGCAGGTGCCAACAGATATTAAAAGGAGCACCACCTAGCACTTGTACATCGTTTCCTTGCTGACTAAAACAGTCAAATAAAACTTCTCCAAATAAAGTAATTTTTGTCTCTTGAGGTATATTCATATTATCAATCTTTGACTTAAATTCTGGACAGTAATGCATCACGCCTTGTAATACACCTGAGCTATAGTTTCCGTTATTACTGCCCCTATTATTGGCTTGATAAAACTGTTGCTCAGTGCCACGTTGCTTCGCCAAAGTTAACGCTTGTTGTTTTAACTCTGGCGTAGAATTAGCAACCAAAACCGATTGAATTGGACTAATCAATACTTCAAGGTCGTTACCGCTATCTCCTGCAAATACCACTTCTTGTGCTGAATACCCTAAATATTCCTGCAAAAACTGTATGGCGTGAAGTTTGTTGGCTTTGGGTGGCAAAATATCAAGTAAACCCGTATTGCTGGTTTCATCAATACTCCAAATTAAATTGGTTTGAATCTTTAGCGGAGCAAGTTGTTTTTTAACTTCAGTTAAGCAGGTTTGTTCATCGAGGGTTTGAAGGTCAATATAAAAACTGATTTTATGTGAATTCTGTTTTTCAAACTCTTGTAATGACAGGCCTGGTATTGAACTAAGCAAATCATAAATTTGCTTTGGTTCTACCTTTAAATCAGGGTTTTGCCAATCTTGATCAATTTCTTTTTCCCAAGCCGTTATAGGGTGCCATTGGTGGTTTTTGTAATGGTAAATACGAGTACCCACATCGGTAATAGCAAAGTCTGCTTGTGGTAATTGATACTCTGTAACCGCTTGCTGCATTAACCCCAAGTGGCGGCCTGTCACATAAACCAAACTTACCGATGGCAAATCACAAAATTGAGTCAAATTTTCACGGGCATTCAAGGCTTCTTGTTGCATACCATTTGGAATAACCGTACGATCCATATCCGTACAAAGAAGCAATTTCATCATTAAGTCTCCTCATTTTCAGGAGAGTCGTTATTGGTTTCAGAACCTAATTCAGTGGCTACTTGTTGTTCTGGTGGACAACATTTACCAAAGAAATCAAAGTGTTCAATAGCTTCTAAAATACCCTCTTCATAACTTTTCTTAGCGTAATAAATTTTCTCAAGTTCTGGCAGATGTGAAAGCTTTTCGTCATGTCGGTTCGCCACGACAACAGCAAGCGTGTTACCTCGCATCATGTTCTCATCCGCACCAGAACCACCTATCACCAGGATATTTTCTAATGGTATTTGCCAACGATCTGCTACATAGCGAAGAGCCATCCCTTTAGAGGCTCTCATAGGCAATATATCTAGGTATTTATCAAATGAAAGCTGAGTATTTGCCGACTCATCTTCTTGGTGAAGAATACCGTTAATATGATCTAAATCGGTTACATCTTGATTTAAGTAATAACTGATTTTAAAAGGCGTTTGCTCTGATTTTGGCTGCAGATATAAGCCAGGATGCTCGTCCAATAATGCTTTAATTTTATGTCTTCCCCAGTGGAAGTCGATATGTTTTGCCCAATACTTATCTTTAGTGAGTTTAGGAGCATAGTAAATTTCGGTTCCCGAGCTGGTAATCAAGGTATCTGGCTCTGGAAGCTTGAAGTGTTTAAGCAAACGCAGTGCTGAATCCATTCTTCTGTTGGTCGCCACCACAAATAAGGTTGATTTTCTATGTTCTTTTATTAACGCAATAAGCTTACTTAACGCTTCTGGGTTACCAACTAAGTTATGATCTAGACTGGTCACCAAAGCACGATCTTTATAAAGTGCAGAACGCCTTGCTATTGGCGTTCTCGGTAAGCGCTCTGATTTTTCAATAATTGGCGTAATTAATTGTATATATCTTTCAGCATGGGCTGCCCAAGCATAGTGCTGCTTGACTCCTACCAAACCCTGTTGAATCATTTGATTTTTTATTTCAGACTGATTAAATAATTTAAGTAAAGCCTGGGTAATGGTTTGCGGCTCTAATGGATCGATTAGAATGCCGTTTTGACAGTTCTCAATAATATCTCTTGGTCCACCATCTTCGGTTGCTACAAGTGGTAACCCTGATGCGGATGCCTCAATTAAGGTTAATCCAAACGGTTCTGTTAATGCTGGATTAACAAATACGCCACCTGATGCCGCCGCAATGCGATAAATAAAAGCCACATCGTTGCGACTATGATGTTTGGGTAAAGAAACTTTGCCATATAAATCATAGCGGTCAATCATTGACCAAATTTCATGAAACACCTCTTGAGCACCAGACTCTAAGTCTTCCACATCATCTCGGTTACCGGCAATAATCAATAAGTTGGCTTTTTCTTGCAATTCAGATGATTGCCCATAGGCCTCAATTAACGCAGAAATATTTTTACGTGGATCAGGTCTTGAAAGTGCAAGTATCAGTGGTTTTTTGGTATCTACTAATGAATAAGTTAATTGCTTATAAAGCTCCGAATCGAGCTCATCGCCACGAGGTGGCTGAAATTGATTGAGGTTTGTTCCTGGTGGAATAACCCGCATTTGCTCAGGCTGATAAAAGTCGTAAATTTCATACTGCTCTTCAATTTCTTGGTGGGTGCTGGTAATCACTCTTTCTGCAGTGGCCAAAACATGCTCTTCAGCGTTAATTCGCCTAGACATGTTGTATTGGCCTTCAATCTCTTCACTAGGTACACCATTAGCAAACAGCCTTGCTCGCTTTACACGACCTAATGAATGACCTGTATGAATAAGAGGAATGGATAATTGATTGGCTAACTGACTACCGACATATCCCGCATCGGCATAATGACTGTGAATAATGTCCGGGTAATGGTCTTGATCACGAAAATATTCCATCACATTGTCGGCGAACGTATCAAGATAATCCCACAACTGCTCTTTAAAAATATAGCCTTCTGGGCCTGCTTCCATTCTAACAATAGACAGTTTGTCATTTATTTGTTCAATTGGTTGTGCATATTCAGGGTCAACCGAGTCATCTTTAACCAATCGGGTAAAAAGCTCTACTTTACCAACTTCTGGTCTTTCTGATAAAGCTTGGGCTAGTTCAAGAACATAAAGGGTTTGGCCACCAGTATCCGCATCACGCCCTAATTCCAGGTTTTTTCCACGAATAAGACCATGAACACTAATTAGGGCGATATACATATCTGCTTGCTTTTTATTCATACTTTTCACTCTATTGACTATTCTTGTTAGCTTAGAAATCAATTTTGTTAAAAGGCTAATTGAATTTTTAACTCTCTCTTTTATAACATACTCTAAAAGAGGAATCTCAGATTTAAGAAATACTTAAGTTGTACTTAAATAGTATTTAAGGTTATCAAATTGAAGATTTTAAAAACAAGATCAAATAGAAAGATAACTCTAGAACAGAGCCAAGAAATCATGTACTTAAAATTTTTTAAGTTCTAAAAACTTATATTTTTGAAGCTTAGTCAGGTAAAGAGTCTTGAGCAATATATACCTTAGTCTGCTTACCCTGCACTTTTTGAATGGGTAGTTCACCTTCAGTATTTAACCATTGCTTGATGGCATCACGTTTAGACTCACCAGTAATAAGCTTAATCACTAAATCACATTTAGCAAATGCTGAATAACTTAAACTCACCCTTTGGCTAGGTGGTTTAGGTGAATTGTTTTCAATAATAATATCAGCCTGTTGAACATTATCATTTACAAAAACCTGTTCAATGCTCTGGCCTTGTTCATGACCTGGAAACAAACTTGCAGTATGTCCATCTTCACCCATGCCCAATAAGCACACGTCAAAATGATCAATAGATTCAATTAGCTTTGCATAGGCTTTAGCAGACTTTTGAGCTCCTGCCTCGGTATTAATAAAGTGAATATTTTTGACGGGTATAAGATTATTGCTTAACCAGTATTTGAGTAAAGCTTGAGAGTTTCGTTCGGCATGATTAAATGGTAATACACGCTCATCGCCCATATATATATGCCAGTTTTTCCAATCGGCTTGACGTTCGGCCAATAATTGATAACAACGATTTGGTGTTGAACCTCCCGCTGTCACGAAATGAAACGCTCCTCTTTTCTGAATGGCCTGGTCAGCAATATTAAGAATTTCTTCTACTAGTTGCTGGGCAAGCGTTTCTGCATCATCAAACAATTGCCAATTTGCTGGTAAAGAAGCGTTCACAACCATCTCCTATTCTTTGCAGTGCGGGTTAATATAGGTACGCCAAGATTGTTCATGATCATCAAATAGCTTTTGTGACCCTTCTGGCCCCCAACTACCTGATGCGTAAGTATCAATATAACTGGTTTGGCTTGCCCATTCAGTCAGTATCGGGTCAACGACATCCCAGGCTGCTTTGACTTCATCAAAACGTAAAAACAGTGATCTGTCGCCTTTAATAACATCTAACAGTAGCTCTTCATAAGCATCTATCTTAGAATTTTCATCGTACTTCATGGCTGCATCTAAACTAATTTGCTCAGTATTAATTTCCAGGCCTGGTTGTTTAGCAATCATCTCTATTTTGATTGATTCATTTGGTTGGATACCAAATACAATCCAGTTAGGTTCCATTTTTTTAACTTGAGAATCTCTAAAAAACTGTTTTGGTGGGTGTTTAAAACAAATTGAAACTAGTGTTTTAGACTGCTTCATATTTTTACCCGTCTGAATATAAAAAGGCACACCTTCCCATCGCCAGTTATCAATATATAACTTAATGGCCGCATAGGTTTCTGTGACCGAATCAGGGGCTACACCAGGCTCTTCTAGATAGCTGACCGCATGATTACCATGAATAATCCCTTCAGCATATTGGGCACGATAGGCCTGTCCCTTAACCTGCTTCTTATTAATAGGACGAATGGATTTGAGCAACTTCACTTTTTCATCACGTAAAGATTCTGCATCCATAGATGCAGGCGGTTCCATTGCCACTAATGCCAACAGCTGTAAAAGGTGACTTTGAATCATGTCACGCAATGCACCACTGTGATCATAGTAACCTGCACGAGTACCTACACATTTGTCTTCAGCATGAGTGATTTGAATGTGATCAATAGTATTGCGGTTCCATAGTGGTTCCATTAAGGCGTTGGCAAATCTAAACACCATCACGTTTTGCACCATGCCTTTGCCCAGGTAATGGTCAATACGATAGGTCTGTTCTTCTGACAATGCCTTACTGATTTTATTTTGCAATGCGGCGGCACTTTCTACGTCATAGCCAAAAGGTTTTTCTAGCACCACACGTTTCCAGCCATTTGATTCGTCAAGCAACCCATTTTCTTTTAATTCATGGGTTACTTGAGCAAACATATCTGGGCCAAGCGAGAGATAAAATGCAATCTTAGAAGAGAATTTGGTTTGCCCCAAAGTGGCAGCCAAATTTTTATAACATTCCGCATTTGAGATATCCATTTGCACGTAATCCATACGCTCTGCAAAGGCTTTAAAAATATCGTGATTGATTCCGCCACGTGCGACAGGCTCAATATGCTTTTTGATTTCAGCCATTAGGTCTTCAAGATGCCATTCACGGCGACCTATCGCCACAATACGCATTCCTTCAGGCAAGCGACCAACACATTCTAAGTGATAAAAAGCAGGCATTAATTTGGTTAGAGACAAGTTCCCTGTCGCACCAAACACCACATAAGTACACGGTTCAACCATGATTAAACCTCATAAGTCGTAGAGCTGACATTACCGCCAGATTGAATCCAATCGGTATGGAAGAACTCTCCACGTGGAGCATCAACACGCTCATAGGTATGAGCACCAAAGTAATCACGTTGTGCTTGCAATAAATTGGCTGGCACAACTTCACTACGATAACCATCAAAAAATGCTAAGGCAGAACTTAACGTTGGAGTCGCAATTTGTTGTTCAATACCAAAAACCACGGCTTTACGCCAGTGATCTTCTGCGGTTTTAATGGCCTTTTCAAAGAAAGGTGCTTGCAGTAGATTTGCCAGGCCTGGTTGTTTTTCGTAAGCGTGTTTAATCTCTTCTAAGAAACGGCTACGAATAATACAACCACCACGCCACATTAAGGCAATACCACCGTAATTTAAGTCCCAGCTGTACGCTTTAGCAGCTTCTGCCATTAGCATATAACCTTGTGCGTAAGAGATGATTTTTGAGGCATATAGAGCGTCATGAATTGAGGCTACAATGGCTTGTTTTTCTTCAGCCGTATAGGTTTTAGTCGATGCGGTTCTTGGATAAATTTTAGAGGCCTGTACACGCTCTGTTTTTAAAGCGGATAAACAACGTGCATAAACAGACTCGGTAATAAGAGTAACAGGAATACCGAGCTCTAATGAGCTAATACCAGTCCATTTACCAGTACCCTTTTGACCCGCTGCATCTAAAATCTTATCAACCAACGGCTCACCATCTGTGTCTTTAAAGGTTAAGATTTCAGCAGTAATTTCTATTAGGTATGAGTCTAAAACGCCTTTATTCCAGTCAGCAAATACCGCTTGGCATTCGTCAGCACTCATACCTAAGCCTTCTCGCATTAATTGATAGGCTTCTGAAATCAGTTGCATATCACCATACTCAATCCCGTTATGCACCATTTTTACATAGTGCCCAGCACCATCGTCACCTACCCAATCGCAGCAGGCTTCATCACCCGATTTAGCGGCAATTGATTGAAAAATGGGTTTAACACTTTCCCAGGCCTGTTTATTACCACCTGGCATAATTGATGGCCCAAAACGAGCACCCTCTTCGCCCCCAGAAACACCTGTACCAATAAACAAAATCCCTTTCTCGGCTAATTCTTTGGTTCTGCGGTTTGAATCAATATACAGCGAATTACCACCATCAATAATGATGTCGCCTTTATCTAATAAAGGAACAAGCTGTTCAATAAAGGCATCAACCACATCACCAGCCTTAACCATTAACATGACTTTACGAGGTGCGGCCAAAGAATCAACCAACTCTTTTAAAGAGTAAGCAGCACTAATTGGAAACCCTTGCGCTCGGTTCTTAATAAACTCATCGGTTTTTTGTTCTGAACGGTTGTAAACACAGACATGAAAGCCGTGTTCTGCCATATTTAACACCAAGTTTTGCCCCATTACGGCAAGGCCAATTAAACCAATATCTGCAGCTGACATACTCTATTCCTTGTTGGTTTTTAACGTCTAAATTCTAAAACTGTTGTGTTTGTTAGGTTGATTTTTCTTATTGCTTGTTTTGTTACCTAATTGTCTATTCGAATAGGTTACCAACGGTTGGTAATCCATACCGTTTGGTATGGGGCAAGAACGTATTCACCGTATAAATCGGTAATCATTTCACCGCTAATAATCTCTTTCCACTCATCCATATCAATTAAGTTTAATTGTGCCAAGCTTAAGCTTTGTGATTGATTTGTGACATTATTCACCACAAAAATACTCTGGTGTCGCATTAAGCTTTGACGCCAAAAACCAAACAACTCATCTGGCAGATGTAAGGTAAATTGTGTCGCATTTGGATGAAAGGCCGCTTGCTGTTTACGTAGATTAATTAACTTGTTCAATCCACTTAACACCTTAGCATGTATACTCTCAGGTTTATCCAATAAAGGATATAACTCTTCAGCACGCCATTTATGACGATTTATATCACGATTATGCTCGGTTTGTTCTAACATTTCATAATCATTTTCAGTGGCAAAGAAAGAGTGTACATAAATAGCAGGAATCCCCTCTAAAGCAATCGCTATGGCATGAGCACATAACATTCGCTCTATCTGGTAGTTATCCTCTCCCTCTGCAGTACCTTTAAATGCATCAATCAGGGCAATATTAATCTCGTAGGGATGCTTTTCACCATTTAAACCCGCTCGCCAAGAAACCTTTGCCCCAAAAGATTGCAATGCATAAATCATGTTTTGCAATTCTTCTGGGTCCAAAATCCCCTCGGCGGGTCTTACACCAATGCCATCATGACTGGCAATAAAGTTTAAAAAGGTGGTCCCCATTTGTGCTGGAGGCATAGACATTAACCACGTTTTTAAATGTTTTGCCGATCCGGTAATCATAGAATTAATTAACAATGGCGGTAAGGAAAAGTTGTACACCATATGAGCTTCATTGGCATTACCGAAATAGGTCAGGTTTTCTCGTTTAGGCACGTTTGTTTCAGTAATGATAATCGCATCTGACAAACGATATTCAATTAACGCTCGCATCAATTGAATGGCCATGTGAGTTTCTGGTAAATGAATACAGGTTGTACCGATAATTTTCCATAAAAAACCAATAGCATCTAACCTGAAAATACTCGCTCCCTTATCAATATACAACGAGATTAATCGCATAATCTCTAACAACACCTCTGGGTTGGCAAAGTTAAGGTCGATCTGGTCATGGCTAAAAGTACACCAAACGTATTTTTCACCTTCTGGAGTATGGGTAATACGTAATAAAGGGGTAGTACGTGGACGAACCACTTCAGATAAATCATCGGTGGGACTAGCTTGTACAAAATAATGCTCATATTTAGGATCACCAGCTTCAAAAGCTTTAAACCAAGGGTGCTCACTGGAGCAATGGTTAATCACTAAATCCGCCATAATTTTGTAATCTTGGCTAATCTCTGTCACGTCAGACCAATCCCCTAAATCGGGATTGATCTTTTCATAATCAGACACCGCAAATCCCCCATCGGAGGTATAAGGGTAATAGGGCAAAATATGCACCATAGACACACTTTCTTTTAAGTAAGTATCTAAGGTGCTTTTTAAGGTTTGTAGAGGTTTTTCACCCTCTTTGAGAATGGTATCACCATAGGTTATGAGCATAATATCTTGCTCATTCCAATGGGATTGATGAGAGATAGGCAACTGGCAATCATCTTTATCAATGCCAGTATTTTCTATTAGTTTGTCTGCCAACTTAACGGCATCTTCATTAGGGTACAAAGCCTGAATTAAGGGCGTTATTCTTTCAACCAATGCGTTATAGGCTGATTCGCTGGAAAATGTTGTTGCCATAAAACCCCCAGTTATTTTGATTTATACTCATCCATATCGGCCTTAACCGCTTCGGTAATTTCTTGTAATATATCTGGAAAAGCAGATGAAACACGATTCCATGAAGGAATAAACGGCGTTTCCATTGGAGCATCTAAAAAGTGACGCCCAGCTTTGATGATGTTTTCAGAAAACATCTCAACCGCAATTTCTTCTTTGTGCACATCTAAGGTTAAGCCATTCATAATGGCGTCATTACGATAAGACTCAATCAAATCCAAGGCTATTCGGTAATAAGTCGCTTTTAAGGTTCTAAAACCTTCTTGAGTAAACGTAACCCCTTCTGCAGCCAATTTACGATAAAACGCTTTGGCAATATCTATCGACATTTTAGAAAGCCCTTTTTGGGCATCTTCAGGCGATAATTCTTGGTGTTTATGGTCATAAATATCAGCAATATCTACCTGACAAATTCGGTTAGAGCTAATGTTTCTTTTCATTTCTGAAAGCACGCCAATCTCAAGTCCCCAATCTGACGGAATACGTAAATCAGAAATCACCCCTGTTCTAAAAGCAAATTCGCCTGCTAAAGGATAACGGTAAGAATCAATATGGTCTAAATACTCATTAGCCCGTTCATTCTGCTCACCTGCCGTTTTTTGCAAAGCTCTAATTAATGGCGTAACCAATAAACGAGTTACTCGGCCATTCATAGTACCGTTGGCAATACGGGTGTAAAATCCTTTAGCAAAGGCATAGTTAAACTGAGGGTTGGCAACAGGATAAATCAAACGGGCCAATAAAGAACGTTCATAGGTCACAATATCACAGTCGTGTAAGGCAACCGACTCCACTCGATCTGACCCCAAAACATAACCAATCATGTACCACACATTTCGTCCTTTTCCAGGAGCTTCTGGTGCAATCCCTTCATCTACTAATTTTTTATGAATCGCTTTCATTCGCGGGCCATCATTCCAAATGACCTTAACATCTTGCGGTAACACTGAAAAATACTCTAACGCATGTCGGTACTCTTCTTCATTTGCTCGGTCTAAACCAATTACGATCTCTTCAAGATAAGGAACCGATTTAAGCTCCTCGACAATCTTGGCTAATGCGGGGGTTTGTAGCTCTGAATATAAGCTTGGCAATATCAAACCTAGAGGGCGATTTTTGCTGTACTTAAGTAAGTCGGCCTCCATATCCTCGATGGGCCTATCCACTAAATTGTGTAAGGTGGTGATAATGCCATTTTGGTAAAAGTCCATACTTGCTCCTTCCCTTCTTTGGGGTTTGCGTACTCTTTATAAATTTGTAATTAATTAACAACGAGCCAGTTTAAAACTGCGTTGTTCCAGCCTTCGGGGCCGTATTCTTTGGTTACAACTACATTAGGGTGATTCACTTGTGGAGGTGGATTAACTGGAGAGCGAATCACCACTGGGTAATCACTCGCCTCCAATAATGGTACATCATTATTACCGTCTCCCAACGCCATGGTTTCAATAGGTGTTTGCCAGGCCTGGTAGTAGTAGTCGGCCAAGAAACGTAATGCAAGGCCTTTATTACTCAACCCCATTAAATGCACAAATCTGCCACCTTTAATAAGTTGTAAACCATGAGGTTGTAAAGCACGTTTAAATTGCTGTAATTTTTCTTCTGAATCTTGCCAAAGCAAAGGTTCTGAAAAGTGACGTTGTTTTGCTTTCGCTGATTGCTCTACGGTCAAGCCGGTGCAGTCGGTCACCTGCTGAGCACTCATTTCTGAAAAGCTCGTAAATATAAGATTGAGCTTTTTTCTAAATTCGTTTGCAAGCTCAAGCATTTGAGTCATTGAAACGGAATTTAAACTTATATATTCAAAGTCGTTTTGCCAAGTTTGAATCTCAATGTTTTGCAACCATTGACGCTCAAACACATCAGTAAACTGCATACTCTGTTTTGGCCAGAAAACCCCTGCTCCATTTTCTACAATAAATGGGTAAGGGTTTTCTAACTGTCTTTTGATATCAATCACCTCTTCTGCAGTTTTACTGGTGGTTAAAATCCATGGAATATTTTGAGCTTTTAAAGCTTGTAACGCAGGCAGAGCTTGAGAGTAGTCGTAATTATGATGATCCAAAAGAGAGCCATCTAAATCGGTAAACAACAGTTTTCTCATCTATGCACCTTTGCGTTTTAAATTAAGTTTAAATTCTTTTTTTACTCAATGTTCCACTTTGTAGCAATCTTAGCTACAAGCCGATTAATGCAATCATTGTGCCAACGGTGTTAAAAAACCACCTTGAAACAATCACTACCAACCACTTATTCAGCCACCATAAAATAAAAATAAGTCCATATATAACATTAAGTTAATAAAAAATATCGATTGCATCATTTATCTCATTAGATTTATTTTTTGAACTCTATTCTTTATTACAGATAAATTGAAAAATGCCACAAAGAACCGCTTAATTCTTTACAACCTACTCATTTATCACCATTATGGTGCAATTTTTTTTCAACTCACTCAAAACGCTATATAAAAGAGTCATTAAATATATTTAACATACTGATTTTTAAGACTTTATTTTTTAAATACGTACTAATTGCTATATTAAATAAAAAATAAGTGAGGTCAATATGCAAATAGAACAAAAATACTTCAATAATGACTTTTATGATGAATCCATTGGTTCAGACAAAACACCAAGGATAGCTTGCAAAGAACTGTTTCAACACCTAAATAACTTGGGTTATGAAGAGTTAGAGTTACGTCAGAAAATTGCTGATAAGACCATTGCACAAATGGGTATCTCATTTACAGTTTATAGTGATAAAGGCAATATTGACCGTCTTTGGCCATTTGATTTAATTCCAAGAACGATCGAATCTTCAGAATGGGATGTAGTTGCAGAGGGCTTAAAACAAAGATTAAAAGCTCTTAACCTTTTTATTGAAGATATCTATAACGACCAATCTATATTGAAAGATGGAGTCGTACCATCTGAAATCATTCTTACCTCTAAAGACTATCGAGAAGAAAGCCGCGGCATGAAATTAAAGCACCAGGCTTGGGCCTGCATTTGTGGTTCAGATTTAGTGCGTGATGATGAAGGGGTATTTTATGTACTTGAAGATAACCTTCGCGTACCTTCTGGTGTTTCTTATATGTTAGAAAACCGTGCCGTTTCTAAGACGGCAATGCCAGAAGCGTTTCAAGACATTAATATTCAACCAATGAACCAATACCCCTATGAACTTCTTAAGATGTTGCGTTCTATTTCACCAACAGAATCTGAAGATCCTGAAATTGTGGTACTCACTCCTGGGATTTTTAACTCGGCTTACTATGAACACGCATTTTTAGCCCATGAAATGGGCGTTGAATTGGTAGAAGGTGGTGACCTTATTGTGGGCGATGATGATTGCGTTTACATGCGAAACATTGATGGACTACAAAAGGTTGATGTCATTTATCGCCGTATTGATGATGATTTTATTGATCCAGAAGTCTTTCGCGAAGATTCTGCCTTAGGAGTGCCTGGCTTAATGCGAGCTTGGCGAAATGGTAATGTGGGCATTGCGAATGCTCCAGGCTGTGGTGTAGCAGATGATAAAGTTTTATATGCTTATGTACCCGACATTATTCGTTACTATTTAGACGAAGAACCTTTAATTGCCAATGTACCTACTTATCTTTGCAGCAACCCTAAAGACCGTGAATATGTTTTAAAGCACTTAAATGAGTTAGTTGTAAAGCCAGCCAATGAGTCTGGCGGCTATGGTTTATTGATTGGTACTAAGGCAACTCAGGAAGAGCTAGATACCTTTTATCAATTGATTCAAGAAAACCCTAGAAACTATGTGGCACAACCAACCTTAAAACTCTCTACCGTACCGACAATTTGCGAAGAAGGTATTGAGGCACGTCACGTAGATTTAAGACCCTTTATTTTGCATGGAGAACACAGCTACGTAACCGCTGGAGGATTAACTCGGGTTGCCTTGGTCAAAGGTTCATTAGTGGTTAACTCGTCACAAGGTGGTGGCAGTAAAGACACCTGGATTGTGAAAGTGGAGGATAAATAATGTTATCACGCGTTGCAGAAAGAATTTATTGGTTAGCACGTTATATAGAACGTATAGAAAACACGGCACGCCTTACAAAAGTGCATTCACAGCTCATGTTTGATATGCCTAAATCAGTCAAGTTGTCTTGGTACACTCTCATCGAAATCACCAGTAACGACGAGTTTTTTGACGAGCATTACGATGCTAAAACAGAAAAAAATTGTTGCTGGGCCATTTTAGGAGATCGAGACAATTCGGCTTCCTTACTCTCTTCACTTTGGTGGGCTAGAGAGAATGTTCGCACTACTCGTGACAGTTTACCTAGAGAAGCTTGGATTTACGTCAATGAACTTTATCTTCATGTATTAGATAACCAAGAAGACTTTAACACTCGTAGTAAACGTAACGAACTATTAGAACACGTTATTCGTTCATGCCAAGCGATTGCAGGAATGATGGACGGCACCATGCGATTAAATAAAACCTTTCAGTTTTTACAATTGGGTACAGCAATTGAACGTGCCGATATGACATCACGTATTTTAGATGTAGGTGGTTTTTTTGTTGCTCAAGAGTTAGAAGAGCAAGAAATCAAACAATTTGACAGCATCTTGTGGGCGAATATATTAAAATCTGTGAGCGCTTATTTTATGTACCGTCAAGCATTACAGATGGAAATCAACGGTAAGTCGGTCATTCGATTCTTAGTCAATGACCCTGATTTATTTCGCTCAATTAGACACTGTGTTGGTATGATGCAGACCCAAGTTGCTACCTTACCGGGTTCAACTGAAGTGACAAATGCAATTAATGATCTACTTGAACTGATTCACCAAAAAATACCGTTTGAAATCGGTTCACCTGTTTTGCATGACTATCTTGATGATATACAAATGCATCTTTCAGTATTGCATAAAGAGTTTTATCGTACATGGTTCCATCCACCCATTGTACTTCCTGCAAACCAACAACAAACTCAGTAAGGATTTCACAACTTGAAGCGGTTCTACTGTCAATGCAAACAAGAGATATTCTTTAATAATGCATTTTGCGATAAATGTGGTCGTGATTTAATTTACGACCCAAAAGCACAAACTATGTGGAGCGGAGTATTAACTGACCACGACTTTATTACTCATCCCAATTCTAGTACAAATGAAACTGCACCTGTTGTTTTACACCCTTGTAATAACAGAAACTCAGCGATTCATTGCAACTGGGCAGTATCATCTGAACATGATACGCAATGTGTTTCATGCAAAACAACACGTTATATACCAGACTTGTCTATCCCAAAAAACAACCAACGTTGGCTAACCATTGAACGAGCAAAACGCCAACTTATTTCATCCTTAATCAGCTTAAACTTGCCGATCGAAAATTATCATGAAAAAGAGGGTGGCTTAGCCTTTGATTTTTTAGAAGATCAACGTAGCAACCCTAATGTCGCTTTAGAGCATGTTTTAACGGGTCACTCAAATGGCGTAATTACCATAAATGCCGCTGAAGCCGATGAGGGTTTTTTGCATGTAATGAAAGAACAGATGGGCGAACCATACCGTACTATCCTTGGTCATTTCAGGCATGAAGTAGGTCACTATTATTGGGATCAACTGATTCAAACGGACTATCAGTTACAGGTCTTTAGAGAACTGTTTGGTGATGAACGTCAAGATTACGAAAAAGCTTTACAACACTACTATAATCAAAAGAAACCCAAGTTTAAAAGTAGCCAGTTTATAACGCCTTATGCCAGTAGCCACCCTTTTGAAGATTGGGCCGAAACCTGGGCACACTACATGCACATTGTAGACACCCTTGAAACAGCAGTAAGTTATGGATTAAGTAGCTATGAACCTAAAATCAATGACTTTAACAGCTGGTTTTCAGAGTGGGCAAGAGTTGCTCAAATTATGAATGCTCTTAACCGCAGTATGGGATTAACGGACGCTTACCCGTTTATTCTTACCCAAATAGTTCGCAACAAATTAGAATTTATTGACTCACTTATCGATGGTTATGCTGATTTTCCAAGCAACATTACTAAACCCTTAAAATAAGCAAAACCTTATCAACTCAATCCACCTGGCCTGGTGGATTATGGTATCCTTTGATTTTTAAAATTACGAACTCATTGCTCACTTACTACATATGATTTTTTATATTCAACAGCCATATTAAATTTTTCTGTTAAGTGCAGACAAGGAAATCAAATGATTCAAATTAAGAACTCGCTTTTAAAATTCCCTTTTATAGCATTACTGCTACTCATGGCATTTTCTCTTACCGCCTGCTTAGGTGACTCACAACCCTCTGAAAGTGATGTAAAGTCAATGGCCGCTCAATATTTTGATAAAGAGTACAGTGGTTTATTTACCGCCAGTAAAGTTGTTAAAAACAATGGCTATAAACAAAACGATACCCACTACGTAGCCGAATTAACCATTACCGGTAAAGCCTTGGTCTCTTTAGAAGATTACGCTAAAAGCATCATGAACGATAAAACCATGTCTGGCTTAGATAAAATCACCACCAGTATGTCATTAGGAATGCTAAAGCTCTCTATGCCTGCTTTTCAAAAAGACGACCAACTAGACTTTGAAAAGCACTACTTATTTATTAAAACCGACAATGGCTGGCAAATTAAAAAAGAGCTAGACCGAAACAATGAAACACATCCATTGCCGCAATAATAGCCGTTAATTTAGAGTTCTCTATACGAGTTAATCAACAAATAAAAACGGCTATACTTAAGAATCAACTACAAAATTAGGAAAAAACCATGCCACTACTAGACAGTTTTACCGTTGACCACACTATTATGAGTGCACCTGCTGTACGTGTTGCAAAAACCATGACATCGCCTTCTGGAGACACCATTACTGTGTTTGACCTGCGTTTTAACAAACCAAACGAAGATATGATGAGTGAAAAAGGGATCCATACCCTGGAGCATTTATTTGCTGGCTTTATGCGTAATCACTTAAATGGCGATGGTGTAGAAATTATTGATATTTCACCTATGGGTTGTCGTACTGGTTTTTACATGAGCCTATTAGGTTCTCCTGCAGAAGACCGCGTGGCAACTGCCTGGTTAGCCTCCATGAAAGATGTACTGAATGTGCAGCGTATGGAAGATATTCCTGAACTTAACGAATACCAGTGTGGAACTTATGTCATGCACTCGCTAGAAGAAGCCAAAGAGATTGCTCAAAGCATTATTGACCACGGAATTGGCGTTAATAAAAATGCCGATATCGCTCTAAGCGAAGAAACCTTAAAATCGCTTGGTAACGAGGTTTAAAAAACAACATGAAAATAGCCATTATTGGAGCAATGGAAGAAGAGGTCACTCTTCTTCGTAGCAAACTAGAAAATCAAACTACAGAAGTTTATGCTGGGTTTGAATATTACCTGGGAAACATTGCAGACAAACAGATTGTATTGTTGCGTTCTGGAATTGGTAAAGTGAATGCCGCAATCAGTACCGCACTGCTATTACAAGTTTTCCAACCCGACTACGTTATCAATACGGGTTCTGCAGGTGGTTTTCATACTGATCTAGAAGTTGGCGACATTGTTATCAGTAGCTCAGTTTGTCATCACGATGTAGACGTCACGCCTTTTGGTTACGACCTTGGTCAAGTACCAGGCCTGCCAACTTGCTTTTTACCAGATGACACTCTGATTAAAGCAGCTCAAAAAAGCATCGAATCGCTTCACGAAGTCACTCATATGCATGGTTTAATTGCCACGGGCGACCGCTTTATGCATCAGCCAGAAGATGTGAATAGCACTCGCAAAAACTTCCCAGAAATGATTGCTTGTGAAATGGAAGCGGCCTCAGTAGCGCAGGTTTGCCATACTTTTGATAAACCGTTTGTCATTATTCGCTCACTCTCAGATATTGCTGGTAAAGAAAACGCTAAAACGTTTGAGCAATATCTAGAACAAGCGGCCACACATTCAGCTAAAGTGATTTTAGGCATGTTAGAACGTATTTAATCTAATCCTGCCTCCAATAAAAAAACGCCCGCAATTTTCATAAATTAGCGGGCGTTTTTATAGCTGTATTTGCATTTTACCAGGCCTGGTAAAATCAAAAAATAACCCAAACAAATCAATAAACCATCAATTTGACGGTGGTTTTTTTCTTTTACCAGTAATCATGGGAATAATTAAAGGAACACGGGTTAATGTCTGCGTTATCACAACAGCCATTACATGTATCAAAACACTCGCCATTAAAACATCGGCCGAATATTCATGAAGCCATTGAACCCAATCTTCGCCCCAAAACATATCTAAACCACGCATCCAACCGCTTAATGCCGTTAAAAATAACATAAACAGTAAAAATAAAATCATCATGCCACCAAGCGGATTATGCCCACTTGTGTATGACGTTTTATTTGGAAACCGCTGAACATATTGTTTTATATTGAAGACTGATGGCCAAAAACTGTTAAAGCGAGCATTTGTTGATCCAATAAACCCCCATATTACTCGCAATACAACAAGCAAGGCGATGGCATAACCAATCCAATCATGTAGATCTTCGCCGCCCTCAACTACCCAATAATCTAATAAAAATAGTGTGGCGACTGACCAATGAAAAATTCGTATGAATTTATCCCAAATGACAAAACTATTTTCGTTTGGCATATCTGTTAATCATCAATCTCTTTTTTAACAATCGCACCTGTTACGGGATTGAAATATACCTCAATCTTAACAAATTTATCTTTTGCATCATTTAAACCCCAGCCATAAATTTCATAACATTGACCATCGGTTTGAAACTTTTTAATAGCAAAACCATATTCATTTACGATTTTCTTTTGCATATCTAATACATGCATCCATTTTTCTTTTGGCTGTTTTGGGCATTTTGCGCCGGCAATAGCCGAACCTGAAAAACTTGCAATAATCATTGTAAAAATTACATTTTTAATCATAGTAAATAACTCCTTTATACATCAGACCAACGTCTGAGTAGGTTGTGGTAAACGCCCGTTAGGCGCAGTAAATCAGAATCGTCTTTGTTTTTTTCAATCGATAAAGACTGAATAGATTGATCAAGGTCATACAACATTGTTCTGGCTTGCTCTTCTTTGATTAAACTCTGCATCCAAAAAAATGATGAAATGCGTGCACCCTTTGTTACTGGGGTAACATGATGCAGACTACTTGATGGATAAAGCACCATATCGCCAGCATTTAGCTTAACTTGTTGTGCACCAAACTGGTCTTCAATAACCAATTCACCGCCCTCGTAATCTTCTGGTTCAGATAAAAACAAGGTTGCAGACAAGTCACTTCTAATCATGATATTGGTACCAGGTACTTGCATAATGGCACTGTCAACATGTTCACCGTAATAACCACCATCTTGATAACAGTTAAATTTTGGCGGGTAAATCTTATTAGGCAAAGCAGCTGAAATAAATTGCGGGTTATTACCCAGTTTCGTCAAAATATGATTCCCTAAAGAAACGGCAATATCAGAAGCTTCATTAATCTGTAAATTACGCTTTACAGAACCTGATAAGGTCCCTGCGGTACTCAGCCCATCTTGCCATTCAGAACTGTTATCCAAATGTTGGCGAAATTGTGCAACTTCATCTTGAGTCAGTACTTGTTCAATAATAGAAATCATCTTTTTTCCTTATTTTTAGCATTTGTTTTGCAGTCCGTAAAAGCAAATTTACTTGTCTTCCACACAACTCTTACTCAACAGTGAATGAGGAATGAGATTCATAAAGAGCCTGTTGATTTATCTCTTCAATGCTGGCGCAACCTGCCATAGCCATGCAAACTTCTAACTCTTCTTGTAATAATTTAAGAAGGTGAGCTACACCCAAGGCACCTGACACAGCAAGAGCATAAACTTGCAAACGTCCAATCAGTACACTATTTGCCCCTAATGCCAAAGCTTTAAAAATATCTTGGCCTGAGCGAATACCACCATCAAATAACAGTGGATAATTTTCACCCACCGCTTTTCTTATAAGCGGTAAAACATCCAAGCTTGCTGGTGCACCATCCAGCCCTCGCCCACCGTGATTAGAAACAACGATTCCAGAAATACCCATCTCTTTTAAACGAACCGCATCATTTGGATGCATCACCCCTTTAACAATAATGGGTAATTCCGTTTGAGACTGCAACCATTGCAAATCTTGCCACTGCGGTGCTTCAGCCATAATGCCTTGAAAAATCAGACTATCATCGGCATCTAATACTCTTTTCTTAAGATCCGTTGAATTTTGAACATTTACCGCAACCATATCTTGAGGCATAACAAAACCCGCTTTTTTAGCCTGAACACTGGGCACTTGTATGGTTGCATCTAATGTCACCACTAAAGCAGAATAACCTGCTTGTTCTGCACGCTTTACGAGCAAAAGCGTTTCTTGGGTTGTAGGTTGAAAATATAGCTGAAACCACTTTATTTGCTCTGTTTTCTGGGCGACATCTTCTAACGTCTGGCTTGCTAGCGTACTTAAAATAAGTGGTATATCCATAGCTTCTGCCGCCTGAACCGTTGCTAACTCTCCTTGCGGATGAACCAGTTTTTGATAGGCAACTGGCGCCAATAAAATAGGAGAACGCAGCGAATGTCCCAGTAGTTTTGTCTGGGTCGACCCTTGTGCGCAATCCTGTAAAATTCGGGGAAAGATTTGACGTTTTTTGAAACTATTTACATTGGCCAATAACGTCAAGTCTTGACCGCTACCACCTGAAATATAGGCATAAGTAGCGGGTTGTATAAATTTTTTAGAAAGAACCTCGTAATCCTGAGCACAAAAAATCTCATTAGAAATGGTCTGTAACGCTGGAGATAAAGGTTCAATCGTCATTTTAGTCATCTTTAAGTTTGTAAGACCTTTATCACAAAGGTCTGATTGATTATTTAAAACTCATAATCCACAGTTAATTGAACATTACGTTTATCACCTAGGTAAGCAAATGAACCGCTTCTATATGCCGCTAAATAATAAGTTTCATCCGTGATATTACCAATATTTAAACGGGTTGATAATTTAGGTGTCACATCATAAGTTGCAAACACGTCATACACTGTGTAACCAGGAATTTTTACGCTATATTCGCCTGTTGTGCTGTTATAACCTGCGGCGGTATCTGGCTGTCCTGCATAGCTTTCGCTTGAATAGGTCGCATTTCCACCAAAGGCAAATTTAGGTGTCGCTTGATAACGCAATTGTAAAAAGGCCGAATCGTCTGCGAAATTACTTAATGTTTTACCTTCATTCGCTGGCGTATGCGACTTAAGAATTTTTGCTTCCATTAACGTTAATGCCGCTTGCACTGATAGCTTATCGGTTAAGTTACCACTCAAGCCAAATTCAATCCCTTTTACTTGGTTTTTACCTGTATTAAACGTACCCACCGAGTCATAGTCAGCACCTTCCATTACATCAGACTTGGTGATTTGAAAAATAGCAGCCGTTGCCAGTAATTTTTCGTTAAAGAGATTCCATTTAGTACCTAACTCATAGCTTTCGGTCTTTTCAGGTTTTGCACTGGCAACACTTCCGTCATACACCACTAAGCCGCCGTAGCCACTATTGGTACCCACATCAGATTCGCCACCATTAATATTCGCGGCAGTACTATAACTGGCGTAAATATTACCCTGCTCATTAATTTTATAAACCGCTCCTAAATGTCCATTCCATAAATCATCCGAGTAGCTGTATTTTGTTAGATTACCGCTGCGGTCTCGCACCTTATTTGTATAATCAAAATGATCTAATCTAATTCCTGCAAAGACCGATAAATCATCCGTTACTTCTACCGTATCCATAGCTGATAATGATGTCGTTTTAATGTTGTAGTCCGAATCATAGTTGCCTTTTGTAATACTGCGACCCATTACGCCATTTAAGTTTGGAATGGTATTACCATTGATATCTTGTGCACAATAACTTGCCGTGGGCCCACCCCTTCCATTCACAATACAATTTGTGGCCCCCGTGTTATTAACATCATAAACCCCATTCTTAACGTGCATATCTGAGAATTCAACCCCAAAAACCATTTCGTTTTTAAAGCCGCCAATCTCTTTTTCAACAAACGTATTGAGTTGGTTTACAAAATAAGAAACGTCTTGCCATCCCTGGTGAGTGCTTAAAGACTGGGTGTCATACACTCCATTTGGATCTGATGCATCGGTTGTTGTACCTCGCATTCCTGTAACGACATAGCCATTATTCGTTGTACCGTAGCGTGTGGCGTTTTCTACACGAACAGAATCATTGACTTCATATTTAAGACGCACGGTTGCGGTATCAACGTTGGACTTTAAAAAATCCTGATCCTGTAAATAGACTGGAATATCTCCATGCGGTTCATTATTTTTAATATAACCACCTAGGTCTGGCTTATCATTCGCTTCTAGATGATAGACATCTGTCGTAATTTGCAATTTATCACTCGGTTCATATACGCCTGAAAGTGCAAAACCTTGGCGTTTTCTTTCTGCTGGTGAACGATCTGGAACACTTTCAGAGTGATCTAAAAGATTTAAGCGTACGGCAAGCTCATCATTAAACTTATGGTTAGCATCGAGTTCATAACGACGATAATCGTCTGTACCAACACCACCTCTTATTTTAGTAAAATCATATTCTGTACTAGCTTGTTTGGTTACACTGTTAATTGCACCACCCGTAGAACCTCTACCAGCAAATGTTGAACTTGGCCCTTTCGTCACTTCAACTTGTTCGGTGGCAAAACTTTCACGAATGGTCATTCCTGGATCTTTTAAACCATCAACAAATACATCACTACGAGATTCATGACCACGAATAATGTAACGATCCCCAAACGCATTACCATTTTCACCTGTACCTAACGTAATACCTGGCTGTGCTTGTAAAATATCTTTTAAATCTGTTTTACCAGAATCGTCTATTTGAGTCTTAGTCAAGACGGTAATGGTTTGTGGCGTTTCTGCTAACGGTTTTACATGACGGCTATCACCAGAAAACTTAGCCTTATAAGGTGCACCTGGTTCTGCATAAGGGTTGGTATCGATAGTACGCTCTTCAATTTGTAAGGTGTCTAAATTAATAACATCGTCTTGGGCAAAAGCCCCCGTGGTTAAAATAGATGAAATACTTAAGGCTAAAACACTTTTACCATTCGGCATTTTTCTCGATTTTTCGGTACGCAAACTCTTAGGTTTGAGTACATTTTTTTTGATTGAATTCGTCATATTTATCCCTAAACTTTTACAACTTATTGGTTATTAATGAATATTCGACCGGTATCGCAATGGTCAATGCGTCCCGCCCGAATGCCTTGGGTATTGGAGGTAAAGGATTAGCTTTTTGTAGCATGTCTAATGCGGCTTGATCTAATCTGGCATTACCCGATGATTTTTTAATTTTAGAGTGGGTAATCTGCCCATCTTTAGTAAAGGTAAACTGCACCTCAACCGTACCTTGTTGTTTCGCTTTTTTAAGTTCAACAGGGTATTCTTTATGCTGATTTAACCAATGCGTTAATTCTGCAAAATAGCTTTTTACATTGCCTTTTTTGCTCCCTGAACGGCGGTCACTTTTTGAGCCTGTGGCCTTGTTCATTTGCGGCATCGCTTTCGTTTTTTGCTCAACCGCTGGCTCTGCCAGTTGCTCTGTTTTTTGTGCAGATACTGTTGTTGCTTCAATAGGTTTCTTTTCTACAGCAACTTCATCCTGCGTGACCTCTTGAGTCTTTTTAATTGGCCTGACTTGTTCAGCAACTTCAATCGATTTTTCTGGCTTATTAGCCAATTTAGTGATTTTAGGAACCGCTTTGGACACTGCCTTTTTTTCAATTGGCTTAGTCGGTTTTGGCTTAGGCTTTGGTTTAAGCTCAGCAACTTTTTTAACGGGTTTATCTTTTGGCTTTTGTTTAACGTCCACGGTTTTAACTGGTTTTTTAACCGGTTCTTCAACCACCTTTTCTTCAGTCTTTGGTTTTGGTGGATGTAAAATTTCTTGGTAGCTACCTTGCATGCCCAAGCCAACTTTAATGCCGCCTTTCCCCTCATCTTCAGCCATATCAGGAACTTTGTTGTCTGGCATTTTATAAATAGCGTAGGCTGCGGCGATATGTAGAATTAAGGCCGAAAAAAAAGCGATAACAAATGCGCGTGACATTATTCAGAATCCTGTAATTGGCTATACAGCAAAATATTTTTAACCCCTTGCTCCCGCAGAGTTTGTAAGACAGGGTGCAGGGTTTTTGCTGTAGTGTTTTGATCTGCTTTAATAATCACTTGTTCCAACGGCATGTCATCCTTCACTAACTCAGCCAATACAATCGGCTCGTCATTCAGTAAAATCTCTTGCTGTGCATTAATTTGTATCACCCAGCCATCTCTATCTAAAGGCGTTTCACTCGAACTGGTGGGTGGTTCAATATCTTGAGTCTCTGTTGCACTGATCTGCCCAGCCACCATAAAAAATATCAACAATAAAAAGACGATATTAATTAACGGAATCAAGCTGTCTTCTGGGTCAGGACGACGGCGTTCAATGAGTTTAAAATCCATTACTGATTTCCTTGTGTCGTATCTTCTTGATAAGGCTCTCCAAGAGACACTTCGCTTAAGCCAATCTCACGTAGCTTTTCAATAACCGAAACCATCAATTGCAACTTAACGTCAGGTGCTGGCAAAAGTAACACTGGACGTTTGCTATCTAAGTCGCCCCATAAAGCCATTGATACATCAGAAAACGCCACCGTTTGATTTTCTTTATGCAGCGGATATATTTGGCCTTCGGTTGTTAACACAATAAATTGTGGTAATGCGGGCTTTGTTGTTTGTACTTCAGTCACCGGACTATCAATTTGAATGGTTTTCCACTGTTCAAAACTGGATGTCAGCATAAAAAACATCAACATAATAAAAACGACATCAATCAATGCCGTTAAGCCAATTCGGCGTCTTCTAGGAACATAAGCAATAACAGAGTTCATTAGACGTTTTCCATGCCTACTGATTTTTTATGCTCTAGCTTGCTGGCAAAATGTGTTGATATACGGGCTAAATCATCTTGAATTGCTAAGGCTTCACGCTCAACTTTACGTTCAAAATAGCTATGAACCATAGACACTGGAATGGCGACAGCAAGACCAACCGCAGTAGTTAACAAGGCTTGCCAAATACCACCAGATAAAATAGCTGGATTGACATTTTTACCTGCCGCTTCCATAGCCTGAAAGGCTTCGATCATGCCCAAAACCGTACCAAACAATCCAAGTAACGGCGCAATGGTGGCAATCACTTCTAAAGGTCTTAGGTATTCATCCAGTTTAGAAATGCTCTGACGTGCATTGCGTGCCAGTTCTTGTTTAATATCAGCAATTGACATGGTTTGCTTTTCAAATAAATCAACCGCTTGAGAAATCAGCTTTGCACGTGGATTTGCCTGCCCTTTACTCATGAGTTTGACCTGATTGGTTTCTGATTTTTCAACCAGACTAATCAGCAAACTGGGTTCAGCACCATTAACTTTTCGCATACGAAAAAACTGCCACAGCTTTAATAATGCCAACGTTGTCGCCACCACTGAAAAGCCAATAAGAATAAGAACGACTGGCCCACCAAAGTTTAAAAATGCGAATAAATCCTGAATCATACAATCCTCTAGTAATAGTAACGCTACTGATAATGATTCGCATTCTACATATTAAAAAAAGAAAAGGCAATCATTTTCAAATAAAAATAATTATCATTAATAAAAGTGGGTTTACTTGAACTTTAGAGCAATTTACTAGAGGGTATCCATAACGCCTTTAGAATACAGACATAAAGATATAGAGATAAAAGCACTAACCGAATGTATAAAATCAGTTAAAACTAAGAGGTAGGTTTTATAAGGGTTATTTCTCGTTAACTAGTTGATTAGCATATCCTATTTTTGTTTTATCTTATGTATACACAACATAGATAGCCATTAAATTCACCAGGCCTGGTAAAATCATTTTCATAAAACCCATTGCATAAATAGCGGAAGAATTAGTAGAAAAATTTGAGCCGTAGAGATAACAATCAATCAGACAGTGAAGGAAACACTTAGACTTTTGAACAATACCTAGAACAGGCCCTTACAGACTCGGTTTTAGTTAGATTAGGCATGTTGAACCGTATTTAATCCAATCCTGCCTCCAATAAAAAACGCCCGCCAATTTAATAAAAATTGCGGGCGTTTTTATTGAAAACTTTATTCGTTCTTTTAATCGATAATATCAACTTACCACACCGTAAAGCTAGGGAAATACAAACCTGACAACTCCCTTACCTGCATATTTCAACCTAACAGCGGCTTTCATTGTCGAGACGAATCTTTAATATTAAACCTATTAAAAAGCCTGCAATATAGCAGGCTAAATAAATGGAAATTAGTCAAACAATTATTAAGCTTAACTTCTAGTCAAATGTTGTTGCACTTCTTCATTTTTCCAACACTGAACATTTTGTTTAATAATCATTCGATAAATGAGTGCGATAACACTAAAAACCGTCACCGAAAGAAGTATGGTTTCTACGCCAATTAACAGATAAATGATGCCACTTCCTTTTGCTATTAGCCCAAGTTTTAATGCTGTCATGGTATATAAAGCGGTAATCACATAACTTGAAACCAACATACAGATTAAGCCTAAAGAAAAGACTAATGGCTGTTGAGCTTTAAATAGATGTGCAAAAAATCCACGCTTCCACAATAAAAATAAAACTAATAACGCGATAGGCACTGTAATAGCCGCCCCCCAAGTAATCATATTTTTGGTGGCTAATTCAAATTCAGAAAAATGATGCCCGTAATTTAGGTAGTTTCGCACACTGGTAATAAGCCAAACATTAAAGGTTGTTACTGCCGTTCCAAAATTCATTAACTGTGACCAGTTTTTTGTTTTAGTGGCATCAGTATTGTCATTTTTATAAGCAAACAGAGCTTTAGAATCTTTCTTAAAAGTAGCCAATTTTGTTAACCATGCATACATTGAAAGCAACATAAACCCAATAGATAAAAAGATGGATATGCTTACAACAACATCATGACTTCCCATTGCTCCTGGACCGGCTAAATTAAGCCCCATAAAACCTAAAGCAAAAGGCACAACCATGGAGGATTGCTCTGGCTGATCAGCCTGTTGTTTTGCCTGACGATACCAAATATATTGAAACAGAGCCATAAGAGCAATGGCGGTGTTATAGGCTAACCAAAACGGCCAGATAAAGTCATCCGCTTTCGCATTTAGTTCAAAAAACATAACGGTAGCAAAACTGGTGACATTACCAAACATCGCCAAAGTTAATGACACACCAAACCATCCTGCTGTTTCCATGGCATTTTTATCTGAAATTTGATGAGCTCCAGATTTTAAAAACTGGATAGATTTATAAAGAAAATAAGGAATAAGTATTGTGGCGATAGCCAGTAGTGCCCAAAACAACCACCAAGTAAGATTGATTGCCAAAGCAGCAAAAAAGTTCGATTGTTCAATAAAACTATCAACTTGAGTAATAGAGGGTAAAAAATACCCTTTATGCGGGACAAAAATATTGAGGATAAAAACCAGCATTATGCTGGTACCCATTATGCCTAGAGGCAATAACCAATGACGTGGATGCCATTTTTGTAAAAATAATTGATTCATAATAATAACCCTTTTAATTATATGCCTATAAATAAAACTAATGCCCAAGCACATATTAGGGTAAAATTACGCATTAAAATAGTCTGATAAAGCCTCTTCAAGGGTTTATCCATTATTCCTTAGAATAGACGGTCTAACCATTTGCTCTATAAGATTAAAGATATATTGATTGAAACTTTAGTGCTCTTTAAGAGAAGAACAACTAACAGGCGTTTTTCATGTAAGAGAAATGAATATTCGTCGGACTCTACAACAGGCTATACAGAGTGGGTAATAACTTAATTTTTAATAAAGATCCAATTTATTAAACCTTTATGCTTCTCTTTGCTAGGAGTGGCGTGATAAAACGTTAAATCAAACAATATCATCACTGCTAAAGGTTTCATCAAATCCACAAACATACTTATCCAATAATTTAAAACCTGCTAATTTCTGTGGCATTGTCTGTAGCAAAAACGACTTTACTGTCCAAGAATATCTATTAATTAAATCTATTCGTTACCAAAATTAAACTCAAACAGTCATTATTGTTCGATGCTAGTATATTTGCTTAAGGGAAAACCCTTATAAATATCAAATTCTATAAGCGTTTTTCCTCCGGGGTATTATTCCAATACCCTCTCTTTCCTAGGTTTTAGTCTTCATTATAAAACCTAGGTTTTTTAATTTTACCAGGCCTGGTTAAACGTCTTTCCAACCACCCCAGAACATCCAACCTACGTACTTCATTTTTTTCATTTCGCAATCTAGACCTTCATAAGAACGTTCCCAGTCTAAAATTGGGCCAAAGAAAAAAGACATCATTCGCTGAAAGAAATTCATATGCATACTACTTCTTCGTGAAATATCTAAACAGCTTTCATAACGCTCAGTACCACTATCATTATAGGAAAGACAACGTGACATATCAGAATTAGCTTTATTTGTACTTGGAACACAAGTTCCTTTGTAACCAATATAGAAACTGTCATCTAAGACAACTTCTGGATTAGACCAAGAAGAAAACGAGCTACAAGACTTTACAGACCACGAGTTTGAGCAGCGATAATTATCAAAATCAGGGGAAGAGGATATGTCGCTCTTTTTAAGCTTAGACTGATCTTGTTCATAGGCCAATTTTTCGTCCAAAGAACTCCCAGGCATAAATAAAGACATCATGCTTAGCATCGCAGAAAACATACCACCCGTTTTATATAAAGGATCTTCACCATCATTAATTGCTAACGGTTTATGCTCTAAAATCTTTGAAAAAGCGGCATCACTATAGCCTTTAGAGTAAAACATAAAGAAATTCACCGTATCTGGTTCACGACCTATCCAACCATCATCAAATTGAGCCCAAGGGTATTTGGTTTTATTTAAATTACTGGCTTGAGAAGGAGTATAACCATAGTTGCAATAATTTTTACGTTCGTCAGAACCTTTAACTGCAATAAGAGCGGCATCAGCGGCAGGAATAGGAGCTAAATCAGCCGACGTTAAATCCATATCCAAACAAGCGGTATAACGATTTTTACAATAACAACTAGAGTCTGCATTTTGATCCGAAGATGATAAACCGTATATCGCTTTGCCTTGCGGGGTAAATGTATAAAAACTTTCGGTACTCCATAGCTGAACAGCAACCGCACTGAAGTATGGAGGCGTTTGAGCTGCTTTTGGATTATTGGCATCGCTCGATAAAGCAACAAATTTTCCATTTTCGTCGAGGTTACCAAAGGTAATCTCTTTATATAAATTGGCAGCTTTACTATCTGTAGCAGTAGCATACATATTGACTTGATTGAGCAGATCATCAACTACAATACTGGTTTGGTCGGCACTCATGGTGCCAGCATCAATTCCAGCCTTAGTAATGGCTAATTCAGAACGTAAAGCGACATTTGCAACCGTGCGAGCATAGTTGTCTAACTCTCGGTCTAATATTTTGGCATTACCATATTGTAAAACTTGATCAAATCCAAATAATCCTAAAGCAATCGCTGCGGCACCCAAAATGCTCACAGCACCTCTTTGTTTGTATAAATGTTTTACTACTCTCATAGTCGTCCTACCAAAGTATCAAGCAATTTTAAGTTATTCATCGCTTTGCTATTGAGAGGGTCTTTTTGTAAAGCCTGTAGAAAATACGTCTTAGCTCTTGCATTCTTCTTTTGTAACATCGCTGAAAACCCTAAATTATTTAATCCACTGACTTGTACCACTTCTTTATCTGAATTTAACCAGGCCTGGTAAATTGATTCAGCGAGTTTAAATTGATTTTCCATTAAGGCTAAACGTCCTAATTGAGCTTCATCTTTAGTGGTTTTATCGTTTGATTTATTGACTTCTTTCCAAGCAATTAAAGCCAAATCTAGTTTATTTTGAGCTTCATAAACTTGTCCCAATAAACGATAAATGCGCACATCAGTACGGTCAATTTTTCTCAGTTTTTGTAATAACACTTCAGCACGTGAATAATGCTGACGCTTAATTTCTAAACCAACTAAATCCAAAGCAAATTCATATTCATCTTTATCATTTAAATTGGTGGCCAAAGGTTCTGTTTTAGGTTGTTGATAAGCTTGTTTTTGTAGATCAGCAAGCTTGGTTGGCGTTTGTGAACATCCGCCTAATAAGGTAATTGCCAAAACATTCAGTACAATTATCAGTTTATTTTTTACACTCATTTTAAAATCCTCTAGCAAGCATAACCATGCGTTCGCCAACCAGTAAAACCAAATATGGCATCATTAAAAAAGGCATAATCACCACCGCCATCTTAGCGGAAGTTTTGGCTGCCTTCTCTTCTAAAAACTGCTCTCTTTCTTGATACATGCGGCGAGAAAAGCTGTTAAGAGCCGCACTAATAGAACTACCTAGCTTTTCGTTTTGAATTAATACCTGTACTAAATTCTGAATATCTTTGGTAGGATTTCTCTGTGCAAATTGACGTAAAGCATCGGTACGAGCAACGCCTATTTGAATTTGATCTAATACATATTCAAACTCATAGCAGATTTCAGGGTGAACCTCTTTAAGCTCATGTGAAACTCGTTTAATGGCAACTAAATAACTTAACCCTGCATTCATACAGACATTACACATATCCAAAAAATCAGGTAGATCGGTACTGACTTGAGCTAAGCGCTTCTGCCCTAAAAAAATTAGAATTCTTTCAGGCAATAAGATCATAATAATGACCACTAATACTGCCCATTCCAACCTTACGGAATACCAACTCCATAAAGCCAACATGCCTAAAATAGTCATGATTAGGGTGCTGTATTTAATAAAAAAATAACCGCCAACATCTTTATCATTGCGAAACCCAGCGCCAAATAATTGTTGTTGGGTTTTAGCTAACTCTTTTTTACTCTTTGGAGCTAGAGCTTTACCGAGAGAGCACCACCAACAATTAGAAAAACTTTGTTTTTCTGCCGTGTATTTATTTGCCAAGCCTACCCGAGATTTTAAGTGTTCAATTTCAATTTGTTTTGCTTGTAACTTCATCACTCGATTCACTAATAACCAAACCGAAAAAAATGATAAAAGACCTACAATCAATAACAGTATTACCATATTCATCTTAATTAAAATCTCATTTTTAGCATGTAACGCAGAATCAGAGTTCCTGTGATTATCATGATCAACGAAAAAACAAAAAGCTTGAAACCAAGTGGATCATACAAGTAAAAATTCATAGACTCTTTGTCAAAGAAATACTTATACACAATATAAAGAATCGGTGCTCCGCCAATAAACCAAGCAGTAAAGCGTGATTCTGCGGTTAAGGTTTTTAACTTGGCTTGAAAATTATCTCGACGTCGCATTAATTTAGAAAGTTCGGTCAGAATAGCGGCCAGTTGCCCACCTGTCTCACGCTGGATTATCAAAGTAATGACAAAATACTGGGCTTCAGGCAGTGCGACTCTACGTTGAAACTCCCTTAAAATGTCGCGCATACTAACACCTAACACCAGCTGTTTATTGACCTCTTTCATCTCTTCGGCCAAAGCACCATTCATATCTTCACCAATAGCGGCAATTGCGCCGTCGATTCCATACCCTGAATGCAATGAGCGAACAATAGAGTCCAGCATTTCTGGAAATTGTTTACGGAGTTCAGCCTGTCGCTGACGAATTTTAATAAACAGATAGGCCGCAGGAATTAGCGGTAACAACACACTTAAAATGATATGTTTGTCAGTGAGGGTATTAAACTTAGTTGATAAAACAAAGACACTGAAAAATATCATAAAAGCCTGAATAATAATTAATACGGTAATTTCTCGTTTATTGGATATCCCAGCTTTTTTAAACAGACCAATCAACCACAAAAACCAGTTTTTATCTCTTTGCAACATAAGCTGACTGGTTACAGTTTTCGTTTCTGCCGACTGTAGTCCGACTCGGAGCATTAGTGCTTTTAAATGCTGTTGCCTTTGGCGTTTTTGTTTAGCTAAAAAAGTAAAACTTAACAATAAAAAAGGAAAAATAATCGCCAATGCAACAATAACAAAACCCAAATCCATTAAAAAACATCCTGAGAAAAGCTGAATAAATCATTGGGAAGTTGGTAACCAACGGCTTCGCATTTTTTATTGCATGCCGGACGCAGACCCGTCGCCTTGAATTGACCACGCATGCTATCAGTAACCTTGTCATATTTGTTCTCAAAGACAAAGATCTCTTGCAGAACAACATTATCCTCCTCAATCCCTACGACTTCGGTTACTGATTCAACACGGCGTTTACCATCCTTACCTCGGTTAACATAAATAATTAAATCAATGGCACTGGCAATTTGCTTACGAATCGATGCCGCAGGAATATCAACCCCACTTAAGTTAATCATTAACTCTAGTCGGGCGATACTGTCTCGTGGACTATTGGCATGCAGTGTGGCCAAAGAACCATCATGCCCAGTGTTCATGGCTTGAAGCATATCAAGTACTTCACCACCACGCACCTCACCCAACACGATTCGATCTGGGCGCATACGTAACGCATTTTTTAACAATTCACGCTGACTCACTTCGCCCACGCCCTCTGCATTAGGCGGCCGTGTTTCTAAACGTACTACATGAGTTTGCTGCATACGTAACTCGGCACTATCTTCAATGGTTACCGTACGTTCATTTTCTGGAATTAACCCCGAAAGCATGTTTAATGTAGTCGTTTTACCTGAGCCTGTTCCCCCACAAACCAACATGTTTAAACCTGCTTTTACTGCGTAGTCTAAAAAAGTAAACATTTGTTCCGTCATAGAACCAAATGCAATAAGGTCTTTAGGGCGTAAATGTTGTTCTGGAAAACGACGAATTGAGACACTAATACCATCAACGGCTAATGGCGGAATAATAATATTTATACGTGAACCGTCTGGTAAACGGGCATCAACCAGTGGAGAGGACTCATCAACACGACGTCCAGTTGAATACAGCATACGATCTACTTTATTTCGTAAATGCTCTTCACTGATAAATCGCACATCTGATAACTCAAGTTGACCAGCTCGCTCAACATAAATCTGGTTATAACCGTTAATTAAAATATCTGAAATAGTTGGGTCAGTTAGCAAAGGCTCAATAGGGCCCAAACCGTAAATTTCATCTAAAAGCTCAATTCCTAATTGACGAACCTCTACTTCAGAAAGCGGGTAACCCAAATCACCCGCGTGCTCTCTAACCAACTCCTCTAAACGAGGACGTAATTCTTGACGAGTTTCTTTACTGTCGGCTTCATAAAAGGCATCATCTTCTGCCGCCTTTTTTTGGCAACGTTTTTTAATTTCTAATAGAGTAGGATTTTGGGCTAGATTAACCTCTGACAAGCTCCGTTTTGCCGAAGAGCGGCTTTTATTGGAATCTTGTGCAGAGTCTTTTTTGAGTGTGGGCTGTCGACTTTGCTCTACTTGTCTTAGACGATCTTGCAACCCCATTTAAGACACCACCATTTTGTCATTTAAAAGCTTAACCGCCTCTTCTGAGGTTTGCTCTACATTTGCAGGTTTACTTTCCTTTTTTAACAATTTATTAAGCCAATTTTTAGCGATTGAAGAACGTTCTATTGGTTGATCAACATACATATTCTTACTGCCGTTATGCATCATATTGGCGATGTTATGTAGCTGTTTATTAATAATGGAATCTGGGTTGTATTCTTTAAGTAAGATTCCCTCTTTTAACGACTCATTAAAATCGGCATAAGCATTATTCACTTTAATAACGGTCTCAACATCTAACGAGTTAACAACTTCATTAAGCATCTCATCATCATCGCTATTGCTTCGGTTTACGACTAATTTAATAGAGTCTTTCACATAACCTAGTTTTTGCGTTAACTGCAAAACAGAGTTAACGGCTCTTAGTGACGAGAGTGAAGGTTCGGAAACCAAAACAATATTATCGGATTCATCCAAACAGCTGATTGTCATATCAGATAAATCACTCGCACAATCAATAATCACATGATCATAATAGCGCCTGAGAGCTTGAATAATGGTTTTAACCATATTACCGTTTAAGCTTTCTAGTTCAGTTACTTCTGTTGGCAACGGCAGTAAATACAATCCTGACTCATGCTGGCTAAGTGACTTGTAGATAAGATTTTCATCAAATCGATTTAGGTTATATACAAAATCGGTTAATGAGTAGAGATGCTGGCTTTCCATATTAAGATATAAAGCGGTATCCCCCAATGGCATGTTTAAGTCCACCAATACGGTTCTACCCTCGGTCATATCATTTAAATGTGAGGCTAAATTTGTGGCTAATGCTGTGCAACCTACCCCGCCTTTTAAGCTAAATAGAGAAGAGACATTACCGTTTTTGCCTAGTCGCCTTCTATCTTGCATATGCAAAATGGAGAGGATATGTAAAACCTCATTGGGGCACTCTATAAAACCTTGAACCCCTTGATGAGAAGCCTCAATAATAAAGTCGGCATCTTTTTGCTGAAGCAAAATATAAAGAGGCACACCTTTAGCTAATGTCAGAATCTGATTAATTTTAGAAAGAGTTTCAGCTGAATCACCACCGTATTCAAGAAATACTAAATCAATTTCTTCAGGCCAGATATGAGGAATTTCGTCCATTGAATTCATACTGTATTTAGAAACAATAGATACTCTCACCGTTTCTACTAAATCTTCATCATGCCCAAAATACAGTGCTTGCTTAAGAGCGACATCACTAGCCGATAAGTTAGTCATTATGGGGTCTCCAGTCCAATCTTAACCGATAACTCAGGTAAAACACTTTCGCCTTCAGGTAACATTTTTGCCAACTTTCCATAGAAAAATCCATCCGCAGAACTTGGTCTGTCTAGGTTTTCGCCAGGTAAAGTCACCTTTTTGTTTTTATCAATTGGGTTAACAAAAGTAGGGGTTACTAAGATAGCCAGTTCTGATTGATCTTTGTCATAACTCGTTGAGCGAAATAAAGTACCAATAATTGGGATATCGCCTAAAAAAGGAACTTTAGAAACTGAACTACGTAAATTATCTTGAATTAATCCACCAATGACAAAACTCTGACCCGGCTTCATAGTAATAGTTGTATTGGTTTTGCGAGAGCGAAAACCTGGCACCACGATGCTACCTGCTTGGTAACCCGCACTTGAATCGATATTACTGACTTCAGGTGCAACAGTCATCTGAATCTCGCCGGACTCAGTAATAATTGGGCTGAAACGCAGGCGAACACCAAACTCCTTATACTCAACAGTAATCGTATCTTGACGCTGAGCGACAGGAATCGGTACCTCTCCCCCTACTAAAAAAGAGGCTGTTTCACCAGATTGCACAATTAATTCTGGTTTGGCTAAAACGCGAGCTAAATTCCTACCCTCTAAAATAGATAACACGCCAAACAGGTCACTCCCTGTTGGGTTAATGCCTATTTGAAAACCATCTGGGTGCGGAAAAGCCATACCTGAAGGCGTTCCAGCAGCAACGTTTTCAACATTTAATAAAAAACTCGCCGTTGTACCTAAATTTCCAGGAGGGAAAAGCCCAAAACGATCTCTTTTATCTCTCGTTGCAAAACCACTTCTAAATGGATTGCCTTTCACCACTTCAGCCACACGAACCGATAACTTTATTTGCTGTGGTCCCGTGACATTAATCATATTTACCACACTCAAACCCAAAGCTGAAATCACCGAATGAATTCGTTTTTTCTGGGCTTTATTGGGCACATTACCGCTCAGCAATACCATATAGTTACCTGCTAAAGGCTGTGCATCTAACTGACCCGCAGTGGTTGCTGTTTGCAAAACATTTTTGTCTTTTCGTTTGGCTTGTTTAATTGAATTATCGCCATCAATTTGATTACCAATTTCGTCAATCTGTCTGCGAACAGAACCTTCGGAATTAATCCAAATATTTTTCAGCTCAAACTTGACCGTGCCTTGAGGGTTTAGATCAGCAAGTAAACTTGTTAAGGTTTCTTTAATCTCTTCACGACGAGATTGATCTGGTGAGACATTTAACACAATTTTATTGTCAACGTTAGGCGTGTCACGATAGGTCACAATTAACTGGGTACGACCCGCTTCTTTACCCGTGACCAATAGCTCTTTGTTACTTAATACTTTAACGGTGGCAAGTTCTGGGTTTGCAATTAGGGCACGTTTTAAAGGCTTATCAAACTTTATAATTTGGCTATCGCTTTCAGATAACTTATACAATTTAGCCACATCGGCAGCAGCGTTCATCGTACAAAGACTTAAAGAGAGACCTATACCACTTAATACAGACGGGCTTAACCATTTAGAAAGATATTTCATTGTGTAATTACCTCTTGAACTTTGTCACCCTGCATAATCTGTATGACATCACGCTGTTGTTTTGGTTTATATTTAGGTGGTCTCTGCTTTTCGCGCTCCATCACCTTAACATTGACACCATCAGTTCTTACCAGTGCCACATCTGCCGGGCCTCGTAACGCAAGGTGAATTGCTCCAATATTCATGGCTAAAGCCAACTTTTCCGCTTGTTGAGTATCTACATTCAAAGCCACCATGGAGGCCTTTACAAAAGCTTCACCTTCTCGGTTTTTCTCAGATTCTTGGCGCTGTTCCTCTTTTAACTGTCCCATTCTGTTGGTTTGGCCAATTGATAAAACCTCAATATTCTGTAAGATCGTGCGGCTAATCATTCGTTTACCATCAGCACTTTCAAACACACTAATCACATCGACATGATCACTGGGGTTTAACATCCCCAACAACCCACTTTCTGCAGAAACAGGAATTCGCAAAGCACGCTTGCCCTCTTCTAACAAAGATTCAACGCGCCCACCATCATCATCTTGCAAGCCAAATTTTTGTTCAATCAGCCATTCACCTGCATAAATATGCTGTTTAGCGACGTGACCTATAATTTTATTTGGATTGGTCACAACACCTGTTGCAATCACACCTTCTGTTGGAACATTTAGCACTTTAATATCATCAGCATTAATTTTTTCACCACGATATAAGTCACGATTAGCAACAACCACTGAACGTAATTCAGGCTTTTCAACTACGGTTACTGTTTTAACCTCGGCGTGACTTTGTGCCTCTGATACACGGTTTTCGACATAACCATACACTAAACTCACAGCTAACAAAGATGAGAGCAAAGCGACACCATACAGAATCAAATCACTGCGTTGAATTTTCATAAAATTCTCTTAAAAATTGGGGCGGTAACAACAGAAATGAGAGTTTTACGGCTCACAACTATCTTTAACACTTATTACCGTATCGACACTAATAGGTAATAAAATTGAAAACATATTTGGGATAACTAAGGTATTGGCAGTTCCCGAAAAGTTTACGACATAGACATCAAAGCCAGAGACGACACTTTTGGTGATTTTGGTAACACCAGGATCAGAGGCCGTAAAAGTAATATGTCTTGATGCAAGAGCGGTAGTCACAATAGTATTAATTGAGCTATTGATACCTGTTGGTAACACAACCTTTCCATCAGAACTACAGCTTGCATACTGAATGGATGGATCCAATAGTTTGCCAGCGTCTAAATTACTTACCGTTGAAACTTCACTCAAAATAGTGGAATGCACATCGGTTAAAACATCATTTACTGCAAAACTATTCATTGCATAACCAATGACTTCAACGGTTAATAAAATAACCGCTACCATCACTGGCAAAACATAAGCCGTCTCAAGCATGACGGCTCCTTTTTGTTTATGCAATTTGTGCTTAGGCACTATTTAAGCACCAGCATTAGTAACAGAACTTTCTACTTTGTCCTTAATTGCTTTACCTACGCCAGTGGTCGTATCGCCAGAGAATACAGCAAACGCAATTGCAGCAACACCTGCAACCACAAGAGCGTATTCAATCATAGTTGCTCCCTTCTGTTTTTTCTGTTTTTTAGTTTGTAACATCTGGGTAACTTTTGCTTCATCCAACATGATTCTTCCTCGTTTTAAATCCATTTTTTATTTTTTGACCTGAGCCCTTCCAGAACACGGAGGCTATTTAAAATCATCACATTTACTAATTCAATTAAATTTATAACAAATCATAAACAAAACTTTTGATTTGTTCATAAGCATTTTTTTTGATTGGATTTTTAATCCAAAAACACCATGTAACACATTGTTATTTAAGGATATAATATATTTATATCATGTATTAATACGCCTTATTCAAGCATTATCTAATATTAGAAAATGCTGTAATTTATCAGCCCATTAAGACAAAACCTTAAACTAAATATGGATATTTAAGAGCAAAAAAGAGTAAATAAAAGAGTTAAAAAATAGATTTTTTTCAAAAAAAGAAGGTAAAACAATTAGTTTTATATAAAAAACTGGTTATAAAAGTAGAAAAAAACTATCTTAAATTTTATTAAGAAAGGTTTTTTATTTGACGGTTATGAATCTTAGAAAGAAATACCACTGCACAAATCGCCCCCAAAAGTGCATAACCCATATCTGACTGGGTATCCCATACATAACCTTGTGTGCCTAAAAAGGCTTCGGCAGCCTCTTCAGAACTCAAAGCAACCCACCATTCAATCAATTCATAAAATGCACTAAACGCTAAGGTAATACTCACACTGATAAAGTTTACCCAGGCCTGTCCTTTTACAATCTGTTTACGAATCAAAATCTCCCTGGCAATTAATGCCGGTACTAAGCCTTGAGCAAAATGGCCTACTTTGTCGTAGTTATTTCTACTCCAATTAAACATCTCTTTAAAGGTATCAAACAGAGGAACTTCGGCATAGGTGTAGTGACCACCAACCATAAGTATAAAACAGTGAATAAGGATTAAAAAATAGAGCAATGAAGTAAGCGGAAACCGTTTACGAGTAAACACAATCAACACAAAACCGATAATAGCGGGGGCAACCTCTAAAAACCAAGTAAAGCCATCTTTAGGGTAAATAGCCGACCACGTAAAGACAACTAAAAAACTCACTAGCCAAAAAATTTGGTTTAAATTGATTTCTTTATGCATGGCTTACTCTCTATTATAAGTTAACAACTCTTTCTACATTTAGGTTGAGCTTGCTTTTATTGATAATTTTGATTTTACCAGGCCTGGTATATCCTGTGGCTTTCTATGTCGTCTGAGCATAGGGTAAATCTAAAAATCTTTAGTATCACTTGTAACCATTACGCAAGCCTGTGACGTTAAAAAATGTCACAGCAAATAGCCGTAGAGTTAAGATTTAGACACAAAAAAACCCCAAGCAGGGGTTTTAAGGATTTAACAAAATACTAATTTGGCTATATTAAAAATTTAATAAGTGATTAAGCTATAACAAGTAAGTCTTGTTGAATAGATTGTTGAAGCTGCTCTGCATCAACTGGTTCAGACCAGTTTTCACCTTGCGCCATTGAACAACCCATACTGCGATATTGCAGTGCTTGTTCTTGAGTTTCAACACCCGTGGCAATCACACATAAGTCTAGACTTTTAGCCATTTGCACAAGAGCTTGAACCCATTTTTGGCCTTTTTCATTTGCCATCGTTGCTTGCAACCAATCGCGGTCTAATTTAATTTCTTGTAAATTTAATTGAGCCAATAAGGCCAAATCTAATGGCGTTTTGCCGACTTCACTTAAGGTAATTTGATAACCCGCTGCCGTTAAAGCATTAAGTACTTCTTGCAACGCTTTATTCTCGGTTAAAGCTTTAATAGAGAATTCTAACTGTACTTGAGAAGTTTGCACATCAAAGTGAGCAAAACGCTCATTTAATATGGCCACTAAATCTTGCTGTTGCCATAACGCATCTACAACAGGAATCGAAACAATCATGGCATCATTATATTGTTGCCACTGCTTTAAATAATACAAACCAGAATCCATTAACCATGCACCAACCGTATAACCCGCTTTAGAGTCATTTAACATTTCAATCCAGCTAGCTAAATATGGCGATTCAATTTCTTTCTCATCCCACTTTGCGGTAATACTCGCACCAACAATCGAATCAGAGGTTAAATCAATTTGAGGCTCAAATTGTAAGGCAATTTGTCCATTATCTACCGCATCATATAAACGATTAACCAAAACATGTTTTGGTGAAATGGTCTCTTCTACAATCTCATGGTAAAAACGATAGGTTTTACGACCACTCTGTTTTGAAACATATAACGCTTGATCGGCAAGTTCAACCAATTCTGTCGAAGTTTTGCCATCCAACGGAAAACGAGAAATACCAATACTGGTAGAGATTTCAACATCATGACCATTAATCCAATAGGGTCGACTCACTTCATTGATAATGCGCTGACAAACAATTTCAATGGTTTCTTTCTCGGCTACATCCGCAAGTAACACCACAAATTCATCACCACCAAGACGACTCACGATATCGCCTTCTCGTGTTGCAGACATTAAACGAGCACTGACATTACGTAATAACTCATCACCCGCTTTATGACCTAATTTATCGTTTACCGATTTAAAACCATCTAAATCTAAAAATAATAAACCAAAGTCTGCTTCAGCTTCTTGGGCTTTAAGAACAAGCTGTTCGACAGTGGTATTGAAATACGCACGATTTGGCAAGTGAGTTAAGGCATCATAATTGGCTTGTCGAAAGAGTTCACGAGTACGCATCTGCACTTGTTTCTCAACCATTTCTGCAATTTCATTTGAGATATCACCAGTATGTGAAAAACGATTTTGTAATGCACGCATCATTTTTTTCACACTAAAACCTGCCACTTCTTCTTCGTGGCGTTGAATCGATGTTTGTGTGCGGCTACGCTCAGACTGTAGAAAACGCTCTACTTCAGGAGAAGTGATTGTTTCTGCTTTTACTGGGCTACTTAACTCTACCATGGTGCTTAACCTCGTGTTCCGTTGAGCCGTGTTGCCTCATAAAATACCGTATAATATTGGGTGTTTAAGACAACCGCTTTGCGGTTTTAAGCTTTTTAAATATTTTTTTAATATTTTTAAAAGTTTTTCTAAAGTTTTTTAAACTGTGGCCGATATATTTGGCCTTGTTTTTCTTAATTACCTTTAAGCAAAGGAGATGCCATGTCGAGCATTGGTACACCATTTTCATCAACAGCGGTTCGTGTTTTATTATGCGGAGCAGGTGAATTAGGCAAAGAAGTTGCCATTGAATTGCAACGTTTTGGAGTAGAAGTGATTGCTGCTGATCGTTACCCAAACGCCCCAGCCATGCAGGTTGCAGATCGTAGCCATGTTATTGATATGTTAGATGGTAATGCCTTAAGAAAAATCATAGAGCTCGAAAAACCACATATGGTCGTTCCAGAAATTGAAGCTATTGCTACCGATACTTTAGCGGCAATGGAGAAAGAAGGTGTCAAAATAATACCAACCGCTCGTGCCACACAATTGACAATGAATCGTGAAGGTATTCGTCGCTTAGCGGCAGAAGAGTTAAATATCCCCACCTCTCCTTATGAATTCTCAGACACACTGGAAGACTTTGCCGCTTCTGTGAAACGTATTGGCATACCTTGCGTGGTAAAACCCATTATGAGCTCGTCTGGTAAAGGGCAAAGCGTGATTAAATCTGCCGATGATATTCAAGCCGCTTGGGATTACGCTCAAGAAGGCGGCCGTGCCGGTAAAGGCCGTGTAATTGTTGAAGGTTTTGTGGATTTTGACTATGAAATTACTCTGTTAACCGTACGCCATGAAAACGGCATTAGTTTTTGCGAACCAATTGGGCATCACCAAGAAGATGGGGACTATCGTCAATCTTGGCAACCTGCCGCCATGCCCCCAAAAGCCCTAGCTACCTCAAAAGAAATTGCCGAAAAAGTGGCCAACAACCTATGCGGTGAAACTGGTCGCGGTTTATTTGGTGTTGAATTGTTTATTAAAGGTGATACAGTTTATTTTAGCGAGGTATCTCCTCGTCCACATGACACTGGCTTGGTTACATTACTTTCACAAGACTTATCAGAATTTGCCTTACACGCTCGTGCTATTTTAGGCTTGCCGATTCCTAACATTGCCCAACATGGTTTTTGTGCCTCTAGCGTAATTTTGCCAACTGGCACTTCAACTAAAACCAACTTCTCAAACCTAGAACAAGCTTTAGCTGAACCTGACACCCAAATACGCCTATTTGGTAAACCAGACATTGATGGTCGCAGAAGAATGGGAGTTGCTATTGCTCGAGCTGAGAGTATTGAAGAGGCCATTAATAAAGCCGATAAAGCGGCAAATTCGGTACAAGTGACGTTTTAATTTTTTTGACTCATAAAGTGTGAAGCCACTTTTCAGATTGGCTTTTACAATAATACTTTTACAGAAAAACGGCAATATAAATGCGATTTAGAACCAAGCATTCTTAAAGAATCGGTTTTAAATCGTATCTCTTCTAAAAAACCTTTAAATCTCTACCATTTTTTTTGACACTTTTCAGTTTTACCAGGCCTGGTAAAATGATTTTTACTCTTACACTTAACACTTAAAACCATTTATTTTCTGCTGTTTTATCCGCTGTTCTAACAATAAACTATTCCTTTAAAATCATAATGTTATCAACCCACAATCTTCTAAAGACTTCTGTCTAACTTATTTCATCAACTGCCCTTATTGTATTTTTTGGCATGTCATATGCTGTACGACAGACAAAGCAAAAACTTGAATAAAAAAATCAAGACTTGCCAACCTTACACAAGACAAAAGCGAAAACCGCTAAACACACTAGGGGAATCACATGACTTTAAATAACAATACGGCAGCCGATATTAAGGCGCCTATTTTAGAAGAGTACCGCAGAAACCAAGAAGCCGAAAAAACATTGGCGGAAAATCCACGCAAAACCATCCTACTGCTTTTACAAGGTGCCGTAGATAAAGGCAACCTGGCAAAAGTTTGCCACCAAAGCCAAGCTTTAGTAGAAAAGGGCTTTCATCTAGGCCGTATGACAACGATTTTGGATGCCTTACGCGACCGTTTAAGTTTTACCAAAGATACACCGTTAGCTTATGACTTAGAAGAGCTATATCGTTATGCCGATCAAAGCATTCAAGAAGCGGTGTTTGAAAAAGATACTTTCTATTTAGACAGCGCAATTGAAATCTTAACCGAACTGCGTGATGCATGGTTAGAGATGATGCAACAGACTGGTCAGTTTCCAGAAAACGCATAAATTCAGTAATGCAAAAAAGAATGATCAAATTTTAAATTAAGATATATCGATCAGATGTTTAAAGGTGATGTTATAAAATTGACATCTCTATATTTTCTAGGCTTGGTAAATAAGGTATCAAACTATAATTTTTTGCATCCATAACTGAATTTAGCACCTTACTACTCGTTTTTTACTGTTTGTTATATTAATGACAAACGTATAAGAGTGGTAGTGATTCTCTGAAGCCAAACAAAAACCTTTTGTTTGGCTTTTTTACTTTAACTTCATATATATTCATACATAAAATATAAATACATACCTACCGCTCTTAATGCATTCCGACTTAGTACAAACTGCCTCAATTATCTGCTTCACACTTTGAAAATCTAGATATAAAAATAAGTGCATTAAAGCCCTATAAAACAGGCTTGATAAAAAAACCAACCAACAACCTCTACCAGAAAATTGAAAGATAATGACTTGTTTTAGCACTCTCTTGCATTGAGTGCTAAAAATGAGTTATATTAACTACATAAAGTATTAATGGAGGGCAATGTATGTCTCAGACAATTACAAATTACCTACAAGCGGAACAAGCACAGAAACTTCCTTCTGCTGAGGTATTAGCACACCAATTAGTACCAGGACAGAACCTGGAAACTTATTTGCACACCATTAAAAGCGTGCAACAGTTAACAGCGGCTGAAGAAAAAACGCTTGCCGAAAAACTCTACTACCAAGATGATGTTGAAGCAGCTCGTCAGTTAATTTTATCTTCACTACGTTATGTAGTGCCAGTTGCACGCTCATACAATGGTTACGGTTTACCATTAGGCGATATTATTCAAGAAGGTAATATCGGCTTAATGAAAGCAGTAAAACGCTTTAACCCAGAAGAAAACGTGCGCTTAATGACGTTTGCAGTACATTGGATTCGTGCCGAAATTAATGAATATGTTATCAAAAACTGGCGTATTGTTAAAACAGCCACAACCAAAGCACAACGTAAACTGTTTTTTAAACTACGTAGCACTAAAAAAAATCTGGAATGGTTTGGCGATAAAGATGCCGATGTCGTTGCTGAAGAGTTAGGTGTAACTCGTAAAGATGTATTAGAAATGGAAACACGTCTTTACGGTAAAGATTTATCGGTTGATATGCAGATGGATGAGGATAATGAGAACACCACGTTCCCAGTATTAATCAGCCAAGAAGCCAACCCAGAAATGACTCTTATTCAAGAGAACAACGCAGAATATGAGTTGAATCGCATGCAACAAGCGTTAGCGACCTTAGATGATCGCAGCCGTGATATTTTGCAAAAACGTTGGTTAACAGACGATAAAGTTGGTTTAAAAGAGTTATCTGCAGAATACGGTGTTTCTATGGAACGTATTCGCCAGGTTGAACAACAAGCATTAAATAAATTAAAAAACTTATTAGTTGTGTAATTAAACCTTATACATATTGCGGTTAATTATCCAGGCCTGCTAGAATTCAATTTCTAGCAGGCCTTTTTTATTTCTGGAGTTTATGTGCCTTACCCTATAAAAGAACACATAGAAAATGACGTGGATTTTAAATTATCTGCCACCAAACTCTATGTAATTAGTTTTATTATGACCCTTATTGCCGGTTACATTAACAGTGCCATGTTAATCGAGTTTGGCATACCTGTTAGCCAAATGACAGGTGTTAGCTCTCGCATGAGTGATGCCATTGTGGATATTGAATGGATAGACCTACTCAACAACTTCATGATTTTAAGCGGCTTCTTTGGCGGTGCTTTTATTTCTGGTTGGTTAATAGGTCATTCCCAATACCAAACCACTCCCAATTATGGTTATGCACTATTACTAAACTGTATTTTATTAAGCCTGGCCACCTTCTTTAGTTTTATACAGTCAGATCTTTCTCTTTTATTAGCCGCCATTGCCTGCGGCTTACAGAACGCATTGGTAGCCAGTTATCGAGGATTACAAATTCGTACCACTCACGTTACAGGAACCGTTACCGACTTGGGTGTGCATTTAGCACAAAAAATAAAACATAAACGAGCATGGTCTTGGAAGGGTAATGCTTTAATTGTTTTACTTTTAGGGTTCATTATTGGCGGCGTTATTGGCATCTTTGCCTACAGACTTTTTCCAAACTGGTCATTGGTTTTTCCGGCTTTAATCACTCTTATTTTAGGGCTTGCTTACCTTTACCAATTTAGAAGCAGGCAGCCCACTAATTAGATAACAGACGACAACCTTATACATAGGTTTTACAAATAATAAACACACTTATACAAATCATCTTTGATGTATTGCTTTGCATTGTTTAGAATGAACCCAATTCATTCAAATTTGGACTGTTCTAATGTTAACCAGAGAAGATTTAATCACCTATCCTCCAGAGCTTCTAAGTGGAGATATTGAATCCAAACGTCAAGAAATTAAATCCTACTTTAACCTGACCTATGATGCTTATGAGGCACTGTTTTTAACTCTAAAGTCCGACTCAGCTTTTTATGAACGACCTTGTTCTCTTCGTCACCCCCTTATTTTTTATTTTGGGCATACCGCCACCTTCTTTACCAATAAACTGGTTTTAGCCAAGCTTTTGCCTAATCGCATTAATCCAAAAATCGAATCAATGTGTGCTATTGGTGTGGATGAAATGTCTTGGGATGATTTGGATGAAACTCATTACGACTGGCCAAGTGCAGACGATGTTAGAGATTATAGAAACCAAGTTAGAGAAGCTGTGAATCAGTTAATCGACCGTGTTGAATTTACGATGCCGATTGATTGGAAAAGTCCAATGTGGCCGATTTTAATGGGCATAGAACATGAGCGAATTCACTTAGAAACCTCTTCAGTGTTAATTCGCCAGTTGCCAATTACCTCTGTGCAGTCGCATGATTTATTTCCAATTTGTCGGCAATCCGGCTCCGCACCAGAAAACCAGCTATATGATGTACCAGCTGGTGAAGTGTTAATTAATCATCATGACCCAGCACCCGTTTATGGCTGGGATAATGAATACGGCCAACATCAAGCTAAAGTCCCAGAGTTTAAAGCAGCTTCTTTTTTGGTCTCTAACCAAGAGTATTTGGCTTTTGTTGAAGATGGCGGTTATGACAAAGCTGAATATTGGGATAATGAAGGCAACCAGTGGCGTAACTTTAGCCCTGTAAAACACCCTACCTTCTGGGTTAAAAAAGATCACCCTGACCAGGCCTGGTATTTACGCTGCATGACTGAAGAAATTCCCATGCCATGGAACTGGCCAGTTGAAGTCAATCAGCTTGAAGCACACGCCTTTTGCCAGTGGAAATCACAACAAACTGGCCTGCCAATTCGTTTACCAAGTGAAGATGAATATTTACGTTTAAGAGAACATAGCCAAGCCTTACACCATAAACAACAGGCCAACTTTAATTTACAAAAATTTGCCTCATCCACCCCGGTAGATGAAAATAAAACGGACGATTTTTATGATGTTTTAGGCAACGTATGGCAGTGGACACAAACCCCTATTTACCCCTATGAAGGTTTTAAAGTGCATCCGCTTTATGATGACTTTACCATGCCTACTTTTGACAATAAACACAACTTGTTTACAGGTGGTAGCTGGATATCTACCGGTAATGAAATTAATGGTTATTCACGCTATGCGTTTCGTCGTCACTTTTTTCAACATGCAGGTTTTCGCTATATTCAGTCTGAAGCAAAAGTTAAAACCGAATTCTCAACTTATGAGACAGATCAATCGGTTTCTCAATATTGTGAATTTCATTACGGTGATGAATATTTTGGCATTGAAAATTTTGCTAAGGCCTATGCAAATATTGCCATTGATACCATTAAAAATGATTCAGACTTCAATAATAAAACCGATTTAAGCGTTCTTGAAGTAGGTTGTTCAGTAGGACGTGCTAGTTTTGAACTTGCCAAACACTTTTCCCAAGTAACCGGTTTAGATTTTTCAGCCCGCTTTATTCAAGTGGCTAACCAGCTTCAAGACAATGGCACGATTCGATACTCGATTCCTCAAGAAGGGGAAATTATGGAGTTTAAGTCTCAGAGCCTTGAGAACTTAAATCTTAATGATGTGGCTAAACGCTGTACTTTTATGCAACAAGATGCCAGTAACCTTAAACCGCGTTTTACCGATTATGACATGGTCATTGCCATTAACTTAATTGACCGCCTGTATGAGCCAAGCAAATTCTTGAGCATGATCCATGAACGAATCAACTCACATGGGTATCTAATTATTGGCTCACCTTACACTTGGCTAGAAGAGTTTACTGAAAAATCCCGCTGGTTAGGTGGTTATAAAGATGAACAGTCTGGTGAAAACGTAACCACATTAGAAGGCCTACACGCTATTTTAGACAGCCACTTTACCCGTGTTGCAGAACCTTTTGATGTGCCATTTGTGATTAGAGAAACTCAACGTAAATATCAGCACTCTTTATCTGAATTTACAATATGGAAAAAAATTACATAACATAGAGAAAATGATGGTAAGCTATAAAAAATCAACAAGACAGGCTCAGCCTGATACCGATATAGCACCAGAAAAAGAATCTATTGAGACCTTTCCAAACATGTTTAACTTTAATCAACCCATCTCTAGGACAGGCACTCACGCCGAAAAATATGAACTACGCCAAGCTTTATTTGGCACTAAAGACGTTTTGCCAATGTGGGTGGCCGACATGGATTTACCCACGCCACCTTTTGTAATGAATGCGTTAAAATCTCGTTTAAACCACTCATTATTAGGTTACACGCTTACCCCTGAAGGGGTTTATCAAGCCATTATCAATTGGCAGGCACAACATAATTACCGCGTAGATAAATCACATATTGTGTTTACTCATAATGTTGCCAATGGCTTTTTTATGGCTGTATCTGCTTTTACCAGGCCTGGTAATTCTGTTTTAGTTCAACCTCCCATTTATCCCCCTTTTTTAAAAGCTCCAGAAATCAATGACCGTCGGCTAATAGAAGCTCCCCTTGAATTAGTAGATGGACGTTATCAAATAGACTTTGAAAGTTTTGAAAAAGCCATTGTGGATAACTCTGTAAAACTATTCTTATTCTGTAATCCACAAAACCCATCAGGGCGCGTTTGGTTAAAAGATGAAATAGAACAATTAGCCAATATTTGTCTTAAACACCAAGTGACGATCGTCTCTGATGAAATTCATTCAGATATGATCTATGCACCGCATAAACATATTCCAATGGCGTCAATATCGGATGAAATTGCCAATATCACGATTACCCTAAGCTCACCAGGTAAAACCTTTAATTTAGGTGGTTTACAGATTGGTTATGCCATTATTGCCAACCCAAAACTGAAAGCCGACTACCTCAAAATATGTCAACAAAATGCAATTGATAGCGTAAACCTATTTGGGCAAATTGCCATGGCGGCCGCTTATACAGAACAGGGCAAAGAGTGGAGAGATGAGTTACTGGTTCACCTCAATCAAAATATAGACTTGTTAGAGAATTTTTTAGCTAAAGAACTACCTAAAGTGAAATTGATGCGGCCTGAAGCCTCGTATTTGGTTTGGTTGGATTTTAGAGAATTATTTACTGACCAAACAGAGCTTAAAGAGTGGTTAGTAAGTAAAGCTAAGCTTGGCTTAAATGATGGTGAAAGCTTTGGTGGGCAAAGTAAAGCAGGAACCGGCTTTATGAGAATAAACCTTGCCGTACCAAAACCCACCTTAGACAAAGCCTTACAACAAATCAGACAAGCACGTTACTCATTACCTGCCCAATAAAATTTGGTACAGCCACGAGGACTCGAACCCCGAACAGCCCCTTAGGAGGGGGCAGTTATATCCAGTTTAACTATGGCCGCAATTTTAATAGTGCGTTATTTTAACAGGTTTACCATTTGAAGTTAAAGCCTGGTTAGCCTTCGAAACTCTTTCAAACGCTTACTTTTAGTATCTGTCTTTACTTTACCACACCCCGCAAGAAGGGAAGGCAGGCCTGGTAAATACAGATTGTGTTCATAATTATTTAAACTTACCGTGGTAGAGTTATGAAGTTGATTACTTTAGTTTAATACAGAGGGATTCTTATGATTTATAACACGTTAGGAAGTTCAGATATTCAAGTTAGTCGTATCTGTTTAGGAACTATGACTTGGGGTGAGCAAAACACACAAGCAGAAGCCTTTGAACAAATGGACTACGCCCTAGATAACGGTGTAAATTTTTGGGATACCGCAGAACTGTATGCGATACCTCCTCGTGCAGAGACTTATGGAAAAACTGAAGAGTTTATTGGTAAATGGTTAGCCAAAACAGGTAAACGTGATCAGATCGTATTAGCTTCTAAAATCGCTGGACCAAGCAGTTTTACTCAGCATATTCGTGGAGGCAAAAGTCGCTTTAATCGCCAGCAAATTCATGAAGCACTTGAAGGCTCTTTAAAACGTTTAGGTACCGATCATTTAGATTTATATCAACTTCATTGGCCTGAACGCCATACCAATTTTTTTGGTGTTTTAGGGTTTGACGCCCCTGAAAAAGACACCGTAGATATGACTGACTTTGAAGAGACTTTAGAAGTACTAACTGAATTGGTTAAAGCAGGTAAGATTCGTCATATTGGTTTATCTAATGAAACCGCCTGGGGCACAATGAAATTTTTGCAGATTGCCGAACAAAAAGGCCTAGAAAAAATTATTACGGTTCAAAACCCATATAGTTTATTAAACAGAAGTTTTGAGGTGGGTTTATCTGAAGTAGCGTATCAAGAAAAAATTGGTTTATTGGCATACTCGCCACTTGGCTTTGGGGTATTGTCTGGCAAGTATTTAAAAGGCAAAAAACCAGAAGGAGCAAGAATTACCCTTTTTCCTCATTATGATAGATACTCAAATGATAATGCGGTTAAAGCCACGGAACTTTATGCAGCTCTGGCAAATGGTAATGGCTTAACTCCGACTCAACTTGCTTTGGCATTTGTAAACAGCCGCTCATTTGTAAGTGCCAATATTATTGGTGCTACAAGCATGACCCAACTGCAAGAGAACATTGATTCTATCAACATTACCCTTGATGCAGAAACCCTACATCAAATTGAACGAATTCACTCTCAATATACAATTCCATCACCTTAATAAGGAGTTAAACTCAAACGCTTTAACTTGGTTTATAGCTGATAGTCTCCTCTAAAAACCAAGTTAATTGTGCCTTATTTTGGTTGATCTAAAGCCCCTAAACGCGCCAGTGTATATGTGCCTGCTTTAGGGTCAAGTTTGTAAATATTAAAGTTGGTATCAATATCAAAGCCTGGTAAACGTGAGGCATAGTTGGTTGATAAACTGCCTTCTGGTGAATGCACTCTATGAAAAACATGAGCAGGCCAACCAAGAATGGCAGCACCATCAAAGATTTTTTGGCTATTGTGATAAATCGCATCGGCAGTCACTTCAAAATTTTCTACCTGCCCGTGCTTAACCGAATACAACTGAACTAAACGTCGTCCCTGGTGAACAACAAGCTTATCTTCTTGATCAGTGTGCATATACCAATACCAAGTATCATCACCCGCAATTAATGGGCTTTTACCGCCCGCTTCATGCATAACTAAATCTACACCTGATAAATCATCAACAATACCTTCTATGGCAAAAAACGATACTTTTGGAGTAGCTCTTAGGGATTTTAACGGAAGAATAAAACATAAGTCTTCGATGTAAGTACTTTTAACTCCGGCTTCTAAAGAAAGCATTTAAACCTCATAAATGATAATTTTGAACAAAAAAATACCCTGACACTAACTCATTATGACAAGGTTTGAATGTATCGTCGTTGATACAGAGAAATGGATAAATTTATTTAGCTGACCACTTAAAAGTATCTAGCTATAGGCGTCTCTTAATGCCGTTTTTATTGAACTGCTTTATGCAAATTGCCGTTTAGCGAACCAACTAAACTAAATAGATTCATGCAGTCGATTTCACACTATATTTTACACTCAACAAATGCTCAGAATCTCTAGGAATACTGACTGTATTATCTAAAACATTACCGCTTTCTACACAAGCAAATTCTAACCAAGCCTGGTCATCAATATCGGCAAAACCTTTTACAATTTCAGGGCCTGGATTCCAAACAACACTTGATTGGGAATGACGCTTTTCAATCAGTATCTCACGTAAATTATCGGCATCTACAATAACGACACTACCAGTTTGATTTAAATACACTGAGTCTTTAGCAGGGTTTAACACCACAGCCTCTTTTTGTATCTCGGGCTGAGCATCATCAACAAGCTTATCTAAATGCGTACTCTCTTCTAAACCTTTAATGAGCATACCAACAGGGTTAGCTACTGCAAAATAGGTATGTAATGCCTCAGTGATCTCGATGGTTTCATCACCCATATTTACAGTTGTCAAAGTGATGGTTAAACTTGAATTTACCTGTACACAAAGTTTAAGTTCAAATTCATGCGGCCAGATTTTAAGAGTTTCATCGTTAGACTTACAAACCAGTAAAACACGAGTTTCGCCGTTTTCTAATTGACCTACTTTTTCAACTTGCCATACCATATTACGAACAAAACCATGGGCCGGGCCGCCTTGCTTAGCCGCAGCACCAAACCATGGCCAACATACAGGCACTCCACCTCTTACTGGCTTTGTTCCATCATAAACGGCAGAATTACTGACCCAAAGCACATCACGCTGACCATGCGGAATAAAACTTAATACCGTTGCTCCGTACGTTGTAATGGTTGCCTTAGCAAACTGATTTTCTATATGAATGAGTTCAATCCCATCACGAGTCGTAAATTTAACGCCTTCTACATCAAATTGCTTTGCATATTTACTTGTCATCTCTACGCTCCTGTGAAAACAGCCTGTTTTGTATTAACTTTGTACTGGCTAAACCTTTATTTATAAGCAGTCTAATTCTAGAAAAAATAATTCTAATAAATAACGATTATCGCCATTCAGTAAGAGTTTGCTCTAATAATGTTTGAGGATAATCACCAGTGACATAAGCTTGACCGATGTTTTTTAGCAATACCAAACGAATCGTACCTGCTTGTACTTTTTTATCGCCAGCCATTAAACCTAAATATTTCTCATTACTCATCTCTGCAACCGATGGCGGAACAACAGGCAAATGAGCACGCTCAAAAATAGCTTTAATACGGTCTTCATCTTCCTGAGAAAGATTGCCTAATAACTTAGACATATATACCGCTTGCATAGAACCAGCACTCACGCCCTCTCCATGCAACCAATTACCGTAACCCATACCCGCTTCAATCGCATGACCAAAAGTGTGCCCCAAATTAAATAAAGCACGTAAACCAGCTTCTTTTTCATCTTTTGCCACTATGTCTGCCTTATCTTGGCAAGAACGTTCAATCGCGTATGACAAAGCTTCTGGCTCACGATTAAGCAGTTTTTCAATATTGGCTTCTAACCATTCAAAAAACTCTGGGTCTTGAATTAAGCCATATTTAATCACTTCTGCCAGGCCTGCTGATAATTGGCGATCTTCTAACGAATTGAGCGTTTCAGTATCAATCACCACACATTCAGGCTGATGAAAAGCCCCAATCATATTTTTACCTAATGAGTGATTCACCCCTGTTTTTCCGCCTACTGATGAATCTACTTGAGAAAGCAAAGTGGTTGGCATTTGAATAAAATTCACGCCACGCTGAAACGCTGCCGCCGCAAATCCAGTCATATCACCAATAACTCCGCCACCCAAAGCAACCAGTGTGCAACTGCGATCAAAACGGTCGCCAATTAACTTATCAAACACTAGGTTTAAGGTTTCTAAATTTTTATACTCTTCGCCATCAGGTAACACCACAGATTGAACATTAAAGTCAGCAAAAGATTTTTTGCACGCTTCTAAATAAAGTGGAGCCACCGTTGTATTGGTAACAATTAAGACTTGTTGGCCTTTAACAAAGGGTTTTACTAACTCAGCATTACCCATTAGTCCTTGACCAATAAAAATAGGATAACTTCTATCCCCTAATTCAACCTTTAATGTTTTCACGTTTTTTCTCTTACCTTGTTGATTCTATCGGCCTAACTAGACAATCTGTTCAGACTCTAAACAATCAATAATTTGTTTGACCACACGGTGTACCGGTACTTGCTGAGTTTCAATCACCAAATCGGCCATTTCTAAATACCACGGCTCACGGCGTTCCATTAAATCACGCAACACTTGTGCTGGATTATCAGTTTGTAATAACGGACGATTACGGTCGTGTTTGGTTCTTTGTATTAATGATTCTACTGGAGACTTTAAATACACAACAAAACCACGAGATCGCAAATGCTGTCGATTACTTTCTGTTTCGACCACACCACCACCTGTTGCCAACACAACCTCATTACGTTCTGACAATTCATCAATCATGGCCGCTTCACGGGTTCTAAAGCCCAGCTCACCTTCAATGTCAAAAATCATCGGAATGGTTGCACCCGTTCGGGCTTCAATCTCATGATCACTGTCCACAAAACGGTAGTGCAACTTTTCGGCCAATAATTTACCTACTGTGGACTTTCCAGCCCCCATAGGACCTACTAAAAATATACTTTCTTTATGCATACAATCATTATAAATAGATTTTAAAAATTTGCCGTGACTTATACGACTTAATCGAATAAAAAATTACATTTATTCAATTCTCCAGGCCTGTACTGCCGCTTCTGAAGCCGACCAAGCAAGAAGTTTATGTTTTAGAGGGCTTTTGGAATGGCATAAATACAACGAGTGCATATAATAGACACCCCAAAGCAATTTAATTCTCTGTTAAAATACGCCACTACTTCAAATTTATTCAATACCGGAGAAGTTCTTATGAGCGGTTCACTGTATATTATTTCAGCCCCGTCTGGTGCAGGCAAAACATCTCTTGTTAGCAAGTTAATTGAACAAGACAGTCGTATTATTGTTTCCGTATCAAGTACCACTCGTGAGATGCGTCCAGGTGAAGAAGACGGCGTAAACTACCATTTTATAAGCGTAGAAGCTTTTAATGAAAAGATCGCTCAAGGCGATTTTTTGGAACACGCTCAAGTATTTGACAACTTTTACGGAACATCTAAAAGCACGGTAGAGGCCCAGTTAGAAGCTCGTAAAGACGTAATTTTAGAGATTGATTGGCAAGGTGCTCAGCAAGTTAGAAAATTAATGCCTGATGCAATTTCAATTTTTATTTTGCCTCCATCACGTGAAGAACTGCATAAACGTTTAACAAACCGCGGAACGGATAGCGAAGATATTATTGAACGCCGTATGCAAGATGCCGTTAGCGAAATGTCGCACTACGCTGAATTTGATTATATTGTGGTAAACAATAATTTTGAAATCGCTCTTAACAAACTACAAAGCATTTTTACTGCAAACCGTTTACGTAAAGAGAAACAAATAGCAATACATAAAAACATGATTGCCGCTTTGCTTGAAACTGAATAAACTCATTATTAAAGCTCAATCAATTCACGTAAAGAATTCAGTAAACAACGTAAACCAAACAAAAAAACACGTTTGACCCATTTTTAGGAGTATGTAATGCCAGGTTTTGAGATTTTTGATGAATCCGAAAAACAACAAATCAATGAAGTCATGGACAAAGGATTTACCTTTCGTTACAACTTTGACGGGATGCGTAATGATGTTTGGAAAGCTCGCGAGCTAGAAAGCATGATCTGTGAAACAATTGACGTTAAACACGCTCATTTAGTCTCAAGTGGAACAACGGCTTTAACGACGGCTTTAGCTGCAGCTGGCATTGGTGCTGGCGATGAAGTTATTGTGCCGCCATTTACCTTTGTAGCGAGTATTGAAGCGATTGTCTTAGCAGGTGCAATCCCAATCTTTGCAGAAATTGATGAAACCCTAACTCTTTCTGCCGAAGGCATTGAAGCGGTAATCACTCCAAGAACCAAAGCCGTTAACTTTGTACACATGTGCGGTTACGGTGGTCACATGGATGAAATCAAAGCCGTATGTGACAAACACAACCTCGTGCTTTTAGAAGACGCTTGCCAAGCTACAGGAGCGACCTATAAAGGTAAAGCCCTTGGCACCATTGGACAGGTTGGAACTTTCTCATTTGACTCAGTAAAAACTATCTCTTGTGGAGAGGGTGGTGCCGTTTTAACTAACGATGAAACCATCTACAACAATGCTCACATGTTTTCAGATCATGGTCATGACCATATCGGCATGGACCGTGGTGCAGAAAGCCACCCTATTATGGGAAGTAATTTCCGTATCTCAGAAATGAATGCGGCAGTGGGTGTCGCTCAGTGGAAAAAACTCGACCGCATTTTAGAGATTCAACGCCGTAATAAAAAAGCTTTAAAAGATGCACTTCAGCAATACCCTGAAGTCTCTTTCCGTGTAATTGCCGATGAATCTGGCGATAATGCAGGATTCTTAAGCATTATCATGCCAACTGAAGAACGTGCAAAAGAAGTTGTGGCTGCACTTGGTGAACAAAAAGTGCCTGCGGTATTTTATTGGTATGCCAATAACTGGCATTATTTAAAAAACTGGAAACACATCCATGAGATGAAAAGTTCAGCCAAACTACCAATTGATTTAATTGCTGATCGTCCAGATTACACACAAGTAAAAACACCAAAATCGGATGATATTATGAGCCGAACTATCTCTATGTTGATTCAATTATCCTGGACAGAAGAAGACATTCAGTTCAGAATTGACGCATTCGCAAACGTATTTAAAAAATAACTGTAAGGCCATTGCGGCTTACTAGGAAAACTGCATTATGAAATTTCGTAATTTTAAAACCGTACCTAAGATGATTTTTGGTCGAGGGTCATTTGACCAACTTGATGATGTTCTTGCTGAAGAGCGTAAAAGCACAGACGATTTTGTGGTCTTCCTAGTAGATGAAGTGCATAAAGACAAGCCTTTAGCAGAACGTATTCCTGCAACGGGAAAAGACATGGTCATTTGGTTAGACGTTACCGATGAACCTAAAACCAAATATGTTGATGCCCTAACCGTTGAAGTTCAGGAGTACTCTGCAAAAAATATAGACGGCCGTAACCCAGTAAGCGTAGTGGGGCTTGGTGGTGGTTCTTCTTTAGATTTAGGTAAAGCAGTTGCCTTAATGCTAACCAATGAAGGAGGTTCTGCCTCTTACCAAGGTTGGGATTTAATTAAAAACCCAGCAGTTCATCACGTTGGCATTCCAACCATTTCGGGTACCGGAGCGGAAGCTTCGCGTACAACCGTATTAACAGGCCCAGACAAAAAATTAGGCATGAACTCTGACCATACGGTTTATGACCAAATCATTATGGATCCTGACCTTATCAAAGGCGTACCGAAAGACCAGTGGTTCTATACAGGAATGGATTGTTACATTCACAATATTGAAGCCCTAAATGGTACTTACATTAATGAATTTGCCCGTGCATTTGGTGAAAAATCTTTAGACCTATGTTACGAAATCTTTTTAAATGACCATCCCGATTCAGATGAAAAACTGATGATGGCGTCATATATGGGTGGTCAAAGTATTGCCTATAGCCAAGTAGGTGCGTGTCACGCATTATCTTACGGATTGTCTTATGTAATGGGATATCACCATGGTATTGGTAACTGTATTGCATTTGATGTGCTTGATGACTTCTACCCTGAAGGCGTTAAAATTTTCCGTGAGATGATGGCAAAGCACAATATCACCCTTCCGAAAGGCATCACCAAAGACCTATCAGAAGAAGATATGGAAAAAATGATTCGTACCGCTTCTGGTTTAGCACCACTTTGGGAAAATGTTTACGGACCAAGCTGGAAAGAGAAGGTAACGCCAGAGTTGTTACGCTCCTTATACTCCAAAATGTAAATTTTGGTTCACCACTTTTTGGTTTTGGCGTTGTTGTTGAATCGGTCATTGAGTAATACTCAACTCCCTCATCAACACCTAGCCAAATCTCAAAAATTGACGTCCAAATTCCATTAAACCTAAAATTTTAACCTACCTAAAAAGCCTTCTACTATGAACACTTATGTTTTTATTCCTGCTCGATACGGTTCTTCTCGTTTACCTGGTAAGCCTTTAAAGCTGATTGATGGTAAACCGATGATTCAGCATGTATATGAGCGTATTTCTAAAGCTCAGGGGCTGGCTGGGGTTTATATTGCTACGGATGATGACCGCATTAAAGAGGTAGTAGAAGCCTTTGGTGGTAAGGTGGTAATGACACCTATTGAAGCCGCTTCTGGTACTGACCGTATTGCAGCGGCAGCTAATGCTCTTGGTTTAAAAGATGATGATTTAATTGTCAATGTACAAGGCGACCAACCGCTTGTTCATCATGAATCTATAGAAGATGTCATTGCTCCATTCTTAGCTGAAGATTACGATAAAAGCTTTGAAATGAGCACTTTGTCCTTCAAAATCGTCAATGAAGCAGAAATTACAAATCCTAAAGATGTGAAGTTGGTTACTGATGTAAATGGCTTTGCCTTATATTTCTCCCGTGCCACTATTCCACATGGTCGTGACTATTGGGATCACGATAGCTTTAAACATTTAGGGGTTTACGCTTACACCAAACGCTTTGTAGATACCTTTAATGCATTACCTATGGGCAAGCTTGAAGATATCGAAAAACTTGAACAGTTAAGAGCTTTAGAATACGGTCATAAAATTAAAATTGTGCAGAGCCAATACGACTCACCAGAAGTCGATTTACCGGGCGATATTGCGATTATGGAAGCACTGCTTCAAGCGGGTCATTAATTTACCAGGCCTGTATACTCCCTTGCGGGGTGTGGTAAATTGTAAAAACAAACGAGTGACTTTAAATGCCTATTTATCAAATATTAATCCGCTTACTTAGCCCGCTTATTTGGCTAATTGTGATTATTGAAGGCCTAAAAAATAAAGCTGGTTGGGCATTTATCTCTCAAAAACTGGGTTTACACTATAGTAAACCTCTGCAAAATTTTCACCATCCTATCTGGATTCATTGTGCATCAGTGGGCGAAGTTAAAGCCGCAGAACCACTTATTAAACACTTAATGTCTGAACATAAGATTCTGTTAACCACCAACACCAAAACAAGCCAACAATTAGTTAATGAGCTATTCGCTGATCAGGTATTTCATCGATATTTACCATTTGATTGGCCATTTGCCTTGAGACGTTTTATAAAAGCTTATCAACCGAATCGTCTATGGATTGTAGAAACGGAAATATGGCCTAATCTGTTTAGAGTGGCGAATAAAAACGCTATTGAAATCTGCATTTTAAATGGCCGTTTAACCCAAAAAACTTTTCAGTCTCCAAACTGGTTACAAACCGCTTACCGCAATAGCTTACGCCGTGTTGATAAAATCATAGCTCGTTCTGAACTCGATGCTGAAATGTTTGGCAAATTAGGTGCCGATTCAAATAAAATTCAAGTTTTAGGCAATCTAAAATATTCTGCTCAACCCGAAATACAAAAACAAGCTAGACCGATAGAGAGAGAGTTTATTCTTGCCGCATCCACACATAATGATGAAGAATTAAACATCACCCAGCTTTGGCTGGAATTAAATCGATCAGAACTACTCGTAATTGTGCCTCGCCACCCAAAACGCAGTATTAAAATTCAAAAACAACTGCAGTTTTTAGGCTCAAAATTAAAAGTTGCAACCAAAAATGAAGCCATTCAAGAAGATACAAAAGTTTATTTAGATGACCGAATTGGCCGTCTATTGCCTTTATACGCACATGCAAAGATTGTTATTATGGGTGGTAGCTATGTGCCAAAAGGCGGGCATAATATCTTAGAACCTGCAGCCTTTAAGAAAGCGATTATTACTGGTCAAGATAGCTCAGATTTTGAAGATGAGATGACTTTACTAAAAGCAGAAAACGGTATTATTCAAAACCAAAATTACCCACAACTGCAGCAAGATCTTATTACCCTGCTCGAACATCCAGAACAAGCACAGAAACTTGGTGAAAATGCCTACCAGGCCTTACAAAAACAAAAAAATACCCTTCAAAAATACTTAGTGGCCCTAAATATTCAATAATTCACCTTAAAACCATGCATTTATTATAGATTTACGTAGCCTCTTGGGTACAATCTAGGGTAAAATAACTCCTTACCTTTGAAATTTACCATACAGGAAGTACATTATGGCTCGCGTCACAGTAGAAGATTGTTTAACTCAAGTAGAAAACCGTTTTGAATTAGTTATTTTAAGCGCTAAACGTGCTCGTCAATTAGCGAACGGTGCTGAAGCGACTTTAGATTGGGATAAAGATAAACCAACTGTTATGGCTTTACGCGAATTAGCAGAGAACACCATTGATGGTGATGTTGTTATGGCTGATCCTAATACTCCTCCTTTCTTCAGCTAAAAACCTTTTATTTGGAATTCATTTTTAATTTAAAGGTTCAACTACCCAATGCCGACTCCAGTTTCATTAGATGGTCTGATTAGCAAAGCTTCTGCTTATTTAACGCCAGAGCAAGTTGATCTCATTCAATCCGCCTATGAATTTGGAGCACTTGCACACCAAGGGCAAACACGTAAATCGGGTGGTGATTACATCTGGCACCCTGTTGCCGTTGCCGAGATTCTGGCAGAGATCCAACTTGATAAAGAAAGTTTAATCGCTGCTATTTTGCACGATGTGGTTGAAGATACCCCCTATACCAAAAATGATATAGCTGAACGGTTTGGCGAAAGTGTGGCTGAAATTGTTGATGGTGTTACCAAACTTGGTAAGCTTGAGTTTGACAACCCGCAAGAAGCACAAGCCGAAAACTTTCGTAAAATGATTTTGGCAATGGCACGCGATATTCGAGTTATTTTGATTAAGCTTGCCGATAGACTCCACAATATGCGAACTCTAGGCGTTATGCGTCCAGATAAACAACGTCGCATTGCTCATGAAACTCTAGATATCTTCGCTCCAATTGCTGGCCGCTTAGGTATCAACGCCATTCGTATCGAATTAGAAGACCTTGGTTTTAAAGCCATGCACCCTATTCGTTTTGCCGTATTAGAAAGTGCCGTCAAAAAAGCCCGTGGGAATCGTAAAGAGGTAATTGAACAAATTACCGAAACCATTCAAAATCGTTTGAATCAAGAAAACATTCAAGGCGAAGTCGTCGGACGAGAAAAGCATCTTTATAGTCTCTATAAAAAGATGAAAAATAAGCGTCAAAACTTCAATGACATCTTAGATATTTTTGCATTTCGTATTCTGGTTGATACGGCCGATGATTGTTATCGTACACTCGGAGCTGTGCACTCGCTTTATAAGCCTTTACCTGGTAAATTTAAAGACTATATAGCTATTCCTAAATCAAACGGCTATCAGTCACTACACACTGCTTTATTTGGTCCTTATGGCGTGCATTTAGAAGTCCAAATTCGCACTGAAACAATGCATGAAGTCTCAGAGCACGGTATTGCGGCACACTGGCAATATAAACAAGACCACACAGAGCAAGAAAATTCAGTGTCACATGTTGATTTACGAGCTCAAGAGTGGGTTAAAAATCTGCTCGAAATTCAGCAGAGCGCCGGTAACTCTCTAGACTTCTTAGAAAACGTTAAGATTGATTTATTTCCTGATGTTATCTATGTCTTTACGCCAAAAGGTGACATCATTACCTTACCTACCGGTTCAACACCTGTTGATTTTGCCTATGCGGTACATACTAATATAGGGCACAGTACTTTAGGGTGTCGTATTGACAAAAAACTGGTACCACTCAGAACTCCGTTAGAAAGTGGTAAGACAATTCATATCATAAAAGGCACTGAAGCAGAGCCAAATCCTGCTTGGTTAAACTTTGTTAAAACCGCTAAAGCTCGCTCTCAGATTCGCCACTTTATGAAAAACCAGCAAACTGGAGAGGCCATTACCCTCGGTCAAAGAATGCTGACGAAGTCTTTACGCCATTTCAATATGTCTTATGACGGTTTAACCGATGAGATTCGCACTCACTTGATCAATGAGTTAAAACTAAGTGATTGGGAACAGTTACTCAGTGAATTGGGTACAGGTAATCGTATGGCTCCATTAGTAGCCAAACAAATACACGATATTGTTTTAGGTGCAGATGATGATATAGGCCCTAAAAATGCTAACCCTGATGCCGCATTACCAATCTCAGGAACAGAAGGTATGGTGGTGCACTTTGCTAACTGCTGTCACCCTATTCCTGGCGATGAAATTATTGGATTTGTAAGTACAGAAAAAGGGCTGGTTATTCACAGAGATTCCTGTCACAACATCAAAAATATTCGTAACCAGCCTGACAAGTGTATAGACGTACAATGGGATCAGAACTCTGAGGCGACATTCCTTACAGAAGTACAAATTGAAGCAATGAATCAACGTGGAACGCTAGCTACAATTGCTAATGAAATCGCTAAAACTAATACAGATATTGAACGGGTGCGTTCAGAAGATAAAGATGAATCTTACAGCTTAATGCATTTTGTTATCAATGTGCGAGACCGCGTGCATTTAGCTCAAGTTATGAGAAGATTAAAACGTTTACCGATTGTCGAAAAAATCCAGCGTCTTTAATTTTATGGTTAAGTCTTTAGCCAACAAACAAAGCCAAAACTAAAGACGCTGATTTTATTTTACTTTTTGACTTTCATGTCCGTGGATATTAATAAATTCCGTTCCTTTTTCTTGTAAAAAATCTAAAAAAGATCTAGCAATCAAAGAAAGCTCTTTTCCTTTTGGATACACAATGTGCCATTCTTTTTCAATAGGAAATCCCTCCACATCAATTTCTTTTACCGAACCAAAATCGCCACCTAAATACAGTGAGTGACGGGAAACCACAGCAATTCCCAAATCAGCAGAAACACAGTGTTTTATCGCTTCATTCGTTTCTAAGGTCATTCTTTCTTGAATCTCTAAGCCTTGTTTATCAAACAAGTCTTGAACGGCTGAACGAATCCCAGAACCCTCTTCACGCATAATAAAAGGGTACTTAGCAAGTTTTTTCAATGTCACTTTTTTAGTGCTATTACATAATTCATGATTTCCATTTGCAATGACAACCAGAGGGTTAGGAGCAAAAGGAATAATCTCTAAATCTAAATGGTTAGGTGGAATTTGACCCAAAATATAGAGGTCATCCATATTGTGATTAATACGATTTAATATATTCTCTCTATTAGAAACTTTTAAATTTAAATCTATATCAGGATGTTGTTTAATAAAATTACCTAACGCAAGTGGGGCAAAATATTTAGCGGTTGAAACCACTGCCACTCTTAGGCGACCTCGCATTAAACCTCTAAAATCATCCAACAAAATTTCTAAATTAGACAGTCTATCGATAACCTCTCTACAACTACAGGCTACATGCTCACCAACTTCTGTTAGATAGATGTTTCTTCCCACCTGTTCATATAAAGGCATTTCAATTGCCTCAACTAGGCTTTTCACCTGAGATGAAACGGTTGGCTGTGTTAAATGTAACTCTTCCGCAGCACGAGTAAAACTAAGGTTACGAGCAACGGACTCAAAAACCTGAATTTGTCTTAAAGAGGCGTGTCTAATTAAAAAATTAGATTGGTTTTTAGTCATTTCAGCCATTACTATCTCCTACTTCTAAGGTAATTTTTATATGACTAACATTTTTTGAAAAATAAAATTAACCACTGTTTAAAACTATACATTAACAGTTAATTAGTTATACAATTTTTATACAATTATTTTTTTCTTAATAACAAAAATAACTATTTAAGCTGACAAGGCATTCTATCAAGTGCGGCTTTTGCCGCTCTTTCTGCTTCAATAACATCAGCTTCTTTTCCGCACATAATTAAACGTCCATAAGCCCCAACTGCTCGTGCTTCAACCAAAGTAACATTGGCCGCTTTTTCGGCTTCATTTGCTGCGTATACGACATAACCTGCAGGATCGGTTTCCATTATAAACATACTTTGTCCTGGCAGTATCATTGAGCCTCTACGATTGTCTCGGTTAATTAATACCGCGTGATCTGGGGTAATGCCTCTAATAATCTCTGACCATTTCACCTGACATTTATCACGTTCAAACTCATTTGTTTGAAGGTAATTAAGAATATGCTTACCAGACTCTAATACATCACTTTGATCTCGATGGTTAAACAACATAGAACCATAGGCACGCTCAACAACTTGTTGAGCTAAACGTACATTACTGGCTTTTAATGCGATGTCAGTAATTTTATGCACTGCCATCCCGGGCGCTACTTCAACCCAAAGACACGAATCCCCAGGTACGGGTAAAAAACCCATTGAAGCCGTACCAATATAAGATGCCAACTGAGGCTGTAATGAATCTAAAAAGATATAGGTTCTTAACTCTATCATTTAGCCTCCCGCTGTTTAATTTGATTAATCACCGATTGCATTGCTTGGGCACGATGACTAGTTTTTAGTTTTTTCTCAAGAGGTATTTCAGAAGCGGCTTTAAGCTCGCTTGGAATCCATACAATCGGATCATAACCTATCCCAAATTGGGTTCTAGGTTCTGACAGAATATCTCCATGCCAAGTACCCATTCCAATCAAAGGCGTCTCATCATCTTCATGTGCCACATATACCACGCAACAAATATAGTTTGCTTTACGATCTTTAAGAGGCAGCCCCTTAAGCAATTCAACTAGATGTAGCATATTTTCAGAATCAGAGCTCTCAGGGTAGCCAAGTGTTTCTGCAAACCTTGCAGAATAGATACCAGGCCTGCCATTTAAATAATCAACTTGTAAACCTGAGTCATCTGCGATTGCAGGTAATCCGGTTTTAGCACTGGCAAATCTGGCTTTTTTCAGTGCATTTTCAACAAAGCTCAAACCATCCTCAATCACTTGATCGCAAAAAAAATCAGTTTGTAGCTTTACATCAAAACCATTTAACTGCAAAGGAATACTGAGTTCCTTTACTTTATTGGGATTGGCTGTTGCTATCACAATCTTTTTCATGCATTAGATTCCTATACGCCCTTAGCTGAAATAAATACATCTACTGCAAAAACACAAATCATGAGATTTAATCTTTGCTTTAAAAGTTTTGGTTTTAAATAATTCATTAACACCTGTTAACAAACCTTAATTTAACTGTTATCTATCGCCTACTTTTAATACCAAATAAACATTCAGTAACCTGTATGCTCAATAGTATGAAAAAGTCTCATATTTGAGAAATTGAAAATTCAACTCGCAGCTATAGACAATAATGAATAGGTTAGCCATTCATTAATTCGTTATTCTTTCATCCGTTCTATAAATGACTAATACCTATTTTTAGATAAAAAAAGAGGGTACGTTTTTGGGTACCCTCAATGGCTAAGAACGTTTAAGAAAAGCAGCCTAATCTGGCCATACTCTTCTAGAAGAAAGTACTTTAATCTGTTCTGCTATATGCTCCTGATCAGACTTTTTACTTGCCGCATTTTTACTGCTTGAAGTAGCTGTCGTTGATTTTGCTTTTGGCGTTGCCACTTTTTTTGCAGCAGGCTTACGAACTGCTGGCTTTTTAGCTGAAGCCGTTTTTGTAACAGGTTTTTCGTCAACAGTCTTTGACTCTGTTGTTGTATCTGCTGTTAACACCCAACTCTCTGAGTTTTCTTCTTCAACTATCATGCCCAAGCTCCTTCAGACTGATTAGTTACTCGGTAGTAACCTTCATCAATGCCTTTTGCTAAAGTAAAATCAATAGGTTGCAATTCTTCAGATTGTGAATAAATCATCACCGAAACGTGACCTCTACCAAAGCTAATGTTTGGATGATGATCAAGTAAATCTGCCTGCTGTGCTAGTTCATCCAAAAAAGATCTTAAAACTGAAAAATCTTTGAAGTCAAAACGTGTTTCTAATGAAGCAGGTTTTAATTTAGCTTTCCAACGTTCGTTCATACAAAACTCCTATCTGAATATTGATTTACATTCATAGAATGATAAAACTCGGCTAACCAACCATTAATTCTCATTAACTGAGCTTGCTCTTCTTCAAGAAGGCGATTAAATAATGAATGATCTTCCATAGCACCGATATTTGCACAATACTGGGTTGCTTCGCCATAAAGCTGAATCAAGGCCAACTCACGTGCTTCACAGCTTCTTAAAGCTTCTGCAATTGAATTAGCAGGAGTAGCTGGACTCAATACACTGCCCGCTGGCAAAGCACCTTGAGCGACCATGCGATCGGTTAATAAGTTAGCATGTTGAAACTCCTCGTTTGCCAAAGTGACAAAACCTTGAGCATAAGTCATTTCATTACGAAATTTAGCTAAAGAAGCTTGTGCTAAATAGTGCTGACCTGCTGAGAACTCTAAACTTAAAGCACGCCCTAAGTAACCTAGAACTCTTGAGTTAGCCCCTGTATTTTGAGGTGTCTCAAACTGAGGGTAACTCCCAACACCAGGCATGACACTACCTTGCATTCGTGGTTGATAACGCATAACTTACTCCTCTCGTTAGTGAGGGCCTAAGCCCTCATTGGATTTAACCAATTCTTGCTCCGTTGCTAGCCATGTCTAGAACAGGTTCCACTTCTTTGTGTGGACGTGCAATGATGTGTGCAGCTACTAGTCCGTCACCTACTCGTTCACAAGCATCGGCTCCAGCTCTTACTGCTGCATTTACTGCACCAGTTTCACCACGTACCATTACTGTTACGTAACCACCGCCTACAAATTCACGACTTACTAAGCGTACTTCTGCCGCTTTGGTCATAGCATCCGCCGCTTCAATCGCTGGTACTAAACCACGTGTTTCGATCATTCCTAAAGCAATTCCATATTCTGTGCTCATGGCTATTCTCCTAAGCTAAATTAATTATCAATTTCTTAATTATTTCTTTTCAATCGTAACGACTGATTCAACTTCGTTGTGAGGACGTGCAATGATGTGTGCAGCTACTAGTCCGTCACCTACTCGTTCACAAGCATCGGCTCCTGCTCTTACTGCTGCGTTTACTGCACCAGTTTCACCACGTACCATTACTGTTACGTAACCACCGCCTACAAATTCACGACTTACTAAGCGTACTTCTGCCGCTTTAGTCATAGCATCCGCCGCTTCAATCGCTGGTACTAAACCGCGTGTTTCAATCATTCCTAAAGCAATTCCATATTCTGTACTCATGGCTTTTCTCCTAAACGTTCTTACTGTTTGTTTTTTAAAATTTCTTAAGCTTTGTCAGTTGTAACAACTGATTCAACTTCATTGTGTGGACGTGCAATGATGTGTGCAGCTACTAGTCCGTCACCTACTCGTTCACAAGCATCGGCTCCAGCTCTTACTGCTGCGTTTACCGCTCCAGTTTCACCACGTACCATTACTGTTACGTAACCACCGCCTACAAATTCACGACTTACTAAGCGTACTTCTGCCGCTTTGGTCATAGCATCCGCCGCTTCAATCGCTGGTACTAAACCGCGTGTTTCAATCATTCCTAAAGCAATTCCATATTCTGTACTCATGGCTGTTCTCCTAACGTTCTAACTAATTTATATTTAAAATCTTTTACGCTTTTTCAATGGTTAATACAGGTTCCACTTCTTTGTGTGGACGTGCAATGATGTGTGCAGCTACTAGTCCGTCACCTACTCGTTCACAAGCATCGGCTCCAGCTCTTACTGCTGCGTTTACCGCTCCAGTTTCACCACGTACCATTACTGTTACGTAACCACCGCCTACAAATTCACGACTTACTAAGCGTACTTCTGCCGCTTTGGTCATAGCATCCGCCGCTTCAATCGCTGGTACTAAACCACGTGTTTCGATCATTCCTAAAGCAATTCCATATTCGCTCATGATATTTCTCCTGTTACTTTCGTTTACTAATTTGTTTGCGGTTGCCAATTATCAATAATGCCGGCTACCGTTAAGTCGGTTAAAATTTTATCGTCGCCTGCGGCGGTTCTGGCTGCAGAGTTTGCAATGGTAAAAACCCAATCTCCATTTTTTACACCTATAGGATCTAAAGCGACTAAAGTCGATCCAGAAACACTTTGTAAAACCTTTATAGGAAGGTGTCCTAAACCATCAAGTCGACTGGTCATAATTAATCTTTGTTTAACTTGATGAATCTCCATCGGTATTCACCTCCCATCGGTCAATGATTCCAACTATAGTTAAATCACTTGGATATCCTTTAATCCCACTGGCATCACGTGCCGCCGAACTCCCTACACATAACACCCAATCCCCTGGCTTGCAGCCAACTGGATCGACTGCAACTTGTGGAGTTCCACCTGCCTTTTCAGCAACCACTAATAATGGTTTATGTTCCATCGTGGCAATGCGGTTGGTGGAGACCAGGGTTTTTTCAACTTGAAATATCTTCATCCAATCCTCCTTTTAGTTACAGATTAACCAGGCCTGGTAATTCTTCGGCCGGTTGATTTCCAGTGTTATCCCTTAAAGTACTTAAGGTCTGTAGCTGACCGCTTGCCGATAATTCGGTATAACGATCATGTAACGCTTGTTCAATTCGTTTGGCTTTTTCTTCAGCTCTATCTTTAGAACCTGGGACTCTTCCGTCATAATCACAGCGGATAATGATTGGAATTGGCCAGCCATTTTTAAGATTAAGACCAGTAAAAATCTTAATCCCGACATTGACATCATTTAACCCTTCCTCAACCGTATCCAAATAGCTGTAGTAAGTTAGGTTACGAAGTTGAACTTCTTCAAATCCGTTACCGATGCCTATAAATCTTTCTGCGTGTCCAATGTCTGAATAACATCCGTTTTCATACTCTTGAACATACGCAATCTGAGAAAAATTATTCTCAATGAACCAAGCAATCAGTTTATTCATTGATTCAACTGGTGCGGTTGAGCCTAACTCTGGGTTACATTGCTCTACCGCTTGTTCAATCTTGATTCTGGCTTGCTCAGAATTCATATTGGTTGTTTGTTGGAAAAGTGCATCCGTTTCTACAAAACGTTTTAAACACACTTTTCCTTGTTGGTTTGGAACGTGTATCTTCAGACTATCGTCGTCAGTATTCATTCCAATAAGCAGTGTTTGTACGGTTGACCCGCATCCAAATCGGTTTTCGATTGCTTGGCGGAAATCTTTCAATTTCGTTAAAGCTGCCTCTGCCGCTTTGGCATCATCACTACCGTGAGCCGCACAACCTTGGTGGTGTGGATCTGATTTTGAGTAGTGATACACTGCAATTTTTAAATATTTTGTTGGCTCTTCACTTGAATTAGGTATGCCATCACGAAAACGGCTATGTTCAATAAAGACCCAGTTACGTACGCTTTCACTCACATCAAACAGAGCTCCAGCATGCGCTTTTCTTCTGGTTACCGAATAAGGCAACCGTAATACATAACTAATAATGTGTGCTAAACGCCCATCGGCACATGGTGCAACACCGACGGCATGAAAACCCGCATCTTTAAAAAGACGCTCTGCCTGTAGTTTGTTTTGACCGTGTAACGGATCTTGTTCAAAAAACTCCTTAGACATCGACATAAACTGGTTAAAAACACATTGGCCATATAAAACATTGCTATCGAACTTCTGGCTAAGACTCTCTTCAACTTGTTTTTGGCTTAGGGTAATACCCAGTTTTTGTTTAATTGTCTGTTGAGCCCATTGCTCAAAATCGTTACGTTTCTGCTGCACAATTAAATGTTGTACAACCGATTTAATCTCATCAAACCCAGCTTTAATACGCACTTCATAATCACGTAATTGGGCATTTTGTGATGTATTTACCAAAGCGTGAACACTTGGTTTTCCATCATTAGATGCTTTATTCAAACCTTCTGAAGCTTCTCCTTGGATCTTCTTCACAACATTTGCTGGCAGTGGATAAGTACGCCAGAACAATGATTTTTCACGGGTTTTTGCGTTTAACATCTTATTCACCTATTACTTAGACTATGCTCTGGCTCCGCCAGTCAAAGTCACCTTTGCACCTTCCCCTGTGTTACCCGAAGATCCTGTAATTGGACTCTGCGGAACAGGTTCCATGGTTTCAGGTCTAAAGTTTGCTGCACCCATTGGAGCTTGCATTGCCCCCCCTTTAATTGAAGGGTTACGCTGCGTTGCAAAAGGTCCATCGGTACCCGTTACTTTAGAACCTCTATCCCAACCATCACCAGTGATTCTGCTTGCCGGTGCAACTGGCTCAGCAGTTGGTAAAGGTTGTGACATATCGACAGCAGGAGCTTGCCCCATCATTACCGGAAAATCCGATTCTCCAGGGTTTGCTGCATTTGCCGTTTGACACATTGTGCTCATTTGATCAGCACCTTGATAATGCGTACCTGATACTAATTCGCATGCGCCTTTTTGTGCACCTGTTAAACCTTGTGGTCCAGGCTGTACACCGGTTAATGCATGACCAAACTGGCGGTCAATAGGAGCGGTTTTTTTTTGAGCTGCAGCTTGTTCATCTGTTGAACAACTGTTAGCAAACGACTCTTTTCCCATATAAGGTGTTCCACTTACCGCTTTACAACGACCCGCTTCTCCACCTGTAATATTGCTATTGCCTCCACTACGGTCACCAGTAATAGTTTGTCCTGCAAAGGTACCCGATACATTCACCTTTTGAGGTGTGGTTTCAGGAGCTGAAGTCTGACAAATTGTTTCAACTTCCTCTTTACCTTGATAACCTGTACCCGTTACTGATTTGCAATAACCACGTTCATCACCAGTTACTTCTTGTGTACGCCCTACTTGAGTACCTGTTGTCGTATTCCCTGCGAAGGTATTAGACATCACTACTTTTTTAGGCCCACCTGTGTTACTACCTGAACTTGGCTGAATAGAACCTGACATTGCAGGATATTCGTTGCCGCCGCTCACTTTAGAAACACTTTCAATCGCTGCCTCTAAAGGCTTTTTTGCACCCTTAACTGAAGGGCCTGGGTTAATGCTAAACCCAGTTTTTGTTGTACTTGCCTGACCAGCTTGATCTGAGCAAAACAGAGCACTTTGATCCGCAGGTAAATATTCAGTACCAGTGATACCAGAACATTGACCTTGACGATTACCAGTTACAGCTTGGTCTTGACCCATTCTGTTACCACTAATCGTCTGACCACGAGTTGTTTGCGTCATGGTTACTTTGGATGGTGATGCTTTAGGGCTTTCAGAGCAATGTGCTTTAAACTCTTCCGTTCCTAAATATTCCGTTCCACTTACCAATTGACATGCCCCTGTTTCAGCCCCAGTTAATTGACCTTGGCCTACCTGAGTACCTGATACTTCTTGACCACTTAAGGTTTCAGAAATACCAACCTTTTCAGGTGCGTTGTTAGAGCGTGGTTTACGACTCTGACGTTTAACTGAGCTCTCAGTAGAGCTACTACAACCAGATTTACCTTTAGTACAACGTTCGGCTCTCACTGAACGTGCAATATCTCGGGTTGAGGCATCTGGGTTACTTAGCTTGGCTAAAGAACCCGCTTGACCTGCTTTTGTTTTGTAAGCTGATTCACCAGACTTACCCTTAGTCAATGCCTTACGTCTTGCTTTAGACATTTTTCGACCACTGTTATCCGCAACTTGCGTTGATTTAACAGGGTTTCTACGTCCAGAAGCCTCTGCTCGGCTCGCTTTTGACTCAGTACGTTCGCGAGGTTCAATAATCGGCTCAGGTTTTTTCTTTTCCCTTGCCTTAGCTTGTGATTGAGGCTTTGAGCTCGTCGCTTTACCGCTCATCATTTGCTTCCTTTTTTGCTTAGCGGCCTCTCTTCCTTCTGCAACCACTACTGGCTGAGAAGGACGAACAGGTCTTCGGCTTGAAGGCTGTCCAACCGTCTGCAATGGAGCCTGAACAGGCTCGGCAATTGCTTCTACTGGCGTACTTGGAGCACGCTTAGTTCGGGTTGGAACTGCTGGTGCTTTATTGCCACCAGAAACTCTTGATTTACGATGTGCCATAGCTTGCGAGCGTCCACTAGTTGTGTTGTTTGTCGTTGCACTCATGCTAAAGGCCTCCCTTTATTCATTGCTTAGGTTTGTTACAACTTTGGTTTACATGCCTCTTGGGCGATATACCACAAAGTTGTGTCCCTGACACTGAGTGTAATTGTCATAACCAATTACACGAATTAAGTGATCAGGGTAGGCCTGACGACAAGCCTCAATCTCTGCTAATACTTGGTTTGGATCACGCATACCAAAGAATGGTAGCTTCCACATACCCCAGTAATGGCGAGCTGCTTTAGCTGGTTCTTCGTGCTCTAGAGCTGGTGTCCAACCTTGGTTGATGATGTATACAATTTGGTCATAAATTTCATCGGCATTCATGTCCGGAAGAAATGAAAAGGTCTCAAGCGTATACTTAGTACGATAATCATCAGTCTGTAAGTTACTCATTTGTAATCTCCTTCAATTGGAATAAAGTGCTTTGGTTGTTCAAGCTAGAATTAACCTGTTATTAACCATCTAATTTATCAACAGTGTCGAATTCAAACTTGATCTCTTTCCAAGTTTCAAGTGCTACAGCAAGTTCTTTACTATTACGTGCCGCATCACGAAGAATGTCACCACCTTCTCTTTCTAAATCACGACCTTCGTTACGAGCTTTAACACACGCTTCTAGAGCCACACGGTTTGCTGCTGCACCCGCTGCGTTACCGCCTGGGTGACCTTGCGTACCACCACCAAACTGAAGTACAGAATCATCACCAAAAATGTTAACCAATGCAGGCATGTGCCATACGTGGATACCACCTGATGCTACGGCGAATACACCTGGCATCGAAGCCCAATCTTGGTCAAAGAAGATACCGCGTGAACGATCTTCTGGAACAAAGTCTTCGCGAAGTAAATCAACAAAACCTAGGGTAGAAGCTCTATCCCCTTCTAACTTACCAACAACCGTACCTGTATGTAGGTGATCACCACCTGACAAACGTAAACACTTAGCTAATACGCGGAAGTGAATACCGTGTTTTGGGTTACGGTCAATTACTGCGTGCATTGCACGGTGAATGTGTAATAACATTCCGTTTTCACGACACCAGTTAGCAAGTGTTGTATTAGCAGTAAAACCAGCTGTTAAGAAGTCATGCATGATGATTGGTTGACCTAGTTCTTTAGCGAACTCAGCACGTTTCATCATCTCTTCAACTGAACCAGCGGTTACGTTTAAGTAGTGACCTTTACGCTCACCCGTCTCTTCAGTTGCTTTATCAACCGCTTCGGCAACGAATTCAAAACGGTTACGCCAGCGTTGGAAAGGCTGTGAGTTGATGTTTTCGTCATCTTTGGTCAAATCTAGACCACCACGTAAACACTCATATACTGCACGACCATAGTTCTTAGCTGAAAGACCAAGCTTAGGCTTGATAGTACAACCCAACATCGGGCGACCATACTTATTCAACTTATCACGCTCAACCTGAATACCAGCTGGCGGACCACCACATGTTTTAACAAACGCTACTGGGAAGCGGATATCTTCTAAACGTAAAGCACGTACTGCTTTAAATCCGAAAACGTTACCAACTAACGAAGTTAATACGTTAACCACTGAACCTTCTTCAAAAAGGTCTAATGGGTATGCGATAAACGCGTAAAATGATGTTGAGTCACCAGGTACATCTTCAATTCGGTAACAACGACCTTTGTAGTACTCCATATCAGACAGAAGATCTGTCCATACTGTTGTCCAGGTCCCGGTTGAACTTTCTGCAGCTACCGCAGCAGCTGCTTCTTCACGTGGAACACCGTCTTGTGGTGTTACTTTGAAACACGCTAATAAATCTGTATCCAATGGTGTATAGTCAGGAGTCCAATAAGTTAATTGGTAATCCTGAACACCTGCATCAAAAGTTTGTGTAGACATAAATTTTCTCCTCTAAGGTTTGGAGTTGAATTAGATTCGAGCTCAATGTTATAGAGGGACCGATATATTGACTAATTGAAAGAACCGATGAAATTTATTGAGGATTATCAATGCATCGAAGTTTATCGTTCTAATAAAAAAACAATAAGATATTGATATTATTAACTTTTAATTAATTTAGCTTGGATTTGATTTAATTAGTTTTTTTGATAAAAAAGAAAAAGAAAAAGTCGTTTTTTTGATAAAAAAATAATTTACATTCTTCAAAAACCAAAATTTAACGCATTATTTGAATTTTGGTTACAATGTTTTTTTAATATTAAATCCATACATTTAAAGGAAAATTCATGCGCGAAGTTATAGCCACAGAAAACGCCCCCCAAGCCATTGGAACTTACTCTCAAGCGGTGAGAATTGGTAATACCGTTTACCTTTCAGGCCAGATTGCTTTAATTCCTGAAACCATGGAATTAAAAGAAGGTGATATTTCAGAACGCATTCATCAGGTGTTTAAAAACTTAAGTGCAGTTTGTGAAGCGGCGGGCGGATCTTTACAAGATATAGCAAAGTTAAATATCTTCTTAACAGACATGAGTCACTTTGCAACAGTCAATGAGATTATGGCAGAGTACTTTCAACAGCCTTACCCTGCACGTGCAGCCGTTGCGGTAAAACAACTGCCTAAAGATACCGATGTTGAAATGGATGGTGTTATGGCTTTATCTTCATACTAAGGCTATCGGCTACACCCACTTTTTTAGCCCTCTTTATGAGGGCTTTACACATTCAGGTTAAACAATACCGATAATAGGTATCCGTTAGTCAAGTTTCAGATTTGAAAACTAGAGCTCCTACCGTTGAACGAATTCTTAAAACAGCTTTAGTAAAAAAAAATTTGCTATGAATCAAAGTTCATTTTGAATGCGTTTATAACCACCCACTAACTCGTGATTAGCATTTACGACCGATTCAGAAAAAGACTGCATATCTGCACTTTTACTCGAAAATTGTGACAAATCGCTGTTTCCATCAATATGCGTGGTTGAAGGTACATACAATCCCGTCGGCAAGGTACAACCTTCAATCACCGAATTATGTCTTACTACCACTTGATCAGCCACACAGCAATTAAACAATACGCTGTTAAAACCAATAAATACATCCGAACCAACATTACACGGCCCATGAACAATGGAACGATGTGCAATGGAAGTACGCTCTCCAATATTAACCTCTGCCCCAGCCTTTGAATGAATCACCACCCCGTCTTGGATATTAGAGTGCGCACCAATAATAATTGGCTCCATCTCACCAACATCATTGGTTTCATCGGCCCTAATTACCGCATAAGGACCAATAAAAACATTCTCCTCAACAATAATTTTTCCACATAAAATAGCTGTTGGATCAACAAAAGCCGAGGCATGAACAGAGGGCATATCACCCGTTGGATTTTTTCTAATCATACAATTTCCGTTATTTTTTTATTCTTACTTTCTACTTCGAAGTGTCTGTGTGATTTGTGGCTGATAAAAGCCTCACATAAGTGTTTTCAATGCGTTTGGCATCCCTTGCAGATGCCGTGAATCTCAATACCAGGCTGGGTCACTTTAAAACTTAACTGCTTAGCCTGAGCTTGAATACCTTGCCACATTGCCTCCTCCATCATGCGCTCTTCAATATCGCCACAAGTGTCGCACATAAAAAAATGTGCAGGCCCATGATGCGGTCTTCCAATGTGCTCGCAAACCACATATTGACTGGTAGAAGCCAAACGATGAACCAAGCCAACAGACTCTAAAAAAGTTAATGCACGATAAATTGTCATAGGTTGTGCGCCACTTTGTTCAGTTTGTTGGTAGTCACTAAGAATCTCATAAGCACTTGATGGATGTTGCCGTTGGTGCAAGATATGGAGCACTTTTTCTCGCACTGGCGTGAGCTTTTTGGCATGCTTTTGGCATTGAGAGTGTGCTTTGCAAATAAAATCATCCATAATAAAAGCCCTCCTTAGGCTGCAAAAGGATCAGAAAGTTGGTACCAACATTCTACTCCAGCCAACAACTCGTCATCACTCAGTAAACATAAATTGAGTTCGGCAATTATTTTTTCTTCATCCAAATCTTGACCAATAAAAACCAATTCTTGACGCATATCCCCAAATGGCTCAATCCATTTAGTTTGAATAAAAGCACGTGATTCATGGTCATTAGGCCAAGAGCTTTCTGGCACCGCTTTCCAAAACATACCTGCAAAGTAGTGATGTGCAATCCCTCCCGCTTGGCTCCACACACCTGCCATTTGTGGTTGTGTAGCTAACCAAAAGTAGCCTTTAGAACGAATCAAACGTCCCGTTGGCCAGTCTTGGTGTAAGAAATTCCAAAATTTTTGTGGGTGAAAAGGTTTTCGTGCCTCATAGGTAAAACTAGAAATACCGTACTCTTCGGTTTCTGGCGTATGCTCACCTCGGGCCTCTTTTAGCCAATTAGGTGATTGTTGTGCCTGGTTAAAATCAAACAGGCCTGTATTCAGTACCTTGCTTAAATCCACCTTGCCTTGTTGCATGGTATAAATCTGTGCATCGGGGTTTAATTTTTTTAAAATAGTCTCTAATTCAGCCACCTGTTGAGGTGTTATTAAATCGGTTTTACTTACTAAAATAACATTAGCAAACTCAATTTGATCAATTAACAGATCCGCCACACTTCGCTGATCTTCCTCCCCCAAACTTTCACCCGCCTCTTGTAACGATTTAGCCTGCTCAAAATCGCGTCTAAAGTTAACACCATCTACCACCGTTACCATGGTATCTAGCGTAGCCACATTGGATAAAGAGACGCCATCTTCATCGGCAAAGGTAAACGTTTCGGCAACAGGCAAAGGTTCAGAAATACCCGTTGATTCAATCAGCAAATAATCAAATCGGCCGCTATTCGCCAAGGCCTGCACCTCTAGCAGTAGATCTTCTCGCAAGGTACAACAAATACAGCCATTAGACATCTCCACCAATTTTTCTTCAGCACGATTAAAGCTCACCTCACCTTGCACTAAACTGGCATCAATATTCACCTCACTCATGTCATTGACAATAACCGCAACTCGCAAGCCTTGGCGATTATTTAAAATATGATTTAACAAAGTCGTTTTACCCGAGCCCAAAAAACCCGATAACACCGTAACTGGTAATTTTTTCACTTTTCACTCCCTACCCACTAAACGCCTAAACAACGACGCAATTAAATGTTATGTTATAACATAACTTTTAGCTTAAAATAAACTCTAATCTATAAAATTTGCAAGTCGGTTCATTAACGATACGAACAATCCGACTTTGAAAACGATACCTATACCATCCACACATCTCTCTCTACCTCAACTTGAGTGCGACAATTTGTCACATTGTTTGTAGCCTGTTACGTCATTAGAATCCTCGCCTAAATGAAAATTAAGGATTTCTCAATGTATCAACTACCTTTCAAGCCAAAGCCTTTAGCTCTATTAATCACTACAGTATTTGCTTCACATATTTCTCTAAGCCATGCCGAATCAAGTGATCTTGATGTAATTAAAGTGACCAGTTCAACGATTGCTGATCGTTTTGAAGCAGATAAAGATGAGCCTTCAAGCACAATGGTTATCAGTGGAGAAGCAGTAGAGGCAAAACACACAACCAATATTATTGAAGTACTGCGCAGTGTTCCAGGTATTACCGCTGATTTAGCTGGTGAAGGCGATAGTATAAAAATCAAGATTCGAGGGATTGATAACCAGCGATATATGGGTGAAAAACCAGGCGTTGCCATTGTTATCGATGGTGTACCCGTTTTTGAACGTACAGGTAAGGTTAATATTGATTTAGACAATATTGAATCGATTCGTATTGTTAAAGGCGGAGCTTCTTACCTATTTGGTGAAGATGCGTTAGCAGGTGCGGTGATTATTACCACCAAACGTGGTGCAGATAATGCGGGAACGACCCTAGAACTTGATACGGGAAGCTACGGTTACACACGTAAACAACTCAAGCTTGGACTTGCCGAAGAAGACTTTTCTGGTCATATCCAATATTCAGACCGCCATAATGATGGTTACTATGCTTTATCTAAACGTGATTCAAAAAGCCTTTCTGGAAACCTACAATATTATCTAGATGACAGCAGTGATTTGACTTTTGGTTTTGAAAAGGCTGATAGATTTCGTGACCGAGATGGCTCGGTTACTGGTGTTACAGCCGCAGAAACAGATCCTAAAGGTGAGTTTGAAGGACGTGGCTACACACGAATGTTCAATGTCGATTTATCCCGTTTAAATCTTACTTATTCAAAAGATTTTTCCGATACAGGTAATTTTCAAGCGATTATTTATCAATATGAAGACATTACTGACTTTTGGTCAGCACCCATTAAATACGATGGAACTGGCGCTTCTGTAGGCGATGATCAAGTAGAGATGTATCAAAACCTAAACGATTACCATCAAATTCAACGAGGTTTAAAACTAGAAACTCGTGAATCATTTGGTAATTGGGCATTAATGGGCGGACTTGAATTCAAGAACAATACTTTTGATGAAGTAACCACCGTAAAAGAAGACTATCGTACCTATAAATTTGGTAGCACCATTACTGCTGGCACAATAAAATCTGATTCATATCGTGAAGAAACCACTAAAGCTGCATACACTGAAGCCAAGCTTGCGGTAAATTCTGATTTTCATCTAACAATGAACTACCGTTTTGATCAAATTGATATGAATGGTTTGGACAGATTAACAGACGCAAAATCAAGCGACACTTTTAATATGCACTCCTTCCGTTTTGGCGGTGATTACGATCTCTCCTCAACGACTTCAATCTATAGTTCAGTATCAACCGGCTTTAGAGCACCTACTCTAGCGCAGATGGCAACCAACAAAGATCTAAAACCTGAAACAACCTATAACCTAGAACTCGGTATCCGTAATACAACCAGCCTCTTTGGTTGGAAAACCAAAATGAATACCTCAGCATTTTATATTGACCGTAGTGATTTCATTACTAGCAGTATCGGGCAATACGTCAACGGCAATGTTACTAATCAATACAATATTGAAGATTTATACGAAAACATAGGTCAAACCACTAGCTATGGTTTAGAGCTCGCTCTGCAAACTGAAAAGAAACATGATCTTTCTTTTGACTTTGCTTACACCTATCTTGTAAGTAAATTTGGTCGTTATAAAGACTTTTATCTAGCTTTAGGGAACCCTTACGGAACCTCTGTCGATTCTTTAGCAGCTTTAACCGATCCAACCCGTCAAGTCTATTTTGAACACTATGACAACAGCGGCAACTATGTACCAAGAACCCCAACCCATAGTGTTAACTTCCGTACTAATTGGTATGCCACAAATCACCTCACTATTAATGCTGAAGTAGATTACCGTGGTGAAAGTTATGCCGATGAAATCAACCAAGAAAAAATGCCTGCCCGCACATTATTTAACTTAGGTTTGGAATACAAAACCAAAGCTAAAGTCGTGGGAGGTCGACCTTCTGATCTAAGCTTCTTCTTTAAAGTCGATAATGTACTTGATGACCAATTCTATTCCATCGTGCGTGGTACTTATGACAGCAATCAGGATGGTGTTTATAACCAAGAAGACCTTTCCATTAATGTTGATCCAGGCCGAGTTTGGATGGCTGGCTTAAAAGTTAAATTCTAAGGAATAATATGAAACATTACTCATTATTGATGTTTCTGATAAGCGGTTGGTTGGCAATCTGGTCAGCCTCCGTTTCAGCGTCAGAAGCCGAACCAAATAAAGTTCTACAAAACAAGGTAGCACTGATATCTACTGAGTTTGTACTAAACCATAAATTTAAGTTACTCCAACCGCTTGCCAAAGAGCAAGGAGTTGAGTTTTCTTGGGTACAAGTCGATGCTAAAAATGGTTCTGGTGGTATCAAGGGGATTAAAAAAGCTTTAAAAAATGCAGGCCTGGTGATTATTGATGCACCGCGAAATGAAGACCAAGCGATGATTGAAAATATCGCAGGCGATACCTTACGTGCCTTAAAAGTTCCTGTTGTTTATATTAACCGTTTCAGCCGTACCTTAAAGATGCGAACTGTTAATGTCAGTGGTCAGATTGGACAAAATATTTACGCCTATTATTTAGGTGGCATGACAGACAACCATCGTTTACTGTTTGACTATGCCAAAGCACTGATTAATGGTGAAGATTTAGCCCAAGTAGCACCTCCTATTGAAATGCCAAATGGCGGAATCTACCACCCAAAATACTCAAAACAAATCTTTACTGACCTACCAAGTTATTTAAGCTGGTGGCAACAGCAGAACCAAAAAGACGACACCGAAAGAAAGCCAAGCATTGTAATTGGAATGGAAACGACTTCCAGTTATCTGTCCGATGGTCAAACCCGTCATTTAGATGCCGTGATTACTGAAATTGAAAAACGCGGTGCCATGCCCTTAGTTTATTATCGAGCCGCTCGAGTTAATAGCAATACCTTTGCTAAACGTCCACAACAAGGTGCAACCAAGCCTCAAGGTAAACCTTCTGGCCGTCCAATGCAGGCAAACTCCGGCAAACCTCAAACCATTTCACAGAGACCAAGCAGTCGACCTCAAGCAAAAAATCAAACCGACAACCCTTTCCCTAACCCAAAAACAGGGCGTCCTTACAAATTTGACGAGCCGTTAATCACTTATCAAGGCAAAGTTTTACCAAATGTCATGCTGGTCAATACCTTTTTAGGTGGCGATACTGATGGCAAAAAATTACGTTATCAAGCTCAAGGAATTCCTGTTCTTAACATCCTTCACTACCGTGAAGGCGGCAGAGAAATGTATCTTGAAGACTTGGCGGGCGTGAGCTCGTTCCGTTTACCGTTTACATTAACCAATGCTGAGTATATTGGACTACAAGATCCTATTGTTTTAACAGTAAACCCTGATGGTGAAATGATTCCTTTACCTGAACAGATGGACTTACTGATTGGAAAAGCCATGAATTTGGCTAAATTACAGAAAAAAGCCAATGCCGATAAAAAATTGGCTTTGCTGTTTTGGAACCATCCACCTGGTGAGAAAAACCAAGGTGCATCTAATATGAATGTTCCGCGTTCTATTGAAAAATTAGTTACCGATTTAAAAAGACAAGGTTACCAATTTAAGGATATTACTGAACAACAAATGATTGATGCGGTAGCCACTATGTTACGCCCTGCATATCGCCAAAATGCCTTACCTGAATTGATGAAAACCGATATGTGGGATTTTATGCCTTTATCAATTTACCAGGCCTGGTTTAAAACCTTACCGCAAAAAGTGCAAGATGATATGAATCAGCATTGGGGAGACGCCGCAAAGAATCATTGGGTGGTGAAATATCAAGGAAAAAAAGGCTTTGTGATTCCTCGCTTAAAGCTGGGGAATTTAATCGTTATGCCGCAGCCAAGCCGTGGTGGCAGCACCGCACAACAAGACAAAGACCTGTTTCATGACACCAAAAAACCCATGAACCATTACTATGCCGCCGCCTATCTTTGGATTCGTGAAGTCTATAATACCGATGCCATCGTTCATTGGGGAACTCACGGCACACAAGAGTGGCATCCAGGTAAAGAACGTGGTCTTTGGGCGTACGATTACCCTAATTTAGCGGTTGGCAACACCCCCGTTGTTTACCCTTATATTGTCGATAACATTGGCGAAGCACTTCACGTCAAACGTCGCGGTCGTGGTGTCATTATCAGTTACCAAGTGCCATCTTTCTCACCTGCTGGCTTGTCTGACGATTTTGTCGCCATCAATGACACCATTCGTGAGTACACCTCTTTAGATGATGGTTTGGTGAAATCAAATGCTAAAGAGTTAATCATTGAACAAGCGGTCAAAATGAAAATTCCCGAAGATATGGGATGGAAAGTGGCTGATTTACACGCCAATTTTGACTCGTTTTTACGCGATATTGAAAACTACTTGGAAGATTTAGGTTCTGCCATGCAACCTCTTGGCTTACACACATTTGGCGAAACCGCAGAAGACGACCACTTAGCACTCAATATTATGTTGATGCTAGGTGATGATTTAATGCAACCGCTTGGTATCAAAAACAGCCGCCAACTGTTTAAAGCGGATTACAAACTCATTAAAGAGAGTGAGCCGTTTAAATTTGTACGTAGCCATATCATCCAACAGCAACCTTTATCAGCCAAAGATCAAGCGAATTCAGCCTTGGCTGCCATGGTTAAACAAGGCATTAAATACGCCAATAATATGCGTGCAGAAACTGAAACCACTGGATTATTAACCAGCCTATCTGCTAAGTGGGTTGATCCATCTTATGGTGGCGATCCAATTCGCAATCCGGATGCATTACCAACAGGTCGCAATATGTATGGGTTTGACCCTTCACGCATTCCCACCAAAGCCGCTTATGCCGCCGGTGTACAGGCGATGAAAGAGTTGATTATTAGCCACGAAGCCACTCATAATGAGTTTCCTAAAAAACTCACCTTTACCATGTGGAGCTCAGAGACGTTACGCCATTTAGGCATGTTGGAAGCACAAATCTTTTATGCCATGGGGGTAAAACCTACCTGGGATAGAGGCGGACGTGTCACTGGCTTAGAGGTCATTCCATTAGAGGAGCTTGGACGACCTCGTATTGATACCGTTATTTCATTAACAGGCCTGTATCGCGATCAATTTCCAAATGTAATGGAACGTTTTAATGAAGCAATCGAAATGTTGGCTAATCTGGATGAATCACCCGAACAGAATCTCATCAAAGCTAATACGTTACGTATTGAAAAAGCCTTACGTGCATCGGGGATTGACGCCAAATCAGCCAGAAACTTTGCGTTAACCCGTGTGTTTGGAACCGAAAGCGGAGATTACGGCACTAAATTGCCTGATGCCACTTTGGCCTCAGACCAGTGGGATGAAAAAGATGGCAAGTTAGCCGAGCTTTATCTATCACGAATGTCTTGGGCATACGGGCCAGATAAATCGCAATGGAGTCAAAAAGCCAAAGATGCCACTGGCAAGATTGTTAATGTCTATGCCGAACAACTTAAAGGCACGAGTGCCGCGGTATTTTCTCGCTCATCCAATTTACGTGGCCTGTTAGATATGGACCACCCGTTTGAATATTTAGGTGGGATTTCTCTCGCCGTTCAACATTTAGATGGCAAAGCTCCTCAACTGTATATCTCTAATATGCGCGACCCTAAAAAAGCCAAACTGCAAACTGCCGAACGTTTTTTAGCTACGGAACTACGGGCAGTCTATCAACACCCTAATTGGGTGAAAGAGATGCAAAAAGAAGGTTATGCGGGCACACTTGAAATGCTGGATGTCATCAATAACTTCTGGGGTTGGCAAGTGATGGACCGTAATGTGGTGCGTGATGATCAATGGCAGGAGTTTCATGAGGTATATATCAAAGATAAATACAACTTAGATATGAAAGAGTGGTTTGAGAAGTCAAACCCAACCGCCAAAGCCCAAATTGCCGAACGTATGTTAGAGGCAATTCGTAAAGATTATTGGAAAGCCTCTGAACAAACTAAAAAGGAGTTGGTTCAGGTCTATCAAGAATTGGCTGAAAAATATGATGTGCAATCGGATAATCAAACCTTTAAAGCCTATGTAGCAGAATTGGCCGCAGGTTATGGGTTAAGTTCAGCACCTGCACCCGATGCAGCAACCAGCCAAGCAGCAATCGACACGCCGCAACAACCAGAAAATAGTGAGCAAACAGAAAGCAGCGATGCTACTGAGGTGGTTCAAGGCCAAGTAATGCAAGAACAACAAGCACAGGAACCTCAAGAACCACAACCACGTTGGTGGTTGGTCTTATTTGCTTTATTACTCATTGGTGCAATTCACCAGGCCTGGTTACGCAAAAAACAATCTGCATAATGAAAAAGTGAAGATGAAAAAATGAATATCGAAATTTAAAACATAGAACTAAGAACAGAAAACGCAAAATTTAGATTTAAACCAAATTTACCAGGCCTGGTAAATTTGAAAACAAATAGATAAAAAGGATACTAAATGAACTTTATTGAACAGATGATGGCCGATGTTTCTAGCCTATTCTTAGCGCCTGTATTAATCGTATTAGCGCTAATGTTTTTATACGCTTTATATGAATTGGGCCGTTTTAGCTTTGAACTCATTATGCAAAAACTAAGCGGTCAAGCCGAACAACCTTTGGGCTATTTTTGGAACCAAAATCCCGAATTAGACCAACAAGAGATTGAACTTTATCTATTAAAAAAATTAGAACCTCTGCGTTTGGTTAGCCGCATAGCACCTATGCTAGGTCTAGTCGCTACTATGATTCCGATGGGGCCAGCCTTAATGGCAGTAGCTTCAGGTAATTTTATGGATGTAGCCAATAATTTAACCGTAGCTTTTGCCGCCGTTATCATCGCCTTAATGTCTGCGTCTATTACCTTTTGGATTTTATCGGTTCGTCGCCGTTGGTTATTAGAAGAGCTCAAAACATTGGTTAAAAATAGTGCTGAACAACCAATAAGCCCACAAACAGTGACAGCATAAGGAAACAGCATGAGCCAAATTGATTTAAAAATAATTGAAGAAGACGAAGACGACCCGATTTTGAGTGTGGTCAATATGGTAGATCTGTTTTTAGTAGTCATTGCGGTATTGCTGATTATTGTAATGAGCAATCCGATTAACCCGTTTAACAGTGCTGAAAATGTCACCGTCATTAAAAATGCTGGCCAACCCAATATGGAAATCTTAGTAAAAGAAGGTGATGAATTAAAAGAGTATAAATCCACAGGGCAAATGGGCGAAGGTAAAGGCTCGAAAGCAGGGGTTGCTTATCGTTTAGAAGATGGCAGTATGATTTACGTGCCAGAAGAGAAAAAGTAGTTGAGGCTTTTACAGTTAATCACCTGGCAACATAGATTGCCAGGCAGCTATTAACTGATTTTAGCAGATTTTACATCATTGGATAAATTGAAGCCAACTTATCAAACTGCTCTGCCGTTAAGACTTTTTTCATATTGTCACGGCAATCAATTTTAGTTTCTGCAATTTTTTTACGCATATCTAAGGTTTTTTGAAACTTAGCCATTAATTCAGCTTTAGATTGACCAGCTAAAGAGTCTTGAATTAATGCTTTCTCAGCTACATTAACCGCTTGAAACATACGCTTCATCTCATCACCATGTTTGTTAGTCCAAGCTTTAAGATTGCGTACTTGCTCATCACTCAAGCCTAATTCTTGTGCATTTTTAATCGCAATACCTGTTAAGTTAGGAAACGCAGGGTTTGCATGCATAACCAATTGCATTGGATTGGTGTTTCTACCATTGGTAAGCTGTTTACCATTACCACCCATCATGCCCATTTTCATGCCTTTCATTGGCATTAATGGACGACCTTTAGCTTCAATCGTTTTAGTAGAGCCGTCATCAAATGTTAAATCTATTTTGATGTTTTGATCTTTTTGTACTGGGGCGTTTAAACCAATCAACATAATATGAAAACCACCTGGTTTTAAAGCTGTTGATTGACCTGCAGGCAAATCTATTTTTTGCACTTGGCGCATACGCATCACACCGTTGTCGTGAATATGATTATGTAACTCAGTGATTTTGTTAATGTAAGCCTTAGCAGAAACTAAAGCGTGGTCTTTACCACTTGTATTCTTTAGTTCCATAAACGCAGCCGTTGCTGGTGCGGTTGGTGGAACCATGCGAACATAAGGATCAGAAACCTCTATGCTATCAGCTACTGAAGCGGCAAAAACTTGCCCAGATAACGTCAAGCCTGCCATTAGAGCCCAACCCATAAATGTACGTCTTTTCATAAAGCACCTCTTTGTAGTTTTTTAAATACTGTATATAACTATATATAACTTAATTTAACGTCTGTTAATTACCAGGCCTATTCTAAACTAAAAATAAGACAATTTACTTATTATAAAAACGATATTATTTCTCTACTGGACGCTTTTGTAATTTACGCTGTAAGGTACGGCGATGCATATTTAAAGCCTCAGCAGTAAGACTAATATTGCCTTCGTTTTCTAACAACACTTTTTGAATATGCTCCCACTCCAATCTCTTAACCGACATAGGTTGAAAATCTTCTGCTTCTGGCTCTGGTTCTTCGGTTTTTTCGTCAGTTAAAACCGCAATAATTTGCTGGGCGGTAGCAGGCTTACATAAATAGTCTTTTGCTCCTAATCTCATCGCCTCTACAGCCGTTGCCACACTGGCATAGCCTGTTAAAATCAAAATTTTACAATTAGGTTGCTGGCTTAACAGTTGTTGCATAAGATTTAAGCCACTTTGTCCATCCAGATTTAAATCTAAAATAGCGTAATCAAAGCAATGCTCGGCTATTTTTTGCAGAGCTTGCTGTGCATCTAAAGCAGGAGTAACCTGCCACTTTTCAAGTTCTAAGGTGCGAGCGAGAATATTAAGAAAAACATCATCGTCATCTACCAACAGTACATTTGGAGTTTGATTCATGATTGGCCCTCACTCAATATTGGCAATTCAATGTAAACCCGCAATCCCTTTACTCCTTGAATCAAAGCATTTTCAAATTTAAGGTTACCCTCAAAACGTTCGATTATCATGCGGCTTAACAAAACCCCCATGCCGTTGCCATGATAATCATCAACCAGCATCTCACCCAGCTGTACCAATTCATGTTCAGACAAGCCTCCCCCCTGATCTTCAACCATAAAACGCCAAATCTTGTTGTTTTGTTCAATACGCAAACGCACACAATTTGGGCTATAGCGAGCCGCATTGTCTAATAAGTTTAAAATAGCCAGCTTTATACTGACATCACCCACGACTTTACCATTAGGTATTTCAAAATCAATATCAAGCTCACTTTTTGGGTGAAGTAAAGCAAATTCTTTATAAAGCTGATTTACCAAATCCGTTAACTGTAAACCAGATTTACTAGGTATAGCCGCTTCTTCAGCTTTAGCTCGCAAACTGTGAATCTCTTCAATACAACGGTTCAATTGGGTATTAGCAGAGTGTAGATAGTTTTTACCCTCTGCAGAAGAGACTTCTTTTTCTAATAACTGATGCAATAAAACCAAACTATTTAACGGGGTACTTAAATAATGAACTGAAGCCGATGCCATACTGGTAACCGACAACATATACTCATTTTGTAAAGCTCGTTGGTACTGCTGATTGATGGTTTGTTTTTGTTTTTCTAAAGAACGTTTTAATGGCAAAATCCAAACAGCAAGCATAAATACAATGAGCATAAAAACCCACATAGAACCATGAAGGTACCAAGCAAAAAAAGCGGGTAAACTCGCCACTTTTAATGACATTAATGGAACATAAAATAGACTAAGAACAAAATATAAGGAGGCGGTGAGAAGAGCGATAACAATAAAATTTTTGGACGAAAGCACCCACATTGCCAATACAAGCGGTAATAACAATAAGTGAATTAAAGGATTAATAGTGCCACCCGTTTCATAAAGTAGGCCGGCATTAAGGATTAATACCCAACTAAGCAAACCTAACCATATTGATTCAGAGGGGTGTGAAAATGCTTTAAAAGGTGGTTTTGCGGTAGTAACCACCACGAGAGTCAATAACAGTAGGCCCAAGAACAATAGCACCATTACATGGTCAAAATGCATCTCTAAACGCCACGAAAACCAAGTTAAGATTCCACTCCAAAGCACAATCAAGCTCAATAACATCGCTAAAAAGTAGCGTAATTCAGGTTTCTTTTTCGATAAGACGGAAAGTTGAAATAATTGCACAGAAATGGTCTTTTAAGTGATTGTTTTATATTTTGATACCTTTGCACAAGATCATAAACAAGTAAAAATTTTCTCTCATTTTACTTTTGCCCATGACTCGTACAAAGTTCTCATTTTAATAAACTATTTTACTGCGATTTAGAGAATATAACCATGTCGTCATACTGTATTAACTTAGCTTTCATAGCTTAGCTCTATTAACTAAGGGTTGATAACTAAACCTTGAAAACTAAGCTCATAATTTATAGCGAGATTCTAAAATCTAAAGTAGGCAATATCGTCACTTAAGATTTCTGATTGATCATTAAGATTTTTTGCATTCGCAGAAGTATTTTCAACCATTTTTGCATTCTCATGAGTTGATGACTCTAAATGACGTATGGAATTATGCACTTCATTAATCCCTTGAGCTTGATTTTGTGAAGCTTCGGCAATTTGTGAAATCATATCAGTCACTTCAGAAATAGAATTGTTAATACTCGATAACACTAAACCTGATTCACTTGCCATAGTTGAACCTTGATTCACTCTAGAGACGGTTTCATCAATCAGTTTTTTAATATCTTTTGCCGCCTCAGCCGATTTTTGAGCCAAAGAACGTACTTCACCGGCAACTACAGCAAAACCTCGGCCTTGCTCACCTGCTCGTGCGGCTTCAACCGCAGCATTAAGAGCCAATAAATTTGTTTGAAATGCAATACCATCAATCAGAGTGACAATATCCGCCACTTTTTCACTCGACTCTTGAATGCTCGACATCGCATCGATGGTTTGCTGCATGACTTGCACACCCTGATTCGCCTTAGATTGAACTTCTTCGGCAACGAGGTTAGCTTTTTGGGTATGTTTAGATGTCTGTTGGACTGCACTATTCATTTCATCCATAGTATTGGATGTATGCTGTAACTCTTTAACCTGTTGTTGAACACGCTCATTTAAACTAATGGCATCATTCGATATTTCTGCCGCTGAACTTTTGGCAATACTCGCCGCATCTGAAGCAACACTAATCACCTCTTTAAGTTTAACCACCATATTCTCAACAGACTGGCTCAACTTCTCAATATCTTCATCATATAAAGTCTTTTTGTCTTTATTTAAATGGTTAGTCATCTTAACAGCAAGATTACCTTGGGCAATCGAAGAGATAGTATTTGCCACATCTTCAACCACCTTATCTAATAATTGAGCATTCGGGTTAGATCCAATATCGGTTGCGTATTTAATGACTTTAACCACTTTACCTTGGCTATTCATAATGGGGTTATAGCTGGCCTCTAGCCAAACCCGTTTATTGTCTTTCCCTAATCGGCAATAGGTTCCCATAAAAGATTGCCCACTTGCTAAGGATAACCAAAAATCTTTATACTCTTTACTGGTAGCATAATCTGGATTAGCAAACATTTTATGATGCTGGCCTTGTATCTCTGCTAATGAATACCCCATGGTTTTTAAAAAATTCTCATTCGCACCGATGATGGTTCCATCAGGCTTAAACTCAATGACGGCCATTACTTTATTAATTGCGGCAACTTGTGCTTTGGCATCAAGTTCTTCTGTCACTTGATTGGTAATATCCGTAGCAAATTTAACCACTTTATAAGGCTTGCCTGCTTCATCAAACACTGGGTTATAACTGGCTTCTAACCAGACGCCATCGCCATTTTTCTTATGCCTGTAAAAACGTCCAGAACAAGGTTTACCCGCACTCAAATCTGACCAAAACGTTTTATATTCTGGCAAGTTGACTTCTTTGCTATCTACAAAAATCTTGTGATGCTGAGAAACCAATTCATCTAATGAATATCCCATGGTTTTGAGAAAGTTCTCATTGGCTCTTAAAATTTTACCTGTTAAGTCAAATTCAATAATTGCTGTCACTCTATCCAAAGCGTCAAGCATTGAATTTTGATTTGTCAATTCTGATTTTAATGACTTAACTTGGTCTTGATAACGTTTACAAAACATACATACCTCTCGAGAACCCCGACAGAACCGTACATTATTTATCAAACCTAGTTACCAAAAATTAAGATTTGTTGCACAAGTTTATCCGGAGAATAAATTTACTCTAATGAAAGCTATATAAGCGAATTCCATACCAGCTTACGTTTGGCCGCAGGCATGAATGATTTTTAAGCAAACCACCCAACTCCTTCAAAATTACAGCTAAACTAAACTCTAATGCTCATGCACTCAATGAGCTGCTATTTAAAAGCACAATTACCCAAAATTCTTTTTAGGCCAATTCAATTTTTAAATAAGCTTTGCAATCTCATTTACTTTAGAATGATAACTTGTGTTACATCCTCATGATGCCATCTCTATGCCTAAAGCAAGATTGCAATATTTAAAACAGCTTGATTAAGTTAAATTTTATGAAACAACAACTTGCAATAGCCGCTTCAATTTTAAGCAAAGTAAAATTGCCTAAAATTTCAAATGAAGTTGCCACCCTTCAAAATGAATCCTTAAAACCAGAACCTGATGTTTTGGTCATAACTCAGTGCATCAATCGAAACCCTAAACTTTTTACTAAGTTCCTTGCTGTAGCCTCTTTTATGGCTAAAAAAGAAATTACAACAGCACGGCAAGCGGTTGATATTTTAGGTACTAAGGGTATTTTTACCGTTTTCTTTTCAAGTGCAATTGAGTTTAGTTTTCAGTCAAAAGGCGATTCTGTCATTATTGTGAATCACGCCATCAAAATCGCTACTGCTATGGTTGAGCTTTCTAGAAAATTAAAAGACTTTAAATCAAGTGATGCCTATCTATATGGTCTGCTATACAACGTGGGTTATATTGTCTTAAGTCAATATGCTCCCGAAAAATACAAACCTTGTTATATTGCGAGCTTAATGACACCTTCGAAATGCAGAGAAATGGAACTTAAAGCGTTTCACACTACCAGTGCTCATATTGGTATTTACGTTGCAAAAAAATGGCATGTTAAAAACTCAGTATATTGCGGTATCCTTTTTCAGCAAGAAGACATTGAGAAGTGCCCAAATGGTGAAAACCAAGCTTATGAAATGATTAATCTATTAAACATTGCTCGTATGGTCGTCTCAGAAACAGAGGATTCACGCTATGTGACCGATGAAGTGAGAGAAGCCGCAAAACTATCCATGCAACGTTTAAACGTAAGCCAAATCCAATATATTAGAGCTCAACAAAAAGTTAAAGAACTCGGTAAACATCTCCGCTCTATCCCGGAAGAGCTCTCTGGCAATGAAGAAATTAAATTTGCTCTGCAATAGTTAGCAATAGTAAGCAATAGCTAGCTAGTTCCTTAAACGCTTTCTATTGCTCTTAATCAATCCAGAGTTTATCTCTAACCATTTTTACCTGGCCTGGTAGATTTTGATAGAATTTAAGCAATTTGATTAAGACCACTCATATGCTCACTGAACTCTCTTTAGACAATTTGAAAGGCGTAGGCCCAAAACAGTTAGAAAAACTGCATAAAATCGGGCTATTTGTGGTTCAGGATTTACTATTTCATCTGCCTTTAAGATACCAAGACAAAACCAAACTTACCTCTATTGAAAATGCACTTGTTGGAACCGAGGTTTTGGTTGAGGGTGAAATTTTTTCCCAAGCATTAACTCGTGGTAGAAGAAATAGCCTTTTAGTTAAGATTCAATCTGAAAACGGGGCTTTTTTAACCCTAAGATTTTTTCACTTTCATTATCGCCAAGCCCAGCAATTTACCCGTGGCAAACATTTACAAGTCTTCGGCGAGGTACGCTCAGGGCCAAATGGTCTAGAGATGGTTCATCCCAGCTATCAGTTTATTAAACCAAACGATGAGCCAATACTTGAAACGACCTTAACCCCAACCTACCCAACAACTGAAGGTTTAGGCCAAGCAACAATCTTAAAGTTAATCCATCAAGCGATTGATCTATTAAAAGAACAACCACTTAAAGAGCTACTGCCAAAAACCTTACTTGACGAGCTTCAATTACCGCTATTAAACCATGCTTTATTAACCTTGCACCAACCGCAACCCAACGACGATTTAGGCAAAATCAAACAATTTACCCACCCTGCACAACAACGTTTAATTGTTGAAGAGTTAATAAGCCAACAAGCTGGTCTGCAACTATTACGTCAAACTGAGCAAAAACGTATCGCCCCCGCATTACCTCCAAGCCAAAATAGCAATGCATTATTAGCTAGCCTACCGTTTATGCTGACCAACGCTCAGCAACGGGTTTTACAAGAGATACAACACGATTTAGCTCAACCTCATCCAATGCAAAGACTGGTTCAAGGCGATGTTGGTTCAGGTAAAACGGTTATTGCCGCTTTGGCAGCCATTCAAGCGGCAGATGCGGGGTATCAAGTGGCAATAATGGCACCTACAGAAATATTGGCAGAACAACACCTTAATGCCTTTTTAGAGTGGTTAGAGCCGCTTAATATTCCTGTTGCCTGGCTCAATGGACGAATGAAAGCTGCAGAAAAACGATATCAGCTGGCTCAGATTGCCTCTGGTGAAGCTAAGGTCATTGTCGGTACACACGCCCTCTTTCAAGATGCGGTGGAATTCCACAAGCTCGGTTTGGTGATAATTGACGAACAACATCGCTTTGGCGTTCATCAGCGTTTAGCCCTACATGAAAAAAACAGGGATGAAAACATCCATACCCATCAACTCATTATGACTGCCACACCTATCCCGAGAACCTTAGCGATGACAGCCTATGGTGATTTAGATTTGTCGGTTATCGATGAACTGCCTCCAGGGCGTAAACCGATTGATACGGCGGTATTAAGTAATGAAAAACGCCACCAAGTCATGGAACATCTTTACGCAAAATGCAAAGATGGGGTGCAAGCTTACTGGGTTTGTCCGCTCATTGAAGAGTCAGAACTATTACATGCTCAGGCAGCAGAAGTAACCGCCACGCAATTTATAGATTACTGGCCAGATTTGAGAGTTGGCCTGGTTCATGGACGCTTAAAAGGCGAACAAAAAGCCTTAGTCATGAATGCCTTTAAAGAACATCAACTTGATTTATTGGTGGCCACTACGGTGATTGAAGTTGGCGTTAACGTGCCTAATGCAAGTTTAATGATTATTGAAAACGCCGAACGTTTAGGCCTTGCCCAGCTTCACCAGCTTAGAGGCCGTGTGGGTCGAGGTGACTTACAAAGTCACTGTGTTTTACTCTATCAAGCTCCATTATCCGAAACCGGTAAAGCTCGCCTAAACATTATGCGAGACACCACCGATGGTTTTAGAATTGCCGAAGAAGATTTAAAAATTAGGGGGCCTGGTGAAATACTCGGCACCAAACAAACTGGTGGATTACAGTTCCGTATTGCAGACCTTAAACGAGATAGTCAATGGATTCCTACCGCTCAGCATTGGGCAAGTCTATTGGTCTCTGAGAACCCAAAAATTGTAGATGCATTACAAAACCGTTGGGTTGGCCATAAAATAGATTACCAACACGCATAAATCGCTAATCGTTTACCAAACAAATCAATGTGTTTTTTAAGAATATTGCTGCTTTTATAAGGTAGTGTAAAGCGTATTTTTGCCACAATTTTACCAGGCCTGGTAATTTATCCTACAGACAAAAAAACCTCGGTTGCAATATGAACAACCGAGGTTTTAATCGTATCAAAAAGCTCTGTAAGCGATTAACAAGCAAACATTAAGCACTTGCTTTTAGAGCAAAACGTTCACGTAACTCTTTTGTGGCTTTCACCATATTGGTTAAAGCAGGTTCGGTCTCTTTCCAACCACGAGTTTTTAACCCGCAATCAGGGTTGACCCATAAGCGTTCAGCGGGAATATTCTGTGCCGCTTTTTCAATTAAAGCGACCATCTGTTCTACCGTTGGAATATTGGGTGAATGAATATCATACACACCTGGACCAATCTCATTTGGATAATCAAAATCAACAAAAGCATCCAGTAACTTCATTTGTGATTTAGAGGTTTCAATGGTGATGACATCCGCGTCCATATCGGCCACAGATTGAATAATATCGTTAAACTCGGAATAACACATATGAGTATGAATTTGGGTACTATCTTTCACCCCAGAGGTTGTTATACGGAACGAGTTAACCGCCCAATCTAGATACTCGATCCAATCGTTTTGTTTTAAAGGCAACCCTTCACGCAGCGCCGCCTCATCAATTTGAATGATTTCAATACCTGCCGCTTCTAGGTCTTGCACCTCATCGCGCAATGCTAAAGCAATTTGATTACAAGTTAGTGAACGTGGCTGATCATCACGCACAAATGACCACTGCAACATGGTTACCGCTCCCGTTAACATTCCTTTCATAGGTTTATTAGTCAAGCTTTGTGCATACTTTGACCAAGCAACCGTCATAGGAGCTTCACGTGAAACATCGCCATAAATGATAGGTGGTTTAACGCAACGCGAACCATAAGATTGCACCCAACCAAACTGGGTAAAGGCAAAGCCTTTGAGTTGTTCACCAAAATATTCAACCATATCATTTCGTTCGGGCTCACCATGAACAAAGACATCAATCCCAATACGTTCTTGTCTCTCAACCACGTCACGAATTTCGGTCTGCATTTTTTCTAGGTACTCAGCTTCGGTTAAATCACCCTTTTTAAAGGCTTGACGTGCTTGGCGAATCTCTGCGGTTTGTGGAAACGATCCAATGGTGGTGGTTGGAAACAGTGGCAAATTGTATTTTGTTTTTTGCAATTTTGAACGAATCGCATAAGAGCTATTACGTTGTAACGCAATCTGTCCAATATTTAACAAGCTTTTTTGCACTTGAGCATTGTTCACCATGGCTGAATCAGCTCTCGCAGCAATGGTTTTAGCATTGGCAACCAGCTTGGCCTTATCAACCTCACTCAATTCACTATTGAGTGCTTTATCAATAATGGCCACTTCAGCTAATTTCTGTTTGGCAAACGCTAAATAACCTTTTAGTTCGGCATTTAATGTTTGCTCACTCTCTAAATCAACGGGTACATGCAGTAAAGAACAACTTGGCGCAACCCATAGGTTGTCTGCAAATTTGGCTTTGGCTGATTTAGCCAGCTCAATCACTTGTTGCAGATTGGTTTTCCAAATATTGCGGCCATCGACCAATCCTAATGACAAAACCTTATCTGCCGAAATACCGTCTACAACTTCAGCCAGCTGCTTTTTACCCCAAATCGCATCATAATGCAGGCCATCAATCGGTAAACTTGTAACTAGGTCAATATGTTCGCCTAGGGTTTCAAAATAGCTCGCTAACAGTAGTTTTACATTATCACTCGCAAGCTCGCTATAACTCGATTGCAAAGCCTTTTGCCACTTATCTTCTAACTCTAAAGTGAGAATAGGTTCATCCATTTGTACCCACTCAATTCCTTTAGCGGCTAACTTTTCTAATATCTCTTTATAAACGGCCAATAGCTCTGGTAAACGGCTCAGCTTATCAATAGAGGTGCCTTTATTTTCGGCTAAATACAAGTAGCTCACAGGGCCTAGCAAAACAGGTTTAATCTGCACATCTTTACCATCTTTGGCCACAATCAATGCCTCGTCTACTTCGGCAAACAACCTGGTATCAGTCAAACAAAAACGGGTATCTTGCTCAAGCTCTGGCACGATATAGTGGTAATTAGTTCCAAACCATTTTTTCATTGCCCCAGCATACCCCGCCTTTGACTCTGTTGGCGTATGAGAAGCACAGCAAAAATGGCCATCATCGGAAGGAGCGCGTCCTCTAGCCATTCTAAAAGCAATATCTACATGGTATTTTTCTTGACGGAAACGGCTTGGAATCACCCCTAATAAGGTACTCATATTGAGCACTTGGTCATAATAGGCAAAGTCATTGACTGGTAATAATTTAATACCTGCCTCGATTTGAGTTTGAAAATTTTGGTAACGAATATTACTGGCAAGTAATTCAAGTTCTTTAAGCGGTTTTTCACCTTTCCAGTAACTTTCTAATGCAAATTTTAATTGACGTTTATCGCCAATTCTTGGGTAACCTAAGTTATGCGTGGTCATGATTTATCCTTTCAATTGTTCACTTTGGAGAGTATTACGTTTGAAAAGAATGATAAGATAGCCACAAATTGAAAACAAACGAATAAAATTCACTTAAATATGAATTATATTCATAATAAGAATATCTGTTTTTTTGAGGTGAATGGTTTCGGTTTTTAAAATTTACCAGGCCTGGTAAACCTGCATAAAGCGATATCAAACACAAAGTCATATCCACTATATTCGTCATACAGAGCTAAAAACGTGATTGAAATTAAACACCTGCAAACGATGGCTACCTTAGCAGAGACCCACTCAGTCAATGCTACCGCAGAAAGACTGTTTATGACGCAGTCGGCATTGTCACACCAAATAAAACACTTAGAAGAGGTATTGGAACTCAAGTTATTTGAACGCAAAACCAACCCGATTCAATTCACCCCCGCAGGACAAATTCTATTAAAAACCGCACAAGAGCTTTTACCAAAGTTACAGCAAACTCAGCAAACGCTTAAAGCATTGGCTCAAGGAGAACAAGGTCGTTTATTTATTGGTGTAGATTGCCATACCTGCTTTGAATGGTTGCTTCCCATGCTACGCAACTACCAAGCAAAATGGCCGAATGTGGATTTAGATATCTTAAATTCTTTTGGTGAACAGCCCTTAAAAAAGCTGCAAAGCCAAAATTTGGATTTGGTCATTACTTCTGACCCTGAACCTTACCCTGAACTGAGCTTTCTACCTCTTTTTAGCTACGAATTAGTAGCGGTTTTGCCTGTTAACCACCCCTATTGCCAAAAGCAGTGGTTAGAACCAGAAAATTTTGCCGACCAGATTTTAATTACCTATCCCGTGTCAGCTCAGAAATTAGACATTTTTACTCGCTTCTTGTACCCAAAAAGCATTGAACCCGCAAATATTCGATACTCTGAATTAACGTTAATGATGCTGCAGTTAGTCGAGTCGGAACGAGGTTTATGCGTTCTGCCGAAATGGCTCATTCAAAGCCAACCGGACTTTGCCCACTTACCCACTCGAAGCCTAGGTAAAGACGGACTTTGGTCAACGCTCTATGCGGCAACATTACAAAGCCAGCAACATCATGCCTACATACAGGACTTTATTCAAAGTGTCTCAGAAAAAATGGCTTGATAATAACGTAGATCGACAACACACGTAACCTCATTACCACACAGGACTCTAAACTCTATATTCAAAATCAAAAACTTAAGGAAACTGGCTTTTTTCTTGCTTGCCTCCGATATACCTGAAATAAAAAATCCAAATTAACAATTAAGATAAATAAAAATTAGTAATGAATTAAGTAAAAATCCAATCAAAACCCTATAGTCCTAATATAAAGGCAAAATTGGCTTTAATAAATTTTAGATCATGATTTAAATCATTCATATTTTTTACTTATCTTAGATACAGAAAAGTATTTAACAATTGCTCCAGGAGAACAATTCAATGAGCCATTCAACGACAAAAGGCCAAACTACAACACAAAATATGGTTATATTTTTTGTGCTCTTACTGGTAATAAATGTCCTAGGTTATTGGGGATTCAATTCATTAGAGAATAAAGCTAATCAAGAACTAATAGCCTTGAATCAGAATTTCTCTGAGCGAACCAAGCTACTGCAGGATATACAAGTTCAAATGGGCTATGGACAGTTTATACATAATTTTAAAAATATGGTTCTCCGAGGCGAAAAAGACTATCGCACCCAAAGCTATAGCCAGGCTGTATTACAAAATTCCAAAAACATCAGAAAAGACCTAAATCACTACAAAAAATTAACGCCCCTACACGCTTCTGAAAAAGAGGCTATCAATACTATTGAAAACGTGGTGAACCAATACACTAAAATGTCTGAGAAAGTCATTGAATTAAAAAATTCAGGTATGAGTATTCAAGAGATCGATTCTCAAGTATTAGTTGATGACCGTAAAACAATCGAGGCAATTAATACATGGTATGTCTATCTTACTAACGAGAGGCAAAAACAAACTACAGAATTACTCGAACAAGCAGCAACCAATAAGAAAATAGAAATTTTCTTGGTTTTTGTCGCTATATTCATTTTTACAATCCTCGCTTTTGAATTACTATTTAGACGCTCACTTATTTCTCCGTTACAAAATATTTACAACGGTTTAAACCAAATTTGCTCAAAAGATGGCGTTATTGATACCAATATAAAAATCAAACCTATGGGTAGTTTAGAAGTCAAAAAACTCGCTAGTAACGTCAATAACATGTTGCAACGAATTGGACGCCAGATGCATGAGCTTAATGCAATACGCACTACCGTTGACCAAAGCACCTCTAATATTATGTTGGCTGATAATGATCTTAATATCACTTACATGAACGAGGCAATTCTACAAACCTTAAAATCAGTTGAACCAGATATTCAAAAAATGTTACCTCAGTTTGAAGCCAATGATTTAATTGGTAAAAATATTGATATTTTTCACGTTAATCCAGGACATCAACGCCATTTACTTGGTCAACTTAAAGAGACCTACGTTGCCAAACTTACGCTAGGAGAGCTTCATTTAAATATCATTGTTAACCCTATCTGGGGAGATGAAGGCCAACGTATTGGTTTTGTGACTGAGTGGAAAGATATTACTGAAAACGTCAAGCTTGAAAAAATGCAAGCCGCAGTAGAACAAAATCTAAAAATCATGGTAGAAAAAGCCGCTAGAGGACATATTGGCGAACAAATTGATGTCTCTGCTTTAGATGGCTTTATTCATGACTTAGGTGAACAAATCAACTATATGTCTCAGGCAATTCATCACGCTAATACAAATATTTCTAATGTCATTGAGTATTTATCTGAGGGCGATTTAACTCATCGTGTAGAAGGCGACTATGAAGCCGATTTAGGCAATATGAAAGATGCCATAAATCATTCATTAGATAAACTTTCTACCACCATCTCTCAGGTAGACGCTTCTATTCGCAACATTGCCAAAGATATTGATGCTACAACCAGTCGTAATACCGATTTAGCCCAACGTATTAAAGACCAAGCTGCCGCACTAGAAGACACCGCTTCGACCATGGAAGAAATCACTGCTGCAGTAAGAAACAATGCCGACAACGCCCAACAAGCTAATTCGCTGAGTGTAGATGCCAGCAAATCTTTAAATCAGGGTAGTCAGATCATGCAAAAAACCATTAGTGCCATGCAAGACATTAAAAAATCCAGCGATCAAATTCAGCAGATTATTGGCTTGATTGATTCTATTGCGTTTCAAACCAACCTACTGGCTCTTAATGCTGCCGTTGAGGCGGCACGAGCTGGTGAACATGGTAGAGGTTTTGCCGTAGTTGCTGGTGAAGTAAGAAACCTAGCAGGTAAATCAGCAGATGCGGCAAAAGATATTAAAACTCTTATTGATCGCTCAGTATCACAAGTGGTTGAAGGCACTCGTTTGGCAGAGCAATCAGGCTCATCAATGAATGATCTGAGTCAGTCAATGGAACAGGTTATTCATATGATTGGTGAAATAGCAACATCATCATTAGAGCAATCACAGGGTATAGAACAACTTAACCAAGCTATTGTATCCCTAGACAGCAATACTCAAGAAAATGCTCAATTAGTACAACTCTCTGCTGAAAGTGCCCTTGCAATTTCGGAACAATCGCAAGAATTAGTTGAGAGTATTAAAACCTTTAAAATTGCCGATTCATTCACCCAACAAGCCCAACAACGTTTACTCGATCACAAAGGGTAAGCACGGTTTCAAGTTATATCAGGTAACAACTCTCTACATAAACTGAATACTCGCTCTTTAATAGGAGCGAGTTTTTGGCTTAGGGTTTATTAGGGCTTAGGGTTTATAGCTTTAATGTCAAACCAACCGCCCATTAAACTCTACTAAACAACCTCTTAACCCTCAATTATTCTGATTGATTAAAGATTTTACTCTTTTTTATTTTTATTGAGCAAAAAGCAATCTATGTTTTAAACGGTTCATTTAACAGCACAATGTATTAAAAGGTTTTCTATTTAGAAGACTTTTCAATAATTTACTTGATATAGATTTATTCTAAATATATGTATAATCAAGCAAAACTTTGTTATTAATACTAATCAACATCATGACTTTAATCTAAATTTCACTTGGGAGTTAATATGGTTTTTGCTTTAGAGACTCAATTTAGTTCAACGATTATTCAAGATCCTGATGTTCAGGCTTCGATGCAATCTTGGATTGAAATGGAGTGTTACCAGCTTAGTCGGGGAAATCAGCTCGCACAAATGGATTGCCTTGACTTAGGCGGGCAACAGCTTGTACGAGAAAGCCAAACGACTTCCGTTCAAAAGTTAGGTTGTACACCTGCTAACCTATGTACCATCTCATATTGTACTCCCGACCCTAAATCTCGATTCTCAGAATACGGAATGGTTAATGATGAAGCGGTATTTTTTATGCCTGAAAATACTGAATTTGATATTTATGTGCCAGCCGGAGCACAAACATCTTATGTCTCTTTAAACCAGGATGATTTTTTAAATGGGGCTCAAGCTTTAAATCCTGAAAAATGGGATAAAGCACCACAGGAGTTGCTTATTATGAATTCCACAAAGCAGCAATCGATAAAAGAGGTAATGAATAGATGGCTTTGCATAAGTGAGATGAATCATGTAAAAAACTTGCCTGTATGTCCGAATCTGATGAATCGTATGCTCTTGCAAGATATATTGCAGGCTACAACTAACTTTGATGTTGGTCATGCTAGACCAACGATTATGGAGAGAAAACGGGCATTTAATCTTTGTCAAAAGGTGCGTGCTTTTATTGATGAGAATCTTGCTTCCGATATGGTACCAACCATTGTAGACATCTGTAATGCCATTGGCATTTCTGAACGAACTTTACAATATGCATTCAGGTGTTATGTTGATATGCCCCCTCTCGCTTATCTTCGTTTGTGTCGTCTTCATCGTGTTCGAGAAAAACTTAAAGTGTCAGATCCTCAAAGCAGAACTGTCACAGCTATTGCCATGCAATATGGTTTTTTACATCTCGGTCGGTTTGCAACCGAGTATCGTCAGTTATTTAACGAACTTCCCTCCAAAACCCTAGCTACCTAATTATTTAACCGACTTTTACATCAGTCTAAGACTCTTGTTTATTTACTATACAAATAAAGATGCTCATCGTTTCAATTTATCTTTTCCACTCAAATATGCTACTTACTCTAAGCTAAAGAGAGCATTATAAATCCTAGTAAAGAGGCATTTAAATCAATGCTTTTGCGGAAATTGGATAGTACTTAATTAAATCTACGCATATCATTCTCTTTATATACAACGTCGATTTTACTCGCAAGACTCAGAAAAAATAGTTAAAGGGTTGATTGTCATTATGCAGAACACGCCATTTTTTCTGTTACTAAGCCGCACCACATGGAACTATGCGATAGTGAATAAGTCGTGCAAACCGCCCGTCATCAAAGTAAATAAATGGACGGTATAAAATCATACTCTGCTTTCGTCTACAAAGTCGTGCTGGTATTGATAACCATAAAAACATATTCATTAAGGAAATTCAGGTGGAACACACACTAAAAGATTCGAGCGTTCTTCACTCTAAATTAAAACCCCTTTATTGGGCGATTTTGTTAGTGCTTTCCACAGGACAGCAAGCAAGGGCTGCCGTTATCAACTATACAGATGGTGAAGATAAAACGGGTGTAATTGCTCTGACGGATAATTCAACTCAACTTCAGGTCACGACGGGGACAGCAACGCAATCTGGGAGCATCGATGACATCAATGGCTCATTTAGTCTTGAAAAGACAGGTTCGGGCATCCTTATTTTCTCTGGGTTTAATAATAGTTACCAAGGTGATACCAATATTACAGCGGGCACATTACGCTTAACTGGTGGGGGTGCTATCTCCAACACAAGCGAAACAGTCAATGTTTCAGCGGGCGCAACATTGAATGTAGCCGATAGTGAAAGTATCAACGGCTTTGCTGGTGCCGGCACCGCGTCCATTAATGCGGGGCAGACTTTAACCTTGGGTTCGAACAACGCTGGAGGTATTTTTTCGGGTGACATTACCGGCGCTGGTAATCTAAAGTCATATGGAAACCGAACCTTTTCAGGTAATAACTCATTTACTGGTGTAACCACTGTCATTGGTGGGATATTAACAGTATCGGCAACAGGCGATATTAATGAGAGTTCGGCAATATCGATTGAGGCGGCAGGTACTCTCAATATCGATGGTGGCGGTAATGCGGCAATAGGGGATGGGGTTGCGGTCAGTAATGCGGGCAATTTCATACTAACGGGCAGCGATGAAACCATCGGCTCAATTAACGGCGCGGGTAATATCAATCTCAATGGTCAAACACTGACCACCGGTGGTGATGGCACATCGACAACGTTGTCAGGTGTAATTTCAGGTTCTGGCGGTGGTTTAACAAAACAAGGTGCTGGAACCTTTACGCTTTCTGGCGCCAATACCTATACCGGTGCAACCACTATCAGTGCAGGTACCCTGCAAGCCTCCAATACCAGTGCGTTAGGTAGTAACAGTGCGGTAACGGTAGGCGGAGGTTCACTTGACCTGACAACAGACTTGAGCATTGGCTCATTAGCCGGTGCAGGTAATGTGACCCTAAATACCAATACGCTCACCACGGGGGGCAATAACACTTCAACAAACTATTCAGGCGTTTTATCGGGTACTGGCGGCCTAACCAAGCAAGGTTCGGGGACACAGACCTTATCTGGCGCTAACACCTACAGCGGCGGCACAACAGTCAACGGCGGCACACTGCAAGGTACAACGACTTCACTACAAGGCAATATCACCAATAATGCCAATGTCACATTTGATCAAAGCACATCTGGCACCTATGCGGGCGTAGTGAGTGGTACGGGGAGTTTAACCAAAACAAACACAGGTACGGTGACCTTATCTGGTGCCAATACCTATACTGGTGCAACCACCATTAATGCAGGTATTCTGCAAGCTTCCAATACCAGTGCGTTAGGTAGTAACAGTGCGGTAACGGTAGGCGGAGGTTCACTTGACCTGACAACAGACTTAAGCATTGGCTCATTAGCCGGTGCAGGTAATGTGACCTTGAATGCCAATACATTGACGACTGGCGGTAATAATACATCGACAAGTTATTCTGGTATTTTATCGGGTGCTGGTGGCCTGACCAAGCAAGGTTCGGGGACACAGACATTATCTGGTGCCAATACCTACACCGGCGGCACAACAGTCAGTAGTGGCACATTGCAAGGTACAACGACTTCACTACAAGGCAATATCACCAATAATGCTAATGTCACATTTGACCAAAGTACGTCTGGCACCTATGCGGGCGTAGTGAGTGGTACAGGTGGCTTGACCAAGACAAACACAGGCACGGTGATCTTATCTGGCGCTAACACCTACAGTGGCGGCACGACAGTCAATGGTGGCACATTGCAAGGTACAACGACTTCACTACAAGGCAATATCACCAATAATGCTAATGTCACATTTGACCAAAGTACGTCTGGCACCTATGCGGGCGTAGTGAGTGGTACAGGTGGCTTAACCAAAACAAATACTGGTACGGTAATCTTATCTGGTACTAACACCTACAGCGGCGGCACAACAGTCAATGGCGGCACATTGCAAGGTACAACGACTTCACTACAAGGCAATATCACCAATAATGCTAATGTCACATTTGACCAAAGTACGTCTGGCACCTATGCGGGCGTAGTGAGTGGTACAGGTGGCTTAACCAAAACAAATACTGGTACGGTAATCTTATCTGGCGCCAATACCTACAGTGGCGGCACGACAGTCAGTGGTGGCACATTGCAAGGTACAACGACTTCACTACAAGGCAATATCACCAATAATGCTAATGTCACATTTGACCAAAGTACGTCTGGCACCTATGCGGGCGTAGTGAGTGGTACAGGTGGCTTAACCAAAACAAATACTGGTACGGTAATCTTATCTGGCGCCAATACCTACAGTGGCGGCACGACAGTCAGTGGTGGCACATTGCAAGGTACAACGACTTCACTACAAGGCAATATCACCAATAATGCTAATGTCACATTTGACCAAAGTACGTCTGGCACCTATGCGGGCGTAGTGAGTGGTACAGGTGGCTTGACCAAGACAAACACAGGCACGGTGATCTTATCTGGCGCTAACACCTACAGTGGCGGCACAACAGTCAATGGTGGCACATTGCAAGGTACAACGACTTCACTACAAGGCAATATCACCAATAATGCTAATGTCACATTTGACCAAAGTACGTCTGGTACCTATGCGGGTGTACTAAGTGGTACAGGTGGCTTGACCAAGACAAATACAGGTACGGTGATCTTATCTGGCGCTAACACCTACAGCGGCGGCACAACAGTCAATGGCGGCACACTGCAAGGTACAACGACTTCACTACAAGGCAATATCACCAATAATGCTAATGTCACATTTGACCAAAGTACGTCTGGTACCTATGCGGGCGTAGTGAGTGGTACAGGTGGCTTGACCAAGACAAACACAGGCACGCTGACCTTATCTGGCACCAACACCTACAGCGGCGGCACAACAGTCAATGGCGGCACACTGCAAGGTACAACGACTTCACTACAAGGCAATATCACCAATAATGCTAATGTCACATTTGACCAAAGTACGTCTGGCACCTATGCGGGCGTAGTGAGTGGTACAGGAAGTTTAAGCAAATCAAATACAGGCAACCTTAATTTAACTGGCGTGAACATCTACACAGGTAGCACCACCATTAATAACGGTATTCTTTCTGTCAATGGTTCCATTGCCAACTCTGCTACCACCGTTAATACAAATGGTCAGCTAGGCGGTAATGGTACCGTGGGCAGCGTTACCTTAGCTGGCGGAACCATTGCACCAGGTAATTCTATCGGTGCCTTGAATGTAAACGGTAATGTCGATTTTTCTGGCGGAGGTCTTTATGCGGTAGAAGTGGATGATGCCGGAAATAATGATGTGATTCATGCCACTGGTACGGCAACTTTAACTAACGGAAGTGTTCAGGTTAAACCAGAAGCTGGAAGTTATAACGTCAGTACCGATTACACAATTCTTACTGCAACAGGTGGATTGGGCGGCACTACCTTTGGCAGCGCAAGTTCAGACCTAGCTTTTTTAACCCCTACTTTGTCCTACGATGCGAATAATGTCTTTCTAAATTTACGCCGTAACACCTCTGACTATGCAGGTGTTTCAGGAACCATAAACCAAACAGCCGTTGGAACATCGCTAGATACTTTCTTTCAAACTAACAGTGATAGTCTGGACACGATTTACAACAACCTAAACACACTTACGGCTAAGGGTGCAAGACAAGCTTACGATAGCTTAAGTGGTGTACAACACACTCACAGTAGTCAGATTGCTTTGCAATCTGTCAATCAATTTCAAGGTGTACTCTTTGACCGTATTCAAGGCAATAATTCATTACTCGCAAATGGCGGCACGGTGATGCTTGCTTATAATGATAATGACAGCATGAACGATGCTGGCTCGCAATTACTCAATAACTCGGTTGATACCCAACGTGGCTGGTGGTTACGTGCTATTGGCAATGAAGGCAAAATTGATAGCACCACTAATGCTTCTGGTACTGAATACAAAGCAGGCGGCATTGCCACTGGCTTTGATTATAACCTGACTAACAACCTCACTATTGGTACCGCCCTTGGCTACACCAGTGCTAATGCCGATGTTGAACAAGGGCGTTTAAATGCGGATAGTTACCAATTAGCTCTTTACGGAAAATGGCACTTAAATAACGACTATTATGTGAGCGGTACTGCTGGCATTGGTACCCAAAAAACCAAAGCCAGTCGTAACGTCACTGTTGGGCTTTCCAACCTTGTTGCTAAATCAGATTACGATGCAAGAACCGCTAATATTGCCATTGAAGGGGGGCGTAAATTTACCTTAAATGAAAACACCAGTATCACGCCTTTTGCGGGTCTTGAATACGCACACGTTAACCGTGATGGTTTTACTGAAACAGGTGCGGGTTCGGCTAATCTTAAAGTGAATAGTGATTACAAAGAATCACTGCGTTCTGTGATAGGTACTCGCATTGCCCATAGCTGGACAACCAAACAAGGTTATCAAATTCAGCCTAATGCCGAATTAGCTTGGGTGCATGAAAATATGGATAACGAATCTACTTTACGTGCTGGTTTTGAACCTGCGACCAATACGAGCTTTACAGTTTATGGCCCCAAGCTTAACCGGGATCACGCTAGAGTAGGTCTTGGCCTTAATGTTCAATTTAATGAAACGACTTCGTTAAATCTTGGTTATCAAGGTGAGATTGCGGCTTCTGATGAGAGGCATGACGTTACAGCGACGTTTAGGATGGTTTGGTAACACTAAGCAAAATAAGGATTAAAAAAATGCTGGAGAATGTAGGTTAGTAAATGAAAAAAATAAACGTCTTAGTAGTAGAGAATGAAATTAATTTAAGAGATCAAATGGTCTCTTATCTTAATCTAGAAGGTATTTTTGCAGTAGGCGTTGATACTCTAGAAAGTACTAACAAATGGTTATCAAATAATTCCCCCGATATTATCGTGATGGAGCACAACTTAAATAGTGACGATGGCTTTACATGGTTAAAAAGAACCATGTTACCTAACGATGTTTCTATTATTATCGCCTCTGCAAATGGTGAGGTTATAGATAGAGTACAAGGCTTTGAATTAGGCGTAAACGCTTATCTGGTCAAACCGATTGCTTTAGAAGAACTCATTGCTATCATTCGCAATCTTCATCATAAAAAGCATCACTTAAATAATCACAGTTCACAGCCTTTATGGGTACTTAATAAATTAGAGTGGACCCTTAAAAATAAAGGCCATTTTGATGTATTGAAATTGACAAAGAATGAAGAGCTTTTGATTAAACGTTTGGCACAGGAGCCAGGGAAAGCGGTGAATAAAAAAGAACTGGTTTTAGCACTTAACAAAACAGAAGATACTTATGATTATCGATGTTTAGAGGTTTTAATTCGTCGCCTAAGGAATAAAATTGAACCTATATCTGGAGATAAAACTAAGCCTATTAAAACGGTTCATTCAATAGGCTACTCTTTCATTGAGTCGATTGATATTGTCTAGTTTTTAAAAATGTCTCAAATTTTGTATTTTGACAATCTGTTTTAGTACTTTAAACTCCAACAGAATTCGTGCATTCATCACTTCATAAATTAACGTTATTACTAATGTTTTTACTTTTATCAACGTTTTTAAGCCATTATTTAGTTTTAAATTGACCAATCAAATTACTAAGTTGATTTGAAAGATCGCCAACATGTGTGCAAGACTGAAAGGTCTGTTCCGCTCCTTGTGACACGTTTATTGCAACATCACTAATTTGCTTAACGTTGCTATCAACTAGCTCGGCCTGTTTTGTCTGATTGTCTGAGGCTTGAAATATTTGTGAGTTCATTTTATGAATATTGCTTATGGCAGTTTCTATCATTTTTAATGATAAACCCGCTTCATTCACTTGTTTAACGCTTAAAGTAGCTTTATTACTACCTAACGTCATAACATCAACCGCTTCTCTGGCGGCCTCTTGCAGTTGCACAATAGTTGATTCAATTTTAGTGGTCGATTCTTGCGTTTTACTGGCTAAAATTCTTACCTCGTCGGCAACAACAGCAAACCCACGACCATGCTCGCCCGCTCTAGCAGCTTCAATTGCGGCATTTAAGGCGAGTAAATTGGTTTGCTCTGCAATGTCTTTAATAACGTCTAAAATACTACCAATGGTATCGCTATCTTGTTCTAAACTTTTGATTACATTGGCCGCTTCTTGAACCTGTTGTGCTAGAGCACTAATAGATTCTACAGTGTCATTTACGACAATATTACCTTTCTCTGTGGCACGATTTGCCTCATCAACTGAATTTAATGCACCTTGAGCATGGTTTGACATCTCTTCCACTGCACGGTTCATTGTTTCAACAGCTTGAGCGACATTATATGTATCTGATTTTTGCTTCTCCACTCCACTCTGAGTTGTTTGAGTGACCGAGACCATATCTGTTGAAGCAGAAGAAAGTTGCTGAGAAACATCTAAAATACGTTCAATCATTGTGCGTAAATTTTGAGACATTAGGTTAAAACTAGAAGCCATATCACCTATAAAATCATAACTTTCCAGACTACATTTGTGCGAAACATCGTTATTACTGATGGCATTGGCTACTTCACCAATACGTTGCAAACGGCGTAATAACATTTTATTGAGTAACCAAAAGTTTATTAAGCCAATACTAATCCCGGCAATAATGCACGATAGAATAAACCAAACCAACATGCCCTCTTTCCACTCAACAAAAAGATTGGCAAAAATCGGAAAGATCACCCCCATTAAAAAGCCAAAACTCATAAAGGCGAGAAACATATTTCTTAAAATACTGGGTTTACTAAAATCAAATGAAATCATTACGTTATACCTTAATCAAAAATTTATGCCTTTGTTTAAAGCAAAATAGAGTCCAATTTTTGGCTAAACAATTGAACTTATTAATAATTACCTATGAAAATTTTTATGACCTTAATAGAAAAGAAGGTGAATTGGTTTGCTGACATACTGCCGAGTAGTTTACAATCTGCTAATCTTATTTTTAGCTAAACCTCTCCACAAAAAGCCGCCAGGAACCCTACATGCCTTTAGATAGAATCTCTAAAATTAAAGCCTTAATGCAAGAGAAAAAAAATGCACCCAATTCGATTTTGCCGCAATTTTGGAAACCGGCTAAACTGATTGCACGTATTACAACGTCTAAACCTATTCAAAAATGGCTAATCTTTCCTTCTTCTTTAACCGCTAAATTAAGGGAGCAGTGTCCTGAGTTACACGTAGAAGTTATTTCTGAAAAGTTTGAATCGCCTTTATTAAATGAAGCTCAGGCATTAGGCATGCAAAGAAATGAACAGGCTTGGGTAAGATGTGTATTGTTAAAGTGTGACCAAAAAAATTGGGTATATGCTCGAACTATTATCCCAAATTTAACACCTGAAAATCCGTGGTACGATTTACAAAACCTAGGAACAAAGCCCTTAGGAGAAGTATTATTTGAACTACCAAGTATTGAGCGTTCTGATTTTGAAGTCTCTACTAACAAATTAGATTATTGGCCATATTTAATGAAACACTTAGCCAATCAAAGTCTAGCCAATAAACCCGGCTTTGCAAGAAGATCTATCTTTAAACAGCAAAATACGCCTTTATTGTTAACTGAAGTATTTTTACCAGGCCTGGTAAACTCTTAATACGGTTAAACGTATAATTAAATCAATATCAATTCGATTTTTGCCAGGCATTTATCCTCCCTGACAGGTAGTGATAAATTCAAAAATGCACTTCTAAATTACATTCAAAAAGCATATTTCAAAACTCAGAAACCAAAAAGCCCGGATGCTTTATCATCCAGGCTTTTGGGTATTGTATTTTTTTCTTACAGATTAAAAATCTGGTTCAACAATTGGAAAACCTAATGCAGCCCAATCTAACATGCCACCACGGTAGTAGTAAAAGTTGCTCGCCGGAAAGCCTTCACGAACCGAGGCTTTAATAGCAATGGGTGACTGAGGACAAACCGGACCATTACAAAAAGCCACAATTTTTTTGGCATTTGCACAGTTCCATTTACCATCTGTTTTTTCACATCCCATTTCATTTAAACGCATAGCAACTTCGGTGTAAGGAATATTTTTTGCTCCAGGAATCGTGCCTTCAACGTAGTTGTCTTGTACACGCATATCTAACAAAATATAGTCCGGATCATTCATGCTTTTAAGCAGTTCAATTTCTGTAATCGGATGAACGCCCTCGACAGGAATAAGCGGTTGTAACCAGCCTTTGTTTTTGGCACATTTTGTCATTTGACGAGTAATCACATACTCTTTGCCATTTACTTTAGTGGTAAAAGAAGTATCGCCCGCTGCTTCACTCATAATTCGTAAGTTTTCTTGTTCAGCAGCATGCACATTTAACCCAATAACGGCCAGTGAAATCGCTAGTAATTTCAGAATTTTTGAAAGCTTCATAATAGTTATCCTCTTTGATTATCATTATGTTTTTTTTGATTTATCATTTTTGATTTTGTGCTGATTTTTACAACACAACAAGAGTCATTATAATGAAGCTGAGGATAAACCAATAATCAAATAAGTTTTTAGTTAACTGGCTTAGATAAATAAAATATTATTTACTTATAGAAATGCATCTCGAGCATTACGCGTAAACTGTAAACAGGTTGGCTAAAGTTATCACTTTCATACCAAGTCACTCTGGGTTCAATTTCTCCAAATAACCATTTTTTATAGAGTTGTTGTCTTACGTTAACCCCAACACCCACGTTTTCAAAAGTAACCCCTTGGTTAATAACACTCCAGTTTGTATCTAGGTAGTAACCTCTAACCGTATAAGGGGAGACCGTTTGGAACAATACCCCTTTTTGGTTGAGTAAAACCTGTCGGTCTCGCCGCCACCAAGAGGCCGTGGTTTGACTTCTAGTTAACCACTCTTTATTAGATTGATAATCTAGAACATTTTGGCCTTCCCAAGCAAACCCTTTCTCTCTTTCTAAATAGAGCGTTTGGGTACCGCGATTAGTGAGTGTTTTATCACTTTTTTTGATGTAACGTATTTTGTATTTAACGTAAGGATTAGGCTCAATGTAGTTAATAAACTTTAAACCGACGTCGATCTGACTAATTCTATTTTTCGTATTGCCCAATAAGAACCGCCCCGCCAAAGAGTTTTCTGAACTATTGGGATTATCCGTTTGCGTATTTGATCTAGGCGTACTGCTATTGTTATTTAAACTATTGGTTTGATTCAGTTCATCTTGTTCAAAAGAGGAAACTAAGATTTTCCAACGATTATTCGTTTTAGGTAGGTCAATTTGAGCTCGGTAGTTAATACTTCCCTTACTCGTACCATCATCGTAAATGGTAAATGGGGTATAAACAATTAAGCGGTTCCCTTTATAAACCACATCCAGATCTTTACTACCAAAAAAGCGATCAATACTTTCGCCAAAAGACTGCACGTATTTACCCACATAGGCTTGGGAGTCAGACAGTGTGCTTAGATAATGTTGTATACGAGGACTGTTAATCTTTTCTAGTAAGGGCTTATCAACGACTGGTTGAGTTGGTGCAAGCTCGCTTTTCTCGCTTTTATCATACGTGCTGGGCAAAGAATCGTCAGCAAAGCTTGGTACCGAGATTAATGCACTAAAGCACAGCAAACCTTTTATAATAAGGTGTTTATCTCTTTGCAAAATGCTGTCTTTTAATAACATGAAACGAACCTAATCTATGAGCGACAAAATCAATCAAATCCAAGCAACTTATTTTCCTGCTGAAGACAGAATACTCTTAAAAATTAAAACTCTCAACGAGCTCGTCTATTTAGCATGGATTACCCGTCGTTTTATGAAATTAGTTATTCCAGTTTTGCATGGTCAACACCCTACTACAGGTAAAACGCTATTTGACGATAAAACCACTCAAGTACAGCAGATGGAAACTGAAAAAACGCAACTAATTGGTGATTATGATAGCAAATACCAACAACCAGAAAACCCTCAGTACCCTCTTGGTGAAGAACCTATTCTTTTGGCTAAAATTGCTTTCAAAGATATGTACAGCGATAAAGCTCAACTTGCTTTTGAGCCTGAAACAGGGCAAGGCATCATTTTACCTTACCACTCTGATTTGCTTGGGCCGTTGATTAAAATCTTCTCACAAGCACTAAATGCGGCCGATTGGGCACTGGATTTAGACCCCATTTTAGAAGTACCAAAAGAAACCCGCTTGCAATAATATTGAATGTTAAAACAGAATTTACCCTATGCTCACAACGTGTAGATGGCCACAGGGCATGCCAGGCCTGGTAAATCTTATGGTGATGTATCTAATGAGACATTCGGTAAAACTCAAATATCAAGATTAATTTGAATTTGTGTAGGCTAAATCCAAAGCGATACTCAACAATACAATCACCCCAATCCAGTGGTTTTGAATAAAGACTTTAAAGGCGAGTTTATCATCACCCTTTGCAAGTCGTTTTAAATCATAGATAAACCATACTGCAACAATGACCAGGCCTGTAAAAAATATAAAACCAAGGCCAAATAACACTCCAACCCATACCAATAATAACAACATGATTAGCTGAAAAAATGCGGTTATTGGCACCAGTTTGTCGGCAAATAGAATAGCGGTGGATTTTACTCCGATTTTTAAATCGTCTTTCATATCACCCACGGCATAAGCGGTGTCATAAATGAGTGACCAAACCATGGTGGCGGCAAAAATTGGCCAAACTTGCCAAGGAACCTCATTTTGAACTGCGGCAAATGCCATTGGTATTGCCCAGGCAAACGCCGCACCTAAAAAAGCTTGTGGCCAATAGGTATGACGTTTCATAAAGGGGTATAAAGCGGCTAAAAAAACCGCTCCAAAAGAGAGATAAACGGTAAGGCTATTGAGTGTTAACACTAGCCCAAAGGCAATTAAACACAACACGGCAAAAAACAGCAGTGCCGCATTGGCTGAGATTTCGCCAGAGGCAAGTGGTCGATTACAAGTACGTTCCACGTGGCCATCAAAATTACGGTCGGCAAAGTCATTAATTACACAACCGGCCGAACGCATTAAAATCGCTCCAAAAACAAAAACAAACAATAAGTATATTGAAGGCATTCCGCCAGAAGCCAACCAAAGAGCCCATAAAGCGGGCCATAAAACCAAATAGATGCCTACTGGGCGATTTAATCGGGTTAAAGAAATGTAGGAATGGAGTTTACTCATAAGTCACTGTGAGGAGGTTTAAATCAATGAATTAAGATAGTTCATCGATCATTGTCATAATCTCATCATAAATTGCGGGAGAGATTTCTAAATTAGCTTGCACCTGGCCTTGTCGGTCAGAGTATTGCATTAACACTTTATGACCGTCTTTTTCCCACGCTATGACATAGCCATAAGCTAATAACTCAGTTTGCCCTACATCTTGATGGGTAATTTGCCAGGCCTGGTCTGCCATCGCTTTTTTAAACGGTTCGCAAAGCTTGCCAGCTATTTCATAATGTTTCATAGTGTATAACTCTATTTTTTAGTCGGCTTTTGCCAACTTGAAATCGTTAACTGTTTTGAACGTGACAGTGTTAATTGTGCTTCTGGTGCATCTTTGGTAATGGTAGAACCAGCACCAATAGTCGCATCATCACCAATTTGTACAGGGGCAACTAATTGGCTGTCTGAACCGACAAACACACGGTCACCAATAATGGTTTTATGCTTGTTTACTCCATCATAGTTGCACGTAATTGTACCAGCACCAATGTTGACGTCTTTGCCCATATCCGTATCGCCAATATAGCTTAAATGGTTGACCTTAGAGCCTTCGCCAATAATCGCTTTTTTGGTTTCGACAAAGTTACCGATTTTAGCTTCATCACCTAATTCTGTACCTGGACGCAAACGAGCATAAGGACCAATAATGCAATTTTGCCCTACTATACAATCTTCAAGATGGCTAAAAGGATGGATTACCGTACCATCGGCGACCGTGACGTTTTTTAAGATGCAGTTAGCACCAATGGTGACGTTTTCACCTAAGGTGACCAGGCCTTCAAAAATACAATTAACATCAATTTCAACATCCGCTTGTGCATTGACTTCACCACGAATATCAATGCGATTTGCATCAATTAAGGTTACGCCTGCTTGCATCAATTGAATGGCTTGTTGTTTCTGATAACGACGTTCTAAATCTAGTAACTGGACCTTATCATTCACACCCAATACTTCAATTTCAGAAGCAGGTTGTGTCGTTTGAACGGTAAATCCATCATTAACCGCCATGGCAATAATATCAGTTAGGTAATATTCACCTTGAGCATTATCACTACTTAATTGCGATAGCCAATGATTAAGCTGTTGGCCTTTAACCGCGATAATCCCGGTATTGACTTCATCAATTAAAAGTTGATCTGCTGATGCGTCCTTTTGTTCAACAATCGCCTGCACTACATTATGTTGGTCACGAACAATACGACCATAGCCAGTTGGGTTTTCTAGATTAATCGTTAACAATGCCAAAGGGTTTTCAGTTGAAACTAAAGACAATAAATCTTGAAGTGTTTGCAATGACGTAAGAGGAACATCGCCATACAAAATTAACACCGTATCATCTGCATCAACCAAATGTGTAGCCATTTGCACAGCATGCCCTGTACCCAATTGCTGCTCTTGCATTACAAAGCTAAGGTTATCGCCACTAACACGTTGCTCAACCAATTCAGCACCATGACCAATTACAGTAATAACTGAATTTGAATGTAAAGATTCCGCTGTATCAATTACATGCTGTAAAAGAGATTTTTGAGCTAAAGGCTGAAGAACCTTAGGCAACTTAGAACGCATACGAGTACCTTTACCCGCAGCAAGAATAACAACTTTTAAAGACATAGCCTTATTCCTTAGAAATAAAAACGATTATATAAAAGGTAGTTTACATAATCATTCTTAAAGAGAAGTATGAAGATACTTTGTTAGATTAGTCGTATTGATTGTGGTGCAAGGTCAAGGAAACGTAAGTGAGTGTAGTTGTCCTACACGACACGTCGTTGACAAAGAGATTGCCCGCAGGCAGTACAACCAATCAACAAAGAAAAAAAAAGCGGCTTAAAAGCCGCTTTTTAGTAGGGTAAGAATTAAGCCAACCCAGTTTTATGCAAACGATCACGAAGTTTCGAGATAGCTTGTATTTGAGCAACAGCTTCTGCTAATTCTACTTGAGCACGAGCAATGTCGGTCTCAGATTTAGCATTGGTCATTGCTTCTTCAGCACGCTGTTTAGCTGCTGTAGCTTCAGCTTCATCTAAATCAGCAGCACGAATTGCAGTATCCGCAAGAACGGTTACAACACTTGGCTGGATTTCGATGATACCACCGCTGATGTAGAAGTGATCTTCTTCATCGCCGCTTACAACACGCACTGTTCCAGGCTTCAAAGAGCTTAGAAACTGGGTATGGTGAGGCATAACACCTACCTCACCATCGGCAGCCTGTGCATAAAGCATCTCAGCTTTACCTGAGAAAATTTCACCTTCTGCACTTACAATATCTACTTGCATTGAGACTGCCATAATTAATTACCCTTGGTATTTTTTCGCTTTTTCTAGAACTTCGTCAATGTCACCAGCGTACATAAATGCTTGCTCAGGAACATCGTCCATTTCACCACTTGCGATCATTTTGAAACCACGAATAGTTTCTTTTAATGGAACATAACGTCCATCTTCACCAGTGAATACTTTAGCTACGAAGTAAGGCTGAGAGAAGAAACGTTGCATTTTACGTGCACGTGCTACTAAAGAGCGATCTTCTTCTGATAATTCATCCATACCTAGAATAGCAATAATGTCTTTCAACTCTTTATAACGTTGTAGCGTTTGCTGAACGTTACGAGCTACATCATAGTGCTCTTGACCAACAACTAGTGGATCAAGCTGACGTGAAGTTGAATCTAGTGGATCGATTGCAGGATAAATACCTGTTTCAGCGATAGCACGGTTCAATACAACAGTCGCGTCTAAGTGAGCAAATGTAGTAGCAGGAGCAGGGTCAGTCAAGTCATCCGCAGGTACGTATACCGCTTGGATAGATGTGATAGAACCAGTCTTAGTTGAAGTGATACGTTCTTGTACTTGACCCATCTCTTGTGCAAGAGTTGGCTGGTAACCTACCGCAGATGGTAAACGACCTAACAATGCAGATACTTCTGTACCAGCAAGAGTATAACGGTAGATGTTATCTACGAAGAACAGGATATCACGACCTTCATCACGGAAGAATTCAGCCATTGTTAAACCAGTCAAGGCAACACGTAAACGGTTTCCTGGAGGTTCATTCATCTGACCATAAACAAGAGCAACTTTATCAAGTACTCCTGACTCTTCCATTTCATAATAGAAATCGTTACCTTCACGAGTACGCTCACCTACACCAGCAAATACTGAGTAACCTGAGTGTTCGATCGCGATGTTACGAATAAGTTCCATCATGTTTACAGTTTTACCAACACCGGCACCACCGAATAAACCAACTTTACCACCCTTAGCGAATGGGCAAATTAGATCGATTACTTTAACACCTGTCTCAAGAAGTTCTTGAGAAGCTGCTAGTTCATCAAATGCTGGAGCTGCACGGTGAATCGTGTTCTTCTGCTCTGCTTCTACTGGTCCTGCATTATCAATTGCATTACCAAGAACGTCGAAGATACGACCTAGCGTTGCTTTACCTACTGGTACAGAAATCGCTTCACCAGTATTTTTAACATCCATTCCACGCTTTAAACCGTCAGATGAACCCATCGCGATAGCGCGAACAGTATCATCACCGATTTGCTGTTGAACTTCTAGAGTTAGGTCTAGCTCTTCAACTCTTAACGCGTCATAGATCTTTGGTAAATCAGCACCTTTAAACTCGACGTCGATTACCGCGCCGATGATTTGTACTATTTTTCCGTTCATAATCTTTAACCTTTTATTGAAACTATCAAACTTATACGGCTGCAGTACCAGCAACAATTTCTGAAATTTCAGCAGTGATCGCAGCTTGACGTGCCTTGTTGTAAGACAATTTCAATTCATTGATCATTTCACCTGCATTATCCGTAGCATTTTTCATTGCCATCATACGAGCACCTTGCTCACATGCAGCATTTTCTACTACAGAACCAAATACAGTTGCTTCAACGTAACGACGCATTAGAGTATCTAACGCAGTTTTAGCATCAGGTTCATATAAATAATCCCAATGACCTTCGTTCGCATTTTCATTAGCCTCAAGAGGAACTAATTTGCTGATTGTTGGGTCTTGTGCCATTGTATTGACAAAAACGTTTGAAGCTAAATACACTTCATCAATTTCACCCGCATCAAATTTGTCTAAAACAACTTTAATGGTACCAACTAAGTCCTCAATATGAGGTGTGTCGCCTAAGTCAGAAACAGTTGCAACTACATTACCACCGTAACTACGGAAGAATGTTTGTGCTTTGTTACCAACTAATGCAAGCTCAACTTCAATGCCTTGCTCATTCCACTGCTTAAGCATTGGTAGAGACTTACGGAATAAGTTTGAGTTTAAACCACCACATAGACCTCGATCAGAAGAGATCATAATCAAACCAATACGTTTTACTTTATCACGCACTTGAGTATAAGGATGCTTATACTCAGGATGTGAACCAGCAACGTGAGCGATTACTCTCTTCACTTTTTCGACGTATGGTTTCGTCGCTTCCATGCGAGCTTGCGCTTTACGCATTTTAGACGCCGCAACCATTTCCATGGCTTTAGTGATTTTTTTGGTATTTGTTACGGAGCCAATCTTGGCTCGTATTTCTTTACTACCGCCTGCCATGGCCTACCCCTTATCTTAGTAAACGCCGTTTGCTTTGAAAGATTCGATACATGCTTTAACGCCTGCAACGATTTCATCGTCCCATCCGCCTTTAGCATTGATCGCATCAGCAACTGAAGCGTGTTCAGAGTTAAGGTATGCATGTAATGCTGCTTCAAAGTCTAATACTTTGTTGACTTCTACGTCATCTAAGTAACCTTCGTTAGCTGCATACAAAGACACTGCCATTTCTGCAATAGTAAGTGGGAAGAACTGCTTCTGCTTCATAAGTTCAGTTACACGTTTACCACGCTCTAACTGTGCTTTAGTCGCTGCATCTAAATCTGATGCAAACTGAGCAAATGCCGCTAATTCACGGTATTGTGCTAAGTCAAGACGAATACCACCACCAAGTTTCTTGATTGCTTTAGTCTGAGCAGCACCACCAACACGTGATACAGAAAGACCAGCGTTAACCGCAGGACGGATACCTTGAGAGAATAAACCTGTTTCAAGGAAAATCTGACCATCAGTAATCGAGATAACGTTAGTAGGTACGAATGCAGATACGTCACCCGCTTGTGTTTCAATAATAGGAAGAGCAGTCAAAGAACCAGTCTTACCTTTTACTTCACCGTTAGTGAATTTTTCAACATAGTCAGCTGATACACGAGCAGCACGCTCAAGTAAACGTGAATGTAGATAGAAAACGTCACCAGGGAATGCTTCACGACCAGGAGGACGACGAAGTAGTAGTGATACTTGACGGTATGCTTGGGCTTGCTTTGTTAAATCATCATAGATGATTAACGCATCTTCACCACGGTCACGATAGTACTCACCCATCGCACAACCAGCATAAGCTGCCATGTATTGAAGAGCCGCAGGATCAGAAGCGTTAGCCGCTACGATTACTGTGTTCTCCATTGCACCGTATTCTTCTAATTTGCGTGCTACGTTGTTAACAGTAGAAGCTTTTTGACCCATCGCAACGTATACACATTTCACACCAGTATTCTTTTGTGAAATGATTGCATCGATAGCGATTGCAGTCTTACCAGTTTGACGGTCACCGATGATTAACTCACGCTGTCCACGTCCTACTGGAATCATAGAATCGATTGATTTAATACCAGTCATCATTGGCTGATCAACTGATTGACGGTCAATTACACCAGGAGCGATACGCTCGATAGGTGAAGTCACCTTAGTATCAATTGGACCTTTACCATCGATTGGACGACCTAATGCGTCTACAACACGACCGTTCATTTCTGGACCAACTGGTACTTCTAAGATGCGACCAGTACAGGTAACTTTGTCACCTTCAGAGATATGGCTATATTCTCCAAGTACAACAACACCAACAGAATCGCGCTCTAAGTTAAGCGCCATACCAAAAGTGTTCTCGTCGAATTGAACCATCTCACCATACATCACATCTGATACACCGTGAACAAGTACAATGCCGTCAGCGATGCTAACAACAGTACCTTCACTGCCAGACTCAGCTGAACCGTCAAAACCTTTAATACGGTCTTTGATCAGGCTGCTGATTTCAGAGGCATTCAATTGCATGTTTGTTCCTCTCCATTATTGGGCGATTGCTGCGCCAAGTTTGTTTAGTTGTGATAAAGCTGAACCATCAATAGCCCAGTCACCCACAATAATTTTAATTCCTGCTATTAGTGTCTCATCAACTTCATAGTTAATTTCTACTTCAGCATCAAACTTAGCATTTAAAGCAGCACTTAATTTTTTCTTCTGCTCGACAGTCGCTTTTCTAGCTGAAATAACCGTTGCACGTACACGTTTTTCTTCAGTTGCTTTTAAAGCTTCAAAAGCTTCAGCAACATCAGGAAGTGCGTTCAAACGTTTAAATTCAGCCATAGCCGCAAGAAGGTTTTTACCTTCTTTAGACAAGCTGTCTCCCATAACACCTTCATAAATAGAGATTACATTCTCTTCAGAAAATTCAGGGTTATTCAACATTGCAGCCATAGCATCATCTTTAGTAATGATTGCTAGGTTTGCAAGTTGCTCGGACCAGCTAGCCATATTTTGCTCTTCTAAACTTAGAGCAAATACTGCTTCAGCGTAAGGTCTTGCAATTGTCATTAATTCTGCCATAGAGTTATCCTTAGATTTGTTTTACTAAGGCTTCAAGCATGTCGTTATGCGCAGCAGCATCAACTTCTTTTGCTAGAATTTTCTCAGCACCAGAAATTGCAATTGATGCAACTTCTTTACGAAGATCTTCTCTCGCACGACTAACTTCTTGCTCTATTTCTGCTTGGGCGGAAGCTTTAATACGGTCAGCTTCTTCTGTAGCTTTTACTTTCGCATCTTCTACGATTTCAGAACCACGCTTTTCAGCTTGACTTAGTACATTTTGAGCTTGAGCTTTAGCTTCTTTTAAGACTTCTTTAGCCTTTTGTTCAGCTAACTCAAGTTCATGCTTACCTTTCTCAGCGGCAGAAAGACCGTCAGCAATTCTCTTCTGACGTTCTTCCATTAACTTCGAAAGCGGCCCCCACAGCACCTTGTTCACAAACCAAATCAGCGCAATAAATGCGATAATCTGGATGAGAAGCGTTGCGTTAATACTCACAGTGGTTACCTCGCCATTCGTTATTAATTAAATAAGTAGTACAGTTAAAACGCTATGGTTTAAGCACCAATAGCAGCTTGCATTGCACCAACGAATGGGTTAGCGAATAGGAACCACATTGCAAATGCTAGGATGATGAACGGGAAAGATTCCATCAAACCAGCGAAAATGAACATGTTAGTCATTAATGCTGGACGCATTTCAGGCTGACGTGCAATCCCTTCAAGAGTCTTAGAACAGATAAGACCCCAACCAATAGCCGAACCTAAACCAGCCGCAGCCAAAATTACACCTACACCAATTGCAGTTGCAGAATAGATATCAGCAATCATAGTAGCAGTTACTTCCATCGATTTTCTCCAAAGTTAAAGTTAAAAAAATTAAAAGTTAAAAAAGCTTTTTACTCAGTATTCAAAACACTTAGTAGGTGCGCTTAGACCCTTATGGTGACTCACTATAAAACTATTAAATAGTTTTAAAATGAGCCGCCTATTCCTTTCATTGTTACTGGGCGGTTAGTGACCTTCGTCGTGAGCCATACCCAAGTAAACAATCGTAAGCACCATAAAGATGAAGGCTTGAAGAGTGATTACCAATAAGTGGAAAATCAACCAACCCAAATCCAACAGAACTTGTAACGGTGCCCAGAATAGGGCAGCGGCACCCACTGCTAATGTTCCACCGATCAAAGCGATCAGAAGGAATACCAATTCCCCTGCGAACATGTTACCGAACAAACGCAGAGCAAGAGATAGAGGTTTAGAAACTTCTTCGATTAACGTCATTACGATGTTAACTGGTACGAAGAACTTTCCGAAAGGGTGAAATAGGAACATCTTAGCGAAGCCTACTACACCTTTAATTTTAATGTTGTAGTACAAGATTAGAGCAAATACAGTTGCAGACATTGCAAGCGTTGTATTTAAGTCAGTCGTAGGTACTACTTTTAGGTGAGCATGCGGATCACCTGTAACAATCTGAAATAGGTATGGTAATAAATCCACTGGAATTAAATCCATGAAGTTCATCAACCAAACCCAAATAAAAATAGTTAATGCTAAAGGAGCAATAAGAGGGTTATGCCCAGGGAAAGCATCTCTTACATTGGTAGAAACAAAGTCTAAAATTGATTCTACAAAATTTTGGAATCCGCCTGGTGTTCCAGATTCTAATTGCTTACCTAAACGTGCAGCAACAAAAACAATTAACGCACCCAATAAAACACTTACAGCAATGGTATCTAGGTTTAATGCCCAAAACGTCATTTGCCCTTTATCAATTGCTTCTTGTGCTTCAGCATTCAAAGCGAGTGTATTGTTAGTCAAGTGATGTTGAATATACTCGACTGTTCCCATCTTTTCAGCACTCAATGGTCTACTCCTTAGTCAGTCAAACGTCTTTTACCCTTTAGATCGAAAAGCTTACCAAGTTGCATTAGTACAAAAGTAATAACAACAGGAAACGCTTGACTCTCATCTAGGAAAGACAGCCCTAAAACAAATAACACAGCTAATAGAACAAATCTAATCACTGCACTCAAATATAAAACTAAAATTCCGCTTTTTGGGTCTTCTGTCGTACTCGCTTTTTGGAAGGTGTAGGTCAACATCCATACATTAACCATTCCAATAAACATGCCGTACGCTGCCCCAGCAGGTTGGCCTAATAGGCTGTAAATCATGACCATCGCCAAGCCAATTAAGGCTTGGATTTTTATGGCTTTATCAAGATTTTTCACTATCTTGCTTCTCTTGATCTACAGGCTTAACGTTATCAAGCCTACTTGTTAATCTGTGTACTTTTTGCATACCACCAATAAATCCCAAAACAGCACAACTCAACATAAAAATAGGTGTTGTTTCAAAAACTTGGTCCATTGCGTAGCCAACTAAAAAACCGGCAATTAGCATCGATGTAAATATCGAACCCGCACTCAGCAACAAATAATTTGCTGCTGGTGACGGATCTGCAGCTTTCTTTTGTTTTTCTTTATCTTGCTGCAATTCACTCATCTCTTGGCAAACTCTATTAATGATACTTTTTCGTTGAATCAAGTTCAACCTAAATGGGCGCTCATGATAATGTTTTATGCGGCTAAAAGCTAGCTTATATAGCTGATATTTTATTTTTTTTATGCCATTATTAATTTGACTTACTACATAGTGTGATTTAAAAAAGTATGAACACAATATGACTAAGGTTAATAACGTAATTAAAAAAAGTTAATAAATTTTATTTATATGATTTAAATCTATTTATTTTGTTTAAATAATCAAAATAAATTCATAAGACGGTTAAGTTCTTCTAAATCGTTATAACTAATTTCAATTTTGCCGCGACCATTTTCTTTATGGTTAATCTTTACATTAGCTTGTAGCTTTTCAGTTAATGTATTCTGTGATTGCATCACAACTTCAATGTTTGGAATGGCTTTTTTCTTAGCTTCTGTAATCAACTTTTTAGGCACAAGCACTTGTTGAGCGGCTTCTTCCATCTCTCTTACTGACCATCCTTTTTCGATGGCCTTATCCGCTAATGTCTTTTGAACATCCTCTGGCAGACTAATAATTGCACGGGCATGACCCATACTAATTAAGCCATCATGCAAAGCAGCTTGAATATTTTTTGGCAATTTTAATAAACGCAGTAAATTTGAAACGGCTGCACGTGATCGACCCACGGCGTCAGCGACCGCTTGCTGTGTTAAATCAAACTCTTTTAATAAACGTTTTAAACCTATTGCTGTTTCAATCGGGTTTAAGTCTTCACGCTGTATATTTTCAATCAGAGCCATTGCCAAAGTTGCTTGGCTGTCTGCCTGACGAATAACGACAGGAACCTTATCTAAACCGGCTAATTTCGATGCTCTCCAGCGACGTTCACCTGCGATAATTTCATATTTATCTGTTCCTACAGGGCGAACAATAATGGGTTGAACAACACCTTGTACTTTAATTGATTCTGCTAACTCTTTTAAAGCAACGGCTTCAAATTGCTGTCTTGGCTGATATTGCCCTGGCTGAAGCTGGTCTACTGGTAGTTTCTCAATACGTAAATCAGCACTGCTATTATCAGATTTCTGTTTTGCACCAAGCATGGCATGGATGCCACGGTTTCCCATTCCTGAACGTTTTTTTACCACGAAACTCTACCTTTCTCGTTATATCTGGGTTTTACGAATTAATTCATTGGCAAGAGCCAAATAAGCAATTGCACCATTTGACGTAGCATCATAATCAAGTATTGACTCTCCGTAACTTGGTGCTTCTGCTAGACGCACATTACGCGGAATAATGGTTTGCAACACTTTCATACCAAAGTGAGCTACAAGCTCGTTTGAGACATCATTTGCCAAATTATTACGGCGATCATGCATTGTTCTTAACAAGCCATCAATATGCAAGGTGGCATTTAATTGGCTCTGCACAGTATCAATGGTATCCATAAGAGCCGATAGCCCTTCTAATGCAAAAAATTCACATTGTACTGGTACCACAATACCATCAGCTGCTGTTAATGCGTTTAATGTCAACATATTGAGGGTTGGTGGGCAATCAATAATAATAACGTCGTAATTTTCACGCACTTTCTTTATAGCCTTACGCATGCGTTTTGGCCCCATATCCTCTTCAAGTAGCGTGACTTCAGCGGCAGTTAAATCGCCATTTGCAGGCATTAAATCAATATTGGCTTGTTCAACATGCACAATCGCTGCCTTTGCCTTCATTTCACCTACAAGCACTTCAAACACAGAGGCATTAAGTTGTTCTTTATCTACCCCAATGGCAACCGTGGCATTTCCTTGTGGATCTAAATCTACCAACAAAACATTTTTGCCCAAACGTCCCAGAGCGGCGGCCAAATTAACACTGGTTGTGGTTTTACCTACGCCGCCTTTTTGGTTTGCGATTGCAATGACTCTTCCCACGCTATTTGCCTCTAAGTGGATGATTTAATGCCTTTACAAGTGTAAAGATCTGATTTAATTAAGGTTGATACTCTGATTGTTTTACGCCTTTAACCAAAATGCGTTCTGCATGAAGGTTTGGAACCTGTAATTCAATCACTTTTTCTATTTTTACCAGGCCTGGTAATTTGCCTGGCAATGCTGATAAATCTTCAAATTCTTTTTGACCTTTCATAGCCCACCAAATGCCGCCGACCGGAATTAAATGATGTGTCCAGAACAGCATATCTTCCATAGCCGCAAATGCTCTCGAAATCACGCCATCGTATAATGGTTCTGGCTGATATTCTTCTACTCGACTATGAATGACTTTGGTATTGACTAAACCCAACTCTGCCTTAGCTTGAATTAAAAAGCGGGTTTTTTTACTGTTGCTGTCTAATAAATCAATCTGTTTGTCAGGGTAACAAATGGCCAGCGGAATACCAGGTAAACCTCCGCCAGTTCCTACATCAATTAAACGTTCGCCTTGAATATAGGGCACAACCGCTAAACTGTCTAATAAATGCTTAATCAGCATCTCTTCTGGGTCACGAATTGCCGTTAGGTTGTAAACCTTATTCCACTTTTGTAGTAAGGTCAAATAGGACATTAATTTATCAATCTGAGTTTCTGTTAACTCAAGTTCTAATGAATTCAAACCTGAGACTAAAAGATCTTTTAGATGATCCATATTCGACTAGGCCTGCTTCTTTTGTGAACGGAATTTTTTGATTTCAATCAGCAATATTGAAATTGCTGCAGGCGTGATTCCTTGAATACGACCTGCCATACCAAGATTATCAGGTTTATGATCACGCAATTTTTGCTTAACCTCGTTTGATAGGCCAGATATTTTATCTAAATCTAAATCATCTGGAATTTTAACTGACTCTGAGCGTTTCATTTTGTCTATCTGTTGAATTTGACGGTCAATATAACCGGAGTATTTAGCCTCTATCTCAATTTGATCAACCACCGCTTCGTCTTTTACGCCTTCACCAAAAGCGTCTAAAGTTGCTAATGCATCATAAGCCACATTGGGCCGTTTGAGTAAATCAAATAAGGTCTGCTCTTTACTTAAAGGTAACTCCATCAACTCTGAAGCTTTCTTTGCTTCTGGGTGTGATGGGTAAATCCAAGTTTCTTTTAGTCTCTGTACTTCTTTTTCGAGAGTCTCTAGCTTATTCTCATAAGCACTCCAGCGAGTATCATCTACTAAGCCCAATTGACGAGCAATTGGCGTTAAACGCTGGTCAGCGTTATCTTCACGCAACATTAGGCGATATTCAGCTCTTGAGGTAAACATGCGGTAAGGTTCATTGGTTCCCATGGTGATGAGATCATCAACCAATACCCCTAAATACGCTTCATCTCGACGAGGATACCATGACTCTTTGCCTTGTGCTCTAAGTGCGGCATTAATACCAGCCAAAAGCCCTTGAGCTGCAGCTTCTTCATAACCGGTTGTGCCATTAATTTGCCCGGCAAAATAGAGACCTTTAATCGCTTGAGTTTCAAGCGTTGGTTTCAAACCACGCGGGTCAAAATAGTCGTACTCAATGGCATAACCTGGACGCATAATTTTGGCATTTTCTAAACCGGCCATTGAGTGCACGATTTGCAACTGAGTTTCAAACGGTAAACTGGTTGAAATACCGTTTGGATAAAGCTCATTGGTTGTTAATCCTTCTGGCTCAATAAACACTTGGTGTTTATCTTTATCCGCAAAACGCATGACTTTGTCTTCAATAGACGGGCAATATCTTGGACCAACGCTATCAATCTCGCCTTGGTCAGAATACATTGGCGATTGATCAAGTGATGCCATAATCGCTTCATGGGTTCTGGCATTGGTGTAGGTAATGTAACAAGGTAACTGCTGCGGATGCATTGAGGCTTTGCCCATATATGAAAAGACCGGGACAGGGTCATCCCCTGGCTGAATTTGCATAGCATCAAAATTCACGGTACGAGCATCAATTCTTGGTGGCGTACCGGTTTTTAAGCGTCCAACAGGTAGATTTAATTCTCTGAGTTTTTCAGCAAGACGATTAGCCGGTTCATCACCCGCTCGACCACCTTGATAGTTTTGTAAACCAATATGAATGCGGCCTGCCAAAAAAGTACCTGCTGTTAAAACAACTTGGCTTGAATAGAATTTTAGCCCCATCTTTGTAACAACACCGCTAATTGATTCGCCATCTAAAATAACGTCTTCTACAGGTTGCTGAAATATAGTGAGGTTTTCTTGGTTTTCTAAACGCATGCGAATTGCTTGGCGATAAAGTACACGGTCAGCTTGAGCACGAGTTGCTCTTACTGCAGGGCCTTTAGAGGCATTTAAGATACGAAATTGAATCCCCGCCTCATCAATCGCCATCGCCATTGCACCGCCCATGGCGTCAATCTCTTTAACCAAGTGTCCTTTACCAATACCACCAATGGCAGGGTTACATGACATTTGCCCTAAGGTATCAATGTTATGAGTCAATAAAAGGGTGTTTAGCCCCATACGAGCTGACGCAAGTGCCGCTTCGGTACCAGCATGACCGCCGCCAACAACAATGACATCGTATGTAGAATATGCAAAACTCATAACTCACCTTTAAAACACTGTAACGGCAATAGAAATATGCCGTTAAACTGCGTTGAACAATATTCATCAACAAACAAAAATAAACCGCTGCGGTTCTAGTTCTGTTTTGCGATATTTAACCATTAAAATAACCGCATATTTTAGCATATGAATCAATTATTTGCGTATCTTCAAATACCCCTTAAACACAAAACTCTTCATAAAAACCAATTTACCAGGCCTGGTAAATTGGTTATGGGTTTAAAAAATAGATCTTTATCACCAAACGGAGGCTTTAATGTAATCATCGCAGATAGTTAAAGGCGAGGTATTAGAAGGATTTTCCTTTATATTTTTTGATTAAATCTATTTAGTACTTTGCACTCAAAAAACTTAAGCTTACTTTTAAGCTGTGAATAAAAAAATGGCTACTTATATTAAAAAACTGGTTAGTCTCATCTACTATCTCGAGTTCTCAATGGCGACCAAGCACACACTAATGTCAGTAACATATGAAACTAGCAAGTCACTAGAAATATCGTAGTATAAACTTAACAACTCCGCCTAGAACTGATTAATATTAATGATTTAGTCAGAAAGAATGTCATTGTTAACCTGTATAATTCAAATTACACAAAAGTGAAAGAAAGCTATCACTTACCTTTCTTATCCTCGTTTAGTACTCAAGGTACTTTTTAGTCAAAAAACATTTTACCAGGCCTGGTTAAAAAGGAGACTTCATGAAATATCAATATGCACTTTATGCAGTAATCGCTAGTATATTTTTGTCATTAACGGCTTGTTTTAGCTTAACAATGAAACAATATGACGACCTAAATATTAACCAACACTTTGTTTTGAATAAAGCCCTTACTATTGCCCCAAATTCTGCACGCTCTTACATACAAAATGGTCAACGACTTGGTAGCGCTGGTTTTAACCGTAGCCAACAACATTGTCGACTAGAGGTCAAAAACCTGAGTGATAAGGTACAAACGATTCAACCAGAGACATTTAACATTACTTCAATTCAAATTGATGAAGAGATGATTGCTCAAAAGCAATCTAAACAAATACAAGTTGCCATGAATGACTATGCACAGGTACAGTCTGATGCACCTTCAATAACTCAAATTATGTTTGCCGATAATACTCCAGAACGCGTGGAGTCAATGGATTTAGTACACTTGAACTTAATGTCAAAAAATCAACCCAATGTTATGCGCTTAACTTGCTCAGGTTCTTTAAGTAAAGGGAATCCGCAAGATGCACCAGAAAGTTATCGTCCAGACCTAAAACAAATTAATCAAATATTGGGTGATGTAGGCCATATAGGATAATAAGACTTATGCAAAACAAGAAATCTATAAACATGAATGCGTTTTGGATTTTTATAAACACACTATCAACTTGATTTACCAGGCCTGTTGATTCTTAACATAGCAAGGTAAGTTATAGATAGTTCTTGATTTTATTGCGGTCGTTTACCATTTGGATTTGGCCGCATAGTTAATAACTCTTCAACCTCATGTTGCGAATAACCTCTATCAAACGCAAAGTGTGCAAGCTTTGTTGCCCTTTCTTGTAGATCTTGAGGGTGAGTTCCGTTTTCAATAGCCTCTTCTAACCACTCTGATAACAAATCAATAGTACTGGCTTCTTCTTCGTTTTTATCTGGCCCTTGTTTTATTAAACGGGCTAAATTCTGGTCAAAGGCTTTTAAAAGTTGTTGTGCTTTTAGGGTGTTTTTAATATCAATTACATCATGAACAGACAAGACAGGCTCCTTAATAAAGACTTCTCGGTAAATCTTGCATTTAAGATTGTAAATAATTGCTATGCACTATGACAAAACCAATGCATCTCGCATTTGCATAAAGGCAATTAAAAACTCGAATAATAAACGCCAAAACAGTTCTGCAAAAATAAATAAAAATACAAACAACAAAATCCATTTAATTTTGGCTGAGCGACTTAATGAATTGAAAACTGCTTGAGTACCAGTATCAATAAGCTGTTGAGTACCAGCCACTTTATTTACTATAAGCTGTTTAAGCCAAACCATACCCCATAAAATAGTCAATGGTATGACAACCGCTCCAAGGTAGTAAAAAACAATTAAGACATCAATGCTAATAAGAGTATGAAATGTTAAAAAATCTATCATTAAGATTTACCAGGCCTGGTAACCTTGCGTAATACATAACGTGGATTATGTTCATACAAATCATCCCAACCATCATCACCTTTTCCTTGGCGCTTAGGCTGCTCTATTGGTTGCACATCTAATACCCACTCATAACCAAATAGTCGAGCAATGGAGTTTATGATTTTTAAAAACATATTACTGACGTAACGTCCTTGAAATATCAAATTCTTCTTCAAAGTTTGAACGATAAGGATTTATATCTAAGCCGCCTCGTCTAACATAACGTGCATAAACGGTTAATTTTTCTGGTGAACAAAAAGTCATAATATCTGTAAATATTCGTTCAACACACTGTTCATGAAATTCATTATGTTCTCTAAAAGAGATCAAGTAGTGTAAAAGTGATTCATGATCAATTTGAAGGCCTTCATAACGAATAACGACAGAACCCCAATCTGGTTGTCCGGTTACTAAACAATTTGATTTGAGTAGATGACTATTCACTGTTTCTGAAACGATCTCATTACTGTCATCATTTCTTAGCAACTGGTTGTTTAATTGGTAATCCGTAATTTCAATATCAAGGTCATCTAAATTAATTCCTGGTAACTTAGAAACTAAAGTCTCATCAAAGTCTAAATTTCTTAAGTCAACTGAAACCTCTTCACCACAGGCAGAAGATAAATCTTTAATCCAAGTTTTAACCACCTCTTCGGGACTACTAAAACGTGTCCCGTTAAATGAATTAAGGTACAGTTTGAACGATTTAGATTCAATCAAATACTCGCTATCGGCAGGAAAAGCGAATTCAGCTATCGCGACTACAGGCTTGCCTTTAGAGTTAAGCCAAGACACCTCAAAGGCTGTCCAAATATCCAAACCAACAAAGGGAAGGTTTCCTATAGAAACATTTATTTCATCACGCTTTTCTTGCCGTGGGATTGGAAACAACAATTCAGGGTTATATACACCACAATAAGGTGTAGATTTTCCTAATAAACTATCTTTGGCAGTACCGTTACTATTTGTGTTCATCTATTAACCAGCCACATCAAAGTTACGTAAAGCCGTTCTATATGAATTAAATGGGTTCAATAGTGAATCTGCAACAATAATAGCAAAACCAATCCAATGAAAGAAAGTAGGCTCTTTACCTTCTACAAACCACAAATAAGTTAGTAACCCTGTTGCCAAAATTAATGTCACAACAGCCCAAAACTGATCTAGTAAAAAAGCAAATGCGCTTACATCACCAGATTTAAACATTTCAATAAATAAAACAATGACAGCTATTGTAATAAATGCATAGCCAACAGCACCTTGTAAACTTACCTTTAAATATTCAGCTATTATTAAAAATCCAATTATAAATAGCATCCATGGTACTTTGTTAACCACTGTCATAACCGTATTTGATTTAACTGTCACCTGTGACATAACTACTCCTTAAATGTTTTTAACATTGTACTCAATAACACCATAAACTGCGAATAGGCAGATAGCTCTATCTACAATAAAAATATAATTAATAAATAACAGGAAAAATTTCAGGCAAAAAAAAACCCGTCATATCTAAGATATAACGGGTTTTAGGATATAAGCTTGGCAATGACCTACTCTCACATGGGACCTCCCACACTACCATCGGCGCTAAGACGTTTCACTTCTGAGTTCGGAAAGGGATCAGGTGGTTCCATCTTGCTATTGTCACCAAGCAATTTGGTGTTACGGGCTGATGACATCAACCTCGTAAAATTCTTTGGAATAGATCTAAACTATCAGTATTCGGTATATATAGTTGATTATACTCAAGGTATATCACAACATCGCTTGTCGTTGATTTTCATCATCTCACAAGTCACTTTTGAGTTGTATAGTTAAGCCTCACGGGTAATTAGTACAAGTTAGCTTCATACATTACTGCACTTCCACACCTTGCCTATCAACGTCATAGTCTCTAACGGCCCTTCAGAAGACTTAAAGTCTAGGGAAATCTAATCTTGGGACAGGTTTCCCGCTTAGATGCTTTCAGCGGTTATCCTTTCCGAACGTAGCTACCGGGCAATGCTATTGGCATAACAACCCGAACACCAGCGGTTCGTCCACTCCGGTCCTCTCGTACTAGGAGCAGCCTCCCTCAAATTTCCAACGCCCACGGCAGATAGGGACCGAACTGTCTCACGACGTTCTAAACCCAGCTCGCGTACCACTTTAAATGGCGAACAGCCATACCCTTGGGACCGACTTCAGCCCCAGGATGTGATGAGCCGACATCGAGGTGCCAAACACCGCCGTCGATATGAACTCTTGGGCGGTATCAGCCTGTTATCCCCGGAGTACCTTTTATCCGTTGAGCGATGGCCCTTCCACACAGAACCACCGGATCACTAGAACCTGCTTTCGCACCTGCTCGACGTGTCAGTCTCGCAGTCAAGCACCCTTTTACTCTTGCGCTCATTGCACGATGTCCGACCGTGCTGAGGGTACCTTCGCGCTCCTCCGTTACTCTTTAGGAGGAGACCGCCCCAGTCAAACTACCCACCATACACTGTCCCTGACCAGGATTCACTGGCCTAGGTTAGAACCTCAATAATATCAGGGTGGTATTTCAAGATTGGCTCCACCATGACTAGCGTCACGGCTTCAAAGCCTCCCACCTATCCTACACAGATAGTATCAAAGTCCAGTGCAAAGCTGTAGTAAAGGTTCACGGGGTCTTTCCGTCTAGCCGCGGGTACGCAGCATCTTAACTGCGATTTCAATTTCGCTGAGTCTCGGGTGGAGACAGTGTGGCCATCATTACGCCATTCGTGCAGGTCGGAACTTACCCGACAAGGAATTTCGCTACCTTAGGACCGTTATAGTTACGGCCGCCGTTTACCGGGGCTTCGATCAAGAGCTTCGCCTAAGCTAACCCCATCAATTAACCTTCCGGCACCGGGCAGGCGTCACACCGTATACGTCATCTTTCGATTTTGCACAGTGCTATGTTTTTAGTAAACAGTTGCAGCCACCATTTTATTGCAACCCTCTAGAGCTTACGGAGCAAGTCCTTCACCTAAGAGGGCGTACCTTCTCCCGAAGTTACGGTACCATTTTGCCTAGTTCCTTCACCCGAGTTCTCTCAAGCGCCTTAGAATTCTCATCCTGACCACCTGTGTTGGTTTGGGGTACGATTCTTTATTACCTGAAGCTTAGAAGCTTTTCTTGGAAGCATGGCATCAATCACTTCGTCCAAAAGAGGACTCGTCATCAGGTCTCAGCATAAAGTATCCCGGATTTACCTAAGATACATGCCTACATCCTTAAACTTGGACAACCATCGCCAAGCTGATCTAGCCTACTCCGTCCCTCCATCGCAGTAATAAAAAGTGCAGGAATATTAACCTGCTTCCCATCGACTACGCCTCTCGGCCTCGTCTTAGGGGTCGACTAACCCTACGTCGATTAACGTTGCGTAGGAAACCTTGGTCTTTCGGCGAGGGAGCTTTTCACTCCCTTTATCGCTACTCATGTCAGCATTCGCACTTCTGATACCTCCAGGACACTTTACAGTGCCCCTTCGCAGGCTTACAGAACGCTCCTCTACCATGCCATAAATGGCATCCGCATCTTCGGTATATTACTTAGCCCCGTTAAATCTTCGGCGCAGGCCGACTCGATCAGTGAGCTATTACGCTTTCTTTAAAGGGTGGCTGCTTCTAAGCCAACCTCCTGACTGTCTGAGCCTTCCCACATCCTTTCCCACTTAGTAATATTTAGGGACCTTAGATGGCGGTCTGGGTTGTTTCCCTCTTGACAACGGACGTTAGCACCCGCAGTCTGTCTCCCATGATTGCACTTGTTGGTATTCGGAGTTTGCAATGGGCTGCTAATCCTTGACGGACCGCTAGACCATAACAGTGCTCTACCCCCAACAGTGATACATGAGGCACTACCTAAATAGTTTTCGAGGAGAACCAGCTATCTCCGGGCTTGATTAGCCTTTCACTCCGATCCACAGCTCATCCCCGCATTTTTCAACATACGTGGGTTCGGTCCTCCAGTACCTGTTACGGCACCTTCAACCTGGCCATGGATAGATCGCCCGGTTTCGGGTCTACACCATGCAACTATACGCCCATTTAAGACTCGGTTTCCCTACGACTCCCCTATTCGGTTAATCTCGCTACATAATGTAAGTCGCTGACCCATTATACAAAAGGTACGCAGTCACAGAACAAGTCTGCTCCTACTGCTTGTACGTACACGGTTTCAGGTTCTATTTCACTCCCCTTCAGGGGTTCTTTTCGCCTTTCCCTCACGGTACTGGTTCACTATCGGTCAGAAGAGAGTATTTAGCCTTGGAGGGTGGTCCCCCCATGTTCAAACAGGATTTCTCGTGTCCCGTCCTACTCGATTTCACTGCTAAAAGATTTTCGTATACAGGACTATCACCTTGTATCGTTAGACTTTCCAGACTATTCTACTAATCTTATAACAGCTTAAGGGCTGGTCCCCGTTCGCTCGCCGCTACTTAGGGAATCTCGGTTGATTTCTTTTCCTCCGGGTACTTAGATGTTTCAGTTCCCCGGGTTAGCCTCCTGCAAGCAGGATATCCATAAATGGATGGGTTTTCCCATTCGGAAATCCACGGATCGAAGCATGTTTACTGGCTCCCCGTGGCTTATCGCAAGTTACTACGTCCTTCATCGCCTTCTTCTGCCTAGGCATCCACCGTGTACGCTTAGTCACTTAACTATACAACTCAAAAATAACCTTATGCCTTTTGTTAACTCCACTTAATTTGGTAGCTATACCATTTAATAACTAAGCTTCTGTTTATAAGGTCTGATGAGTGTACGCAACTAAAAGTTTTTCGCTGTCATGATATACGCTTGAGTATTCTCAATTATATATTTTACCTATACTTGATAACTCCTAAGAGTTATCCAGTTTTGCGTGGTAAGCACCTGGAAGGGATACTTACCACACTCACCTCTCAAATTGTCGGCTGAGAGGTGAGCTTCTCATTGATTGAGCTTTTAAACCAACTACATCTTAAATAAATAAGAAGCTTGTATCTAAAATCCTCAATCGAGAGATCTATTCCAAATTGTTAAAGAACTTTTCAGTTTTTTCAGTATTGTTTGTTTACTTAACGTAAAACAACCAATGCTACTGTTAATAAACTCTAGTTTTTACACTAAAACTCATTAAGAGTAGTATTGGTGGAGCTATGCGGGATCGAACCGCAGACCTCCTGCGTGCAAGGCAGGCGCTCTCCCAGCTGAGCTATAGCCCCATATAATGGTGGGTCTGGGTGGATTTGAACCACCGACCTCACCCTTATCAGGGGTGCGCTCTAACCAACTGAGCTACAGACCCGGGTCGTTCACTATACTTCATGTAATTCAGAGACAATTTATGTGAAAACTCACTTAAGCTCGCAACCTTTTTCTATCTTAAAGGAGGTGATCCAGCCCCAGCTTCCGCTAGGGCTACCTTGTTACGACTTCACCCCAGTCATGAACCACAAAGTGGTAAGCGCCCTCCCGAAGGTTAAGCTACCTACTTCTTTTGCAATCCACTCCCATGGTGTGACGGGCGGTGTGTACAAGGCCCGGGAACGTATTCACCGCGACATTCTGATTCGCGATTACTAGCGATTCCGACTTCATGGAGTCGAGTTGCAGACTCCAATCCGGACTACGAAGGGTTTTTTGAGATTCGCGCACTGTTGCCAGTTGGCTGCTCTTTGTACCCCCCATTGTAGCACGTGTGTAGCCCATCCCATAAGGGCCATGATGACTTGACGTCGTCCCCGCCTTCCTCCGGTTTATCACCGGCAGTCTCATTAGAGTTCTCAACTAAATGGTAGCAACTAATGATAAGGGTTGCGCTCGTTGCGGGACTTAACCCAACATCTCACGACACGAGCTGACGACAGCCATGCAGCACCTGTATCCAAGCTCCCGAAGGCACGAAACTATCTCTAGTAACTTCTTGGTATGTCAAGGGATGGTAAGGTTCTTCGCGTTGCATCGAATTAAACCACATGCTCCACCGCTTGTGCGGGCCCCCGTCAATTCCTTTGAGTTTTAATCTTGCGACCGTACTCCCCAGGCGGTCAACTTATCGCGTTAGCTTCGTTACTAATCTTTTTAATAAGACCAACAACTAGTTGACATCGTTTACGGCGTGGACTACCGGGGTATCTAATCCCGTTCGCTACCCACGCTTTCGCACCTCAGCGTCAGTTTTAAGCCAGGAAGTCGCCTTCGCCACTGATGTTCCTCCAGATATCTACGCATTTCACTGCTACACCTGGAATTCCACTTCCCTCTCTTAAACTCTAGACTACCAGTATCAGATGCAGTTCCCAGGTTGAGCCCAGGGCTTTCACAACTGACTTAATAATCCGCCTACGCGCGCTTTACGCCCAGTAATTCCGAATAACGCTTGCACCCTCTGTATTACCGCGGCTGCTGGCACAGAGTTAGCCGGTGCTTCTTCTAAAGTTAACGTCAAGAACAGCAGGTATTAACTACTGAACCTTCCTCACAATTGAAAGTGCTTTACAACCCTCGGGCCTTCTTCACACACGCGGTATGGCTGCATCAAGCTTTCGCTCATTGTGCAATATTCCCCACTGCTGCCTCCCGTAGGAGTCTGGGCCGTGTCTCAGTCCCAGTGTGGCTGATCATCCTCTCAAACCAGCTAGAGATCGTTGCCTTGGTGAGCCATTACCTCACCAACTAGCTAATCTCACGCGGGCTCATCCTATAGCGATACCTTCCAAGGAGAGGGCACCTTTACTCCGTAGAGCATATTCGGTATTAGCATGCGTTTCCACATGTTGTCCCCAACTATAGGGTAGATTCCCACGCGTTACTCACCCGTCCGCCACTCGACGCCTAAAAAAACAAGTTTTTTTATCGTTTCCGTCCGACTTGCATGTGTTAAGCCTACCGCCAGCGTTCATTCTGAGCCAGGATCAAACTCTTCAGTTTAATCTTGCTGATATTTTTCAATTCCTTCTCAGGAAATAAACACTCGGAATTGACAAAGTTGAAACATGATAAAAAATAATTAATTATTATTTACCAATTTACATATTTGTCAAAAATCGAGATTTTTTATTTGGTCACTCACTAAAGCGAGTTTCCACATAAATTATCTCTGAATTACCTGATTTTTAAAGAACTTAGGTCTCTTCGAGAAGAACTAACTTGGCGACTAAGTCGCTTGCTTTTCCTTCTCGGTAAGCCGCTTATTATAAGTTGATTTCCAATCCGTTGTCAACAATTTATTTTAAATTATTTTCAACTTTTTTCGCTCAACTTACTCAATCCGTAGACTTCATAAGCGCTGTTCTCAACCACTTCTTCTCGCTAACTCGTAGCTTGTTTTCTGTGTCTGCGTTGGAACAGGTGCGTATTCTAACCATATCCGCTAACAACGCAACCCCTTTTTTATCCTTTTTGACACTTTTTTTACATTTTATCCATTTCTTTTACTTTACCCCTCTTTACACACCACTTATCCACAGACTTATTCACATTTTAGGGATTTACGTCCATTGTTTATCTTATTAATGTAGTTATTTTTCTAAAAAAACAAAAAGAGGAGGGACATTAATTTCTTTAGACAGGTAATCATCCATATCTGCTTATAACGCTTTCTCTATAAGTTGTTAAGGAGTTGGTTAGTCTTGTTGTTTTCAACAACCAGTACATAACCATTAAGTAAGAGCATATTTCTTCTGTGATTAATGATGTTTCTTTTCCTCTGATTATTCTTTGGGAATCTCTATAGTAAATTCATTGCCTTGATCCTTTCTACTGTACACAGAAAGGTCTCCACCTAGTTTCTTAGCATATACATTCATTATTTGGGATTTGTAAAAGTCTTAATCTGAGTATAGGCTAATATTTAATCCCTAAATGAGAGGTAATTATGATGTCTAAACAATCACGCAGAGATTTCATTTTAAAAGCTACGGCATTACTTGCAACAAACTCCTTTTCCGGTGCTTTAATCGCGAGTGATCAAGTTCACACTCATAATAGAAAGGTTGGTGTGGTTCTTGACCAACTTTTCTTTAAGCATGATCGAGTAGACCACCCTGAAAATGCTAAGCGTTTAATTGCCATAGACAATGCCTTAACTGAAGCTAATCTTTGGAAGCAACTTACACCTGTAAAAGGACGAATGGCCGTTAATGAAGAGCTATTGTTAGCTCATGGTCAGGGGTACATTGATGAAATTGAAATTTTAAGTGATGAGGGTGATTCATTTTTTAATGAATACCAGCAAGATACTTATATTAATAAATATACCTTTGATGCAGCTAAGATGGCAGCGGGAAGCAATATTAATTTAAATTTAGCTATATACGATAGATTAATTGATACTGGTTTTGCCCTATTAAGACCGCCTGGACATCATGCACTCGAAAACAGAGCTATGGGCTTTTGTATTTTTAACAGCGACGTAATCGCTGCAAGAGCCTTACAAACTGAACGTGGTGTTAAAAAAGTTGCCATTATAGATTTTGATGTACATCACGGTAATGGTACCCAAGACCTAACGGCAGACGACCCTTCTATTTTGGCCGTATCCATTCATCAACATCCATATTGGCCATTAACTGGTGGACTGGAGTTTACTGGTAACGGTGAAGCTAAAGGCACTATTGTGAATTGTCCGTTTAATAAAGATGCTGGCGATAACGCTTATTTAGGGGTTTATGATAAAGTCATTCATCCAAAGCTAGTTGAATTTGAACCTGAGCATATTATTGTCTTTGCAGGTTATGATGCTCACTGGCAAGACCCATTGGCTCGTCATCAGATGACCGTTAAGGGGTTTAATCAGTTGGTTGAAAAATGTCTAAATTCAGCCAATGAACTCTGTAATGGAAGAATAAGCTTTACCTTAGGTGGTGGCTATAATCTAAAACCACTTGCTGAAAGTGTTGTCGGGACTTTTCATACTCTTTTAAATAATCCAGAAAAAAACCAAGATAAAATTGGAAAGGGGCCAATTGCACAAAAAGATTATCTAGATCAAATTGAAACTATTAGAAAACATCATCTTGGATAAACTTGATACGGAAGCTGATTTAATAGGATTAATATTATATAAAGTAATTGAGTGACTGATATTCTCAATATTATCAATCACTCAACTTTATAAACTGATATTTAACGATATCGTTTTAACGTTTTTTAAATTATTTTAATTTTGCATTTTACCCATTCCTGGGCGATTAAGTTGATTCTTATATCCTGGTTTTGCTGGAGGCTGATCTGGCAAAACAATACCTTTTTGTTTAGCACGTAATTGCATTTTTTGATGATGTAGCTGACGCAATCGCTGTTTTTCTCCGGGCGTTTTGGCAGCACGCATTTGTGCTTGATGTTCTAGTCGTTCCTGCTGGGTCATAAGCTGACTACCATAAATTGGCTCAACTTCATTGGCTGACGCAGGTACAACCACCATAAAAAATCCTGCAAAAAATAAAGACTGAATAATCAATTTAGACATAACAAGCTCCTTTTCTGTATGAATACGAGAGCAACCACTCTCAAATTCATTATAGGCTTGAATTTGCATACATAACAATAAAATGATTTATTCAAAGATAATGGCTTAATACACTCTTTTGAAAAATTACCAGGCCTGGTAATTTTGAATTTAATAAACTAAGTTAACTCTCCAGATATTTAAATTGGCATTGGTGAGCAGCTAATTGCTTAATCAAAGTCTCTGTTTCTGTTTTAGGTATGTGAATCTGCATGGTGACTTGCTGTGCATAATCAACGTCACCAATCTGCCCCTCTGCTAAAGACACCCAATGACGTACTGATTGCTCTAAAGCAAAGTCACACAATATTTGGAGAGTATCGACCTCAACTTGTTGTTCAGTTGGTAGCACTTCCATAACGGCTTGTGCCGCTTGACCATAAGCACGGGTTAAACCTCCAGCACCGAGTTTAATTCCGCCAAAGTAACGCACAACGATAATCATCACATCGCCAATGCCCTTATGATTAAGTACGTTTAAGATGGGTTTACCTGCAGTGCCTGAAGGTTCTCCATCATCGCCCATTCCGGCATTAGCAGCACAATTTGGATTACCAAGCAGATAAGCCCAGCAATGATGCCTCGCATCAGGAAACTCTGCTTTTATCTGTTCAAGCCAAGCCATACCTTGGGCTCTATCTTGAATACCTTTGGCGTAGGCGATAAAACGACTTTTTTTAATCTCAATCTCTGCCACAGCTTGTTCAGTAGGAATAGGATAGGACACTATTGAATCTTTACTTTATTCCATACAGAATATAATGCTGGCAAAAACAGAATGGTTAGCAAGGTTCCAAAACCTATTCCGCCAATTAGCACATAAGCCATTGGTCCCCAAAAGGTAGAATGAGTCAGTGGAATAAATGCCAACATGGCTGCAACTGCGGTTAACAATACGGGTCTTGCGCGGCGAACGGTGGCATCAATAACAGCCTCTTGCTTTGAATATCCTTCTTTAAGGTGCTCATCAATTTGTCCGGTCAGAATAAGCGTGTTTCGCATCAAAATACCAGCCAAACCTAATAAACCTAAATTCGCCACAAACCCAAAGGGTTGATTAAACACCACCAAGGCAAATACTGCACCTATTAAACCTAAAGGAGCGGTGATCAAAACCATAAACATCGTGCTAAATGATTTAACCAATAACATAATTAACAATGTCATAGCCAAGATCATTAGTGGCACTAATACCTTAATGGAATCTTGTGCCTTAGCAGATTCTTCAACAGAACCACCGACATCAATACGATAACCTAGCGGTAACTTATCCATAATTGGCTGCATCTGTTGTTGGATAATACCAGTGGCAACTGGCGGCTGAATACCTGGAATCAGTTCGCTATTAACCGATAAATACAATTCTCTATTTCTACGTTCTAATAACGGATCTTCATACTGAATATCTATATTACCAAGTTGATCAACAGGTAAGGTTGTGCCCTTAGCCGTTTTAATCATTAAGCTACCTAACTCAGATACATCAATTTTTTTGGTTTTATTGGCGCGAATAACCACATTGATAGTTCTAATATTTTCTCTAACCTGAGCAACAGAAATGCCTTGTAACTGCACTTTTAACTGCTCGGCCACGTCTTGACTGGTTAAGCCAAGCTGAGCTAAACGTACCTTGTTCATATCGAGATGAAGAGTTGGCACACGTGCACCCCATTCAAGATGAGGATCAACTGCAAAACTCTGCTTTTCAATGAGTTCTCTTAAATCGTTAGCAATCTTTCTTAATTCTATTGGATCTGGCCCAACCACTCTAAAACTTACTGGCCAGGTAACGGGTGGCCCAAATAAAAGTGGGTGAACGCGCACTCTTGCCTCTGGGAACTTTCCTTCATTAACCAGTTTGCGTAACTTAGCTTGTAAAGCTTCACGCTGCTCTTTACCGTGAGTGACCACCACAATTTTGGCAAACGATGGATTAGTCAATTCAGGATTTAATGCTAAGAAAAAGCGTGGGGCACCGCGACCAACATAAGAAGATAACGACTTCACTTCATCAAACTGGTTAATTACCGCTTCTACTTTTTTGGTGACTTCATTGGTTACATTAATTCCCGTGCCTTCTGGTAGAGAGATATCCACCATCAACTCAGGCCTGTCTGAACTTGGAAAGAACTGTTTTACCACCAATTTGTTCATACCAATCACGGCTAATACAAAAATCGCAACAGTAACAAAAACCACTAAAAATTTTCTACGAACACAAAAGGTAATCAACCCTCTTAAAGCACGATAAAAACGAGTATCGTAGGGGTCTTTTTTAGGCGAATCATGCTTAAGGTTTGCTGGTAACAGTTTTACGCCTAAATAAGGCGTAAAGTAAACCGCTACAATCCAAGAGGCGATAAGAGAGATACCAAGTACCCAGAAGATATTTCCTGCATACTCCCCAACACGAGAGTTGGCTAAACCAATCGGTAAAAAACCTGCTACGGTGACTAAAGTACCCACTAACATTGGAGCCGCAGTTACTGTCCAAGAATGGGCAGCCGCTTTAGCTTTATCCATGCCTTCTTCCATTTTTACCAACATCATTTCAATGGCAATAATGGCATCATCGACCAATAATCCTAACGAGAGAATTAGAGCCCCTAAGGTTATACGGTCAAAATTAAGACCATCAATAAACATAAACAAAAAAGTCATGGTTAAGGTTAAAGGTACGGCCAAAGCAACGATTAAACCCGCCCTAATACCCAATGCAATCAGACTAACCATTAACACCACTAATAGAGCAGTAACAAACTTCAACTGAAAGGTGCTAACAGCTTGATGAATTGCATCCGCCTGGTTGGTTAATTTATCTACCTTAATGCCAAGTGGTAAATTTTTGTTGTATTGCTCTTCAAATTTTTTGAGGTTTTCTTCTAATACCAAACCATCTGTTGATGGAGCCATAACCACACCAAGCAAAACCGCATCTTGCCCTTTATCTCGCACCAGATACGTTGGTGGTGATTCATAACCACGGCTAACTTTTGCTACATCTTGTACCAAGACTTGCTTGCCACCAATGATTAAGGGTAGGTGACTTATTTGTTCAACCGCGTCTTGTTTGGAACTTAATCCCTGGCCTGTTCTTAAGTATAGTCTTGGCCCGTGAGTTTCTATAAAACCGGAATCGGTAACCGATAATTGACCATTAATGGCCGCCGTTAATGACGCTAAACTTAAACCTAGTTGAGCGGCACGCTCTTCATCGATATCAATAAAAATGCGTTGATCACGCTCGCCGATTAAATTAACTTTTTTAACGCCTTTAACTTGCCCTAAGGCAATTTGCATTTTATCGGCTTCTTGTACTAACTTTTCTTGTGGCCAACCTTTAGCTGTAAAACTGTATAGAGTGAAATAAACATCATCAAAGTCATCATTAAAAAATGGACCTTGCACACCTGCCGGTAAATGAATAGATTCATCACCCAGACGTTTACGAACCTGGTAATAAAGTTCGGTTGAGATGCCTGGAGGCGTGTCTTCTGCAAAGCTGATTAACATGTCCACTCGACCAGCCCGGGACTTGGTCTCTACTTTGTAAAAATGCTCAACTTGTTCTATCTGTTTTTCAAGCGGGTCAGCGACTTGATTTTGCATCTCTAAAGCGGTGGCACCTGGCCAAACCGCAGACACCACCATAGTATTTACACTAAAGGTTGGGTCTTCTGCACGGCCCATATGTAAAAACGCATAAACTCCAGCAATGGCGACCATCAAAATAAAATAGAGGGTTAAGGATCTCTCTTTGACTGCATAAGCAGAAACGTTAAAACGATTCATTCAGCAGACTCCCTAACTGCTTCACCCTCATTAAGAAGATGAACCCCTAATGCAACAATTGTTTTAACATCAGAAAAATCTCCCTCAACCCAAGCCCAACGATCTGATAGGCTTTTAACCTTGACCTCAATACGGTGGACTTTACCCTCTTTAACTTGCCAAATTGAGGCAAAATCAGCTTGTTCATACAGTGCGGTATTAGGTACTTTGATTAAAGAGTGGTCGCTGGCAAAAACCAGTTTTGCTGTTTGTCCTAAGTTAAGAGAATCAAGCTCTTTTTGTGATGTCTTGCCACTTAATTCAAAGGCATAGTTGGCTTTCCAAGTTCGGCTAGCGGGGTCGGCTTGGCCAGAGATCTCACGCAACTTAACGGGATAGCTATGATTCACACCATAAATATGAGCTTGAGCTATTTTTGGCAGGCCTGGTAGGCGGTTTTCAGGAATAGAAACAGTGACTTCTCTTGAACCATTCAAGGCTAAAGAGGCAACTGCTTGGCCTGTGCCAACAACTTCATCCTCTTCAGCCATCACTGCCAAAATCTTACCCTGGCCTGGTGATTTTATCTCCGTGTATTGCAACTGATTTCTGGCTTGTTTTTCTTGTAATTTTTGTGCTTTTAATCGTTCTTGTAAAACCGTTAACTGGGTTTGTGCCTGATCAATGACTTGCTGTGAAATAAGGTTACGTTTTAACAGACTTTGGTAGCGTGCTAATTCGGTTTGAGCATTATTAATTTCAGATTCAGTTGAGTTTACATTGGCCACAGCAACATTAACGGCTAATTGATAGTCAGTAGGGTCTAGTTTATATAGCACCTGACCTGCTTTTACCATATCGCCAACATTCACAAGGCGTTGTTCTATCTTGCCACTTACTCTAAAGGCTAAATTGGATTGATAGCGTGCAGAGACTGTGCCTACTAGAGACCAAGTCGGTTGGGTAGAGGCAGAATCAATATTAATGGTTTTAACAACAGGAACTACTTTATCAGGTTGTTGAGCTTCATTATTACAACCACTTAATAAACCCGTTACAAAGCCAGTGACTAATAGCCCTAAAGCTAATTTACCCACTGTAATTTTTGTTGCTGACTTTGCTGAAGCTAATGACATTATGCTCTCCCACATTGAATGGTCATTGTTTAATGTGTATTAAAAATGAATAAGTAGACTTACTTTAGCTCATATTAGATAAAGCTACCAGGCCTTAGAATTTTGAAAAGAATTAATCTAATTTTGCTGTTGTGATGATATCAAACAACCCAGGCCTGCATAATTGCCAATCATATATCGTATTTTAGCCAAATTCTCATTGGCTTTCTCAACCGTTAAGGCTTTCGTTAACCGTAAACGCGTATCTACTTTATAAACCCCAAAATCCATTGACGTAAACTCATTCAATAAATACGTTATTTACCAATACAAAATGAGGTAAAGATTCTACCCAGCAAATCATCTGAGGTGAATCGCCCGGTAATTTCCGACAAGGCTTCTTGAGCAAGGCGTAAGTCTTCTGCCAATAATTCGCCAGCAGCAAAGTTTTCTAATTGATGTTGACCATTTAGCGTCCAATCAAGAGCGGTTTGCAAGGCATCTAAATGGCGTTTTCTGGCCATAAATACCCCCTCTTCCGTTTGTGCATAACCCATCTCAGTCTTCAGGTGTTCTTGTAGCGCATCCAAACCCAACTTGTGTTTTGCTGATAACCAAATCACTGTTCTACCGGTTTGTTCTTCAACTTCAACCATTGGCTGGTGATTAATTAAATCAATTTTATTTCTAACCAAAGTGACAGGAATATGCTCGGGTAGCTTATCTAAAATAATTTGGTCTTCTGCATGAATGGCTTCGCCTGCTTGGAGCATAACCAAAACTCGATCCGCACTGTCTAAGGCTTGCCAAGCTCGTTCGATTCCAATTTGCTCTACTTGATCGGTTGCCACACGAACCCCAGCGGTATCTAAAATATGCAAAGGCATGCCATCGATATTAATCTCTTCTTTAACAATATCTCGAGTAGTACCGGCAATATCGGTCACAATTGCACTTTCTTTGCCCGACAACGCATTTAATAAACTCGATTTACCTGCATTTGGACGGCCTAAAATGACTACCGACATCCCTTCACGCAATAACGCACCTTGTTTGGCAGAAGCAAACACAGCATGTAAACGATCCAGAATATGCTGTAACTGACCTGCGACTTTACCGTCTGATAAAAAATCAATCTCTTCTTCCGGAAAATCAATTGCGGCTTCAACATAGATTCGTAACTGAGTCAGTTCTTCAACCAAGGTATTCACTTCACGAGAAAAATCACCTTGCAGTGAACGTAATGCAGATTTAGCGGCTTGGTCAGATGAGGCTTCAATTAAATCGGCTATGGCTTCAGCCTGGGCTAAATCGAGTTTATCGTTCATAAACGCTTGTTTTGAAAACTCGCCTGGCTCAGCCAGCCTTGCACCTAACTCTACTACACGTGCCAAAAGCCATTGCAAAACAACTGGGCCACCATGTCCTTGCAGCTCTAATACATCTTCACCCGTAAATGAATGAGGATTAGGAAAATACAAAGCAATACCTTGGTCTAAAACCGAACCATCTTCTGCATAAAATGCCCCGTAATGTGCATAGCGAGGTTTAGGTAATTTACCTAAAACCGCTTGGGCAATTTCAGCCGCCTTTTTACCAGATACACGCACAATACCTACGCCGCCTCGGCCAGGTGCTGTGGCTACAGCGGCAATGGTATCTATATTGTCAAATTCCATAATCTATCCAATCAAATGTGCAAATGTCTTAAATCATCAAAACAAAAAACGCCCAATAAAGGGCGTTTGAATGACTTGTTCAGTTTTCAGCTTTGGCTTTAAACTCAAGTTACGCCACAATGTTGTAGGTTGTGGTGTTTAAGTCCGTAATAAACTCTTTTTCAGAGTAAAGTGTGATGGTTTTATCAAGCTTTTTCTTAGAGGTAAAACTCATCTCTTCAGCTTCACCATTCACTTTAAATGATAAAACATAAAGTGGCTTAGTTTCCACATTAGCCGTTTCGTTAGAATCCGCGGTAACGGCTGGTGCCGTACCTTCTTCTAAAGGCATATAACCGTCTTTGGTTTTGTAACAAATTGGCTTAGTGCCATCTGCAACCAATGATTCTACTTTGCCATACATTGGGTGGTCTGTACCCAGTTTTTGATATGTTAAATGCATGCTAACCTCTCTATTTCTCTTCGCCAGCTTCAATTTTACGCGTGATATACCACTGCTGTGTAACCGAAAGAATGTTGTTTACTACCCAGTAAAGTACTAAACCAGCTGGGAAGAATAAGAAGAAAACGGTGAAGATAAATGGCAACAACTTCATTACTTTTTGTTGCATTTCATCCATCATTGCAGAAGGGTTCAATTTCTGCTGAATGAACATCGTAATACCCATAATTACAGGCAGGATGTAATAAGGATCTTGTGCCGATAAATCTTGAATCCATAACATAAACGGTGCTTGACGCATCTCTACCGAATATAAAAGTACCCAATAAAGTGCAATAAATACCGGCATCTGGATAAAGATAGGTAAACAACCACCAAGCGGGTTAATTTTCTCTTCTTTATAAAGCTTCATCATCTTCTGTTGGAAGACAGCTTTGTCATCACCATAGTTCTCTTTAAGCTGTTTTAGCTTAGGCTGGAATTTTTTCATTCTTGCCATAGAACGGTAACTGGTTTCTGATAATTTATAGAACAAGATTTTAATAAGTAGAGTTAACAAAATGATTGCTACACCCCAGTTACCAACTACACCGTGAATTTTTTCTAGTAACCAGAAAATAGGTTCGGCAATAAAGGTCAAAATACCATAGTCAATGGTTAACTCTAAACCTGGAGCAATTGCCGCCAATTTATCTTGAGACTCTGGCCCGATGTAAAGTTTTGAAGTCAATTCTTGCGACTGACCAGGAGCAACAGTTACTAATGGTTCAATCACACCCACTGCATAACGATCATTCCCTAATGGCTTAGCGTAATAGCTGTTTTGTGCCGTTTGGTTAGGAATGATTGCCGTTAAGAAATAGTGTTGGATCATTGCCGCCCAACCACCTGTGACATTACGTCCAGAAATGGCTTGAGTGTTTAGATCTGAGAATGAATGCTTAACATATTTGTCTTCAGCATTACCATCGTACAATACTGGTCCAGTATATGAGTGAATCATCATACTGGCATCAGCGTTAAATTGATTACGCACAATTTGAGAATATAAACTACCAGACCAAGTCTCTTGAGTGGTGTTTTCTACTTTATAACTGACACCGACTACATACTTACCTTTGGTAAATGTGTAGGTTTTCGTTACTTTAATACCGTCTTGAGACCAAGTTAATGGCACACTCAATGTATCACCACTCATCACATAATTAGTCTGAGCAGTTTGGTAAACGCTCTTGTGAGTAGGTGCCGGTAATTTAGCTTGCGGCTGAGTCGCTAAACCATTTTGAGTAAAGTAAATTAAAGACCCTGAATCAGACAATAACTGAAACGGTTTAGAGTGATCATCACTCGCACCATACTGTAAAAGATCAGCATCACGAATGTCACCACCCGCTGTGTCTATAACTAAATCTAAAGTATCGGTTTTAACATGAATTCGCTGGCCTTGAGCAATACCGTTTTGAGTAACAGGTACTTCACTGTTTTGCACGCCACCCGTATGAGCACCAGGTACATCAGATGCCGACTGGCCTGCCGAAGGAACCGCATTCATGCTTGCAACAGGTACTTCTTGAGCAGTACTGGTTTCTAAAGTTTGCTGAGTTTTATGGGCTGTAAACTGGCTCCATTGAAGCCAAATCCAAGTTAACGTAAAGGCTAACGCTAACCACCAAATTGATCTCATATTCATGTGTGATACTCTTTGTGAATCTCTAATTAGAATCCCATTATTGGGTTATTCTGAAGGACGATTTTTTAAGTTACTTTTTTTAATTTTTCGAATTAGGTGCAAAAAGCTATTATGCAGAGTCTGGTTATCAATCTCTTGCATGCCTTTTTTTCCTAAAACGACAATATCATACCCACTTAACTCTTTCTTATGTGAGCGAAATGCCTCTCTTGCAATTCTTTTTACTCGATTTCGCCAAACTGCACGCTGTAACTGTTTTTTTGCAATCGCTAATCCAAGGCGCGGATAGCTTTCATCATTGGGTCGAACAATAAATGTCCAATTACGATTGCCAAAGCGTTCTGCTTGAGAAAATACATGAGAATAAGATTTGGGAGATAACAATCGATTAGACTTAGGGAAGTCATTTTTCGCTTGTTTAGAAGAGGTGGGGGTCTCTGGAGAAGTTGATAACTCTTGATTAGAATTCATTACTTTCTCCAGAAGATTTTCTGCGTGCATGGGAAGGCTCCCGACACTCAATCGCTTAAGGTGTTAAGCGTTTGCGTCCTTTTGCACGACGAGCCGCGATTACTTTACGACCATTTTTAGTCGCCATACGAGCACGGAAACCGTGAGTACGAGCACGCTTGATTACGCTTGGTTGAAATGTACGTTTCATGTCACTGTCCTTAAAATTCTATTCCGGATTCGGAAAAACGGGAATTATATAGAGTTATCAACAAGAAAACAACAATTCTACAAAATAAATATCATTCTAAATCAAGATAATAAACATAAATATCAATCAGCTTGTGTTTAAAATCTATTTAACTACAACCAGTTGTGCTTAAACCATTAAAAAATAAGTTACCAGGCCTGGTATTTTTATATTTATTCTAACTATTTTTAGTACCTAGCCAGCAATATTCAATGTGCCATAGGTCACAACAATATATCGTCCCAGTTTGCCAATAGTCACTAACAATATAAATAACCAGAGATTAATTCTCAGAACTCCTGCTATTACGGTTAAAGGGTCTCCAATGATGGGTACCCATGCTAGTAATAAACTGAATTTTCCCCATTTTTCAAAACGTTCTCTAGACCGCTCAAAATTTTGTGGCTTAATTTTTAAGACACGCTCAATAACAAAAACACTGCCAAAATAACCAATAACATAATTGACTACCGAACCCATTACATTACCGATTGTTGCCACCGTGACCACTAGAACTGGATTAAAGCCATTTAGCAAAAGACCCACCAATACAACTTCAGAACCAATGGGTAAAATGGTTGCTGCTAAAAACGCAACCATAAAAAGTCCTAAGTAACCAAACTCTAAAAAATATTCCATTTATCTCATTACAATCTTTTATAAACCAATTGATACAGTATATTCAAACTTCATGATTACTCAAAAATTCACATAACTCATTAGACATAAAATAGAATAAATAAAGGCCTACCAGGCCTGGTAAAAATTCAAATTCAATTTAACACTCAATAAACACAAATCTAAACTAAGGCCAAATTGCTATGCTTGATGTCAATATACTTATTGAAATAACCACCTATTTGGTAACAGGAGCAATTGTAGGTTTTGCGGCGGGTTTATTAGGCATAGGCGGTGGCTTACTGATTGTGCCGGTATTAAGTACGGCTTTTATCTATTTTTTAAATGTGCCTGAGGTTGTTCATTTAGCCATAGGTACTTCACTGGCAACCATTGTGGTTACCTCTTTCTCTTCTGTAAAAGCACATCATGGTCATGGTGCCGTTCAATGGGATGCTTTTAAACTATTAGCCGCAGGTACTTTATTTGGTGCCTTTTTAGGCGGCTGGAGTTCTCAATTTGTGAGCTCTGATCTTTTAGGTAAAATCTTTGGGATTTTAGAGATACTAATTGCCATCAATATGTTGTTGGCACTAAAAACTAGCCCAACTAGACAATTACCAGGCCTGGTAGGAAATACGGTTGCAGGTACTGCCATTGGTGGATTTTCGTCATTAATAGGTATAGGCGGTGGTACCTTAACCACGCCATATTTAACTTGGAACAATATCTCTATGCACAAGGCGATTGCAACCTCTACCGCCGTTAGCCTACCGGTTGCCATTGCTGGCACCATTGGTTATCTTTTTGCCGGGTTAGATGCTGAGAATTTACCCGCTTATGCTACTGGCTATATCTATTGGCCAGCCTTTTTTGGTATTGTTTTAGCAAGCTACTTTACTGCACCTATTGGGGCTAAATTTTCGCACCAACTTCCTGTCAAACTACTCAAACGCATGTTTGGCGTTTTCTTAATAATTTTAGCAATTAAAATGCTATTTTTTACGCCAAGTGTATAACCGTAAAAAAAGTTTTTATTACATAGAGTTAACCTACTACTAATTCAAGTTATCCACATGGTTTATACCCAGAGTTATCCACAGAAAAAAACCTTGTTTTAAAGTTATTCACAGGTATACTAATTTTATTGAAAAGATTACGAATAATTTTGCAAGGTTTAATGTAAAGAATTACCTCTTTAACACCTTATCTTGCCATTATCGCTTTGCCGTTTTATATAGTAAAACAATAATAAAAATCTTGAAACGGGCTCTAAAAAATAATCAAAAAATACTAAACAACCCTATTTAACCGCGTTTACCTGCAGAGCAAAGTCGTTTCTAGGTAAAAAACGGTGTTTTGAAGGTTTTGTAACAAAGCTCTGTGCTGATTACAAAATTTTCATTAGATACTTTTGAGGATACAACTTTGTCATCACTTTGGACCCAAAGTCTTAAACACTTAGAAAACGACCTAAATGATCAGCAATTTCACACCTGGATTCGTCCATTACAAGCTATTGAAGAAGAGTCCGTTATTCGTTTATTAGCACCCTCTACCTTTATTTTGGATTGGGTCAACAAAAAACTAATGGACAACATTCGCCAAGCGGTTGCAATTGCAGCTCCAACCAATACACCTGAAGTACATCTAGAAATTGGCGATTATGCTCTTGAAACTATTGAAGAACCTGAGCCAACCGTTCCGCAAGCTTTACAAAATAAAGCAAAAGCTGATAGCAAACCAGATCAAGATACTGCCAAATCAACAACCAATAAAACGGGCATTAAGCACAACCTAAACACCAGTTTTACCTTTGAAACCTTTGTTGAAGGTAAAGCTAACCAGTTGGCAGCAGCAGCAGCTCGCCAAGTAGCAGAGAACCCTGGTGGTAGCTACAATCCTTTCTTTATCTATGGTGGTGTGGGGTTAGGTAAAACTCACTTAATGCATGCTATCGGTAATCAGTTAATGAAAGACAAGCCTAATGCACGAGTGGTTTATTTGCATTCAGAACGTTTTGTTGCCGACATGGTTAACGCACTGCGTCATAATAAAATTGACGAATTTAAACGTTTCTACCGCTCTTTAGATGCTTTATTAATCGATGATATTCAATTTTTTGCCAATAAAGATCAATCTCAAGAAGAGTTTTTTCATACCTTTAATACTTTATTAGAGGGCAATAAACAGGTTATCTTGACCAGTGACCGCTTTCCAAAAGAAGTAGATGGTTTAGAAGACCGTCTTAAATCTCGTTTTGGCTGGGGCTTAACCATTGCGGTTGAACCACCAGAATTTGAAATGCGAGTCGCCATCTTATTAAAGAAAGCCTCAGAATTTGGCGTAGCTTTACCTGATGAAGTGGCATTCTTTATTGCTAAACGTTTACGTGGTAATGTGCGTGATTTAGAGGGTGCATTAAAACGTGTTGGTGCCTATTCTCAATTTACCCAACAAGCATTAACGGTTGATGTGGTTAAAGAAGCCCTGAAAGATTTGTTGGCATTACAACAAAAAATGGTTACTCTTGATAACATTCAAAAAACGGTCGCTGATTATTATAAAATCCGTGTAGCAGATATTTTGTCAAAACGTCGTTCTCGAAATGTAGCTCGTCCAAGACAAATAGCCATGGGAATTGCAAAAGAGCTTACCAATCACAGCTTGCCAGAAATTGGCGATGCCTTTGGTGGCAGAGACCATACAACAGTATTACATGCGGTTCGCAAAGTGAAAGAATTGCGTGAAACAGATCATCATATTGATGAAGATTTTAATAGTTTAATTCGTATCATTACCAACTAGGACTCAAAAAGGCACTTGGCATGAAAATCACTTTAACTCGTGAAAATCTTTTAAAAGTTTTGCAAACCGTAGGCGGTGTCGTTGAAAAGCGTCAGACCATGCCTATTTTAGGCAATGTTTTATTTCAAGTTTCAGAAAACACCTTGACTGTTACCGCATCCGATTTAGAGATTGAAACTCGTGCTCAAACTGAGCTTGAATCTTCTGAAGTCAGTCAGTTTGCCATTACTCTGCCAGCAATGAAGCTGATTAATATTGTGCGTTCTTTACCTGATGGGCTCACCATTGTTTTAGACTTTGATGAATCTCGTTGTAACTTATCTGCTGGTCGTTCACGTTTTAAACTTTCTACTTTGCCGGCTGAAGACTTCCCAACTATTGACTTAACTCAAGCCGATATGTCTTTTTCGCTGTCTCAGCACCAGTTAAAGCAGTTAATTCAACACTCAAGCTTTGCCATGGCAAGCCAAGATGTTCGCTTTTACTTAAACGGTATGCTATTTGATATTAGTAACCAAACGTTACGTGTTGTTGCCACAGATGGTCACCGTTTATCAACCTGTTCAACCGAATTAGCGATTGACGGTTTAACGCCAACTCAAGCTATTTTGCCAAGAAAAGGCGTGTTAGAACTGTCTAAATTAATTGGTGATGACGATGCATTAATTGAGTTTGCATTGGCTAAAAACTATTTAACTGTTCAGTTTGAAGAGACCGTGTTTACTTGTAAATTGGTTGATGGTCGTTTCCCAGATTTCCGCCGAGTGATTCCACAACATAATGATCAATTAGTGCAAACTGATCGTGAGTTATTACGTAGCCTATTACAACGTGCTTCAATTTTGTCTAATGACAAATTTAAAGGGATTCGTTTAGTGTTAAGCAATAACCTACTTGCGGTAAATGCTTCTAATAGTGAACAAGATGAATCACATGAAGACATGGCGATTGACTACACGGGTACCGAGATGGAAGTTGGTTTTAACGTTAACTATATTTTAGATGTACTTAACTCAATGCATGAAGATTGTGTCACTTTGTTAATGAAAGATGCCAATAGCAGTTGTTTGATTGAAACCACAACTGACGCATGTCATTGTCAGCATGTAATTATGCCAATGCGCCTCTAGAAGCGGATTATTTTGCCCATAGCGTAGGCCATTTCTTCGTTAGAAACGTTCATGTACTCATTGTACATTCACTTTTTCTGCCTTGAACTGACCTTCGCTCTGAACAAACTAATCTCGTTCTAGCCTCCAAACTAATTCTTGCAAATTCTTAACTATTTACTGACCACACACCTTATCAAGATTTTCTTTTTAGACTTGTTCAATTAAATTGTATTAGACTTTAGTTTTGCCTACACTCATGCAGATATTTTATGAATAAAGCTCGTCTTGTCAGAATCGCAACTTATGCTTCTGTAGTGATTGCTAGTTTGCTTTTACTACTAAAATTTTATGCTTGGTGGTACACAAGTTCAGTCAGTATATTAGCTTCACTTCTTGATTCTGCAATTGATATTGCCGCCTCAATCATGATCGTAATTGCAGTACAAATTGCCCAAACTCCCGCAGATAGAGAACATCGCTTTGGTCATGGTAATGCAGAACCTTTGGCGGCTCTTGCTCAAAGTATATTTATTGCCGGCTCTGCAATTTATTTAATTATCTTCTCCATAGAACGCTTTATTTACCCACACGCCATTACCTCGCCTGACCTAGGTTTAATCGTAATGATTATCTCTTTACTGGTCACTTTAGGGCTATTGAGTTTTCAGCGTTATGTGATCCAAAAAACCCAATCTACAGCTATAAAGTCGGATTCATTGCATTATCTATCTGATGTGCTTGCTAACATATTGGTCATTATTAGCTTATGGTTAAGTGCTATAGAATGGTTAGATCCGCTACTTGGACTTGGAATTGCCGCATGGATTTTCTATTCTGCAATCCAAATCGCCATAGAAGCGGGAAATCAATTACTGGATCATGAACTACCAAAACCAATGCGTGAAGAGATAAAACAAATCACCTTAACCACCTCTCATGTTAGAGGCATGAATGACTTACGTAGCTACCAGTCTGGTCCAAATAAATTTGTGCAGTTTGATCTAGAGTTAGATGACAACCTTACACTTTTAGAAAGCCATAAAATCACAGAAAATGTGACACAACGCCTTAAAGCAAAATTTGCAGATCTTGATGTTATGATTCATCAAGAACCTGCAAGTTTAAAAAATGACCCTTCTCACCATAAATGGGGTAAACATTAAGGTGACCCAACTTGCTCAAATCTCCATTCAACATTTTCGTAACTGTGAAGCGGCTCACTTTGAGCTGAGCTCTGGGTTAAATTTGATAATTGGAAATAATGCCGCCGGTAAAACGGCAATTATTGAAGCCATTTGGTTATTAGCTACTGGGCGTTCTTTTCGTTCACAGAAATCGCATCACCTTATTCAGCACAATCAAACTTCGGCCACCATCTTTTGTGAAGCGGTCTCAAGCCATGACTTAACCCAAAAACACAAAATTGGTATTCAAAAAACAACGGACAACACCTTACTTAGAATTGATGGCGAAACCGTAAAATCGCATGGTCCAATTGCTAAACTGCTGCCTATTCAATTACTCACTCCAGAAAGCCACAAATTGCTAGAAGAAGGGCCTAAAGCACGTCGTCAATTTATGGATTGGGGTTGTTTTCATCAGTCAGAAACTTTTATGCCATTATGGCGAAATTATCAACGTGGTTTAAAGCAGCGTAATCATGCTCTTAAAAAACACCTGCCAAAAGAACAGGTTCAACTTTGGGATCAAACGCTAGTAGAAAACGCTCAACAAATCGATGTAATTCGCCAAGACTACCTAGATCAGTTAACACCCTACTTGATCACCTTTTGCCAAGCCTTAATGCCTGAAATTGAAACCGATGTGGTGTGTCAATACAGAGCGGGTTGGCCTAAGAGCAATGATGATTTGTTGGCACTTTACCAAAGTAACTTTTCCAAAGATATGCAAGTAGGTCATACCCAATATGGTGCTCATCGTGCGGATATTCGATTTAAATTTAACAACCAAGAAGCGATGAATATTTTATCTCGTGGCCAACAAAAGCTGTTTGTATGCGCCTTATTGCTGGCGCAAGCAAGCCTGCATGAAAAAATAGTGAATGAACCCGTAATTATGTTGATTGATGACCTACCGGCAGAGTTAGACGAGATACACAGAACCAAGCTACTTGAATTGCTGCAAATCTTAAATATACAGCACATCATTACCACCACATCTGAAAACCTAATTCCCATTCTTAATTCTGAGAATTACCAGGCCTGGTCTATTGATAATGGTCTCATACAATCTAAATAACGCCAGCCAAAACAGATTTTAAATGTACCGAAACCCGCAAGGATGGTATGAAGGCTTGGTAATTAATTTTATTACTATAAAAAACAATTATTTTGATAAGGAAATTATCTTCTTTTGTTAGAATTATCTAGATTTAAAAAAATAAAAATAATCAGAAAAGGATATTTATGTCAGACCAAGTTGAAAACACTCAACAAGAAAAGTCTATAGCGACACCAACAACGGAAATTAGCACTACCATTCCAACTATCGTTTATGTTTTATATCTAGTTAGTTTCATTATAGGAATAACATCCATCGTTGGACTCATCATGGCTTATGTCAATAAAGGCGATGGTAACTACCTAGACTCCCATTATCAGTTCCAAATTCGTACTTTTTGGATTGGTTTGCTTTATAGCGTTATTGGCGTGTTATTACTTTCTATTTCAATTGGGATTCTGGTATTAATATTCACCGCAATATGGCTCATTGTTCGCTGTGTGGTAGGCTTTAAATATCTTGGTAAAAAAGAACCTATTCCAAATCCAACAAGCTGGATGTTCGGTTAATTATCAATTTAATATTTAATTGATGACTAACTAAAATAAAGGCCGCATCAGCGGCCTTATTTTTCCATTCAAATCAGTTTAGGTCACTTTTACTTGTTTTCCAGTTTTGATTTTTTCGAGTTTTGGCAAGGTAACTTCTAACACGCCATCCTCACAACTCGCTTTTACATTTTCACTATCAATCCCACCTGGAAGAATAAAGCTTCTTTCAAACTTTCCATAACTACTTTCTATTCTTTGATAATCGTCTTTTTTTACCTCTTTTTTCTCTTTTCTTTCCCCAGAGATAAATAAACGATTATCTTTAACCTCAACCTTAATATCTTTTTTCTTTACACCCGGTAAATCCACTTCAACATGATATGCGTAGTCACCTTCTCTGCTATTTACTGACGGTGTAAAATCAACCAAACTTGATTCCAATTCCGATGCTTTGGGAAACAACTTATTAAAACGTTCTTCCATTTCCTTTAATTCTTTAAATGGTTCCCATCTACTAAGTGATATGCTCATAACAAACTCCTTAATTTTAAGAATTAAAAATGCTGTGTTGCAAAGCAATTGTGTTACAACTGCTTAATTCTAACTCAAAATTTTATCAACCGATACCACACGCGATATAAACCCACATATCCTATTGATATATATCAACTTATTACTGTAATTCAGGCAATATTAAATTGATTTAAATTGAATCAATAAGGGTATTAAATTATCTGCAATATTAAGAGCCATAATTAAAAATAAAAACACCCAAAATTTTTACCTGTAACTACTTGATTATAAAGGAAAATATAGCAAGCACTAAGACCATGCATTTAATAAAGCTTTATGGTAAAATTGACCAAATATTTTGATTATAAAAATAACCCGAGATTTTGAGTTGAAATAGACCCAAAACCTCCATAAAAGAAATCGAGTTTTATGTCTGAAGAAACGCAATACGATTCCTCCTCCATCAAGGTATTAAAAGGCCTTGATGCAGTCCGTAAACGTCCTGGTATGTACATTGGTGACACCGATGATGGTACTGGTCTCCACCACATGGTTTTTGAAGTTGTTGATAATGGTATCGATGAAGCCTTAGCTGGTCACTGTGACAAAGTTGTTGTCACTATCCACACGGATGGTTCCGTCTCCGTTACCGATAACGGTCGTGGTATCCCTGTTGGTATACATGAAGAAGAAGGTGTATCGGCAGCTGAAGTTATTATGACGGTACTTCATGCTGGTGGTAAGTTTGATGATAACTCCTACAAAGTCTCTGGTGGTCTACACGGGGTAGGTGTTTCGGTTGTAAACGCTTTATCATCTAAACTGGATTTAACTATCAAGCGTGAAGGTCATATTTGGAAGCAATCTTACACCCACGGTGTACCAGATGCTCCTATGGAATCGGTTGGCGAAACCACAGAAACGGGAACCGAAATCCGCTTTTTACCAAGTAAAGAGACATTTACCAATGTCACTGATTTTAATTTTGATTACTTGTTAAAGCGATTAAGAGAGCTTTCTTTCTTAAACTCTGGTGTTCACATTGAATTAATTGATAAACGTGATGACCGCCATGAGGTGTTTCAATTTGAAGGCGGTATCAAGGCCTTTGTTGACTACATCAATACTAATAAAACCCTGATTCATGAAAAAGCTTTCTATTTCTCTACCGTAAAAGACGACATTACTGTTGAAGTAGCAATGCAGTGGTCAGAATCTTACCAAGAATCGATTTTTTGTTTTACCAACAATATTCCTCAGCGTGATGGTGGTACCCACTTATCTGGTTTTAGAGCGGCGTTAACACGTACTTTAAATAGTTATGCTGAATCTGAAGGCTTAACCAAAAAATATAAAATGAACGTTTCTGGTGATGATGCTCGTGAAGGTTTGGCAGCGGTTATCTCGGTTAAAGTGCCTGATCCAAAATTCTCATCACAGACTAAAGATAAATTAGTTTCTTCAGAAGTGAAATCTGCTGTTGAAACAGCAATGAATGAAAAATTAGCAGAGTTCTTACTTGAAAACCCTAAAGATGCTTTAGCCGTTTTCTCAAAAATCATGGATGCCGCTCGTGCCCGTGAAGCGGCTCGTAAAGCTCGCGAAATGACTCGCCGTAAAGGGGCTTTAGATATTGCTGGTTTACCTGGTAAACTGGCTGACTGCCAAGAAAAAGACCCTGCTCTTTCAGAACTATACTTGGTGGAGGGTGACTCCGCTGGTGGATCGGCTAAACAAGGCCGAGACCGTCGAACTCAAGCGATTTTGCCTCTTAAAGGTAAAATCCTTAACGTTGAAAAAGCCCGTTTTGACAAAATGCTGGCTTCAGCAGAAGTTGGGACCTTAATCACGGCTTTAGGCTGTGGCATTGGTGCCGATGAGTACAATATCGATAAACTACGTTATCACCGTATTATTATCATGACGGATGCCGACGTGGATGGTTCACACATTCGTACTTTACTGTTAACGTTCTTCTACCGCCAGTATCCAGAATTGGTCGAGAAAGGCTATATCTACATTGCTCAGCCACCTTTATATAAAGTGAAAAAAGGTAAGCAAGAAACTTATCTAAAAGATGACAGAGAGCTTGAAAGCTACTTATTACAGAATGCCATTGATGGCTCCTCTTTATTTACCGCTCAAGGTGCTCCTGCCATTAGTGGCGTAGCGTTAGAAACCTTATCTAAAGAGTACTTTAAAACGAAACATGTTATAGACCGTTTAGCTCGTCGTTATAACCCCGTTTTCTTAAATATGTTGGTGGATTATCCAGAAATCAACCTAGATACTTTAAATGACTCAAGTGCTTTAGAAGCCTGGATTAACGAACTTCTTCCACATATTAAAGCCAGTGGTGAACTGAATAAAGTTGATTACCAACTAAGCAGTGAACCTGCCACAGATATGGAAAGCAAAGGTAAGTTCCAAATTCGTTTACATCAACGTGAACACGGAACCTTAAGCACACAGATATTTGATGCTGAATTCTTTACTTCTAAAGATTACGCACAAATTGTAGAGCTTGGTAAAGCCTTACAAGGCCTGTTAACTAATACCGCTTATATTCAACGTGGTGAAAAAACACAATCAGTTGCTACTTTCAATGAAGCCGTTGATTGGTTATTTAATGAAGCCAAACGTGGTCAGAATATTCAGCGATACAAAGGTTTGGGGGAGATGAACCCAGAACAACTTTGGGAAACGACCATGAATGCAGAGGCCCGCCGTCTCTTACAAGTTACTGTACGTGATGCCATGATTGCTGACCAAGTCTTTACTACCTTAATGGGGGATGAAGTTGAACCACGTCGTGATTTCATTGAGTCAAATGCATTACAAGTAGAAAACTTAGACGTGTAAAAAGCTCTTTTAAGGCAAAACCTTAGAAACCAAAAGTGATTTATTTTTGAAAAAAAACCGCTTTTGGTTTCTAATATGCCGCACAAGTCTAAAGCTATAAAGAATTTATAAAGTAAAACACAGAATTACCAGGCCTGGTAATTTTATTAAATTAGGAGACAGTTCATGTCAGTACAACACCCTATCGTTACCGTAACTGGTTCATCTGGAGCAGGTACTTCTTTTGTTAAACGTGCTGTAGAAAAGATTTTTGATCGCGAAAACCTAAACGTTGCTATTGTTGAAGGTGACAGCTATCACAAGTACAGCCGTGCTGAAATGAAAGAAAAAGTCGCTGAATCAAAAGCAAACGGTGGTCCAACATTAACTCACTTTGCAGAAGCTGCTAACGAATTTGCCGAACTAGAAGCTCTTTTTAAAGAGTATAAAGAAACGGCTACAGGTAAGCGTCGTTACTATATTCACAGCGATGAAGAAGCAGCTGAACATAATGCACGTTTAGGTGGTACTAACTACCAATCTGGTGAGTTTACTCCTTGGGAGCCAATTCCTGAAGGTACGGATGTACTTTTCTATGAAGGTCTTCACGGAATGGTTAAACGTATGGATCACGGTCCTGAAGAAGGTATGCACAACGTAGCACAGTATGTTGATTTAGGGATTGGTGTAGCACCATCTATCAACATCGAGTGGATGCAAAAAATCTACCGTGATACAGCAGAACGTCCATATTCAGTTCAACAGGTACGTGACACCATTCTTGAGCGTATGCCTGACTATATTGAGACAATCGTTCCTCAGTTCCACCGTACTCACATCAATTTCCACCGTGTACCGTTAATTGATACGTCTGATCCATTCTCAACCATGTCTCCAGATGCACCAATGGGACCAGCACCAGAAGATTCTTTAATCATCTGTCACGTTCGTCACCAAGATGTTGATCTAGAAGCCGTTAAAGACCAAATTGAAGGTGCTTTCTTACAGAATGCAGAAACGTTAGTTTGTAGCGGTTCACATATGGTTCAAGCAATGGATTTAATGATGACACCAATCATTCAAAATCTAATTGCTAAAAAACGTGCTGCAATGGCAAATGCTTAATTATTAAGCTTTTGCATATGGCATTAAAAACCCGCTCTTTTAGCGGGTTTTTTTATGTCTATTAGATTAGTTCCAGGGTATTTATTTTGTGCTGTCACTATGGAGAATTTGAGCAACTTGTTAATCTAAAAACTTTGCTTAACGCAAAATCGCAACCTTAGCTTCTAATTTAATTTTTCGGTTTAACCTTTTCTCAATCTCTGCCTTAACCTTATCTACTTGCTCAGAATTAATCCCTTTATCAGACAACAAGGTAGCTGAAAGGTATAACGGTGACAATTCTCGAATTTGCACATCTCTAACCTGTATTTCTCCAAAATTCCAACCCTCAAGTTCAGAAATAACATGTTGTTTATCCACTAATTTTGCAAATGAAAAATTCAAAGGAATACTCACTAATAGTACAAATCCTAATGCGTAAGCAACCCCTTTTTTAGCTAAATGAAACGGACTAAATCCCATCACCAAAAACGTGATGGTCGAAGCTAAAACAATTCCCACTAAGTTAGTAATAAATAATAAAAAAGCAGCTGAAAATGTATGCCAATCAAGCCAACCAATACCAATACCTGAAACCGCTAATGGAGGAACTAATGCCACAGCAATAGCGACTCCCGCTAAGCTTTTTGCCACCTCTGAACGAGCACTCGCATAAGCACCTGCAATACCAGAAATCACAGCAACCGCTAAATCTAAAATGGTAGGGCTCAAACGTGCAGCAATCTCTGTAGTAACGACTTGTAAAGGTGTAATGAGAGTGAGCAAAATACCAAAAATAAGGGCCAGAAAAATCCCAACAAGAAGGGTTTTAACACTGGTTAATATAAAATCAACATTTTGGCGAAGCACCCCCATAGATAAAGAAATAATGGGTGCCATGAGAGGGGCTAAAATCATAGCACCAATAATGACAGGTGCTGAATTGGCAAACAAGCCAACCGTAGCAAGAAGGGTTGAAAGTACCATTAATACCAAATATGACTCGGTAATTTGAGCACTCTCTTTTAGATTAACAAAAGTCTCTTTTACCTCTTCATGATCAACGTGATGAATCCAAGGTAATGAACGGTCACTAAGCTCTTTAACAGCTTGCCCTTTAGGTAAAGTAGAGACACAAATAGACTCTTTAATCTCTTTGGCCGCCTCTTTATTCGGGAGTTTTTGACTCATAACCTTAAGTGCATCGGCTTGTACGGAAATATCTAATTTATCATCCGTATAAGGAACCGCATCAATAGTAAAGGATAGAGGTTGAGGTGCTGAAACATGAATTGTACGCGTTGTAATATGGCCAATATAATTGGCTAGACTCTGTGTGCCCTCTTTATACGGAAATAAACGTGAAAAGAGAAAACGAACCACTTCTGAAATGCTTCTTGGTGCTAAAACAATAGCATTTAATGTAGATTGATCTATTTCAGTTTCACCAATCACTCTTTTAGTAAAGTCACTTCCACTTGGACGATATACGAAGGTAATTCCCAATGCTGCCGTGTTAACTATTGAACCTTTTTCTGTTTGAAGTTTAAAAGGTGAAAGACTCACCTTACTCAAATTAAAAGTCATGACTGTTAAGTATTTAAGCTTGCTCCAAATACTATTATCTATATTAGAAGCGGGTCGCATTATGGTTGGGTTACCCAACATAACCGAACCTAAAACAAGGTGATTATTACAAAATAATAAATCGCTTGTAACAGGCTCTTTTGTGGTTTTTATATCCTCTAATACTTCCTCAATTTTTTTAGAAACCGGAAAGGTACGATAAAACCGGTTTAAATCTGGATGAGGTAAAAAGCCAACTGTCCAACTCTTTTCAACCGCAAAGGGAATCAAGTCATATAAAGCTAAATCGCCTAACCAAAATAAAATATTCGCATTATCTGGCAAAGATAATTCATTAATAGACGTAAAAGGCAAAGTAGCCCAGTTTTTATCTAGATGAGGGATTACAGAACTTTCAAATAGCTCTAAATTTTGGTCATCAAATAGAACAACACAATCAGAAAAATTTGTCATAAGAATTCCAAGTTCATTTAGAAAGTAATTGACTGATTATATGCGTATTAAAGTGAATGAACGAAAAATATCTGTTTTTTTAACTCAACTCAAAACCATGGAAAAAGCCGATCATAAAAACCATCATAAATTTGATGCGATGTCCTAATGCAGGTTATTTAACAGGCCTGGTAGATATTACATCAGGTGAAAACAATGTGGTGGGAACTTTTGTTAACCAAAAAAATGAATGGCATGGAATCTCCACCCATGGACAGGTAGTAATGTTAGTAAACAATTACAAACCGTAGTTAAATAAAAAAGCACCCACAAAAAAGCACCCATTTGGGTGCTTTTATTCATTATAAACAAGCCATTCTATTGAAGAATGCTATTTCAAAATTACTTAAAAACGGTAAGTCACACCAGCTTGTAATATCGGTAGAAAATCATATTCAGACAGTTTATCCTGTACTTTTTTCTCTTCTTTAGCGATCTCTGCTTGAATTGAAGGATCAGTAGAAACATCATTTCCGTTCAATGTACCTGTACCTATAATATTAACATTTGTAGTACCGGTAAAGATGGCTCCCAACTCAATTAAACCACCCCAGCCTTTTTCTGGAGAGTTCCCCCACCCTAAACTCAGACTAGGTGCATTATTCCAGTCTAACGTACCGTTCAGTGTCACATTACCACTATAAGTGGTATCACCAATCGTAATATCTGAACCATTCTTTTGTGCATCAGCAGCAACATTAAAATTATTAACTGCATAGCCTGCAGAGAGAAAAAAACTGTTTTCAAAAGGATGGTAATCTAAAGCCAATCGGTTAATACCATTTTTTGTTTTAACTTTGTATTCAATATCCGTTGTTGCTGTTTCACTCATATCCATACCTGAAGACAGTGCACCTCTAACTTGCCAAGAATTATTGATTGGATAGGTTAACTCTAAAGTAGGCCCAGCGAATAAACCGTAATTAATACCAACTCCTACAGAATTTAATTCAGATGCTTTACTTGCAAATGGCGACATAGCAACCATTCCACCCAATACACTAGATACTATAATTTTTTTCATTTTTCTCTCCACAAAATAAAACTTAAACCAATAAAAATTCTATAAATTAAAGTTCAAAAGAATCAATTTTTCTTCTATCACGTTTGGTTGGTCGTCCCATACCTTTTTCTCGATAGCCAACCAATGCCATATCAGCGGTTGGTTTTCGTTGATTTAATACTTCATTGTCTAATTGATAAAGCGTTGCAGCTTGTTCGGCATTACCCCGTTTATCACTCACAATCAGTACAGTAACCTCTACTTGACGATGCACTTGGGTGATTTTAAGTTTATCACCCACACTTAAGGTTTTACTTGGCTTAGGTTTAAAACCGTTTAGCTCAATTTTGCCGCCTTTAATCGCTTCAAGAGCTACACCACGAGTTTTAAAAAAACGTGCCGCCCATAGCCATTTATCTACTCGTAATTTATCCATAAAATTTACGCTAACTCGGTTAACCAATCTTTTGGTGTTAAATAGTTATAAATATTAGATTCTTCGGTTCCTGGCTCTGGATGGTAATTGTATTTCCAATTCACTACTGGTGGCATAGACATTAAGATAGATTCAGTACGGCCACCTGTTTGCAGGCCAAAAATAGTGCCTCGGTCAAACGCGAGGTTAAACTCAGCATAACGACCGCGACGGTAAAGCTGGAAGTCTTTTTGACGTTCGCCATATTCCATTGTTTTACGACGTGCCACAATTGGACGATACGCGGTGATAAAGTGATCACCAACCGATTGCATAAATTCAAAACATTTGGCAAAGTCCCAACCAAAAGTACTTTCATTTAAATCATCGTAAAAAAGTCCACCCACTCCACGTGTTTCATCACGATGTTTTAGATAAAAGTATTCATCACACCACTGTTTGTATTTTGGATAGATTTCATCACCAAAAGGTTCGCAAGCTTCTTTTGATTGTTGATGCCAATGTAATACGTCTTCATCAAAAGGATAATAAGGTGTTAAATCAAAACCACCACCAAACCACCAAACGGGCTGCTCTCCCTCTTTTTCTGCAATAAATAAACGGATATTGGCATGAGAAGTTGGAACATATGGGTTTCGAGGATGAATAACCAGTGAAACACCCAAAGCTTGAAATGAACGTCCAGCTAACTCTGGGCGATGTGCGGTTGCTGAAGGCGGTAGGTTTTTACCTTTTACGTGCGAAAAGTTAACTCCGCCTTTTTCAATGACATCACCACCTTCCATGACTCGAGTACGGCCACCGCCAGTCAAGCCCATTATGCCCTCTTCACCCTCTCGCTCCCACTCATCAACAATAAAATCCATTGAGCCATCTTCTATGGCTAATTGTGAGCAAATATCGTCTTGTAAGCTAAGTAAGTAACTTTTAACGGCTTGAATATTGATAGCAGTTTCTGACATGATGAATCCTTAAATAATGAGTAGGGTTATTCTAGTCGTTCTTAATTTTATTTGCATGTTTGCAAAGCAATCTACCCTGTTCTAATTTCAATAATGCGTGCACCATTTTTTAAAATAAATAATTTTGCCAAAAATAACGTTAGATTAACGCATAATATCAATACGTTAAATTAAGCTAAACTACTTAACTCTAAGAGCAAACATGATGAAACCACTTTTATTTTTAACCCTTATTTTACATAGCTGGCTAGCTTATGCTAATGATGATCAAACACAGCTATTAAAACAATTTCATGAATTTGGTATTACCCATTGCGATGAATTTATTTCTAAAAATACCGCCACACCGGGTGTCTGGAAATTTTTTATGTCCAAACATCCTGGTGGTATTGATGGCCCAAGTACAGAGGTATCTTTAACCCAAATATCTGGAAAACCAGGCCAATCTTTTAAGACAGACTACACCTTTATACAAACTTTAAAACAATGTTTTTTACATAAATCAGGACAAATTGTTGCGTTTGATTCTTGTGCTAAGGCGGTTGATAGCAAAGTGTGGAACTTACAATACAAATTACCAGAATTTGATTATGAGAGATATAAAGATAAAAAAGGCGTCATTCTGTTTACCAAAGAGATTGCGATAGATGATAAAAAGATCTGTCTCCTTAACTACGAATTCCGTACTCAGGGTAAACACAGTATCTACAAAAAAATAGATAGCGAATCATTAAGCAATCAAAAAAAACTCAATCCAATACCAGCTAAGTAAAGACTAAATTAACTGCTTTAAATGTGAGCTTCGCACGAGTGAAGTGATTTGGTTATAAAAATTTATGTAATAGATTTATTACGCAAACTTTATTAACCTTATTTTCATTGAATAGTTCTTAAATTTCGGTATTCTAGCTTTGTTAGTATCAATACCTATTATTTTATGAGGCCGCTTTATGAACAAAAACAGAACCTTCTCCCTAAACACTTTAGCTGCTCTACCGTTATGTTTTGTTTTAACAGGCCTGGTAAACCCAGTTCAAGCCAGCTGGTTAGATCAGGGTGCTGATTTATTAAAAAGTCTACAAGATAAATCGAGCTCAAGCACAAATAATACGGTAACCAATCCTGCCATCCCCAGTAATTTATCTAGTGAAGAAATACAAAAGGCTTTTAAACAAGCTTTATCAAAAAGTTCTGAGGTAGTAGTTGATAAGCTAGGTACTTTAAATGGCTTTAATAGTGATCCTAAAGTACATATTCCGCTTCCAGATTCTTTAAAAACGGTTCAATCAACGCTTGATAGATTTGGTATGGGTAAATATATGGATGACCTTGAAACTAAACTTAATCGTGCTGCTGAAGTGGCTACTCCACAGGCAAAAGCTTTATTTATTAAAGCCATTCAAGATATGAAGTTTGAAGACGTTAAAAAGATTTACGATGGCCCAAAAGATTCTGCCACACAGTATTTAAAATCTAAAACAGAGCCAGAGCTTAAAGCCAAAATGACACCCATTATAGAAAACTCTTTAAATGAGGTTGGAGCCATTCAAGCTTATGACAAAGCCATTAACAAATACAAAAACTTACCTTTTGTTCCAAATGTAAAAGCTGACTTGCTTGACCATGTATTAGATAAAGGCATGAGTGGCATGTTTTATTACATGGCACAAGAAGAAGCCGCTATTCGTAAGGACCCAGTTAAACAATCAACCGAATTATTGAAAAAAGTTTTTGGCCAGTAATGAACCATTAAGTCGAGGTAGTAATTACGGAATTTGGTTATGCAAATACTCTCTTATTCAAAACATCTAATCATTGTTTTATTTTTAGCAGGCCTGGTAGGTTGTACAACGACCAGTACTAAACAAGGCACAGTGGGTATAAAACGAGAACAACTCCTTTTGGTTTCTCCGGCAGAGATGCAAAAAGGAGCCCAGCTTGCCTACAACTCTGTTTTAAAAGAAGCCAAAACAGCTAAAAAACTCAATACCAATAGTGCCATGCTTAAACGTGTGCGATCTATTGCTAACAGAATTATCCCACAAACCGCCATTTTTAGAGAAGATGCCCCTAAGTGGAAGTGGGAAGTTAATGTTTTAGAGTCTGATCAATTAAATGCTTGGTGTATGCCTGGAGGCAAAATTGCGTTTTATACAGGTATTATCAATAAACTTAAATTAACCGATGCTGAAATTGCGGCTATTATGGGTCACGAAATTGCTCATGCTTTGCGAGAACATGGTAGAGAGAGAGCCTCAGAACAAGCGTTAACCCAAGTTGGACTAAGTGCATTAAGCATTTTTACTGGAGCCCGTGGCCCAACACTGGATGCAGCGGCAATGGCTTTGCAAGTTACCGTTACATTACCCAACAGCCGTACCCATGAGGTTGAAGCAGATAGAATGGGCGTAGAGCTTGCAGCAAGAGCAGGCTATAACCCTTATGCTGCGGTCAGTGTTTGGCAAAAAATGGAAAAACAGTCTGATGGGGGGCGACCACCTGAAATACTCAGTACTCACCCTTCTCACGCAAGTCGAATCAAAGATTTAAACGCCTACGCTAAAAAAGTAGAGCCGTTATATAGGCAAGCTATAAGGCAAAAAAGCTATATACGCTAATATTTGTTTTGTATCTAAAGCCTACAATTAACAGAAAAATTTAGAGATAAACACTTTGATTAAAAAGTATTTTCCAACATTTAAGAATCCAGTTTCTCTTGAAGAGTATCGCCAAGAGATGATACTGACGACCATTATTCCATTGGGTTATATCATAATGGGAGTTTTTGGCCTTTATAATGCCTTTATTTTAAAAAACATCTACGTAACCATCATCTCTGCAACATCAGCAGGCATGCTATTGGTAGTACACATTTACTTCAAAAAATCTCAAGATATCATAACTCCCGTAACCATCGGTCTAGTGGCATATGCCGTGTTTTTACTCGCTTTTAACTATATCAACCAAAATTATGGCTTTGGTCTAGTTTGGACGATTATTTTTCCAATCGTAGCGATTATTAGTCGTGGAAGACTTTGGGGCACATTTCTTAGTTTACTGTTCTTTATTATCGTCTTTGCCGAGCTTTATCTTGGCTTAAGCAATTGGCTAAATAGTCAGTGGGATATCACTGGACTATTACGTTTTAGCTTTGCCTATTTTGCGATTTTATATATTATTTTCATGATTGATTTTACTTACGAAAACGTCTATTTAAAAAATAAATCTAGTGACAAAAATTCAGATAAAGCAAATCAAATTTTTCCAACAACCAAAGATCCTTTAACCCAGCTTTATAATCGCCAATATTTACCGTTGGTCTCACCTCTTCTGTCGGTACAAATACAACAGCAACAACCCAGCGTAATTTTTGGATTAATTAAATTAGATGACTTTAGAGCTTACAATGAACAATATGGTCATCAACAAGGAGATGCGGCCATTCAAAAAGTCGCCGAAGCATTACAACAACTGGTGGGCTCTCTAGAGGGTATTTTATTTCGTACTGGTGGTAATGAATTTGCTCTTACTATCTTAATCAAACAGCCTAAAGCCGTTATTCAAAAATTAAAGAAAGTCCACCAACTAATTGCCGATTTGAATATTAAAAATGAAAACAGTGAATATCAAAAATTAACCATTTCAGCAGGCCTGTTAAAAACAGAAAATAGCCAATATTTTGATTTTGACGACTATTTTAAACAGGCTAATCAAGCTCTACAACAAGCAATAAAACAGGGTAAAAACCAAACTATTATTGCCCGTTAGGTTATTTTTATGGCCTAAGCACCTGTGCCGTTCTGGCATCTCTTATTTGTGTTGGTTGGTCTAATCCGCCAAGCTCAGCGTCAACACAATAAACCTTATCATCAAATACCTTAATAATTTGCTCACAAGACTTAGCTGGTGGTTGGCTAGAAATATTGGCACTGGTTGATACTATTGGCCCAGAAAACTGCTTACACAATGCCTGCACAATCGGGTGGCTAGAAATCCTAATTGCAACTGTATCTCGCCCTCCAGTAATCCAATCGGGCATGGGCTTTTTAATAGGTAAAATCCAAGTAACTGGCCCAGGCCAAGTCTCTAAAACTTGCTGCTGCCAAGAAGCCCCATCCAACTCAACCCACTCGGTAATTTGTGCAACAGAAGCCGCCACTAGAATAACGCCTTTTTCTAGAGGCCTCTGTTTCACGTGAAACAAATCTGCCACTGCCTTTTCATTAAAAGGATCACAACCTAACCCATAAACCGCTTCAGTTGGATAAGCAATTGTTTTACCTTGCTGTAAATACAACACTGCCTGATTAACTTGTTGCTGAATTTTTGAGGATAACGACACTGAGTATTCCGATTTTATTTGTGCTAATGGATTTAAAGTACCGCCCAATTGTAATCCAATAAACTATATAAATACATGAATTTGCCTAGCATGTGGCAATCTACTTGCAGTTGAAAACACACTTTTAATATATTGATATAAACTCTACTTTAAACCTATGTCTATCTAATTAATCAAACTTACCAGGCCTAGTAAAAACCATTTACAAAGACCTCATTTGTGATGAATTTAAAACAACGTTTTTATACGCCAGCATCAAAATGCTGATTCAAGTAAATGAAATTGAGGCTCCTAACCATAACATCATGGTTATTGATCTTAGAGTAGAATCAGAACTAAACAAAAAAACATAAAGTAGATTTACCAGGCCTGGTAAATCTAAGTAAGAGAAATCTATATAGTAAATATATTAAAATAGAAAAACTGATTTATTGATGAAGCTGTAACACACGTTTAAAGACATTAGGATCTTTGATTTGTGTCATTTCACCTTCTCGAGGAATATGTTTATCTTTAAGACGAGATAAGAAAAATCTAAGTGCCGCTAAACGCAAAGCAGCTGGCCAGGCTACTTGTTCTTGCTCTGTTAAAGAGCGTTGCGTTTGGTAAGCCGATATCATGGCATCTATACGTTCTTTATCAAATTCGATTTTTGATGGCTCATCAGCATGTACACGACACCAATCATTTACCATGACGGCTAAATCGTATAATAGTGTCGAATTACAGGCGTAATACAAATCAATTATCCCAGTTAAGGCATCACCATTAAACATGGCATTGTCACAAAATAAGTCGGCATGAATCACACCCTTTGGAAGTTCTGCCCAATCGGTTTGAGCTTGAAAAGCAAATTCCTTTTCAATCATCTGGCATTCATCGTCTGCTAAATAACCTTTAATGCTTGTATAAGTGGTTTGCATCCAATTTAAATCACGGTCATTTTCACGATTGCCTTCATAATGTTGTCCCGCAATATGAAAACGAGCTAATTGCCCACCCATAACACCACATTGTTCAATAGATGGGTCTTCTACAGTATTACCTACTAGTCGCTCTACAAGAGCAGCAGGCTTACCGCATAACTCTTTTAAATAGCCATTGGAGTGTGTTGGCATTGGATGAGCTGTTGGAATATTGTGTTCTGCCATAAACGCCATAATATTTAAGAAATAAGGCAATTCTTCAAAGGTATGGTGTTCAAAAATCGTTAAAACAAACTGCTCTAGTTGGCCATGCTTTGTCGTGTTTACAAAGTAATTGGTGTTTTCAATTCCGGCACTGATTCCTTGGAAGGATTCTAAAGTACCAACATCATAATCTTCTAAAAAGGCCACTAATTGTTGTTCTTCAACGACTGTATAGACAGACATAGAGTAAAGTCTCTTATATGCATCGATTATTCGGTAGAATAATCCGTTGGGACTTTTACAAAACAAATATTTGTGTAAAAGCCTCAAATTAATTAAATAAATTATTTCAACTCACTGCTAAATATTGGCCAATCAATTAGCTAATCAAAGCTAATTTTTAAAGCCCAAGCAGTAAGTGCAAATTTTATCACAATGAGCAATATAAATGACCGATTCAAATTCGCAAATCAGTTTTAATCCCGATAGCCCTTTTATTTTAGTAGATGGTTCCTCTTATCTATTTAGAGCCTTTCATGCTATGCCGCCTCTAACAAATGGCAAAGGTCAGGCAACGGGCGCGATTTTTGGGGTAATTAATATGCTCGGTAAATTGCTTGAGCAATATCAACCAGAGAAAATGGCGGTCATTTTTGATGCCAAAGGCAAAACTTTTCGTCATGAAATGTACAGCGAATATAAAGCCCATCGCCCGCCAATGCCCGATGAACTCCGCACTCAAATAGAGCCAATTCATGAAATTGTTAAAGCATTAGGTTTGCCATTATTGGTTATTGATGGCGTAGAAGCGGATGATGTAATGGGAACCTTTGCTCATCAAGCAACCCAAGCCAAACACGACACTCTCATCTCAACGGGTGATAAAGATTTGGCACAACTTGTAAATGAACATGTGACATTAATTAACACTATGAACGACAGTTTATCAACACCAGAAACCGTCGTTGAAAAGTTTGGCGTTCGTCCAGATCAAATCATTGATTATTTGGCCTTAGTGGGAGATAGTGCCGACAATATCCCAGGAATTCCTAAGTGCGGCCCTAAAACAGCTGTTAAATGGCTTAATTCTTTTGGCAACATCCACAATTTGGTTGAAAACGCCCCTATGATTGGTGGCAAAATTGGTGAAAACCTTCGTAATAACCTAGATCAACTAGCTCTTTCTAAAGAGTTAACCACTATTAAAGTAGATTGCGACTTACCTGTTAGCCTAGATGATATTCAACGCCAACCACCTGATATGCAACGTTTACAAGAATTGTTCACGGAATATGACCTAAAGAATTGGCTAAATCAAGTAATGAGTGGTCACGTGCCTTTCTCAAAATCAACAGGTGCAAAAGCACATAGCCAAACCATTCAAAAGAAAAATACTAACAATGATACAAACTCAGATTCTAACGATGAAAATTCACCAGCAGTTCAAGCAACTACTGTAGCTTCTAACTACGAAACTGTCTTTACCCAAGAAGCATTTGATAACTGGGTAAACCGCATTGAAGCTTCTGAACTATTTGCCATTGATACCGAAACCACCTCATTGAACACCTTACAAGCAAAAATTGTTGGGTTATGTTTAGCGGTTAAAGATCCAAAAAACCCTGGTAACCAGGCCTGTTATATTCCTTTAACTCATGACTATGAAGGTGCACCCGAGCAACTTGATATTGAAATGGTATTAAATCGTTTAAAACCTATATTAGAAAACCCAAATGTTGCTAAATGTGGTCAAAATTTAAAATATGATTGGCATGTGTTTCAAAATCACGGTATTTCACTTAAAGGTATGCAGTTTGATACCATGCTCGAATCTTATAGCTTAAACAGTGTAGCTACTCGCCATAATATGGATGATTTAGCCCTTAAATATCTAAATCACCGCACCACACACTTTGAAGAAATTGCAGGTAAAGGCAAAAAACAACTGACCTTTAACCAAATTGAAATTGAAACTGCAGCGCATTATGCTGCAGAAGATGCCGATATTACTTTGCAACTACATCAAACACTTTGGCAACAATTAGAAGCAGAACCAACCCTTAAAAAGGTATTTACCGACATAGAGATGCCATTAATGCCTGTTTTGGCACATATGGAACGTAACGGTGTATTACTTGATACAGAGATGCTTGCCATTCAAAGTGATGAACTAAGCAAAAAACTAACAGAACTCGAACAAAAGGCACATTTAATCGCTGGAGAGAACTTTAACCTCAACTCTTCAAAGCAACTACAAGTGATTTTATTTGAGAACCTACAGCTACCAGTTATTAAAAAAACACCAAAGGGCCAACCCTCTACTGCAGAGCCAGTATTGGCCGAATTAGCGGAACAAGGCCATGAGATTCCGATTCTTATTTTAGAATACCGTAGTTTAGCCAAACTAAAATCAACCTATACCGATTCTTTACCTAAACAGATTGATAAGGATACCGGTCGAGTTCACACCTCGTACATGCAGGCGGTGGCGTCTACTGGACGTTTATCTTCAACTGAACCCAACCTGCAAAATATTCCAATCCGTTCTGCAGAAGGTCGTCGAATTCGCCAAGCCTTTGTTACCAAGCCTGGTTATAAAATGCTAGCAGCTGATTATTCGCAAATTGAATTACGAATCATGGCTCATTTATCCGGTGACCAAGGCCTTTTAGATGCATTTGCACAAGGTAAAGACATTCACCAAGCCACCGCTGCAGAAATTTTTGGTGTCCCTTTAGAAGAAGTCACCACAGAACAACGTCGCAGTGCCAAAGCAGTTAATTTTGGTTTGATTTACGGAATGTCTGCATTTGGTTTAGCTAAACAATTAAACGTCGGTCGTAATTTAGCTCAAGAGTACATCGACCTGTATTTCTCACGCTACCCTGGCGTATTACACTATATGCAAAACACCAAAGATCAAGCTAAAGACACAGGATATGTAGAGACTCTCTTAGGACGTAGATTGTACTTGCCTGACATTAATGCTCGTAATGGTCAACTAAGACAATACGCTGAACGCACAGCGATTAACGCACCTATGCAAGGTACCGCTGCTGACATCATTAAAACAGCAATGATACAAATTGAAAGCTGGCTACAAACCTGTGATTTTGATATTCAAATGATTATGCAAGTGCACGATGAATTGGTGTTTGAAGTGGCTGAATCTCAATTAGAAGCGGTTAAACCTGAAATAAAACGCCTAATGGAATCGGCATTAGAACTTAAAGTACCACTTATTGTTGAAATTGGCGAAGGTAATAACTGGGATGAAGCACACTAACTTTATAACGAATGCTGATTAACATCTGATTAAATCCTCAATAATTTCATAATATTTTATCCAAAAACAGGTCTTTATTTAAAAAATAGAGGCCTGGTATCTCTTTCTTTATCCTTTCACTACTTACAATAATATATTGTTAATATTCATATAGTTAAAATACTTTTCTACTTTTTAAAAAAGCGAATATTGGATTCATTTCAATAAATTATGTAATTATTTTACATTTTAATTGACAATAAACTCTCCATTTAAGTAATATTATAAATGTAAACGTTTAACATATTTTGTATAATACTCACATTGGAGACAGTTCTATGAACACTCAAACTCAAAAAAATATTTTAAAAACTCTTGCTGCAGCTGCTTTAGTTACTGCTACTTTTGCAACCATGGCGATGGATATGACAAATATGCAAGCACAACAAGAGATGGCTATGCATTCACAAGAAAAAGTGCAAACCATGACTCAAAACATGGAAAAAATTCAAGCCATGACTCAAATCATGGAACAGACTCAAGCCATGACACAATCAATGGAACAGGCTCAGAACCGTGTTAAAGCTCAATTAGAAATTAATGCAAATAATGATGTCATTGCTTCTAAAGAAGAAACAACAACTGAAGCTCCTACAACGGAATCGCCTGAAACAGAAGCGGTAACAGATTAAAAAGCATTAAAAATGTATGGCTATATATAGGGCTAAACTTTAAGACTTGTTTATGCCCTACGCCATATAAAAAGGTAAATGATGAATCACTCAATTTTTAAAATCATTTTGTTACCAATCATCCTTATTGTGATTGGCTCTATTGCTTTAAGCAAAGTAGCACAGGCTGCAGACAGCACAAAACTAACAACTGGTTTATTTTATGCTAATGGTCAAAGTGAAACCATTAACAGTGACGATGTTTCATCGACCTCTGTTCCACTGCTTATTTCAGTTAAAAAAGACAAACTTTCTTTTGGTGTGTCTATGTCTTATCTCACAATTGAAAGCGGCAATTTAAAAGAACAAGGTATCGGGGATACGACACTTTCATTAGGTTACGACGTAACCAACAACTTTGCTTTAAAACTCAGAGAAAAACTACCTACTGGTGATGAAAATAAAAGTTTAAGTACCGGTAAAAACGATACTTCAGTACAACTAGATTATTTTGCCGTTGCCAACCAAAAAGTCTCATTTTTTGGTTCCGTAGGTTATAAGTTTGTTGGTAAAGTTACTGGACAAAATATGCAAGACACCGCTTTTGCCTCAATTGGAACTGGCCGTATTTATGGAAAAAATACCAGTGTTGGCGTGAGCTTAGATTACAGAGAAAGTGTGTTTAAAAATTTAGATGATCAATTAGGTATTGCTGCATTTGTTAGCAAGCCAATTAACGAAACCTATAGCTTATCTGCATTTGCAGGCTATGATAGTACTCAGACCAACAGTATTGGTGTGAGTTTAACCACCAAATTTTAAAGTATAGAAATATGACTCAAGAATCTTCAACCTCCATTAAAGAAAAGGCATTAGCCAAAGCTTTAAGCAATATGCTTAGGCCTTTAGTTCGCCTGTTAATTCATCAAGATATTACTTATGTAGGTTTATTAAACCTGCTTAAGCGTACCTATGTAGAAGTTGCCGAAGAGTCCTTTTCTATAGAAACCAAAAAACTAACCGATAGCCGAATTAGCTTACTCACAGGTATTCACCGTGGTGATGTAAAACGTATTCGTACTGAAAACATTAATCAACCAACAGAAAAAGAGTTAAAGGCTAGCTTGAGCTCGCAACTTATCTCAATTTGGATGGGTCACCAAGGTTATATAGATTCTGAAGGAAACCCATTAGTCTTATTTCGTTGTCAACAAGATGGTAGCCCATCTTTTGAAGAGATGGTTTTTTCAGTGTCTAAAGATAAACACCCAAGATCAATTTTAGATGAATGGTTAAGCCAAGGTTTGGTTGAGCTTCTTCAAGAGAAAGGGGTCGATAAAATCCAGCTTAAGGAAACAGGCTATGTTCCAGCAGAAGACTTTGAAGAAAAGTTATTCTTTGCTGGTAAAAATATTGGTAGCCACCTTACAGCTGTTGCCCACAACCTTGAAAATAAAACACCAGCTATGTTTGATAGAGCTGTTTATTATTCAAATCTTACCGATGAATCAATTGAAAAAATAGAAGCTCTTTCAAAAGAACGCATGATGGCAGTTTTAACTGAAATCAACCAATTGGCAAACCAGTTGCAGGAACAAGATTCTGCTTTAGATAATGCAGCTGAAAATGCAACCAAAGAGATGCATGTAGGTGCCTATTTTAGCCGTGCTTTATTAAAAAATGAGCAATCAAGTTCATCAGAGCAGGAATAAATTCATGTTCATCTTTACTGCCCTTTGCAATTATTTGTCATACCGTTTTTTTAACTTAAAAAAAGCACTTGTTGTTATAACAGCGGCCTTATTATTAAGTGCTTGTCAGTTAACACCAACTGAGGTTAAAACAGCCTCTAACTCTGGATTTGGTGGTACTGGAAAAACAGCCGATCAAACCACTCAAGTCGCCAAAACCTCAGGTTTTGGTGGAACTGGTCAAGTAGCATCTAACTCTGGATTTGGAGGTACTGGTATCATTGGTACTATTACCGAATTTGGCAGTATTTGGGTTAATGGTGTTGAAGTTGAATACAGCAAAAACGTTAAGGTAACATCAAACCTCTCAACTAAAGAGACCCTACAACTTGGACAACAAGTGGTGGTTGAGACTGAGCTCGGTCATAAACAACCTTGGGCAAATACAATTCAAGTATTTTATCCTTTAGCAGGCCTGGTAGAAAAAGTTGAAGATAATTTAATTGTAGTTGATGGACATACTGTAATCATTAACAAGCAAACCCGTATTGCGGATGGCCTTAATGTTAAAGCAGGCGAAATGGTTGCTGTAAATGGATATCCTGATAATGATAACCGTTGGGTTGCGACAAGATTAAGCTACAACACAGAAAGCAAGCATATTTATCAAGTAATTCCTGATGTGCATTTTTCTAATAAAGTAAATAACGTTATTATTGAAACCAATAAAACACAGCTTTCTGATTGGAATAAAGTTTTCTCGGGACTTAATATTAATCTTATTGAGAACTCTGGAAATCACAAAATGAATCAAAAATATCTGTTAAAAGCAGATGTAAATAATGGAAAAATAACTGGTTATCATCTGCATGATTATTATCGAATGGTAAAAAATCAAAAGGTTAAACAAGACGGTGAATTTAACAATTTGAAAGAAATACCAAAAATGCCCAAAGGTGGCCAAATAAAAAAGCCTCTGGAGCCTCTAGAAATCAAAGAGGCTCATGAAACTCTTATAGAACAAAAAACGATAATACAAAACCAATTGGAGCAGATGTATCAACTTCAAGAAATTAAAGATAATATACAAAATATCAATGAGTTAAGAAGCCAAATGCCATTAAAAAAATGATCTGATTTAGATCAAACTGAAAACAACAGAGCCACTAAGAAGTTTATTCTTAATGGCTTTTTTGCTTTTTTATAAGCTCTCTTAACCAAAACTTGCACATTATTTGCACCTTTAAACCCTATAACTTAGTTATAGTTTTTATCGTAGTTTGCAAAGACAATATTTATATAGACACAACTCTAAAACTCGTTATTACAAACGTTTTAAACCACCTTATTAAGATTAATTTTGGAAAAAATTCATGGGTATTCGCTTAAAGTTAATTACTTTATTACTACTATTTGGCTTTATTGTCCTTGGAGCATTACTATGGAGTAATCAGTTTGTTCTTCATAAAACAATGCTGCATTACATTGATCAACGAGACCAGCAACGCCTTGAACGTTTACAAAGCAATTTAGACTTTTATTTACAAAATGAACCTGTTGAATCGATTAATCAAGTTCCAGAAGTCATTTGGTTAAGATTGTTACGTCTGTCTCACAGAGTAGATCTTCAAGAAAACCCTATCCCTCTTAAATATGTTATTAATAAAGAGAACAAAAAACGTAAGCGTAGTTTTCCGTCTGATGAGTTTGAAAACCGTGTAAGCCTGATGAATCCCGCAGGTCAAATTACTTTTGGTACCACCTTAGAAAAATCGAATGTCCATTTGCCTATTACCCAGAATGGCCAGATTATTGGTCAAATTGGCTATCACCCTTTGAAAGAACTCATTGAGAAAACGGATATTGAATTTGCCCAAAACCAATTTAAATTGCTCAGTTTAGGCTCTTTATTTATTACCTTATTGGCTCTTTTAATTATTTGGCCTTTAGCCAATCATTTAATTGCACCTATTCGTCAAATAACAGAAGCCATGCGTAACTTAACTTCTGGCGATTTTACACACCGTTTAAACATTAAACGTAAAGATGAATTTGGTGAGCTGCAACGAGATGTTAATCATCTAGCCAAAACACTTGAAGCCTCTCAGCTTAGCCGTAATCAGTGGATAGCGGATATCTCACACGAGTTGCGTACACCGCTAACTGTGCTCAGAGGATCAATTGAAGCGATGCGTGATGGCATTCGTCCAATAAATGAAAAAAACCTTGAGCAATTGCATCATGAAGTAGCTCTATTACAGCGATTAATAGAAGATTTATACCAACTAAGTTTAAGTGATGTTGGTGCCTTACAATACTCAATGCAACGCCTAGATTTAAGCCAATTACTCAGACAAACTGCAGCTCAATTTGAAAATAAAGCTCAGCAGAAAGGGTTAATGATGCAAATCACTAAGTTTGAAACCAAAGCTTGGGTGCAAGGTGATAGCGAACGTTTACAACAATTGCTCAACAACTTATTACAAAATTCCATTGACTACACAGATGCAGTGCAACCAAATGGTTCTATAGGGAAAATACAATTAAGTTTAAGCAAAAACAATAATGCATGGACACTCTGTGTTGAAGACAGTGCTCCTGGCGTTAGTGAACAAGAATTAAAACACCTTAAAGAACGCTTTTACCGAGCAGAAGCCTCACGCAATCGAAGAACAGGTGGAACAGGATTAGGATTAGCTATGGTTAATCAAGTCGTGCAAGCCCATGAAGGTGAGTTTACAACTGAACTATCCGAATTAGGTGGCTTAAAGGTTAGCATCCTTTTACCATCTTATGAATCAAAGGTAAGTTAATCATGAACCAAACCATTGTTATTGTTGAAGATGAAATAAAAATTGCCGAAATTGTCATTGAATACCTGCAAAGCCACGGTTACCAAACTCAGTATTTTGAATCTGGCGAAGGTGTAATAAACTGGTTACAACATAATCAAGCTGATTGTGTATTACTTGATGTTATGCTTCCAAATAGCAACCTTTATGGCAATGGATTAGAGTTATGTAAACAAATCCGCGGCTTTAGCCAAGTACCAATTATGATGATTACTGCCCGTATAGAAGAGTTAGATCGTATTTTAGGTTTAGAGTTAGGTGCTGATGACTATATATGCAAACCGTTCAGTCCACGTGAAGTGGTAGCCAGAGTCAAAGCTCTACTACGTCGTGCAAATTTACCTGTTCAAGCCATTCAGTCTAGTGATTGGCAGCTTGATGAACAACGTTATCAAGTTCACTTTAAAAGCAAAAGCACAGATCTTTCAGCGGTTGAATTTGAAATTTTGCAAACCCTCTCAAAATCACCAGGTAGAATCTTTTCACGTTCACAAATCATAGATAACATATACCATGACAATCGCGTGGTTTCTGATAGAACAATCGATAGCCACATCAAAAAATTACGCCAAAAACTGAACTCTGCTTTTGGCGAAAATGATTGGATTCAATCGGTTTATGGAGTTGGTTATAAGTTTTTATTAGATTAAATAGAATTAAACTCTTCAAATCCACTATCAACCTCACCTTTCACAAACTATCATTTTACTTGCACAATGTTTGCACACTTAATTGAGAAACTACACCTGACCAAAACAGAAAACAAAATGTTTACAACTTAAAAGGTAAACAACAAAAATTCTGTTTATAAAACAATCATGATTAGGAGATTTTCTCATGAAAAAACTAACAACTCTTGTTACCGCTATTGTTTTAAGCTCAGCTTCATTTGCCGTTCTTGCAGATTCACACATGTATGGAAAAGGTGATAAAAAATGTCATCATGATTCAAAACAATATTATCAAAAATTAAGCCTAGCAGAACGCCAAGCAAAAATGGAAAATCGCATTAATTTTAAAGTTGAACGTATGGCTAAAAGACTTGATTTAACTAAAAAACAGCAACATAAGTTAAAACAGATCTTAAAAAACAAAGCAGAAAAGAAACGTGAACTTTATAAAGAAACCAAACAACAAATTCACAATATTCTTAACCCTGAACAGATTAAGAAAATGAAAAGATTTAAAAAAGCATAAATAACATTAACTAGAGCAGTATTAGAAAAACTTTACTAACCTCAAAAGGTTCTAATATTGCTCTTTTTTTTCTTTTTCTTAAGCTTAGTGCCTTTTTCAGCCAAGTGTCTATGCTGAACAACCTCTTCTCTTTTAGGTCGTTCAAAGTTCATCCAACTATCTAACTTGTCCCACACTTCATTTAAACCCTGCTTATTCAAAGAAGAAAACAACTGTACCGTTGCATGCGGATAGTTTTCATCAATAATGCTTTGCATAGCATGCAAACTTGCCTTTGCTGGCCCTTTCTTAAGTTTATCTGATTTAGTCAAAAGCACATGAACAGGCAACCCAATATCTAAAGTCCAATCAAGCATAACTAAATCAATTTCAGTTGGTTCCATTCTTGAGTCAACCAATAAGATTAAACCTTTTAATGCCTCACGTTTTTCTAAATAGGTACTTAAACCGGCTTCCCAAGCACGTTTAACTTTAACGTTTACCTTAGCAAAACCATAACCAGGCAAATCGACTAATGCACGGGTTTCATCTACTGGAAAAAAATTGATTAACTGAGTACGACCTGGCGTTTTACTCGTTCTTGCTAGAGTTCTTTGTGTGGTAATCACATTTAATGCACTTGATTTACCTGCATTAGAACGCCCGGCAAAGGCAACTTCATGAGTAAGTTCTTCTGGGCATAAATCAATTGTGGGTACACTTTTTAAATAAGTGGCTTGCTGATACAGAGGGTGTTGCATAGTCTTATTGTCAGTTCCATAAATGGGTTAGCTAATAATGAACTAAATCATCAATAACCTTTAAATTAAAGGGGTTTAACGGTCAATTAAACCTTAATAAAAAATCATATTTTAATACTTTATCAATGATTTACATAGGTATATACTCTATCCTATTTTTTAACCGATTCTATCTAGTTAACTTGCCGTTTAAATAAAGTCAGCTCATATAATGAATGGCTTTACTTAAAATAACAAACGACAAAAACAAGATGTTATTCACTAGATAAAACAACCATAACGAAAATATGACTAAAATGACACAAGCCGAAAACAATACACCAATACCAAAAAACGAGCCTAAAAAAGCTTCTGCTATAAAAAAACCTAGTGTTTTTATGAACTTTTTAGGGTCTATGAACCTAGCCGTTACCTTATTGGTTATGCTTTCTATCGCCTCTGTAATTGGTACTGTCTTAAAACAAGACCAAACCGTACAAGACTACATTATTAAGTTTGGCCCATTTTGGAGCCAAGTTTTTAACGAATTAGGTCTGTTTCACGTTTATGGAGCAGCTTGGTTCGTTTTAGTTTTACTCTTTTTACTATTCTCAACAAGTGTATGTGTTACCCGTAATACACCAACCTTTTTAAAAGACATAAAGCAATATAGTGAAAAACTTTCAAAGAAAGCCTTAATTCATCAACCAAATAATACGGTTTTTGAAGGTAAGTTAGAATTTGAAGAACAAAAAGGTTATGCTCAAGCATTGTTAAAATACAATGGTTATAAAACTAAAGTTCATCAACGCGATGATGGCAGTATCACCATTGCTGGCTTAAAAGGTCGTTGGAATCGTTTAGGTTATTTTTTCACACACATTTCAATCATTGTTATTTGTATAGGTGCGTTATTAGACAGTAACTTACTACTTAAATACAGAGAATTAACAGGTGGTTTGCAAGCAGAAACCCGATCTGTAAGTTTAGATAAAGTTAACCAAAAATCTTGGTTAGGTCCAGAAAACCTTTCATTTAGAGGCTCGGTTAATGTTCCTGAAGGTGAAAAAACGGATGTTTTATTTTTACCTTATGAAAACGGCTACCTAGTACAAAAACTGCCGTTTACTGTTAAAAACAAAAACTTTAGAATTGAATATTACGATACAGGTATGCCTAAATCATTTGAAAGTGATTTAATTCTTACTGCTCCTGATTTAGATAAACCTATTGTTAAAACTATTTCGGTTAACCACCCTCTTTATTATAAAAACTACGCGATTTATCAATCATCATTTGGTGATGGCGGAACTAAATTAGAGATTAAAGTCCACCCTCTACTTTCACCTATTGAAAACTCGATTACCCTAAACACAAGTGTTAAAAGTATTGAACCTTTAAAAACCCCTGTTGGAACCTTTAAAGCCGAGTTTGACGACTTTAAAATGCACAATATCGTTCCAGCAACGGAAGCAGAATTTAAAGAAACAGGCCATAAAATGCACAATAATGGGCCAACGATTATTTTTAAAGTTCGTAACGATCAAGGTACTGCTTGGGAATATGAAAATTACTTCTTACCAAGTAAACAAGAAGGCCGTTGGTTCTTTATGACTGGGGTTCGTAGTAGTAATGCAGATCCATTTAAATACTTATTTATTCCTGCTGATGCAAAACGTACTAAAGAACGTTTCTTTAAACTGTTAGCTAAAATTAATAATCCTTTAGTCACTAAAGAGCTATTTGAAAAACTTTATCCAAAAGCTCCAGACATGACCCAAAAGGCTTATGACACTCAATTAAAACTATTACAACAATTAGTCATGTTATTCCGAAGCAAAGGCTTTAACGGCATTACTAACTTTGTGAAGAAAAACGTACCTGAAAAAGATCAGAAAAAAGTCTCTGATTTCTATTTCAGTCAAACATCATTTGCCTTACAAACCATCTATATGGATGTGCTAAAAGAAGAAGGTGTTGTAAAAGGCTATAATGATGATATCTCTGATTTTGATAAAAAATGGTTTGAAGATGCATTAAATACCATTTCTTCATTATCAGCCTATGGCCCACCGATGTACTTTGAACTTAAAAACTTCAAAGAAATACAAGCTACAGGCCTGCAAATTACTAAATCGCCAGGTAAAGATGTGGTGTATTTCGGTAGTGCTATGCTAATTATTGGTGTGTTCTTCTTATTTTATGTAAGACAACGCCGTGCTTGGATTCATATTGAGCAAAAAACCAATGAAAATGGTGACAATGATGGAACAGAAGTAACTGTTGCTGCAAAAGATAATAGAAATTTACCAGAAACAACCAAAGAATTTGAATCTATTGTGACCCAGATTCAAGATTATAATAATAAGTCACAAAATGAAAATTAACCGCTATTCATAAAAGTAATAAGGCTACGATTATGCAAACTGAAAACTATATGGATGAATTTAAAGATTCAACAAAAACATCCCTATCCATAAGAGATATTGCCTGGGCACTATTTGTTATTTTAGGGGCTATTTATGCATGGAACCAATATGGCAGCTTAATGGATCAATTTGAAGTAGGGATTCTTGCGGGTACTGCTATTGGATTAATTATTTTAGGTCGCCTATGGCAAAGTATTCAACAGTTAACACTTTGGGTAACAGGCTTAACATTCCTGGCTTTGTGGAGTTATCAAATTCACGATAACGTGATCACCGCTAATGAACACGCGTTCTTCCTTAAATTTTTAGTATCGAGCCAATCGGCTACTATGTGGATGAGTGCCCTGTTTATTCTTTCAGGTGTAACTTACTTTTTTGCTCTAATTACCAAATCAGAATTTGCTGGTAAAAGTGCATCAGTATTCGCATGGAGTGCCGTAACGTTTGGTTTAGTGGGTATGATGGTTCGCTGGCGTGAATCGTATATCATTAACTTTGATTACGGCCACATTCCAGTCAGTAGCCTATATGAAGTATTTATTTTATTTACTGTTATTACAGGCCTGTTATATCTGTTTTATGAACAACGTTATAAAACTCGTGCGTTAGGTGGCTTTGTTATGTTGGTTATCAGTGCCGCTGTAGCATTCTTGCTATGGTATACATTTGATAAACAAGCAAACGTAATCCAACCACTTGTTCCTGCATTAAAAAGCTACTGGATGAAGATACACGTTCCAGCTAACTTTATTGGTTACGGTTCTTTCTCAATTGCTGCCATGATTGGTTTAGCTTATCTCTTAACAAACAGGGCTCTTGAGAAAAATCCAGATAGTGGTTTTGCTAAAAGAATGCCATCTTTAGAAGTGATGGATGACTTAATGTATAAAACCATCTCTTTAGGTTTTGCATTCTTTACTATTGCTACTGTATTAGGTGCAATGTGGGCCGCAGAAGCTTGGGGTGGATATTGGTCATGGGATCCAAAAGAAACCTGGGCATTAATTGTTTGGCTAAACTATGCAGCTTGGTTACATATTCGTATGTCTAAAGGTTGGCGTGGAACTCCTATGGCTTGGTGGGCTCTTATTGGTCTATTAGTTACCACCTTTGCGTTCTTGGGTGTAAACATGTTCTTATCTGGTTTACACTCATACGGTGAGCTGTAAACAGCGTATTTAAGTGATTTTAAGGAATTAACTATGCAACGTAGAGCATTTTTAACAGGTCTAACAGGTTTATTGGCTACCCAAGCTTTTTCCGTATCTGCGGCACCGCTTGCATCACAAGAATTTGAGTTGCAAGAAGGTGTTGAATATCAATTAGTACCTGAGCCACAACCAACCGCTCCGTACCCTAAAAAAGTCGTTGAAGTGTTTGGTTATGGTTGTCCGCACTGTTATCACTTAGAACCAAGTATCCATAAGTGGTTAAAAACCAAACCTAAAGATATTCATTTTGAAAGAATGCCAGTCGTGTTTAATAATCCAAACTGGATTTTTATGGCTCGTGTGTTCTTTACCGCTCAAGAATTAGGTGTGGTTGAACAATCTCATACACCGTTTTTTAATGCCTTACACAGAGACAAAAAACCGCTTTTTACCGTTGAAGCTATTGCTAAATTCTTTACCCAATTTGGGGTTAAAGAAGCTGACTTTATTTCAACTTTTAAAGGTTTTAAAGTTGATCAGTTAGTGCGACACGCTGGTAAATTAACTAAAGATTACGGCGTTGAAGGTGTACCATCTATTATTGTAAATGGTAAATATCTCACTGATGTAGGAATGAACGGTACCCGCGATAAAATGTGGAAAACCGTTACCGAACTTGCCAATAAATAGTCTCTTAAAACCGTTTTTAATCACCTCATGATTTTAAGCGGTTTTTTTTATTTTTTAGACCATTCAAAACAATATCAAACAAATCCCCTTCTAGGTTTTCTTTATTCTCTATTAATCTTAATAATTATTAAGTTACCAGGCCTGGTTATTTGGCTTTTTAGTCTTCATAATAAAGTTCACATAATAAAGTTTAATAAAAGAGTAATTAAATGATTTATCACTCATTTTAATCATTACAATTTACTTACTCTTAGAATGATAAAAATATCCAAAAAGCGAGCACTCCATGAAAGCGGCCAAACTATTTGTTAAATGTTTAGAAAACGAAGAAGTTGAATTTATATTTGGTATTCCAGGAGAAGAAAACCTGGATATTATGGATGCCCTTCTTGATTCTAATATTAAATTTATAACAACTCGACATGAACAAGGTGCGGCCTTTATGGCTGATGTTTATGGCCGTTTAACTGGCAAATCTGGTGTATGTATGTCAACCCTTGGACCTGGTGCAACCAACCTAGTAACAGGGGTTGCTGATGCCAATATGGATAATGCTCCTTTAGTTGCTATAGCTGGCCAAGCAGCCACCACTCGTTTACATAAAGAGTCGCACCAAGTAGTGGATTTAGTTAGTATGTTTAAACCCATTACAAAATACGCAACTCAAGTATTAGAGCCAGAAACCATTCCAGAAGTAGTGCGTAAAGCTTTTAAAGTTGCTGAAGCTGAAAAACCAGGTGCAACCTTTATAGATTTACCTGAAAACATCACCGAAATGGATACCGATGAATTGCCATTACCTGTGAGTACAAACCGCTTAACTTTTGCACATCGAAGCTTATTAAAACAAGCAGCAGATTTAGTTACTAAAGCTAAAAATCCACTCATTTTAGTGGGTAACGGTGCGGTTCGTGCCAGAGCAGGTGACTATATTCAACAATTTGTAGAAACTCATAAAATACCCGTAGTTAACACTTTTATGGCTAAAGGGATTGTTCCGTTTTGGAATGATATGTCTATGGGAACAGCTGGCCTACAAAAAGGCGATTATGAAAATGCAGGGTTTGCAAAAGCCGACTTAGTTATCTGTGTTGGTTTTGATATGGTTGAATACCACCCGCATCTTTGGAACCCTAATCGCCAACACACCATCATTCATATCGATACTAAAAAAGCGGAAGTGGACAATCGTTATATTCCTGAAATTGAGTTAATTGGAAATATTGGGGCTAATCTTGCCGGCTTAGGTGAAGCATTGGATGAAATCCTTGAAAAACCTATTGAATCAACCGAAATTGAGTTTTTATTACGTGAAGCGATGATTCAAGAGATGAATCGTTGTCGTAAAAGTGACGATTGGCCAATGTTACCGCAAAAGATAATTTGGGATTTACGTACCGCCATGAATTCTGACGATATTGCAATTAGTGATGTTGGTGCACACAAGATGTGGATGGCACGTATGTTCCGTTGTGATGAACCTAATACCTGTATTATTTCAAATGGTTTTGCTGGTATGGGTATTGCTGTACCTGGTGCAGTCGCGGCAAAGCTCGCCTATCCAGATAAAGCTATAGTGGCTGTGACAGGAGATGCTGGCTTTATGATGAATTCGCAAGAAATTGAAACCGCATTACGTTGCCAAGCACCAATTGTTATTCTGATTTGGAATGATAGCCAATATGGTTTAATCGAGTGGAAACAACAACGCCGCTTTGGTCGCCCAGCGTATATTGATTTTAAGAATCCTAACTTTGTAGATTATGCAAAATCATTTGGTGCAGAGGGCGTCCGCATTGAATCTGCAGATCAATTATTACCTACTTTACAGACAGCACTTAAAAATAATACCGTTACGATTATAGATTGCCCAGTAGATTACTCGCAAAATGATCGTTTAACTGAGTTATTAGGTAATGTTTTATCAGAGATGGATGATTAACTGAGTTTAATTTTTAAAATTACCAGGCCTGGTAAAACAGGCTTATTAACCCTTTTTAATACAGGCTAAGTCTATGATTTATATCGAACGTAATACAGATGGTGATATCAATAATATTCATTTTTCACCAGGACAAAATTTAGAAGGAATTAGTCTGCATGATCCTAAATTAAAAGAGTTCATTGAAACTTCTCCCAATAGTGAAGAGATTATTCAGAAGGTATTAAATCAATTAGATTTAGATATGGTGCGTGTCATTGAAGATGTGATTGATATTCTAATTGATAAAAATTTAATGCTATTTACCGACTTACCAGAAGTGGTACAAAACAAAATTTTATTTAAAAAGAACATTCGTAACTTATCTAACAATAACTCAATTATTGAAGATGAAGAACTTCTTAATTTTTAAAAATATCTTAAATTTATCTTAAAGCGGCCAAAAATTCAAAGCCATAGCGTGAAAGTTTAGTCTCTCCTACACCACTTATAGCTAATAATTCAGCATCGGTTTGTGGTCGCTTTTGAGCCATTTCAACTAAAGTAGCATCGCCAAAAACTTGGTAAGCGGGAATATCTTCACTCTCTGCAATCTCTTTACGCAATGTTCTTAATTCTTCAAAACATTCCCTGTCTTTATCTAACAACGTTTCTTTAGAAGATTTTTTACCAGGCCTGGTTACTTTTGTTGTTTGTTTTTTAGGAAAGGCTAATTGAACCTCTACCTTACCTTTTAATACATCACCAGAAAGCTCTGTAAGCTTTAATACCGAATAATTTTGTATATCTTGGTACAAATACCCTAAATGAATTAATTGACGCAGTATGCTTGACCATTCGTGAGCAGAATATTCTTTACCAATTCCATAAGTGCTCAACTGATTGTGATTTAAATTGCGAATACGTTCATTATCCATTCCACGTAAAACATCAATAACCTGTTTAGCCCCAAAACCCTGATTCATTCTATAAACGCAAGATAATGCTTTTTGTGCTACTTCTTTACCATCAAATAGAGTCGGTGGATCCAAACAAATATCGCAATTACCACAAGGCTTATGACTTGGCTCAGCAAAATAGTTGAGTAATACATTTCGTCTGCAAGTCTGAGCTTCAGCAAAATCAACCATACTTGAAAGTTTAAAATTCTCTAAACGGCGTTGATTTTCATCTGCAACATTTTCAACAAAATGTTTGGCGGTGGCGACATCTTGCATACCAAAAAGTAATAATGCTTCAGAAGGTAAACCATCTCGCCCTGCACGGCCTGTTTCTTGGTAATAGCCTTCAATGTTTTTAGGTAAATCGTAATGCACTACAAATCGCACATTAGGTTTATCAATACCCATTCCAAAAGCTACCGTTGCCACCACTATATCCACTTCATCTCTAATAAATTGTTGATGAACTGAGTGTCTAATTTGAGCAGGTAATCCAGCGTGATAAGCTTTGGCATTAATACCTTCATCTTTAAGTTTCTCAGCGACCTCTTCAACTCGTTTACGGCTTAAAGCATAGACAATACCGCTTTGATTTTGATGACCCTCTAAAAACCCCAATAACTGTTTCATAGGGTTATATTTTTCTAACACTTTGTAACGAATATTTGGTCTATCAAAACTACTGATATGAACTTTAGGTTCATGAAAATGCAGCTTATCAATGATGTCTTGTCGAGTCGTTCTGTCAGCCGTAGCAGTAAGAGCTATAAAAGGAACTTGGTTAAATTTTTCTCTTAATGAACCCATTTGACTGTATTCAGGTCTAAAATCATGACCCCATTGAGAAATACAGTGAGCCTCATCAATCGCAAATAAAGCGATAGGAAGACTTTGTAAACGCTGAATAAATTGCTGATTCAATAACCGTTCTGGAGAAACATACAACAAATCTAATTGGCCAGAATGTAACTGACTTAACACTTCTTCTGCAGATTGAGCATCTAAACTAGAATTATAGTAAGCGGCAGATACACCATAGCCTTGCAATGCAGAGACTTGATCTTGCATTAAGGCAATTAAAGGCGAAACCACAATGGCAGTGCCTGAGCGAATCAGAGCAGGAATTTGATAACAAAGGGATTTACCACCCCCTGTTGGCATTAAAACAAAACAATCTTGACCAGAAATAACATCTTCAATGATCTCAGCTTGTTGGTTACGAAATTCATCATAACCATAAACTGTTTTAAGAACTTGTCGTGCAGATAAAGACATATATTTGGGTCAGTTTTATTTAAAAAGAGCGAGTAAATTAGAAGATAATGCTTAAAAAAACAAGTTTAAACCTTAATTTAGTGATTTAAGCCACTTTACCAGGCCTGGTAAAACCAAAAAATTTAAATAGTGACAGTTAATCTAAATAAACCGTTACTTCTTCCAGTGTTTTTCTTTTAGGTGCCACATTTCCCATACATTGATCATCAATATTACCTATATATAAGGCACCAATTAGTTCAATTTCAGCAAATTCAATTGGCAGTTCTTTATAGGTTCTACTGTCTGAAATAATCGGTCCAGTACTCCATTGCACCCCTAAACTTTGTTGCCAAGCCATTAGTTGAAAATTTTGAATTGCACAAGCACAAGCAGCGTAATCTTCTTTTTGGGTAATTTTGCATTTACTACGTTGTTGACCTACTAAAATGACTTTAGGAATTGCCATAAATTTATCATAAGCACTCTTGTAAAATTTGTCATAACAACACGCTTCAAGTAAGGATTTTTTTTGCGCTCTATTGTCTGCATAAATATCCGCAAATTTAACTTTAGCTTTTTCGCCTATTACCCAAAACCGCCAAGGTTGAGTCAATTTATGATTTGGAGCCCAAATTGCACTTTGTAAACAAATGTTTATTTTAGTGTCATCAACTGGAACATCATCCTTATCTAAAAACTGATAACATGTTCTTCTAGATTGAAATAAATCAAATAAAGATTCAGTACTGATATTAGTTGATTTCATGAGGTTTATATTCCTATTATTTTTTGTTTTGTTGAACCCAGTATTTTAAGATTAAGCCCTTGGGATAACTTATGTATTTTTGTGGATAACTATGACATAAAAGACAAAGTTAAATTTTATCCACATTTCACGCACACTTACACACATACTTTATCAGAAACTCTACACACACCTTAATCACAAGCTAACTATTTGATAAAATACTTAAATTAACACTTATCTACACATTTCTTGTTACTAATAAGAACTATAAGAAGTTATATATATAAAAAATATATACTTTACTAAACACACCACTTATCCAAATAAATTCAAAATAAAAGACAAATAAATGACATTAAACGAACTTAAATACATTGTTGCTGTTGCTAAAGAAAAGCATTTTAGAAAAGCATCTGAAACATGCTTTGTTAGTCAACCAACATTAAGTGTGGCTATTAAAAAACTAGAAGAAGAACTTGGTGTTATTTTATTTGAAAGACGTAAACAAGATGTTTTGGTGACCTCTGTAGGTAAAAAAATTATTACCATTGCAGAAGAAATCTTAGAACGCAGTAAAGACATTAAGCAAATATCTAAAGAAGCTCAAGGTGACTTAACTAGTGAATTAAGGATTGGTGCTATCTATACCATTGCACCGTATTTACTACCTAAATTGATACCTAGTTTTCATAAATTTGCACCTAATGTACCTATTATTATTGAAGAAAATTACACACATGTTTTAGCAGATAAGTTGCAATCCGGTGAATTAGATATTGTGATACTTTCACTACCTTTTGATGAACCTAATATTGAAACCTATCCGCTTTATGATGAAGATTTTAAAGCGATTATTCCTAATGAACATCATTTAGCTAAAAATAACAAACCAGTAAAGTTGCAATCTATAGAAAATGAAACGTTTTTATTATTAGGCTCTGGCCACTGTTTTAGAGATCAAGTGATAGAATCTTTTCCAAACTTAATGCATTTAAATTATCAAAGTAATCGAATACAAAAAACATTTGAGGGTAGTTCATTAGAAACTATTCGTTATATGGTTTCTTCTGGTGCTGGTATCTCTATCTTTCCATGCACATCACTCTCAGAACGTGATGAAGAGCTTTTTACCATAAAACCTTTAGCTGACCCCGTTCCAAAAAGAACGGTTGCCCTTGCATGGCGTAAGACGTTTTCTAGATTACAAATATTAGAATTATTTAAACAAGCCATTGAAGAAATTCAAATACCTTGTACACTGACAAAAAATTAGAGGCCTTTGCAAAAGATCACAAACAAGTAAAAAAGGCTAAGATTTCACTGCTTTTTGTCCTAAAACTTATCAATAGCTAGCTATTAACTGTGTTTCAGGCCTCAAGCAGTATAAATTTTCTCACATTTTTCTTTTGTCTATGACTCATGTAAAGATCTCAAGTAATTAACCTTAGAAAATAACAATATGAAAAAAATACTACTACTATCTGTTGTTTTAAGTGGGTCTTTGTTTAGCTTAAACTGCTTTGCAGATATCGATGAAGCAAAACCAAAACCTGCTAAACAAATGCCACCGATGAGTTCGGAAGATCCTTATGAATCATTTAACCGGGTTATGTTTGATTTTAATATGGGATTTAACGATACCGTTGGTAGACCAGTTGCTAATGCCTATAACGGTGTAGTACCCCAGCCGGTAAGAACAGGTGTTAGTAATGTTTTTAATAACCTCAGCACCCCTTTATCGGCCATAAATTGCTTTTTACAAGGTAAGGTTGAAGATGGTTTGTCAGAAATAATGCGTTTTACCCTAAATTCAACATTTGGATTATTAGGATTACTCGATATAGCTGAACCAGCAGGACTACCCCCTAAAAATGAAGATTTAGGACAAACTTTATATAAATGGGGAGTTTGGAATGAGAGTAATTATTTGGTTCTACCACTATTTGGCCCTTACACAACAAGAAGTTTAACTGGAAATATAATTGATAGCGGTTATGACCCAGTTTATAAATATATAATCGATATAGAAAATGATGAGAGAGTCTTAATTTATTTTGGTGATGAGTTTGTGAGTTATACCAGTATTGTTAAACTGTTAGAGGATATTAAAAACCAACCAGATCCTTACGTTTTTAGCCGAGAAAGTTATTTACAGTATCGTACTAATCTAATTTATGATGGAAATCCACCACAACCTGATTTAGATGATTTTGATTTTAATTAAAGGTATAAATGGTTAATTAGAATTATTAGGCTTTAGACATAAAAAAACCCCGTTAATATTGAATAATTAACGGGGTTTTTTATTATCTAGAGATCTTCAAACTCTCATTTTAAATCAATCTTTATTACTCTTTTTCTAGGTGGATAGGTTTGGCAATATAACGTAACCAAATAAATCCAAATAAACCTGCAAAAGCAGAGGCAAATAAAATACCGGTTTTAGCTTGTAGTAACATTTCTGCACCACCTGTTGTGTTATACCAAGCTAATTCTGCAATAAAAATAGACATAGTAAAACCAATACCCCCTAAAAATGAGACCCCAAATATTTGGCTTATAGAAGAATTCTTAGGTAGGTTTGCTAAACCCAATTTTATAGCAAGAAAAGCAAAGCCAAAAATACCAATCACTTTACCTAAAACCAAACCACTCATTACACCAAGGGTAACTGGTTCAAAAAGTAAACTGCCCATTTGGCTAAAGTTTAAAGCAATACCTGCATTTGCTAAGGCAAAAAGTGGAATAACAATTAAACTTACTGGTAAGTGAAAATCATGTTCTAAACGATTTAAAGGAGCTTGAACGGCATGAACAGTGTCTTCCATGTGGTGAAGAGCTGCTTTTTGTTTATCGTGCAATTCATGATTTTCGCCTATTGGATATTGACGAAATTCTTCAGTCAATTTATTCATATGCTGGTCAAAAAACTTCGGATTAAATTTTGGTTTATGAGGAATAGCTAAAGCGGTAAGTACACCAGCAATTGTGGCATGGACACCTGACTCCAACATAAAGATCCACATTAAACCACCTACTAAAAAGTAAGGTAATGGGTGATGAATACCAAAACGGTTAAATACAATTAATACCCCAAAAAATGCAAAAGCCATTAATAGCGAGAACATATGAATTTGGTCAGTATAGAAAAGGGCAATAACAGTAACAGCAATTAAGTCATCAACAATGGCTAAAGCTACTAAAAAAGTAACTAAAGCCACAGGAACACGTTTACCTAGTAAAACTAAAGCACTAATAGCAAAAGCAATATCAGTGGCCATTGGAATACCCCAACCATTTTCACTTGGTAAACCTTTATTGATGTAAAAATAGATTAAGGCTGGAACAATAACACCGCCTACTGCAGCAATAATAGATAAAGCCGCATTTTTAGGAACAGATAATTCACCACTCAATACTTCACGTTTAATTTCTAAACCAATTACAAAGAAGAATAAAGCCATCAAACCATCGTTAATCCAATGGTGTAGTGTGTGATCAATACTAAAACTGCCTATAGAGATAGCTAGTTTAGTATGAAAAATGTGTGCATAGGTTTCTGCTAAAGGTGAGTTAGCTAATATTAACGCAACCACAGTCATCATCATCAAAACTAAACCTGTTGTAGTTTGTTGATGTAAGAAACGTTCAAACGGAGTCGCTACTTTGTTAAACATGGTTTCCCATGGAGCTAATATTTTATATTTTTTTAAAGGTTTCATAATGCAGTATTCTTTTATATTTAGTGTGTGTAAACCATTATAATACAGGGATTATGTGGAAATTAAAGGGAAAATAATGAAAACTGTTTTAGCTGTTTTTAGCTTAAGTTTAGGTTTATTAATGCCAGGTTTGGCATTTTCGAGTGAAAGTGCAAATCTATTAGATTTAACTGGTACTTGGGCAGGTTTTTTAAGCTTAGGTATTTTTGTATTAGCTTATATTTTAGTTATGACTGAAGAGTTTTCTCATTTAAGAAAATCTAAACCCGTCATTTTAGCGGCAGGTTTAATTTGGTCAATTATTGCCTATGTGATGTTACAAAATGATATGCCAAACGTAGCTGAAGAGGCGGTAAGACATAATATTTTAGAATTTGCAGAATTGTTTTTATTCTTATTAGCTGCCATGACTTACATCAACGCAATGGAAGAGCGTCAAGTGTTTGGTTCTTTACGTGGTTGGTTAGTTTCTAAGGGGTTTAGTTATAAACAACTATTTTGGATTACCGGTTTATTAGCTTTCTTTATTTCACCTGTTGCAGATAACTTAACTACTGCTTTATTAATGGGTGCGGTAATATTAGCGGTAGGAGCAAATTCGCCAGCATTTGTTACTTTAGGTTTTATTAACGTAGTGGTTGCAGCTAATGCGGGTGGTGCATTTAGTCCGTTTGGTGACATTACAACATTAATGGTTTGGCAAAAAGGTTTATTGCATTTTAATGAGTTTTTTGACTTATTTATACCTGCTTTAGTTAACTTTACCGTGCCAGCTATTTTAATGACCTTTTTCTTACCAAAAGGGGCACCTGAACCATTAAATGAAACCATTAAAATGCGTCGTGGTGCTAAGCGTATTGTTTTCTTATTTTTTACAACCATTGCAACGGCAGTATCAATGCACAACTTCCTACATATGCCTCCTGTTTTAGGAATGATGATGGGATTAGCGTATTTACAATTCTTTGCCTATTACTTAAAGAAAACGGGTGAAATCTCTTATGAATATGGCAATACAGGTGAAGGTGAAACCCACGGCGAAGCTAAGCCTATTACGTTTGATATATTCAACAAAATTGCTCGAGCTGAGTGGGATACTTTATTGTTCTTCTTTGGTGTTATTTTAGCAGTAGGTGGATTAGGAACCTTAGGCTATTTATCTTTAGCTTCCGAAGTGATGTACACCCAATGGGGTGCAACTAATGCCAATATTGCAGTAGGGTTACTTTCTGCTATTGTTGATAATATACCAGTCATGTTTGCAGTACTTACTATGAATCCTGATATGAGCGATGGACAGTGGTTGCTAGTAACGTTAACTGCTGGGGTAGGGGGTTCATTACTTTCAATTGGTTCGGCTGCTGGTGTGGCCTTAATGGGACAATCAAAAGGTCAATACACCTTCTTTAGTCATTTAAAATGGACACCAGCAATTGCTTTAGGTTATGTAGCCAGTATTTGGGTACATACCATGATTAATAGCCAGCTTTTTTAAATAACTTAGATTTTTAAAAATGTAAAAAGCGGTTAAGAATTAACTCTTAACCGCTTTTTTTATGCCTAAATTAAACTGAAATTTTATGAAATTAAGTTTAACTAACAGAATAAATTTAGTGATATTAAGATAATAACCAACCTAATTTTTAGGTGATTCATTTTCTTTGTTTGGTTCAATTTTTTCTTCACTTTCAGTCAGTGGTTTTTCTTCATATGGGCGACATAATAATATAGCTAGAGCTATAGTAATAAAATGTAGTTCTGGGTGTTTAAGCAGTTGATCGCCAATAATTGAAAACTGCAATATGATTACCACCAATAATGAAAGCATTAAGGTATTAAACATCTTTAGATTTGAATGATAGTTTCCCTGTTTTTTATAGTTAACAAAGTACTTATCAATCAATAAAGCTAAAACCACAACGGGTAACAGGGCATCAGTAGGATTAGTTAACAAATCCATCATATCTGAGAAAGTAATAATTAAAATAAGTACTAACGTTAAAAACGTTAAAGTAATGGTATGTTCAACTATTTTATTTTTATTGCTGACTAATTTACGTATATAAATTGTAGGCAAAAAAACCAAAACCATAATAGTTAAACTGAGTAGTAAATCATTAAATGCTAAAGCCATTCCAAGCAATGCAGGGGTTAAATTACCGTAAGTTTCGATTTTAAATAATGTTTTTAAATAGGCAGTAATTAAAATAGCAAAGGGCAGTGTAAGCAGTAATTTTAGAAAGTCCTGCATATCTAAAGGTAAAAGTTCTAAATTGTAGAGTTTTTCTATATTAAATTGCTTACTCGGCTCAATTTGTACCTCATTAAATTCGGTTGTTTCTTTAATATTTTTACCTTGAGTCAGTTTTGAATATTCCAAAAGGTTTTTTGTTAATGGGAAAAGTTTTTGGGTTTTATCAGACCAAATATCTAACGTTTGCCAATTTTGTCCATTATAAAATTCAAGCCAACTTCTTTTAAAATTATTACCTAGGCGATCAACACTTATACCGCAAACATTTCTTGTGGGTATTTGAATTGATCGTAAGGCATTAACTATATTTTTTTGTTTCTGTATCCAAACATTACATGGCTTATTAATTAAAGAATCATAACTAGGTGTTTTACCCCAATATTTATAATAATTTTCTATAAATGTATTGATTGGAAAAGGCGTTATTTGGTTAATATTTGGTGAGTTTTTATCTAAAAATGTTTGAAATTTAATAAAACTTTGTTTTTCAGAATCATCTAGTTGTGTATATCGTTTTCGATCGTCGGGTTTAAGATCAAATGTAGTTAAATCATTAGATTTTGTATGAGAGAAAAAATAGTCAAAGGTTATTGGGCCTGGTTTTTTATCAATTGAAATAAGGGTAATACCGCGGTCATAACCTTCTTTATAGTTACGCTTTATAATACGCCAGCCGTTATAAGTCATGGATTGAGAAATGACTCTATTGTTTTTTGTTGAGTAGGGTAATGCTAGGTGAATTTCAGTTTTGGGCTGTATATTACCTTTAAACTCATAATGCATAGTTAATTGGCTTTGTGTATGCAATGAGGGTTGTGAGATAGGTAACCAAAATGTTTTTACTATAAAAATAATAATGGCTAAACTGATTAACCCAATAACCACTTTGATATTTGAAAGGTGTAACATGAAATTATTCGCTACTTTATTACTAAATGTAATCTTATTAAGTTATGCACCTTTATCTCATGCACAAACAGTTGTTGGTTGGCTTGAAGATATAACAATATTAACTAACAATAAACAAATTACTTTGCCTGCAAAAATTGATAGTGGTGCAGATCATTCTTCTATTCATGCTACCAACATTATTCAATATACAAAAAACAATCAAGCGTGGATTAAATTTACCACATACCAAAATTATGTAATTGAAACTCCATTTTATAAAGAAACGAAGATAAAAACTAAAAAAGAAGGTTTTCAGAGCAGGCCTGTTATTTTATTGAATGTATGTATTGCAGGAGAAAAAAGAAAAATAGAAGTTAATTTAGTGAATAGAAGCCATTTTTCTAAACCTTTATTAATAGGGCGTTCGGCCTTAAAAGGTATTTTGATAGATCCGAATCAAACTCATTTAGTTAAAAAGAGAAGCTGCATAAAGCAATCGAATTATAAATAGCTATTCCATTAAAAAACCCCATATAACGTTAAAAGTTATATGGGGGTTTTTTATATATCTTTGAAGTTCAAAATTTAAAACTTAATATTAGCCAGAATATTGATCACGTTTAAGCTTTTCTAAATAGGCTTTGCGTTTTTCAGGAGGTAAAGCTGCCAGCATCTGCTGAAGTTTTGCTTTTTGTTGAGCAGCATAGTTTTGACTAGCTTGTGGAGGTGGTGCAATTTTAACGCCACGTTTTTCAAGGCTTTTACGCTCAGCGATCTTATCAATTTTTTCTTTTAGTATTGCAGCAGTGAAAGGTTTAACAATATACCCATCAACACCCGCTTGTGCGGCTTCTAGAATTTGGCTACGTTTTTGTTCAGCAGTAATCAGCATAAAAGGCATGTCTTTAAAGTTTTCATCTGCACGCACTTTCTTTAATAATTCAATCCCTGTCATTTCAGGCATGTTCCAGTCACTAACAATAAAGTCGTATTTACCAGATTGAATCATTGGCCAAGCTTTCGAACCGTCATTTGCATCGTCAATATTAGTAAAGCCAAGTTCTTTTAATAAATTGGTTACTATTCTGATCATAGTAGAAAAGTCATCCACTACTAGAATATTTATATTTTTATCGATTGCCATAATTTTAACCAACTTCTTAATTTAATTTGTTCATTATAAATTTACAAAATTCTATATCAATAAAAACTTAGCTAGATTTATACCATAACGACAAAAAATAAAAATTTATAAACAAATTTAACTGTTTATATACGATAAATTAAGTAGGAAGGAGGTCAAAATAGGTTTTGTGAGAGGTTTAAAGATTAGCTTTAGATAAATTGCCCCTTTAGTCAAAAGGGGCATCATGCAGGCAATTTAAATATTATGCCGCTTTTTTGACAGCTTTTTTAGCAGCAACTTTTAGTTTTTTCTTACTAGTAAGTCCTTTTTTCATGACTTTTTTAGTTGCAGATTTAATAACACTTTTTACATTTTTCTTTTTAATGTCTTTTTTTGCTACTGCTTTCATTGTCGCTTTTGATGTTGCTTTTTTAACAATTTTTTTCTTTAGTGCTTTAGCCATTTTTAAAACCTTAATTTTATTAAAAATATCATCTATTACTTACTAATAGTAATAAATTATGGTAATTGTAACAATTTTTTTAATACATTTCTAGTGATCTTGTAATGGTGAAAAATGAGCTAAAGTTTGTTCGAATGATAGATAAGTTGAATTTAACATCTGGATTTGACGAAATTTGTATCAAAATTAATGGGAATTTTAAGAATTTTTTGCCATTAAGGATTGCTTAGCAAGGTCATTTTATATAAATATTGGTTATTTTTTATGTTCTATTATTCTATATAATTAAGCTTTGATCTTTCTAAACTGGATTTGCAAATGACATTTATTGAATTTAAAAAGCATTTATTAGATGCTGAAATTACCTTACCTAAGTTTAGTAAATTAATTAAGGTGAGTGAAAAAAATATTCAATCATACAAAAAGAAGGGCGAGGTCCCTAATCCAATTGCAGTGATTGTAGTTTGTTTTGTAGAGATGAAAAAAGCAGGTTTAGATTATCATGAGATTGTTACAAATCTGAACTTGAAGGCAAAAACCAAAGAAGGTGTTGGTTTTGCCAAGAAATTAAAAAAAGCAACTACTGCCGAAAGTTAATTAGTTATTTATACTTTTCTAGCTAAAGCATTATTTACTCAGTTCTTATCCCTTTTATCATTCTGTATTTTTAGCAAAAAACATAAAAACAAAACTTTATTTCAAACGATATAGTTTGTGTATGACTGAGAGTATTTAAACTATGGTTTAATAGAATTATTTTATTCTTTTACTAAGCGGTAGTTTTTATGTCATCTCCAAATAATACTTTCAATAACTCTCTGTTATTAGAACAAGATTTTGATGCGCCATTATTACTTTCTGAAGTAATAGGAGCCCTTAGTTATGCTCTCGATTTAACAGAAGGTCAGCCTCCGGGACATAGTATCCGTTGTTGTTGGATTGGTATGCACATAGGTGAAACTTTAGGTCTTAGTCAACAAGATCAATGGAACCTTTATTATACTTTGCTGCTAAAAGATGCTGGTTGTAGTAGTAATGCCGCTCGTTTATATGAATTGTATGGAGGGGATGATCGACAAGCAAAACAAGATTTTAAGTTTGTTGATAATGAGAGCTTTAAACAAATTTCAGAGTTTGTTTTAAAGCATACTGGTGTTGGTGAAGGGTTTTTAGATAAAACCAAACGTTTATTAAATTTAGCCGTGCATGGAGAAGAGTTGGCAACCGAGCTGATAGAAACTCGATGTGAACGTGGTGCAGATATAGCTATTCGTTTAGGGTTTACTGAAGAGATAGCGAATGGAATTCGTTATTTAGATGAACACTGGAATGGTAATGGTAAGCCATACCGATTAGCGGGTAATGAAATACCACTTACTTCTCAAATAGCCCTTTTAGCACAAGTAGCAGATGTTTTTTTCCAGTTAGGTGGCAAGGTTTCTTCATTGAATGAGGTGGCTTCTAGAAGTGAAACATGGTTTAACCCAGAGTTAGTAAAGATTTATCAAGGTTTAGAAAGCAATTTTAATTTCTGGAATAAGTTAGCTCAAGACAATATGCAACAGGAAGTTCAGCTTCTAGAACCCTCTTCTTTTGTAATGACTGTGTCAGATAAGCGTTTAGATGATATTACAGCAGCGTTTGGTATGATTGTCGATTCTAAAAGTTCTTATACGTTTAACCATAGTAGCCGTGTAGCACTGTATACGGATAAAATTTCTGAAAAATTAGGATTTTCCGAAGTCCATCGAAAACATTTAAAACGTGGAGCAATGCTGCATGATATTGGAAAACTGGGCGTCAGTAATAGTATTTTAGATAAACCAGGAAAGCTGACCAATGAAGAGCGTGAAATGGTTGAAAAACATGCTTTTTATACTGAAAAGATATTATCTCACTTATCGCCTTTTTCAACCTTAGCAAAAATTTCAGGTGCACATCATGAGCGTTTAGATGGAAAGGGATATCCATATGGTTTAAGTGCTGAGGAAATTACTTTAGATACCAGAATTATTACTACCGCAGATATCTTTGATGCAATTACAGCTAAAAGGCCTTATAGAGATGCCGTTCCAGTAGAGAAGACTATTCAGATTATGGAGTCTGAATGTGGCACAGCTATTGATGAGGTTGTATTAGAAGCTCTTAAATCTAAAATTCCTGAGTTAGATTTAGATTAGTCTTATTTAAAAATAATAAGACTAGAGTCTAAGAGAGAATATGAGTTATGAGATAGGAATGCCTGTTTTATTAACTACTTTTCTTAATACAAAACTGGTGTGCACGCCACTAACTCCGGTAATTTGAGTAATGTGGTTAAGTAATAAATCTTGATAAGCTTCCAAATCTTTTACAAGCACTTTTAATTGATAGTCGGCAGTTTGCCCTGTGAGTAGTAAACACTCTAAAACATTGGGCATTGATTGCACAGATTTTTCAAACTGAGAAAAACGTTCTTTAGTGTGTTTGTCCATAGAGATATGTAACAGAGCCATTAAATCCAAGCCCAGTTTTTTAGAATCTAATAAGGTTCTATAGCCAATAATTACTTCTGACTCTTCTAAAGCCTTAAACCGTCTTAAACAAGCTGAAGGTGATAACCCTATCTGATCTGCCAGCTCTTGATTACTTAAGCGGCCATTGTTTTGTAAGGCATTTAAAATTGCTTTGTCATATTTATCTAATTGCATGATTTCACCAATATTAGAATTTAATTTTACTTATTTATAATATATTAGAATTTTATATTAAATAATGAATAAATAGTTGAATAGTTAGCAATAAAATATACCAGGCCTGGTAATACAATAATGGTTAATCAAATTAGTCTGCAAAGCCGTAGAGAATAAACATGAATCCAAATAAATATCGCCGTACTCCAACACCTATCTTAGCTAACCGTCAGTGGCCAAACAAATTTTTAGAAAAATCCCCAATATGGGTCAGTGTTGATCTGCGTGATGGTAACCAAGCCTTAGCAAATCCAATGACCGTAGACCAAAAAATAGCACTTTGGAATGAATTGATTGCAATCGGTTTTAAAACCATTGAAATTGGTTTTCCGTCTGCTAGTCAGCTTGAATTTGATTTTACTCGTCGTTTAATTGAAGAAGATTTGATTCCAGATGATGTCACTGTTCAAGTTTTGGTACAAGCTCGTGAGCATTTGATTGAGCGTACTTATGAAGCCTTAAGAGGGGTTAAGCAGGCGGTGATTCATGTGTACAACACTACGTCTGTTGTACAGCGTGAGAATGTATTTGAAAAAAGTAAAGATGAAATCAAAGCGATGGCAGTGCAGGGTGCTGAATGGGTTAAAGAGTATTCACAAAAAGCCAATGAATCTCACCCAGGTTCTAAGTGGATTTTTCAATACTCTCCTGAGAGTTTTTCGCAAACTGAAACCGATTATGCGGTTGAAGTTTGCCAAGCAGTTATGGATGTTTGGCAACCAACTCCGGACAACAAATGCATTTTAAACTTACCGGCCACAGTAGAAAGTACTTCTCCAAATCGTTTTGCCGATCAGGTTGAATATTTTATTAGCCATTTAAATAATCGCGAATCCGCTTTGATTTCAATACATACTCACAATGATCGTGGTTGTGCGGTAGCAGCAGCAGAATTATCGCTATTAGCTGGAGCTGACCGTATTGAAGGCACTTTATTAGGGAATGGCGAGCGTACTGGTAATATGGATATTGTTACCTTAGCGATGAACTTATTTAGTGAAGGGATTGACCCTGAATTAGATTTATCACATCCAGATAAATGGATTTCTGTGGTTGAAGAAGTAACCAAAATTCATACGCATCCACGTCATCCCTGGGTTGGTGATGTTGTTTATACTGCCTATTCAGGTAGTCATCAAGATGCAATTCGTAAATGTTTATTAAAACAAAAGCCCGATGCTCCTTGGAATGTTGCTTATTTACCGATTGATCCTAAAGATATTGGCCGTGATTATGAGGCAATTATTAGAGTAAACAGTCAATCAGGTAAAGCAGGTTCTGCCTTTGTTTTGGCTCAAGAATATGGTTTAAACCTTCCAAAATGGGTACAGCTAGATTTTGCACCTGTTGCCCAAAAATTGGCTGAAAAGCAGGGCGGAGTGGTTAGTCATAAAGAGCTATATACTGCTTTTACCAATCAGTATCAATTAGATGATAACGATATTCAAATTAATCATTATCAATTGCATAGAGAAGGTGATTTGGAACACTTGTCTTTAGAGGTGAACGGTGAAGTATGGAAAGGTACAGGTAATGGAACTTTGAGTGCATTATGTGATGCCTGGCATAAACGTACAGGGCATTCTGTTGATGTTATGGATTATGCTGAACATGCTCTACACACTTTAGATGAAAGTCCAAATGGTGAACAGGGTAAAAATGCTCAAGCAATGGCTTATGTGTATTTACAAATAGATAATAGTCGTTCAGTAGGCGTTGCTAAAGCAAAAGATACCGTTTCAGCAATGGTAATGGCTCTATTGAAAGGATTGAATAAGGATGCATAAATCGCTACTTTGTAATAATTAAATCCATAAGCTTCTGTTGTGCTTTTAAAGCTATAAAACTACTAATAAACGGTATATTCATTTTTACCAGGCCTGGTAATATTAGTTTTATATTTGTATGTCATAATATTTACATTATCTAATAATTGAGAGTAAATATTATGTATGTAGCAACACAAGACTCAACTCCTATAGAGCTTTATCAACTATTAACAGGAGGGATAATTCCTCGTCCAATTGCTTGGATTAGTACTCAAAATGCCCAGGGTTTAACTAATCTAGCACCTTATTCTTTTTTTAGTGTTGCCAGTTGTAATCCACCCGTTTTAACCTTCACCAATGTACCCTCAAGAGACTTATTAACCAAAGATACTCTAGCAAATTTACTTGAAACCAAAGAGTGTGTCGTACATATTGTTCCTGCCGAGCAAGCCGATTTAATGAATGCTAGTTGTGCCAATTTTTCTTCTACTCAAAGTGAAATTGATGAAATAGGAATTGAAACCACAGCCAGTTATAAAGTGAGCCCACCTAGTATTAAAGCGGCAGCGGTTCGTTATGAATGTACTTTGCGTGAGGTTATAACTATCTCTGACAAACCTGTTGGCGGGGTTTTGGTGTTATTAGATGTTGTAGCAATACATGTTGATGATTCGGTATTACAAGACAATATAATCCAGGCTAATCTGCTAGATACTATTGGTAAATTAGGTGGTGATAATTACTGTTATTCAAAAGAAGACATTACCTTACCTCGCCCTTAAATACTTTTATCACGTGTTTCACGTGAAACTAAAAATCTAAATTTTAGTTATTTTTAATATTGAACCCGTATTAACAGATAATTTTTGGATAAATAGAAATTTTTAATAAGCTTAATTAAGTACTTGCTAATATAATTACGCCGATTTGTTATTTTTATTACTAATGGAGAACCAAGTATGAAGCGTCATGTATTATCAGCACTTTTCTTAACAGTAAGTGTTTTAAGCACTTCAGTATTTGCATCAGAAATTGTTGAAGGTGTAAAAACAGATTCTGCTTCAATCGAAGCAAAACTTCCTAAAAAGAAATTGACTATCGCACACCACTACTTAACCCCTAAACAGTCTTACGATATTAAGAAAAATGGTGGTAAAAACGTATTATTTGTTGATATTCGTAGCCCTGCTGAGCTACAGTTTGTAGGGCACGCGGTCAATATTGATGGTAATGTTCCTTATATTACCTTTGACTATTCTGATTGGGATAAAAAGAAAAAAACCTATAAATCAGATTTTAATTCTGGATTTGTTGGTCAGGTAGAAGACTTAATGAAGAAAACCGGTATTAACCATGGTAAAAATACAGAAATCATTTTGATGTGTCGTTCAGGTGACCGTTCTGCTCGTGCGGCAGACTTAATGAAGAAAAATGGTTACACCAACGTATGGAGCGCTTATGAAGGTTTTGAAGGTGACAAAGCAAAATCTGGTGAAAATAAAGGTAAGCGTGTTGTAAATGGTTGGAAAAATGCTGGTCTACCTTGGACTTACAAGTTAGATAAAGACAAAACAACGTTTATTTTCTAATCACAGTTTAAGTACTAACTGATTATTTAAAGCCTCGCTATTGCGGGGCTTTTTTTTTGCCACTATGCTATGGTTATTAAAATTTATTCTAAAAGGTTCATGTCATGACTTCCCAAACCTTTTTACAGTCTTTTTTATATTTTCTAAAATTCGTTATACCCATCTGCTTTGCTTTATTTTCAACTTTGATATTTGCAGATCAAGACAGCACTAAAATTGATTGGTTTGTGATGTTAATGGGTCTGTTAGGTGGTTTAGCACTGTTTTTATATGGAATGGAACAATTAATTCAAAGCTTACTTGTGGTAGCCGGTGAGCAAATGAAAAACCTCCTAGCTAAACTCACTACTAATAGGGTAATGGGAGCCATTACTGGTGCTGGAGTCACTGCTGTTATTCAATCTTCATCAGTTACTAGTGTTCTTACTGTTGGTTTCGTTTCAGCTGGATTAATGACAGTTGGACAGGCAGCAGGAGTTATTATGGGTGCCAATTTAGGTACTACGATGACAGCTCAAGTTATTGCTTTTAAGGTAACTAATTTTGCTCTATTGATGATTGCAGTTGGTTTTGCCATTCAATTTTTCTCTAAGCTAAATAGAAAAATTGCCATTGGCCGTCTAATTATGGGTCTAGGGCTTATCTTTTTTGGGATGAATGTCATGAGTGAAGGCATGGCGCCGCTTAAAGATTATCAACCTTTTTTAGACCTGATGATTGAAATGCAAAACCCTCTTTACGGTATTTTAGTGGGGTTTATCTTTACTGCCTTAGTACAGTCATCTTCTGCCACCATTGGTATTATTATAGTTATGGCAAGTAATGGCTTTTTAACCTTACCAGCAGGCATAGCTTTGGCAATGGGTGCTAATATGGGTACTACTGTAACCGCACTGTTAGCCACTATAGGTAAATCGAGAGAGGCCAAAAGAACGGGTTATATTCACCTGCTTTTTAATCTCACGGGGGTGATAATATTTTTGCCTTTTATCCCAGAATTGGCTCATTTTGCCACGTACTTATCTGGTCCAGAGGTTATAGATATTAAACAAAACGCTATGAGCATGGCGTTCTTAGCAGAATATACACCACGACAAATTGCTAACGCTAATACGGTGTTTAATTTTATTTCATTGTTGATATTTTTACCGTTAATACCTGTTTTTATTTGGGTAGTTAATAAAATAATCCCCGTTTTGGATGAAGAAAAATATTCTACTGAGTTTAAAACTGAATTTTTAGATGAAACCTTTATCAGTACACCTTCTATGGCCATGCAGGCTGTTCGTCAAGAGGTTGAAGTTTACCAACAAAAACATTCTTTGTTTTATAAGCGAGTAGTGTCTTTGATTGAATGTCCGAATTTAGATAAGTTGACTAGAGAAGATTTAAATATTCAGCGTTTTAGAAGCTACCAGCGAAAAATATTGCGATATCTGGGAAGAATAGGCCAAGTAGAATTTACACCAAGTGAACAAAATGAGTATTTAAAGTTGTTAAATGTTGTAAACGTGCTTGAAGCTATGCTAGAAACAATAGAATCAAATATTTTTAACGTTTTACATAGTATGATTCAAAACAATAGTAAACCTAGTGAAACAATGAACCAATTGGTTGGACAATTATCAAATGAAGTGGGTAAATCGATAGATAGAGCACTATTAAGCATTTGTCAGCATGACAAAGAACCTGCTCTTTCTGTCATTGCAATTAAACCAACGATAGATCTTCTTATTCAAGATGCCCTTAAACATCAAATTAAACGGTTTCAACCAACTGAAGAGAGGTTAACTATTTTCAGATTTGAAATGCAATTGATAGATGGTTTTAAGCAATTACATACTTTGGCAAAACGAATAGCAAGGTTGGAATTAACAGAAGCACCAATAGAGAATAAAATTCCTAACCCTGGATTTGAAAAAGTTGATTAACCCAAATTTTAAAATTTTGAATTTTCACCCAAAAATTGGCTTTCAAATTTGTGCATTCTTGCGGTTTTTTTAATATTACTAATACAAAGAGTTAGGTTTTCTAAAATAATTGCTATATGAGCTTATATTTAAGGATTTTTAATCTATTTTGAGTTTTTTATTTTTTAAAACATGTTTTTTTAAAAGATCACTTTAAATTACATTTTTAGTTTCACGTGAAACTTATTTTGTTGAACAGATAAGATTGCCTTGCTCAATTTTTTTTATGTCATTTATTATGGCATCACATTGTTCTAGTTGTAATTTCAAGTTAGCCATTTCTATAATTTCAATGTTCTCTTTTACCAGTGAATAATGCATCCAAACACCTTCTCGCCAAGATTTGACTAAACCAGAGTTTTTCATATACGCTAAGTGTCTAGAAACGGTACTTTGGCTAATTTCTAATATCTCAACAATTTCACATACACAGAAAGACTCTTTTTGCATTAATTGGTAAAGAATTCGTAATCGAATTGGGTCGGATAAAGCTTTAAATATTTGGCTTAGGTTTTCTAGATTCATCACATTCACTTCTATTAAAGTTTTATTAAATTGATTATTTAGCTTGTAATTTACCATAAAAAGACTAACAATATGTATATATCCGCTTATACGGATATATAATTTTGGAGTTAATTTATGAATCTTTTAAAAACAATCACTAGTGTCTTTATTCTTAGTCTACTAGTTCTATCTAAACCAGTATTTGCTATGGAGTTCGACTTTAAAAAGGTAGCAGATAAGACCTATGCGTATATTGGTCCATTAACAAATCGTACTCCTGAAAATTTAGGATTAAATAATAATATTGGCCTTGTTTTGACTAAACAGGGAGCTGTATTGATAGATTCTGGTGCTGGAATTCCTTCAGCTAAGGCCCTTGAGAAAGCAGTAAAGAAAGTAACAGATTTACCCATCATTGCAGTAATTAATACAGGAAGTCAGGATCATCGTTGGTTAGGTAATGGATACTTTTCTGATAAAGGTGCCAAGATATATGCCTTAGAACAAACAGTAAAAACTCAATTATCAATGGGAGCTGGCCAGGTTGAAAAAATGACAAAAGTAACAGATATTTTTGCATCCACTAAACCTGTTACATCATTAAAACCATTTCCAGGTGATAAGGCTAAATTTACAATTGGTGATGTTAAGTTTGAATTGATACATTTCGGAGATGCACACTTTCCAGGTGATGCCGTAGTCTGGTTGCCTGAACAAAAAACATTATTTTCTGGCGATCTTATTTATGTAGATCGTATGTTGGGAGTCCTTCCTTTTTCTAACGTAGCAAGTTGGCAAAAGGCTTTTCATGCTGCAGAAGCTTTACCAGCTAAAGTAATTGTTCCAGGGCATGGTCAGGTTTGTGATTGGGATAAAGCGAGAAAGGATACAGGCAATTATTTAGACAAATTAGTGAGTGTTATGTCTGCTGCAGCGGATGAGATGTTAGGAGTGGGGCAAGCAGTAGAAGATAATAAAGACTGGCCTGAATTTAAACATTTAGAACATTATGATACTTGGCATAAAACAATTCTTAACCGTACCTATTTACAGTTTGAAAACGGTATGTAGGAGACTGTAATGTTTGAAATATTTACAATTTTAGGGGATTGGTTTTCCTTTGAATTGCTAGGGCTATCTCCAGATACTCAAATAGGTTCTGCGGTACAGTTTTTTATTATGGACAGTACCAAGATATTCTTTTTGCTGGTTGCAATTATATATTTAATGGGACTTTTAAGAGCCTTTGTATCAACTGAAAAAATCAGAGATGTTGTGGCTGGTAAACCTAAATGGATAGGGCGTAGCCTTGCAATAACTTTAGGTTCAGTTACGCCTTTTTGTTCTTGTTCTTCAGTACCGTTATTTATTGGGTTTGTTGAGGCACGTATTCCTTTAGGTATTACCTTTGCTTTTTTGATCGCTAGTCCGATGATTAATGAAGTTGCTGTTGTCTTGCTTATATCTTTATTAGGTTGGGAAATGGCTCTAATGTATGTCATTGCAGGTATCACTGTTGCGTACATAGGTTCGCTAATAATTGAAAGATTTAAACCGGAACGTTGGGTAGAGTCCTATGTTTGGGATATTAAAATGAAGCAACAAGGTGTTACTGAGTCTACCCACAATACACTTGAATCAAGACATAGTTTTGCTTGGAATGAAGTAAAAGTTATTGTTAAACGTATATGGTATTGGGTGGTAATTGGTATAGCGGTTGGAGCTTTGTTTCACGGATATGTTCCTGAGGCTTGGGTATCAGAAACTTTATCAGATGCGTCTAATTGGTGGAGCGTTCCCGCTGCAGTTTTATTGGGGATTCCCCTATATTCAAACGCAACAGGTGTAATTCCTATTGTTGAGGCGATGCTTGGAAAAGGAGTGCCTTTAGGAACGAGCTTAGCGTTAATGATGAGTATTGCTGCTTTATCTTTACCTGAGATCCTGATTCTAAGAAAAGTTATTCAATGGCCAGCATTAGCGATATTTGTAACAGTATTAGCGGTATCGTTTATCTTAGTCGGATATATTTTTAATTTTATTCAATTCAATTTACCAGGCCTGGTAAGTTTGTAATTTAACTATTTTTATCTTTAAACAGGAGTTTTTATGAAAGGTAATATTATGATTCGTATGATTTCATTAATGATTATAGTGCCAATTTTGTTAGCCCATTTTACTGGGCAAGTTGATTTACTTAAGCCTACGTGGCTTTGGTTAACTTTATTTGCAGGGCTTAATGCATTACAAGCAACTTTCACGGGTTGGTGTCCTGCCAGTCGTTTTTTACCCCATGACCCAAAAACAGGTGCATGTTGTATTTCAGATACTAGTGGAACTTGTTGTTCATCGTCTAAAGAGGCAGCTACTTCAAGCTCATGTTGTAGTGAAGATGTTTCACGTGAAACAAAAGAGAATTCTTGTTGTTCTGACAGTAAAAAAGAGTCATGTTGTTCAAGTCCAGATACAGCCAAAGAAGCATCATGCTGCGACGGTGATAGTATAAAAATTAAAGTACTTGGTACAGGTTGTACGACATGTGAAAACACAATTAAATTAATTGAATCAACCGCTACTGAGAAAGGTATTAAGGTTAACGTCATTAAGGTTGAGGATGTAGCTGAGATTGCGTCTTATGGTGTAATGAGCACACCGGGTGTTGTTATTAATGAGCAGGTTGTTCATAGTGGTGGTATGCCTTCAAAGCAATTAGTTACAGAATGGTTAACAAAAAATTAATAAAAATCAGGAAAACGGTATGTATAACGTTTTATTCATAGATCTAGAAAATTCTGTGAGAAGTATCCTCGCAGAAGCTCTTTTGAATCATTGGGGTAAAGATAAATTTACTGCATATAGTGCAGGCAGTGAACCAAGTGGTGAAATTAACCCCCATGTTATTCAGTTGCTGGAGAAGGCACAGTTACCAACAGAAGGTTTGCACTCTAAAAGTGTCAGTGAATTTTCGAAAGATGAATCTCCTAAAATGGATTTTGTTTTTATTCTCTGTGACAAAGTGAGAGGGGAGGTTTGTCCTATTTGGCCAGAACACACCATTACCGCTGTATGGGGAATAGATAGCCCATATAGCGATGACTTACATATGGATGTTATTAGAGAAATACTTCACTCATTAGAAAGTCGAATTAATGTATTTGTGCAGTTACCAATTAGCAAACTTGAGCACTTAAAGCTACAAGAAGAAATACACAATTTAAGTCAATAACAGGTTATGTCAATAATAGGATTATAAGGTTTTGAAAATGAAAACGATTAGAGTAGCAATAAATGGTTTTGGCCGTATGGGTCGATTGGCAATGCGTGTGGCATTTGACTGGCCAGAAATTGAGATTGTGCATATAAATGAGATTGCTACTGATGCAGCTGGTTCTGCTCATTTACTTAATTTTGATTCAGCACATGGCCGTTGGCACCATGAGGCAGTTGAACAAAATGGTCAAATTATAGTGGGTGATAACGCCATTGGTTATTCAATGAACAAATCGGTTTCTGAAACCCAATGGGGCGATTTAAATGTAGATGTTGTGATTGAATCGACAGGTAAATTTAGAACTGTTGAAACCATTCAGCCGTATCTTGATCAAGGTATAGAACAAGTGATTGTTGCTGCACCTATGAAAGAAGGGATTAAGAACATTGTAATGGGAATTAATGATGACACTTTTTCACCAGGTCATGACCCAATCATTACAGCAGCTTCTTGTACGACTAATTGTATTGCACCAGTTATCAAAGTAATGCATGAAAAATTAGGCATTAAACACGGCATGATTACCACGATGCATGACAGAACCAATACTCAAAAAGTCGTGGATCACGGGCATAAAGATTTACGCAGAGCTCGTGCCAGTTTTGAATCACTAATTCCAACTTCAACAGGTTCTGCTTCGGCTATTGGTACCATTTTTCCAGAGCTAAATGGTAAGTTGAATGGTATTGCGGTTCGTGTTCCATTGATGAATGCATCCTTAACTGATTTAGTTTTAGAAATGGAAAAACCAACTTCAGTTGAAGAAGTAAACGGCATACTTAAAGAAGCTTCAGAAACTTATCTAAAAGATATTTTAGGCTTTGAAACACGTCCTTTAGTGTCTGTTGATTACGAAGGTGAAACCTGTTCAAGTGTTATTGATGCACCTTCAACTATGGTAGTGAATGGTACTCAAGTGAAGCTACTTGCTTGGTATGATAATGAAATTGGTTATGTATCACGTATGATGGAATTAGCCGTTAAAGTCGCTAAAGAAAATCTATCTGTAGCTTAGGCTAAATTGGATTTGTTGCATCTATTTGAGATTCAGTTTTTATCTAAAAAAATGAGAGCATAAGCTCTCATTTCATATAAGTCGATTCAGTTGTTGTAACTAAGCTAGTTTTTTATCTATAGTTGAACCTAACTTACCTTCTTATATAGATTGAGTTGAGTGCTCTCATTTAGTCGCTTTAGTGGTTTGAAAGAACGCCATCTCATTTTCTAATGCATCCGTTTGTTCTAACATGCTTTCTGCCGCTGAGGTTGTTTCTTCTACTAAAGCGGCATTTTGTTGGGTAACTTGATCAATTTGGTCGATAGCTTTATGTACTTGTTGAATTCCTTCATTTTGCTGGAATGAAGCCTGAGCAATTTGTTCAATCATCTCAGCGACTTCATTGATAGACTGGTTTATGTTACTTAATACAGACCCTGATTCCGACGCGAGTTTGGTTCCTTGATCTATTCTATTTACACTTTCCCCAATTAGGTTTGTTATCTCTTTAGCCGCATCGGCTGATTTTTGTGCCAAATTTCTTACCTCACCAGCCACTACTGCAAACCCTCGTCCATGTTCTCCTGCTCTAGCTGCTTCAACAGCTGCGTTCAATGCAAGCAAGTTAGTTTGGAAGGCTATACTATCGATCATACTGACAATATCAGAAATTTTATGGCTGGATTCTTGTATGGAATTCATGGCATGAATGGTTTGATCCATAACTTGAGAGCCTGCTGATGATTTATCATTCACTTCATGTGCTAATTCTGAAGCTTGTTTTGCATGTTCTGAGTTATTTTTTACTGTTGAACTCATCTCCTCCATTGTGGATGAAGTTTCTTCAATTGCGGCAGCCTGTTGTTGTACACGGCTACTCAATTCGCTTGATCCTTGAGCAACTTCTGTTGCTGCGAGATTTACGGTTTTAGAAACCTCTGAGGCTTGTTTTACGGTATTTATGAGTGTATTTGCCGTAGTATTTACGGCTTCTTTAAGCGTCTCTAATTGGCCACTATAGGTTCCAGTGATATTTTGCGTTAAATCTCCTTTGGATTGAGCCACAACTACATTAAGAATATCTTGAATTGCTTGATCTAAGCTTTCCATTGAAGTATTGATGTTATTCTTCATTATAGCCATATCACCTTGTGCTTCTGACTCTATTCGGTGATGAAATTCACCTTGGCTCATATTGCTCATGACTTGGTTAATTTCTTCTATTGAGTGGTGCATATTGTCCAATACAGTTTCAATGCCTTCACGGAATGTTTTTGGCACATCTTTATTCATTTTGACATTGAACTGGCCAGAACCTAGAGCCTGCATTACATTACTCAGCTCCATCATCATAAACTCAACACTTTCTGCCGAGCTGTTTACACCAACCTTTAACTGGTTGAGGTCGCCAACCAAATTTGCTTTGATTCGTTTGTCAAAATGACCTTGAGAAATTTCGTATAAGGTTGTATTCGCTTCATTTATAGCATTTTGAAAGTTTTCAAGCATATGATTAAACGCATTGCTAACATCGAGAATTTCGTCTTTTTTGTCATAGTTACAGCGTAAATTAAAGTCATTGGTTTTACCAACGGTCATTATGATTTCACTTAGTTCTTTGATAGCGCGCGATATACTTCTAGCGGTCATTAAACTCATTATGATAAGTATAGATGAAAGTACAATTGCTAGAATAATAGCCAACCATTTTTTGGCTTGGATGTTATTAGCTAATAGCGTGGCAATACCTTTATTAATCTCTTTTAGGGATTCATCGGTATTATGAACTGCATGACGCATCTTTTCTTGGAGACCGCTATTACTGTCTAATCCTAAAGCAACATAGCCGTTGACCATGTTTTCAAAGTCGGTTTGATATTTTTTTAGAAGGTCAGTGATAATGTCTTTATCGGTAATAGCCAGTTCTGAATCAGAAAGTGTTTTATTGAAACTAATAATGTCTTTATTAAATTTATCCAAATACTTTATGTCCATGCGCAGTAAAAAGTCTTTTTCTCGTCTTCTTAACATCAACATATCTGCAGTAAGTTGTGATTGATTATAAGTTTTAAGTTTTGACTCAATATTATGAACAGCGTTTCTAAGTGAACCTTGTAATCCTGATTTTGGGTCTAAGCCAACCTTTTGGTATGCAGCAACGAGTTGAGAGAAGGATGTGTTATAAGTTTCTAAATATTGCCTTAAAGACTGGATGTCCTTAACATTGGCACCTTCTTGTTTTAGGAAACTTTCTAAATTTGTAATATTTTGTATTAGAGATTGATATGACTTGCTAAATCGATTTTGGTATTTAAGGTCTTTACGCATCAAAAAGTCGTTTTCATTTCGGCGCAACATCAAAATTTCCGTCTGGATTTTTTGAAGTTGCACTTCGGCATTTTTCAATTCTTCAATTTTAGAGAGAGATGAAGTAAAAATTAGTATCATTCCCACACCTAAAATAAATGCTGAAAAAGCAATTAAGTACATCCTTTTACTGATAGTCATGCCAATCTTCCTTTGCCTATAGTTGCTAAGACTGTTTTCTAAGCAAAATGCTTACCAAAAAGGTTTTTAATAAATAGAAAGCTTTGTAAAATTATTAAGTTAAAACATATACTTATATTAGTGTTGGCTTATATTGTTTGCTGTTGTAGAGAAATTTAAGGAAGGAAATAAAACAAAGGTTAATTTTGGACACACCATTAAAACAATGCTATTTAAAATTCAATTATTCGATTTTATATGGCATTTTTCTATCATATTGTAGGTACGGTTATTATTTTTTGATTGGAATATTATTTATTTAACTTTACTGTCGCATTTCTTTACTATAGTAGACATTTATTACGAGCTTATTTACTTAAAATACAAGCATAAAAGGGAAGTAATGAATAGTAATCAACAATATGGAATTGTAACTGCCAACTATTGGGCATATACCTTAACTGACGGTGCATTACGCATGTTGGTATTACTGTATTTTTATCAGTTAGGTTATACGCCACTAGCTATTGCCATGCTGTTTTTGTTTTATGAGTTTTTTGGCATTGTAACCAATTTAGTGGGTGGGTGGTTAGGTGCAAGATTAGGACTTAATGTCACCATGAATATTGGCCTGGGATTGCAAATTATTGCACTGGTCATGTTAACAGTGCCTAATGAATGGTTGAGTGTGGTTTACGTTATGTTTGCTCAAGCTTTGTCTGGTATAGCCAAAGACTTAAATAAAATGAGTGCCAAAAGCAGTATTAAATCTTTGGCAAGTGATACCGACGGAACGCTATATAAATGGGTGAGTGTTTTAACAGGTTCTAAAAATGCTTTAAAAGGGGTAGGGTTCTTTTTAGGTGCGGTGTTACTTGAGCTAGTTGGTTTTGCTAATGCAATGTGGGTGATGTCTGCGATGTTAATGGTCGCTTTAACGGTTTCACTGTTATTTTTAGATGGCTCTTTGGGTAAATCTAAAAATAAAAGTAAATTTAATGAGATGTTTTCAAAATCTCCTGCCATCAACTGGTTGTCTGCCGCTCGCTTCTTTTTATTTGGTGCACGTGATATTTGGTTTGTGGTGGCTTTGCCAATTTATTTACAAGGTGTATTGGACTGGAGTTTTCATGAGGTTGGAAGCTTTATGGCATTGTGGATCATTGGTTATGGATTCATCCAAGCCGCGACACCTAAAATACTGGGCTTATCTAAAAAACAAAACGTTTATTCTGCAGAAAGCAACCCAACAGACAGTAACCCAACTGTAAGCACCGCCATGAAGCTGGCTCTAGCTTTAGCTGTAGTGCCTTTAGTGATGGCTTGGCAATTATCTAATAGCCCGCAATTAGTCATAATTATTGGTTTGGCTCTATTTGCTCTGTTTTTTGCCCTTAACTCATCAGTACATTCATACTTAATTGTTTCGATGGCTAATGAAGATGGTGCTTCTAAAGACGTTGGATTTTATTACATGGCTAATGCGGGTGGTCGTTTAATGGGAACGGTATTATCAGGCTATGTATACCAAACATTGGGTATGGAAGCTTGTTTATTATTTGCTACGGCATTTATTTTAATGTCTGCCACACTAGTATTACGTGTGCCAAATTCTTAGAATAGATAAGACCTGCAAAGGTATCAAATTCAATATTTTCTATTTTAAGGAAAGCCTGTGTGGATTCAAAAAACAATTACCTTAAAGGCACAATCAAGAGGGTTTCATTTAGTTACCAATGAAATCCTTTCTAACCTACCTGAACTGCGAGATATTAATATAGGATTAATGCATATCCTAATTAAGCATACCTCAGCATCACTTACTATTAATGAAAATGCTGATCCTTCAGTGCGTGATGATTTTGAAAGCTTCTTTAATGACGTCGTAGCTGAAAATAAATCCTATTTTACTCATACTTATGAAGGTTCAGATGATATGCCTGCACATTTAAAAGGCAGTCTTTTAGGTTTTGATTTAACCATTCCTATTAGTAATGGTTATCCAAACTTAGGAACTTGGCAGGGCATCTATTTGTGCGAGCATCGTAATCATGGTGGAGCAAGAACCTTGGTAGTCACTATTCAAGGTGAGTAATCGTTAACCAAATGACTATTTAAATTTACCAGGCCTGGTAAATTGAGTTGAATTTTTAATAAATAGCCATACAAAGAGTTATACGCTATATCAATACTTAAACTTAATAATATATACAAATAACCCAAATAAAAGACCTAGACCTTATGACACAATCTTCAACAGCCGTAACTCAAAATCCTTTTTTATCGGATTCACATTTTCCTGAATTTTCTGCGTTTCACGTGGAACACATAGAATCAGCCGTTTCACAATTATTAGCAGATAATAAAAAAATTATTGATGAATTAGTCTCTTCAACACAAGAACCGACTTGGCAAAATTTTGTAGAACCTCTTGAAAGCATTGATAACCGTTTTGAAAAAGTGTGGGGGCCTGTTGGGCATTTAGATGCGGTAATGAACAGTGACGAATGGCACAAAGCCTATACTAACTGTTTAGAGAAGGTAACACAGTATTACACTGAGAATGGTCAAAATGCAGGTCTCTATGAAAAGTTTAATGCTATTTCACAAAGTGATGAATACCATAGTTACAACCTTGCACAGAAAAAAGTCATTGAAAACGCATTGCGTAATTTTCGTTTAAGCGGTATTGCTTTACCTGCTGATAAACAAGCGATTTACAAAGATCTTAAACAACGTTTATCGCAAAATAGCAGCCAGTTTGGAAATAACGTCCTTAAGTCAACTCAGGCTTGGTCAAAGCATATCGAAGATAAACAAGACTTAGCAGGCCTGCCAGAATCGGCAATGGGATTATTACAACAGTTAGCAGAGCAAAAGTCGTTAACAGGCTGGTGTGTTACTTTAGATTTTCCTTCGTATTTAGCGGTTATGACGCATGCAGACAATAGAGAGCTACGTGCAGAAGTCTACAAAGCATTTTCTACTCGTGCTTCAGACCAGGCGGATAATACGGCTTTTGATAACAGTGAATTAATTGAGATTATTCGTGCAGATCGTCATCAATTAGCGACTTTATTAGGTTTCGAAAATTATGCAGAATACTCATTAGCCACCAAAATGGCAGAGTCAACCGATCAGGTTTTAGGCTTTTTAAGAGATTTAGCGGCTAAGTCAAAACCACAGGCTCAACAAGAATTAGAAACCTTAAAAGCTTTTGCTAAAACTGAACTGGGTATTGAAGATTTTCAACCTTGGGATGTTACTTATGCATCTGAAAAACTAAAAAATAAAACCTTATCTCTATCCCAAGAAAAACTACGCCCTTATTTTCCAGTAGAAAAGGTTTTGCAGGGATTATTCTCAATTACTCAAAAACTGTTTGGTATTAAGATTAACGTAAAAACCGGTGTTGAGACTTGGCATAAAGATGTTCGATTTTTTGAATTAACTGATGAAACCAATCAAGTAGTAGGGCACTTTTATTTAGATTTATACGCGCGTGAAAATAAACGTGGTGGAGCTTGGATGGATTCAGCGATTACGCGTTGGCAACATCCTAAAGGAAAATTACAAACACCTGTGGCCTATTTAGTGTGTAACTTTACTCCGCCTATTGGCGATAAAGAAGCGTGCTTAACTCATGATGAGGTAACTACGTTATTTCATGAATTTGGTCACGGGATTCATCATCTATTTACCAAAATGGAACAATTAGATGTTTCTGGTATTGCTGGCGTGCCTTGGGATGCGGTTGAACTTCCTTCTCAGTTTATGGAAAACTTTTGTTGGGAGAGAGAAGGATTAGATTTCATCTCATCACATGTTGAGACGGGTGAAAGCTTACCCAATGATTTATTTGAAGCACTCAAAAAAGGTCGTGGTTTTCAGTCGGCCATGATGATGTTGCGCCAAATTGAATTTGCATTGGTTGACTTTGAACTGCACACTTTTTACAACCCAGATTCACCAGAAGATATTTTGAATCTTTCTCAACGTATTCGCGATGAAGTGGCCGTAGTACAACCACCAAGTTATAACAGACAGCTTCACAGCTTTAGTCATATCTTTGCCGGCGGATACGCGGCAGGGTATTACAGCTACAAATGGGCAGAAGTTTTATCTGCAGATGCGTTTAGTCTGTTTGAAGAAACCGGTATTTTAAATTTAGATACAGGAATGCATTTTAAAAATACAATTTTAGCGGCAGGTGGGTCAATTGATCCAATGGTATTGTTTAAAACCTTTAGAGGCCGTGAACCAGAGATTGATGCGTTATTAAGACACAGTGGTATTGCGGCTTAAATTAAAATTCAATTATCATGAGTCACTATTTAATCAATTGATACAAATAAAAAAGCCCTTACACCAAAAAGATGTAAGGGCAAATTGGTTTATCTTAGGGCTAAAATGAACCAATACAACGAGAATGAATGTAAAAGGCTTTCAGTAATTGAAGGCCTTTTTTATTTGTTAAGAATAGATATTAAAATACCATCATCAACTGAGCTGAGATGCGGTTATCTATACCATTTAATATAGTTTGAACAGGAGCTGATGACGGGACATCAGGTGCATCAATATTACGGATTTCATAGTTTAAACGGGCAGATGTCTTTTTATTAAAGAAGTACTGAGCACCTAGAGTTGTAGTTGTAAATACTCGGTGCTTATCTTTACCTGTACCAGATTGCGAATCTTTAGCCGTTGCGCTGTCTAATACATCATAACGAGCATTTAATTCAAGATTAGGCATCACTCGGTAACCAAGGTCTAATTGGTAAGCGTCTGCTTTTTGGTCAGTAAATACCGTTAAAGGGTTTCCTGCTACGGCACCAACTGGACCACCAAAAATCATCCCATCAGCCGTAATGTATTCAGCAGCAGCTCGGTACTTGCCATCAAAATAAGTCATACCAACCCCCGCACGATTACGGTCATAATCAGTGTTGTTGTAGGTACGTTTTCCTTGATCTGACCACGCATACATTTTTAGGCTATGACGTCTAGGGCCTTGAGAATTGTTAAAAACCTTTTCAGTAGATAGATATAGATAAAGGTCTTTGCTTTTGTTGTCGTCATTCAGAGCTAAGCCATTACCATTGCCATATTTAATTGCATAACTGTTTTCCCAGTCACCACTTTTAAAGGTATCAAATATCTGGATACCAGTATCTCGTCCAGCAAATACGGCATCTGTTCTTACGCCAGTTCCAACTCCATTAGTCACTGTTGAATCAGCAAGCTTACGTTCAATTAATAGGCGATCTGTACCACTCGTAAAGTTGACATAGTTAAAAACCGGAATCCCTTTAAACGATTCTTCAGAACCTGGGTTTTTAAATAAACCCACTCTTACACGAGCACCTTTTATATGGTTTAAGGTGATGCTGGCATCTGTTAATTGACCTTGCGAACCATTTTCGCCAGTGGTTATTCCGTTATTTCCAAATTCCATCATTAAAAAATAGTTAACATTTTTATCTAATGGAAAGTTAGCGCCTCTTACTCCTATACGAGCACGTTTAACGTTAAAACCACTTGAAGTACTTAACTGAGGTGGAAGTTGGTTAAATGCGGCAGATTTACCAATGTTTGGACCTGCTTGAATTTTCGTGTCATCAGTTTGTTGATAATCAATTTGAGCAAATCCCCATAGCTTAGCTCTAGGGGCTTGATCGGCTTTTTCGGTACCTTGTAACATTAACCAGTTGGCTGCTTGGGCTGACTGTGCACCTAAAACACCTGCCAGTGCAATGATTAATGTACTTTTTTTGAGTTTGAGCTTTTTGTTAAACATGACTGTCCTCTCTCATTTTTATGAGCTAATATTTTTGTATTAATTATTATTATTTGATTTTGATTTTGATTTGAGTGTGGGGTTCTTAAGGTCGAAGATATGTGTAACCTAGGCCTTGTAAATAAGCTAATTCTGCAACACCACTAGGTACAACATCATCTTGATTTGCATCGTATAAATCTTCTTCTAAATTTACATCTCTACCCTTTAACGTATTGTTACAAACATTAAAATGCACACCTTGTAACTTTAAGGCATCTACTCGTTGAGTAATCTTATCTACGGCATTTGCCGTTTTAAATCTAGGCACTCTTTTTAAGGCATCTGGCTTAAGAAGAAGTGATAAACCATTACCGTGTAGTACAACGCGAATATCGACATTGTCAGCACCTACAGCATTAATATGGTTTTGAATGTTTCTTAAGGTGCTAAACTGCTTTTTTGCATCGTCATAGTTGATGTGATAAACCACTTTTTGATGGCCGTAACGTGAAGAACTGTCTTCGGCAGAAGCTGTGGTGCTAGAAATTAAACCGATTACAGTAAGAAATAGTGCAGTAAATAAATGAGTAAATGTTTTCATAATAACCTCTTTAAATTAATTTAGAACGTTTAGGGTTTAAGGATTTGCCAACCAGCGGCATTAAGCTGCAAAATGCGACCTGCACCTGCAGGAACAATCCCTACATTTTTTTGAATTTTTGGGGTATAGCCCAGTTTTTTGGCCATATGGTTGATTGTGTTTTGACAAGCACTAAATCGAATCCCGGAATCCATTAGAGTGTTAATGCGTTGGCTATTGGTATTACCGTCAAACATTAAACGAACACCTGGACCAAAGGCTACTACTTCAATATCAACATTATCAGCACCGTAGTAACGTTGAAGGTTACCGGCAACGTTGAGTACCAAGGTTTGTTTAAAAGGATCGCTGTCACTAATTTGTAAAACAATTTTGTGTTCTGCGAAAGTATCTGGCAAAGGAGCTTCTGTTTGAGCTGCAAAACTGGGTAGGCAAAACAATAGACTGAATAAAAAGCCTATTGTGTTAAGTAAATACGATTTTTGCATAAATATTATCCTTGATAATTTAGGTTCAAATTTCGGCGCGCTTAACTAGTAAACGTTTGAACCGAAGAGATTATTCCATTGATTTGAGATGAAAGAATTTATTGGCCTAGTAGTTGGGTTAATATCGTAAATTGCTAATATATAAAAGGTTTTACAAATAAAAAATTATAGATTAGTATCGAAAAAGGGCTAATTTGAATAAGAAACAGAAATGACTATGACTTTATCCAATAAGGTTAAAAATTTGTTTGGTGACAAACATAAAAAACGACAATTAAATGCTTTGTTTACAGAGAAATACCAGAATCTATACCGTTTAGCGTTTGCTTGGTGTCACCAGGCAGCTCAAGCGGAAGATTTGGTTCAAGAGACTTTGTTAAAGGCATTAGAAAAATCTAAAGATATTGAAAATTTAGAGCATTTAGACGCATTTCTCGTCACAATTATGCGAAATACCTTTTTAGATATTATGCGTTTTAACAAACGATGGCAGTGGACAAATGAGGATGAAATTGATCAATTTTTTGCTCAAGATTGCAGTGAAACAGAGATGATTGCTCAGCAAAATTCAGAATGCTTATGTAAAGCGATGGCGAGTTTACCTTTTGAACAACGAGAAGCCATTGCTTTAGTAGATTTGCAAGGTTTTAGTTACCAACAAATTGCAGAAATAACAGATACTCCTATAGGCACTGTGATGAGTAGAATATCGCGTGGCAGAGAGAGTTTATTAAAACGTATGAAACACATTGAAAAGTATGGAACCAACATCGTTCCATTGCGGAGATAGAGATGAAACATTCTATTGAAACCTATCATTTACACGCGTATTTAGACGGAGAGTTGAGTCGTGAAGAGTCAGCAGAAGTAGAAGCGGCTATTGCAGTAGATAAAAAACTTAAAGAGCATTTAGACGAGCTTAATCAGGTTAAAACTAAAGTGTCTTTAGTTTATACAGAGAATATCCCTAAGCCAAAAAATACTAAATCTAACGTATTTGAAAACAGACAAACCAAAAGCTGGTCAGCACCAAAAACTGCGGTTGCATCGCTTATTTTAGGTTTGTTACTTGGGGCAGGTGCTTTAAAGATATATATGGTAAATAGTGTGGCAGATTCACCTTTTATGCATAAATCAGTAGCAGAAGGTTCGGCCAATTATTTAGTACATTTAGATTCTGACTTACCTGAAAAAGAGCTCCAAGCGATTAAAGAGCTTGAAAGCTTACTTACGGATTCGGATCCAAATGTTAGGGTTGATCTTATCTCCAACCACAAGGGAGTTGAGTTGTTAGAAGTAGATAACCCCAATAGTAAAAAGTTAGTACACCTTATGAGTAAATACCCTAATTTAACGTTATTTGCATGCAAAAGAACTTTAGAACGTGCTAAAAACAGGGGTAAGCCAATGAAACTTTTGCCGCAAGTTCAGCATGATAAACCTGCTATTGACGCTGTAGTAGAAAGGCTAAATTCTGGTTGGAACTATATCAAAATTTAAGAGTTATCAATAAAGTGACGCTGTGATTTTGGATATATCACATAGGAGATATGAGTTAAACTAACCTGAATTTTACGAAATGAATTGATTAAATGATTGATACACCTAAAAAAAAGCAACGATGCTTATTATTAAATAGAAGCTTTTACCCACTATTTTGGGTGCAATTTTTAGGTGCTTTCAATGATAATCTTTATAAAAATGCTATGGTGATGCTCATCACCTTCAAACTTACCAATAGTGCTGTAGATACAGGCTTGTTAATTACCTTAGCAGCAGGCCTATTTATTTTACCTTTCTTTATTTTCTCTGCTTTTGCTGGGCAAATTGCAGACAGATATCCTAAAAGTGTTCTTATTAAAAAAATTAAACTCGCTGAGATTTTAATTATGCTGATAGGCGGTTTGGCTTTGCTTAGCCAAAACCTATGGTTACTGTTTATTACACTATTTTTGATGGGTACTCAATCGGCCTTTTTTGGGCCAATTAAATACTCGATATTGCCTGAAATATTAGATGAAAAGAGGCTTATTAAAGGTAATGGATTGTTTAGTGGCTCCACTTTTATTGCTATTTTAATAGGGACTATTTTAGGAGGCCTGGGTGTTTTATTAGATGGCGGTTTATGGATTATGGCAAGCCTGGTAATTTTGGTTTCTGTTATAGGTTATCTGTTTAGTTTATTAATAGCTGAGAGTAAGCAATTTGATAAGCAGTTAGTGATTAACTGGAACAGGTTCTCTAGTACCTATCAAGTGGTTAAAGAGAGCCATACCCATAAAACGGCGTTTTTTTCAGTGCTGGCAATTTCGTGGTTTTGGTTTATTGGTGCAGTGATGCTCAGTCAAATACCAGCCTTAGTAAAATATGACTTATACGCTAATGATAAAGTGGTGATGCTGTTTTTAACTTTGTTCTCAGTGGGCATTGCTATAGGTTCTGGCTTGGTTGGCAAATTAATGCCTGTTCACGCCACGATAAAATGGCATTGGGGCATGATATTAGGTATGTCGGCCATGTTGTTGCTGACTGTTTGGAGTATTTTTGCAATTCATTCAGGTGTTGTACATGAGCAAAATGTTTCACATGAAACCTTATTAACAATTGCTCAGTTTATTACATTGTGGCCAGCAAATTTATCTCTGGTTTTTTTATTTATACTTGCGGTGTTAGGTGGAATGTATATTGTGCCGCTTTATACCATATTGCAAACACATACCCCGATCGCCGTCCGTGCTAGAATAGTCGCCGTAAACAACATCGTAAATGCACTGTTAATGGTGGTTTCAGCTATATTAATTATGCTAGGTTTTGCTTTCTCTTTGAGTTTATTAGAGATGTTTAGCATACTTGCCTTTCTTAATGTTTTTGTGGCAATTGTACTGTATAGAAATCGTTTAAAAGCAAGTGAACCTTGGTCTTAATTGCATCGGTATAAGAGCTTGTTTTACCCCCTTAAAATTAAAAAATAGGCCCTGGTGAGCCAAAATGTAAATGGCCAAAGTAGCTGCAGGTTAAAAGTTTGCGATTGGCTATGATAGTAAGAGTAGGAAAAATATATGAAATGGTTGTTTAAATTTATTGCAAAAATATTGTTCAAACTGCTTTACCGAGTAGAGGTAAAAGGTTTGCAAAACTATCAGCAAGCATTAGACAGTGGACGACCCATTTTAATTATTGCCAACCATGTTTCTTTATTAGATGGACCTTTGCTAGATCTATTTATCCCTGGTGAAACTACCTTTATGGTGGATACTTCTCACACCAAAAAATGGCATGAACGTTTTATTTTGTCGATGATTCACTTTTTTAAAGTTGACATTCATAGTCCTTACGCCGCAAAACATATGATTGATGAGCTTAAAAAAAATAATCAATGCATGATTTTTCCTGAAGGGCGAATCACCACCAACGGCTCTTTAATGAAAGTATATGAGGGCACAGGACTGATTGCAGACAAAACCAATTCCGCAGTGTTAACCGTTTATATTAGCGGCGCGGTTTATAGTCATTTCTCTTACTTAGATGGCACAAAGTTCGCGTTTATAAAACGTATGTGGTTTCCCAAAATACAGTTGCATATACAGCCGCACACCACAATCTCGGTAGAAAAATCGCTTAAAAGTCACGAAAAGCATCAACATTACAAACAAGTTGTTTTTAATTTACTACGCGATGCCAGTTTTTATGCAGGGGTGGTAGAGCACTCTTTATTTGCGAGTTTGGTTGAAGCTAAAAAACGTTTTTGGGCAAAAGATATTTGTATTGAAGATATTAACGACCAAAAACTGAGTTTAAAAAAGATGACTCAAGCTTCTGTAATTTTGGGTAAAGCGTTGCATAAAAACCTAAAAGGGCAAAAGCGTGTTGGTCTTATGTTGCCCAATGTTTCAGGAATGCCGGCCAGCTTTTTTGCATTACAAGCCTATGGTTATGTACCTGCGATGATTAACTTTACCGCGGGTCAAGCGGCAATTGAATCGGCTTGCGAAACTGCGGAATTACAAACTATTGTCACTTCTAAAAAGTTTGTGGAAGCTTTTGAGATTGAAAGCTTGATAGAAGGTTTATCGGCTAAAGTTAACTTCTTATATTTAGAAGATGTTCGTACTCAAATTGGTTTGTTTTCAAAATTAGCAGGCCTGGTCACTCCACCAACCCTCCTAAAAGGATATAAAAGTGCTTTTGATAGCGAAGCGGTTGTTCTGTTTACCTCTGGTTCAGAGGGAGTACCAAAAGGGGTAGTGTTATCGCATGGTAATATCATCAATAACATTGAGCAAATCCATGCGGTGTTTCATGTGTATTCTTACGATAAGATTTTTAATGCTTTACCCACCTTTCATTGTTTTGGTTTAACTGCAGGGTTATTGTGGCCGATTTTAAAAGGTTCAAAGGTCTTTTTATACCCGTCACCAGTTCATTATGGTGTAGTGCCTGAGATGGTGTATCAAACCAACTCAACCTTTATTTTTGGTACAGATACTTTTTACAGTGGTTATGCACGTAAAGCAGATCCATTTGATTTTTACAGTATTAAAGCAATGGTGGCAGGTGCGGAAAGACTACGTCCTGAAACTCGTGAACTTTACGCTAATAAATATCACAAACCAATCTTTGAAGGTTACGGCGTAACAGAAACCACACCAGTATTAGCGGTAAATACTCCAATGGGTTATAAGCATGGTTCGGTAGGGCAGTTTGTGCCAGCTATAGAACATCGTCTTGAACCTATACCAGGCATCGAAGAAGGCGGACGCTTGCATGTTAAGGGTCCTAATATTATGTTGGGATATCTACTTCCTGACCAACCAGGGATTGTGCAACCGCCATTAGATGGTTGGCATGATACCGGCGATATTGTGGATGTAGATGAAGATGGCTACGTATGGATTAAAGGCCGTGCCAAACGTTTTGCCAAGATTGCTGGTGAGATGGTCTCTTTAACCGCAGTTGAAACCTATATTAACTTGGCTAGCCCAGAAGGGCATCACGTTGTTGTAGCGGTACCAGATGAGCGTAAAGGCGAGCAATTAGTCTTAGTAACAGATGACGTTACCTTGAGCCGTAAAACCGTCACAGATGCCGCTAAAGAAAAGCAGGTATCAGATTTAATGATTCCTAAAACCGTTATTTTGGTAGAGCAAGTTCCTATTTTAGGAACGGGTAAAACCAATTACCCTGAAGTTCAAAAAATTGCAGAAAGACATTTTACAAGTTAGCGGTAAGGAACATCAGCAGCTACTACTGCTTGTGATTTAATTAAAAAGCACTCACATATGAGTGCTTTTTAGTTTATATGGGATTGTTTTAGAGTCGTTAATAATCAATTTACCACACCCTGCAAGAGGGTATAAAGGCTTGGTAAATTGATTAAAAACTGAATGAGGGTTATGTAAGTAAAGGATATGAATACTCAGCGAAGTTTTAAAAACGAGCAAAACTTCAGCGGATTTATGTCCAACAAATTTATATTCAGCAATTCAATATTCAATAAGCTAATTGTTATAGAGTGAGTTTAACTCTTCTTGTTTTTTGTTGGCTGTATTTGTTTCTGTCACCATTGATGCCCAATGATCACAAATAGTTTGTTGGGTTTTATATTGCAACTCTTGGCCGGCAAAAAGATGAGCCTCTAGATTAAAGATGGCTTTTCTTAATGGTTCATTGGTTATGGCATCAACACTCTTAATATTAAAGTCTTCATGCAATTGGCGTAATAGTTCTTTATAAAACTCAGGTAGAGGCAAATCACACCATTTGTTATTAAATGTATGCTGAGTGGCTGGTTGGGTACTGACCGCAACCATAGGTTGGTTTTGAAGCTCTTTAATTTGCTTACGGGTGCGTAACAATAACAGCAAAGTAATTAACCATATAGAAACTAAAACAGACACAATAATTAGCCATATCCAAACAGGAGTAGAGGGCGATTCATCTAAACCATTGTTTGATTTAGGCATATACTTAGCAGTACCTTGACTGTTATTTACAGCAGTAGTTTGGCTATTTTGAGTCAATCCAGTTGGTTTAGGAATGGCTTTATTTTGATCATTTTCAGCAGGCCAAACGGTTAAAGGTTTGCTTTTTAAAACCGCATTTTCAAACTTATGGGTTTTGGTATTCCACCAGGTAATATTGATATCGGGTAAATGAATAGTGCCTGGTTTGGTGGGAATAATTGCCTGACTAATCACCTTAACGCTTTGTACCCCTTCTTCAGAAAGGCTTTGACTTGATTTGGCTTCGTCTGCATATATTTTGAAGTCTTTGCCATTTTGACTACTAATTGCGGGTAGTTGAGAGGCTTTTAATCCTTTAGCCGTGAGAGTAATGACACGGCGTAAACTATCACCCACTTGTATATCTTTAGGCATGTCCTCCCATTTTTGATTCAGGGTAACCTGTTCAGCAGGTAACCAATATGAGGCCGTGCTTTTTTCTGCAGGCAGCACATTGATGACAATAGGTTTAGAATTCGCCTGTACGCCTTTTTGTTTGCCTCTTAAGTGAATTAAACCAGTAAAGGTAGGTCCTGCTATTTTTAATTGACCACTTGCCTGCGGAAACACAGCATATTGCCATTCATAGACCGTATATTGCTGACCGTTAATGGTTTTACCAAATACCGACTGCTCTTTTAAAGACTCAATTAACGCATTATTAAATTCAGGCGGGCGAATATTACCGTTAATTAGGCTTCCTTTATGATAAAAACGCAGGGTGTAGATAAACTGTTCTTGAACATGAACCTGTTTTTTATCAGTTTCTGCTTCTAAGAAATAGGGTGGGTTACCATCAACGTATTCCGCTTTTTTTACGGTGATTGTATAGGGCTTACTTTTTACGCCATCAATAGTAAAAGCCGGAATGGTTAATTTACCAACTTGTTTAGGTAAAATTTGCACTTGCCACAAGGTAAATGAAGAGTATTTACCATTAATAATCTGAATTTGATTACTTTGCTGTTGGTTAATGACATCAAACTGTTTTTTAAGTTCGTCTAAATCAAGTTCCTTGCCCTTAGCCTGAAAGTCAGTTTGAATGGATAAAGTAATGACGTCACCCATTTCAACCGTTTGTCGATCGGTTTTTATGCTAATACTATTGGCTAAGGCAAACTGGCTAAATAACATAAGCCAGAGCATTAAAAGCAAAGATTTAAATAGGCCAAAACGGTTAGGTTTATTGGCGTCTTTTAGGTAAATAGGGCATGTTTTCATTTCGCTTACCACTGTTTTTCTGATGCATCATTATCCGAAGGCGGATTTTGCTGGAATTGGTATTCAAACTTTCGTTTTAAGAACAGGCCTGGTTGGTCAGGAATTTGTTTTAACCAGGTTTGTTGAGCTTGTTCTTTTTCAGATAATTTTTTATTAGGTTTACCACCATCACCTTCACCTGTTTTTTTATTGTCCGGCGAGAGTGAATCATTGAGTTTAGTAGGGGTAACCGCTTGTTTATCTTCTTTATCATTTCCTGATTGACCGTCACTGTTAGCAGCTTCGGTTATGCCTTTGTTGTTATCATTGGCACCTAAGCCGTCTGTTGATGAAGAAGAGTTATTAGCTGAACTTGTATCTTGATTGTCAGAGTTATCAGGCTGGGCACCACTACTTTGTTTATTAGAGTCATTTTGCTGATCTTGTTGGTCATTTTTAGAACCGCTATTACCAGCTTGATCGGCGTTATTTTGGTTATTATTTTGCTGATTTTGACTGTTTTGTTTGCCATCTTGGTTTTCAGATCCATTATTTGGCTGGCTGTCTTTTGATGAGTTTTGTTGTTGGTTCTCTTTTTGATTATTTTGTTGACCATCTTGCTTGTTGTTTTGCTGGTCTTTGTTGTCGTTATTTTGTGGTGAGTTATTCTTCTTTGATTCAGAATCTTGTTTGTCTTGATTTGTATTTTTTGGGTTTTGTTGATTCTCAGGTGACTGACCCTTATTGTCATTTTGCGGAGGCAGTTTAGGTGGCTTGGGTTGTTGAGTAAGCAAATTATTAACAACGGCAAGGTTCGCTTTAGCTTGCTTAAAATTTGGATTTAGTTGCAACGCTTTTTCGTAGGATTTTGTGGCTTCTGCCAACTTACCACTCATTGCCTGAGCATTACCCAGGTTGTAATAGCCCGTTGCACTTTTGTCTAATTGAAATAACTTCGCGGCTTGAGCATATTTACCCTGTCGATACATGGCACTGGCTCGCCATTGCTGGTTTTCAAATAGAGATTCTGCCGCACCGTATTTTTTATTTTCCCAGGCCTGGTAGCCCTGTTGGTCGAGAGATTTAAACATTGAGGGCAGTTCGGCTAAATAGTCCATGGCATAACTAGGTTGCGGTGTCAGTAGGCCCAAAGGTAAAATCCCCACCACTAAAAGGCTTAAAAAAGTACCGCGTCTAAACAGAAACGCCACAATGGGTAGTAATATAAATAGGAAATAAGCCCCAATATCCAAAGGGTGATTAACCTCTTTAGGTGTTTTGGATTCAGCTTGGTTTTCTGTTGATGAGATGTCTGGCGGTAAAAGGTTTTTAACACTGGTATCTTCAGGTTTTAACTCTACCCATTTAATCCCGGTTTTTTTAGCTAAATCGGCAAATCGTTTAAAAGGTACGCTTGGCAGAATTAACTTTTCTTTTTTGTCTTTCAGTAAACCGTAATTAGGTATTTGAACCACACCACCTTTACTGGTGCCTACTGTCATTAGGGTAACACTGGCAGAGTGGTTATCTATCCAATTGGCAATGGGTTCTATTTGTTGTTTTTCAATATCGTCAGTAATCCAAATAATATGTGGATTGGTGATTTGAGCACCATCAAATAGTTTTTGGGCTAACTTTAAGCCTTGTAAAGGGTTTGAGCCAAACTTAGGCATCATTACTGGGTTTAAGCTAGGTAACAGCCCTAACAGGGTTTGGTTGTCACCAGAGATTGGACTAATTGTATGGGCAGAACCCGCATAAACCACCATGCCTGTTGCGTACTCTGGATATTGTTTAAGTAAATCAGTAAGTTTGTATTTAACTCTGGATATACGGTTTGGTGGTAGGTCATCCGCCAACATAGAAAGTGACAAATCTAAAACTATTACAATCCCTTGTTGTGATTTTTGAGCAGGAATATCAACCGATTTAACCCAAGGTCCAGATAGAGCAAGCACGGCAAAAAACCAGGCAATAATCAAACCGATGTAACCCATTTTTTCATTGGCGGTTGGTCCAGAAGAGCTGTTTTCTCCAAGTAATAAATGGCGGAACTTGGGGGCGATTACCTCATACCAAGCACCTTGTTTTCGGTTAGTTTGCCAAATTTTCCAGATAATCCAAATAATCGGAATTAAAGCCAAAAACCACCAAGGTCTTAAAAAATGAATGTTACTTAATAACTCCATCATCTTTATTAAGCCCCCATTTTTCGTAGTTGTGACCAAGCCAATAATAGGCTTAGAATAAATGCCAAACCTAGTGGCCAAGGATAATATTCGGTACGCATACGGTAGTTGTAAACATTATGTTCTACCGATTCTAGTTTATTAATATGTTGGTAGATTTGAGCTAACTGTTTAGTATCATTTGCCTGAAAAAACTTACCACCAGTGGTGTCGGCAATTTTGGTAAGAGTATCAATGTCCATATCCGATTTATTGTTCATAAATATATCTAAACCCGTTCTAGACTTGACCATACCTACGCCCACGGTATAAATTTTTAAGCCCATCTCTTTGGCTTTTTTGGCCGCGTCAAGAGGATCAACTTTACCTGCGGTGTTTGAGCCATCGGTTAACAGAATTAGCACTGCACTGTGGCCTGTTTTAGATTTATATAAATGTTTAAGTGTGAGACCTATGGCATCACCAATGGCGGTGTTATTACCTGCCATACCAATTTGTGCTTCTTTAAGCAGGGTGTTTACCGTATTTAAATCGTAAGTTAATGGGCTTTGTAAAAAAGCTTGGGTACCAAATACGATTAGCCCCATTCGGTCACCCTTACGGTGAGCGATAAAGTCAGAGACAACGGATTTTACGGCGACTAAGCGATTGACTTCATTACCGTCTAAATACATATCTTCTTTTTGCATGCTGCCAGATAAATCTACCGCCAAAATAATCTCTTTACCGCTGATTTGAAAAGGTGTGGTATCTGAGTAAATTACTGGTCTGGTCGAGGCAACAATTAAGCTAATCCACATTAAGATCGCTAAAAAGGGCATTTTTGAAGAAGATTGGTTGGCTTCAACTAGGTTTTCGGCAGGGAGTTGGTCTTCAATACGGGCAATGATTTGTGGTGCTAGCAGTGGTGTATGTTGTTTTTGAGCAGGTTTAATGACGCGGCTAATGATCCAAGGAAGTGGCAAAAAAGCTAACATCCAAGGCCAGATAAAACTGAGATTACTAAGTGTTTCAATCAGGTTGTGCCACTGCATTATTGATGATGTCCTTTAATCCACTTTTTTGCGTATTCTTGCCAAATATCGACTGCTTGCTTGGATGAGATTTTATTTTGGGAGTCGGCTATTTCATTCTCATCTTTTGGTTTATAAGCTAGGTTTAATACCTCTTGTAAATGATCGGGTTGAGGGATGTAACTTGCGGTTTCTGATAAAAAATTTAACCAAGCTTGATCGTATAAAGAGGCGGTAACTAAACGTCCATAGGCCGTTAATGCAACGCGTTTTAGCGTAGCATTGATTGCAGCGATTTTATCGTTATCTGATAATTCGGATTGTTGCAAAATCTCATCAATATAGGCAATGGCGGTTCTGCGATAGATATTACGGCGTTTTAAATCAAGATAATACCAAGCTATACCCACTAAAATTGAGGTAATACTAAAGATTAGAATCCACCAACTAAAAGCAAGTGGCCACCAGCCAACCGGGTCTGGCAACTGTATGTCTTTAAGTTGTTCAAGTAGAGCCTGTTGGGTTTGCATATCTTTCATAATGGCACTCTGTTACTGAATCAGTTTGTGATGTACTAAGCTCATTAATGGCTCTTGGTGAGTGCCTATCTCAACCAGCGGAATAGTGAGTTTAGAAAAGACATCTTGCGTATTTTGCCACTGATCTTGGTATAACGAATGATAAGCATCGCGAGTCTTTGATCTAAAGCTATCTAGCTTCACTAATTTTTCGCTTGTAAAACTTTTGGTCATGCTTAGCCAACCTAGTTTGGGAAGATTTTTTTCAAGGTTGTCGTAAATGTGAATTGCGGTTACATCGGTATTTTTTTTCAGCTTACGCAATAAAGGTGATGCATGTTGGGCTAGTTGAATCATATCGCCCACTAAAAAGACTTTATTTCCGGGTTTATTGACCTTAAGAAGCTGTTGCAGAGTATCTACCCAGGCTTTAGTGTCTGGAGCGGTTGGTTTGCTCATTTGGCTTTGCATATCAATGCTTTTTTGTAGTAGCTGCAATACGGTTTGTTGATTTCGTTTAGGCGGTATCCAGACATTTTGCATATGATTAAAACAGATGCCGCCAACACGTTCATTATGGGCCAATGATATCCAAGCTAAAATTGCTGATATATTTAACGCTTGTGCGGTTTTTAAACGCACCTGTGAACCAAAAAATAAGTGAGGTGTTTGCTCTGTGACTATAACTGTAGGGCGTTCATGCTCCTCAACAAAAACCTTGGTATGAGTTTTTTGAGTGCGAGCAGTCACTCGCCAATCAATATAACGAATATCGTCACCTGGTTGGTATTGACGTACTTCGCTAAATGTCATCCCTCGGCCTTTTTTTACCGCAAGATGATTACCGCTGCTAGTGGCTATGTTATTTTGTTGATGACTCAGTTTCTTTTGTTTCACGTGAAACCGAAAAGCCACCAAATCTTTCAATTCACTATAGAGTGATGTTTCTTGCTGAGTTTCAGACATAATAAAAACCTTGCTGATCAACAAGTTGAAAATTTGATATTGTGAGATGTTTTTGCATCATTTCATCACTTACTCAGAGTGAAAAACCATTAAGTTGCTGGCACAAAATTAAGAATTTGGTCAATGATATCATCTGCGGTAATGCCTTGAGCTTCGGCTTCAAAATCCAGAATTAATCGGTGACGAAATACATCGTGAATCACTGCTTGAACATCATCTGGGCTCACAAAGTTTTTACCACTTAACCAAGCATGACTGCGAGCACAGCGTGATAATGCAATTGTTGCACGTGGGCTTACTCCAACACTAATGCAACTGGCTAATGCTTCGCCATAACGTTTAGGTTCACGGGTTGCCATAACCAGTTCAACAATATAGGTTTTGATTGATTCTGCCATGTGTAAGTTCAAAATTTCTTCACGTGCAGCAAATAGATCATTTTGACTCATGGGGGAAAAACTAGGCTGTTGATTTGCTTGACGTGCTTCATCTTCAACCAGTTTTAAAATTTGATGTTCACTTTCGGCATTTGGATAGTCAACGTTAACGTGCATCATAAAACGGTCTAGCTGGGCTTCTGGTAAAGGGTAGGTTCCTTCTTGTTCAAGCGGGTTTTGGGTGGCCATAACCATAAACAGTTTTTCCATTGGCAAGCTACGTTTACCAATACTCACCTGACCTTCGGCCATTGCTTCTAGCAGTGCGGCTTGAACTTTTGCAGGTGCACGGTTAATTTCATCTGCCAAGATCAAATTATGAAAAATTGGTCCAGATTGAAAAACAAATTCCCCTGTTTCTGGGCGATAAATATCGGTACCTGTTATGTCTGAAGGAAGTAAATCAGGAGTAAACTGGATACGGTGAAAACCGCCTTCAAGCATTTCAGAAAGCACTTTAATGGCTTTAGTTTTTGCCAGGCCTGGTGGGCCCTCTACCAATAAATGACCATCAGATAATAGAGCAATTAAAAGTCGTTCTGTTAGGTGCGATTGACCAATGATGTGTTGGTTGAGTTGCGTTTTTAACGCTTGAAATTGAGATGCTAACTGGGTAGGTGCTACTTCAGACACAGTAATATCCTTTCGATATTTATTTGGCAGATATCTAAACACATTTTTTAAATCTATGAGAAATCTTTGTATAGATTTAAAGCATTATCCTGAATATTGATACAGAGACTTTGCACGAGTGCAAAGATCTCATTAGTCTTAAATAGACAACCCCCCTAAACGGGGGGCTGATTATTTAAAAACATAATCAATTAACTCAATTGATTAATGTAAAGGTCATGGTCTGTTATCCACCATTTTGTTAACCTTCGTAATCAATTAATTCATTAAGCAATGTTACCACCTTATCACTTTGTTTATCCATCGCTTCAATAGCAGTTTCAAGGGTTTCGTAATCATCAATATGGAATGAGTCCATGATTAGACCAATGAGTTTGTGCATTTCCATATGCTCTTCACCTAACTGTTTCATCATAGGTAGGTGCATCAATTGCTGCCCGCTACCTTGGTAATACCATTTACCTAATGCACAAGCTGTGTAATCAGTTGCTGAATCTTGAGTCATACCGATATCAGCACCATCAATAAAGTGGCGGATTTTTCGTTTCCAACCTAGGTGGGCTTTTATCATTTCACTGTATTGTTTAGCCGTTGCTGAGCGATCAATGATCTGTTGGCGTTTAGTTAAGACGACGGTACTACTAGTGCTGTTCGGTTGAACGCTGTATGCCATAAGAGATTGAGTAAGATGCTCAATATTTAATGGCTTATGAATAATGTCATTCATACCGGCTTCTTCAATGGTTTTTTGGTATGAATCTGAATGCCCTGTATAAGCTAAAATAGGATTGGAATAACCGCTATTACGCAACTCTTTACTTGCCTGAAGGCCATCCATAACTGGCATCTCTATATCCATTAAAATGGCTCTAGGATTATAACGTTTGCATTGGATGATGGCCTCTCTACCGTTGGTAGCTGTTCTAGTCTCATAGCCTGATTTTTGCAGGAACATGCTCGCTACTTTTAAATTAGATATATTATCGTCCACTACTAAAATTAAAGATTCTTTAGTTATCTGTTCATTAGATGACTTAAGTTCTTCACAGTTTCCTAGTTCAAAGGCTCCTACTAAATCATCCATATTTTCAGCCACTTCGCTGAGGTAGTCGGCTAATGAAGAGTTTTCCATGACTAAAGTTGAATTATGATCAGCCGCTTTATTTAAAATACGCACGGTCTCATTTACTTCCTCAATTTGTTGAGACTGTGATTGTGCATTTTCTGCAATGCTAGAAATGTTTTCTGACATTTGATGTACTTGCTTAATAATCTCTTGCAGTGAATCACCCGTGTTTTGTACCTTGGCGGTACCATGAGCAATTTTATCTGCGGTTGTATCAATTAATGTCTTAATTTCTTTAGCCGCTTCTGCTGATTTTTGGGCTAGGTTTCTGACTTCACCTGCAACTACGGCAAAACCACGACCATGTTCCCCCGCTCTTGCCGCTTCAACGGCAGCGTTTAGAGCTAATAAGTTGGTTTGAAATGCAATGCTATCAATGAGGGTGACAATTCCGGTAATTTGCTGGCTAACTTGTTCGATTTCCTGCATGGCTAAGATGGTCTCTTGCATGCTTTGGTTACCAAGTTCAACATCATTTTGGGTTTGTAATGCAAGCTCATTAGAAACTGTGGCTTGCTGTGCTGTATGCGTAACGGTTTCGGTTAAAGAACGCATTGAAGATGAGGTGTTTATAAGTTCTCGGCTTTGGTTTTTAATTGACTGAGCCAGTTCTTGGTTACTTTTTGCTACATGTTCTGCAGACTGCGTTACCTCAGTAGCTTGGGTGTTAACTCTGCAAAATGATTCACGTAGTGATTGAATTCCTTTAACTAAGTTTTTTATTGTCCAGCCATATTGACCTTCATGCTCACCTTGTGGGGTAATGGTTAAATCTTTGCCAGAAAGCCCACCAATTAAAATAGAGATGTCTTGTAGAGTATTTTGCAGACCATCCATTAAATGGTTAATATCCTCTGCTAAGGTTCTATAAAAGCCTTCTAATTGTTCTGTATTTACTCTAGAGTGCAGGCGACCTTGACTAGCGTCGTCAACCAATTTGGCAATGCTTTGTTGTACGTATTGCTCTTGAAAGATATCTTGCCACTCTATAACCACACCTAGTGGTCGATTGTTAGCGTCATAAATAGGCGTTAACAGTAGTTGTAATTGAGCACCAAAGAACTCAAATTTAAAGGCTTCAGCTTCGCTCATTAAAATAAGCTTTTCCATAATATGTTTATTTTTTTCAAACAAACAAGCCACATTTTTGCCTAAGAGTTTTTCAAGTTTAAAGTCTTTAATTTCTTGCTGAATGGTCGGTTCGAGTTTTTTTAAGTAGCCTTTTAAAGATTCATTAAAGTAGGTAATAGTACCGGTTTGATCAGCAAGCATAATGTAGGTATTAAGGTTGTCTAAACCAGCCTCTAAACGCATAGAGCGTCTTGCTGCGGTCATGACTTCGTTTTTTTGTGCCCCTAAACGTATTTGTAAGGTTTTAATTCGTCTATTAATGGTTCCGGCCGTATTGGCACCGTGGGTATTAATTTGTCCGTTAAGATTTCCATTGGCAACTTCATCAATTGAAGCGATTGCACCTTTGATGCGATTTAAATAATAAATTACATGCACAGTTGAGAGTAGCGTCATAAAAATGACAAGGTCATTTAATGTTGTGTTTGTATCATTAAAAACAAAAGCATAGATTTCATTAGAAATAGCCAGTAAGACTGATGGAATTAAGGTTACTAAAGGTGGCCAATGAGCTAACGGGTTATAACGGCGATATAAGTTATCTACTTCGCCATGGCGTAATTTTATTTTCTTATTTGCAACGGCTTGATACGCGGCTTCAGCTGCTTTAATTTGTTCATCTGTTGCAGGTGTTCGCACACTCATATAACCAGTGATTTCATTATTTTCAATAATGGGTGTGGCATTGGCTTCAACCCAGTAATGATCACCATTTTTGCGACGGTTCTTAACAATTTGATGCCAAGGACGTCCAGCTTGAATTGTGCCCCAAAAGTCGGCAAATACTTGCTCTGGTACATCTGGATGACGTAATAGGTTGTGCGGTTCCCCTAATAACTCTTCATAGCCATAACCGCTGGCCTCTACAAAGGCTTCATTCGCATAAGTAATGGTGCCTTTTAAATCGGTATGAGACACCAATAAAGCATCTGTTCGTAGCTTGTATTCTTTTTGAGTAACGGGCTGATTGTTGCGCATAATTACAATCCTATTTATATTCCTAGTTAGCCACTATGTGCTAATGAATATGAAGTTATTAAAATTGAATAAAAACTTAAAAGCAAACAAGATGCCACTTATTAAGCTAACCTTTTGAGAAATAAGAAAATGTTTACAGCGTTTACTTATATATTAGGTTGCAAAGTATTTTATGAATCGCATTTCTAATGAAGTAATTAACTGTAACATGTTAGGGAAAGTTAAAAGCTATAGAAAGGGCTGTAGAAAGCAAAAAAGGGCTAAAAAGCCCTTTATATTGAGAGTTACCAGGCCTGGTAAAATTTAAAATAAACCAGTAATTACACCCGCATCGTCAATATCAATACGTTCAGCGGTTGGTACTTTTGGTAGGCCAGGCATGGTCATCATGTCACCTGCAATGGCAACAATAAAACCGGCACCGTTTTCGAGTTTAATATCACTGATTTCTACCACATGACCACTTGGGGCACCTTTTGCCATAGGGTTAGTAGAGAATGACATTTGAGTTTTTGCCATACAAATCGGCAAGTTGCCATATTTAGGTTGAATTCGTTCAATTTCTGCCTTTACTTTGGCATTGGCAGAGATGCCGCTAGCCCCATACATTTTGGTAGCAATGGTCTCAATTTTATCCCAAAGTGGCATTTCACTGTCGTAGAGGTATTCAAAGCCGGCTGTATGGTTTTCGGCCAACTCAACTACCGCATGTGCTAACTCTTCAGCACCAGCACCGCCTTCGGCCCAATGTTTTGAAATAATGCATTTGACACCTAAAGCTTCTACCTTTTTGATCAGTAAGCTGGTTTCTTCGTCAGTATCAAAAGTAAAATGGTTAATGCACACTACCGCAGGTAACTTAAAGTTTTGGGTTACATTGTGTAGATGTCTTTCAAGGTTTTCAAAGCCATTTTCTAAAGCTTCTAAGTTTTCTTGGTTTAAATGGTCTCTTTCTACGCCACCGTGAAATTTAAGGGCACGAACGGTTGCCACAATAACCACTGCTGAGGGTGATAATTTAGCAGAGCGACATTTAATATTTAAAAATTTCTCAGCTCCTAAATCGGCACCAAAACCTGCTTCGGTAACGGCATAATCGGCCAGTTTTAAAGCGGTTTGAGTAGCGGTAACGGAGTTACAGCCGTGTGCAATATTGGCAAATGGACCACCATGAACAATGGCAATATTGTTCTCTAAAGTTTGTACGATATTCGGTTTAATGGCATCTTTTAATAAAGCGGCCATAGCACCATGAGCTTTTAAGTCACTGGCATATACAGGTGTTACACGGTCAGTTTTATAACCAATAATAATACGTCCTAAACGCTCTTTTAAGTCCGCACGATTGGTCGCCAAACATAAAATGGCCATTACTTCAGAGGCTACAACAATATCGTAACCATCTTCACGTAAATAACCGTTTGCCGGGCCACCTTGACCAATGGTGATATTACGCAAAGCACGGTCATTCATATCGACGACACGTTTCCATTTAATACGACGGGGGTCAATATCTAGGGCGTTACCGTGATTGATATGGTTATCAATCATGGCAGAAAGTAGGTTGTGGGCTACACCAATGGCGTGAAAGTCGCCGGTAAAGTGCAGGTTAATGTCTTCCATTGGAACGACCTGCGAATAGCCACCACCTGCTGCACCACCTTTCATACCAAAACATGGGCCTAATGATGGCTCACGCAAACACATAATGGTTTTTTTACCAATACGATTTAAGGCGTCACCTAAACCAACGGTGGTCGTGGTTTTACCTTCACCGGCAGGGGTTGGGCTAATAGCGGTAACCAGAATAAGTTTACCTTCTTCTTTTTGATGAGACAGGCTGTCAACATACTCTAAAGAGAGCTTAGCTTTATAGTGACCATAAGGGTCTAACTCAGCGGCTGGAATACCAAACAGTTCATCCGCTAAGTTTATAATTGGCTTCATCTTGGCATTTTGTGCAATTTCAATGTCAGACATTTTTGGAGCTTCCTTTATTTTTGTAGCCGCTTACCCGGTTTTAAATTTTTATCTAGAGTTCATTGTATGAATGAAATGATTTCACACAATAAACACCTTTAGTTTATAGCTAAGATTAAGCGATAGGTTTACATCTTTTTATGATGTCTATATTGAAACGTTATGAACTTTATGAGACCTTTGCACGAGTGGGGTGCGAGAGTAAAAAGAGAAAAATTTTTATCCGTTCAACCATCTCGTGCAAAGGTCTCTTTTATTAGGTTTCCATTGTCAATAACTCAATCCAGTGCTTAACAGGGGTTTTGGTACCTTTTTGCAAATGCATTAAACAACCAATATTGGCAGTAACAATGATGGGTGGATTGGTCTCTGTTAAGTTTTTGAGTTTATTGTCTCGCAGTTGTTTAGATAGTTTGGGCTGAAAAATAGAGTAGGTTCCCGCTGATCCGCAGCAAAGATGAGAGTCATTAACGTGGGTAATTCGGTAACCCAATCGGCGTAACAAGTCTTCTACCAGGCCTGGTAATTTTTGTCCGTGCTGCAAAGTACAAGGTGAATGGAAAGTGACCTTTTTGTTTTTATAGTTGGTAAAAAGTGATAGGTCTTGTTTGCTTAAAAATTCGGCAATATCAAATGTGTTGTCTGCTATACGTTTGGCTTTTTCAGCGTATTCGGCATCTTCACGCAATAGGTGTGGATAATCTTTAATCATTACCCCACAACCACTTGCATTAGAGATAATTGCATTTACCCCCTGGTCTAGGTAATGAATCCAAGCGTCAATATTGGTTTTAACTTTTTTTAGAGCGTCTTCATTGCCCGATAAATGATGATCAACGGCACCACAACATTGGTCTTGTGGGGTTTCTAAAACATTTAATCCTAAACGGTTTAAAACCTTAATACTTGCTTGATTTATATTGGGTGCTAAAGCTGGCTGAACACACCCAGATATAAGCAATACGCTAGACTTTAACGCATCCGCCTGATCTTTTAGGTTTTGCTGTAACGCTAATTCTTCAACGCTAAATTGTACCGCTTTAGAGTGGCGTAAAAAGGGCATCGCTTTAATGGTTAAGTTAAAAAACCAGGGGGTGGTTAAGCTTTTACGAATGGTATAGCGAGCGATTTTTTGGAACAGACTACGGTTACCCTTTTCTTCAGCCATTTCACGACCAATATCCAACAAGTGACCATATTCCACCCCAGACGGACAAGTCGTTTCACAAGAACGACAGGTTAAACAGCGGTCTAAATGCGATAAGGTGTCGTTAGTAACTTCGTTACCTTCTAATACGCTTTTTATAAGGTAGATTCGGCCGCGTGGTGAATCGAGTTCATCTCCTAATAAACCGTAGGTAGGGCAGGCAGATAAACAAAATCCACAATGTACACAAGAACGTAAAATTTTGTCGGCGGTTTTTCCCGTTTCTGTTGCTAACAGGTCTTTTGGTAGTTGAGTTTGCATAGTTAAACAGGTCGCTTATAAATCTTTAAAAATGTGATGTGGGTCAAAGACATCTTTTAGGCCTTTTTTAATGCGTTGTACACAAGGCTTATCATTATTACGTGGAGCAAAACGGGCTTGCCAAAGCGTGACATAAGGGTGGTTTGGCTTATTTTTACTGGCTACCCAGCGGCGTGTGCCACCCATACCTACTGCAATGGTGTTTTCAATAGCTGGGTTGGTACTTTCAACATCTAAACGCCAAAGTTTTTCACCAGGTTCTAGTTTGGGTTGGAACGGGTTAAGTGTTTTCCAAACCTCGTTAGTGGTTTCACTCACTTCAACACGGTTATCTTGTTCAGGATGTTCACCTGCAACTCGGTAATAAAATTTACCTTCAAAATAGGCACAACCAGTTAAAGGTAAAGCCGTACCTTGCATTTTATTCATTAATAAAATGGCCTCACCCTCTGGCATGGTAATGCAGTAGGTGCGTTCTTCGAGTAGAGGTAAAACTTTTAGGCTTAGTTCAGTAACTAAAGCTAAAGAGCCTTTAGAACCGCATAACATGCGAGAAACATCATAACCCGCCACGTTTTTGAGCATTTTGCCGCCGAAACGCATTTCACGGCCTTGACCATCAATGATTTGAGTACCTAATACAAAGTCACGCAAACCTCCTCTAAATGGTCGAGAAGGGCCTGTTAAGGCACAAGCATAGGTACCACCAATAGTGGAATTGCCGTATTCTGGTGGTTCAAAACCAAGCATTTGATTGTTTTCGGCTAAGGCAGCACTTAAGTCTTTAAGAGTCGTGCCTGCTTTTACCGTGACTACTAACTCAGCAGGGTCATAGCTGACAATGCCTGTATGATCATTAATACTCAGCAGTTGGGCATCATCATAAATCGGAACTTTACTTTGATTACCTGCAATTTGAATGAGGGTTTTATCAACGGCGGCTTGTTTAATTTGGTCTGCGTAGTGCGAAATTGAGCTTTCAATTGACATTAAAAACGCTCCAGCTCAGGATGTGGTAATTGGTTGTTGTGAACATGCATATGACTCAGTTCAGCACAACGATGCAAAGTGGGTATTGCCTTGCCAGGATTTAGCAGGCCTGTATTATCAAATACATTCTTAATACCATGAAAAATTTCCAGCTCAGCTTCTGGATATTGATGGCACATAGAGTCGAGTTTTTCAACGCCCACGCCATGTTCACCAGTAATGGTACCGCCTACATCTACGCATAGACGTAAAATCTCAGCACCAAATTTTTCAGTTTCTTCTAGCTCTCCTGGTTTGTTTGCATCGTACAGAATAAGCGGGTGCAAATTACCATCGCCTGCATGGAATACATTGGCGACTTTTAAGCCATATTTATCAGATAATTTAGAGATCTCTTCCAAAACAAATGCCAGTTTGCTACGTGGAATGGTACCGTCCATGCAGTAGTAGTCTGGGGAGTAGCGTCCCACCGCTGGAAATGCGTTTTTACGGCCTTGCCACAGAGCAATACGTTCTGTTTCATTTTGTGAGATACGAATTTCGTAAGCACCATTTTGACTCAAAATATCTGCAACTCTCTGGCTATCAACCTTAACTTGGTCATGACTGCCATCTACTTCACATAATAGCAAAGCGGCTGCATCAACGGGGTAACCTACCTGGGCAAAGTCCTCAGCCGCTTGAATAGAGAATTTATCCATCATCTCTAGGCCTGCAGGCACAATACCTTGTTTTAATACACTGGTAACCGCATCAGCACAAGCTGTAACAGAGTTAAAGGCAGCCATCACTAATTGAGCAGCTTCTGGTTTAGGAATCAGTTTGAGTTTAATTTCAACAATTACACCTAATAGGCCTTCTGAGCCATTTAATAGGGCAAGTAGATCAAGGCCATCGTCTTTTTCATCAAAGCGAATGATTTCACCATCCATATCTAATACGGTTAATGAAGTAACATTATGAACAGTTAGGCCATATTTTAAACAGTGTACGCCGCCAGAGTTCTCAGCGACATTACCACCAATAGAGCAAGCAACTTGTGATGAAGGGTCTGGGGCATAGTACAGACCGTATTTAGCCGCAGCTTCAGAAACCATCACATTTCTTACCCCAGGTTGAACAATAGCGGTACGTTGTAATGGGTCAACGCTAATAATTTTATTGAGTTTTGATAAACCTAAGATTACGCTGTTCTCTAACGGTAAGGTTCCGCCAGCGAGGCCAGTACCAGAACCACGAGTAATAACCGGCGTATTATAGGCTTTGCAGATTTTGAGTACTTGTTTTACCTGCTCAACATCTTCTGGCAACGCCACAGCCAATGGTTTCTGACGATAGGCCGAGAGTCCATCACACTCGTAAGGACGACAGGCCTCTTCGCTCGAAAGGATACAGTTTTTATTTAAGGCTTCTTCTAAAGCTTGAATAACATCCATTTTTAACCTTGTGTATTACACGCGTTTGACACTATAATTGTGAAAAACTTGATTTGAATCAACTTTGATTAACCTATTATTATTAAAAAAAGGTAACCAATATGCAATCTTTTAATCCACCAATTCGTACATTGATGGGGCCAGGACCATCAGACATTCACCCAAGAGTGCTTTCAGCAATGGCCCGTCCAACAATTGGACACCTTGACCCAGCCTTTGTCGGCATGATGGATGAAATCAAGGAACTACTAAAATACGCTTTTCAAACAGAAAATGCTTTAACAATGCCTGTTTCTGCTCCAGGGTCTGCAGGTATGGAAACGTGTTTTGTAAACCTTGTTGAACCAGGCGATAAAGTCATTGTTTGTATCAATGGTGTGTTTGGTGGACGCATGAAAGAGAACATTGAGCGTTTTGGTGGTGAAGCGATTGTGGTTGAAGATGAGTGGGGCACAGCAGTAACGCCTTCAAAAGTTGAAGATGCGTGTAAAGCTCACCCAGACGCTAAAATTGTCGCATTTGTGCACGCTGAGACTTCTACTGGAGCTTTATCTGATGCAAAAACCATCTGTAAAATTGCACAAGACCATAACTGTATCTCTATTGTTGATGCAGTAACATCACTCGGTGGTGTAGAGTTAAAGGTAGATGAGTGGGGAATTGATGCTATCTATTCTGGTACTCAAAAATGTTTATCTTGTGTTCCTGGTTTATCGCCAGTAAGTTTTAGCGAAAAAGCCTTAGATAAGGTTCGTAATCGCAAAACTCGTGTACCAAGTTGGTTTATGGATCTTAACTTAGTTATGGGTTATTGGGGTCAAGGTGCAAAACGTGCTTATCACCATACTGCACCTGTTAACACCTTATATGCGTTGCATGAATCTTTAGTTATGCTAAAAGAAGAAGGTTTAGAAGCTTCACATGCTCGTCATGTAGCAGCTCATGAACAACTTAAAGCAGGTCTAGAGCCAATGGGTATTAACTTTGTAGTACCAGAAGGTGAGCGTTTACCACAGTTAAACTCAGTTATTATTCCTGAAGGGTTTGATGATGCTGAAGTACGTAGCCAGTTACTTAACCAATACAATCTTGAAATTGGTGCTGGCTTAGGTGCACTTGCAGGTAAAGTTTGGCGCATCGGTTTAATGGGTGATAGTGCAAGACCAGAAAAAGTTCTATTCTGCTTAGCGGCACTTAAAGACGTTTTAGGAAAGTAATTTAGAAAAACTTAATTATCAAAGTCTAAAACCCAAAACGCCCTATATATTTTTAATATAGGGCGTTTTTTTTGGCTTAAAATAAAAGCCTGCAATTGTGGGTGTAAATGCCTGATAGGCTGGATTCTTATAGGCTTTTCTTATGCTTGTATATCATGTAATAAGTTGTTTAATTGAGTGCTTTTTTGTTTGAGTTTTATTAACTGTTGCGAAGAGCCTTTTTCATTACCCAATAAGCTAAGATCTATGGTTTGCTTAGCTAATTGATGAATCTCCTGATGTAATCTGTCAACTGTTTGGAATTCTGTAGAATTTAAGATCTCTTTCCCCTTGCTCTGTAGCCATAATCCAAATTCACAGGTATTAGGTGATGTTTGGAAAAGATAGTAATCTAGCTCACCTTCGCCTATCGCGGTTTCCAATTTATTTAGCCATGCAAGGTGTGCTAAACGTGCTTTCAAGATTTGTTTATTTTTAGGTTTAATCTCTATTAAGGTTTGCCAATATTGATTTGCCTGCCAGCTATTAAGCCATTTGTTCATTTCATGTTGGCTCATAGGTTTAGCAATGGCATAACCTTGCACTAATTCAATGCCTAGTTGTAGCAGTAGCTCAATATGTTCATTTGTTTCTGCACCTTCAGCAATCACCGATAAGTTAAACGCCTCAGCCATCGATTTTATCGCTTCAATGATGCTCAAACTATTTGGATTAGAAAAAATCTCACGAATAAATTCTTGATCTATTTTGACTTCATTTACAGGTAGGTTGTTTAAGTAGGTTAAAGAGGCGTGGCCTGTTCCAAAATCATCAATAGAAAACTTAAAGCCTTTAGTCTTTAAAAGGCTTATTTGCTGGGCAATTCTTTCAACCTCATCTAAAGAGGAACTTTCTAAGATTTCTAGGGTAATCTGCTCAGGAGAGATATATTTATTTTTGCTAACGCTTGTCACTAAATTATCTATAAATTCATCATGTAGCAGGCTATTTCCCTGAATATTTAAACTAATACCGATTTTGTTTTGTTGATTTTGATTAAGGCGTTCTAAATATTGAAGCCCTTCTTGAATTACAAAATCACTCAGCTGATCCATAAAGCCAAATTGTTCAATATCGGTCAAAAATTCGATAGGCGATAAAACGCCTTTTGTAGGGTGGTTCAAGCGTATGAGTCCCTCTAAAGAGAGAACTTGTCCAGTTTTACAATTTACTTTGGGTTGGTAGTAAAGTTCAAATAAGTTGTGCTCAAAAGCATGTGTGAGTTGGTTTTTATTTTGCAGATTATCCCACTGGTAATGCTGAATTTTGTTTTTACCATGTTGTTTTGCTAAATACATAGCTTGGTCGGCTAAACGTAAAAGTTGTTCAGAACCTTGGTTTTGATTATAGTTATGGCCGTAATAAACTACTCCTATGCTGCTTGATACCTGCAATGTGTGCTCTTCAAACAAGACTTCGGTTGAGGTTTCTTTTAGTATACGCTGTTCAATTTTAGTGAATTCATGTTGGTCTTTAGTTCCTGAGACAACCACAACAAATTCATCCCCACCTATACGTGCTACGCTATCACTTTCGCGAATACAGTCTAATAAACGGTTAGCAAGAGTTTTTAGCAAAAAATCCCCTGCTTGATGGCCGTAAGTGTCATTAACAAGTTTAAACCGATCAAGATCAATAAACATAATAGAAATCATCAAATCAGTACGCTGGATTGCATGAATGGCCTGTGATATTCGGTCAGAGAGTAAAAAACGATTAGGCAGATTGGTCAAGGCATCAAAGTGAGCTCTTTTCTCTAACTCATTTTGATGTTCTTTTTCAAATGTGATGTCGGATAGTAAGCCAATAAAATAGGCAGGTTGATTATCATTATTTAAAACCGTGCTAATTTTTAATCTTTCTGGATAGAGCTCACCATTTTTACGGCGGTTCCATAGTTCACCTTCCCAGAAGCCTTTCTTTATTAGCATGTGCCATAAATTTTCATAAAAGGCTTGATCTTGATGTCCTGAGCTAAAGATCTTGGGATTTTTGCCCAAAAGTTCTTTTTCAGAATAGCCAGTAATATCTTCTATTCGTTTGTTTGCTCTTACAATGAGATTGTTTTTATCACAAATTAAGATACCTTCATTGGCTGACTCAAAAACGGTTGCCGCTTGTTCAAGTCTAACTTCTGCTTCAACTTTTTCGGTAATATCTGTGACCAACCCATCAATGGAGACAAGGATATTATTTTGATAAACGCCATGATGTTGAACAAGAATGGTTTTGATCTTTTTGCTTTGCGGTGAAGTAAATCTCAAGATTAGTGTTTCGGAAGTTTTTTCGCCCAAAACAAGTGATTTAACACTTTTTTTGGCAGTATTTACTGACTCAGGAAGCCAATCAATTTGTGAAAACCACGGACGGTTATATACCGTTTCAATAGGTAGCTCAAATACCTGAGTAAAGCCAGCAGACACATAGCTTAAAACCCCCTCTACACCATTGTGAGAGAACACAACATAGTTTTCACCTAAATCATCTAAAAGGTGTTGAAATTTTTCTTTTTGTTGTAAGGTTCTTTGGTTAGCACGGTTGGCTTTTAAAATACGCCATATTTCATTAAGAACCAGCTGGAAAACATTAATATCTTCTTGGGTATAGTCGGTATCTTTATTGCCCAAACCAGCAATAAGAACCACCTGGTCATGCTCTATCACAGGGACTGAAATCATTCTATGCAGAACAACATGACCATTCGGTAAACTTTTTTCGCCTACATAGCTGTGGTAATCATTAATTAAAACAGGTTGTTTTTGGCGAACTGCTTCTGCCCAAATACCAGCTTTTGATACAGGATAATGATCTTCATAATTCTCTATATGGCAGTAATTTTTTAAGGTGTTATGCGACCAAGCTAGGAATTGAATATTCTTATTTTTAGGATCTAAAGCATGAATGAAGCTAATCGAACTGGATGACAGTTTCTCTACTTTATCTAATGCATATTGCAATAACTCATTTTCAGTATGCGTTTCTGCATATTTGGGCAGTTCTAATAAAACTTCATCTATCTTTGTTTTTTTCTGTAATCGTTTTTCTTGTAAGGCTATAACATATTTACGTTTTTCAGAGAGAAACAATAATGCAATTATCGATAAAAGTAACAATACAAATAACGTTATTTCACTTTTATACTGATCCCAAAGCTCTAATAAGGTGATTTCTGGTTGTTTATCAAAAGGAGGTAGCTTTAATGTTCTAAGTAAATTTTGAAAAGGTAAATAATCTCTAGGAGCAACAAAGCCGGCTATTCCAGCTTGTTTTGCGACAGGGTGGTTTGCTCTTAATGCATACAGAGCCACTGCAATGTCTCGATTTAGGTTTTCATCTAATCCAGGTAATATAATAAATGGCCACTCGGGAAACAGTTTTGTTGAGAGCAATTGAGGAAAGCTCTTTTGATGTTGCTGATTAATAACTCGAATGTCATCTCGCTTAAGTCTATTAGAGGCAATCCATTTTTCAATAATTCCTGTTCTTACAAAGCCTACATCGGCTTTGCCTGATAAAACCGCATCTATTACGGAATCGTTATTGCCCACTTCTAAAAAGTTAAGCTTTTTATAATCAATGCCAGCTTTATAAATCTCATATAAAGGAACACGATAGGCTCCGGTATTGGTTTTTGAAGGAATGGCGATACGTTGGTGAATAAGATCAGAAAGTTGATGTATTTTTGGATTACTGCTTTTAGTAAAAATAACCCCGCCCAATTGGTCTAAAGCCTGACCGTCATACAGTACTTGTTGGGTTGCGGTGACCCCATTCAGATCGATTTTAGTCCTTAGTACTTCATATAAATTAGGGTTAACTAATAGCATTTGAAGTTGTTTATTCTTTAGGGCATTAAGGAGCTCTGTTTGATTGTAAACTTTAAGCTCAACTTCATAATTGGGTAAAGCATTTGAAAGATAATTAGCAAAATCTTGATATTGCTCTTTAACAGAGGCTTTGCTTTGGTATTGATACACACCAAGCACTAATTTTTGAGATGCTTGGATCTCTTGCACAAAAATAAGCAACGAGAGTAGGGTAAATAAATAAGGTGTGATTCTAGTCATCTGGCCTAGATTTTATATAGAGCGATTAGAGATAATTTAGAGAGCATTAAAATCTTCCTTGGTTTTAAACTCTAGCGAGAATGGTAAAGTTCTTTTATTGCTTTACTAGACCCTACATAGGGGTATAAAGGCCTGGTAAAAGGAACTTTAAAAATAAATGGCAAAACTTGTCTGATTATATTTAAGGTAGGCTTGTTAAGATAGTTAATTCGATTACTATCGCTTTAATGTATGATTTAAATCAATAAGTTGTGTGATATATTTTAAAAATGCATTTTTTTTAGTAAATGAGGTGTTGTTTTTTTGATGAAAGCGACTTACATATCCACCTGTGCAAAGGCTTCTAAATAGAAATTTTAAAATTAAATGTTTAGGAATTTATTTGAACGGTGTTTGCTAATAAAACAGTACAATTTCTACCTTGCTCTTTAGCCATATAGAGTGCTTTGTCTGCTTGGTCAATAGCATCACATGCGGTACTACAATGCGAATGGTCACAGTAATTTACGCCAATAGAAACCGTAACATAATCACTACATTTAGAGCCTTCATGCGGTATTTTTAACTCTTCAACTTTTTGTTTAATTAGGTCGGCAAACTCTAAGGCTTGATCACCTCTTATGCCTGAATAGATAATAACAAACTCTTCACCACCGTATCGACATGCAATATCATTGGTTCTTTTAACATTTTCAATTAACTTTTTAGCCACTTCTTTTAAGCAGTAATCACCCTTTAAATGACCATAAATGTCGTTAAATTCTTTAAAGTAGTCAATATCAAGCATTAAAGTGCTAAAAGGAATTTGTTTACGTGTCAAAAACCCCCATTGTTGTTTTAAATGTTCATCTAATGCTCGGCGATTTTTTAACCCTGTTAAACCATCGATTAAAGAGAGCTCTTTGAGTTTTTGATTGCTAATTTCTAGTGATTTTTCTATCTCTTTAATATGGGTGATATCTGAATGAGTGCCTGCAAGACGGATTGGTTGACCAAATTTATCTCTTTCTACTATGCGGCCCCTGTCTAAGATATAAACCCAGTGGCCATCTTTGTGTCGCATGCGGTGTACATTGCTGTAAAAAGGGGTTTCGCCATTGATATGGCTTTTAACGTCTTTATAACATTGCTCTAAATCATCGGGATGAACGCGGCTTTCCCACGAGCTAAAGGTTGGCTTTATATCATTGACTTTGCAGCCTAAAAGCTTGCACCAGCCTTTGTCAAAATATAACTCATTGGTGACCATGTTCCAATCCCATAAGCCAATATTAGAGCTCTCTATAATCAGCTCTAAACGCTCTTTTTTCTGGTGCAAAGCAGTTTGGGTCAATTCAAAACGCTGCATCCAAAAAGAAACAAGTAAGCCTGTAATTCCTCCCAGAATAATCGGCATGATATAAAGAACGGGTTTAACGACACCAAAAACATAGATAAACTGAAACGTGGCGACAATAAAAAGCAGTAAAGAGCCAATTAGAAAGGCTCTAACAAACTTTTTTATGGAGTAAGGCTCTAAGAATTGCATTGATTGGAAATGCCTATTAACTCTTAATAATGAATTCAATGTAACAACAAAAACGGTTTTATACCAATAAATAACGTATTAACCTGTTAAAACGTTATTTATATCTATTTATTAATGATTTTTTATCATCTGCCTATGGAAGTAATGCATGGTGTTTGCACTTATATAGCAAGTAGATGTAATACAATGTCATTCCACTGATTTAAAATTGCTAACCTGTGAAGACATTACCTTTTTTACCGATTACTCCTTATTTACCTTCAATCTTGCAACAACTAGCTGAACAACAGGTTTTGGTGCTTCAGGCTGAGCCTGGTGCGGGAAAATCTACGGCTGTGCCGCTCTATTTATTGGCTAATATGTCTAGCGATAAGGGTAAGATTTTAATGTTAGAGCCACGGCGTTTAGCGGCCAAGTCAATCGCTCAATATCTAGCAAAACAACTAAATGAGCCAGTGGGTCATACGGTAGGTTATCAGGTAAGAAATGAGCGAAAAATTAGCTCAAATACTCGTTTAGAGATTATTACCGAAGGGATTCTTACCAGTAAGATTCAAAATGATCCTGAATTGAAAGACGTGGGTTTAGTGATTTTTGATGAATTTCATGAACGTTCTATTCATGCCGATTTCGGATTGACGCTGTGTAAAGATATTCGCAGTGGTTATAACGAATCACTTAAAGTGCTGGTGATGTCTGCCACCATCAATACCCAAAAAGTCAGTGCCTTTTTAGATAATGCACCCATTATTGAATCTGAAGGCCGATGTTTTCCTGTTTCTACACATTATCTTACCAGGCCTGTTAAATCTAACCATGCTAGAGATTGGTTGCCAGAGCTTATTAGTTTTATTGCTCAAGCATTAGCCGAAACCCATGGCGATGTTTTGGTATTTTTACCAGGCCAGGGTGAAATTAAACGTTGTTTAGAAACCCTTACCAATCAATTAGATTCGGCAAAAATTGTGGTATTACCGTTATATGGTGGCTTAAAAAATGACCAACAACAGCAAGCGATATTACCTGATAAACAAGGTCGCCAAAAAGTCGTTTTAGCTACTAATATTGCTGAAACCAGTTTAACCATTGAAAACATATCGGCGGTGGTGGATTCCGGTTTTGAAAGAGTCTCTTTATACGATGTCTCTAGCGGTATGAGTCGTTTACTGACTCAACGAATCTCTTTGGCATCGGCTAACCAACGACAAGGCCGTGCAGGGCGTGTGCAAGCAGGGCAATGTTATCGCCTATGGACGCAAAGCCAACAACAAGCCTTAAAACCATTTAGTGCGGAAGAGATTACCACCACCGATTTAGCATCATTACAGTTGTCTTTGGTGCAATGGGGGGTGAAAAATTATACCGATTTAGATTGGTTAACCTTACCACCCAAGGCCCATATAGATGCCGCCTTAAATTTATTGCAACGCCTTGATTTAATCAATACCAACCAAGCCTTAACAGCAAAAGGTAAACGAGCGATTCAGTTTTCTATTGAACCTAGGTTTGCTAGTTTATTAGTGTCCGTTGCTAATGCAGACTCTTCAACTCAATCAATGGCGTGTGATTTGGTAGCGGTTTTGCAAGACAGTCACTTTTTACACGCTTCTGATGATTCTGATTTAGTTACTAGAATGCTGGCATTACAAAGTTATCGTAAAGATCGTCAGCAGGCTGTGAAACGTTATCAAATTAAAACGGCTATTGCAGAACAAGCTCTAATCAATGCCAAAAAAATGGCGAGTTTACTTGGCTGTAAAGTGCTTGCTGAGCACGACTTATCTGCTTTGCAAAGCCAATTAGGCGGATTAGTTTCTAAGATTTATCCAGATAGAATTGCCAAACGTAGAACTCAACAGTCAAATGAAAACAGGTATCTATTAAGCAACGGTAAAGGGGCAACTTTAGGTGAATTTAATCATTTAAAAAACAGTGATTGGCTAGCTATTGCAGATTTAGATGGTCAACGCAAAGACGGTAAGATTTTTTTAGCGGCTCACATTGAACAAGCGGTTTTAGCAGAAACAATAGGCTTTGAGACTAAAGCGTATTATCGTTATGAGCCTACAACTCAAAAGATTGTAGGCAAACAACAAACTAAATTGGGGGTGATTGTATTAGCTGAAGCAGAACTGAATGAACCAGATAAGGATGAATTGCAAGCCTGCTTACGGCAAGCCATTATAGACAGTGATTTAAAGCTACTTAACTTATCGAAAAATCTCCAGGCCTGGTTAAACCGAGTTAATTGGTTAATATTGCAAAACCTACAACAGACTCAAAACTGGCCTGATTTTACTTTACCAGGCCTGGTAAATTCAGTTGAACAGTGGCTGTTTCCCTATATTGAGTCTATCACTTCAGTTAAAGAGTTAACTAAAGTTGATATAAGCAGTTTGATTAAATCACGATTGCCATATGAATATATGGCTGAGATTGATAGTCAAGCTCCTGAATATTATGTGACTCCAACGGGTAAAAAAATTAAGATAGATTATTCTGGGCAGTTACCAAAGGTATCCGTAGTATTACAAGAGCTGTTTGGTGAATTAAGCTCGCCAAAACTGGCTTGGGGCAAAACCAACTTAGCATTCGAAATGCTTTCTCCCGCACAAAGACCCATTCAAGTGACCAGTGATTTAGCCAATTTTTGGCAAAGTTCCTATTTTGAAGTTGCTAAAGAGATGAAGGGCCGTTACCCAAAACATCGCTGGCCCGACAAACCTCTAGAAGAAAAAGCAGGGCGTTCTATTAAGAGTAAAGCTTAATTAAGAATTACGTTTAACCAATATGGCGTAGATGCACTGCGTGAAAAAATCTAAAGCTATTCTGGATAAGTTGAAAGACAGCTTTACTGAAATACTTTTTACCAGGCCTGGTAATTCTTTTTTACGTTTTGTTTAGCTTTTATATTTGTTTCACTCTTTCAAATCGCTTCTGTCTAATAGTTGTATAAACGCAGACCTTTTATCCCTTAGCAGATTGAGTTGTCTTATAGCCTCTTCATCATCAAAAACAGTTTTTGCCTGTACAGCCTTCCTTGCTATATTGTGTATTTCTTGATGTGTGCGATTAATCTGATCAAAAGTGGTTTGGTATTTAAAGGTTTCAAGACCTTTAGAATGCAGCCATAAGCCAAATTCACATCTTAAATGCGATAAAATTTGAATGTTTTCTAGCGACGAGTTATGCAATACCGCAGATTCAATTTTATCCACCCAAGCAGTATGAGCGAGCTGTGCTTTTAAAATTCGTTTTTTATGAGAGTTTATTTCATAGATGTTTTCCCAGTTAGGGTCCAAATTTGGTTTTTCTAGCCACGCATAAGTCTGCTCTTTAGACATTGGCTTGGCAATGGCATAACCTTGAATGATATTTACACCTAACTGCAGTAAAAGTTTGATATGTTCTTGCGTTTCTGCCCCTTCAGCGACGACGGTTAAATTAAATGCTTCGGCCATCGATTTTATAGCTTCAATAATACTTAAACTGTTGGTTTCAGTGAATATCTCACGAATAAACATTTGGTCAATTTTGACCTCATTTACGGGTAAATTCTTTAAGTAATTGAGCGAGGCGTGGCCCGTTCCAAAGTCATCAATGGCAAATTTAAAACCTTTGGCTTGGAACCGTATAATTTGTTGAGCAATTTTTTGAACTTGCTCTAAAGCAGAGCTTTCTAAAATTTCTAGAGTGAGTTGCTGAGGAGCAATATTATGGTTGTCTTCAAAGAGTTGAATAAGTAGATTACAAAAATCTTCGTTGAGTAAAATTGAACCTTCAATATTCAAGCTCACGCCAAATCGGTAGCCTTTTTTATTGAAGTTTATCAATGCCTGGACACCCTGTTTAAGGATATACTGACTAATGGTATCCATTAAACCGAACTGCTGAATTTTTCCAAGAAATTTATCAGGAGACAGAATTCCTTTTTGAGGATGATTCCAGCGAACCAACCCCTCTAAAGAGAGGATTTGGTTACTTCTACAATTTACTTTTGGTTGAAAGAAAAGTTCAAACTCTTGGTTTTGAATGGCATCTAATAAGGCTTTTTTCTCATTTAAGTTATACCATTCATATTGAACAATTCTGTTTTTTCCTTGCTGTTTAGCCTCGTACATAGTTTGGTCGGCTAGTCGCAATAATTGCTCCGAACCAATTTTTTCTGAATATTTATGATGGTAATAGACCACACCAATACTGCATGAAACTTTAAGAGATTGTTCCTCATATTCAACCTCCTTAGAGGCATCAGTAAGTAAACGTTTTGCAATATTATAAAGCTCATGAATGTGTTGATTACCAGTAATGAGAACCACAAACTCGTCCCCACCAATACGTGATACCGTGTCACTTTCGCGCACGGTATTTACAAAACGTGAAGCAATGGTTTTAAGTAGGTGGTCACCCGCTTGGTGTCCATAAAGATCATTAACTTGTTTAAAACCATCTAGATCAATAAACATTAAAGCAATGATATCTTCTGTACGTTGTATGGAGGCAATAGCTTGGGTAATACGATCAGAAAGTAAAAAGCGATTAGGTAGATTGGTCAGAGCATCATAATGCGCCATTTTTTCTAACTCTAGCTGATATTCCTTTTCGTGGGTAATGTCCGCAAACAATGCAATAAAGTATTCCGGTTCATTATTAGTATCATACACAACACTGATTTTTAAACTTTGTGGGTAGACTTCACCATCTTTGCGGCGATTCCAGATTTCACCTTCCCAGCAGCCGTTATCTAGTAGGCTTTTCCAAAGCTTTTGATAAAACTCTTTGTCTTGATGACCTGAGCTGAACATGTTTGGGTTAGCACCCAAGATTTCTTCTATTTTATAGCCAGTAATCTCGCAGACTCTTTCATTGGCTTGTACTATTTTATTATTTTTGTCGGAAATAAAAATTCCTTCATTGGCAGACTCAAATACAGTCGCAGCTTGTTTTAGACTTTTTTCAGAGGCTACTTCTTGAGTGATGTCGGTTACTAAACCATCAATAGATATAAGTTTATCTTTTTCATAAACGCCATGCTGTTGAACTAAAACGATTTTTTCTTGTTGGCTTTTGGGAGTAATAAAACGAAGAAAAAATTGATTGTTAAGATCTTCACCAGAGATAATTCTTGCAATAAATTTTGTCCCTTCTTCGATAGAATCTGGTAACCAATTGATTTTTTCAAACCACGCTTTATGTAAAACCTCATCAACAGAAATTTCAAATATATCAACAATCCCTTCTGAAACATAATTCAGTATGCCCTCAGCACCATTGTGAGAAAAAACCAAATGGTTATTACCTAAGTCATTTAATAAACGTTCATATTTGTTTTTTTGAGATTCAAGTTTATCGACTGAACGTCGTTCTTTAACCAAGTGCCAAAGCTCATTACAAATCAAGAGGCAAGTATCGGTATCTAGTTGGTTATAGTCAGAGTTTTTATTGCCTATTCCTGCCAATAAAACCACTTGATCCTTTTCAATGACCGGTAAAGATATCATACGTTTTAATGGTGAGTGGCCTGTTGGTAAGCCTTTCTTATGTTGATAAGATGCATAGTCATTAATTATTACGATCTTTTTTTGGCGTGCAGCATCAGCCCATGCTCCCGCTTCTCTTATGGGGTAATGCGATTCATAGTCGGTCACATGGCAATATTCTTTTAAAGTATTGTGCGACCAAGCTACCAGTTGTATTTCTTGTTTGGCTTGGTCAACAATGTGAATAAAACTGATTTCGCTGTCAGTTAACTCTTCAATACGTTCTAAGGCATATTGCATTAAATCAGTTTCAGAATGTTCTTCTGCATATTTAGGGAGCGTTAACAGCACTTCATCAATTCGATTTTGACGGTTTAATTTTTTTTGTTGTTGATTAATTGTTTTTAAGCGGTTTTGGAACATGAATAAGAAAATAATAAAAAACAACATTGTAAGAGCAATACTTATGATTGAAAGCTTGTATTGTTCCCACAGGTCACCAAGGGTGATTTTTTCTTTAATATCATAAGGTGGAAGTTTTAATTCCCTTATAAGGTTATCTAAAGGCTTATAGTCCAGAGGTGCAACAAAACCAGCGATTCCAGCTTGTTTTGCAGCAGGGTTGTCTGCTCTTAAAGAGAAGAGAGCAACGACAATATCTCTTTTTAGATTATCATCTAAACCCGGCAGGATGATAAATGGCCATTCTGGATAAAGTGGAGTGGAAAGCAATTGTGGAAAAGCACGATCCGTTTTTTGATTGAGAATGTGCAATTGGTCTAGCTTGAGTTTACCTCTAGCAATCCACTTTTCAATTATGCCTGTGCGAACAAATCCAGCATCGACTTGATTAGCCAAAACGGCTTTTATTACCGAATCATTATCTCCTACTTGTTTAAAGTGCATTTTTTTATAGTTGATGCCTTTTTTATAAAGCTCATAAATTGGAATACGATAGGCTCCAGTATTATTCAAGGTAGGCACGGCTATTTTTTTACCAACTAAATCTTTAATATTGTGGATGTTGGGAGAGTTACTTTTAGTAAAAATTACACCTCCTAAGCTATCCAAGTGATGGTTTTTAAAGAGTGTCTGTTGCGTTGCAGTAATACCACCTAATACAACTTCGTTTCGTAAAACTTGATATAAATTTGGGTTGATAAGGAGTAAATCTACCTGTTTTTTTCGCACGGCTTCTATAAGAGCGGCAGAGGTAAAAACTTTAAGCTCAACTTGGTTGTTAGGTAGAGCGTTAGAAAGGTAATCAGCAAATCCTTGATATTGTTTTTGAACGGATTCTTTAGATTGATATTGGTAAATACCCAATACAAGCTTATGCGTAGCCATAGCCGTTTGAGTAAAAAAGCTCGCTACAATTAGGGCGAGTAACGCAATAAATGATTTCATTGTTAGCCTCTAGAGTGCCCGCTTATTTAATGCATTGATTACTGTACAAATTGGTTAAGTCATCATGGTTTTTTAGCAGTTTGTTTTTTTGTAAGAGGTGAAAAAGATTGTTAGAAATCTTTGAAAAATGGCTTTGTTTTTCTAAAAAATGATAATTTGCCTCAGTAGATGGAATGCTTATTCCGTTTAAACTTTTTTCAGCTTCTTGAGCTGTTACATTTAGCAGCTGTGCTAATTGGTATTTAGAATCTTCATAATTCGATTTAAGATAGTCTACGCCTCTAAGGTGAATGTGAACTGCGGAGCAGATATCTGAGGCTCTTGTCTTAAAAACGGGTTCTCTAACGGCTAATACATCTAATATGGTTTCGGGGATTTCCGAACTATCAAAAAGCTCATTGGCTCCCAATTTTAAAAGCTTGCTAGCTTGAGGAAAAAAGCTAATGACGATATCGATTTCTTTGTTTTTAAAGGCTTTAATCTCATCTTTTCCGTTAATGTCATAAAGTTTTACATCGGCACGTGTGAGCTGATATTTATGTAAAAAATGGTATAGCATTATTTCACCGAGTGCATTTTTTTTGTAACCAATGACTTTGCCCTTTATATCTGAAGCGGTTTGAATATTGGCTTGAGCCACTACGATATCCGAACCTGCTGAAATATTACTAATTAATAAGACCGTTAGCGGAACTCCTTGATCACGCAGTTGAAGCACTTGACCAAGGGTTAGATAGCCAGCATCCACCTCTTTGTTTTTAAGAAGATGCATGGTTTGAGATGAATTTATAGTGTTGATGTATTGAATTTCGGGATAATCTTTGAGGTTATCTGAGATGTAAGGCATCTCATAGCCAATCCAGGGTGAGATTGCAATTTTGATGGGTTCGGAGTTGTTACAACCATTCAATAAAAGTAAAGCTGTAAAAATTATCCAAAACTTTAAAGGCTTTAGTTGCTTCATTAACAAATCGCTTTTTATTCAACTAGTAAATCAAGTATAAGCTTTTACCTTTAACATTAACAACTTGTATATGTAGTTTATGAATCCCGTTCTGGTTTCCCTTTAGTATCATTTAGGGTTATTAAATAAATACCATCACAGTTCAGTACACAACACAACGGTACTGGATAGCCTCTATAGTTTTAGTGTGCTTCTTGGGTTTAAATATTTCTAGCGACTAAGCGATTTAAAAGACGAGTGTTGTTTTCTTGATATGGCGTTTTAAGAAATGACAGGCCTGCTATTTATTAGGTTCGAATTGAAGAAAAAATAAGTAATCAAAAAACTTAGAGATTTACTTCTTTAGTGTGATTTTCGCAAGGTTTCGGAAGGAGACTCACCAAACAGCTTTTTATAGTCGCTACTAAATTGGCCAGCATGAGTAAAGCCCCAGGTTTCTGCAATTTCAACTACAGTACTCTCTTTAGGAGCGTTTTTTAAAGCACGTCTCACTTGATTAAGCCGAGTCATGCGTAAAAATTTGAGTGGGCTGTACCCCAAAATAGTTTCAAAGCTATATTGTAAGGTTCGGCGGCTAACATAGGCAATTTGGCATAGTTCAGTCATGGTAACGGGTACTTGCTGATGTTCATGAATATAGCTTTTAACTCTCTCAACAACCTGTTTACGATGTTGGTAACTCGGTTTTGGTCTTCTAAAGTTTCCATTTTCGGGCAGGGCATTAATTAGGCTAGAAATTAAAATGTCCTCTTTTATATGTGCGGCCATTTTGTTTGAATTTTCCCCAACGATTTCTCCAAGATGATGTTTTAAAGCATCGAGATTTTTAGGATCGAGCTCCAAAGCGGGATTTTTAAATATATCCATCTCTCTTAACTCAATACCCTGCAATTCAGCAATTTGATTTAAAAACGTATTTTCTAAAACCACGCCATAAATCGTAAAGTCTTCAGGAGTCACTAGTTCAAACTCATGATCTCCTACACGAGTTGCTAAGGCATTATTCATTAAACCTTGGCCATTAATTCTCACATTTTTATTGTTTTCAAGCGGTATTCCAAACCAAATGGCGTCAGGCCAAATTTGGCATTGTTGGTGTAAGGCTTGGTTGCTGTACTCTCTAAAAACATGCAAGTTTTGGCTAGTGAGCTTGTCAACCGTGCCATAAAAAGCACCATCACTCATCTGATCGTACTCTTGCTGCCAATTGGTTAAGTTACCGGCTTGCTGATCAGGATCATCGGTTTGCAATATGCACCGTTGTAGTGCGCTTGATTGATTTTTAAACTTCAAAATAATCTCAGTCCTAATATTGAAATCAATTAAGGCTTTATTAAAACACTATAACTTCTTGTTTTAAATAGACTTTAAAACATTTGCCAAAATTCGATATTCGCTCGGAACATTACTCGCTTCTGGCTCTTCAGCAACTTTTGTTCCCTACAATTATTTTTTAAGCGAGTGTGCATGATCTTGAACTATCACTATTCTCTTGGCGGATATCGTTATCAATTTAAAGACTTAGGTGATTTGCTTGCCAAAGCGACGCCTGCTCGTTCGGGAGATCGATTAGCAGGTGTGATTGCTGAGTCGGCAGTGCAAAGAGCCGCCGCTCAAATGGCATTGGCAGAATTACCACTTAAGACTTTTTTAAATGAGGCGGTTATTCCTTACGAAACCGATGAAGTGACTCGGTTGATTATTGATGAGCATGATAGTGCAGCATTTTCTAGCATTTCACATCTTACGGTTGGCGACTTTCGTAACTGGTTGCTTAGCGACAAAGTTGATTCTGAAACTCTTAAACAAGTTCGTTGGGGTATTACGCCAGAAATGGCTGCGGCTGTGAGTAAAATCATGCGTAACCAAGATTTAATTATGGTGGCCAAAAAATGCAATGTGACCTCTGCCTTTAGAGGAACAATCGGCCTACCAAATCGTTTAGCTACTCGCTTACAACCTAATCATCCTACCGATGATGTTAATGGCATAGCGGCCAGTCTTTTAGATGGCTTATTGTACGGTAATGGCGATGCGGTGATTGGCATTAACCCTGCAACAGATAATGTGTCACAAGCTATTAAGCTGATGAATCTAATGGATGATGTGATTCAAACCTATAAAATTCCTACCCAATCTTGTGTTCTCACGCACGTTACCAACACCATAGAAGCAATTGAACTTGGTGCTCCTGTTGATTTAGTTTTTCAATCGATTGGAGGTACAGAAGCGACCAATAGTAGTTTTGGTTTTAATCTAAATACCCTTAAAGAAGCTCAAGAAGCGGCACTCTCTTTAAACCGTGGCACAGTTGGCAACAACGTAATGTATTTTGAAACAGGGCAAGGTAGTTCTCTTTCAGCTAATGCCCATCATGGATTAGATCAACAGACCTGTGAAACCAGAGCCTATGCAGTTGCTAGAAAGTTTTCTCCTTTATTAGTTAACACTGTTGTCGGTTTTATTGGGCCAGAATACCTATTTGATGGCAAGGAGATTACGCGTGCAGGTCTAGAAGATCATTTTTGTGGCAAGTTATTAGGCCTGCCAATGGGCTGTGATGTTTGCTATACCAATCATGCTGAAGCTGATCAAAACGACATGGATAACTTACTCACCTTACTTGGTGTAGCAGGGTGCTCTTTTGTTATGGGGATTCCAGGGTCAGATGACATTATGCTCAATTACCAAACCACATCGTTTCACGATGCTCTTTATGTCAGGAGAGTATTGGGGTTAAAGCCGTCACCAGAGTTTGAAAAATGGCTTAGTGACATGGCTATTTTTAAGGATGTTGATAACTTTATTTTGTCTGATGAGATGCCTTCCTCTTTTGCACATTCATTAACCTCTTTACCAAGGGGCAGACTATGAATAAGCACGACTCTATTAAAGGGAACTTAAGCCATTCAAGCACTCCCCCCTCTGAAGTAGTTGAAAACCCATGGCGAAAATTGCGTGAATATACCGATGCCCGTATTGGTTTGGGCCGTTCAGGGGTTAGCTTACCCACGCATGAAATGTTGGCATTTCAACTGGCACATGCACAAGCTAAAGATGCAGTACATATGCCTTTAAACGTGTCTTCTCTTCAACAAAAACTGAATAGTGTAATCCGCGTTAATCAAATTTCGCAGTATGTTTTACATAGTCAAGCAATAGATCGCGTTAGTTATCTTCAACGTCCCGATTTAGGCAGACGTTTAGATGAATCCTCGCAACAACAGCTCAACGCTCTTAGCCACTCTTTACAAGTCAATTTTGACTTGGCAATTGTGATTGTTGATGGCCTTTCATCAAAAGCGGTTCAGCAAAATGCGGCTCCGTTTATAGAAACATTGTTAAACCATTTTGCAAATGATGCCGATCTTAAAGAATTGCAATTAGCGCCCATCACAATTGTTGAGCAAGGCCGTGTGGCAATTGGTGATGAGATAGGTGAATTACTCAATGCCAAATTGGTTGTGGTATTGATTGGTGAACGACCAGGGTTAAGTTCACCAGACAGCTTAGGGTTATACCTAACTTGGGAACCCAATGTAGGTCGTAACGATGCTCAAAGAAACTGTATTTCAAATATTCGCCCAGCAGGTTTGTCTTTTGAAGATGCAAGCCAAAAAGCACTGTATTTAATTAAAGAATCACGTCGCCTAAAACTCACAGGCGTTAATTTAAAGGACCGAAGTAATGAAAAATCAATAAGCAATCAAATGGATGAAACTAACTTTTTAATTGAATGAGAGACCTTTGCACAACACGAAGAACGTATAAAAACGGCTATAATTCTCTATCTTCAGGCTAAAAAATCCGCCCAATAACTGGTTATTATGCGTATTTTTTAGCCTAAATCTAAAGAATTCTATCTCGTTTTTCTTACGCCCCTGAGTCGTGCAAAGGTCTCTATAAGTTTAGCTCTGGAGGCTAGAAAAATGGAAACGAAAGCAAATCAAGAATATTACGCCAAACGGCAACTTAAAAAAGGCACAGCAGGCTGGTTTTTATTGGCAGGTTTGGGTGTGTCCTATGTTATTTCAGGTGATTTTGCCGGTTGGAACTTTGGTATTGAACAAGCAGGATGGGGTGGTTTTGCGATAGCCGCAGTACTAATGGCGATTATGTATTTAACTTTAGTTTTATCATTAGCGGAGATGTCATCGGCTATTCCAACTGCGGGTGGTGGTTATGGTTTTGCCCGTCAAGCAATGGGGTCAACGGCAGGCTTTATGACAGGGTTGGCAGTATTAATAGAGTACGCCTTGGCTCCAGCAGCCATAGTTATATTCATTGGCTCTGCGTTTGAGGCTCTTACTGGCTTTAATGGCATGTGGGTGTACGCCTTGTTCTATTTGGTGTTTGTTGGTATTCACCTATTGGGAGTGGGTGAAGCCTTAAAAATCATGATGGTCATTAGCGGATTGGCAGTGTTTGCTATCTTGGCAACGGGTGTAGCGTTATTCAGTAGTTTTGATTCGTCTAACTTGTTTAATATAGCGGTGACCGATGCCGCAGGGGCTTCTGAACTTTTACCATTAGGTTGGTATGGTGTTTGGGCGGCTTTACCGTTTGCCATGTGGTTATTCTTAGCTATTGAAGGTGTACCTTTGGCGGCAGAAGAAGCTAAGGATCCAGCTAAAGACGTACCAAAAGGCATTATCGCCGCTATGCTGTTTTTATTGTTTACAGCGATTTTAGTGGTGTTTTTATTAGCAGGTTCTGCAGGTGCAGATATGATTAGTAAGAGTGCTGTTCCATTAGTGGATGCCTTAAATGCCAATGGTAACCATGCGTTAGCAACACTAGTAAACCTATTAGGTTTAGCAGGATTAATTGCTTCATTCTTCTCAATTATTTATGGTTATAGTCGCCTTATTTTTGCACTGTCTCGTGCAGGTTATCTTCCAAAATCATTGTCTTTAACCACTGAGCATAAAAAAGTCCCTGCACGTGCGTTAATTATTCCGGGTATTTTTGGGTTTTTGGTGTCGTTAAGTGGTGAAGGTGATTTGATTCTAGCCATGGCAGTTGTAGGAGCAACGGTTTCTTATGCGTTAATGGCTTACAGTCATATTGTGTTAAGAATCAAACAACCTGAGCTTGAACGTCCATATAAAACACCTGGAGGCATTGTCACTTCCAGTATTGCACTGGTATTGTCTTTAATTGCATTAACAGGCGTTTATGCATTTGATCCACGAGCTTTTTTCTATACTATGATTCTGTTTGTAATTGGTATGGCGTATTACTTATTGTTCAGTAAAAAGAGCTTGGTTGCCCATACTGCAGAAGAAGAGTTTGAAATGTTAGCTCAGGCTCAAGCAGATTTAGAACCTGCTTATCAAAAAGCGACTTAATTTCAAAAAACTTAGCTAAGACTGTATGCTGTTGAAGGTTATGTAGGGTTAGATTGATTTATATTTTGCGGAAGATTTCTTTAATCTTCCGTATATTTCTAGTTTCTAGAGTTTTTACCCTATGCTCACAAAATTTAATTTGCCACAGGACATGCCAGGCCTGGTAAATTCAAAAACTTCCTTCACTTTAAAACCAATTATTTTGGTTTATTACACACCATTACGGCACGAAGCGGAGCAGGGTAACCTTCTATGGTTTTGTTGTGGTCTTCTGGATCTAAGAAAGTTTCTAGAGAGTTCCAAGTCATCCAATCGGTGGTACGTTGTTCTTTAATGCTGGTTTGGTCAATATCCACACAGCGTACATTTTGCATACCGCAACGTTCTAACCAGTGAGTCAGTTCTTTTACAGAAGGTAAAAACCACACATTGCGCATTTGAGCATAACGCTCGCCAGGCACTAATAGTTGACCGTGTTCTTCTGGCACAACAATGGTTTCTAAAACCATTTCGCCACCTGGTAAAAGTTGGTTTTTTAGCTCGTAAATATGGTCAATCGGTGAGCGGCGATGGTATAACACGCCCATAGAAAATACCGTATCAAATGCTCCACCTTTTTTAGAAACGGGCAATTGTTCCAAGGTAAGCGGTAAGAAATAGGCAGGAATTTTTTCACCAATAAAGTGTTTGAGTACCAAAAATTGACACATAAACAGTAAGCTTGGGTCAACGCCTACCGCTAACTCAGTACCTTCACCCGCCATTCGCCAAAGGTGATAACCACTGCCACAACCAATATCTAATACTTTGCGGCCTTTTAAATTCGCTAAATGGGGGCGAACACGATCCCATTTCCAGTCTGAATGCCATTCGGTATCAATAAAAATATCGTGAATAGAAAAAGGCCCTTTACGCCAAGGATGAAACTCACGCAACGCACTTTCTAACTCAAGTTTCTCAGCTTCATTTAAAGGACTATTTTGGGCAACGGTTATTGCAGATTGATTAAGGTCAAACGGCATATTTGCCTCAAAACATTGCACACGCTTCATTGCATCTAACCAGCGTGGTAAGTTGCCATTACCTTCTGGATGTAGGGCGGTATCAATTAATAAAGGAAGCTGTTGTTTCCACTCATTAAATCGTTCGTCTTCGAGTTTATTCCAAAAAGTATCGTAATGTTGCTTCACGTGAAACCTTGTTTGTTAAATGGCAATTGGCGTTTTATTTTATCGCTAAAAAAGAGGCAAAATTATACGCTTGAAACCAAATGCCTGCTGAGCTAAAGCCTGCATTGTTTAAACGTTTGATATGTTCAGCTTCGGTATCGGATATGAGTACGTTTTCTAAAGAGCTGCGTTTTTGACTGATCTCTAATTCAGAATAGCCATTGGCGCGTTTAAACTGTAAATGCATATGTTCAATGGCATTTTGAAGTTTGCTGTCTTCAAAATGAATTTTTTCAGACAAAATCAACACGCCACCAGGTTGAAGGCCTTGGTAAATTTTTTTAATCAGTTCATCACGTTCTTCTGGATCAATAAACTGTAAGGTAAAGTTAATCACCACGACTGACGCGTTGATGATTGGCACCTCCGTCATATTGGCACAGTGCAAATTTACGGGAATATCTGAATGATAAGCGTGTAAGTACTCCTCAGCACGTTTAATCATCGCTTCTGAGTTATCAATGGCCTCAATTTCACAACCTTGCACCGTAATATTACGACGCATGGTTAATGCCGCCGCACCTAATGAACAGCCTAAATCATAGAGTTTGGTATTGGGTTGGGCATAGGCTTTAGTCAGCTCACCAATGCCCGTTAAAATGGTTTGGTAACCTGGCACGGAACGCTGAATCATGTCTGGAAAAACCGCCACGACCGATTCATCAAATTGAAACGCTCCAATGGCTTCATGAGCTTGGGCGTAAATGGTGTCTTTTTGGCTAGTTTTTAGCATGATGCACTCATTGTATTGATTGGTGAGTTGTTTGATTTAATAAACGATTATTTTATTGAATTTTTACAAGATTTACGACTTACATTAAAAATACTTTGAATGAGTAAGCTTCAATAACGACTTACATATATAAAATTAGGTGTACTTGCGTTTGTTTCGAGTCACTTTCTGCACATAATTTCTGGCCTCAGAACTTGATAAATGTTTGACCAAATGGGCATAAACTTGGCTACTAGAAAGTCGGTTTATTTTTGTTACCGCTCGGCTTCTATTGCTATCAAAGGCTTCTAATACATTGCCACTGCCGGTATTGTATGCCGCAATCACACAGTATTCTTGCGATTTTTTATTGCGAATCCCTTTGAGGTAACGTGTAAACAAAATAGATAAATACGCTGTGCCATATTCAATATTACGAGCTGGGGTGAATAACGTGGTTTTTGAGGGTATGCCATCACGATTGTGTAGTAATCTGTGGGCATCTCGTCCAGCGGTTGAAGGCACAATTTGCATTAAACCATAGGCTGGAGCCGAACTGACCGCATAAGGGTTAAAACGGCTTTCGGTTTCCATAATGCCATAAACCAAAGCGGGCTCAATATTAAAGCGTTTACACTGTTTTAACACATCAAACTGATAGTGACGTTTTTGTTGGTTTTGATAGTCGTTGACCATGCTAAAGCTGACAGCATGACGAATTTTGCCGTTATCCGAAAACGTTTTGTAATGTGTTTTCATTAAATAATCAGCAAAACGATTAGCGCGCCAAGCATAGCGAATCGGTTTTTTATCTTGATCTCTTACTAACTCTAATAAAAACGGTTTTGAACCTTGTGGTGGCGTTTTTGCACTGAATAAATCTACTTGAGTTGGGTCTTCTGGAGTGAGTAGCGTTTGCACAATGGCATTTTTTAGTGCGGTTTTTGGATGGTTTTTTACAATGGTCTCAATTTGAATTTGCCCACTGTTAAAATCAATAATCGCTCGGCTTTGGTAGTTGTCTGTGTATTTAACATAGGCCTTGGGCGATGCTGTTTTTTTATCGCTCCAATTTTTAGCGATTTCATCTATAAAAAGAGCGATTTGTTTACGAACTACGCCATCAATTTCAGGAATACCTACGCCAGGTACTTGGGCAGAAATGGCTTGCGAAACATTGCCGTTGTAGAGTTGGTGACTGGTAGTAATACCACGACGAATCTCTGAAACGGTACAACCGCTCAATGAAACTGCACCAATGCCAGATAAGCTTAATAGGCCTAGAAATTGTCGTCTATTGAGTTGATTATTTTTCATTGAATGTTGTATTGGTAGAGTGATTAACGTCTTTCAAAGAGTTGTTGGCTTGATTAAAATCGGGAAGCTCGTTTATGGTTTGTAATTCAGATTTTGCATCACGAATGATGACAAACGCTCCGCTTAGTAAAATAAGGGTAATACCACCACCAATAATTAAATCTGGCCATCTGGAATCTAGCCAAAACACTAATATCCCACTGATAATGACCCCTATGTTTGCCAACACGTCATTGGCTGAAAAAATCCAACTGGCACGCATATGCACTTCACCATTGCGGTGTTTGTATATTAGTTTTAAGCAATAGCTATTGGCGATTAGGGCGGCAACACCCATTGCAATCATCAATTCTGAGGTTGGATCACTTCCAAATAGTGTGCGTCGTAGCACCTCAAACCCCACAAGAAAGGCGAGCATTAATTGAAAATAACCACTGATTAAAGCGGCATTGGCTTTGATGCTAACAGCACGACCAATCGCGTAAAAAGCGATGGCATAAACAATCGCATCTGCCAGCATATCCAAGGAGTCGGCAATTAGCCCTGTAGATTCTGCATACCAACCTACTCCCAGTTCTAACACAAAAAACAGGGCGTTAATGGTAAGCAGGGTTATCAGGAGTTTTTTTTGTGAAGCGTCATTGACTTCGATATTGCAATTACAAGCCATTTAGTTTTTTTACATTTTATATAGATTGGTTTTAATCATACCAGTCTAAGTATCAGATTAGTATCGTGACGGGCGATTAGCCACTTCTTGTAAACGCCAGGCTTCGGGTGTTTGGCTAGATTCTAATCGTTCTTCAAAATCATCTTCTAAGTCTGCAAAAAAGTCGATACCGGTTAAACGTTCTACCTCATCGATGCTTGTAACAAACGTCATTAAACTTGCGGTAGATTTTGCATTTTGCGGAAAAATAAATGCCAGTGCTTTAGCGGGTGTTTGTGGCGTTGAGGGTTTAATCAAAATCTTATAAAACGCTTTTGGTATTTTCACGCTCGAGTTTTTTAAAGTTTTTGGTTGGGCATCAAAAATCGGTCCTGTTGTGACCCAAAAATCACCATTTTGTTCAGATAAATCATTCGCTATAACCTCTTCTAAACGTTGCCAAGACTTTTGGTTTAGCTTTGGTCTTTGCGGGGTAATGTTGGTCATTAAAAAAGTCTCTTTTTGAGCGGTAGAACCATAACGACTGGCAATCACATAGTTAGGTGCCATGTGTCCACGATCGTAACCAGAACCAGTGTAATCATCATGCTTTACCTGTTGATAAGAACGCCAATCACTTGTAAATCCAGAGGGGCGTTTGCCACTTTTGTATTTAGCTTTAGTTACTTTATAGGTTACCCACAGTGGGTTTTCTAAGCTTTCAGAGTATTCAAGCATATAACCTTGGTTTCTTAAAATATGAGAAAACCCTGTCATAATCCCGGTTTGTGGTGGTGTGGCGTTCACTTGCGGTACGCCCATATATGTCATGGCCGGGCGGGCAACAAACACCTCATAGCCATACCAAAGCCCGCCTAAAAGTGGAATAAGAATGAGGAATTTAGGGCGTTTAATCAGTAAATGAATTAAGGGTCTTACAAGTTGTTTTAAAGCGGATTGTTTCATGTGGTTTTAATCTATTATTTAAATTAGTAAGTTATTTGAAAATGGATTTGAATTTTACCCTCTGCTCACAAAGTTTAGTGTGTCACAGGGCATACCAGGCCTGGTAATTAAGGTTTTTAACCTTGTTTTTTAGCCAATATATGAATATATCGAGCCATATTACGGTAAGTAGGTTCTCGGCAATAGCGGTACTCCATTGCCAATAGCTCTTCTTGATTGGTTTGGTCTAAAGCTTCAGGTGACATATAGTCGTGAAACACTCTAATCCCAGTATGTATTTGAATCTCAAACCCCCAATCTTGTAACCATTGGCAAACCTCTTCGGGAATTTGTGGGTTAGGCGGGGTAAGTTTCTTGCCTTTACCCATATATTCATCTTTTAACAGGCCTGGTAAACGCCAAGCACCTTTTAAAGTGTTGCGAATGACGACCGAATTACGGTTATAGAATAAGAGTGAGAGATGTCCCCCTGGCTTCACTTTATTGGCTACGATTTGTAAAGTCTGTTGTGGAGTGGCTAACCACTCTAAAACGGCATGAAATAGCACTAAATCAAATTCTGGTAGAGTTAGAGCGACCTCTTGTGCTGGGCCTTCAATAAACGTAGCATTAAGGTGGTTTTCGGCAAAATTCTGCTTGGCTCGCATTAACATTTGGTGCGATAAATCACACAAGATGACATCATGACCGGCTTCTGCAAACCATTGACTGATTTGTGCAAAACCACAACCTGCATCCCAAATAGTTGATGGCGGTTGATTACGCAGTGAATCCAAATCTTCTTTAAGCAATTTTAAACGCCACTCACCTTTAATGGTGTCATACACTTTGGCTTCAAATTTATCGACCAACTTATCAAAGTTACGGTCTTGTAATGGTTTGTGATTATTCATAACCTCGTATTATAAGATTTACCAGGCCTGGTAAGTTAGCTTTTGATTAGTGTTTAATTGACTAATTAATTGACGCATTGCAAATACGTCCCTAAACTTAATTTTTTAACATTCAAATGAGAACCAAGCATGTCATCTAAAGTTTATTGTTTAGCTCAATTTCAACCTAAACCCGGTAAAGAACAAGAACTGTTTACCGTTTTACAAAGTCTAGAGCCAAATACTTTAAGAGAAGATGGTTGTATTCAGTATCGCGTAACTCGTCACATTAACAGCCCATTTGCTGAGGGCAATAGCTTTCCCATTGTCTTTAATGAAATTTGGGCCAATATGGCCGCTTTTGAAGCTCATTGCCAACGCCAAGAAATTGTTGAATTTTTTAATACTTATTGTGTGGCAGAAGATGGTTTAGCGGCTGATTGGAATGTCTGTGTTTATAGTGATGAGCCAGAAAACTACGATGCTCCAAAACTTTAATATAGAGACTGTAGCACAAGACCACAAACGGGCTAAAAGTTGATTAATATCAATAATTTGGGGTTTATTGACCTGTTTTAGATTTTTATAAAAAAACCGTGTTTTAGTCTCTATGCAGAGCTTGTAGAATAACAAGCAAATTTCGCATTATCTTGGCGTTATACATTGGAGTTATACATTGGAGTTATACAAATGAATAGCACAGAGATGAAAAGCACAGATTACTATCTAACCCAAAGTATTGAAGATTCCCTTTCAGATTTTCAAGTTAACTCCAAAATGGGGTTATCTTCAGAAGAAGCCCAAAAACGATTGGAGCAGTTTGGTGCAAACCAAATTACCGAAAAAGAAGAGCCTCTTTGGCATCGATTTTTTAAACGCTTTTGGGGGCCTATCCCTTGGATGATTGAAACCGCCGCTTTGCTTTCTGCTTTTTTGCAGAAGTGGGAAGATTTTGTGGTTATCGTCATTATGTTGCTTATCAATGTGTTACTCGATTTTTTTCAAGAGCACCGAGCTCTAAATGCCCTAAAGGTTTTAAAACAACAAATTACCCAAAAAGTACGAGTGTTGCGTGATGGTGAGTATCAGCTAACGCCTGCAAAATTTTTAGTGCCAGGCGATATTATCCGTTTGCGTATTGGAGATGTGATTCCGGCTGATGTACAGCTGTTGAGTGGTGATTTTTTATCCATAGATGAATCCTCGTTAACGGGTGAGTCTTTGCCCGTTACTAAGCGAGAAAGTGAACTAGGCTACAGCAATACCGTGATTAAACAGGGTGAGATGCTAGCCTTAGTGGTAAATACGGGCGGAAATACGCGTTTCAATTCCGTAGTGGCCTTGGTGGCCAAGGCCTCGCTAAAAGAACGTAGTCACTTTCAAAAAATGGTAATCAAAATAGGTAATTTTCTGATTTTTATTACCTTGATTTTGGTTGTAATGATTTTGATTATGGGGTTATTCCGTGGCGAAGATTTGTTTGAAATCGCCCGTTTTTCATTAGTGCTTACGGTCGCAGCCATTCCAGTCGCATTGCCAGCGGTTCTTTCTGTAACCATGGCGGTTGGAGCCTTAACTTTAGCCAGAAAAAAAGCCATTGTATCTCGATTAACTGCCATTGAAGAGTTGGCAGGAGTGGATGTTTTTTGCTCAGATAAAACAGGTACCTTAACCAAAAACGAGATGCAGGTTGCCGAACCGATTGTATTTGAAGGCCATACCGAAGAAGAACTCTTTATCTATGCGGTAATGGCATCAAAACACGAAAATCAAGACCCGATTGAGATTCCGTTATTTCACTATTTAGATGAAAAATACCCAAATTCTAATTGGACACAATGGCAACAAAATAGATTTACACCTTTTAATCCAGTCAGCAAGCAAACCTCCGCAAAGATCTCTTTTCAAGGTAAAGAGTTAGAAGTGTATAAGGGTGCCGCTCAGGTACTTTTAGATTTAGCCAATCTGTCAGAAAATGCCTTAATCGCCATAAATCAAAGTGTCAAAATGTTTGCCGACAAAGGCTACAGAACCCTAGCCGTTGGTGTGCAAGAGCTAGGAGGCAGTATTAAATTGGTTGGCCTTATTCCATTGATTGATCCAGAAAGAGCTGATTCAGCCCAAGTGATTCAAAATATGCGAGATAACGGTGTTCAAGTAAAAATGATTACAGGCGACAATGTTGCGATTGCAGAAGAAATAGGCCGAAGACTTGGCCTAAGTAAACGCAGTTTACGAGCCAATGAATTAACCGGTAAAGCCAGTCATGAATTCTTTGGATTTGCTCAAGCATTGAGTCGTGCTATTTACCAAAAACTTTACCCAGAAGTCACTCAAGACAAAGCTAGAGATTTTGCCGATGATGTCATGGTCGCTCTAGAAAAAAGCTTTGATATGCAAAGCTTAGAAAAAGAGTTTGTTCATACCCATGAATCGGTTTTGATAGATACCCTAGAAGCCGTAGATATTTTTGCTGAAGTTCGTCCAGAAGACAAATACACCATTATTGAAACCTTACAAAAAGCGAGCCACATTGTAGGTATGACTGGCGACGGGGTAAATGATGCCCCAGCACTTAAAAAAGCCGACTGCGGTTTTGCCGTATCAAATGCCACCGATGCCGCTCGTGCTGCCGCTGATATTGTTTTAACATCACCAGGCCTGTCAGTGATTAATAATGCCATTGACCAAGCACGTATCACCTTTGAGAGAATGAAAAGCTACGCTACTTTTAGGGTTGCTGAGAGTATTCGTATTATTTTATTTATGGCATTGAGTATTTTGCTGTTTAATTTTTACCCAATTACCACCTTAATGATTATCTTATTGGCGTTGTTAAATGATATTCCTATTTTAGCCATTGCCTATGACAATACCAAAATCAGCAAAAGACCCGTTAAATGGAATTTAAGCTCTTTACTTACGGTCTCTTCAGTATTAGGTGTAGCTGGCGTAATTTCTTCTTTTATGCTGTATTTCTTTTTAAGAGAACAAGGATTAAGTGAAGAGTTAATTCAAAGTTTACTGTTTTTAAAACTGATTATTGCAGGCCATAGCACCATTTATGTTACTCGTACTGAAGACTGGTTTTGGAAAAGCCCTTGGCCATCGCCTTTGTTATTAATAGCAACCTTTGGTACTGAAATAATAGCCACTTTGATGACTGTGTATGGCATATTAGTCACCCCAATTGGCTGGGAAAACGCACTCTATATCTGGTTATACGCATTAGCGTGGTTTTTAGTAAATGACTTTATTAAAGTCTCTGTTCATAAAATGCTAAATAGTAATCATGCAAGTGTTTAAGGCGACTTTACCACCGCTTACAATGGTTTTTAAAAAGAGTATGTAGTCTGTCAAAGCCAGTAACTTAATAATATTACTCATTAATATTACTCAATAATATTATTATGTTTTCTAAACTCTCTTAAAGAAAGGCAATGCCTGGTTGTTTATTCATATAACCAGGGCATTGGGTAACGGATAGGTTTTTCTTTTCTAATTTATTTTCTCTTCTAAGGCTTTCTCTAATTTATGGGTAGAGGCGAGTGGTGAGCCGCTGTTTTTGGCAATGAGTGCATAGGCACTTGGAATAATAAATAGGCTCAACAAGGTTGAGAATGCCACGCCAAAGAACAGTACAATTCCAAGAATATAACGGGTTTCTGCCCCAGCACCGCTTGAGAAGATAAGCGGAATGGTACCTGCAATGGTGGTGATTGCGGTCATTAAAATGGGTCTTAATCGTAGTTGAGTGGCAGACACTAGGGCGTGATAAGAGGCGTAACCTTGATCTCGTAATTGGTTAGTGAACTCTACAATTAAAATCCCGTTTTTAGTGGCTAAACCAAGCAGTAATACCAGTGCGATTTGACTGTAAATATTTAAACTCATATTAAATGCGAGTAAGGCAAATAACCCTCCGACTAAAGCCAGCGGCACGGTGAGTAATATCACCATTGGGTGAATAAAACTCTCAAACTGTGCGGCTAATACTAAGAAGATAACCAAAATTCCCAAAATAAATACCATATAAAATGCGTTTGAGCTATTTTGAAAATCACGAGATTGGCCTTTATAGTCAATAATGGCTTCAGGCGGTAAGGTGGCACGGGTGAGTTTATTGAGATAAGTCAGTGCCTGGTCAAGCGATAATCCATCTTGAAGGTTAGCAGACAGTGTCATTGAACGAACACGGTTGTAACGGTTTAAAGTGGATGCAACGCCCGACGTGGTATAGCTCACTACTGAGGATAGCGGTATCATTTGATCGGTTGTTGCTGATCGTAAATAAATACTTTCTAGGTCTTTTGGTGAGGTAAACCATTTGTGGTCAGCCTTGAGGTAGATATCAATCTCTTCACCTTGATGTTGGTAGGTGGTGACTTTTTTACTTCCCAAAAGTACCTGCAGGGTTTCGGTAATATCTTGCTGAGAGATACCTAGAGCAGCCGCATGAGCATAATCAATGTGTAATCTAATCTCAGGTTTATTGGGTTCATAGTCCCAATCTAAACCTACCAGGCCTGGGTTATTTTTTTGGAGGGCCTGGTTCATCATACCTTGCCATTTTTGCAGCTCATCATAACTTGAGCCACCAATCACAAATTGCACGGGTTTTTGTATTCTGCCACCAATCGGTGAACGCATAACGGGTATGGCTTTTACACCAGTTAAATCAGAGAGTTTTTTCTTAACCTCTTTCATAATGGCGTAAGCAGAACGGCGTTTTGACCAGTCTTCTAACACCACAATAACAAAACCGGTATTAAAGATTTCAGTACTGCTAAATGACCTTGGAGCACGAATCAATAAACGTTTGGCTTCACCGTTATCTACTAACGGCATGAGACGTTCTTCAATCTCATTCATATAACTTTGCATATACTCATAACTCGCTCCTTCAGGACCTTTTACCATCACAAAGAAAGCCCCTCTGTCTTCTTTAGGCACATATTCTTTAGGCACATCTGCTGAGTAATATACGCCTGCGGCAATGAGACCAATAAACAGTAATAGACTAATCCAGGCGTGGCGTAAATTTTTAATTAATAGCTTTTTAAAAAAGTGTGATGGAGCTCGCCTACGGCTAGATTCTTGACCATCTGTGTCTAAAGAGACTTTGGTTTTTCTAGGTTTTAAGAGGTTAGAGGCTAAAGCTGGTGAAAGGGTAAGGGCAACCCAACTAGAGAATAACACCGCTACTGCAAGGGTAACGGCAAATTCTGAGAACAGTCGGCCTACTTGACCCTCCATAAAGGCAATAGGTAAAAACACCGCCACCAAAGTTAGGGTGGTAGCTACGACTGCAAAGCCAACTTGGCGAGTACCTAAATAGGCTGCGGCAATCGGTTTATGGCCTTTATCTATATGGCGTTGGGTGTTTTCTAAAACCACAATGGCATCATCAACCACCAAACCAATGGCTAATACTAAGGCCAGCAAAGTGAGTAGGTTAACCGAAAAGCCCAGAGCCCATAACACACCAAAGGTGGCAATGAGCGATACTGGCAAAGTGACCATGGGTACTAAGGCTAATCGCCAGCTTTTTAAAAACGCCAGCATCACTAAAGCGACTAAGGCTAAAGCAATAAAAAGAGTTTTATAGACTTCATTTACCGCTTGTTGCACAAAGACCGATGAATCATAACTGTTGTTGAGTTTGAGGCCGTCGGGCAAAGATTGATTAACCATATCTTTACGTTCGCGGGCTAATTTGGCAACCGTTAAAGTATTTGCATTGGATTGTTTAATAATTCCAATCCCTACCATTGGTACGCCATTTCCTCTAAACAGGCGGCGACGTTCTATGGCTCCGAGTTTGACCTCGGCCACATCTTCTAAAGTGAGCTGACCGATCTGTTGGTTTTGTTTGATAATGAGGTTTTTTAGGTCATTAATGGTGCTAAGTGGTTTATCGGCCTGAAGGGTAAAGAGGACTTGATCGCCTTGTAATGAACCAATAGGTAATTCAATGTTTGAGGCTTTTAAGCGATTTTCTATATCACTTGTGGTAACGCCATACATAGCCATTTTTTTAGGGTTAAGCCAAATACGTAAGGCGTAAGATTGGCCACCGCCTACTCGTACACGTGCTACGCCATCTAAAACAGAGAAACGGTCAACCAGGTAACGTTCGGCATAATCGGTGAGTTGCGGCACCGTCATTTGGTCACTGGATAGGTTAAACCATAAGATGACGTTTTCATCACCATCTACTTTTTCTACTTCTGGTGCGGTCGCTTGTTCTGGTAGGTTATCGGCTATGCGGGCTACACGGTCACGTATATCATTGGCGGCATCGTCAATATTGCGATCAATAGAAAATTCGACTTTAATCCTTGAGCGGCCATCACTGCTGGTTGATTCAATGTAACGAATCCCAGAAACACCCGAGATACGGTTTTCAATTAATTTGGTAATGCGGTTTTCTACTACCTTGGCAGAGGCACCTAAATAGGTGGTATCGATAGTGACAATGGGAGCATCAACATTGGGGTATTCGCGTAAGCTCATGCGATCAAAGGCCATAAGACCAAATGCTAATAATAATAGTGATGCAACGGTGGCTAAAATAGGGCGTTTTACAGAGGTATCAGATAGCCACATGTTTTATTGACCTTGTGCTTTTTTCAAATCGGTTTTACCAGGCCTGGTAGGTGCTAGTAGTTCCGCTTGATTTTTGTTGTTTTGCATGGCTTTAATTTTAATAGGAGATTTGCTATTTACCCGCATAACGCCTTGGCTAACCACAATATCTCCTGCATTTAAGCCTGAAAGAATTTCGGTTTTATCTGCTCCCACTTCACCTGTTTGAACTTCTAGTTTTTCTGCAGAATATAGGCCATCTTTGCTCGGTTTTAGTCGGTAAACAAATTCATAATCACCTAACATTAAAATGGCGGTGTTTGGCACCATTAAGTGAGTTTTATTAGGTAAATCAATATTGGCGTTTACCACCATATTGCTTCGTAATAAACCGTTCTTATTGGGAATTTGGGCTTGTACCTGTATCAGGCGGACTGAGCTCTCTAGCCTTGGCGAAATGGCTGAAATTTTGCCGCTAAAAGTTCTGTTTGGAAACGCATCTGATTGGATAGAGACTTCCAGGCCAGGTGATAAAAATTCTAAATATTTGATAGGCACAAACAAGTCGAGCCGCATTTGACTGGTATCGTCTAAACTCACAATCTTGGTTTGTGCAGGCAATATGGCTCCCACCGAATAAGGCGTAAAGCCTAACTGACCACTAAAAGGAGCTTTGATTTGATAGTTGGCAAGTATGGCTTCTTGTTCTTGACGTTGTGCAATGGCAGTTTGCCAATCACGATATTTTTCATCCACCACTGACTTAGTCACGGTGTTACTTTTTAAAGCCTTTTTAACACGCTGGTACTGGGCATAAGTCTCTTGTTCTAGTACTTTGATTTCTTGAAGTCTAGCAAGCTCTTGTTTGTTATTAAGCTCAACTAAAAGCTGGCCTTTCGTTACAAGATCGCCCGCTTTAAAGAGGATCTTCTCAATGGTGTCAGTCACATTTGAAGCAATATTAATTGACTGATTAGCCTGCAAATTACCCAGTGCCTTAATTTGCTGTGGTTCAGACTCCATATTGGCCTGATAAGCAATGATTTGAATAGGTGGTTTGCCATTGGCGTAGCTTAATTGGCTAAACAATAAAACAAGCGGAGTTAACCATAAAAAAGATGTTTGCATTAGACGCTATCCAGTTATATCAGTAATGGATTGATTTTATGTTGAATCAGCAAGAATGCAAGATGAAATAAGAGCTGTTTTTACCAGGCCTGGTAAATTTTGAAAAACAGTAAAATAAAATGCGCTAAAAACTCAGTTTTTACAGGCCTGGTAGCTGGTGGCGTAGATTGTTCTATTTTAGTCAATAGTGTTTTGTTTTTAAGTGTTGTTTAGTCGCCCTATTAAACAACTTATACTTTAATAAGACATTACGAATAACTGAAAAAGGAGTATGTGATGAAAGTAGTTGCTTTGTCTGGGAGTTTGCGAAACAACTCTATTAATACGGGATTGATTAAAGCGATGCAGAAACTCGCTTTGCCAGATATGGAAATTGAGCTGTTAGATTACAGTGATTTTCCTTTTTATAATCAAGATATCAATGAAAAAGGGTTTCCAGCCAGTGTAGAAGAACTTGGAGCTAAAATTTTAGACGCGGATGCCATTATTATCGCTACACCAGAATATAACTATTCAGTACCAGGTGTACTTAAAAATGCGATTGATTGGTTATCACGTTTACCTAGTGCCCCTTTTGATAGTAAACCACTTGCCATAGTGGGGGCTAGTCCAAGTTTTATGGGTACGGCACGGGCTCAAATTCACTTAAGGCAGATGTTGCAATATTTGAATCCAACCATTATTAATCAGCCTGAAGTTTTGGTAAACAATGCTTTTGAAAAGTTTGATCAACAAGGGGTATTAACTGATGAAGCCACTGAAACAATTTTGACGACGTTATTAGACGTTGTTAAAACGAAAGTGGCTGAAAAGAGGTAAAGAAAATTAAACTAAGTTTAAAAAACTAAAGCGTGTTTAAGTTTTAAGTTTTAAGTTTGAGTTGATAGAGATTTTTGAACCAACTCAATAAATTCGTTTTCTGGCAGAGGTCTGCTGCACAAATAACCTTGGTATGCTTCACATTTAATGCTTTTTAAATAATCTAACTGATCCTCGGTTTCAACGCCTTCAGCAATCACGTCAATTTTTAGGTTATGAGCCATATTGACGATAGTCTCGATAAAAATGGCACCTGACATGGTGTCATAATCCCCTAAAAATGATTTATCAATTTTTAAAATATTAATGGGAAAGGTTTTTAAATAGGCAAGTGAGGAGTAACCCGTTCCAAAATCATCTAGAGACACGGTTGCACCTAAACCTCTTAATTTTTTAAGGGTAGTAAGATGTTTTTCGGTGTTTTCCATTAATACAGATTCAGTGATTTCAATATCTAACCGATTTGGTTCAAAACCAATGGTATGAATAAGAGTTTGCAGTTTTGTAAAAAACTCTTTGTGACTAAACTGCATGGCTGAGACATTGATCGAAACAGGTAAGTCTATGTTGTATCGTTTATTCCACAATAGTTGCTTTTGTAAAGCTTGTTTAAGGACCCAATCACCAATGGGTATGATTAAACCGCTTTGTTCCGCAATAGGAATAAATTCAAATGGAGATACAACCCCTTTGGTTGGATGGTTCCAGCGGATTAAGCACTCTAAGCCAATTATGCTTTTGGTTTCAGTTGAAACTTTAGGTTGGTAGTAAAGTTCAAACTCATTATTTTGAATGGCTTGACGTAACTCAGCCTCTAGCTGAACCTCTGTTTGAATTTTATGGTTTAGCTCTTCGGTAAAATAGTGATGTTGGTTTTTACCCTGTTTTTTTGCCTCGTACATAGCAATATCTGCACTTTTCATCAGTGCCTGACCATCGGTTCCATCTTTAGGGTAAAACGCTACACCAATACTGGCTGAGACATTAATTACTTGGTTACGGACAATTTGATCTTGCGAGATCTGTGAAAGAATCCGTTCAATAATATGATTTAGCTCAATATGGTTGTGGTATTTGCTCACAATAATGACAAATTCATCGCCTCCAACACGGGCAATGATGTCATATGATCTGAGGTCAGCTTGCATAATGTTTGAAAGATTAATGACAATTTCATCTCCTGCATCATGCCCTAGGGTATCGTTTATTTTTTTAAAGTTATCGACATCTAAAAATAAGTAAGCAAAGGGTGTTTGCGAACGTTCTGATTCTTTTATTAGCCAGTCGAGTCGTTCATTTAATTGATAGCGATTTGGTAAAGAACTTAATGAATCGGTTCTTGCTGAACGGTAAAGAGCTCTTGTTTCTTCAGCTAACAGTTGAAAGGTTTGCAGCATTGAACTGCGAATAGATTCTAATTCTCTGATTTTTAAAGGATCTGGCGTTCTATCGTGATAATAGGCAAACTTTTTTAGTTTTTCTAAAGGTTTCACTAAAAAAAGTTGTAATAGCCAATATAAAAACAGAGAGGTAATCAGAGTTGGAATGATAAAAAATATAATATATTGGTTCAAAGCATCCGCAAAATAAGTTTTTATTTCAGGCTGATTAGCAAACAATAAAATACTCAGTTTTATGGCTTTGTTTTGTTGATATACCTCAAATTCAAGTTCGTGAACCGTATTGTTTAAGATGGCTTCACGGGGAGAATTTTCATTTTTAGTGTGTTTGTGTGTTTCGACCGGAAGCTCACGAATACCTCGGTCACTTGTTAGCTGTATCTGTTTGCCTCTAGAGATAACTAGGGCAGAAATTAGATGGTTTTGGGCTACTTTACGATCAAGCAAAGCTCTAAAATTATTAATGTTATCGAGATTGTTTAACTGAGTGGTAATGCTATAGCTGGTTTCATGTAACACTCGATTAAAGTCGGCATTGATGATTTGAGCTTTGGTATTTTGTTCATCCATATAATAAATAACAAAAGACCCATATAACGCCATTACCGTTAAAATAAATAAAACACTCAAAAACCGATTAATCGTCAACATTTAGATTAAATTCCTTGTTTGAAAGTTAATCTCATTCATCTTTTGAATCATATTGTCCGAAAGATCTCCATTAAGCCATTCTATAGTCTCAAGGCCTTGGCTAAAATCATTATAGGTTGGATTTTCTAGATAAGATTTAACCACTTCATAATATTCTTTAGGATTCTCTTTAAGGTTTTTTATTGCCTTGTTAATAATCATTTTAAGAGCAATAAAATCGTTATAACGTTGATTTAGGACATTTTTATCTACAAACAATGCATCTAATACCATAATGCTTGAATTAGCACGTGTTGATTCAAGCACCTTAAAGCCTTTGTTAAGTAACTCATAATTATAAGGAACGTAGGTCACTACAATGGTAGGTTTATTGATGGTTTGTTGTTTAATATGGGTGACGATTTTAAGTTGATTTTTGTTAATAAAATGAAAGCTTTTGTTGGCTAATTGGTGGGTTTTTATGAAGTCCTTAAAAATAACGGAGTTTACTGAATTAGTCTCTAAATAGACATCAATCGATCCCGTTGTATTTTTTAATGTTTCGAGCGAAAGATTGCTCATTACCATGTCGCCGCCATTAGAGCGATCAAACATCATAATTGGCACTAAATCAAAGTGTTGACTATTTAGTTTTTGGTATTCGTACTGGGTGCCAGTTATTCCATCAAATCCACCCATCTTAAAGGTCATCATGCCTTCATTTAAAGAGACTAGGGTAGAGAGTTGAATATTGGATTCTTTTAACCAGCCTTTTTCTTTAGCGTAGAAAAGGGGAGAGTATCCAATCCAGGCGTTAGTAATGAGCTTGATTGGAGGAGCTTGCTGTTGGTTATTACAACCAGAGAGCAATAAAATAAAGATGATTAAAAAGAGTTTAAGTTTGAACACGTTTACCTCTAAACAAAACGGGTTTTGACTAAGCTAATTTTTAACTAAGTAAATATTATGGAAATTATTTTTTATAGAATGTTGCTTTCATAATAAAGCAATTTTTTTCAAAAATGGGTTTTAAAAAGTTTTTGACTATATAAAAAGCCAAAAACTTAATTGTGAATATTTATTTTTGATAATAAGAGGAGGTTTTTTAAGCTTTAGTCATTTAAAACAAATTCAATATCATCTATTTGCTGTTCATTTAGAAACTTGTTGTAGTGCTTGTAAGTTCCACTTTCATAAAAGAATCTAAGAAGCTTCTTATCAATAAGGCCACTATTGGCCATAGAGGTAAGAATTTTAAATATTTCTGATAGAGGATTAGGGCCTTTATAAGGGCGATATTGAGAAGACAGGGCTTCATATAGATCGGCTAAGATTAGGATTCGGTCTTCTAGTACAATTTGAGAGTCTACTAAGCCTCTGGGGTAGCCAGAACCATCAAGTTTTTCGTGGTGATTGGCTGCAATATGTACGACTCGATTATACTTTTTGGGAAAAGGTAGGGTACTTAAAATCTCTAGTGACACTCGTGCATGATCCATGATTTTTTCACGCTCGTCATGGTTTAATGTGCCTGATTGTATTAGTAGATTAATCTGTTCATCTTCATCTAGCATTGGGCGGGCCTGGTCATTAATGATGACGTGTTGTTGAGCGATTTGCTTAATTCTAGCAATATCCTCATCATTAAGAGATGTCATGCCTTTATTGCAGGTTTTTAAGAAGGCAAAATCATCATCTAATTGTTTTACTTTAGCCTCATAGTCAGCTTGGCTAATGGTCTTATTTGAAGATAAAAGCTGACTTTCTAAAAGTTCAATTTTGGCATCTCGCTTAGCAATCTCCATACGCTCTTGAATGAGATTGATACGATCAAAAATCTTTTCAAGTTTTGTGGCCTTTTGCATGATAAATTCTGGCGTGGCAATTTTGCCAACATCATGCAGTAAAGCTGCAATTTTAATTTCATGAAAGTCGTCAGTATCGTAATTCACATCCTTATAAACGGTATTATCTTCAGCAATACCGTGAGCAATAATTTGAGAGAGTTCGGCGACTTGTCGAACATGTCCACCAGTATATGAACATTTTTCGTCAAATGCTTTGGTAATGGTGCCAATTACCGATTCAAATAACCGTTCCAAGTCTTTTATGAGTAAGCTATTTGTTAGGGAAATAGCGGCCTGTGATGCTAACGCTAATGTGTTTTGTTTATCGGCTTCAGTAAAGGCAATATCTTTGCCTGTACCATCAAGTTTGTTAATTAATTGAAGTACGCCAACCAGCTCGTGGCTTGTGTTAAGCAGAGGCAAAACCAGCATTGATTTTGAGTGATAACCTGTAGTGGCATCAAACTTTTTGGTGCCTTCAAAATTAAAATTTTTATTGTCATACACGGATGCAATATGCACGATTTCTTTGTGTACGGCACAGTAAGTCGCTACCATCTGCTCGTTGGCGGAGCCATCTTCTAGCTTTAGCGGTAAATTAGGCCAAGTTATCGGTTTAGCCGTACCACCCATATGTATGTCAAGACTACGGTTTTGTACAACGGTAAAAATGAGTTCGTTTTGATCTTCTGATAATTGGTACAAGGTGCCCGCATCGGCATGAGAGAAACTCATCGCCTCTTGTAAAATAAGCTCTAAAAGTTTATTAACATTTGTTTCTGAAGAAAGAGCTTGTGCGATAGTCAGTAAGGATTGCAGCTGATTAGTGGTGGTTTCTTCAACCGCCTGATAGTGATGAACAAGCTGAATGTTGTTATTTTCAATAATAAGCTCATCTCCAGTTTGCAGCACTCTGATGGTAGCATTGGCCAATTCTAATTGGTTTAATTCGCCAATAATTTGATCTTCAAAAGCGGGTTTTAAATGATAAGGATAAACTGAAATAGGGCGTTGTATTTGTTGCAAAACCTGTTTTAGCATTTTTGGGGTAAGGTGCTTACTCTCTTTTGCTAAGTTTTCTAGATTAGACGGAAAAGAGACATCAATAATCAGGCCTTTTATGCTTTCATCCTGATTAATCAGTTGAGCCGTTTCTGGGTTGATGTAACTATCACCAGTAATTAAGCAGCTTGTATCATGTTTTTTTATTAAATACCCACAAGAGCCTGCAACGTGATTAGCTGGGATTGCGGTAATGCTGATATTTTGAGTATGAACGGTTTCACCTAAAACGATTTCATGAAAAGTGAGTAGAGGAACGCCTAGTATTGGATGAATAATTTCATGAAATTTTGGCCAAACGATTTCGTTAAAAACATGATTTTTAACAATCTCTAAGGTTTCCTTTAGAGCAAAAATTTGTAAGGGTTTTTGGCGTTTATCAAAATGCGTTTCTATTAAAAAAGGCAAATCAAGAATATGATCAAAGTGAGCGTGAGTTAAAAATACTTGTTCAATGGTATGGCTATTTTGTCCTAATGTACGAACAAGGTTACCTGCGTCAATAACCGTTTTATCATTGAGCTGAAATGAGATGCAAGATCTGTTTTTATCTAATGATCCCGAGGCACCCAATACTTTAATCATTCATTCATTCCCGTCAAATATAGGTTTTATCTCCTAAGATTTGGTGTTATGGATAAACACGCCATTAAAATCTTTAGGTGGATGTTCAATATAGTGTTTACAGCGTTTAATGTAAATAGCATAAGTTTTATGATTACTGCTAGTGCTATCATTTTGTAAATCCATAAATGCTTGATAAGCCTCTTTAAACAGGGCTCGTTGATATAATTCTATGGCTTGGTGATATTTTTTGAGCTCTTGATGCAGATTAGTATCGGCTTTACCTTGATTATGTACTTGCCAGATTTCTATAGGCTGTTCTTTGCCTTTTAGAGTGACTTTATCTAAAAATCGAAAGGTATATTCTTCAGTAAGAGCTTGTTTGGTTTGCCCAGAAATAGTTAACTCAGAGCCATAATATTTACATAAAGATTCAAGTCTAGAGCCAATATTAACGGTGTCACCAATTGCCGTGTAGTCGCTTCTGCCTGTGGTACCCATTTCACCAACAACCGCCTCACCTGTATTTAATCCAATACCAATGGTTATAGGCTCAATGTGCTGTTTTTTGCAATAGTCTGTGATTGGTTTAAATAAAGGGTCTTGTTTGATTTTTTGATTGAGTGCTTGTAAGGCATTAAGTTGTTGCAAACTCGCTTTAAGAGCAATGTCGGCATGATTTTTTAGTTGGTTGGGAGCATTCCAATAAGCCATAATGGCATCGCCAATATACTTATCAATCGTACCTTGGTTTTTGATAATGATATCGCTCATCCCAGAAGTGTAAGTGTTTAAAAACTGTATTAACGCTTGTGGATTAGGCATGATTTCTGAAAGGTGGGTGAAGCCTCTAATGTCAGAAAAGAAAATTGTTATTTCTCGGGTCTGCCCTTGCATGATTTTGGTACTTTCATTTTTTAGGATTTCGCTCATAACCGATGAACTCACCTTGCTGGCCAGTTTGGTTTTAATAAGGTTTTTTTGGCGAGTTTCAAAAAAGTAATTAAATAATGTTGAGAGTACTAAAGCAAAAATGAGTGCCAAAAAAGGGTTAAGAATATTGAGGATTAATCCTTCAGTAAATAGCATTGTGCTGAGGTAAAAATACAGCGCAATAAAGCCGGTAATAAAAAACACAATAAGATAAAAAGCACTTAGGTAAGTAAACAGCAAAAAACTCACTAAAAAAATGGCCACGGCAATGATTAAATCTAAGCCATCAATCCAATTTGGTTTAGAGATGATATCGCCCTTCAGAATATTATCGATCACCGTAGCGTGGGCTTCTACACCAGGATAAGCATTATCAAAAGGGGTGGCTCTTAAATCTAGTATTCCGCTTGCAGATGTACCAATAATTATCCACTTGCCGTTTACCAGGCTTTTATTGTAATTGCCGTTAATAATGTCAGCCGCACTAATGTATGTAAAGGTATGACCAGGCCCCCTAAAATTTAAAAAAAGTTGACCATGACGATTGGTTGGAATCTTAGTTTGGCCAATTTTTACAAAATCTACCCCTGTTTCGGAAGTTTTGACTTCAATCGTTTGACTTTGATTAGCAATTCTAAGCATCTCTAAAGCAATGGATGGATAGATTTGATTTTGATACTTCATCACCAAAGGTACGCTTCTTACCATGCCTGATGGATCTGGTAAATTGTTAAAAAAACCACTACTGTAAGCACTGTTTTGAAGAATTGAAATGTTGGGTAATACCCCTTCTGGTTTAGGTAAAAAGGAGTGTGAAGCGCTGTTTTTTTCTATGATTATCGCTGGTAATGGTGGCATGCTGATTTGCGGGGTAGGTTCATTCATTAAAAAAACGTAACCGAGAATAGTAGGCGTTTCTTCTAAAGCTTTTGCAAGAACTTGGTCGTTATTTTGCGGGTTATTTAAGCCCAATTGATATTTATGGTTTAAGTAAGAGGGTGAGGTTTTGTCTTGTTCTGAAAAAACCATATCAAGTCCAATGATGCCAGCACCATCTTGGCTAAGCTGGTTTAATAATTTGGCAACAAGATTACGTTCCCAGGGCCATTGGCCAAAAGCTTTAAGGCTTTTTTCATCTATATCTACAATGACAACATTATTAGTTGTGGCTATAGGACCGCGAATTTGAAAAAAGATATCTCTGAGTGAGTTATCTAAAGTTTGTAATTGTGGGGGCGAAAATACCGAAACTATAGCCATAAAAAAAGCACCTACTACACTCAGTAAAAGGGCAGATAGGTGCTTTTTATTCACTCTATTTTCCAGCTTCTTATTAAGGTTGTATGCCGTCAGGACGGGTATTAATGGCGTTATAACTACCTAGAGAGTTTTCTGTTTCACCAGTCACTTGGTTTTGTCCTGATAGGTTAAGTGTGCCAGCTATTTCTTCACCATTTGGACCATAAAAAGTGCCATCTAAATTACCGGTTATGCCTGTTACATCAGAAGCTGGGTTTTCAGTAAACGTATTAATACTAAAGCCTTCTTTTGTTACACCGCCTTCAAATTGAGAATCCCAACGAGTTTCACTCGCTCCACCTTTATCAACGGTATAATCAAAATTACCTTGAACTGAAGTGTCACCCCGGCTGAAGTCAAGATCAAAATTAATGGTTCCTTGAGTCATTTGGTTATTTTGATTAACAGCAAATACGTTTCCGTGATAATTGGCTTTTGCACTGGTTCCAATATAACTTTCAATTAATGATGTAGAGGTTTGTGGTGTGCCGTCTGCCCAAACATCATCAACTGTAAGACTATCTTCGTTTAGCCAGTAACCATATTCGGAGTAATCTCCTGAGCCAGTAATTTTTTTAGTACTAGCTATAGCCTCATCGGTGTTTGTGTTTTCTATTTTAGTCGTTTCATCTGTCAGGCTAGAGATAATATTATCTATAAATAATTCATCGCTATCGGTTAAAGAATCTGTTTCAGAAGAGGTTTCGTTTGACTCATTTGATGTGTCATTTTTTGTCCCAAGGTAAGAGGTATCGCTTAAAGGTTCAATGACGGTTTTTCTGTCTTTATGATCGAATATCAACTGTTTGTTTTTAGGTACTTCAAATACTTTGCCTGTTGCTAATGGCACTAAATAGGTTTGGCCTTTTAAGGTAGAAAGTCGAGTTTTTGATTTATTAGTAAGGACAGTAAAAACTGTACCGCGAATACCTATGGTGGCTGTTTTAGTCTTTATCTTAAATTTATTAGGAACAAGCTTGCCTATTTTGCCGGAGACAACTTTAATAAATCCATTAGAAAGATCAAATTTAGCTTGAGAGTGAGAAGCATCGCTAAAATTATAAGCAGATACCGCAAAAATGGTATTAGATCCTAAAGTGATGGTTGTTTTATCGTTAAAGATGATTTGTACATAGCTTTTATTAGCCGTATGAATAATATCTTTTTCTGTAATTTTCAGGCCTGTTTTAACAGCGATGTTTTGGTTAAACCGTTCAATAAAGGCTTTACCTTTAAGTGCAGTCACAGTGCCTATATCTGCAAAGGTATTCAAACTGAATAACAATGCACTTAAAAATAAAAATAGTTTCATAAATAAAATACCTAGCTCATTCCACTCATTTAAATTGGCTGCTGCACTAATGATTATTTTGCTTAGCTTAATGTTGGACGTTTAAGGTGTCACGCTACCTAATGCATTATAAGAACCAATAGAAGTTCGAGTAACACCTGTATCTTGACCAGTTAGCTCAAATGTACCAGCCAATTCTTCGGCATTTGGACCATAAAATTTGCCAGATAATGACCCGGTTATAGAGCTTATATCTGATGAAACCGCGGTAAAATTTTGTACATCAATTCCAGTAGGGCTTACATTGCCATTAAAAGTACTTTGCCAGTGGTTGCCTGCAACAGTATAGTCAATAATTCCTGTAGTGGCATTGCTGCTGGCACCAAAATTAACATTCAATTGTATGGTGCCAGTACCTTGTTGGTTATTATCAAAGGCGACAACTCCACCGGAATAATTTGCTGTAGAGCCATTGGTAATATAATTGTTTATTTGGCTGGTAGAGGTTTCGCTTTCTCCTGCAATGGCATCTGCCCAGACATCACTAACTACATTGGTCGATGTATTTTCCCAGTAGCCATACTCAGAATAGGTAGCTGAGCTCACAGTCACTTTGTCATAGCTTTTTTTAGACATAGTACTATTTTGTAAGCTATTTTGATTTACTTCATCTGCCTCTGTTAAACGTTGGTCAGGCAGGCTAATGTCTTGGTTGGTGTCTACTATATTAAAAGCGAAATCGTTATTAATCGCTCTGATTTCAACATTACCTGTTTTATGGTTAAAAATCAAAGTATGGTTTTTAGGTACTTCATAAATTTTTTGAGTGGCATTATCTTGATAATAGGTTGCCCCTTTTAGTGTCGTCAACTGCGTAAAGCGGTCATTGACCTCAAGAGTAAAAGTAGTGCCTCTTACACCAATGGTTGCATTGGCCGTTTTAACTTTAAAATGCGTTGGGTTGAGCTTACCAATTTGACCTGTAACTGACTTCATGAAGCCTTTAGTCAGCGAAAACTCAACTTGAGTTTTCTCCGTTTGATTAAATGAAAAATTAGATACCCTAAAAATCGTATTTTTACCCAAAGTGATAACAGTATTATCGTTAAAAATCATTTGCATCTGCGTTTCATCGCGAGTAATAACGGTATCTTCTTGTTTGATTGGTAAGCCAATATAGGCATTAATTTCTTGGTAGCTACGTTCAATCGTTGCAGATCCGTTTAGGGCTGTCACTTTGCCAACAGAGGCAAATGCCTCGGTGGTAACTAAAAAAGCAATAATAAATACAATCTTTTTCATGGTGATCTCCCTAAAAACGATTAATAAGATTTACTAAAAATACGTTTTTATTGTATGAGTAAGCCTTTTGGTTGGAGCTATTGTCTATGTGTTCGGCTCTTAGCTGAATGGCTAAATCTTTATTGAGATTTTTTGAAATATTGATTGCCGCTCTAATCGTAGAGTCTTGGCGCTTATTTAAGAAAAATAGGTTGTTATCTAAATAATTTTTTTGGTTGTATTGAATTTCTGCTCCCGCCTGTAAGGTTGCGGAATACTTATAACTAAGCCCTGTTTTAGCATAGATTGCATCATTTGAGACATCTAAAGAGCTTGATTTGTCTTGTCGTTCTTGTGCTAAAACGGCTGAATTTAACCATGTAGTAGCGGCATTAAGCTTTTTGTAGTAATCAATTCCAACTTCATTGTAACGGGCATCACGAGCTTGATCAGTTGATCTTAAGTAGTTTTTGAACATCAGTTTTAGATGAGCAGAGATTAAACTGGTTGAGTCTATTGAATGTGATATTTTTGGTTCAAAACCAAATGTTTCCAAATAAGCATCACCGCCATATTGCATGGTATCGTACAGCAAAGCTGTTTCTACGGTGTCTTGGTCATATTTAAAGATAAGCGAAGGTTTGTAACGTAAATAAAAAATATTATATTCACTCTCACCCGGTATAGATTTGTTATAGACCATTACGCTGTTTTTGATGCCAAAGCCATAGGTTGATGTTGCATCGTAATAATGATTTAAAATCCCTACTTGATGGGTGTATAGACTTTCTACAGGGTCGGTAACATTAGTAAATTCTTGGCCAAATATAGGTACAAACCAAGATGATGCTTCAGGTGAAACGTTGATATTATCATCATGCCCAACGCCCAAAATCACAGCACCACTAAGCTTTGATTTACTGGATTTTTTGGCGATTTGATCTAAATATTTATCAATATTAGTACGAACCGCGTCTGGAATATTGTCATTTCGTGCATCATTAAAATAGTGCTGAGATAGAACAAGATCGCCTTGTTCATAATAGAGCTTACCAAGCTCTAATTTAGCCCGAGTGTGATTAGGCTGTAAAATTAAGATACGTTCATAAGCGGTAATCGCTTGTTGATTTTTATGTAATTTAGCCGCGGTTTGAGCCAAATAAAAACTGTAATCAATAGAAGAATAATCTTGCTCAACTAACTTTGAAAACACTGCATAAGCTTGCTCATAGTCTTGATTATCATACATTTTTACCGCTTCAGTAAAATCAGTTGTCGTCGCCTGTGCCGCACCAGATAAGCCAACTAAGGTTAAGCTTAAAAAAAATAGAATACGAGCTTTACGCTTTGAAATCACATAGATAGAGGACATGGTTTTATCAAGTTCTTTTTATTTTGCTTTTAAAGAAAAACAGTTAAAGTTAAAGTGTGGGGTTTAAATTTTTTGTGATGTATTTTTTGAATACTTTAATTTTATGAGTCTTTTGTGAAATAGCAAGGAATAAGAGGAAAAACTGAGCTTATATTTGTGGCTACATTTGAATTTATACTCAGAAGAACATGACTGTAAATACATTTACGTATATAGATTATTTAAATGAATTGTTTTGAAACTTTAATAATAGATGCTCACTGTTGGTGGGCTAGGTTTAATACAATAAGCGGCCATCTCTCTTAAAATACACATGTTATGATTTACCCGCATACTCGCACGACTAACCAGGTTTAGGACGCAAAATGAGCACTAAAATAGAATTTAAAACACTTAAAGAGCATTTACAACGGGTAATCGTTGGTCAAGAAGCTCTGCTAGATAAAATGCTAATTGCCTTATTAACAGGCGGACATGTTTTATTAGAAGGCCCACCAGGCCTGGCAAAAACTACGGCGGTTAAAACGCTTGCAACGGGTGTTCATGCCAGTTTTCAACGTATTCAATTTACCCCAGATTTAATGCCTGGCGACGTTATGGGCTCTGATGTTTTAGATGTAAATACTGGAGCGTTAAGTTTTGTTAAAGGGCCAATCTTTAATGAGATTATTTTGGCGGATGAAATCAACCGAGCACCGCCAAAAGTTCAGTCTGCTCTATTAGAAGCAATGGCTGAAAAACAGGTCACGGCAGGTGGGCAAACCCGTGCCTTGCCAGAGATGTTTTTGGTTATGGCAACACAAAACCCGTTAGAACAAAGTGGTACTTATCCTTTGCCAGAGGCACAGTTAGACCGCTTTATGCTGCATGTAGTGCTCGATTATCCTAATGAAAATGAAGAGTTAGAAATCTTACGCCGTGATAGAGCTCATCATTTTGGTGAAGACAAAGAAAAACTTAATGCCTTTTTAACCCCGGATAATGTTTTGCATGCTCGTCATGAAGTGGCTGAACAATTTGTGTCTGACGAGGTTGAAAAATACATGGTTGCTCTGATTGCCGCTACTCGTAAATTGGGTGAGTTAGATACGGCTTTGCAAGGGGTTTTAGAGGTAGGTGCATCGCCACGTGCTTCTATTGCTCTGTTACATGCCGCCAGTGCTTATGCATGGCTACAAGGGCGTGATTTTGTGACTCCAGATGATGTGATTGCTTTGTTGCCTGATGTTTTGCGTCATAGGTTGATTCTTAGTTTTAGTGGTCGAGCTCAAAAGTGGACGGCCGATTCTATTATTAAAAAACTCATTGAACTCGTGCCTGTACCTATGATTCAAAACACGCTGTAAAGTTTGAGGTTTGAATGGAATGATTAAGGATAAAAGCAGATTGCATTGGTTGGTTGACTGTTTGGTTGATGGGTTTCTTGTTACAGGATTAACTCAGTGCCGTTTTTAAAACTGATTTTGGGTTTGTTTAACACGTTTTGGCGAAGCTTTAGCCAACGTTTAACGCTGCCCAGTTCACAGTTAGCCAATTTGCCAATCTTATCAATGAATGAAATTACCGCTTTTGCAGAAGAGTTGGCACAAACCAATGGCAAACTTGCGGCGAATAATAAGCAGAGTGAAGCTTTAAGGCAGGGTGAGCAAACCTCACAGTTTATGGGTGCAGGGCTAGAGTATGAAGAGAGTCGTTTGTATCAACCAGGTGATGAGATTAGGCGAATTAACTGGCGATTAATGGCGAGAACAGGCAAGGCTTACACCAAACTGTTTCAAGAAGAGCGTCAAGAAAACTGGTTTATTTTGGTCGATCACCGAGCCAGCATGCGTTTTGGTACTCGCAAGAGAATTAAGGCGGCACAAGCGGCAAGAGTAGCAGGTTTTTATGCTTGGCTAGCTCAGCAAATGTCTATCCCGGTTGCGGCAGGGCGATTGGCAGAAGGGCTGGAACAATCGCCGATTTTTGAAGGTAAATCTATTTATTCACAGGTTATGCAATTAGTGTGTAAGCCTTGCCCACCAGTAAATCAGCAACAGATGAAAACATCACCAACTGAACCCAGTCTAAATGATGTACTCATTAAATTGACCGCACAATTATCACCTGGTTCAAGACTGATTTTAATCAGTGATTTTGATGATGTAGATCAGCAAACTACCGAGGTGCTTACGGCGTTGCAAGCTAGAGTGTCTATTGAAGCGATTTGGATTAAAGACATTGCAGAAACGCAGTTGCCTGATATCGAAGGTTTGCAATTACAGTCTATGCATAATCAGCAGGTTTATGATATTGCTGATGAATCTCAAAGAGCAAATTACCAGGCCTGGTCAATGCAATATCAATCGCAAATTCAACTCAATTTAAACCAAGCAGGAGTAGGAGTTTACTCTGTTTATACCGATGAATCTACCCTAGAGATGATGCACTCATTACACGCTGAAAATAAAAATAAACTGAGTGTGCGAGGTCATCAACAAAACTCTTTAAGTGAGGTTATTGGTCATGAGATCTCTCAAGCAGAGAGTGTGAAGCATGGTTGAGCAAGTGGAACAGGTCGATAAGGTGCAAACATTGGTTAGCCAAACCGCAGATAACAGCATGACATTGTTAGATATAGAGTTGCCCTTGTCGCCTGATTTTGATTGGTTAGGTTTATTAACAACCAGTTTATATTGGTTATTTATTGTAATGATTTTAGCAGGCCTGGTAAGTCTGTATTTAATGTTGAAAACACGTCATCAACCGTTTGTTAAACAAAGTGTGTTGCTGCATTTTATATTGCTACGTAAGCAATTAAAAAACCTGCGACAGTCAATGAATTTAACCTCAAATGAACAGTCGGTTTCTAAAACGACAATAACGGATTTTTATGCACTGGTGCAAAGGCTGGACTATATTTCTGGGATTTTGCAATCTCATTCAGCAACCGAAACCTTGTCATTAACGCCGTTAAAGGATTTAAAAGAACTAGCTGATTTAATGGCGTTTGCCAAACAAACTGTTTCACGTGAAAACGTTACTATGGCAATAGAAGCCGCCCATAAACAAATCAATACTCAGCTTACCAGCAAGCAGTTAGCAAGTTATTACGGGCAAATTTACGGGCAAAAAATAAAGCAAATCAGCTCTGCAAAACCAACCTATAAACGAGGTCGTAAATAATGGACGTTTGGTTGGCAAAAATCTTTATGGATTTACTCAATTTTACAGGCCTGGTAACCCATACAGAGCAGAGTAGTTTGGTGTTTGAATCTCCGCTTTGGTTATGGCTCATTATTGTTTGGCCGTTGCTGTGGTGGTTAAGCAGTCTGTTTAATGCTAAAAATGATTTAAGTGAGATTCAAGCTCGTCGTCAACTGCGAGTTAAACATGCTCTGATTCATAAAATGCAGAATGCTCACCCGGTTCTACCATTGCGATTATTTTCATTTAAAACCCTGGTTTTTAATGCTTTGCGAGGCCTGTTAATCAGTTTACTTGCAATTGCACTTGCTCAGCCTGTTTTAAAATCCCCCACGCCATCAGAGCCAAACACTAAAACGGTGAGAGATATTGTGTTTGTTATTGAAAGCTCGGCCTCTTTTTTATTGCCTGATTATCAAATCAACGGTAAGCAAGAAACCCGTATGAATGTAGTTAAACAGGTTTTAGATAAGTTTATTGGCGGCCTGGAAGGTAATCGTTTTAGTTTAGAAATTTATGCCGATAATGCCTACACTTTAATGCCATTAACGTCAGACCAAACCTTGGCTCGGCTATCGCTGAAACGTCTCAAACCTTATTTGGCAGGGCGTACCGATACCGCTATGGGTCAAGCTTTAGGTTTAGCTCTAAAACAGACTGATCAAACCGCCATTACTAAAGCCAATAAAGAGACTTTAAGACGAGTCGTGGTGTTAATCAGTGACGGTCTTAGCCAACCCAGTAAAATTGAGCTGACCGAGGCCGTAAACTACGCTCAGCTACTAAAAGTTCCTATTTATACGATTGGTGTTGGGGCAAGTAATCAACAGGCCGATAAACGTATTTACACCGGATTGCTCTATCAGCCGTTAGAAAAAGAGTCGTTACAAATGATTGCTCAGCAAACGGGCGGTAAATATTACCAAGTTGGCAGTGGCGATGAAATTTCTAAGGTGTTAGACAAAATTAACCAGGCTGAAGGTGTACCTTATGAGCCGCCGCCAAGCCCTCCTACCAAACAAGATTTATCTTTTTATCCGTTAATTTTAGCGGTTTTGGTCTTTGCATTTTATTGGCTACTGGCTCTTTTATGGCAAGGTTCAAAACGCACAAACGTTTTAGCCAATAAGGAGGCAATCAAATGATTGACGCCTTATTAAATGGTGAATTACTGTGGCGAGATTCAGCTTGGTTGTGGGGGCTTGGCTTGCCTATTGTATTGTGGATTATTCAACGTCTACTCCGAAACCGCCAAAAACAAAGTTATGCCGATGCCGCACTTTGGCCGTGGGTCAGTACTGCAGACAATGTCATGTCACAATCAACACCTTCTGGATCTGTTAATAGATTTACCAGGCCTGGTAAATTAATCACGGCCAATCGTTTATTAATTTTGGCTTGGATCTGTTTAGTGATTGCGGTGGCAGGCCCGCGTAGTTTAGATTCTCAGTTTGAAAACCACACCCGTAATGGCGTGGATGTGATGATTGATTTTGATTTATCTCAATCAATGACGGCTCAAGATGTGAAGCCAAATCGGTTTTTATTTGCTAAATCCATTGCTCAAAGTTTAGTAGATGGGTTAGAAAATAATGACCGTATCGCCTTAAGTGTGTTTGCTGGGCAACCGCATTCTGTATTGCCATTAACCTACGATAAACAGGTGTTTAACCACTCTTTAAATTTAATCGAACCAGGTCTATTACCCACTAAAGGCAGTTGGCTGGAACTCGGATTAATTGGGGCTTTAAACACCCTAACGCAAACTGGTCGTAAAGCTAAAGTATTGATTATTTTTACTAACGGAGCACCTCCATTTTGGAAGCCCGTAGAGCTACCGAAAATTGTGCAATCATTAAAAGTGACTCAATCACAAGCGATGAGTCAAACAGGGGTAAAAGTGATTTTTGTAGGCGTGGGTAAAACGCGTCCAGTGCCTATTCCAGATAAGAGCGACTCGTCGGGTTATTTGCATGTTAATGGTTTGTTAGTACAAAGCCGATTAGAAGAGAGTCAGTTACTTTCATTTGCACAAAAGACCGAAGGGCTTTATTTACAGGCCAGCTCTGACCAAGAGTTTATGAACAAACTACAAAAAGCGATTACCGATACCGCATCAAGCTATCAAGACAAAACCGTTAAACAAGTTTGGGTAAGTTATGCACAGCCTTTTATGGTAATAGGTCTCGTGAGTTTACTATTGGCTTTTTATCTATGGCAAATTGCTTTTGGTGTAGCAGGTTTTAATAAAAAGGATGAAAAAAATAAAAAGAGTAAGTCGCCAGCTAAACCCCGTTTTAATCAGCCTTTAATTTTTATGCTGACGTTACCTATGTTGGCTTTGGCTGTCACAGGCTTGTGGACAAAACCTGCGCTGGCAAACCCAACAATGTCAAACTCAACTACTACAAAACTGCACCAAGCGTACGCTGCATTTGAAGAAGGTTCTTTTGAACTGGCTCAATCTTTATATGATGAAACATCCAATTATCAAGGTTGGTTTGGAGCTGGGGCATCGGCCTACAAAGCCGATGATTTAGACAGTGCGGTGCTGTACTTTAGACAAGCGGCTTGGCAAGCTCCTAATGATAAAGAAAGAGCTAAGGCTTTATATAATTTGGGTAACAGTTACTATTCAGCAAATCTACTGCCGCAGGCTATTGAGTCTTATCAACAGGCTTTGTTGTATCAATCACCTTATGCGAAGGCAGAACATAATTTAGCCATCGCTCAGCAACGTCATGATTTAGAGAAACAGGCTAAAAAATCAAAATCAGAAAAACAAAAGAAAGGTAAAGGTTCTCAAGGAGACAGTGCTGATGGGGCTTTTTATGGGGGGCAAAAGCCGCCAAGTTCAAAATCGAAAGAGCCAGGTTCTGGTTCAGATGGCGATTCGCCAAAAGGTGGCCGCAGCGGTAAACTTTTTAAAATACCCGAACCGGATACTCTTACCGACTATAAGCTAAATCCAAGTATTGCTAAGTTGCGACTTAATACTGTAACCAGTTCATCTAACAATGCGGTATTGCAGGCACAAGTTAACCAACAGCGTGCAGAGAAGTTTGAGCATAAATTACAAAGTTTGCAAGACGACCAAAAACAACTTTTAAAACGTTTGTTTGAAAGAGAAGAGGGTTTCCATGCGGCTCAAAAAGAGTCTCATGCTATTCCAGGGATTCAGCCATGGTAAACGGTATTAAATTTGCTAAATCGATGATTGTTCTTGGCATTGGACTGCTTAGTTTAGTGTTTATGGTTAATCTAGTTTATGCCAATGAGCAAATGACCAGGCCTGGTAAAACGCAATCAACGGTTTTAGCATCGGTAGAACCGTTAAAGTCTACGACTACAAATACAATAAATAGCCTAAATTACACAAACAATAACGATGTAACGGTAAAAATTCGCCCTTTAAACTTAATGTTAGGCCAGCCGTTAACGATTGTCATTGAAGGTGAACACTTAGGAAAGTCTTCTGCTTTTTTAGATTGGTCACACCTTAAAGCCGCGTTTAAAATTGATGATGTTGAGCAACATGCCAACTCGTTAAGAATAACCGCCTACCCATTAAAAGCTCTGCCATTTACTTTGCAAGAACAAAACGCGGGTTTGATTCATATTCCAAAAACGTTGATTAATGTAGCTAATAATCCACAGGTTAGCATTGAATGGCACAAACCGAATGCGGTTTTATATAGCTCTCAGCAAGGAGTGTGGCAAGCACAAGTTAAGGTTGCTAATCCGGCTTTTTTGGTGGAGATGAAGCCGTCCATTGATCTGCGAAATAAAGATGTGATTGTCCAAAAAATAGCTAAGCCAGAACAATCTACCACGTATATGATTAGTTATGAAATGCCAACGGTTCTTAGTGGCAAATCGTTGGAGCTCAAGTCTCCCGTGATTGAGGTAAAAAATACCACCAACCGTCGCTGGAAGTTTTTTGATAGCCCGCAGCAAATAGAAATAAAACCATTGCCGATATTTTTACCGATGTCAGTTGCCGTTGGTCAGTTAAATTGGCAGATAACGCCATTAGATACGTTTTACCAAAAAGGGAATTTGTATTATTGGAATTGGCAAATAACGGGTGAAGGCGTGAGTGCCGATTATCTAAAATCAACCGCATATCAATTAATTAACCAACTTGAACATAATGAGCAATTTTCTTGGTTAGCTGAATCCATGCAACTCTCGCAATCGAGTAATCAAAAAGGGCAGGTCACTCAGCTTAATATTCAAGTGCCATTTAGAGTTAAAGAATCAGGTTTGGTGAGTTTTCCACAACTGGTGTTACGCAGCTTTAATCCACTAACGGGCAAGGTGTCACAGCAAAAAATTGCCAGTAGCACAGCATTGGCTTTACCAAGATGGATAATTTGGGGAGTTAAATGGTTGGCGTTGATAATGGCCATAGCCACAGGGTATTTGATTTTATTGGTGGCTAAGCAGTTCTGGCTTAATCTTAAATTACGTAAAACCTTGTCTTTAGCAGGAAATGGCCAAGAAATTTTACAAGCCATTTTAGATTGGCAAGCCCAACATGTTTTGGGGGCGAATGAGGCTCAGCCAAACTCAAAAGTAAGCTCATTATTGCAACTTAAAGCGTGGTATCAATATCATTATGAGCAAGCAGACAGTTTGGCGATGTTATTAGATGATTTAAATAAATTACTCTATTCAAAGCAAAAGATGGAATCACAAAAAAGTGAAGATTTTGAGGTTATGAAACAAAATGCCAAGGCCTGGTCTGGGTCTTTAAGTATGAGAAAAGCCATATCAATCGCCCTAAAACATGCGTTACAAATCATAAAAAACCGCTTTAAAGCAATTAAAGCTTAAAAAAGCAGGTTTATCTATAATAAATAAACCATAGATTACAGGGCAAATTAAATTTACCAGGCCTGGTATTTTTTAAAAAGACCTATTTCGACCTATTTTGAGCGATAAGTTTCGTCAAAAGGCTTAATGATTCGCTGGTATTTCTTCCAAGCTAAACTTAAAGCATAAACCACAGAGCCAACTAAAATCGCTGTGCCTAAGTAAGCCACACCAATCGAGAAGGTGTTTTCTCTAAGCAGTAATGGAATAAATAGAATTACGCCTAAAATAAAGCCCAGGAAGATGGTTTTTAACGCAACCTTGATAATGCCCTGAGTAAGTAGCTGTTTGTGTTCTGGTGAGCCTAATTCCATGTGATTCTCTTAGTTAATGTTAGTGAATGATTATGTTTAATAAACAACATTGTGATTGAAGTCTGTATTGAACAATGGATTGTGGGTTTTAAAACAGTATAACCATCTTAAAACCCTAAGAGTGCTGTTTATTTAGGTAAATTTTGCTCTAACCAAAGGCTAAAGTTTCTAAAATCCATCGCCCCAGCCATTCTGGTAATTTCTTTGCCGGATTGAAAAATGGCCAAGGTGGGTATTGATCTAATGCCAAACTGACCCGCAATCTGTTGTTCATTTTCAGTGTTGATTTTAATAAACCGAGCCTTGGGTTCAAATTGTGCAGCCGCTTGAGCAAAAGTAGGTGCAAAACCTTGGCAAGGACCGCACCAAGGAGCCCAAAAATCGACTACTAAAGGTTGGTCTGTTTTTTGTAAAGCACGGGTAAATTGCTGACCATTCATCTCAAGAGGTTTACCGCTAAATAGCGGTGCTTTACATTTACCACAGCTTGCTTGATTAGAAAGTTTGTCATCAGGTACGCGGTTTAAACCGGCACAGTGTGGGCACATAATAATCATGATGTTTTTCCAATTTTACGTTTATTTAACTTTTTATAGGGTTAAATCATCCGTTTTCAAGTCAGTGAAATAACACCATTTTTAATCAAAACAAGTTTACCAAAGCAAGTAAATAAGTTAGCTAGAGAAAACGTTAGTCTTTTAGCCAACTTGGTTTAGGGCTCTCTCTTTTACCTGCATCAAAACCATCGTCTACAAAACCGTGTAAGGTATCGTCATGACAATGAATCAATTCAATGATTTTAGGGTCATCACTGGTTAAAGTCGCTTCTACCCCATCTTCAATATTGCGATATTGCATATTAATTTGATCTTTGTATTCAAACAAAGCAGCAAATAATGGATCCCAAGAACGAATTGCGCGGCCCATTCCAAAACGTTTTTCCATGCCTATAACGTGTTCTTGAATAATTTTAGCTAATTTTGGAGATTCAGATGTTGTACGACTACAAATACCGTTGGGTAAACGTTCGGTGCTGCGTTTAAGTTCTTTGTGGTGTTCAAGCAGATGACTAAAAAGGGCTTGGTCTTTTTTATGTTGTTCATCACTGCCGTGACCGTGTTTGTAGTGTTTGTGTTCAGATTTGTTTTGCATGAAGTTGCTCCAGTTATGTTGTTTAAATTGTAGGTTTTTTTAGGAGGTTTTGGCAAAAAAAAAGCACAGTATGGTCGGTACTGTGCCTTTCAAAGTTGAGGAGCATAAAAACCATGTTTTTAACACAGGGATATGTTTTGAGGTTTTTAAGACTATATTTTGGAGCAACTCGAATATGTTGGAAACTATATTTAAGTTACTGAAAAGTTTACTAAGTTATGGTTTTTTGAGCAATAGGTAAGGCTTGAGAAAGCCTTGAAAGAGTATGAAAAACTAATAGGGTTATTAAAAAAACTTTGCCATGATAAAAAATCATGCAATTAGAGTAGGGTTATTTAACCCTATTCTATCTTTTTTAAATCTAAACAAGAGCGCAATAATTATTTTTCAGATTTGACGGTTTTGGATTCCTCGTTATCAATAATAGTTTCTAACTCTTCATTTGATTTATTGTCGTTAATGGGCTTGGTCTCATCATAAGATTTTTCGAGGGAGTCTAGTTTTGACAAATTTTCTTTTGAGTCATTGGCTATGGAGTCATTAGACTTTGTTTGTGCCTCTTTACTATCATCTGTTCTTCCAGATGGGTTGGCAAATTGGTCATTTAAAGCCTGAATTGCTTTTTTGCTAGCATTAACAATATTATTTAATTTACGACGGTTGCGGTTTGACCAGCCTCTAGGTTCTTTTGGAAACATACGACGCCAAAAACGAGTGTTATGGCGTAATGCATTGGCAAGTTGAGGATCGGTTTTTTCTAATCTATTGGCATCCCAACGAGCAAATTTAGCACGAATGTAACCATGAATTATCAGCACGATAATGACAAAAAGAGCGGTTATTCCAATGCCAAAATAAATGGATTCATTAGCCAGCTTAATAAGAGGCCAATCGCTCATGGGAATATCAAAATAACCAAACGTATTTAAGCCATAAAATAGAGCAATGAGCAGGCCTGCAAACACCACAATATCTGTGGTAATGACTTTTTTACGCCATGCACTTATAGCCTTTTTAATGAGTGGAATTTTGTGCTCATGTATCTCATCAATAATGTTTTCCATCGCATGGGCAATACGATAAGTACGTTCAGTGCTAACCTTGTCTATACGAGAGTGTATGCGAGCGAGATCAATGTCTTTTTTGCGTTTAAAACGTTCTTCAAGGGCTGGGTCTGTAAAGTCATTGGCCGACTCTTCATTGTAAATAGTGTAAAAATTACCACCAATTAATCCCTGGCTTGAAATAGCTCTCTGCCAAGAACTAATAACCTCTTCGGGATTATCTTCTTTGGCCGCAGTATCTATTTGGTTAAGTATATAGAGTATTTTATCGGCATCTTTTCGAGCAATAGTGGTAGCAACTAGATGTTCTAGAGTGTCTCTCATAGCTCCAGGTTCAGGATGACGTGCATCAAAAAACACTAATACTAAGTCAGACATATTAATAATATGATTGGTAATACGAAGAGTAGAATCACGTTGTGAATCGGCATCAAATCCTGGAGAGTCAATTAAAATTTTGCCCTTTAAAACATCGGCATTAGTCGTTTTTAATTGCAAGTAATTGTCTATGCGACTGCCTTCACCGGTTTCCACTTTTTCTATCTCTTTACTGATGCCAAAAAATGGAAAGCGTGGGTCAGAATCTAAAGCCAAGCCTGGTAAGGTAGTAACCTCATCATTTGAGCCATAGCAAAGAACGGTAAATTTATCATCAACGGCTTGGTTTCCTGTGGTCTGTAGATTTTTGCCAGTATAACCATTAATAAAGGTAGATTTACCTGCTGAAAAGGTACCAAGAACCGAAATTAATGGCCACCATGAAATTTGCGTAGCATATGATTGCTCTTTAGTTAGTAGACCAATTTTATAGCCAACCTTGTCCAATTCACGATAGTTGTTAATGATATCAATAAGAACGGGGTTTTCTTCTCTAAGGTGTTGTTCCAATTTAAGATAGCGTTCTCTTGGTGTCATTATCTCGCTTCCTTTTTGTTAATTTGGCTTGGTGTGATTTGTAGTGAAGCCGTTTACAGTTTTTTTAAGTTGGATTGGTTGAACGGGTTATGAAAAGAATTATCTATTGGTTATTATGGCTGCTGGTTGATTATTTTGATTGACTTAACCACCAGCTGATATTCCCAAAAGCATAACTCAGTTTACTAGTAGTTGTGGGAAAGGAACTATTTTCATTCAATTTACCAGGCCTGGTAAATTAAAAGGTTATAGATAATCTAGTTTATTTTTTATCGTTAGCTTGAAGTGAAAAGTAGTTGTTTTGTGTTTGTAAGTTAGATGCATAAGTTAAACCACTAGTCATTCCAGTAGAGTCATTACTTGTGCCAGTCATTGCCGTCTTTTCATTAGTTGTCTGAGTAGCCTTAAGGTCTAAATAATCGTTTTCAGACTTTTCAATTGCTGAAGATAATGTCACCGAGCTATTGTTAATAATAGGTTTTGTCGAGCTTTCACTATTTTCATCAAGCTTCTCGTTAGTTTTGACTTGAGTTCCATTCTGTTGGTTCTGCATGGTAAGTGCAGTAGATGCAAGACTAGGATTAATGACAGCCATGACTATGCTCCTTATGTTGTCTAACAAAAAATAATTGTTGATTTAATCATAGGGTAAAAAACGATTGTATAAAACATCAAAGTATTTTTGATTTTTTCATCACTACATCTAGTGGTTGTTAACAACCAATCTACCTCCTTTAGTTGTTATAACAAATTGTTTTTACTCTTAATAATTCATACTGTCCTTAGGTACAGTAGTTTGATTTGTTTGGTGGGAGTATGATGTGTTTAATTAGAGTTTTAATAGCTTGATGTTCAGTGCAAATTTGGAGTGCAAAAAATGTCTACAATCGTCGGTAATGTTACAAAATTAGAAGGTATTGTCCGTGCTATAAATCCTGTTACAGGTGAATCACGCGTTCTTGAGGCAGGTAGTCCTGTTTTTGCAGGTGAGATTATACAAACCTCAAGCAAGGGTGGAGTTGTTGTTGACATGGTTAACGGATCTTTACTTACTTTAGGTAGAGATACCCAAATGCGTTTAGATGATGATGTTTCTGGACAGGCAAGTATGTTGGATTCAGGAACCGAAGGCACAGTTGATATTGAAGCACTCCAACAAGCAATATTAGAAGGTAACTTTGATGCACTTGAAGCAACCGCCGCTGGCGAAGGATTTGTAGTAGGCAGTGCCTCTGACGGCGGTGTTATTGTTGAGCGTATTGCAATGACGGGTGACGTTACATCAGGTTTTGAAACAAGCGTAAACAACCAAGTTTTCAATGACGTTCCTCGAGATGCCGTTCAGAACACTATTGTTGAAGATATTACCGCGAGCGTAGTCATCGGGGATGCAGGAACGGTTCAGGAAGCCGATGGTGTGTACCTGACCTACACAGTTAGCCTATCAAATCCAGTAGGAACAGACGTTGAAGTTGCTCTGAACACAAGTGGAACTGCAACCAGTGGAGACGACTACAACAGCACCTTAGAATATTTCGATGGAAGAAACTGGCAGCCGGTATCAGGTAATATCACATTGCCAGCGGATGCGAGTGCGGTTCAAGTTCGTGTTGCGGTCAAAGATGATGCTCTTAATGAAGGTTCTGAAACCGTCATTCTTGGAGCGACCACAACAGATCCTCAGATCGTTGATTCTAGTGACACTGGAACGGGAGTTATTCTTGATGAAACTGGACCATATATTCCAAATGATCCTAACTCACCAGATGCCGGAGCCACGGTCAGCATTGACGGTGACAAAACAGTATGGGAAGGCAATCAAGCAACCTATACCGTCTCAACAGATACCGTCTCTTCAAGCCCAATAGACGTTGTAGTCAAAACGCTAGAAGCGGTAACGAACCCAGCGACAGGCGATGTGGACTACATCAGTGTTGACAAAACCGTAACAATTCCAGCGAATCAAAGCTCAGCGACCTTCACAGTGCAAACGACAGACGATGCGATAGCCGATAGTGGCGAAAACTTCGTCGCTGAAATCGTTAGTGCAAGCGGAGCCCAATTCGAAGCGGTAGCGGTTGACGCGGCAGCGAACAGTGTCACGACCACGATCATTGACGCAAGTGATCCAACACCACCTCCAGGTATTCCAGGTATCCCAGATACACCGGATGCCGGAGCCACGGTCAGCATTGACGGTGACAAAACAGTATGGGAAGGCAATCAAGCAACCTATACCGTCTCAACAGATACCGTCTCTTCAAGCCCAATAGACGTTGTAGTCAAAACGCTAGAAGCGGTAACGAACCCAGCGACAGGCGATGTGGACTACATCAGTGTTGACAAAACCGTAACAATTCCAGCGAATCAAAGCTCAGTGACCTTCACAGTGCAAACGACAGACGATGCGATAGCCGATAGTGGCGAAAACTTCGTCGCTGAAATCGTTAGTGCAAGCGGAGCCCAATTCGAAGCGGTAGCGGTTGACGCGGCAGCGAACAGTGTCACGACCACGATCATTGACGCAAGTGATCCAACACCACCTCCAGGTATTCCAGGTATCCCAGATACACCGGATGCCGGAGCCACGGTCAGCATTGACGGTGACAAAACAGTATGGGAAGGCAATCAAGCAACCTATACCGTCTCAACAGATACCGTCTCTTCAAGCCCAATAGACGTTGTAGTCAAAACGCTAGAAGCGGTAACGAACCCAGCGACAGGCGATGTGGACTACATCAGTGTTGACAAAACCGTAACAATTCCAGCGAATCAAAGCTCAGTGACCTTCACAGTGCAAACGACAGACGATGCGATAGCCGATAGTGGCGAAAACTTCGTCGCTGAAATCGTTAGTGCAAGCGGAGCCCAATTCGAAGCGGTAGCGGTTGACGCGGCAGCGAACAGTGTCACGACCACGATCATTGACGCAAGTGATCCAACACCACCTCCAGGTATTCCAGGTATCCCAGATACACCGGATGCCGGAGCCACGGTCAGCATTGACGGTGACAAAACAGTATGGGAAGGCAATCAAGCAACCTATACCGTCTCAACAGATACCGTCTCTTCAAGCCCAATAGACGTTGTAGTCAAAACGCTAGAAGCGGTAACGAACCCAGCGACAGGCGATGTGGACTACATCAGTGTTGACAAAACCGTAACAATTCCAGCGAATCAAAGCTCAGTGACCTTCACAGTGCAAACGACAGACGATGCGATAGCCGATAGTGGCGAAAACTTCGTCGCTGAAATCGTTAGTGCAAGCGGAGCCCAATTCGAAGCGGTAGCGGTTGACGCGGCAGCGAACAGTGTCACGACCACGATCATTGACGCAAGTGATCCAACACCACCTCCAGGTATTCCAGGTATCCCAGATACACCGGATGCCGGAGCCACGGTCAGCATTGACGGTGACAAAACAGTATGGGAAGGCAATCAAGCAACCTATACCGTCTCAACAGATACCGTCTCTTCAAGCCCAATAGACGTTGTAGTCAAAACGCTAGAAGCGGTAACGAACCCAGCGACAGGCGATGTGGACTACATCAGTGTTGACAAAACCGTAACAATTCCAGCGAATCAAAGCTCAGTGACCTTCACAGTGCAAACGACAGACGATGCGATAGCCGATAGTGGCGAAAACTTCGTCGCTGAAATCGTTAGTGCAAGCGGAGCCCAATTCGAAGCGGTAGCGGTTGACGCGGCAGCGAACAGTGTCACGACCACGATCATTGACGCAAGTGATCCAACACCACCTCCAGGTATTCCAGGTATCCCAGATACACCGGATGCCGGAGCCACGGTCAGCATTGACGGTGACAAAACAGTATGGGAAGGCAATCAAGCAACCTATACCGTCTCAACAGATACCGTCTCTTCAAGCCCAATAGACGTTGTAGTCAAAACGCTAGAAGCGGTAACGAACCCAGCGACAGGCGATGTGGACTACATCAGTGTTGACAAAACCGTAACAATTCCAGCGAATCAAAGCTCAGTGACCTTCACAGTGCAAACGACAGACGATGCGATAGCCGATAGTGGCGAAAACTTCGTCGCTGAAATCGTTAGTGCAAGCGGAGCCCAATTCGAAGCGGTAGCGGTTGACGCGGCAGCGAACAGTGTCACGACCACGATCATTGACGCAAGTGATCCAACACCACCTCCAGGTATTCCAGGTATCCCAGATACACCGGATGCCGGAGCCACGGTCAGCATTGACGGTGACAAAACAGTATGGGAAGGCAATCAAGCAACCTATACCGTCTCAACAGATACCGTCTCTTCAAGCCCAATAGACGTTGTAGTCAAAACGCTAGAAGCGGTAACGAACCCAGCGACAGGCGATGTGGACTACATCAGTGTTGACAAAACCGTAACAATTCCAGCGAATCAAAGCTCAGTGACCTTCACAGTGCAAACGACAGACGATGCGATAGCCGATAGTGGCGAAAACTTCGTCGCTGAAATCGTTAGTGCAAGCGGAGCCCAATTCGAAGCGGTAGCGGTTGACGCGGCAGCGAACAGTGTCACGACCACGATCATTGACGCAAGTGATCCAACACCACCTCCAGGTATTCCAGGTATCCCAGATACACCAGATAGCGGTACGGAATTAAGTCTGAGTGGATCGACGAGCACCCTCGAAGGTGATGCGGTTGAATACACCCTAAGCGTGACCAATGCGCCACTTGCGGACATGGTTATCGAGATTACGACCTCCAATATTACGACAAACGGAGATGTGGTAGTTGGCACCCAAAACGTAACGATTCCAGCGGGTCTAACCGAAGCGAAATTTACAATCGATAACGTAGAAGACGCCATCAAAGAAAACCCAGAAGACTACAAAGTCGAGATCACCAACTATGGAACAGGTGGTTACGAAGCGGTGTCATTAGGGCAAGCGGAAGTCATCACGACGATCACGGATGATGACAGCGTGACGGTTGTGAGCATCACGGATGACACGCAAACTGAAGGTACGGCAAACAACAACCTAGTACACACAGTCACGATGAGTGGTCAGAGTACAACCGATGAAGTCTATTCCTTCAGCCTAGTGGATACGACCACACAAGCGGTGGATCATGGTACACCTGTGTTTAGTGATGGCGTGAGTTACGATGCCAATACCGGACTGATTACGGTCCCAGCGGGAGTTACCAGCTTCACCGTGAGCACGACAGTTACAGACGATGCGTTAGCCGACAGTGGCGAATACTACACCTTGACGATTGGAGGGCAAACGGCGACTGGAACGATCCTAGATGAGACGAATCCATACGATCCAAACAACCCAGATCAACCGAACGAAAAAGATGTCGGAGCCACAGTCAGCATTGACGGTGACAAAACAGTATGGGAAGGCAATCAAGCAACCTATACCGTCTCAACAGATACCGTCTCTTCAAGCCCAATAGACGTTGTAGTCAAAACGCTAGAAGCGGTAACGAACCCAGCGACAGGCGATGTGGACTACATCAGTGTTGACAAAACCGTAACAATTCCAGCGAATCAAAGCTCAGCGACCTTCACAGTGCAAACGACAGACGATGCGATAGCCGATAGTGGCGAAAACTTCGTCGCTGAAATCGTTAGTGCAAGCGGAGCCCAATTCGAAGCGGTAGCGGTTGACGCGGCAGCGAACAGTGTCACGACCACGATCATTGACGCAAGTGATCCAACACCACCTCCAGGTATTCCAGGTATCCCAGATACACCGGATGCCGGAGCCACGGTCAGCATTGACGGTGACAAAACAGTATGGGAAGGCAATCAAGCAACCTATACCGTCTCAACAGATACCGTCTCTTCAAGCCCAATAGACGTTGTAGTCAAAACGCTAGAAGCGGTAACGAACCCAGCGACAGGCGATGTGGACTACATCAGTGTTGACAAAACCGTAACAATTCCAGCGAATCAAAGCTCAGTGACCTTCACAGTGCAAACGACAGACGATGCGATAGCCGATAGTGGCGAAAACTTCGTCGCTGAAATCGTTAGTGCAAGCGGAGCCCAATTCGAAGCGGTAGCGGTTGACGCGGCAGCGAACAGTGTCACGACCACGATCATTGACGCAAGTGATCCAACACCACCTCCAGGTATTCCAGGTATCCCAGATACACCGGATGCCGGAGCCACGGTCAGCATTGACGGTGACAAAACAGTATGGGAAGGCAATCAAGCAACCTATACCGTCTCAACAGATACCGTCTCTTCAAGCCCAATAGACGTTGTAGTCAAAACGCTAGAAGCGGTAACGAACCCAGCGACAGGCGATGTGGACTACATCAGTGTTGACAAAACCGTAACAATTCCAGCGAATCAAAGCTCAGTGACCTTCACAGTGCAAACGACAGACGATGCGATAGCCGATAGTGGCGAAAACTTCGTCGCTGAAATCGTTAGTGCAAGCGGAGCCCAATTCGAAGCGGTAGCGGTTGACGCGGCAGCGAACAGTGTCACGACCACGATCATTGACGCAAGTGATCCAACACCACCTCCAGGTATTCCAGGTATCCCAGATACACCGGATGCCGGAGCCACGGTCAGCATTGACGGTGACAAAACAGTATGGGAAGGCAATCAAGCAACCTATACCGTCTCAACAGATACCGTCTCTTCAAGCCCAATAGACGTTGTAGTCAAAACGCTAGAAGCGGTAACGAACCCAGCGACAGGCGATGTGGACTACATCAGTGTTGACAAAACCGTAACAATTCCAGCGAATCAAAGCTCAGCGACCTTCACAGTGCAAACGACAGACGATGCGATAGCCGATAGTGGCGAAAACTTCGTCGCTGAAATCGTTAGTGCAAGCGGAGCCCAATTCGAAGCGGTAGCGGTTGACGCGGCAGCGAACAGTGTCACGACCACGATCATTGACGCAAGTGATCCAACACCACCTCCAGGTATTCCAGGTATCCCAGATACACCGGATGCCGGAGCCACGGTCAGCATTGACGGTGACAAAACAGTATGGGAAGGCAATCAAGCAACCTATACCGTCTCAACAGATACCGTCTCTTCAAGCCCAATAGACGTTGTAGTCAAAACGCTAGAAGCGGTAACGAACCCAGCGACAGGCGATGTGGACTACATCAGTGTTGACAAAACCGTAACAATTCCAGCGAATCAAAGCTCAGCGACCTTCACAGTGCAAACGACAGACGATGCGATAGCCGATAGTGGCGAAAACTTCGTCGCTGAAATCGTTAGTGCAAGCGGAGCCCAATTCGAAGCGGTAGCGGTTGACGCGGCAGCGAACAGTGTCACGACCACGATCATTGACGCAAGTGATCCAACACCACCTCCAGGTATTCCAGGTATCCCAGATACACCAGATAGCGGTACGGAATTAAGTCTGAGTGGATCGACGAGCACCCTCGAAGGTGATGCGGTTGAATACACCCTAAGCGTGACCAATGCGCCACTTGCGGACATGGTTATCGAGATTACGACCTCCAATATTACGACAAACGGAGATGTGGTAGTTGGCACCCAAAACGTAACGATTCCAGCGGGTCTAACCGAAGCGAAATTTACAATCGATAACGTAGAAGACGCCATCAAAGAAAACCCAGAAGACTACAAAGTCGAGATCACCAACTATGGAACAGGTGGTTACGAAGCGGTGTCATTAGGGCAAGCGGAAGTCATCACGACGATCACGGATGATGACAGCGTGACGGTTGTGAGCATCACGGATGACACGCAAACTGAAGGTACGGCAAACAACAACCTAGTACACACAGTCACGATGAGTGGTCAGAGTACAACCGATGAAGTCTATTCCTTCAGCCTAGTGGATACGACCACACAAGCGGTGGATCATGGTACACCTGTGTTTAGTGATGGCGTGAGTTACGATGCCAATACCGGACTGATTACGGTCCCAGCGGGAGTTACCAGCTTCACCGTGAGCACGACAGTTACAGACGATGCGTTAGCCGACAGTGGCGAATACTACACCTTGACGATTGGAGGGCAAACGGCGACTGGAACGATCCTAGATGAGACGAATCCATACGATCCAAACAACCCAGATCAACCGAACGAAAAAGATGTCGGAGCCACAGTCAGCATTGACGGTGACAAAACAGTATGGGAAGGCAATCAAGCAACCTATACCGTCTCAACAGATACCGTCTCTTCAAGCCCAATAGACGTTGTAGTCAAAACGCTAGAAGCGGTAACGAACCCAGCGACAGGCGATGTGGACTACATCAGTGTTGACAAAACCGTAACAATTCCAGCGAATCAAAGCTCAGTGACCTTCACAGTGCAAACGACAGACGATGCGATAGCCGATAGTGGCGAAAACTTCGTCGCTGAAATCGTTAGTGCAAGCGGAGCCCAATTCGAAGCGGTAGCGGTTGACGCGGCAGCGAACAGTGTCACGACCACGATCATTGACGCAAGTGATCCAACACCACCTCCAGGTATTCCAGGTATCCCAGATACACCGGATGCCGGAGCCACGGTCAGCATTGACGGTGACAAAACAGTATGGGAAGGCAATCAAGCAACCTATACCGTCTCAACAGATACCGTCTCTTCAAGCCCAATAGACGTTGTAGTCAAAACGCTAGAAGCGGTAACGAACCCAGCGACAGGCGATGTGGACTACATCAGTGTTGACAAAACCGTAACAATTCCAGCGAATCAAAGCTCAGTGACCTTCACAGTGCAAACGACAGACGATGCGATAGCCGATAGTGGCGAAAACTTCGTCGCTGAAATCGTTAGTGCAAGCGGAGCCCAATTCGAAGCGGTAGCGGTTGACGCGGCAGCGAACAGTGTCACGACCACGATCATTGACGCAAGTGATCCAACACCACCTCCAGGTATTCCAGGTATCCCAGATACACCGGATGCCGGAGCCACGGTCAGCATTGACGGTGACAAAACAGTATGGGAAGGCAATCAAGCAACCTATACCGTCTCAACAGATACCGTCTCTTCAAGCCCAATAGACGTTGTAGTCAAAACGCTAGAAGCGGTAACGAACCCAGCGACAGGCGATGTGGACTACATCAGTGTTGACAAAACCGTAACAATTCCAGCGAATCAAAGCTCAGCGACCTTCACAGTGCAAACGACAGACGATGCGATAGCCGATAGTGGCGAAAACTTCGTCGCTGAAATCGTTAGTGCAAGCGGAGCCCAATTCGAAGCGGTAGCGGTTGACGCGGCAGCGAACAGTGTCACGACCACGATCATTGACGCAAGTGATCCAACACCACCTCCAGGTATTCCAGGTATCCCAGATACACCGGATGCCGGAGCCACGGTCAGCATTGACGGTGACAAAACAGTATGGGAAGGCAATCAAGCAACCTATACCGTCTCAACAGATACCGTCTCTTCAAGCCCAATAGACGTTGTAGTCAAAACGCTAGAAGCGGTAACGAACCCAGCGACAGGCGATGTGGACTACATCAGTGTTGACAAAACCGTAACAATTCCAGCGAATCAAAGCTCAGTGACCTTCACAGTGCAAACGACAGACGATGCGATAGCCGATAGTGGCGAAAACTTCGTCGCTGAAATCGTTAGTGCAAGCGGAGCCCAATTCGAAGCGGTAGCGGTTGACGCGGCAGCGAACAGTGTCACGACCACGATCATTGACGCAAGTGATCCAACACCACCTCCAGGTATTCCAGGTATCCCAGATACACCGGATGCCGGAGCCACGGTCAGCATTGACGGTGACAAAACAGTATGGGAAGGCAATCAAGCAACCTATACCGTCTCAACAGATACCGTCTCTTCAAGCCCAATAGACGTTGTAGTCAAAACGCTAGAAGCGGTAACGAACCCAGCGACAGGCGATGTGGACTACATCAGTGTTGACAAAACCGTAACAATTCCAGCGAATCAAAGCTCAGTGACCTTCACAGTGCAAACGACAGACGATGCGATAGCCGATAGTGGCGAAAACTTCGTCGCTGAAATCGTTAGTGCAAGCGGAGCCCAATTCGAAGCGGTAGCGGTTGACGCGGCAGCGAACAGTGTCACGACCACGATCATTGACGCAAGTGATCCAACACCACCTCCAGGTATTCCAGGTATCCCAGATACACCGGATGCCGGAGCCACGGTCAGCATTGACGGTGACAAAACAGTATGGGAAGGCAATCAAGCAACCTATACCGTCTCAACAGATACCGTCTCTTCAAGCCCAATAGACGTTGTAGTCAAAACGCTAGAAGCGGTAACGAACCCAGCGACAGGCGATGTGGACTACATCAGTGTTGACAAAACCGTAACAATTCCAGCGAATCAAAGCTCAGTGACCTTCACAGTGCAAACGACAGACGATGCGATAGCCGATAGTGGCGAAAACTTCGTCGCTGAAATCGTTAGTGCAAGCGGAGCCCAATTCGAAGCGGTAGCGGTTGACGCGGCAGCGAACAGTGTCACGACCACGATCATTGACGCAAGTGATCCAACACCACCTCCAGGTATTCCAGGTATCCCAGATACACCGGATGCCGGAGCCACGGTCAGCATTGACGGTGACAAAACAGTATGGGAAGGCAATCAAGCAACCTATACCGTCTCAACAGATACCGTCTCTTCAAGCCCAATAGACGTTGTAGTCAAAACGCTAGAAGCGGTAACGAACCCAGCGACAGGCGATGTGGACTACATCAGTGTTGACAAAACCGTAACAATTCCAGCGAATCAAAGCTCAGTGACCTTCACAGTGCAAACGACAGACGATGCGATAGCCGATAGTGGCGAAAACTTCGTCGCTGAAATCGTTAGTGCAAGCGGAGCCCAATTCGAAGCGGTAGCGGTTGACGCGGCAGCGAACAGTGTCACGACCACGATCATTGACGCAAGTGATCCAACACCACCTCCAGGTATTCCAGGTATCCCAGATACACCAGATAGCGGTACGGAATTAAGTCTGAGTGGATCGACGAGCACCCTCGAAGGTGATGCGGTTGAATACACCCTAAGCGTGACCAATGCGCCACTTGCGGACATGGTTATCGAGATTACGACCTCCAATATTACGACAAACGGAGATGTGGTAGTTGGCACCCAAAACGTAACGATTCCAGCGGGTCTAACCGAAGCGAAATTTACAATCGATAACGTAGAAGACGCCATCAAAGAAAACCCAGAAGACTACAAAGTCGAGATCACCAACTATGGAACAGGTGGTTACGAAGCGGTGTCATTAGGGCAAGCGGAAGTCATCACGACGATCACGGATGATGACAGCGTGACGGTTGTGAGCATCACGGATGACACGCAAACTGAAGGTACGGCAAACAACAACCTAGTACACACAGTCACGATGAGTGGTCAGAGTACAACCGATGAAGTCTATTCCTTCAGCCTAGTGGATACGACCACACAAGCGGTGGATCATGGTACACCTGTGTTTAGTGATGGCGTGAGTTACGATGCCAATACCGGACTGATTACGGTCCCAGCGGGAGTTACCAGCTTCACCGTGAGCACGACAGTTACAGACGATGCGTTAGCCGACAGTGGCGAATACTACACCTTGACGATTGGAGGGCAAACGGCGACTGGAACGATCCTAGATGAGACGAATCCATACGATCCAAACAACCCAGATCAACCGAACGAAAAAGATGTCGGAGCCACAGTCAGCATTGACGGTGACAAAACAGTATGGGAAGGCAATCAAGCAACCTATACCGTCTCAACAGATACCGTCTCTTCAAGCCCAATAGACGTTGTAGTCAAAACGCTAGAAGCGGTAACGAACCCAGCGACAGGCGATGTGGACTACATCAGTGTTGACAAAACCGTAACAATTCCAGCGAATCAAAGCTCAGTGACCTTCACAGTGCAAACGACAGACGATGCGATAGCCGATAGTGGCGAAAACTTCGTCGCTGAAATCGTTAGTGCAAGCGGAGCCCAATTCGAAGCGGTAGCGGTTGACGCGGCAGCGAACAGTGTCACGACCACGATCATTGACGCAAGTGATCCAACACCACCTCCAGGTATTCCAGGTATCCCAGATACACCGGATGCCGGAGCCACGGTCAGCATTGACGGTGACAAAACAGTATGGGAAGGCAATCAAGCAACCTATACCGTCTCAACAGATACCGTCTCTTCAAGCCCAATAGACGTTGTAGTCAAAACGCTAGAAGCGGTAACGAACCCAGCGACAGGCGATGTGGACTACATCAGTGTTGACAAAACCGTAACAATTCCAGCGAATCAAAGCTCAGTGACCTTCACAGTGCAAACGACAGACGATGCGATAGCCGATAGTGGCGAAAACTTCGTCGCTGAAATCGTTAGTGCAAGCGGAGCCCAATTCGAAGCGGTAGCGGTTGACGCGGCAGCGAACAGTGTCACGACCACGATCATTGACGCAAGTGATCCAACACCACCTCCAGGTATTCCAGGTATCCCAGATACACCGGATGCCGGAGCCACGGTCAGCATTGACGGTGACAAAACAGTATGGGAAGGCAATCAAGCAACCTATACCGTCTCAACAGATACCGTCTCTTCAAGCCCAATAGACGTTGTAGTCAAAACGCTAGAAGCGGTAACGAACCCAGCGACAGGCGATGTGGACTACATCAGTGTTGACAAAACCGTAACAATTCCAGCGAATCAAAGCTCAGCGACCTTCACAGTGCAAACGACAGACGATGCGATAGCCGATAGTGGCGAAAACTTCGTCGCTGAAATCGTTAGTGCAAGCGGAGCCCAATTCGAAGCGGTAGCGGTTGACGCGGCAGCGAACAGTGTCACGACCACGATCATTGACGCAAGTGATCCAACACCACCTCCAGGTATTCCAGGTATCCCAGATACACCGGATGCCGGAGCCACGGTCAGCATTGACGGTGACAAAACAGTATGGGAAGGCAATCAAGCAACCTATACCGTCTCAACAGATACCGTCTCTTCAAGCCCAATAGACGTTGTAGTCAAAACGCTAGAAGCGGTAACGAACCCAGCGACAGGCGATGTGGACTACATCAGTGTTGACAAAACCGTAACAATTCCAGCGAATCAAAGCTCAGTGACCTTCACAGTGCAAACGACAGACGATGCGATAGCCGATAGTGGCGAAAACTTCGTCGCTGAAATCGTTAGTGCAAGCGGAGCCCAATTCGAAGCGGTAGCGGTTGACGCGGCAGCGAACAGTGTCACGACCACGATCATTGACGCAAGTGATCCAACACCACCTCCAGGTATTCCAGGTATCCCAGATACACCGGATGCCGGAGCCACGGTCAGCATTGACGGTGACAAAACAGTATGGGAAGGCAATCAAGCAACCTATACCGTCTCAACAGATACCGTCTCTTCAAGCCCAATAGACGTTGTAGTCAAAACGCTAGAAGCGGTAACGAACCCAGCGACAGGCGATGTGGACTACATCAGTGTTGACAAAACCGTAACAATTCCAGCGAATCAAAGCTCAGTGACCTTCACAGTGCAAACGACAGACGATGCGATAGCCGATAGTGGCGAAAACTTCGTCGCTGAAATCGTTAGTGCAAGCGGAGCCCAATTCGAAGCGGTAGCGGTTGACGCGGCAGCGAACAGTGTCACGACCACGATCATTGACGCAAGTGATCCAACACCACCTCCAGGTATTCCAGGTATCCCAGATACACCAGATAGCGGTACGGAATTAAGTCTGAGTGGATCGACGAGCACCCTCGAAGGTGATGCGGTTGAATACACCCTAAGCGTGACCAATGCGCCACTTGCGGACATGGTTATCGAGATTACGACCTCCAATATTACGACAAACGGAGATGTGGTAGTTGGCACCCAAAACGTAACGATTCCAGCGGGTCTAACCGAAGCGAAATTTACAATCGATAACGTAGAAGACGCCATCAAAGAAAACCCAGAAGACTACAAAGTCGAGATCACCAACTATGGAACAGGTGGTTACGAAGCGGTGTCATTAGGGCAAGCGGAAGTCATCACGACGATCACGGATGATGACAGCGTGACGGTTGTGAGCATCACGGATGACACGCAAACTGAAGGTACGGCAAACAACAACCTAGTACACACAGTCACGATGAGTGGTCAGAGTACAACCGATGAAGTCTATTCCTTCAGCCTAGTGGATACGACCACACAAGCGGTGGATCATGGTACACCTGTGTTTAGTGATGGCGTGAGTTACGATGCCAATACCGGACTGATTACGGTCCCAGCGGGAGTTACCAGCTTCACCGTGAGCACGACAGTTACAGACGATGCGTTAGCCGACAGTGGCGAATACTACACCTTGACGATTGGAGGGCAAACGGCGACTGGAACGATCCTAGATGAGACGAATCCATACGATCCAAACAACCCAGATCAACCGAACGAAAAAGATGTCGGAGCCACAGTCAGCATTGACGGTGACAAAACAGTATGGGAAGGCAATCAAGCAACCTATACCGTCTCAACAGATACCGTCTCTTCAAGCCCAATAGACGTTGTAGTCAAAACGCTAGAAGCGGTAACGAACCCAGCGACAGGCGATGTGGACTACATCAGTGTTGACAAAACCGTAACAATTCCAGCGAATCAAAGCTCAGCGACCTTCACAGTGCAAACGACAGACGATGCGATAGCCGATAGTGGCGAAAACTTCGTCGCTGAAATCGTTAGTGCAAGCGGAGCCCAATTCGAAGCGGTAGCGGTTGACGCGGCAGCGAACAGTGTCACGACCACGATCATTGACGCAAGTGATCCAACACCACCTCCAGGTATTCCAGGTATCCCAGATACACCAGATAGCGGTACGGAATTAAGTCTGAGTGGATCGACGAGCACCCTCGAAGGTGATGCGGTTGAATACACCCTAAGCGTGACCAATGCGCCACTTGCGGACATGGTTATCGAGATTACGACCTCCAATATTACGACAAACGGAGATGTGGTAGTTGGCACCCAAAACGTAACGATTCCAGCGGGTCTAACCGAAGCGAAATTTACAATCGATAACGTAGAAGACGCCATCAAAGAAAACTCAGAAGACTACAAAGTCGAGATCACCAACTATGGAACAGGTGGTTACGAAGCGGTGTCATTAGGGCAAGCGGAAGTCATCACGACGATTACGGATGATGACGAATCTCCATCTTCGACACCTATTGTTGATCAATCTGATGAGGATTCAGATTTAATAACTCTTGATGTATCATCAAGTTTTACTGATGATAATTCTTTGACGTATTCAGCGACTGGATTACCGCCAGGACTGACTATTGATCCATCGACAGGTGTTATTTCTGGAACGATTGATCATAGTGCTTCTCAAGGTGGAACTAATTCAGATGGTGTCTATACCGTAACAATCTCAGCTACTGATGGTGCAAACCCACCTACAGAACAAACATTTAATTGGGATGTTTCTAACCCATCACCGATTGCAGAGGATGATTCTGGAAGTGTATTAGAAGATGCGACTTTAACTGTTACTGCTGCTAATGGTGTTATTAACGGAAACGGTCAAGATGTAGATCCAGATGGAGATTCATTAACTGTATCTGCAATACGTACTGGTTCTGAAACGGGATCAGGTACTTCAGGTAATGTTTCTACGCCGCTTGTTGGTGTTTATGGTTCTTTGACTTTAAATCCAGATGGTTCATATACCTATATTGCAAATCAACCTGCAGCAAATGCTTTGTCAGCGGGTCAATCTGTGACGGATACATTTACATATACCGTGAGCGATGGAGAAGGTGGCTCTGACACAGCTGAACTTGTCATTAATGTAACTGGTACTAATGATGGGCCTGTATGTGGCCATGGTGATGCTCGAGTATCTGAAGAACTCCTTGCTGGGGGTATTGAAGATACGATTGGATCAAGTGATCTTGGTGCTGGCAAAGTATATACTGGTTCATTATCTGTTTCAGATGTTGATACAAATGATACTTTAAGTGTCACGTTAACAGCCCCTACAACCATCATTAAATCTGATGGTGTTACGATTCAATGGTCGGGTGATGGAACAGCGGCTAATCCATTAATTGGTACTGCAGGTTCAGATGAGATTATTCGTGCTGTTATTGATAATAATGGTGATTACACGGTGACTTTGTCAGGGCCTGTTGATCATACTTATGGTGATAATATTGAAGGTGAATTATCGTTTGATCTTGGTGTTAATGTATCGGATGGTATTCAATCTGCAAACAATACATTAACGGTTACTGTAGAAGACGATTCACCAGATGCACAACCAACAACCAATGTAATGGATGTTAATTTGGATGTCATTGAAATCAGAAATTACTCTGCTGGTTGGTCAAATCCAATATCGACAGCAAGTGATAACTCTGGTATATCACAATTTAATAACGACTCAGATTCTTATATTGATGAACTTCAATGGGGATCTGGAACAGATGGTCCATCAGGTTATGATTTAGTTGATAATCAGATTTTAAGTTCAAATGTGTCTACAACGGTCAATGCGGGTGATTCAATTGTTTTGGGTACATTCACCCACAATAACTTCCCAGTTACCGGTGAAACGTTAGACTCTGTTACATTAACCATGCAAATGGATATCTTAATTAATGGGGTGACATACCCAATCAGCTTTGATATTCCAATTGACCATAATGAGACTCCGAATGATGGTGCAGATCCACGTGATATTATTACACTGCCATCAACACAACAAACTGTTACGGTAGATAACCAAGATTACATTATTAGCATTGACGGATTCAAAGATGCTAATGGTGACGCCGTTGAAGTTATTTACACAAATGAAGGTGAGGCCAATACATTTGAGGTAGTTGGTTCTGTTCAATCTGTTGATTCTTTGCCTACGGTTACAGGTACTGTGTCTGCTGAAGCCGGTGCAGATGGTTCTGATACGGGTGTGGTTTGGGATACTATAACTAGCCCATACGGTACCTTTACTGGTAATGCTGATGGTAGTTATGAGTTTACGTTAAATAGAGAAACCAAAGATGCTCTTCAAGATGGTGAAACGCTACAAGCTACATTTGACTATACAATGACGGATAATGATGGAGATAGCACAACTTCAACCTTAACTGTTGATATTAATGGTCACTCAGTTTATGAAGACTTGCAGCCTCAATCTATTGATGAAGTTCGTGGTATGGACTTTACAAGTGATGCATTATCGCAAGATACCAATGTTGTTATTACTTTGGATATTTCTGGCAGTATGACGAATAACAGTTCAAACGTTAACCGATTGGCATTAGCTAAAGATGCATTAGGGCAAATGTTAAATGCCTATGATACATTTGGAAACGTTAATGTAAAACTTGTCACCTTCAGTAGTAGTGCAACGGCTTCGCAATGGATGTCTGTAACTGATGCAATTAATGCAATTAATGCACTGTCTGCTGGCGGTTCTACTAACTACGAAGATGCAGTATTAAAAACTTATACTAATTTCGCCTCTACAGAGCCAGTTGCTGATAAAACAGTTGCTTACTTTATCTCTGATGGAGAACCAACGGCAGAAAATAATGATGGTGGTAATGCTGGGCCTGCAGGGACTTATTTAGATGTCAATTATATTGATGGTTGGAATACATTTGTTGATAACAATGTTGATGATCTTCACGTAATTGCTTTAGGAGAAGGTATTACCAATATTGATTATCTTGATGTGTTGGCTAATGCAGGTAATGTTGAAACAACCATTGTTACAGATGAATCGGAGTTAGCAGATACATTAGCTCCAGAGCTAACCGTATCTGGTGGTGCTTTTGATAATATTGGTTCTGGTACCACTCTAGATAATATTTCTGGTGGTAATGGTACTATATCTATTGATCATATTACCGTTGATGGTGTCGACTATAATGCAAATGACTTCCCTACAACAGGTATAGAGATTGCTGGACAAGGTAACTTAACTTTTGACTTTACTACAGGTCAATATAGTTACTCTGGTAGATCAACTGAGTTTGCATCTGATACCATGAAAACATTTGGTGTGACTGCTGTTGACCAAGATGGTGATCCAACTTCGTTTGATGTTAGAATCTTTGTGAATGTTGAATCTTCAACTACTTCTGAGCAAGTAATAACTTCAGAGAATTTTGATTCTGGTCTAACCGGTTGGAGTTCAAATGCGGATACTTCAAATGGAGAGCTACGAATTCAAAGAGACGAAACTGTATCAAAAACATTTGACTATGGTGTAGAGAATGCTAATCAAACAGTTACAGTTAGCTTTGATATGAATATTGCCGGTGGTTGGGAATTATCCGGTGGTTCTAAAGACTACTTCAAAGTTTTTGCCAACGGTATAGAGAAAGAAAGCCAGTTTAATAGTATCTATGATGGCAATGATAACTCTACAAGCAATGATGGTCATCAATATGAGTTTGAAGCACAGCTAGATAGCCAAGGGCATTTAACTCTGGAATTACAGGTTGATTCTACCGCTAATGATGAAATTGCGTTTGTAGATAATCTGCAGATTACTCAGCAAGTACCAGGTACTCCTGAAGAAGGTCTAATTCTTTATGGTGATGATAATGAAATTGAAAACTTTGTTATCAATTCACAAGAAGATGCTAAATTAGTGGACTTTGATACAACTAATGATGTGTTAGATCTTAGTGAGGTTATTAATAGTGATGAAGCTGTTACTCAAGATAATTTAGCAGAATATTTAAATTTTGCTTTCCTTGATAGTAGCGGAAATGAAGTGGCAGACCAAGCTTCGGCGGTATCTACCCAAATCACTATTGATGCCAATGGTGAATCAGACCCTGGTGGAGCGATAACAACTGTTGTGCTTCAAGATAGAGTGGTTACTGAAGACGATATTAATGATTTAAATATTGATTATCAGCACGATTAAACTTTAAGCACAATGAATGGGGCACGTGGGTGCCCTTTTTTATATGACATGTTAAAAATAGGAATTAGACAAATATGTCTGTTGGTATTCTATCTGTTTTAGAACAGCAGCCCGATATAAGTAAAATAAAACCAATAAGCTCTAATGACGAGGCCATTGTATTTAAAGTAAAACAAACTTTAGATAAGGGTTCACGAAAACAGTTTGTTCGTGTTTTGAAAGATGTGAGAAGTCATCAGGCTGTCAAGCGTGAAAAAGACATATTGCATTATCTTAATCAATTTCCCGAATTTATTCACTTTAATGAAATTCGCAAAGTTGGATATCATTATCTGCAATTTTTTGACTTTAAAAGTAAAAAAAGCCTACAGCAAACGATAGATAAAAAAGGGGCTTTTAGTGCTAAAGCAGCCAAAAAACTATTAACTGATATGGTTGCCGTACTAGAACACGTCCATACCTTAGGGTTTGTGCATGGTGATATAACACCTAATAATATTTTGTTGGGTAAAAAACAGGCTTATCTAGTTGAATGGAGTCATGCTATTCCGTCATTAGGTTCTTATGAATCAGAACTTATTTTAGGGGATAAACTCTACTGTTCTCCAGAACGATTGAATGGTCGGCTAGACGAGGCAAGCGATATTTATTCTTTGGGTTGTACCCTTTATTTTGCTTTAACGGGTAAGCATATTTATCGACTTGGTAAAGGTGAAAGCGAAGCCAATAAATTATGGGCACATACACATCATTCTGTACACAAAATGAACAAACTGCCTATTTTTTGGCGTTATTTAATATTTTGGATGACACAGAAAACGCCTGAAAAAAGACCAGACCTGGTAGAACTAAAAAAGTGGTTAAAAGACCAAACCGTTCCTGAATGGGTTAGAAAAATGAGTGTTAGGGTCGATAAATCTTACCCCGCTGATCCAATGACTGTTTTGGCTGATGAACACTTTATGTACCCAATATTTAAAAAAGCACAAGCGAGTGAAAAAGCAGGCGATTTAGAAACTGCATTTAATCTATATGAAAATTGTGCCTTTAGAGATTATTCGCTTGCTGAAACAAGTTTAGGTTTGATGTATGAACAAGGTAAACCTATAAAACAGTCCTACGCAATGGCAGCCAATATGTATCATCAGGCCTTCCAAAAAGGCAATCCTGATGCCGCTTATAAACTGGGCCATCTTTTTGAAGAGGGTTTAGGTATGCCAGTTAATTTGGATTATGCCGTCAAACTTTATCGTTTTGCTGCCTTACGAGGTAATTTACGTGCCCAGAATGCATTAGGTATGATGTATTTTCAAGGTCAAGGCGTAGCCCAAGATATGGCTCAAGCTCATACTTGGTTAGGGCTAGCCGCAGAATATGGTAATGAAGAAGCTCAAACTAATTTAAAAATGCTTTTGCAAAAATCTAAGGCGATTGCTTAAAATCGCTTAAATTTAGACATCGCTTATTTAGTTTAATGTGTATCAAATAGTATTTTTACCAGGCCTGGTATTTCTTGTAGCGGATTATTTTAGTAAAGAGTATCTTCTTTTTTCTGTTTTAATAATTTAGCAAAGTCGGCTAGCCATTGGCTTAATACTGGGTATTCTTCTTGGCTTAACTCAATAACGTCTTTAATTGTATAAGCACTTAAAGGTTTATTAATACTATGGCATGCGGCTTTAATTAAATACAAAATCTCTTCTTTGCTCAATTTTTCATTGGGTAAAAAGTACGTTGTTTTAGCTAATAAAGTAGCATCAATAATCTCACCCCACAAAGCAACAGGCACCTTATGATGTGCCAGTAAATTAAGATTGGGCTCTTTTTCTTGCCACAAAATTAATAGCTCATTTAAAGGCGTTTTCGTCAATAGCTGTTCAGCAATATCTCTTGCGTGAGGTGGTAATTTTAATAATGCCGCTGTTTCGTACTTATTTTCAATTAGGTGCATATCGTTATCGTTCGTATTTTATTTTAGATAGAATTCATCAATATTAGGCCAATCATTTTTGTTCAATAAGTTCTTTAAGCAAGTTCTATTATGGCAATAAATAACTTAAAGTCTCACATCTTACAACCCAAAATCAGTGCAAATACAGAATTTAATTCTATTTAGCCCTCTTAGCTATGTTAACAAACTAACACTAAACCACTAACTTACTTAATGGGTAGAATAAACATTTCTGTTTATAGAGTAAATCAAACAGTTAGAATGGTATCTTTATTTTTTCATGAATAATCGAATTTGATTCAATAAAAGGCAACAAACATGGCTCAACATCCACTTGCACAATATCTTGATGCAGTTCCTGACTTTCCCAAACCGGGAATTTTATTTAGCGATATTTCACCGCTTCTTAAGACTCATTTTACAGAGACAATTGATGCAATTAGTGATTTATTTTCAGAACAAGAGTGGGCTGAGGTTGACGCTTTGGTTGGAATAGAATCACGTGGTTTTATCTTTGCCGCCGCCTTGGCCTACAAACACAACAAAGGTTTTATAAAAGTAAGAAAACCAGGCAAGCTTCCAAATGTCGAGGCTTGTATAGAGTATGGTTTGGAATATGGTAGTGACAAGCTTGAAATGCAAAAAGGCGATGGTAGTCGGGTACTTTTATTGGATGACTTAATTGCAACAGGTGGTTCTATGGAAGCAGCCGCTTCATTATGTGAAAAAGTCGGTTACAAAGTCGCTGGTATGGCTTGTTTAATTGATTTAGCAAGCCTAAACAGTTTTATGTATAAAGATTTGACTGTTCGATCAGTGATTCAATTTAATGATTAGAATGCTTTTAGTAAAGGATGAATTGAATGCATATACCTAGATTAACCAAAAGTATTTTTTTAGACCAATTTATCTATATGCAGATGGTCGGTGTTGTCATTGGCTTGGCTTTTCCACATTTTTTAGTGCTATATGGTTTTCCACCAGAAGAAGTTTTAACTTGGGATTTTTATTTAGTGACACAAATCGCAGGGCAAACGGTTGGTTTAATAAGTTTTTTAATGATATCAATGGTTATTCGTCCGCATTTAAAACACTTGTCGCAAAAAATGCAAGACATTGCCACAGGACTTCATCAAAAAGACTTTCTAGATTATTCAGCTAAATGCCACGATGAGTTATGTTTGATGGAAGTTGTGTCAAGTGATGAGATTGGCGTCAGTGCACATGCCTATAATGAGTTATTAACAGCACTGCTAGCCTCACATGACAATGAAGTTGTTTTTAATAAGTTTTCTTTGATTATGTCAGAAAACCTTGAAGTACAAAACTTGTCTGAAGATGTTATCGATTTGCTTATCTCAGCCACAAAAATAGAAGCCGCTACCATTTTGATGTTTAAGAATGGCGAGGTTAATGTAGAAGCAACTCGCGGTATTGTTAACCCAGAAAGTTTAGTTGAGCATCCTGTTGTTTTGGAGTCGATTCAAAAAGGTTCTGCGCATTACATTACTTTACCCAAACATATTAAAATGGATCGTGTGCTTACCCAATTTACACCTTCAGAGGTTTTTATTGAGCCAATAGATTTCAAAGGCACACATTTAGGGGTAATGATTGCTGCGACGGGTTCAGAATATGCTGATGAACGAACAACGAATACGTTACGCCTATTCTCAAGAAGTGTCGGTTTAGCTTTAAACAACGCCTTAATTCACTCTAAATTCCAACGTTTAGCGGCATACGATAGCTTAACTAATGTTTATAACCGTCGTTTTGGTATGGCACGCTTAAAAGAAGATTTTGGCCGTGCTTCAAGAGAAAAATCATCTTTAAGTGTGGTTATGGTTGATATAGATCACTTTAAAAATGTCAATGATACCTACGGGCACTTAGTTGGGGATAAAGCGATTATCATGATTTCAAGCATTCTTAAAAATGTTCTACGAGATGGTGATATTGTGGTGCGTTATGGCGGAGAAGAATTTTTAATGATTTTACAAGCTGCCAACTCCAAAGATGCCGCAATTGTTTGTGAGCGTATTCGTCATCAAGTGCAAGATTCGGTATTCCAAGACGGCAAACAACACATTCCAATTACGGTGAGTATAGGTGTCAGCGCTTTCCCAGAAACCGACGTTGTGGACGAAGTTCAATTGATTGATAAAGCCGATCAGGCCTTATATCAAGCAAAACAAACCGGCAGAAATAAAGTGGTTGAGTACGGTAATATGACATCTTAAGGTGCGATTAGTTTAGATTTTTTTGAGTCTAAATTTATTTTTACCAGGCCTGGTAAATCCTGCGACAGAGTATGCACTGTGAAGAATAGGATAAATATTAATTTTGTAATACTGAGTTAATTTCACTTTCTGTTAAAGCCCGGTATTGACCAGGCTTTAAATCCTTATCTAGCGTTATCTTACCCATAGATTCTCTATGCAATGACTGAACACGGTTTCCTGCCGCGGCAAACATTCTTTTTACTTGATGGTAACGCCCTTCATAGATGGTTAATCGGCACAAAGTGAGCGACAATTGCTCTAATTTGGCAGGAGAGGTAGTGATATTTTCATAGGCAAAGTAGATGCCTTTGGCAAACAGAGGTTCTGTTTCTGGTGAAATAGCATAAACCGTTTCAACCAAATAGCATTTAGGTATTTTCTGCTCTGGTTCGGTAATATGCCGAGACCATTTCCCATCATTGGTTAAGATTAGCAGGCCTGTTGTGGCTCTATCTAAACGGCCTGCAATATGTAAATCATTTGCCTCTTCGGGTTTAAGCAACTCAATCACGGTTTTGTGCTTTGGGTCAGTGGAGGCACTTAATATACCAGCAGGTTTATTCATCATAAAATAACGTGCTGGCTTATGTCTTGAAAGAGGTTGGTTTTCTATCAATATCTCAGAAAAATCGTTAACTTCTTGGTTTCTAGAAACTGCTATCTGTCCATCTACGATAATTTGCCCTAGAGTGAGTAGTTTTAAAATCGATTGACGACTCAAACCAGCATATTTACTCAAATAACGATCAAGTTGCATGGATGATCCAGAAAGTAACGGTTTAAATAAAAAAGCCGTCAACAAATTGTGACGGCTTTCAGACTAAAATAAGAGTTATTATTTTTAGTTATCCTATTTATCCTTAGCTGTTTAAATAGGCTTTAGCACGTTTAACCGCCGCTCTTACTTGATTAGGAGCTGTTCCACCTAAATGGTCACGTGCTGCCACAGAACCTTCAAGCGTCAGTACTTCAAAGACATCATCGGTGATTTTATCGCAGAAACCTTGTAGAGTTTCTAATGACATTTCAGACAAATCTTCACCCGTTTTAATCCCGTGTGCTACCGCTAAACCGACCACTTCATGAGAGTCACGGAACGCTAAGCCTTTACCCACTAAGTAATCGGCTAAATCCGTTGCAGTAGAAAAACCTCGTTTGGCTGCTTCATAAGTCATTTCACGTTTAACTTGAATCGCTGGCACCATATCGGCAAAAGCACGCAATGAACCTCTAACGGTATCTACGGTATCAAATAAAGGTTCTTTGTCTTCTTGATTATCTTTGTTATAAGCCAAAGGCTGAGACTTCATTAACGTAAGTAAACTCATTAAATGCCCGTAAACTCGGCCTGTTTTACCACGAACTAACTCAGGCACATCTGGGTTTTTCTTTTGCGGCATAATCGATGAACCTGTGCAAAAACGGTCAGGTAAATCAATAAACTGAAATTGTGCAGAAGACCATAAAACCAACTCTTCTGAAAAACGAGACATGTGCATTAATAAAACAGCCGCAAAGTGCGTGAACTCAATGGCAAAATCACGGTCAGAAACACCGTCTAAAGAGTTTTCGGTAATGCGTTCAAAACCTAATAATTCAGCGGTGTATTCACGCTCAATTGGATAGGTTGTACCTGCAAGTGCGGCTGAACCTAATGGCATAGTGTTTGTACGTTTACGGCAATCTTGTAGACGTTCAACATCACGTTTAATCATTTCAAACCAGGCCAGCATATGGTGGCCAAAAGTAACAGGCTGAGCGGTTTGCAGGTGAGTAAAACCAGGCATGATGGTATCAGCTTCACGTTCGGCAAGTTCTAACAAACCTGTTTGTAAGCGTTTAAGTTCAGGCAAAATAGCATCAATTTCATCTCGAATATACAGGCGAATATCAGTAGCCACTTGGTCATTACGCGAACGACCTGTATGTAGTTTTTTACCAGTAATGCCAATTAAGCTTGTTAAACGTGCTTCGATATTCATATGAATATCTTCTTGCTGAATTGACCATTCAAATTGACCCGCTTCTATTTCTTGCTGAATTTGAGTTAAACCTGTGATGATATCGTTTAATTCAGTTTCATTTAATATGCCAACCTTAGTCAGCATTTTGGCATGAGCAATTGAGCCTTGAATATCTTGTTTGTACATGCGTTTATCAAATTGAATCGATGCCGTAAACGCTTCTACAAAAGCATCGGTTGACTCGCTAAAACGCGCGCTAGATAGTTTTTCTTGGTTATGTTGATTACTCATGTTTGTCCCAAATTTTTCGGTATAAATGTGTTTGTTTTTAATTGTTTTGCTAATTATCTATTTTAGTAATTTATCTATTGTGTTTTTTTGACTGATTCTTTCTCAAGTAACTCTGGTGTTACTGGTATGCGTTTAGTTAGTCCCATATTTTTATAAGCGGTGTTTAAACGTTGATGAATTAGTCCTGCGTATAAAGTAATTTCTGAAATCCCTATAATTCTTGGAGCTACTTCATGGCCATTTGCATCAAAAAACAACACAGTTGGGGTTAGGTCAGCGTCTAACTCATAAGCCCATTTGGCTTTGTTAATCAAAGTGCCATCCCAACTCGGGATTGGTTCTGCCTCATCTACTCCAACATGGCGCATTAAAACCACTTTTTCTTCATAAAGTCCGCCCAGCATCATTGGGTCAAAAACGGATTCTTGAAGCAGTTCACAGAATTCACACCATTCTGCTCCAAACATTAACATAATCGGCAATTTGAGTTGTTGCGATTGCTCAGCCAATTTTTGTAAATTAGTTAACTCTTTAAAGCTTGAGTCAGAATTTGCATCAGCTTGCTGAGTGATTTTTAAAAGAAAAACCAACAGCAAAATAAGCATGAATGTCTTAGAAGTCTTGTTAAATGCATTTTTAAGTAGGATTTGTTTCACTGTAACAACCCCCTTCTTGACAATAAAGTATGGTTTTACCATCAGACTTACCTTAATCCCTTATTTTAACTAAAACTCTAAGGGCTTTTTCAGTAAAATGGTGCTAATCAAAAAATCATTAATAAAAAACGCTGTATTTAATATCTGTCAGTAACTAGATTTTTACAGACGTGAATGGAAGTCCTATGAAAAAAACCTTAAGAATCGCTACTCGTAAAAGCCCTTTAGCCATGTGGCAGGCTGAATTTGTTAAAGCAGAACTAGAGAAAGTACACCCAGGCCTAGAGATTATTTTGTTACCAATGGTCACTAAGGGCGACAAAATCTTAGATGTGCCTTTGGCAAAAATTGGTGGTAAAGGTTTATTCACAAAAGAACTTGAAGACCGCATGATGGATGGCGATGCTGATATTGCCGTGCATTCAATGAAAGATGTGCCAATGGAACTGCCAGAAGGGTTTGCACTGGGCGCCATTTTAGAACGTCATGCCCCAACTGATGCCTTTGTTTCAAATAACTATGAAACGTTTGAATCATTACCTCAAGGAGCGATTTTAGGAACTTCTAGCTTACGCCGTAAAGCTCAGTTAATGGCTTTAAGACCTGATTTAGATGTGCGTGATTTACGCGGTAATGTGGGCACTCGTTTAGGTAAATTAGATGCGGGTGAATATGATGCAATTGTATTGGCAACATCAGGTTTAATGCGTTTAGAGTTAAATGATCGAATCCGTCATGAGCTTGCCCCAGAGGTTTGTTTGCCAGCAGTAACACAAGGTACTTTAGGGATTGAGTATTTTGAAAAAGATCAAGAAACCTTAGACATTATTAAGGTTCTAAATCACAAAGAAACTGAGATTCGCACCACTGCTGAACGTGCCATGAATCACCGTTTAGAGGGTGGTTGCCAAGTGCCAATCGGTGTATTTGCAGAATTGGATGGCGACCATATCAGCATGCGTGGTTTAGTAGGAGCTTTAGATGGTTCAGAAATCTTAAAAGCGGATATTGAAGGTCCTGCAAGTGAAGCTAAACAGTTAGGTATTGACTTGGCAGAAAAACTGTTGGCACAAGGTGCAAAAGCTATTTTAGATGAAGTGTATGCTAATGACGCTCATCATAAAGGCTAATGAGTCTTATTGAGTGACTGACTTTACGTTCTTAAACACTCGACCGGCTCATCAAGCTGAAGCGTTAACCCTCTTGGTTAAAGAGTTGGGAGGGTTGGTTTTAGCTTGTCCAACCATGCAAATTCACTGGCTTACACCTTCCCAGAATCAATTAGATTATATTCAAAATTTTGATAAGCTTATTTTTACCAGTGCTAATGCCGTACAGGGTTGGTTAAAAGCAGAACAACAATTAGCGTTGAACCAAGCAAACTTTACTGGCAAGTTCTACGCTATAGGCAAGGCCACTAAAGTAAAGGGTGAAGAGCTGGGTTTACAGATTGAGACTTTATCTCAAACTCAGTTTGATAGTGAACACCTCTTAGCACACAACCAAATGCAAGCCGTAAACGGTGAAAAGATTGCATTAATAAAAGGTGAGGGTGGTCGCCAGTTGATTGAGCAAACCTTATCTGAACGTGGTGCTGAGGTTGAAGAAGTCAATGTATATAGGCGAAGCCAAGTGCCATTTTGCAAAAAGGAGTGGCAACATTTTATTGAATCACCCTCTCCTATATTATTGATTAGTAGCTTAGAAAGCTGGCAAAACTTAAACAATGGCTTACAAGGTTTGCAAGGTGGTAATTTACCAGGCCTGGTAAATTCTGACCTGGTTAATCAATTACAAAAGGTGTTTAATAAATTAGCAGGCCTGGTGGTAATGAGTGACAGAATTGCCATAGACATAAAAAAGTCTGGTTGTTTAACACCCATTCAAGTGGTAAAAATACAAAGTAACGCTGGTATTGTTCAGGCAATACAAGATTTGCTGGAACATCAATGAAGCATTCATCATAAAGTGTCAAGAGTCGATAAGTTAGGCTTAATTAAATCGATATCCATGACAGAATAGATAATGCGAATAGGTTATCTTAAAAAACAAAGTTTTTAGGTAAAAATATGTCTAAACGTATAAAACCCAATGTTGAGCACCGAATTGTTGATGGTGAGATTATTTCAGGCAGTATTGATGAAAAAATATTGCGTGGGCAAACTTTTTCTGAAGAGAAAGCTGAGCAAAATAAATCTGAAGATATCTTAGAGCAGGACGTTGCTATTGAAATGTCTGACAACAATAAAGACGAAAAGATAAATGACAAGAACATGGATGATGAGAGCGCAAGTTTTCAGCATGATGATGAACCGCTAGTATCAATATCTGATGGAGTCGATGTGTCAAATACTCAAGAAAACGCAGTGAAAAAACCAGGATTTTTCTCAAGATATCGTGGTTATGTTTTATGGATGCTTCTATTTATTGTTGTGATTGTAGTTTTGTTTATTACTCGCCCAAATACTGATTGGGAAGTTCAAAAAATCAACGATATGCAGTCAGAAATTGCTCAGCTTAAACAAGATAATATGAGTTTAAGTGACCGCCTTCAAGAGCAGCAATCTAATGTTGAACAGATGATTAATGACCAGGTTTCTAAGGCGGTTTCTGATCTAAAAACCAATAGTGATGCTCAACCCTCGATTGCACAAACTGATCTGAATGCGTTTGAACAGAAAGTTCAGCAACAAATTGAATTGTTGCAAAAAGAGTTATCGGCTCTGTCTGGTACCGCCTCTAGCCAAGCGAGTGAAGCCTTATCAAAATTAAACAAAATGGCCGATGATGCACAAAATAATTTACAGCCTTCTGAAGAGCAAATTCAGGCATTAAAACAGTTTGAAGAGAAACTGCAAAATCAAATGGAAGGAGTTGGTAAGCAATTAAAAGAGCTTTTTGATTTTAAAACAGAGCAGCAAGTATTAACTAAAACGCCTACTGTTTTAAAGTTAGACATGCCATTAGATAGCCTTCAAATCCAGCAGTGGATTGTTGAAGTTAATACCCAGTGGATGTTAAATAACCGCCCAGATGAAACAGAGCAGCAATTACTGGCTCTTGAACAGGCGGTAAGTTTGAGTGACTTTAAATACACCACTCAGCTAGCCCGTTTAATTGGTCAAGATTTAGGTTACCTTAAACAACTGCAAGACAATCAATTACGTAACCCTTTACCCTCTACGGATGATCTAAAACAAGCGATTATGAAACTAACAGGCGACAACATAAAATCTAAAGCCCCGGCCGCTGATGACAAGAACTCAGCTACGGGTTTAGATGCTCTTTTAGAACGTTTCAGTGCCATGATTACCGTAAAAAAACGTGCCGATGAAACCTCTATTACAAACGTGGATAGTATGTTGTCAAATGATGTTTTAAAACAGAGGTTAGCTCTATTGGTAGATCGATTAGATTGGGGATTGCAGACTCAATCAGCGAGTGTGGTTCAACAAGCTGCTGCTGATATTAAAAAGTTTATAAAGCAACACTATGCAAATGAATTTAGCGAATTTCATCTACTTTTAGAGCCTTTTGTTAATATTCAGTTCCCAAGCAAACAGAATTTATCAATTATGAAGCTGGATGAAGTCGTTGAAAAATAACCCGCTGAATTTCATTATAAAAAAAGAGCTACTAGCTATATGAGATTAATAATTGTTTTAGCCATTCTATTTTTGTTTGCAACATCACTAGCCACCTTGCTTTTAAATGACAATGGACAGGTTTCGATGGTTTGGCAAGATTATGTCATTGAAACCAGTGTGAGTTTTTTAATTGCCGCGGTATTAATTAGTTTTATTGTCGCTTACGGTGTGATTAGGCTAATTATCAATATTTGGCATTTCCCTGTCATTTGGCGTCGTCACCGTAAAATGCGTCAATACAGCAAAGCTGAAACAGCCATGGCGAAAGGTATGATCGCGTTAGAATATGGTGATTGGCACAAAGCTGAAAAACAGTTAATTAAGAGTGCTAAAAATAGTGAAGCAGGCCTGGTGCATTACCTAAGTGCCGCTAAAATGGCTCATAATCAAAAAGCCTATAGCCGCCGTGATCAATACTTGGCACAAGCAAGAGATTTATACACAGAAGAATACGTAACCATCGGTTTAGTCGAGGCTCGTTTGTTGTCGGATGATAAGCCTGAAATGGCTTTAGCCATACTGCAAGCACTACATGAACAGCAACCTAAAAATCCAACCATATTGGCAGAGTATGCAATGGGTTTACGTAAACTAGGCTTTTGGAAAACCCTATCTGAAATACTGCCTGATATTAAAAAAACACGAGCTTTAGGTACGGCAGAATACTTTGAATTAGAACAAAGTTATTGGGCTGGTAAATTGGCCTCAGCCAGTGACCAAGAAGAGTTAGATTCTATTTGGAAGTCCCTCACCACAAAACAACAGTATGACCCTGCATTATTAGCAGAATATGTTGAGCAGCGTATCGGCTGGGGTCAAGAGGTTACTTTACAGGCCTTGCTAGAAAAGGCGATTAAAAAGCACTGGAATGACCGCTTGATATACCAGTATGGCCGTTTAACTTTAGGTCCCGCATTTGAACGCCTTAAGGTTGCAGAAAAATGGCGAACCACTATTGGGGAAGAAAACCCAGTTTTACTGTTAACATTAGGTCGTTTAGCATGTAAAAGCCAATTATGGGGAATGGGGCAAAGTTATTTAAAACAGAGTTTAAAATTACGACCTGAGGTTGAAACCTTTCACGCATTGGCACAATGTTATGAAGCGGAAGGTAAAGATAATCAAGCCGCTCTTATCTATAAAGAAGCTATATTGAAGTTAGAACGTAAATAAAGCCGTCTCTCAGCCAGTTTAGTCTATGCTGGCTCATCATGTTGTTTTTCATTTTAATTCACAACCTTCAGGCTGATGAATTGTATGAATAGTTTGTGAGTTTACTGTAACTTAATTTAGTCGATTTATACGCCTGCCAAATTACTACAGATATACAGTTTCAGTTTTGAATATAGCATTATCGGTATTTAGCCAACTTAATTAACTATATATCTTTTCTAATAAGGCTTATCAAGCAGATTTAGTCATTAGATTTACCAGGCCTGGTAAATTATGTTTGCTAATGCAATTCGATAAGAGAAGTCATTCAATTTTACGATTATACAGATTGAAGTGTTTTGATAACCTTCTTGTTGATCTTATTATATCTGTGATTTAGCGCTAGTCTTGCTAAGATTTATGCCTAGTTAATATATAAAAGAAGCTAATAAAAAACCCGCTAAACAGAGTTATGCGGGTTAATTGTGTAGCTATTTTGGAGTACTGATTATGTTTTTTATTCCGTAATCTTTTTAGGCTCGTCGTTATTACTTGGCGGGTAACGCCCTGTTTGTTCAGGCGAGTTACGCATAGAGACAACAGCGGCTTTTAGTAGTTCTTTAGCCGTTGTGTCATCGCCAGTATAGGTTGCATGCCCTAGTTGAATAGTAAACTCATATTCTGGACGTACAATCGATTTTTGAACCTCATTTGGTATTTCTACTTCGCTATTAATCAGTCGATTATAAATATCATTCTTAACGTGCTCAATACCTTCTGCATCAGTTTCAGGAGCGACTATTGCAAAAATATGCTCCTCTAAACGGAAAGCCATATCTGTTTCACGTGTGTCATTATGTAGAACTTGCCCAAACACCATGTATTTAGAGCCAGGTTGTTCCATCTCAATGTTTTTAGCTGTTGAGTTCATAACCTTGACGTTAACCAGTTTAATCAGTAGTAATGAAAACGGATGCTGATAGCGATGGCTACGGAATAGCTCATATTTCATGACTTCATTAAATCGTTCTTTATGGAACAAGCCAGTTTCGTGTTCTGTAACAACTAGGGCATCTAACTTATCGTATATACCATGAATAGTATGGATATGGTTAGAGATGCTTTCATCAATTTGATCTATTTCAATCATTTTTTGTGGGGTTCTTTCCCAGTCAATTTGTTGTTCATGACTGCTTAATCGTAAACGTTGAACACGTTCATTTAGCCCTGCTAATGGCACTAATAAGTTTGTTTGTACCAATTTATTGGTAATGATGGTTGCCACCGCAATAAAAATTAATAGGAATACGACAAAAAATATAATGATAGAAGTGGCAGAAACTTGGTTAATTGACATAGGTACTTGAAGCACCATCGTGCCTGCTAAAGCCCCAGCATAAATTTGACCAGTTTTAACTTCTTGAGAGTGACAAACTAAACACTGACTTTGGAATTTAATTGGAATAGCCGCATTGATTGTGCTGTTAAGAATGTTGGTTTCAATAATCACTCTTTCGTTACGTTGAACATCTTCAATCAAACGTTTAAAAGTAGCTGTTGTCGGTGTTGATGGGTCCACCACATCGTCAACTTCAGGGTCGATAAACTGCGGTGCTTTTTGTAAGAACAACGCAGCACCAGGCATTCTTTCACGCAGTTGCTGATAAACCTTATCTATATTATAAGGCTGCCAACCGGTATTAAGGTGCTCATTGACAGAGGCATAACTCTCTTTTTCTAAATGAGATATATCTGAATTAACAGCATGATTCAAAGCAAAAAATGCTGGAATACTTATAAGCGGCAAACTTATTGCAAAAGCGACAGCGATCGCAATAAACAGCTGGTTCAGAAGAACAGATTTGAATGTATATTGTTTAAAATTTATTCTAGCCATGATGTTCTTTTAGTTTTTTCACTAATGCATTATAGACCACGAAAAGAGCTAAATTTCATCTATTGGTAATCAATAAATTAATAAGGGTATTAGGGTATTCTTAATAGTATTTTAAGGATTAGGTTTTTATTCCGCTTTTTAACGGAAAAACCGCTTAATAAATTAGCTTATCTTTTTGTAATCCAGCATCTATAAACTCATCTTTAGCTGTTTGAATCATTGGCCACGGACCACACATATACAAGGTAGTTTTTTCTAAATTAGGGTGGTTTTTTAACACAGCGTTATGCACTAAGCCCGTTTCTCCTTGCCAATTGGTAAAATCCTCAGAAATAACAGGAATGTACTCAATATGACCGTGTTTTTGAGCTAAATCAATCATGGTGTCATGCATATAAAGATCTTCTGGAGAGCGTGCTCCCCAATAAAAGGTCATTGGTACGCTAATATTTTGGCGTAAAGATTCATTCAATAAGGCACGCATGGGGGCAAAACCTGTACCACCAGCTACAAAAATTACCGCTTCATGAGCAGGTTGTAAGCTCATTTGGCTTTTAGGCCCTTGCATAACAAGTTGGTCACCAGCGGTTGTGGCAAATAGTTTTTCCATCCATTCATTACTGTCTTGTTTACGGATATGACACTCAATCAAACCGTCATCACGGGGTGCATCGGCAATAGAAAACGGTTTAAGGTCACTGGTATCAAAGCCTAACATTATGTAATCACCAGAGGTGTATTTAATAGGATGTTCTGGTTTAAGCAATAATTGAATAATTTGCGGTGCAAGTTTATTGGCTTGTACTACTGTTAATAAGTGGGTGATGTTTTCAGAAGAAGACATTAGGGTTCCTGGCGACATAGTCGTGTTTAAAATTTAAATTCAGTCCAAACGGGAGCGTGGTCAGATGGTTTTTCCATTCCGCGAATCTCATAACTGACTTCACTTGCAATTGCTTTTTGATTTAAAGATGGGGTCGCCAATACAGTATCAATTCTTAAACCGCGGCGTGGCTCTCTATCAAATCCTTTTGAGCGGTAATCAAACCAGCTGAAGACATCATTTTTATCTGGGTGCACGGTTCTAAAAGTATCAATTAGTCCCCAGTCTAACAAAGTTTGCCACCATTCACGCTCTTCAGGTAAAAAGCTTGTTTTACCATCTCGTAACCAGCGTTTTCGGTTAGGTTCACCAATACCAATATCTAAATCAGTTGGTGAGATATTAAAGTCACCAATTACCGCAATGTGTTGGCTTGAGTCACAGTCTTGTTGCAAGTAAGCCATTAAATCTTGATAAAACTTCTCTTTTGCAGGGAATTTAACCGGGTGGTCTCGGCTTTCACCTTGTGGGAAATAACCATTAATAACCTTAACTGTTTCTCCGTTTTCAAACTTAAAATCACCAATCACCATACGTTTTTGAGCGGTTTCATCGTCGGTTTTCCAACCGAGCTGTGAGTGAATCAACTCAATGCCTTTACGGTATAAAAGCGCCACACCATAATGGGTTTTTTGACCCATAAAAATTGCGTTATAGCCCATAGCTTCTATCTCTGCTAAAGGAAACTCATGATCCTGAACTTTTGTTTCTTGCAGGCCAATGATGTCTGGTGATATTTGATCCGTTAATGCTTGAAGTTGGTGTAAACGTAAACGTACGCTATTGGTATTAAATGAAACGATTTTCATAATAGTGAAGTGCCTTGGTATTGCGATGATGTCTTTTAAGTTAAGTTTTAAATCCAGTTGAAAATCAAGTTATCAATAAGGAGGTGACAATAACAAATTATAACGAATTTACTGCGGTAAACTTAAAAGAATCCAGTTGGATATTGGACTTATAGCGATTTTTTGTGCCTTAATCTTACTTGTAGATAGATACTTTTTATTTTTACAGTTTGGTATTATTATCAGCAACAGAATTCAAGTGAGTCCTACATGCTTTTTAGTATAGGTCTCTTCAAATATCTATTAAGGAATGCAAAACAGTATGAGTCATGTTTATCGATTAGTTATTTCATGCCCTGATCAAGTTGGGATTGTTGCTAAAGTAGCCGAATATATCGCTACCCAAGGCGGCTCTATTATTGAAGCTAACCATCATACCGATGCCATGAATGGCTGGTTTTTTATGCGTCATGAAATTTTAGCTAGCTCATTATCAGCCACCTTAGCTGAATTTGAAGCAGGGTTTGCAGCCGTTGCTGAAGAATTTTCCATGGAATGGTATGTGTCTGACTCAGAAAAGCCTAAAAAAATAGCTTTATTTGCATCAAAAGAATCACACTGTTTGGCTGATTTGTTGCATAGATGGCATGAAAATGAGCTACCTGGTGAAGTGGTTTGCGTTATTGCTAATCATGATGACTTACGTTCAATGGTTGAGTGGTATCAAGTGCCATTCCACCATATTCCAGTTACGCCAGACACTAAGCCGCAAGCTTTTGCTGAGGCTGAAGCTACAGCGGCTAAATACAATGCCGATGTCATTGTTTTAGCACGTTATATGCAGATCTTACCACCTAAAATGTGTAGAGATTATGCTGGACAAGTCATCAATATTCACCACAGTTTTTTACCTTCTTTTGTGGGTGCAAAACCTTATCATCAAGCAAGTGAGCGTGGGGTGAAATTGATTGGTGCAACTTGTCACTACGTAACCGAAGATTTAGATGAAGGACCAATTATTGAGCAAGACGTCATTCGTGTGAACCACTCTAAAACCATTGATGATCTAAAGCGTTTAGGACGTGATGTTGAAAAAACCGTATTAGCTCGCGGTTTACGTTATCACTTAGAAGACAGAGTGTTAATTCACGGCAATAAAACGGTTGTATTTGACTCTTAAATCTAGGGTTAAACAGGATTTACCAGGCCTGGTAAATCTTAAAACCAATCAAAGTTAAGTAAAAAGCGGGTGTTTCAATTATGACATCCGCTTTTTATTATTTGGTCGTTATTATTTGGTCGTTTTAAAAAGTAAGCCTTATTTTTTAAACAAGACATTTGGCTTGTGTTGTAACCACGTATCAATACAAGCTTTTAATTGTTCTTCTACGCCTTTTCTACCTGCTAAATGATGCTGGTGAGCCACTTCTTGCCAACTGAGTTTTTTAAGCACCTTATCGCACCAGATAGCCTGTTCTGTAATGCTACCTTGCTTAACTTTGGCAGCAGATTGCAGACTCCATTTCCATAGTTTATTACTCACTGATTCATAAGGTCTTGAACCATTTTGGTAGCTTTGTAGAGCTTTTTCATAACCAACATTACGTTGTTTAAACCTAAATGTTTGAACAATTGGCCAGACTTGTAGTGAGGGTAGATTAGGCAGTGACTCTAACAATAAATGCGGAAATTGTTCTTGAAAGCTGGTCTGAATAAGAGATAAGGCTTGTCTAGCCATTGCTGAAATAGGTTTGGCCACCACGATATTATGAGAACCACTGGCTTTATCGCGTTTAACACCCACATGCAGGGGCCAAAAATATTGTTCAAACCAAAAGGGTAAAAGCTCTTCACTTGAACCAAAACTACTGCAAATATAATCCACACGGTTCTGTTTACCTAGTTGCTCAACTTGGCTAATAAGCTCTTTACCAATGCCGATTCTTTGACATTGAGGGTGTACCGCAATACGCATGATTCTTAAAGTAGAAAGCATTAAAAAATCATTTTGGGCATAATGTTTGGTGAGGAGTTGTGGTACTAAGTGACCATGAGCACGACCACTACCAGGGCTGATTTTGCCCTCTTCTATACAGAGTGCCGCACCTAAAATGGCGTTTGGTGTACTCTCTTGATTGTGGATGCTAGCAATGATGATTTTTATATTGGGTGCGTTTAATAGCTGCTGTAAATCATTGGGGCTGGTTTGGTAGTGGGCTTGAACTAATAAACCAAATAGGGTTTTTAACATGCCTGGGTTAGCGATAAGTTGCTGTGCCTCAACCTGTTGAAAGCAAAGTTTGTTTGCAGCAATGTTTTTTATCTTAATCTCATCTAGCTCGGTAATATTGGCATCTAGCAATAAAGCCTTATTGATTGCTTTCTCTAAAGGATCGTTTTCTGCCCAGCGAATAGGTTGATGAAGAGTGAGGTTTTTCCAATCTGGAGTTTGCTGATTTAATTGCTTTTTAAAACGTAGCTCAAACCCACGCCCAGAACCTTCATAGCCATGTAATGTGGTGGCAAAAACTAAGCGATGGTGACGTAACAATATTTCTGTTAAAACCGGAGTGGGCAAGTGTGCGGCTTCATCTACCAATAATAAATCCGCACCCGTTGGGTTAAGAATTAAATGGTCTGGTGCCAAAAACTCTATGGTTTTGGTTTGGCCTTGATAACTAAATTCTAACAGGCCTGGTTTGTTTGTTAATAAAGTTAATCCAGACAATTCTTGGTCTGTATCTAGGCGGTTATTAATTTGTGCTTCTAACCATTTTGCAGCATGCTCAAACGCTGCCCCAACCTGATCTAAACGACTGGCGGTGATGGCAATATGACTTTTACCATTTATTAAACTTTCTATCGCAGCAATTCCTAAAATACTGCTTTTACCTCGTCCTCGGTCTGCGGTGATGACGAGTGGGCGTTTTCTATGCCCAAATGCCACGGTATGAATGGCTTTAAGAGCGGCTTTTTGGTCGTCAGTAGGCAAAGAAATTGTAGGGTTAAAGCATTGAGGTAGTGCAAAACTGGTTTTTGGATTGTTTTCTTCAAGCCAAACAATTTCACTGTGTTGCCAAGTTTGAATAAGGTGTTGGGTAAAGCCCTTTTTGGCATCTGAAATCGTGTAGGGGGTATTTAAAAAACGGCTATTTTCTGGGTTGGCTAAGGTTTGCCATTCTGCTGTTTCTGGGGTGAGTAAAATAAGCAGACCGCCAGCCTGAATCATGCCTGCGGTAATGCCTAATGTGTCTGCACTTAAGCCATGTCTTACATCAATAATGGCCCCCGCAATTTCTTGGCCTAAATAATAGCTTAAACGTATAGGTTCAATAACTTCGCAATGAAAGTCAGTGAAAGGTTCTTTTCTAGTAATCTCTGTTGGTGATTTTGAATTGAGGACTGAATTTGAACTGATCCAGAAAACCCTTTCGTCTTGTTTATAGAGAGAGGTAAGCTGCTGTTTTTGCCATAATTCAGAACCACTTAAAATAACCAGTTGACGGTGTTTACACTGAGCTAATTGTTTTCTCAAAGAGAGTAAGTCAGACATGAATAACCTGTTGTTAAATTAAGTGGAATCAATATTGCATTACTTGGTCTGGTTGTTCTTATCTATAGATTCACCTTTTATAAAGGTCTCTTTTAGTTAAGATGATATTTACCAGGCCTGGTAAATTCTATAGTAAAAGTTAAGTTAGATTTATGAAATTGTTAGGTTTGTTGCGTTTGTTAGATATATTGAACTTTTTAAGTTTCTTGAAACTCTAAACTTGCCGAGTTAATGCAAAAACGTAAACCAGTAGGTTCTGGGCCATCAGTAAACACGTGGCCAAGATGACTGTGGCAAGCAGAACATAAAACTTCAGTTCTAATCATGCCATGGGTTTTATCAATACGTTCTAAAACGGCCTCTTTATTTATAGGTTGCCAAAAGCTTGGCCAGCCTGAGCCAGAGTCGTATTTATCTGCTGAAGAAAAAAGCGGTGCTTGACAACAACTGCAGGCGTAAATTCCAGAGGCTTTTAAATCCCAATATTTACCACTAAAAGCGGGTTCAGTTCCACCACAACGACATATTTGATATTGTTCTGGAGTGAGCTTTTCTTTCCAAAAATCGGCATTCAGATTTTTATCATTACCTTCATTAGAATCGGTTAAAGGCATCATATTATCTTCTTTCATAGAGCTCTCCTGTGTTGCGTATAATAACGGTATTTATGATTAACTGAATCATCAATCTTTTGTACTCGCCAAGGCTGAATTTTTTACTATGTCATCTATCAACAAACCTTCTCATACCCTTACTTTAGCACAAGTTAATTGGACAGATGAAGCGGTTCCTAAATCGGCACAATTTGATGACTTTTACTTTTCAACCGATGGTGGTATGCAAGAGGTTGAACATACTTTTATTAAGCCAAATCAGTTGCCAAAACGGTTTGCAGAGTTGGCAGAAGACAGCACTTTTCGGATTGCAGAAACCGGGTTTGGTTCGGGTTTAAACTTTTTAATGGTTTGTGATTTATGGTTGCAAGCGGCTCCTAATTCATCGCAACTTCATTTTATTTCATTTGAAAAATATCCATTACAACTTGATGATTTAACCAAAGCTCATTTGGCTTTACCAGGCCTGCAAAAAATCGCAAAGACTTTGCAAGAGGCTTACCCTTTGTTATTGCCTGGTTGGCATGATGTCTTTTTGTTTGATAAACGAGTCAGGTTAACTTTGTGGTTTGGTGATGTATTAAAAGGTTTGCCAGAGTGTGATGCCAATGCTGGTTCTAAAATGGATGCTTGGTTTTTGGATGGTTTTGCTCCTGCCAAAAACCCCGATATGTGGCAAGCGGGTTTGTATCAACAGATGGCACGTTTAAGTCATTCACAAACTACATTTGCCACGTTTACTGCTGCAGGTGATGTTCGCCGTGCTCTTGAAAAATCCGGATTTGAAGTTAAAAAGGCATCAGGTTTTGGTAAAAAACGTGAGATCTGTTTTGGTCGGCTTGCTCAGGAACGCCCGTACAGTTTAAAAGCCCCATGGTTTAGTCGGCCAGAGCCGATTACAAAAACAGGCACTGCAATTGTGATTGGAGCCGGTTTAGCCGGTGGTGCGGTAGCTAATAAGCTTGCACAAGCTGGCTGGCAGGTAACCGTATTAGAGGGTCAAAAAGAGATTGCTACTCAGGCTTCTGGTAATTTGGCAGGAGCGGTTCACCCATTAATTACCGCCGACTGGAATTTACGCAGCCAATGGTATTTACAAGGTTTTGAAGCGACCTTAAGAACGGTATTGCCTTGGTTTCAAGAGCTGCAAAAAGAGAAGATTTCCAATCAATCAAATGAATCCGATTCATCTGATACAAATAATGAACAAGATTTGCTATTAGGTGATTTAACCGGCCTGGTGCAATTAGCCGTTAGTAAAACAAGTGCCCAAAGAGTTAATGATGCGTTTGAACGAGTAGGTTTACCTCAAAATTTTGTGCAAACGCTTTCTCAACAACAAGCTACCGAAATGATTGGTACTCAAACCACAACAGGCGGAGTGTTGTTCCCGCAGGGTGGGTGGTTGTATCCCAAAGCTGTAATTAATAAATGTTTAGCTCATCCAAACGTTACTCTTAAGACATCTTCTCAGGTAACGGATATTCAACAATTGGCAGATAAGTCTTGGCAAGTGACTACTGATTTGGAGGGCTACAACGCCAATATTGTGGTGGTGGCGACGGGTAGTTTAGATCATTATTTAAATGAAAAGTTAGGGTTGCCAATTCGTCCAGTTAAAGGTCAGGTGAGTCATATACAAGCCAATCAACAACAGCAGACACTAAAAATTGCAGTCACGCATGAAGGCTACTCTACTGCTTGTGGTAATGGTTGTGCAGTAACAGGGGCTACTTTTGAGGCTCCAGATATGAGCACAATATTAAGTGAAGAAGCCCACCAAGCCAATATAGATATGACCAAAAATGCCCTACCTAATTGGTTAACAGTCAAAGCCAGCGAGCTCAATGATTTACAAGATTTGGGGGGACGAATTGCTTTTAGGCCCACCACACCTGATCATTTACCAATTATTGGTGCCATTGCAGACCAGCAATGGATGCAAGAGAAATATTTGTCTCAGTCTCACACTCATGCGGTGTACCGTTACCCTAAACAACAATATCAAACGGGGTTATATGTATCCAATGGTCACGGACCAAGAGGCTTGATGTCGGTGTTTTTGGCGGCCGAAACTATTTTGGCCGACATCTCTGGTAGTGCTTTACCTCAGCCCTTATCGTTGTATCAAGCAAGTCACCCCGCACGTTTTAAAATTCGCTATTGGCGAAGTGGTAGTAAACAGGAAAATGGTAAGTTAAATTAGGTTTTAATTATCGGTTTAAATTTTAGTGAGTTAAACGGTAAAATAACCTGCTATATAAGTAGGTTAGCCGAATATAAGTAAGGCAATCAGGTATGATGAACGCCTATGCGTTAAAAACAAAAATACAAAATAGAACCAAAAAAATTGCCAAGCAAATTTGCTAAACAACAAACGCTTAATAAGTTAAAAAGGAGACTGGATGTTATCCAGTAAAAGCAACACGGTTTTAATAAACCAGAGTCAAAAAATAACAAAAGGTGTAAAGGTCAAAAAAATGTTTTTTAGATCAATGTCTTCATTGGTGTTTATTTTTTTATTCAGTGTTCAGAGCCTTTTTAACCCTGTTTGGGCGAGCTCAGTTACTGAGCAAACTATTTGGCAAAAGGCAGCATTAAATCTACCTGAGCCATCAGGTATTTTTAATAAGGTATTACGATCAGAAATTCAAAAAAGTATCGTATTGCCAGAACTTGAAACTTCTAATCAATCGGACCAATTAATTAAACGTTTGCAAAGCTTAGATAAAGAGCTCTTTAAATACGTTAGAGTCAGTGAATCTTCGACTCGTTTTGAACAATTAAACCGTTTAATGCCAGCCTTGGTTAATATTGAAGAACGAAAATTAATTGAGCAATACCTTACCGACCATGGTCAGAGTGTGCCACGTTTAAGAAATGATCGGCTATATAGTCTTTTAGACAAAAGAATTAGCAGATTAGCTAATGGATTAATATTTAATATGAAACCATTAGTGCGTGAACGCAGAGACTATGAACCCGAGCTTTTACAGGCTATGGCTAACAATGGCATTGAGTTTTCAGCAAGACCGCCTGACTTTATTCTAGATTATCAGCTAGAACCCGAAGGCCAAAATAAACAGAATGAGTGGACATTTAAAGGCAGTATTGCATTATTAAATACATTTGAAATGCCAATTGTTTCTGTTGAAAAAGAGCTAACAGAGCCATCAGGTATAAAAGAGCAAGCTCAAATTGAGGGTGTTACCCAGTTAGCACACTTGGTGACAAATAAGCTCAAACAGTTTTTAATACAAACCATTCCCCCATAGTGTTTGCTGAATAGGTTGTTTATTACCCATTAATATAATGTAGTAACGATATTATGAATCAACGATATTATGAGCAACAATACTATGAAACAATCAAGATACAATAGAATTTAGCAGGAAAATAGCATGAATTTATTTGGAAAAATCAGCATTATTATTTGGATTATTATCTTAATAGCCGCCGCCATTATGTTTGATTGGTTTGGTAGTAGGGAGATTGCAGTGGATCTTTTAGATTCTAGTCAAACTGCGGTAGAAAAGCTTTCTGAAACAGGTGACCACGTTCAAGATGCCATTGACGTGGTAAAAGACAGCACCGAACCTGCACGTGAAGATATAAAAGAAAAAGTAGCGGAATAAAACCTGTTTTTTTAACCTTGGTGAATGCCTGTTAATGGCTTACTCTATGCTTTGGGCAGGCCTGGTAAAATTGAATTCAGGTCGTTTAAAGTCGGTAAATGTTTTAAATAGCCGATAACTGCTTTTTAATGCCTTTTGGTGGTTTTTGATTAAAAGTCTGTTAAGTCATACCTTTGTAAAATTGCTTTACCAATCTCAACAATCACTTTATCTCGCTCATTTATGGTTAGCTGTGTTTGTGTTAAATAAATACTGACTATAATCGGTTTGGTTTCTTTATTCCAAATTACCGCCGTTATGCCTCTTGAACCATTGTTTCCTGCACCTGAACGATCGGCAATTAAAAAATTGCTAGGAAGGATTGAGCGTAATAAAGTGTCTGATACTTGGTTATTAAGCATCCAATTTTTTAATTGGATTTTAGATGCTTCAGAAAGCACATTGCCATATAGAAGTTTATAGAGTGTATTGACCATGGTTAATGGCGTTGATGTATCTCTTGGGTCATTCACAATTGCCGAATTTAATTCAGGTTCCTTTCTATCAATACGGGTAATAAAATCGCCGTTTTGTTCTAAAAACTTCGTTACCGATGCTGGGCCGCCAATATGAGATAAGACAAGATTAATTGCGGTATTGTCACTTTTAAGCATGGCCGCTTCGCATAACTTTTCAAGCGTCATTTTTTTACCAATAAACTTTTCGGTAATAGGTGACCAAGTAATCATTTTTGTTTTATCAATTAAAACGGCTTGTTGTTTGTTTAAAAGCTGGCGCTCAGAATCAGCCAGCATTTTGGCACAGGCAAGTGTTTTAAAGGTGCTCATAAGTGCAAAACGTTCATTGCCACGGTAACTCCAATGACGCATGTTTTTTGTGTTTAATACTGCCACACCAATTTTACCGTGAGTTTGTTTTTCTAAATTGATAATGGTGTTTTTAAGCGACGGCCTAGCGTTACCAGCATTGGCTAAAAATGAAAGTGAAAGTAATCCAATAAGTAAGATGAAATTAGTCATTTTTGTGTACCTAGGAGCCGTTTGGATAGTTTGAATCATTCTTCTTCATCGTTATAGAAAGTTAACGCTTTTTGACCAAAATGATTTAAACCACCGTGTCTGATTAGCTCATTAGTACCTATTTGTTTAACATTTGGTTGGCCATAATCGGCTGTCATTAAGGTATTTTGTAAATAGCTTTTTGCTAATTTTACTGCTTCAGGTAGTGAACGTTTAAAAGCCAATTGAGTTGCAATCGCAGACGATAAAGTACAACCGGTACCATGACTATTTTGTGTATCAATACGTTGGGCGGGAAACGCAAAGACTTCTTCTGATTGTTGCTCTGTTTGCGGTTGAATTTGGGGATTTTGTTGAGTAATAAACAAATAATCAATCGCTAAGGCTTCTGCGGTGTGGCCTCCTTTTAATAACGTATTTGGCCAGTCTTTCTTTTTAAGAAGTTGCAGAATCTCCAATGCATCATCGGCTTGCCCTTTAAAGTCAGTTTTTAATAACGTATTCAGTTCTGGCAGGTTGGGGGTGATGAGCGTAATCAGCGGTATAAGGTGTTCTTTTAATAGATTAATCGCGTCTTTATCCAAAAGATTTTTGCCGCTACTACTTAATAAAATAGGGTCTAGAATTACGGGTATATGACGATGCTTTTGCAAAAAACTGACCACAACATTTATCAATTCTGCATTGGCTAGCATGCCAATTTTTATGGTATCAATTTCATAATCACTTAAAAGAGAATCTAGCTGTTCAGTGAGCTGTTGTGTTGATACGGGGTAAACCTGTTGAACCCCTTGGCTATTTTGTGCTGTAACGGCGGTAATGGCGGTGAGTGCATAACCACCAACGGCATGAATGGTTTTTAAATCAGCTTGAATACCTGCACCTGCAGAAGTGTCTGAACCAGCAATGGTTAAAACGGTTGCTAAAGGAGTTTGAATGGTCGGTTTAGTCATAAGTGTAATACTGAATAGTGTTGGTTAATAATATTGGTCAATAATGTTGATTAATTTTAAAGCTCATGCTGATGTTCATCTTTAAACATGAGACAATTTAGTTTTGTAGCTTGAATTTTTGTAACAGAAAATAAAATTTAAAGACAGACCATCTTAAGGTTTAAAACCGGGAAAGAAAAGAACAAAGGCTAGGTGTCTATGAAAAATGACAGATTAAAAATTGGTTTATTGATAATAGGTGATGAAGTTTTGTCAGGGAAAAGGCAAGACAAACATCTCGCTCAAGCGACCAGCCTTTTGCAGCCAAGGGGATTGAGCTTAAGTTGGGTTAAAATAGTAGGTGATGAGCCAGACTTTTTAGTAAAAACGCTGCAAGAGAGCTTTGCAACCGACACAGTTGTTTTTAGTTTTGGCGGCATTGGAGCAACACCAGATGATAGAACACGCCAAAGTGCGGCAGCCGCATTAGGTGTCTCTATAGAACGTCACCCTGAAGCCGTCGCAGAGATTGAAGCCCAGTTTGGTAAAGAGGCTTACCCACAAAGAATTCATATGGCCGAATACCCTAAAGGGGCTGAGATTATCCCTAATTTTTATAATCGTGTACCTGGGTTTTCTATTCATAATCACCATTTTATGCCAGGGTTTCCTATGATGGCTAAACCCATGATGGAGTGGGTGTTAAATCACTATTATTCTGAGTATTATCAAAGCCCAACCATTGAAAAAGGTATTAAGATTTTTAACGGTCAGGAATCTGAATGGGTTGAATTCATGGAGCAATTTGAAGAGCAGTTTCCACAACTCAGATTATTTAGCTTACCCAGTATTCTTGCTGATGAAACCCGCACCATTGACTTGGGTGTAGAGGGGTTAGAGGTCGATGTTTTGCAGGGCTATCAAGTTATTATTAAAGAGGCTAATTCAAGAAATGCCTCTTGGAAACCGCTTTAAAAGCACTCTGTTAACAATATAAGCAATCAATGTAAAATTTTATGGAAGAAATAGAACGTATAAAATCAATTTTAAAAAACAGCCAAGCGGTTATTTTTTATTGGAAGACGACAAAAGGCTGGCCAGTTGAGTATGTTTCTGAAAATGTTTCCATGTTTGGTTATCAATCCCAAGAGTTTATTTCTGGATCACGTCTTTATTCAAGCATTATTCACCCAGACGATCTTGAATATGTAAGCGAAGAAGTTGAGGCTTATACTCAGCTTGGTAAGAATGAATTTCGCCAGGTTTATCGTTTAATAGATATTGATGGTAATACTCGTTGGGTTGATGACCGCACTGTCATTCAACGAGATGAAAATAATCATCCGCTACATTACGTGGGTACCATTATTGATATTACGGAGCAAAAAAACGCCGAACAACACAATCTATTACTTGGTAATGTGATAGATAATAGTGGTGATGAAGTGTATGTGTTTGAAAGAGGTTTACTCCGTTTTACATATTTAAATTTAGCTGCAATCAATAACATTGGTTATAGTCTAGAGGAGGCTAGGCAGCTTACGCCTTTTGATATTAATGGCGAGTTAAATGAATCTGAATTTACAGACTTGTTAACCTCTTTATTGGTTAAAAATGAAGCGGCAACTACAGTAAGTTTTGAAACGCTTTTGAAGCGTAAAGATGGCACTATTTATCCCGGTGAAGTTAAGTTGCAGTCTATGGAGGTAGATGGCCGCATGCAGTTTGTGGCGATGGTTAGAGATATTACTAAGCAAAAACGTTTGCAAGCACAAAAAGAGGAGGAACAACATTTTGTTCAATCAGTGATTGATGGAGTGGTTGATTCCGTTATGGTAATTGATAAAAATTATAACGTAACTACCATGAATAAAGCGGCACGGACAAAGCTTGATTTACAGTACGTTAAAAATCATTCTCAGCCAAAATGTTATGAAGTTTCACATCATAGAGATACGCCTTGTGACGGCGTTGACCATCCTTGTCCGTTAAAAATCGCCTTAGATGCTCAAAAAACCATTACTTTAATTCATAACCATGGTCATGATGGTGTCAATAGTTATGTAGAGATCACTGCCACACCGCTAATAAATAAAGAGGGCTTAGCATCTTCTATTGTTGAGAGTTCTCACGATATTACTAAATTAATTGAAACTCAAGAAGAGCTAATCCATCAAAGCGCATTAATGTCTTATGAAGCAACCCATGATGAATTAACAGGTTTAGCCAATAGACGTTTATTTGATGACCGACTTGAACAAGCTATTTTTAGAGCAAAAAGAATGGGGACACAGCTGGCTGTTGCCATTGTTGATGTAGATAAGTTTAAACACATTAATGACACCTACGGGCATATGGCGGGTGATGAAGTCATCAAAACGGTTGCAAAACGCTTAAAAAATGGCTTGCGTAGAAGTGATACTGTGGCACGTTTAGGGGGCGATGAATTTGCTATTGTGCTTGAATCTATTAAAAATGTAGACGATTTGAACGTGGTAATGAATAAGCTAGTTTCTGCTTTTACTACACCTATGAAAATAGATCAACATGCTGAGGAAAAGGTGACTGTAAGCATAGGCGTTTGTATTTATAAACAAGATCAAATTACTGCACCAGGCCTGATTAAACAAGCCGATTTAGCTTTATATAAAGTAAAAAATGAAGGTCGTAATGGTTTCTGTTTCTATGATCAGTTGTAATGCTGTAATGTTTTGATGATTGATTATCAAAGATTAAAACCATTTTTATTTAACTATTCGCTTAACCCTTTTCATTTAAAGAGATTATATGTCTAACAAACCCCAATATTGGGACGTAATTATTATTGGTGCTGGAGCATCAGGGTTAATGTGCGCCGCTACCGCCGGTTATCAAGGTAAATCTGTTTTGGTGATAGACCATGCACCTAAAGCGGCGGCTAAAATTCGTATTTCTGGTGGAGGTAAATGCAACTTTACCAATCTAGATGTGTCAGCGAATAATTACATTTGCCAAAATCCACATTTTGTAAAATCCGCTCTGTCACGTTATCCATCCTCTGCATTTATTGAATTGGTAGAGCGCCACGGTTTGGCTTATGAGCAAAGAGAACTCGGTAAACTGTTTTGTGCCGAGCGTGCCTCTGATTTAATTCAAATATTACGTACTGAAGCCGATTGGGCTGGTGTACAAGTCATGACTCACTGCTCAATCACTAAACTTGAATATGCCAATGAAATTTATCAACTTCACACTTCTGAAGGTCTGTTTGAAAGCTCAAAATTAGTTGTTGCTACAGGTGCGTTGTCTTTTCCAAAACTCAAAGCCACTGGCTTAGGGTATGACATTGCAAAACAATTTGGGCTTAATGTGATTTCAACTTTACCAGGTCTGGTACCCTTAGTATTTAAAGATAAATGGTTAGAACGTGTTGCAGGTCTAAGTGGTTTGGCTTTAGATGTTACGGTTTCTGCGGGCAAGCAATCGTTTCAAGAAGCCATTTTATTTACTCATAATGGGTTAAGTGGCCCAGGGATTCTACAAGCTTCAAATTATTGGCAAATGGGTAAACCTATCCAGATTAATCTTTTACCAGGCCTGGATATTTTAGAAGAGTTAAAACAGATTAAACAATCTGGTGAAAGCCTATCAAAATGGTTAAATCAACACTGGCCAAAACGTTTTTCCCAGGCCTGGTTAGATTGGTTTCCAATTGAAAACCAACTATCCAATTTAACTGATGATGCTCTCATTGAGTATGCCGCACTCATTCAAAACTGGACTTTATATCCAAGTGATACGGCTGGCTATGATAAAGCTGAAGTGACATTAGGTGGTGTAGATACCAATGAAGTTTCCTCTAAAACCTTTGAGGCCAAAAAACAACCAGGCCTGTATTTTATTGGTGAAGTCTTAGATGTGACTGGTCACTTAGGAGGCTATAACTTTCAATGGGCATGGGCTTCTGGTGTGGCTTGCGGTTTAGCGGTTTGATTTAAACAAACCTATTCACAATATAGCCGTTTGGTTATGTTATAGCTCTGTTTATGACCAACCATTAATAAACTATATAAACTTTGTTCATGGTAACTTCAATTTCAAGTCATTTTTGACTATTGAAGTGAAGTGGTTGATTGCTCTAAACTGAACTCAGTCCAAAAGCTTTTCTTCTCTCTAACCTCTCTCCTATAGCTTTTGGATGTTTTTATAAGTTTAGTTCAATGTTTTAGTACTTAGTTTTACAGTTGTATCTTCCAATTATGCCTTTGTAAAGCTAAGTACCTTTTATAACTTTTAACCTTTATTTATCAATATATTTTTAATTAATCGAATTTAGTTTAAAAATTTGGTAATTCAATCAAAATTTATTAGAGCACTACAACAAGAACCTGTTATCTAAAACACAAATTCATTGTGTAAAACGGGTGAAATACCTTCATTGCTTTCTACAATTTTGTTAAGTGCTTACAACGTAAATTTCTTGCTTCTGCTAAAAGGCCGTTTGTTGATTTTAAATGTGTCTTGTTAGTTATTAGCAATAAAGCATTTTAACGGAGAATTGAGATGTTCAGAATTATAGAATCGCAACAATTTTTACAAAAAAAAGATGTCATCATTGGTTCAGTCATTGCCATGATTATGGCCAGCGTATTTATTTATGTTGGAGGTACGGCCTTGCTGGCAACCTTTATACCGGCTTTAATCGTAGCTTGGTTAGTATTTGTTTCCATGTATTTAAAATCAATGCCATTACCAAAAGGAACAACCTTTGTACCCTTGTTTATGATGGCAATTTCGTGGCAGTTTTTGCACTTTACGGAAGAATTTTCTAATCACTTTTCAGACTTGTTTCCCGTTTTATACGGTGCTCCCGCCTTTACTCATGTTAAGTTTATTTCTATTAATATGATCTCGTATTTTTTATTCACCATAGCAACGGTTTTGGTGTTTACCAAAGGACTAAGATTTTTATTTGTGCCGGTGCTGTTTTTTGTAATGGGTGGGGCTTTAGGCAATGCGATTTGGCATACTTGGTGGGTGATTTGGTTTAAGGGATATTTTCCAGGTTTTTACACCGCACAAATATACTGGATTATTAGCTTTATTTTAATCAGTGCCATTGTAAAGTCTAATAAAGCCACCGTTGGTATTATGGTTCTGCTTATGCTTTTGTTGGTACCGTCTTTAACCTATTTGGCTTCGCCAGATGGAATTATAGCGGTGAAACAACAGATCATAAATCATTGGTAGTTGACTAAGTTAAGACGGTTTTAAATTCAGTATAAAGGGGGAGTAGTCCCCACTTATATTGGCGGTGGATTATTCGTGTCTCAAGGCATCAATAGGGTTTAAGCGGGCGGCGTTTCTGGCGGGTAGATATCCAAAAATAACGCCAACAGCGGCTGAGAATAAAAATGCCAATACGATAATGTTAATATCTAGCATTAATGGAACCGCCATTACATCGCTGAGAATTATTGAGGTGATTATGGCCAAGACAATACCAATAATACCGCCTAATGAAGACAGGACCATTGCCTCTACTAAAAATTGCCATAAAACCTCTTTTTCTAAAGCCCCAATGGCTAAACGAATCCCAATTTCACGGGTTCGTTCCGTTACGGAAACCAGCATGATATTCATAATGCCAATACCTCCAACCACTAAACTTACCGCGGCTACCGCGCCTAACAACATGGTCATGACTTTGGTGGTACTGGTGAGCGTTTCGGTGATTTGTCGGGTATCTAAAACTGAAAAATCATTTTTTTGATTATCGCTGAGGTGGCGACTATCTCTCAATAGTAAGGTAATAGCACGATTGACTACATTGGTATCGATATTGGGTTTAACAGATACACTAATCATGCTGACATCACTATTTCCGGTTATTCTGCGCTGTAATGTTTTTATTGGCACAATCACCATGTCATCCTGATCACTGCCCATAATCGATTGCCCTTTGCTCGCTAGCACACCGATAATTTCACATGAGAAGTTGGTGAGACGCAGTCTTTGCCCAATTGGATTGGTATCACCTAAAAGCTCTTTTACGATCGTTTTTCCGATAATACAACTAGATTTACCAGATTTAATCTCACTTTCAGTGAATTTTCGACCTTCTTTGAGATCCCAGTTACCAGTAATAAAGTATTCGTTATTGGTTCCCACAATTGAGGTTGACCAGTTTTTATTGCCATAGACAACTGTATTTTTAGCCGTAGCTATTGGAGCGACTGCGATAATTGAGTTTATTTCGTTTCGAATCGCATTAGCATCACTTACTTTAAAGCGTTTTACACTGACCGCATCTCGGATTGGCCCTCGTTGCCCTGGGCGTATCATTAGTAAGTTACTTCCTAAGCTTGATATTTGTGCAGTGACTTGGGCGGTGGCACCATTACCGAGAGTCACCATAGTAATTACAGCCGCTACACCAATAATAATACCGAGCATGGTTAAAATGGAACGCATTAAATTACGGCGAATTTCTCTTAGAGCAAGTAAAAAGGCATTCCAAATCATACTGAATCCCCTTGTTGCAGTTGGTCATTTTCTATTTCACCATCGACAAAATGAATAATGCGTTTTGCATAAGCGGCCATTTCTGCTTCATGGGTAACCATCAATACGGTAATGCCCATCTCGGTATTTAACGAGCGTAGTAGCTCCATAATTTCGAAACTTCTAGCGGTATCAAGGTTACCAGTGGGCTCATCGGCTAATAATACTTGTGGGTTGCTGACCAAAGCACGGGCAATGGCGACACGCTGTTGTTGTCCTCCAGATAGCTCTCCAGGAGAGTGATCTCCCCAGCCTTCCAAGCCCACTTTTTGAAGTGCTTGTTGGGCCGCTTGATGTCTTGAGTTCTTTGGTTCACCACGATAAATTAGTGGTAGTTCAACATTTTCAAGTGCTGAAGTACGCGCTAATAAGTTAAAGCCTTGAAACACAAAACCTAAATAATGTCGGCGAAGTAAGGCGCGTTGATCTCTATCTAAGTTTTCAACAGCAATGCCTTGAAAGAGATAGCTGCCCGATGTTGCCGTGTCTAAACAACCCAGTAAATTCATTGCAGTTGACTTACCTGAACCACTTGGTCCCATAATAGCCACAAACTCACCTGGGTAGATTTTTAAAGAAACATTCTTTAAAGCATTAAACGCGTTGCTACCTTCACCATAAACTTTGGTAATAGATTGAAACTCAATTAACGGTGTTGTGGCAGAATCATGATTCATTTTGTAGGAACCTCAACACCAATAATAATCTCATCTCCCTTATGTAAGTCGCCTTTGAGCACTTCTATTGAGGAGCCGTTAGAGTCACCTAAAGTGATAGATACAGGTTTAAGTTCGTTATTGACCATTTTCCATACCGTTTCAGTACCATCTTTGTTTTTAGATTTAACCAAATTCTGATTTGAACGACGGGGTCTTGGCATTAGGGATTGCATAATGCTGGTTTGTTTTTGCTTTGCACTGACTAAGTCAGGAGTGAAACGCAATGCTGCCATAGGAATTAGCAACACATTCTTTTTCTCTTTAACCAAAATATCGGCAGATGCAGTCATGCCAGGGCGTAATTTTAAGTCTTTATTAGACACACTTAATAAGGTGGCGTAAGTAACAACACCATCAAGAGTTTCGGCACCAAAACGTACTTGTTTGATTACTGCTGGAAAACGGGTATTGGGGTAGGCATCGACCGTAAATATCGCAGTTTGTCCTTGATTAACTTGACCAACATCCGCTTCGTCCACATTTACTTCTAGCTCCATGCTGGTTAAATCCTCAGCTAAAGTAAATAGAACTGGAGCAGTCATGGTAGCAGCAACCGTTTGCCCCGCCTCAATAGAACGTTTTAAGACAATACCATTAATGGGAGAAAGCACTTTAGTTTTGGCTAAATCCGTTTGATTTTGATCTAAATTGGCTTTAGCCTGCTCAACTTTTGCAAGAGCCGTGGTTTTGGCTGCTTTAGCTCGCAGTTGCGAGGCTTTTGCTGAGCTTAAGTCTGTTTTTGATGGTGCTTTTCCTGCAGAGAGTTTATACACTTCTAATAGACGTGCATAGTTTGCATCGGCTTCTTGTAAAGTGGCTTCAGCCTCTAAAACACCTGCTTCGGCCACTTGAAGTGACGCTTTGCTTTGCAATACTTGAGCTTGAAGCTTATCGGTGTTGAGTACGGCAAGTAATTGCCCTTTAGTGACTTTGTCATTGTAATCAACCAAAACTTTTTCAACGGTTCCAGATAGTTCACTACCCACTTCTACTTTATTGGTAGGCTGTAATGTTCCTGTTGCTGATACGGTAGCACGAATATCTCCTATTTTTACCTTGCTAGTTTGGTAAATTGGAGCACTACTTTGTTGCGGAAATAGCCATATTTTTAACCCATAGCCTAAGGCAATCACCAAAATAAGAACGAAGACCCAATACAATTTTTTAATGCGGGTTTTGGGTGATTTTTTTAATAGTGATTGCAATGCTTTCTTATCGTTATCTTGATTCGTTTTTAGCTCGTCATTTTGGGCACTATTCATTTTCTGATTCCTCTGACTTTGGCGATGAAGCCGCTTGCATTTGTTGCCATGCCCAATCACCCATGGTTGATTTGGTAAAGCTGATGGTGTATTTCAATAGCGATTGCTGTGCATTTAATACTTGTTGCTGAAGTCCTAAACGGGTTCTTTGTGCGATAAGAACTTCTGAAAACGCAATTTGCCCACTTTGATATTGCAACAAAGCCAGTTGCTCTTCATTTTTGGCTAACTCTAAAGCGGTTAAGGTTTTTTGTAGGTATTGCTGGGCGTTTTGTCTTTGTGTGTTAGCTAATTGCACTTCTGATAAAGCACTCAGCACCGTTTTTTTGTAATTTAACAAAGCTTGTAGGGCTTGTTCTTTGGCAATCATTACTGCAGATTTTCTTTGTCCGTTATCAAATAAAGTTTGTGACAAACTTGCGGCTAAACTGGTGATTAAACTGTTTACCGATAACATATCCGCTAAATTGGCAGCGGTACTGGTGAGTGAACCTCTTAACACAAAGTTTGGGTATAAGTTGGCTTGAGCCACCGCTTGATTCAATGCGGCTGATTTTGCTCTGTATTCAGCCGCTTTTACATCTGGACGATTACGTAAAATTTCAAGCGGCAGTTGATTGGTTTTAATGTCAGGAGCTGTGGGTAAGTCTTGTTCAGTTAATAAGCTTTTAGGGAGTTGAGCATAATTTACGCCTATTAAGCCCGCCAACTGATGTTGTAATTGTGCAATGGTCGCCTGATAATTTGGGATAGTTGCTTCTGTTTGAGCGTAACTACGGCGTGCCTGTTCTACAGCTAGTTGACTTTCTAATCCGGCGGTTGCTTGCCATTGCACCAGTTGTTCGGTCTCCTTCCAAGTTTGTAAGCTGGACTGTACCAATTTTAATATCTGTTGTTGTTGGCGTAGAGAAAAATAGGTATTGGCTACCTCAGAACTCAAAGAGATAACTAAGTCAGCATAGTCTGCTTTTGTGGCTTGCAAGAGCTCGGTGGCAGATTGAGTGGCGTTGCTTTTTTGGTTAAATATATCCGCTTCCCACTGAGCGTCTAACCCTAGAGAATAATTGTCAGTTTGTTGGTCTGTTTTATTTACATATTGGCTATTCATACCCGCAGAAGCAGACACCGTAGGGTAGGCATTAGCGTTGATTTGGCTTTGATAGGCACGGGCTTGTCTAATGGCGGATACTGCACTTAGGCTGTCTGGATTTGCAATGATTGCCTGGTTGATTAAGCTATTCAGGCTTGAATCGTTAAAGGTTTGCCACCAACCATTTTTTAAGGCTTTTAGCTCATTATTATCTAAGGATTGCGGTGTTTGTATTTGCGTGTAAGTTTCATTCACCGTAGGTGTTTTTGGTACAACAGGCTGCATCGAACACCCTGATGTTATTCCAACAATCATGAGCAATACCAAAAACTGACGTAGCATAATTAATCTCTCTGTTGGTTGCTGCAAATATTGAGCATTTTTAGGAGTCAAAATAAAGGTTCATTTACTATAAATATAGTTTAGTTGATTACGCAAGCGAAAAATGTGCAAATAAAGAGGAAATATGTCAGATTGACATAACGCTTGAATTTCAAAGTTCAGAACCAAATATTATGAATCCTTGCATGCTTTATTGAAGGTGCTTAAAGCATGCGGTTAAAATGCTAAATGGACAGCTTTAAACAATCCGTTTTAATGAGGTTATAATAAGCGGATAATTTAAAACAGCTAAGTAATAAGCCTGTAAGTAAAACGTATGAATAGGCTTAATCGTAGTGGCAATAGCAAATCATGCCATTTTGTTCACCAAGTATAGATAGTTAACACCATGAATTTATTAAATTTAGATGAAGCACAAAGAGCCCCTTTTGCACGTATTGCAGCGGGTTTGATTCGCGATAAGGGGATTGATCCCCGTGAGATTTTTTTGAATGTGCTAGAAAGCCAAGAAGCCCCTGAAATGAACTATTGGATGACTATAGTTTTGGTACAGGAGCATTTTGTTTCTGCACAACAAGAAGTCGCTAAAGATGCGGCAGGCGAAACGGTTAAACCTCTGCAAGCGGCATGTTTAATGCAAAATGTAGGTATGGTTGCAGCCTTGTTAGAGCTAGAAGGTTTTAAAGGGGGCGTAACCGATAGAGAATTTCAGTTAACGGCACGTATTGCTTCATCTCATGAAGACCAGGCAGTTTTGGGTTTATTAATGAAATATGCTCAAGAAAAAGACGTTTTAGAACCTTTTATGCGCACTTTACAGGGCTCAACGCTGCAATAAGTAGATGAATAAATGAATTTACTGATAGTTAATAACTATTGATATATTAGAAATAATTGATTTTATTTATTGTATTGCTTTCAGTATACTGGGTTTCAAGTTAACGAAAGATCTCGTTAAAACTTTAATTAACGACTAAACAGCACAAAACAGCTGTTTAATTGAGGAGTAAAAAATGGCATTAGTAAACAAAGAAGGTCAAAAAGTTCCAGCAGTTACATTCCGCACACGTCAAAATGATGAATGGGTTAATGTTACAACAGATGAATTATTTGCAGGTAAAACAGTCGCTGTGTTTTCACTGCCGGGAGCATTTACCCCAACGTGTTCTTCTAGCCACTTACCACGTTTTAACGAGCTAGCTTCTGTATTTAAAGCAAACGGCGTTGATAGCATTGTTTGTATGTCTGTAAACGATACATTTGTAATGAATGCTTGGGCAGAAGACCAAGAGGCAGACAACGTAACACTAATTCCTGATGGAAACGGCGAGTTCTCTGATGGTATGGGGATGCTGGTTGATAAAACGGACCTAGGTTTTGGAATGCGTTCATGGCGCTACTCTATGCTGGTTAAAGATGGCGTAATCGATAAGATGTTTATTGAACCAGAAGTAGAAGGCGACCCGTTTGAAGTATCTGATGCTGATACCATGCTTGCTTATATTAACCCAGAAGCACAGCCACCACGTGTTGCAACAATCTTCACTAAGCCTGGTTGCCCTTTCTGTAAAAAAGCGAAAGCGATGTTGACAGAAAACGGTATTTCTTATGAAGAAATTACCATTTCTAATCACGGGCCAAGCTCAAAAACATTACGTGCAGTTGCTCAGGCAAGTACTGTTCCACAAGTATTCATTGAAGGTGAACACATTGGTGGTTCAGATGATCTAGAAATGTTTTTAGCGAAGTAATTTTTATAAATTACTTGTTTTAACGCAATTTAATATTTACCAGGCCTGGTAAATATTAAGCTAGAATAATCTGCATTGATTATTTTAAAGAGCCGATAATGTTCTTCGCTATCGGCTTTTTTTATTGCTATTTATTAATGCCTTATAAAGTGATAAATAGGTTGTAAATAGCTATTAAGTCTATTAAAAACAAAGGATTAACCATGAGTTTTGATTATGATGTAATTGCAATTGGTGCCGGAAGTGGCGGTTTATCGATTGTAGAGCGTGCAGCAGAATACGGTAAAAAATGTGCAGTAGTTGAAGCCAAAAAACTGGGTGGAACTTGCGTAAACATTGGTTGTGTACCTAAAAAAGTCATGTGGTTTGGTGCACATATTGCCGAAGCTCTGCGTGATGCTCCTGACTTTGGTTTTGATGTTGACCAAAAAGGCTTTGATTGGGCAACTTTAGTAGAAAAACGTGAGCAATATATTAGCAATATCACCACTTGGTATGGTGGTTATATGTCTGATAAAGGGGTTGATGTTTTACACGGCTGGGGAAGTTTAGTTGATAAAAATACCGTTTTAGTTGATGGTAAAACCTATACAGCTGAAACCATTGTAATTGCTCCAGGTGGTACGCCACTTATTCCGCAAGAAACGGAAAATGCGGATCTAGGTATTAGCTCAGATGGATTTTTTGCGTTGACTGAACAACCTAAAAAAGTCGCTGTTGTAGGAAGTGGTTATATTGCCGTTGAACTTGCAGGAGTGTTTCAGGCTCTAGGTACCGATACCACATTGATTAGCCGTAAAGACTTAGTGTTACGTGGTTTTGATGACATGATTCGTGAAACATTAACGGATTCAATGTTAGAAAGTGGTATTACAAAAGAATATCACTTTGCAGTGAAAAAACTTGAACGTGCTGAAGACGGAACCATAAGTGTATACAGTACCGATGGCCAAGAAATTCACGGTTTTGACCAAGTAGTTTGGGCAGTTGGTCGTACTACGTTGATTGAACCTTTAGCTTTAGAAAACGCAGGCCTTTCTGCCAACGGTAAAGGCTTTATAGAGGTTGACGAAAATCATAAAACGGCAGTAGATAATATCTACGCTATCGGTGATGTTACAGGTCAACCTCAATTAACTCCTGTGGCGATTCGTGCAGGTCGTTATTTGGCTGAGCGTTTATACAACAATAAGCCTCACTTGAAATTAGATTTAAGTTCAGTGCCAACGGTGATTTTTTCTCACCCACCAGTAGGTACGGTTGGTTTAGCCGAACACGATGCTCGCAAAGAATATGGTCATGACAATGTGAAAGTTTATACATCAAGCTTTACGCCAATGCGTTATGCATTTACTAAGCATCAAATCAAAACCGCTTTAAAATTGGTGGTTACTGGTGACGATGAAAAAGTAGTGGGTATTCACATTGTGGGTGATGGTGCGGATGAAATGTTGCAAGGTTTTGCCGTTGCAGTGCAAATGGGAGCTACTAAAGCGGATTTAGATGCCACCATTGCCATTCACCCATCTAGCTCAGAAGAGTTAGTGACAATGCGTTAAGTTTTGAGTTTTGTTTACTTGATTAGACACGTTAATTAAAAAAGGCCGTTTATTTATAATAAACGGCCTTTTTTTATGCAAGGAACCAAATTACCAGGCCTGGTAAAAACAAAACTTGGCTTAAATAGGCAACAGTAAGGTAATGTGTTTTAGGGTTTATTGATTTGGATGTTTAATGGTTTCAAAAAACTTTGTATATTCAAGTGATTGCTTGTAAATACTACCCCCAATGTAATATTCAAAATCAACCTCTTGGCAAGACTGGACATTTACCTTTAGGCTTACAGGGGTCATGGTGTTCATTGATTTACGTTCAAAATTGATCTCTACTTGCTCATTAGTATTCAGAGGAACAGCCGATAAAAAACCAATACCTGTAGATGATAGATTGATGATTGTGGTGTAAATGGTGTGACCTTTCTGAATCAGAATAGAAGGTAAGTGAGCGGGCAACCTTTCTTCTCTGCGTCGATCGATGAACTCTTGGCTCTGTTTTTTTGGCTGTAACAAACTATGTTCTGGCGTTTTCATCTGGCTAATTAATCATCTGATTTAATATGAGTTAAGTTTAGCAAACTAAGTAATTAATAGAACTATGTATAAGTGCGTATAAAGTGCTTTTTGTAATAAAATTTTTTTAGTAAATTGCTTAGGTTATAAATCTTATTATGTAACCTATGTAAAGCTTATCTGTAGAATCTGGTTATTATGAGATGCCTTTTCTTGAACCGTATTTAAGCTAGCATGATATGACTAGGGATTATGACTAGGCTATAATCTTGGGTTATAAAATGAAACACTTGGAGTAAGTTATCAATATGAATTGCTGGGTTATCCAATAAAAAGTAAGGGAGAAAGTATAAATGGCAATTAGAAAATATAAGTCATTTATTCCGCAAGTGGCATCAACTGCTTGGGTGGATGATAGTGCCGTAGTTATTGGCAAAACCGTATTAGGTGAAGATGTGGGTATATGGCCTAATGCCACTTTGCGTGGTGATGTGAATGATATTGTTATTGGAGATCGTTCTAATATTCAAGATGGTGCTGTGGTGCATACCACTCATGAAAGTGATCGGTCTAAAGGATCCAAATGTATTGTGGGTAAAGATGTGACCGTTGGTCATAATGCGATATTACATGGCTGTATTCTTGAAGACGAGTGTTTAATAGGTATGGGAGCGGTTGTTTTAGATAATGCCGTAGTTCAAAAGCATGTGTTGGTTGGGGCAAATAGTTTAGTACCACCAGGTAAGGTTTTAGAGAGTGGTTATTTGTATGTAGGCTCTCCGGTTAAACAAGCACGTCCATTAACTGAAAAAGAGATTGCTTTTTTTAAGTACTCAGCCCAACACTATGTAAAGCTTAAAAATGACTATCAGGCAGCAGAGTAGTCGTTAGAGGGTTTATTTAAACTAGCTTAAACCACAATAGTATGGAAATACGATGATTGCATTGCAACATGAGCTTTGGGCTCAATTGGTACTGATTTTACTGTTCAGTTTTTTAACCGGTTCTGAGTTAAGGGGTTATCAGCATAAGTTTCATGCGGCCACTCAAGAACTGTTTTTGGGCACAGTAAGAACAATGACCCTAACAGGATTAATGGCAAGTGTATTCTTTTTAGTAAACGAATGGCTTTACTTGCTTGGGTTTGCCTCTTTATCAGTGCTTTTTGCTCTGTTGTATTGGCAACGTCTAAAAGTTCAAAACAGTAGCCTGCTTACATTTTTGGTGTGGGCGTTAACCTATAGTTATGCTCCTTTAGTTATGACTCAACCATTATGGTTGGCTTCTGGAGTTTTTGTGGTGATAGTTTTATTGCTTAATTCTAAACAAGTGTTAAACGATCTGGCTGAAAAGGTCTCTAATGATGAGCTAAATACGCTCGCTAAACTTGTACTTTTAAGCGTGGTTATTTTGCCGCTGTTACCACAAGACAATATTAATCTATGGATTCCTGTTTCACCGTTTAAGATTTGGTTGGCGGTGGTGGTGGTTTCGTCTGTTTCTTATTTAGGTTATGTTTCACAAAAGTTCTTTGTAAAAGACCAAGGATTAATGGTAACGGGTATTTTAGGAGGGATTTATTCTTCTACTGCTACCACGGTTGTTTTGGCTAAAAAATCAAATGAATATCCTCGCCTAAGTTACAAAATGACCGCTGCAATTATCTCTGCAACCGGTCTTATGTACATTAGGCTGTGGGTTATAGCTGCTTTATTTATGTGGAGTGTCGCACTTGAACTTTTACCTGTTTTATTAGGGTTAAGTGTAGCGGCGTTTGTACTGTCGTTTATTTATATTCAAGTCGAAAATCGTAATGGTGAACATAAGAATATTGATAGCAGTAGTGTTCAAAATCCGTTAGAGCTTAAGGTCGCCTTTATTTTTGCCGGTCTGTTTGTTCTTATGGCGGTGGTCACACAATTTGTTATGAATAGTTATGGCGATACCGGGGTGCGGTACCTTTCTGCTTTAGTTGGGTTTACCGACATTGATCCTTTTGTACTTTCAATATTAAACGGTAGCTATGAAGCTCAAAATAATGTGATTGCGGGGGCGATTTTAATTGCAGCAGGTTCAAATAACCTACTTAAAGCTACCTATGCTTTGGCGTTGGCTGAGCCAAAATCTGGGCGTTTTTCTGCTTTTTGGTTGGCGGTACTTGGTGTGATTAGTATTGCGATTGGTTGGCAGTTGTAATAAGTTTTGAATTGAATTGAATTGAATTGAATTGATTTGAGGTGTGCTAATAAATAGCAAACGAGATTGATTTATTGGAAGATAATTTAATTACCAGGCCTGCTAAATAATAAAATTACCAGGCCTGGTTGTTTTGACTTGTTTTAAGAGATGGTTTCTCTTACTTCTTTAATGACTGAAGCGGTTTCTGGCCTAACACCTCGCCAAATATAAAACGCTTCTGCAGCTTGACCTACTAACATGCCTAAACCATCCATGGTTTTACAGCTAGGTTGAGCGTGCTGAGCCCAATCCATAAATACAGTGGGTTTAGCACCGTACATCATGTCATAAACCAAACTATCAGCTCCAATTACCTTGTTGGATATAGGCGGTAGTTTGCCCTCTAAACTGGCGGACGTACCATTAATGATAATATCAAATGGTGTTTCAGGAATCTCTTCCCAGCCACTGGCAGTAATAGGCACAGAGCTATTGAAGCGCTCAGCTAATACTTGTGCTCGTTTGGCTGTGCGGTTGGCAATGTGTACCAGGCCTGGAGATTTTGCTAAAAGAGGTTCTAAAATACCTTGTACCGCACCGCCAGCACCTAATATTAATACTTTTTTGTCTTTAAAAGAGCACAGGCCGTTTATTTCAATGTCATTCACTAAGCCAATACCGTCAGTGTTGTCACCTAAGGTTAAACCGTCTGATTTAAAATCAAACGTATTCACCGCATGTGCAGTTTGAGCTCTTTGTGAGAGCTGGTCAGCATATTCAAATGCATCGAGTTTAAACGGTACGGTAATGTTAATGCCTTTATAACCACGGTTTTTTAAGTCAGCAATCGCCCATTCAAATGTCGTCTCTTCTGAATCAATCAAAATCGCTTCATAAACTAAATCTTGCTCAGTTTGTTCTGCAAACAAACGGTGAATCAGCGGTGATTTTGAATGAGCAATGGGATTACCAACAACGGCATATTTATCTGTCATTTCTTAGTTACCTTGTTGAGCTTCTTTTAACCAAATGGCTGCCAATTTTGCGTAGTAGGTTAAAATGCCGTCAGCTCCTGCACGTTTACAGCTTAATAATGTTTCAAGAACCACTGATTTTTCATCAATCCAGCCATTTTGAGAGGCCGCTTTTAACATCGCATATTCACCACTAACGTGATACACATAAGTTGGGGCTTTAAATTCATTTTTAATATCACGCACTATATCTAAATACGGAATACCAGGCTTAATCATCACCATGTCAGCACCTTCATTTAAATCTAAAGAGACTTCGTGAAGAGCTTCGTTTCTATTAGCTGGGTCCATTTGGTATGTGTTTTTATTGCCTTTACCTAAATTACCAGCTGAACCTACTGCATCGCGGAATGGACCATAATAAGATGAGGCATATTTTGCTGAGTAAGCCATAATACGGGTGTTAATATGTCCGTGTTCCTCAAGCAGTTCTCTAATTTCAATAATGCGTCCATCCATCATGTCTGAAGGTCCAATAACATCGGCTCCCGCTTCTGCATGAGACAACGCCTGTTGCATTAAGGCATCAATTGTATCGTCATTTAATACATAGCCATCTTCATCAATAATGCCGTCTTGACCATGGGTGGTAAATGGATCTAAAGCTACATCCGTCATTATTCCTAACTCAGGACAAGCCGCTTTAACGGCTCTTACTGCTCTTTGTGCTAAACCTTCTGGATTGTATGCTTCTTCTGCCGTTAATGATTTAACTTCTACCGGCGTAACTGGAAAAAGTGCAATCATTGGAATACCTAATGCGTGAATCTCTTTGGCTTCTGCAACTAAAAGGTCTATACTCAATCGCTCAACTCCTGGCATAGATTTTACGGGTTCGCGGCTATTGTGGCCTTCAATCACGAACATAGGCAATATTAGGTCATTGGTTGTCAGCACGTTTTCACGCATTAAGCGACGAGAAAACTCATCCTTACGCATGCGACGCATTCGAGTAATGGGAAATTGGCGATCAATCATAATGGTTACCTTTTTAAAATAGTCAGCGAGAACGGATAATAGTATCGAATGATACCTCCCACAGTGTTAAAAATAAAGGAGACAACGAGTGGAAGACTTAATGGAGTATATGTTTTTTGATGAAGCCCTAGCAAAACGCTTTCAAACCTATTGTGAAAATCTAGGTGTAGCAACGGAGCTGGTTGTTGACATTACTCATACAGATGACGACTCTTTTACGATTAAGATTGCCGACGGTCTTGACGACACTTTAATGGAAAAAATTGAAGAAGAGTATGGAGATATGTTGTTTGGTGAGCAAGCGGCACAAGTTGAAGGTAATGATGATGGGGGAGCAATTGCGGATGCATGCGGTGTTCAAGTTCAGTTAAGCTCGGGCCAATTTACTACTGTAGCGATTCACCCTGAAATTATGAATAAGATACTTTCTGTACTAACAATTGATGAATTACAACAATTCTTAAGTCAAGTTGCTGAAGATATAGAAAATCCTAAAATGGGGCCAATATGCTCAAGAGAAAGCCTACCCACTATATAGTGTGTTTTAACTGAAAAAAAGACAGGGTATAGATATAAACCGTTACCCTTATAAAAAAATTATATAAGAGATTCCTAATTTTTGTTGTGTTTAGACTTGCAGTCATAGATTTTAAAATTTATTATAGCTAGCCAGCAATAACTGTATTAGCCTTGGTTGGTGACAACTGTTCGGCAATCAGGCTATTTGGATAATTTAAACTCTTGAATCTGGGGTGTTACTTTTAGTAAGGCCATCAAGGAGCAATAAATGACAGATCAAATCGTAGAAAAGGTTGCAGTTCAGACTGAAGACAGTCGCAACCAAGGTCGTCGTGCCTTTTTAAAAGGTAGTGCGGCTGTAGCTGGTGGAGTGATGTTCACTAAAGCAGCTAGTGCAGCAGAAGGTGCTGGTTATGATGCTAAGAAAGCAGTAGCCCCTTATGCTGGTAAAGAAGAAATTACAACAGTATTACAAGACGGAGCGGCTCGTAAGTCTCTTGGTTTTGGTGTTCGTAAGTACCCATATGGTATGCCTTCACCTTTTGAAAAAGAAGTTCAACGTCGTACTTTAGAATGGTTAACACCAGATTCTATGGCTTCGATTACTATGACTCCTATTCAAAGCCTAAACGGTATCATTACTCCTAACGGTCTTCACTTTGAACGTTACCACGGTGGTGTACCAACAATTGATCCTGAAAAACATCGTTTAGTTATTCACGGTTTAGTTGAGCGCCCATTAATCTTCACTATGGAAGATCTTAAGCGTTTCCCATCAGTATCACGTATTCACTTCATCGAATGTCCTGCTAACGGAGCGTTAGAGTGGAAGGGTGTTCAGTTGAACTCTGTACAGTGGACTCACGGAATGATGTCTTGTGTTGAATACACTGGTGTACGTCTATCTGATCTATTAAAAGAAGCTGGTATTAAGCCTGAAGGTAAGTGGATTATTCCTGAAGGTGCGGATGCTTCTGGTATGTCTCGCTCTATTCCTTTAGATATGGCTATGGATGACTGTTATGTAGCTTATGCACAAAACGGTGAAGCTCTACGTCGTGAGCAAGGTTACCCAATCCGTTTAGTTGTACCTGGTTGTGAAGCTAACATGTGGGTTAAATACCTACGTCGTGTACAAGTTCATGATGTTCCTTTACAGCACCGTGAAGAAACTTCTAAGTATACTGAACTTATGCCTGATGGAACTGCTCAGCGTTTCTCATGGTATATGGAAGCTAACTCAGTTATTACTTACCCATCACCAGACTTTAAAATGCAAGGCCCAGGTAAATACTATGTTCGTGGTTTAGCATGGTCAGGTCGTGGTAAGGTTGCTCATGTTGATATCTCTGTTGACGGTGGTAAAAACTGGAAAGAAGCACATTTCACTTCTCCTGTTCTTGATAAAGCTTGGACTCGTTTTGAGTTTGAATGGGATTGGGATGGTTCAGAAGCATTCCTAATGAGCCGTGTTACAGATGAAACAGGTTATGTACAACCTCCTATGCCGCAAATGCGTAACTTAGAAGGTACTAACAATGTTTATCACCGTACAGCTATGGTTACATGGCGTGTACACGCATGGGAAGATGGTAAAAGCGGAGGCATGGTAGAAAATGTTCAGTACTAAAAAAACGTTGGTTGTAGCTACTGTTACAGCATTATTCTCAGGTTCTGTTTTTGCTATGTCTGGAAACTCAGACAGCAACTCAGCATCGGGTGAAAAAATTGATGGCAAATATGCCGCAAACTACAAGCAAATTATCAAAGATGCTGACGGTAAATATTTAGATTCTAAAGTTATCGAAGCCATTCTTGGTAAAGATGCAGCTTATGGTCGTGAAGGTTTGGAAGGAAAATTAGATCCTGCTAACCCATATTCTTTCGAAGTTGATGACAGCATCGATGGTGGTAATCACGGTAACGCTCAGTGTAAAGTACCTGATGCTTTCGTTGACGTTCACCAAGCTGCTGACAAGCATTTCTACAGCGATTCAAAATTCGTTGCTAAAGGATTTGGTACACCAATCGCTGAAGCTGCTTTAGCTAAATGGAATATCTCTGTTGATGGTGATGGTAATGGTCTTCCTGATCCTAAAGTTGGTATGACTGTAGAAGAAGGTGGAAAGGTTTACGTTCAGTTCTGTGCTATGTGTCACGGTGAATTTGGTGAAGGTGCTAAAGGTTATCTTCCTCTTGCTGTTGATGAAAACTTAGTAACATCTGACTTCAGTGATCCAGCTCCTCAGAAAACTGTAGGTAACTACTGGCCTTACGCTACGACATTGTTTGATTACATCCGTCGTACAATGCCTTTCTGGACTCCAAACGCTCCGTTCATCGGTGATGCTGGATACATGGGTATGGTTGGTTACATCCTTCAGTCTAACTATGTTCCAATGGATGCAGAAGGTACTCAGTTAGAAGATGATACTTTCTTCAACTCTGAAGTTCTTATGAAAATGAATAAATTCATGAAGAACCAAGGTAACTTCTTCTGTGACCACCGTCCAGTTATCCATAACGCACGTTGCATGACTAACTGTCCTGACATCGAAGTTGGTAACGGTAAAGGTGATATCCATAAATATCGTCAAGCACGTAAACTACCTGACGGAACTCCTCAGTACAACGTTCCACAACGTTTACATGAAGATCCACCAGGGGTAGGTCACGCTGGAATGTAATTTTTAGTGGCCGAATGGCCGCTAAGAATTACTAACTCATCGTTGGGAAATCATCACTTACATTTGTAAGCTCAGATTTCCCGCCTTGATTTAGTAAATTTAGCATCCATTCTCCTCACTAAAAAGTTATGTTGAAAACCCGCGATTACTTAGGTAATCGCGGGTTTTTTTATGTCTAAAGAAAAGTCTGTGTGATTAAAAATTACCAGGCCTGGTATGCCCAGTGGCTATCCAGGCTTTTTGTGCATAAGGTAATTAAAACGTTATGAGTGAAGTAAGAGAGAGAAATCTAAAAGTTAAAAGCGATATGTAGTTAATTTGATTAGAAAAATTAATCTTAGCGAATAATAATTTTAATAACAAATCATTGAATTCTAATATGTATTACGTGTAAAATGCGTTATTCCCGCTTGGCTATATCGCTAATTGAGATGCTTCATGTTTTATGAAAGCTGTACGGGTTAAACAAAGGGCTTGTTACAACAAGATAGATATTATGCGTAAAGAATTAATAGATCCATTTAACAGAAAGATTGAGTATGTTCGTGTATCGGTAACCGATAAATGTAATTACCGTTGTGGTTATTGCATGCCTGAACAAGGTGTACATCCGGACGGTACTCATACTGAATATCTTTCCTATGATGAGTTGGCTCGTATTATTAAAGCTTTTGTTAATCTCGGGGTTGCTAAGGTGCGTCTAACTGGTGGCGAGCCGCTTGTAAGAAAAAATCTTTCAAGTTTGGTAGAGCAAATTAGTCAATACGAAGGGCTTGAAGATATTGCCTTATCAACGAATGCTCATCATTTAGGCCGAGAAGCTGAAGCGTTAACTAAAGCCGGTATTACTCGTTGTAATATCTCTATTGATTCACTTAAGGAAGAGCGATTTAATAAAATTACTCGTGGTGGTGATCTGGTTAAAGTATTGGCAGGTGTTGATAAGGCTTTAGAAGTTGGTATGAAACCGGTTAAATTCAATATGGTCGTTATGAAAGGTACTAATGACGACGAAATTGAAGCTATGGTGGATTACGGCTTAGAAAAAGGTGTGGAAGTACGTTTTATAGAAACGATGCCTATTGGCCCAGCAGGCGTTAGCATGATGGATCAACACTATCCGGCAGATAAAATATTAGCCAGAATTAAAAAACATGTTGGTACTGACTTAATTCCATCTTCTGGTAAAAGCCACGATGGCCCTTCACGTAATTTTTTAATTGCTGGAACAAATACTAAGATTGGCGTTATTTCAGCTGTTTCTCAACATTTTTGTGAAACCTGTAATCGTGTACGATTAACGGCTAAAGGCGTTTTGGCTCTATGCTTAGGTCAAGAAGATTCGGTAGATTTAAGAACGCCATTACGTAATGGCGTTACTGATGAAGAATTAGAACAAATCATTACTGATGCGATGTTAAAGAAACCAGAAAAACACTTCTTTAATGAAAACGTTCACAATATAGAATTTAGACAAATGGTTCAACTTGGTGGATAGGTTTAAGTTAACTAGCTTAAGCAAATTAACCTCTTTTTGAATAGGAAAGTGAAATGGTAAATGTATTATATTTTGCAAGTTTTAGAGAAATGCTTGGTACAGCAGATGAACAAATTAAAGCCGACTACGGAACAGTGGGGGCATTAATTGAAGACTTAGCAACACGTGGTGAAAATTGGCAACAAGCGTTATTAAATAACCAAAACTTACAGATTGCCGTTAATCATGACGTGGCTCAAAGAGACACTTTAATCAAAGCGGGTGATGAAGTTGCATTTTTCCCTCCAGTAACCGGTGGTTAAATTTTTGTGAGCCAGTATCCATTTATTAAAATTCAATCTGAAGACTTTGATTTAACCACTGAAGTAGCTGCATTACGTGCTGGGCATAAAAATATTGGTGCGGTAGTGAGTTTTGTAGGTACGGTTAGAGATATTAATGAAGGTGATGAAGTTAGTATTCTTGAATTAGAACACTATCCAGGAATGACTGAGAAAGCTCTTGAAAAAATTCGTCTAGAAGCACATGAAAGATGGGAGCTTGAATCCAGTTTAATTATTCACCGAATTGGTAAAATGTACCCAACAGATCAAATTGTTTTGGTAGCCGTTTCAAGTCGTCACCGAGAAAATGCATTTTATGCTTCGCATTTTATTATGGATTATTTAAAAACTAATGCTCCTTTCTGGAAAAAAGAAACCCTTCCAAATGGTGATGAGCGTTGGGTTGATGCAAGAATCTCTGATAAAGATGCTGAACAACGTTGGGCTAAGTAAAACGCCTTGATTTTTATGTAGTCATATAAGCTATAGTTGTTCTAAAACACCAGCTACACCAAAAAAACTATCATTTCCCTGCTAATGCGGGGATTTTTATATAAGATCTTTGCACGTAATGACGCGAAACAAAGCACACGTTCAAAGGTCTCTATTAATATTCCTTTAGAGAAAATTCATGAAAACATTTGATGAAGCCTTGCACTATCTGCTTACCAAAGCGATACCAACAGAGCAAACTGAAACCATTTCTATTTTTGATGCGTTAGGTCGTGTTTTAGCTCAATCTATTGTCTCACCTGTTAATGTACCACCACATGACAACAGCATGATGGATGGTTATGCGATTCATGCGTTTGACTTAGAACACAATAATACCTTTGAAGTGAGTCAGCGTATTCCTGCGGGTACAACACCAAAGCCTTTACAAACAGGAACGGCAGCAAGAATTTTTACAGGTGCTCCTATTCCTGAAGGGGCCAATATGGTGATTATGCAAGAAGAGACTGAGCAGGTTAGTGAGTCTCAAATTCGCATAACAGCAAACAAAACTAAACCCAATCAAAATATACGAGTTGTTGGTGAAGACATTGCACAAAATGCCACGATTCTTAAACCAGGTCATAAATTACGACCACAAGATTTGGGTCTAATAACCTCAATTGGCTTTGCTGAAGTCACGGTTTATAAGCCGCTTACAATTGCTACCTTTACAACGGGTGATGAATTGCTTGAACCAGGGCAAGCCGCAGAGCCAGGTAAAATCTATAATGCTAACCGTTACGTGCTTAATGGTTTAGTGCCGCAACTTGGATTTAAACTAATTGATTTAGGGCGAGTCGAAGACACCGTTGATGCTACTGTAGAAGCGATGAAAAAAGCTGCAGAAGTAGCAGATGTTGTGATTACAACTGGCGGTGTGTCGGTAGGTGAAGAAGATCATATTAAACCTGCTATTGAAAAGCTAGGTAGCTTAGATATGTGGAAGGTGAAAATGAAACCTGGTAAACCAATCGCTTATGGTGATATTCAAGGTACCCCATTTATTGGTTTACCAGGTAATCCAGTTTCGGCGTTTGCCACCTTTAATTTGTTTGCACGTCCGTTTTTATTAAAAATGCAGGGTGCTAATATTCTTAAGGCCAAACCTATTTGGCTAGAGGCTGATTTTGATTGGTTAAAAGCCGGGTTTAGACGAGAGTTTGCTCGTGCAAGATTAGTGAATAAAAATCAGATTAGTGTTGTTGAGATCTATCCAAATCAAGGATCTGGCGTATTAACCTCAACCGTTTGGGCTGATGGTTTTGTCGTGATTCCCGAAGATACTCAAATACATAAAGGCGATAAAGTCGCGTTTTACCCTTTTAACCCAGTGGACGAATAAGCATGTCAGATAACGTATTAACGCACCTAGATGAAAAAGGCCAAGCACGCATGGTTGATGTAAGTGCAAAGGCACACACCGAACGATCTGCAACGGCAACCGCCACAATCTTTATGCAACCTGAAACCTTAAAAATGATTGTTGAAGGAAAGCATAAAAAAGGTGATGTGATGGCTACAGCTCGTATTGCCGGGATTATGGCGGCAAAACGTACACCTGATTTAATTCCAATGTGTCACCCGTTAATGATTACCTCGGTAAAAGTAGAATTAACACCAGATTTTGAAAAAAATTGTGTGGTGATTGAAGCGACTTGCAAAACCGTTGGGCAAACAGGTATTGAGATCGAAGCTTTAACATCGGCATCAACTGCCGCACTGACTTTATACGATATGTGTAAAGCGGTTGACCGAGGCATGGTCATTGATCAAGTGAAGCTGCTTGAGAAAATTGGCGGTAAGTCAGGGCATTGGACTAGAAACGGTTAATCAAGCCATGAGCTCGGACTTTGCGTTTCTAATTTCCAATTTCTACGTTACAAAGCTTCGCAATAGCCAGCTATATCAGCTATTGCGTGCACTGTGTCTTGAACTTGAAAATGATAAGCTGCAAATTCCTTCGTCCACGACTTAATTAAACGTTGCAGATGCTGATGTCTTTATGAATAATCAGGATGTTTTAAAGCGGGAAACTCCCTCTATAAACAACCAGGCCTGTCAAAACTGGTTTGTTTATCTATTACGTTGTGCCGATAATACTTTATATTGCGGGATAACCACTAATCTTATAAAACGCCTTCGCCAGCATAATGGTGAGATAGTCGGCGGAGCAAAATACACCAAAGTACGCCAACCCTGTGAGCTCGTATATTCAGAAAAGTCAGAAAGTCGCAGTGAAGCTTCTAAACGAGAATATGAGATTAAACAATTATCTAAAAAAGCTAAAGAGCAATTGATTAACAACAAGTAACCCTCTTTAATCTATATGCTCAGAAAATATGGATAGCCACAGGGCAATACCAGGCCTGGTAAAAATCTTGATTTAAGAATTTGTAGACATTAAAAAACCCGCAATTGAGCGGGTTTTTTGTTTGATATCATAAAATACTAAGTTAAATATTTTAAGTTAAAGCTTAACTACGTTTTGGTGCACGACGTGGTTTACCTTTGTCTTTTCCTGGAGCAGGTTTATTACGTGAAAGGCGTTTGCGAGGCTCTGCACCAGCTGTACCAGATACTTCACGAATTTTAAGTTGCTGACCACATACCCAAGCTTTACTCAAATCTTCTTTAGCTGCTTTTGGCATATCAGAAGGTAAATCAACTGTGCTGTATGTGTCTTCAATGTTTAACTGGCGAATGAATTCGCTATCTAATCCAGCTTCGTTAGCAATACAGCCAACAATATTACCAGGACGAACACCGTGTTGAGTTCCAACTTCAATACGGAAACGAGTCATACCTTCATCCGGTGTAGCCGAACGCTCACGACGAGGTTTACGTTCACGACCGCCACGATCACCGCCGCGATCTGAACGACCACGACCACCACGATCGCTATCACCAGCATTGCGTTCTGCACGTGGTTCACGAATAGGCTTGTCAGACATAAAGAATGGAATATCGCCCTGCAATAAACGAGCTAAACCAGCAGCGATTTCTACTGCAGGAATATTCTTTTCAGATTCAATTTGTTCAATCATTTCTTGGTAGAAAGCGGTATCTTCTAATTGAGTCGCTTCAACAATACGTGATTTGAACTTCTCAACACGGCTATCGTTAATGTCTTGCGTTGACGGCAAGTGCATTTCTGGAATTTTGCTCTTCGTGGTACGCTCAATAGAGCTTAATAAACGACGTTCACGCGGGGTAACAAATAAAACGGCAGTACCTGTACGACCTGCACGACCAGTACGGCCAATACGGTGAACATAAGATTCGTTATCTTGCGGAATATCGTAGTTAAATACATGGCTAATACGTGGAACATCAAGCCCACGCGCAACCACGTCGGTCGCCACTAAGATATCTAACTTACCTTTTTTAAGTTGGTCAACAATACGCTCACGTTGGTTTTGGGCAATATCACCATTTAAAGCAGCTGCAGCATAACCACGTGCTTCTAAACGCTCTGCTAAATCAACCGTAGCGGTTTTAGTACGCACAAAGATAATTGAACCATCAATTTCTTCTTCGGCTTCTAAAATGCGGGTTAGCGCATCTAGTTTGTGACCGCCGCTTACTAACAAGTATTTTTGATCAATTGTGGTTGCAGTTGATGTTTTGTTCTTAATAATGACTTCAGTCGGATTATTAAGGTAATTGCTTGCAATACGGTGTACTTCTTTAGGCATGGTTGCCGAGAATAATGCAATTTGACGGCTTTCTGGTGTTTGTTGCAGAATCCATTCAACATCATCAATAAAGCCCATGCGAAGCATTTCGTCAGCTTCATCTAAAACAAGTAGTTTTAGAGTATCAAGTTTCAATGTTCCTTTACGGATATGGTCCATAACACGACCAGGTGTACCAACCACAACGTGGACACCACGGTTTAGGGCACGGATCTGAGTTCCGTAATCTGAACCACCATAGATTGGTAATACGTGAAAACCTTTCATATGGTGTGCAAAACCTTGGAATGCTTCAGCTACCTGAATCGCTAATTCGCGAGTTGGTGCTAATACTAAAATCTGAGGGTTTTTTTGTTTAATGTCCGCTTGCGATAAGGCTGGTAAAGCAAACGCGGCAGTTTTACCTGTACCGGTTTGTGCCATACCAAGGATATCGTTTCCTGTCATTAAAGCAGGGATAGCTTGTGCTTGAATTGGTGAAGGCGTTTCATAGCCAATATCGGTAATGGCTTTAAGTACGTCTGGAGATAAATTTAAGTCTTTGAATGTTACATCAACAGTCATCGGGGGTTCCTTTCTCTTTTTGAGAAGTGTGTGCCCGTGAATAAATCAGCGTTTTTTCGAGTCAATAGCAACTGAGCCAAATACAAATTAAATCAATTTGTTGGCTGGAGGTAAAACTATTAACGAAAGGTTTGAGTCGTTATTCTGGGGCAAATTGCTTTAGGGAAAATACCCTACTAGAGCACCTTTGCATCAGAATAATCAGATCGCTTGTACATACAAGCGTAGGCAAATGGCTCTTTGAAGCATGATTTAAATGGTTAACTCTAAATAATAGAGTAGTTGTAATCATTGCGAGTTCGCGGATTCTACTAAAAAGTAAGTGATAATGCAAATTTTTAGTGATATTAATTTTTTTGATGATGTTTTGAAGAGAGTATAGAAAGAAGGAGTTTATGGTTTTTGTCATTAAAGGAATCAAAACCCTGTAAGGAGAGAAACAGAGAAAAACGACACAGGGTTTTGATGTTAGGAGGGCTTTTAAGTTTTGCTAATTAGACAATTACCAAGACTTATAGGCTAAAAATTTACCATTCATAGTAACTTTAACGCGGTCACCTGCTGGGTTTTCTTCTTTATCAATATCCATAGTAAAGTCAATGGCACTCATAATTCCATCACCAAACTTTTCATTAATGATTTCTTTCATTGTTGGGCCATAAACTCCCACAATTTCATATAAACGATAAATAAGAGGATCTGTTGGTACGATTTGATCCCATGTTTTAGTTGGGAATGCTTTTAAAGCGGTCGCTACTTCACTGCTTAACCCTAAAAATTCTGCAACTTTTTCTGCAGGCTCTGGGTCTAAATGGTTCATGCCTAAACAAGCTGATGTTGTATAAACTTCGCTTAAGCCAGCGGCTGTTGCGATTTCAGCCCAGCCTACAGACTTTTCACTTTTAGCTAAGATAATTGCTTCGGTCATTTCTAATTTTGTCATCATTTTTATATTCTCCAAATTGTTTGTAATAAAAACAATGTCTATTATGCAATCTATGTGCCATTTTTATTAACATTTTGATTTATAAGGAAAAACTTTAATTTCTAGATTTTTTACAATTTAATATGTTTACAAATAATTACAAATTGTTATCAGTTTTAGGTAATTGTTTACAATTGATGACAATTGTTAATACCAAAGTGATTATATACATTACATGTTTATCTTAACTAATTGATATTAAAAGATTTATAATTTTTTGGCATCTTTAAAGCTATGAAGAGGATAACTTTCGAGCAAACGAAAATTATTAATTAACTATTTAATCTTTAGGAGATTTACATGACTGATACATTACACATTCCATCTTGCTTACGTCCAATTGATATGGAAGGACTTGGAAAACTAGGAGATGCAGGTAAGGCTGCACCAGATACGATTAAAACACTTAAAAGTAAAACTGTTTTAGAAGGTCAGTTTAAGAATTATAACTACATTCGTGATTTAGAGCCTGTTGTTGTTGATGAGCCACCTGTTTTATTAGGTGAAGATACTGCTCCAAACCCATCAGAGATGGCGTTACTTTCATTAGGTTCATGTTTATCAGTAGGTGTACAAGCTAATGCTTCAAATCGTGGAATTCCACTCACTAAGTTAGAAGTTGAGCTTGAAGGTGATATTAATATCACAGCCGTTTGGGGTACAGGTGATTTAGATCCAAACAAAAAGTTAGGGGTTACTGAAGTAAGAGCAATGTTCACAATTGAATCTCCAGGTACACCAAAAGAAGTTTTAGAAGAGTTAGTTGCTCATGCTATGAAGTGGTCGCCAGTGGCTAACACCTATTTAAATGCTGTAACTATGTCAGGAAAATTGGTTAGCTAATTTTTCCAGGCCTGGTCAATCTAAAATTACCAGGCCTGGTAATTTATAAGGAGTAAAAACTCATGATTAATCAAATTGTTAAAAATGATTTAAAACCGCTAACACTAGCAATTGACCACGGTACCTATACAACCGAAGTGCTTGAAAAATTAGGTAAAGCGGGTGCATTTCGTCATCACATACCATCTCAAAATAATGGCAAACTAAATTTATTTGGCACCATTGCTGATATGGCTGTGGTATCAGAAGAATGTATGTCTACTGGATTTATGATGTGGGCTCAAACGGTTTGTGCTTGGTATATTGAAAACTCAGACAATGAATACCTAAAAACTGAAATTTTACCAAAAATGGTTGATGGTGATTTATTTGGTGCAACGTCACTTTCAAACCCAATGAAACATTTTGCAGGTATTGAAGAATTAAAACTGACTGCAGAAGAAACAGAAGATGGTTACATCATCAACGGCACTTTACCGTGGGTTTCAAATTTATTAGAGGGTTCAAGTAAGCATTTCTTTGGTTCTATTTTTCATGTATTAGATAAAGAGGGCAAACCTGCTAGAGATGCAATGGCATTAATTCCATGTAACCTGGAAGGTTTGACTATGAAACAGCTGGTTGAATTTGTTGGTATGGAAGGAACAGGGACTTATGCTCTTATTTTTGATAACGCATTTTTGCCAAAGAAATACCTATTGTCAGACCCTGTAAAACCATTGTTACAAAAAATGAAAGCTGGTTTTATTTTATTGCAGACAGGTATGGCTGCTGGTGTGATTCAAGGTGCGATTAATGATATGAAAAAATCAAACCTAACGCTTTCAGAGATTAATGAATACCTTGATGACTCTCCAGAAGAGATGCAAGAAGAGCTTGATGATGCATTAGAGTTTATTCAAGAGCTTTGCGAAGAACCTTACACCGTGGGTGAAGAGTACATTAAGTCTGTTTTAGAGGCACGTCTATTAGGTGCTGAAATTTGCAAACGTGCAGCAGATTCAGTTATGCAACACGCAGGTGCTAAAGGTTATATTGTTGATGCAGTAGCACATCGTAAACAACGTGAAGCCTATTTTGTGATTATTGTTACCCCTTCAATTAAGCATTTAAGAAAAGAAATTGCCCGTATTGAAGAAGCGGCTTAGGAGAAAAAAGATGAGCATGCCATTTCAAAAGTATATTTGTAAAACTTGCGGTTTGATTTACGACGAGGAGCTGGGTGATGAAGATTCAGGCCTGGCACCAGGAACACGTTTTGAAGATATTCCTGATGATTGGTATTGCCCGCTTTGTTTAGTCAGTAAATCTGATTTTGTTTTAATCGATACAACCAAAAAAGTAGCCTCAGATGACCAACCAAAACGTAAGGTCAGCAATAAAGCTGATATTCTTATTATTGGTTCTGGTTACGCTGGTTGGCAAGCGGCTGAAGCGATTCGTAAAGAAAACGCTGATGCGGTGATTACCTTATTAACAGCAGATGATGGAACGGTTTATCCAAAGCCTGCATTGTCTATGGCCTTGAGTCAAAGTCGTAAGCCAGAAGATTTGCCAGAAGCCACGGCTAATCAAAAAGCGGCAGAACTTGATTTAGGTGTTAAAGTCAGAACCAAAGTGATGTCTATTAACAATAAGCGTAAAAAAGTCATGACCACAACGGGTAGTTTTAGCTATGACAAGTTAGTCTTAGCAACCGGTGCTAAAGCCTTAGTACCAAAAGTTGATGGAGATGCAAGCCATGAGATGGTAACCATCAATGACCTAGCAGCATACAAAAAGTTTTATAAAACCTTACAAGGGATTAAAAAAGTTACTTTGGTTGGCGGTGGTTTAATCGCTACTGAATTAGCTGAGGACTTAAGATCATTTGGCGTTGATGTTGATATGATTATTCGCGGTTCTCATTTGATGAGTCAAATTATGCCCGAAGCTATTTCAAGCAATCTTGAAGCAAAATTGCATGACCGTGGCGTTAATTTGATTTTTAACTCTGAATTAAAAGAGATGAATAAAACCGAAACAGGTTATGAGTTAAAAACGGATCAAGGTGAAACCTATGAAACGGATTTAGTGTTAGCTGCAATTGGTTTGTCGCCAAATATAGAACTGGCCAAAAAAGCCAAATTAGAAACTAATTTAGGTATTTGTATTAATGAACACTGCCAAACTAGTGATCCTGATGTTTTTGCCATTGGTGATTGTGCTGAGTTAGATGGGGTTGTTCAAGCTTATTTAGAGCCAATTAGACGCCAAGTTAAAGCATTAGCCTCACATCTATATGGTGATTCAACAGCAAGTTTTAACTCTTTACCAACTTTAATTAAAACCAAAACACCTAGTTTATCTATTATGTTAAGTCCGCCATTGCATGCAACGCATGGTCATTGGGAAATGAATATGGATGAAGGTGAAAATCAACGTTTACTTTATACTGTAGATGGTGAAGTATCAGGTTTTGCGTTGAGTGGTGAATTTGTTACCTCTGCCAATAAGATGTATCAAGAACTGTATTCGGCTTAAAAACCCGTTTAGATCTGCATAAAAAAGGCTCTATATATTAGAGCCTTTTTTATGTCTGCTACTTTTATCGGTAATGCTTAAATCGTTTTAATTAACTAGGCTTAAAATTAAAATATAGGTATATTTATCGGCTTTATTTAGCTTTCAATCCCTAATTTTTTTAAGCGATAGCTAAATTGACGGGGTGTCATATTCAAAAGCATGGCGGCTCTGGTTTTATTGCCACGAGCCATTTCTAAGGCTTGTTGTAAACGTTCTGTTTCATTTTCAGAAACACGCCAATAGGTGCGTTTTTCTTCTTCAGGATTGCTGACAGTATCGACAAATTCTAAAGGTGGATAAGACTCAATTTTGGCTGTTGTTTGTTCTACAGGTGCAGGACTTCTAGCCACCGTTGTGCTTTGCTGCCAATTATCGGCATATGCTGTTGGCTGAACAGGTACCTGCGCTGGCTCGGGAGGGGGTTTAGGTGTGCCTCCACGAATAATGCCACTTTCTTCAGAAATAATCCGATTAACTAAGCTAGCAGAAATAAGACGATTATTATCAGCAAGTAGAACCGCACGCTTAACTACGTTCTCTAGTTGACGAATATTACCTGGCCAATCATAGCGTTCTAAAAATGCCATAGCCTCAGGGTCAAAAATAGCACTAGTTGAATACTCTTGGTTAGCGTGGTTTAGAAAGTGTCTTGCAAGCAATCTTACATCACCTTCTCGCTCTCGTAATGCGGGTAATTCAATAGGGAAAACGTTTAAACGATAGAATAAATCGAGTCTGAAAGCACCATTATTTACTGCTTCGTGTAGATCTTTATGGGATGCAACGATGATTCTAATATCAATTGGAATCGGTTTGGTTGCCCCAATTCTAGTTATCGTGCGGTCTTCTAGTACCCGTAATAGTTTAGACTGTAAGCCTAAGTCCATGTCACCGATTTCATCTAAAAATAAAGTGCCATGATTCGCTAATTCCATCTTTCCAAGTTTGGTTTGTACCGCACCTGTAAAAGCCCCTTTTTCGTGGCCAAAGAGTTCCGATTCTAATAGTTCTTCAGGAATAGCTGCACAGTTAATGGCGATAAATGGCCCGTCTTGACGGTGAGAAGCAAGATGAAGCATACGTGAGAACCGCTCTTTTCCTGTTCCAGATTCACCTTGCAACATAACGGTAACAGAGGTATTGGTAGCTCGGCTTACTTTATTTAAAGCGGACATTAATGCAGGGCTTTCGCCAATAATGCCGTATTGACTTCCTTGGCCAAGGGCCAGAGAACGAAGTTGTTCGTTCTCTTCTTTAAGAATTTGCGTTTGCTTTTCAATCATGGCGTGAACAGATAGAATTTCACTTACAAAGAGTGCAATTAATTTAAGTAGGCCAAGATCTTTATCTAATGAGCGCCGAGGATTAGCCATTCTGTTAACGGCAAGTACACCAATAACCACGCTGTTTCTGGTAATTGGAGTGGCAATAAAAGAAACTTTTCCGGGGGGTAATATGTCGCGATCTACCGTTCTAAATAGATAATCATCTTCTTTGTCTATATCTGAGACGATAGTAGGCGTTCCTGTGTACATCACTTTTCCGGAGATCCCTTCACTCATAGCAAAGCGACTACGTGTGATTTCTTCTGGGGTTAGGCCATAAGAGTAGGCTGCATGAAGATAGCCAGTATCGCCATCTTGCAATAAAATACGACCTCTATTCAAACCCATTTGTCTTGAAATAAGGCTAAGAATGGTGCGAATCGCCTTTTCAGGATTGTAGGCGTTTTCAATCTGTTCAGCCGCTTCTTTGATAACGATATATTCTAAATGACTGGCAATATCTAAATGTTCAACTTCTTTCACTGAGTTACCTGTATTTACAGTCTTGTATGGTTTTTGATTAAAAGGGTAAGATGGCTTCATAGTATCACTTTGTTATATCAACCTAAAGATAGAAAGGGCAGAATATGGGGATTTCTTGTTCGATTTATGACCAATTAGAAATTGCATCGATGCATCAACAATTAGTACGTTTAAAGTTTAATGCTCAAAATAATGAGTCATTTTCAGTGGAGGGTGTAATTGATAATTTATTTACAAAAAAATCTAAAGAATATGTCTCAATTAAAGATGGTAAAACATATTGTTTAGATCAACTGATAAGTATTGAGCTCATCAATTAGTCTTGGTTGCTTGTCTTACACGCCACCCCAGGGTAGCGTGTAAGTAACATTTTATAAAACGCTAGGTTTTAGAATTTGACGCTAGTCCAAACCCATAGTTTTGATGTGTCTAAAGCAAGAGCTCCTGGAGCAGAACTGTCACCAGAGTAGCTTGCGTATTTAACACCGACTAAATAGTTCTTACCGAATTTTTTAGCGGCTAATAAATCAATCTCAGAACCGTAGGAATCACTGTTTTTATCTGACTTGAAGTCATGGTAAGCAGCACCTAATTTAATACCAGAAATTTTTGTTCCAAGTGTTGCATAAGTATCAACTAGACCTTTTACAGGTGTTGTTAAAAACTTATCAGCCCAACCGTTGTATAGGTGTAAAGTAGCAAGCGGAGTTTGGAAAGATGATACGCCATCACCACCTAATTTTTCTTGAGCAACAACAGCAGTGATACCACTGAATTTGCCACCAAGTTTAACGTGGTAATAGTCTCCACCAACCGTGCTTGCAGAGTCTGCATATTCTGTTTGGTCAGCATATTCGGCAAAATAGGTTAAATCCACACCTTCAGAAACAGATGCTGAACCTTTAATTCTGGCACCTAATGTTTTGCTATCAGCCGTGCTGTTTAATTTATCAATAAAATAACCATAACCTGTTACTACGGCACCTGGAATAACTTTGATGTCAGCTTTTACAGCGTGCGTTGACATTGGAATTTGTAATCCAAGAGGATTGTCTTGCTCTGCAATGTAAGCATAGTCAATTGAAACGGCATCAAATTCTTTGATTTTTGCACTGAAACCATTGTAAACCTGTTCAGTTTGGCGCCAACCAACGTTACCTAAATAACGGTTGTCTAGAATAATGCGTTGTTTACCTAACTTAAGATTAGATTTTGAAAAGCTGTAATCTATCCAGGCTTGGTTTAAGCGAGTAATGGCAGGGTCTAAAACGACACCTTTTGATACGGTTGGGTTAGCGTCAGGTCCAAGTGGTACTTTATAATCATCTCTACTACCAATAGATTCTGTACCAGACATTTCAACAAATGCACTGAACCCTTTGAAGTCACCTGTTTTATACCCTAAACGAGTACGTTCAGTTAAGGCTGTTCCTGATGGGGCACCATCCACATCAACGGTTTCATAACGAATGTTAATATCTGCATTGACCTTACCACCCGTTAGAGCTTCAGTGAAACTGTCAGCAGCTGAGGCCATATTTGGTAAAAACATACAGCTAGATAAAGCTAATGCAAGCGGAGTTAGAGCAGGTTGGTTTTTTAAAGACATTTTTCTTGTCATGATAATTCCTTAATTTTAATTTTTGATGAGAGTGTTTTCTTTATGAATAAAACGTTTCTCATTAGTCTTTGAGTTATTCCAACGCCGTTGTTGTTTTGTTCTGTTTGGCCATCTCTTTAAAAAATAAGCGAGTAGGCGGTTAAATTTAGGGTGTAAGTAACCCTATTCATTCTTTGGAGAGAATTAAATATTAGTGAGCTTTGTACGAGTCATAGACGAATGAATTCGTGCAAAGGTCTCTATTAGTTAGTGTTTTATGGTGTAAGAAAAGCCTAATGAAGAATTATCATTAGGCTAGATTTAAAAATCAGAATTACTCTACGCGCCATGAATAACGTTTGATTAGCATGACGGCAATCGCATCAAGCAGGTAACCAATGACACCGATAACAACTACGATAGCGGCTAGAGAGTCATAAGATAACGTATCTCGAGCATCGTTGATTGCGTAACCTAAACCAGAGGTAACACCTAGGTATTCCGCTGGAACAAGTACCACCCATGCCACACCGATTGCTAAACGAATACCGGCAAAAACATCTTGTGCAATCGCAGGCATAATAACTCGGCGAAGCATTTGGAAACCATCGGCACCGAGGTTTTTAGCAACGCTAAACCAGTTTGGATCAATACGCTGTACGCCGTGAGCCGTACCAAAAATAATAGGCCAAACGGTTGCCATAATTAATAAAAAGATAATGGCATTGTCCCAGGTTTCAAAAGCTAAAACTGCGATTGGCATCCATGCTAAAGGGCTAATCATTCGTAAGAATTGAAAAGGCATGTTAGCAATTTGGCGAACGGTAACAAAATAACCGACCAATACACCTACTGGTACACCGATTACAATCCCCCAGAAGAGACCGATAATAATTCGGTAAAGACTCGAGTAAATGGTTTCCCAGATAGAGCCTGTTTCAATTAAATAGTACAAGGCTGAAAAAGCTGGGCCTGGGGCAAAGTCAGCAAATGCTTCTGTATCAGGGTTTGATTGAATTAAGATTCCACCAATCCACCAAAGTAATAAAAGTATTGCCATACCTAATGCGGCATTTGAAAAGTTTTGCACCCCTGGTGGTAGTTTTCTAAAGCCAGAATAAAGTTGGCTAAAAGAAAAAGTTGGTTTTACTGCTAGAGTGCTCATAGTACAAATACCTCCTCTCGATTGGTTTTATCTTCAGGGTTTACGCCAGGTACTCTGTCCCAAACATCGTATTTATCCATCGCATTTTTAACGTAGTCATAATTCACTAAATCTTTAACCACAAAGTCTGTGTCTAAGTTATTTAAGAATGTTTTATCACCTGCGACTAACGTTTCTTTAAGTTCATCAATAATAAACTTAGTGGCAGTAGGATAAGGATATGGGTTAAAGTCAATACGACCAATTTTCCAATCTTCATGCTTAATCGCATCTGGTTCTTCGTAGTGTTTTGGGTCATAGTCCGTCATGGCTTTTAATACCACTTTCGCTTTCATTGGTAAGTATCTTTTACCTTCGCGAGATAGCATGTGTGCAACTTCTTCTTTGTTCTCTTGAGCGTATAAAGCACCACGTACTACAGCGTTCATTACTTTTTGTGACCATACTTTTTTCTTGTCAACGTGCTCGTCGTGCATACAAATTACGCAACAAGGATGGTTTTTCCAAATATCACCTGTAAAACGAAGCATTTTGGCACCAGCTAATAATTCACCAGCCGCGTTGAATGGCTCTGCAACGATAAATGCATCAATCTTTTTAGCCGCTAATGCAGGTGGCATATCTGGTGGTGGCATGATTTGTAAGTTAACTTGGTTGGGTTTAAGAGGATCAGTTTGATCTTGAATAACTGGCTCTAATCCGGCGTTTTTAAGTGCCATCTGTAATACAACGTTGTGCATTGAATACCAATAAGGAACGGCAATCTGTTTTCCACCAAGCTCTTCAAACTTTTCAACACCTGTATGTTTACCAACAACAAGACCAGAACCATTAGTGTGAGCCCAGCCTGTAATTTTGACAGGGAACTTATTGTTGTATCGCATCCAAACTGGAATTGGCTTTAAGAAATGCACCAAGTTGAATTTTTTAGCTGCAAAACCTTCAATTAATGGCGACCAGCCACGAATAAGTGTTGGCTTTTCTACTTTTAAACCTTCGTCTTCAAAAAAGCCCATTGCGTGTGCTACTAATAAAGCACTGGCATCAGTAATTGGTAAGTAACCAATACGTACCACTTCATCATCAGGCATTTCCATATTGGCAAGCGCATCAAGAGGTAAGCTCATCGCTGCAGTTAATCCACCAGCGGTAGCTAAGCTATCAAGAATGAACTCTCTACGACCTTTAGCAGGGTTAAATTTATAGTCTACTTTTGCAGATTCTTCTGAAATATCACAAAGTTGGCACATGGTAAATCTCCTTAAAAACAAAAAATTGGGTAATTAAATAGGGTATTAAATTAAGAGGCTTGCTCTTTAAGTTCGAGTTGCTTGGCCTGGTCGATTTTTTCAAACTCTTCAAATAACTGCTCTTTCAAAGCAATAAATTCTGGGGCGTTACGGTCGCGAGGGTAATCAACAGGTACGTCCAATGAACCCACAATACGGCCAGGGTTGTGATTCATAATCACAACTTTATCAGCCATGGCCACAGCCTCTTCAATATCGTGGGTAACAAGTACCATCGTAATACCTTGGTCATGACAGATTTGTGCAACTTCTGTTTGTAAAGCAGAGCGGGTAAATGCATCAAGTGCAGAAAATGGTTCATCTAAGAGTAGTACTTCTGGCTCGGCAGCTAATGAGCGTGCTAAAGCAACACGTTGTTGCTGTCCGCCTGAAAGTTGTTGTACATTTTTGTCTTTGTGCTCAGAAAGGCCAACCATATCGAGTAGGTTTTCAACACGATCTTCATTGCCTTTGTAAGTTCCAGCAAAAACAAGTGATAAAGCAGCGTTTTCTCTAACTGTCATCCATGGGTATAACGATGGTTTTTGGAACATCATGTTCCACTTTGCATTTGGCTTAAGTACGGTATGAGCGTTAATACGCACAGCACCTTCTGAAGGCATAAGAAGGCCTGCCATCATCTGTAGCAAGGTAGATTTACCGCAGCCACTTCGACCAATTAAGGCGGTTAATTGGCCTTTAGGTATGGTTAAATTGATATCGTCAAGTGTTGGCGATGTTTGTTTTTTATTGTAGTAATGTGTTAGATCTGAGATCCAAATGTTTGAAGCTGACATAAATAAAATCCTGATTAGTTTTATTATTTAATCGATATAACGCATTTATATGGCCAATTTTTAATTATTCATTAAAATCAATATGTTATACAGATAACTTAATATAGCTTAACTTTTATGTGTATTTATATGTCTTAATTTGTTAACAATTTGCATCAATGTTGTGCAATAGGTTCAGAATTGTCAGAAAAAGGCAGATGGAAGAGAGCGAGAAAAGGATTATTTTTTGATAGACGTGAGAAACTTAGTTTCAAATTCTGTTGCTGTGCATGGCTTAGAGTAGAAATATCCTTGTATCAGGATATCTTTGTTAAGAGTGTGTATAAAATCGGCTTGGCTTTGAGTTTCTACACCTTCAGCAACGATATTTAGGTTCTTGGTTTGAGCAAGGCGGACAATTGAATCAATAATGGCAATATCATCTTCACTTTCAGGTATGCGTTGAATAAAGCTTTGATCAATTTTTAATTCACGAATTGGTAGTTTTTGTAAATAACTTAAAGATGAATAACCCGTACCAAAATCATCAATTGATACATCAAATCCTAGGCTCACTAAGTGCTTAATTTTTTGTAAAGCCAAGTCTATATTACGGATTAAGACACCTTCGGTAAGTTCTAAAGTGATATTTTTAGGGTTAACTTGAGTGAATTTTACGAGTCCAATAACCAGTTCTACAAAACTATGTTCGTGAAATTGAATAGGACTTATATTAATAGATATCCGCATTTTAGGGTGTGTTTTGTTCCATGCTTTTGCTTGCAAAAAAGCCTTGTTCATTACCCAAAGACCTATCTTAATAATTTGACGGCCTTCCTCAGCAATTGGGATGAATTGATTTGGAGGTACCAAACCTAAGTGTGGATGAAACCATCTCAATAAGGTTTCTGCACCAATGGTTTGGCCCTGCGAATTAACTTGTGCCTGATAATAAAGTTCAAATTCATCATCTAACTCTGAATGGTTTAAAGCTTGCAGCATCTCTAAACGCTGTTTGGCAATATCTCTTAACTTTTCTTCAAATAAGTAGACCTGATTACCGCCTAAATTTTTGGCCTCATGCATAGCTAAGTTACTGTAGCCCATAATGACATCAGTGTTTGTGCCATGTAGAGAGTTGTTAAATAGATAGGCTCCAATACTAGAAGAGATCTTTAGAGAATGATTGGCTATCTGATAGCGATCATCAAGGGCCTGTCTTATGTTATGAGCAAAATTAAGAAGTTGAGTTTTGGCCTCTATCTCATCTTGACTTGTTTCTTTAATAAACACGGCAAACTCATCACCGTCTAACCTAACAACGAGTTCGTTATCGGAAACGAGAGCCTGTAATTTTTTGGAGACAGAAATGAGTAACTTATCCCCTATACCGTGACCTAAGGTATCGTTTATCATTTTGAAGTTATCTAAGTCGATAAGAATAACACCAGAATGATGACAGGCATTGTTTTGATTTCTAAGCACAGAATCAAGACTATTGTTAAGCAAGTTACGATTTGCCAGGCCTGTTAAATTGTCGTAATACGCTAAACGTTCTATTTTACTTTGTGCTTCATAAATGTCAGTTATATCCTGCAATACACCAATAAAGTGCTCGATATTACGATTGCTATCGGTCAGCATTGATAGGCTTAGAATGGAAATATACTGAGTGTTTTCTGAAGGGGTCAACTTGACTTCACCGCTCCAACAACCTTCCTCTAAAAGGGCTTGCATAACGGAGTCAAAAGGAATCTTAAATATAACTTGTTTTTTTAACCATTCTATATAGGTCATATTGGCAAGCTTGTCAGAGCTTAAACCCGTGTAAGCAGAAAAAGCGTAATTTGGCTGGATAATAAAACCATGCGGATCAGTAATGAATTGTCCGGCATAACTTGCCTCTATAAGTTTTAGTTGGGCTTGTGCTTGAATCTGTAAGGATTGATCTTGAAATAGCACCAAGAGGCTTTGGGTTTTATTTTGACTAGATTGTATTTTATGGACGGTGATGACAACAGGAATTAAAGGTTTATTTTTTTGTTTGCTTTTTTTATGGGTTTTTATCCATAAAAGCGGACTTGTATCACTATTGGGTTTTAGTCTATTTTTAAGTAGCCATTCTTTAAGGTCAAACACGGTTTGATGACGTTTTTGGCTATATATTTCAATATGATCAAATAGGCTGTCTGAATCTGGCTGCTGGGTAAAGTATTGTTGAGCTTCTTGGTTGAACAATAAAGGTTTTAGCGTTATTGATAGTAGCAGCAAACCATCATGAAAACTGTCAGCTATATGCTGCTTTTCTATATCATGTGCTTTATTGAGTTTGCCGATAAAATGGCTAACATAAGCATTTGGTTGATTTGCAGGCATAAGTCAGAAGCGTAGATTATGTAAGTAAGTTACAGACATAATACACAAAAAAATAAAAAGGTCGAGTATTGAGAATGCGAAATTTGATTTTATCGTTCACTTAGGAACGATTCTTCAAATTCTTTTGAAGGACAAGGAGTACTGTAGAGATAACCTTGAATAAGAATATTATTGGGTTGAGCTTTCAAAAAATCAAGCTGTTCTTGAGTTTCAACGCCTTCAGCAACAATCCAAAGATTTTTACTTTGAGCAAGTCTTACAATGGATTCAATTATAGCAACATCTTCTTTGCTCTCAGGCACTCGAGAAATAAAGCTTTTATCAATTTTTAATTCATTAATTGGAAGTTTTTGAAAATAACTCAACGATGAATAACCCGTGCCAAAGTCATCGATGGAAATTTTGAAGCCCAGTTGTACTAAACGTTTTATTTTTTTAACGGCACTTTCGGTGTCTGAAATTAATACCCCTTCGGTTAATTCCAAGGTGAGGTTTTGAGGTTTGACTTTTGTTTCTTCAAGTATAGAAAGTACGTTTTCAATGAAGTCTGCTTCATGAAATTGAATCGGGCTAATATTAATTGAGAGATTAAAGTTAGCGTGTTTTTGACTCCATTTTTTAGCCTGAACAAAGGCTTGATGCATAATCCAAGCACCCAGTTTTAAAATTTGACGGCTCTCTTCAGCAATCTTAATAAATTTATAAGGAGAGATATAACCATGTTCAGGATGGTTCCATCTCGCTAGGGCTTCAGCACCATGTAAGGTGTTATGGCAATCTATTTGAGCCTGATAGTAGAGCTCAATCTCATTTCTTTTATGAGCAAGCAGTAGGTCGTTTTCAAGTTGTCGGCGACTCTTAGCCTCTTCTGAAAGAGCCGATTCATACAAGAAAATTTTATGTTTCATCTTAACTTCTTTTGCTTTACTTACAGCTAAGTCTGCCTTTATCAATAGAGATTCAGCTGAATCACTCTCGCTACCAGGAAATAAGACTATGCCAATCCTGGCTGAGCTGTGTAAAGTAAGTTCATCCACTAAAAAATGGTGGTTTAAAGCGTGAAAAATCTTTTGTGATAATTTTTGGGCGTTGCGAGTAGTTTGCTCAGGGCTTTCATCTCGATCTTGAGTGACAATAATAAATTCATCACCTCCTACACGAGCTATTTGGTCTTCTTCTCTTAATACTCGTTTTAATACAAAAGAGACTTTGCGTAAAAAACGGTCACCAGTTTTTCGTCCAAAGGCATCGTTAATGCTTTTAAAACGGTCCATATTGACCGCTATAAGAGCACTATAGGTTTTATGGCGACGGTGGGTTTTAATTGCAGTGTTGACATATTCAATAGCCAATTTACGATTCGCCAGGCCTGTTAATGCATCATAAAACGCTAGGTGTTCAATTTTTTGATGAGCTTCTTTGATGTCGGTTATGTTTTGTAGTGTGACAATGTAATGTTCAACATTAGAGTCTTTGTCAGCAATCATTGAAATACTAAGAACCGCATAAAAGGTATCAATTGCGTTGGGATGTATTTCAACTTCACCACTCCAAAATCGTTGAACCAGTAATGTTTTTAAAAAACTGCTGTTGTTTTCATTAAATACAACTTGTTTTTCTAACCAATCCATTAGAGTCATTTGCTGTAAACAGGCCGGAGTTAGGCTCGTCATCGCAAGAAAACTGTCATTGGCTTTAATAATAAAGCCCTTTTCGTTTGAGATGAATTGTGCATTAAAACTGTTAAACGCGGCTTGCATTAATCGTTTTTGTTCATCTGCTAGGCTATGAATACTGCGGTCATATATGGCTAAAAGTATATTTTTAACTTTGCCTTTTTTATTCAGCAACGCCTTAGCACTGAGTAGTAGCGGCTTCACTTTAAGAGTTTCAGGCTCGGTATACCAAACTAAGGTTTCGGTCGCTTCAGAAGAGGGGTTATCTTTAACACAGTTTAACCAGGAGTCTAATTTGAAAACTAGGGTGGCTTTTTTATTTTTGAAAAATGACAGTCGATCTTTTGCAGGATGATATTTGGAATTAATCGACAGTAATTTCTTAGCTTGATTGTTGATATTTTTAATTGATAGGCTTGGTTTGAACACAATGATGCCGTCGTGAAGTGCTTCAAAAATTTCACGTTTATTTTCTTGCTCTTCTTTTAACCGTTGTACCGTTTTTTCAAGCTGAAGAAGTTGTTGGTTGGCACTCATTAGAAGTTTTTTGGCCTAGTTGTGTTAAAAAATAGTGGTTGATTCTAGCTTATGTAGAAGTGGCTTAAAAGCCCCAATAGTGCGTATAGGAGCTTTTTATACACTTAGATTTTATGCGGTATATACCAATTTTGGAAGCCAAGTGACAATTTCAGGCCAAATGGCAAGCACAACCAGCATACTCAACTGTATGAGAATAAATGGAATTGTGCCTTTATAAATATCCGTGGTTTTCAATTCAGGCGGAGCAACGCCACGTAAATAAAATAGAGCAAAACCAAATGGAGGTGTTAAAAAAGCAGTTTGTAAATTTATAGCAATCATAATACCTAACCAAATTGGATCAACACCCATCATTAATAAAATAGGGGCAACAACCGGCACTACCACATAGGTAATTTCAATAAAGTCTAAAAAGAACCCTAGAATAAACATTAGGATCATAACAATCAACATGGCAGTAAAAACTCCGCCAGGTAAATCGGTGAGTAGATTGGTAATCAGGTCGTCACCACCAAGACCTCGGAAAACTAGCGAGAAAAAAGCCGCCCCAATAAAAATTAAAAATATCATGCTAGTGACTTGTAACGTATTTTGCATAACAATTTTTAAGGTACTGAGTTTGAGTTTTTGGTTTAAAAAAGCCAGAATTAATGCACCTAAAGCACCTAGTGAAGCGGCTTCAGTTGGGGTGGCAAACCCACCTAATATTGAACCTAATACTAATAAAATTAAGATTAATGGCGGCAATAAACTTTGAATAACACGTTTTACCAGGCCTGGTGCAACGGGTTCGCCAGCGTGGCTGGGTATTAGTTCTGGGTTTTTAATGGCTTTAAATAAAATAAAGCCCATATAGGCAACAACCAACAGTAAACCAGGTAGTAAAGCACCTACAAATAAATCACCTACCGATAAGGTTTCAGGCGAAAAAATCCCTTGGTTTAGCTGTGCTTGTTGGTAAGACGAGGATAAAACATCACCCAGTAAAATCAGTACGATTGATGGAGGGATGATTTGTCCTAAAGTTCCCGATGCACAAATAGTACCGCTTGCAATTTTAGGGCAGTAACCTTGTTTCAACATGGTGGGGAGAGCGAGTAATCCCATGGTCACCACAGTTGCTCCAACAATCCCGGTACTGGCGGCAAGTAACGCACCTACAATAATTACGGCAATGCCTAAGCCTCCTTTAATGCCTCGCATAACTTCTTCCATAGTTTGGAGTAGCGATTCGGCAATTTTAGATTGCTCTAACATAATGCCCATAAAGACAAACAGCGGCACGGCAATAAGGTTGGCGTTGTTCATAATGCCAAAGATTCGGTTAGGAATACTCTGTAAAAAAGACATATCAAATACACCAAATAGATTGGCAACCAAAGCGAACATAAGAGATACGCCTGCAAGCGTAAAGGCCACAGGGAAACCTACCAATAAAGCAATAAAGACCAACGCAAATAAAACGAGAGCTAACCATTCCATTATAGTTTGCCCTCCGTTTCTGGATTATGATCTGAATCAGACGGGATTGTTGGAGCGGGGTGCGTTGCATCACCTGCAAATAAGGTGATTGCCGATTGAATCAAAATAGATAGGCTTTGTAAGATTACCAGGCCTGCCATAATAATAATTAAGGTTTTTAGCATGTATAGATACGCTAAGCCGCCAGCTTCACCTGAGCCTTCATGGATCTGCCAACTGGTTAAAACGTAGTCCCATCCAGACCAAATAATAAATGACATAACAGGCAAAGCTAATAAAAGCGTGCCTAAAAAATTTACCCAGGCTTTTTTTCGTTCATCAAATAAGCTATAAAACACATCCACCCTTACATGTTTATCTTGCTCGTAAGTGTACGCAATTCCCAACATAAACAAAATGGCGTGGTTGTACATAATGCTTTCTTGCATGGCAATTGAACCGCTATTAAAACCGTAGCGAAGCACCACCACCAAAGCAGAAATTAATACTAGTGATAAGGTTCCCCAGGCGACTATTTGCCCAAAGCCTTTTTGAAACTGGTTTTGCTTAATAACTAAATACGTAAGTTTTTCAGATAACAACATAATGATAAACGTCTAAAAATTAGAAAATAATGTTAAGAAACCTTAGTAAGAGGGCTAAGGGCTCTAAGTATTCTACCGTTTTTGCTTATTTAACGGGAGCTAATGTTTTAACTCGTTAGAGGTGTAAAAATCTAATAGGGTTTTATGGTGGGTTTTAGCCGTAGAGAGGAGGGCTGCAGAGCTATTAAAATTAAAGTGGTTGTTGAATTTAGCCTATGCACTTTAAATTAAGTAGAGTTGATAAAGTGTATAGGCTAAATGGAGTTGATATATTTAAGACATACTGCAATGGCATTGCCTTGAAACGCGTTAAAGCTTACCGTTCTTTTTTAGTATGTTTTGAACGGTCACCACGTTCATTTAGTAATCGAGAAGATGGTTTACTTCTATTATCAGCAATTTGGTGATTTCTTTTTGCCTGTTGCGCAGTAGCAACTAACCCGCGATTAGGTTGTGAATGTGAGCTGGGTTGCGGTTTTTTATTCATCACGGGACGAGGCTTTTCATAACGTTTAACAGGCATTTTGTTGTAAGGATTATCTTGCCTGTTTCGATTGCTTTGGTATGGCTGTTTAGAACGTTTATCATTATAGCTATTATGAACACGCCTATTATCATAACGATTATCATGCGATCTTTTTTCTAGGCCTGGTACTCTCGAATAGACGGGTTTGTGGTACATTTTATTATCTCTACCGTCTTTATGATATGCATTATACGGTGAGCGGATGGTCGGCCTAACATGAGCTACTTTCGGCTTAACTTTATGAACGACCACCGTTTTTGGTTGGTAATAAGAGTTAGAGTAAGGTCTAACATATCCCGCTGGATAACCATATCTTTCGTAGTAAGCAATGTTAGAACTAATCAATAGGCGATCATTATATGGGTAAGCACTGTGATGAGACTTTACAACGGTTTGTTGAACACAACCAGATAAACCGCCCACTAAAGCGATACTTAACCCGATAAATCCAACTTTAAAAAACGTTAATGTTTTCATGACGACTCCTTGCTACTCACCTTGCCAATATTTATTTACTGCACAAGGCTTTGGCTGCTTGCAACTGCGGTTAGTTGTTTAAGAGATAACAAGCCTGTTCGATGACTTTGACCAGGCCTGGTAAATTTTTAAATCTGTTTGTTGAGGTTTTTGCACATCATTCTAAGAACCATACAGAATCATAAATAATCCGTGTACGAACGTTCATAATGGCAATATCATCACCAATTCGAATACGGATATAGTCACGTGGCAATGGACTTAAACGTCTTTCTAATTCGTAAGGCAATCTTGTGTAGTGAACGTTTCTAGGCAAGGCGTGATGATGTTTGAAGCTACGAACATGACGAGGTCTATGTCCAGGTTTGCGGTACATATCTCTGTAGTTATAAAGGTAGTAGCCTTTGATTCTGGCACGGTCATTACTGCTAAAGTACAAGCTTACATGGGTGTTTGGTGAGACTTGTTGGTGGCTACTCACCCTCACCGACTGTGATGTGACACAGCCAGAAGCCAATAAAACAGAGCTACTTAATAAAACAACAATTGATTTTTTTAACATGTTGATTTCTCCTAGTTGTTTCAATTTTTCTTACTTAGTTTCTAGTCTAAAACAACAAAATGCAAGAAATGTGAAAGTTTATGAAAACACTTGTTTCATGAGATCGTGTAACCGGATTGTTTACCCAATTAATCTGCATTAACGGTAGAATAGTTGCATTATTCATCATCACCAAAATACTAAAAATAGAGAGTTCATTTGTCTACGCCGCAAATTGCCAAGGTTGCCGTACCAGGCCCATTTTTATTTCCATTAGATTACTTGTTGCAAGCCGACCTGCTTTCAGATCAACAATCGCAAGCCGTGGTTGGTGGCCGGGTTTGGGTGCCATTTAGAAATAAAAAAGTACTGGGTTTGGTGATGGCATTGAGCGATTCTGCGGATTATGAAATGAGTAAAATCAAATCAATTAGCAGTGTGATTGATAGCACGCCAATTCTTCAAAAATCCCAGCTCGATTTACTTAATTGGGCAAGTCACTATTATCATGAGCCGATTGGTGAAGTCGTGATGGCCGCCTTGCCTAAACGTTTGCGAGCGGGTGAAGATGCTCAAATCAATGGTATGCAATATTGGCAGTTATCGACTGAAGGTCAAAGCAAAACCCTAGACGATATTTCTAAACGTGCCTTGCGTCAGCGTGCGGTATTTAGTGTGTTTTTAGACAAGCAGCTTAAGTCAGAATCGGATTTAAATGCCGAACTAGATAACTGGCGTAGCACGGTGAAGAAGTTTACAGAAAATGGCTGGCTACAATCGACCTATGGTCCCTGTTTAAGGGAGACTGCTTATCCCGCCGCACCTAATCACACTTTAAATGATGCTCAACAAGCCGCAGTCGATGCGGTGACGGGTAAAGCGATTAATACCTCAGAATTTAAAGCCTATTTATTAGAAGGAATAACGGGTAGCGGTAAAACGGAAGTCTATTTGGGAATGATTCAAGCCATGCTTGAACAAGGCAAACAAGTACTGGTTTTAGTACCAGAGATAGGCCTTACTCCACAAATGGTGCAACGTTTTGAAGCCTTTTTACAAACGCGTGTAGCCGCTTTGCACTCAGGCTTAAATGATTCTGAACGCCATTGTGCTTGGCACTTAATTCGCACTGGTCAAATTAATGTTTTGTTAGGTACTCGCTCTGCTATTTTTACCCCGTTTAAAAATTTGGGGCTGTGCATTATTGATGAGGAGCATGATCTTTCCTATAAACAGCAAGAAGGTTTTAGGTATTCAGCCAGAGATATGATTGTGCAACGGGCGTATCGTGAAAAAGTGCCGGTGGTATTAGGCTCGGCTACTCCAAGTTTAGAAACTTTATATAACGCCAAATCAGGCCGTTACCAACACCTACATTTAAAACAGCGAGCGGGGGTGGCAAAGTTGCCATCGCTGAAATTGTTAGATATTCGTGGTGAAAAAGTTCAAGAAGGTGTCTCTCGTCCTTTAAAAACCGCTATGACTAAACATTTGGAAAAACAAGGTCAGGTATTGCTGTTTTTAAATCGCCGTGGTTTTGCCCCTGTTTTAATGTGTCATGATTGCGGTTGGCAAGCTACCTGCCCAAGTTGTGATGCTAATATGACATTTCACCGCATAAACGACCCCAAACAACCGGATGCCGATTTAGGTTATTTGCAATGCCATCATTGTGATGAACAGTTGGCTAAGCCCACTTGTTGTCCAAGTTGTCAAAGTGAAGATTTTGTTAAGGTCGGCCAAGGTACGGAACGCGTAGAAGAGACTATCCAAGAATGGTTTCCTGATAAACGTATATTGCGAGTAGATAGAGATACGACTCGTTTAAAAGGCTCTATGGCTGAACTTACAGGTAAAGCACAGCGAGGTGAGGCTGATATTTTAATTGGCACGCAAATGCTTGCAAAAGGGCATGATTTTCCTAATGTAACGTTGGTGGGTTTATTGGATATTGACCAAGGCTTATTTAGTGCAGACTACCGTGCATCAGAACGTATGGCTCAGTTAGTTTTACAGGTTTCTGGACGAGCAGGTCGTGCAGAAAAGCCTGGTGAAGTGTTAATTCAAACGCATCATCCAGACCACCCATTACTCACCACATTAGTAAAGAATGGCTATACTGCATTTGCAAATAAAGCGTTAGAAGAACGCCAAAAAGCCAAGTTACCACCCTATAAGTATCAAATATTAATTCGTGCTGAAGCAACCAATCCTAATGATGGTATGGCGTTTTTACATTCGCTTAAATCAGGGTTAGAGAACTATTGGCAACAATGGTTGGCTACTAAGATGGTAAATGGGCAAATTGATTTTTGGGGGCCTGTCTCCGCCCCCATGTTACGCAGACAAGGGCGATACCGTTATCAATTGATGTTGCAATCCTCAAATCGAACTGACCTACATAAATTATTGGCAGAAATGCATCCGCATATTTACAACAGCCCGTTAACCCGTAAAGTGCGATGGAGCATTGATGTTGACCCGCAAGAGATGTATTAAGCAATTTATGACTTAGTCCCAAAATTTGTAAGCATAAATGCTAAATAATAAGTTAAGATTCATAAATCATTTTTACAAAAATCTTTTTTAAGGAGAGTGGTTATGGAATTTTTGAGCTTTGTTGGGACCTTATCAGTCGTGATAGTTATCTATTTTATTTTGGCTATTAAAATTGTTCCCCAAGCAGAAAAATGGGTGATTGAACGATTAGGTAAATATCATAAAACCTTAGATGCTGGGATTAATTTTATTGTGCCTTTTATTGATCAAAGACGCTCTCACTATTCAACCCAAGAACAGATTATTGATGTGCCACGCCAAGCCGTTATTACCAAAGATAACGTTGCGATTCAAATTGATGCTGTGGTGTTTATTCGTATCAATGATGCCAAGCAAGCCACCTACGAAATTCAAGATTTAAAGTCAGCGATTAGCCAGTTAGCCCAAACCACCTTACGTGCAGAAATTGGACGAATGGAATTAGATGAAACCTTAAGCTCTCGCGCCGATCTAAATGCTGCTCTATTAACAGCACTTGACTTGGCGAGTTCAACCTGGGGAGCAAAGGTAACCCGTGTCGAAGTTGCTGATATCTCTGTACCAGAAGCCGTGCAACGTGCCATGGAATTACAGATGGAAGCAGAGCGTCGTCGCCGTGCCACGGAAACCGAGGCCGAAGGGGATAAAAATGCCTTGATTATGCAAGCCGAAGGTGAGCGTCAACAAGCCTTTAAACAGGCTGAAGCCGTTGAGCGTATGGCAGATGCCCAGAAATATGAAAAAGAGCAACTTGCTTTAGGTGAACAACGCGCCATGGAAGTCATTAACCAAGCAATGGCAACCAATGGTAGTGCGGCAGATTTTTTATTGGCAAAAGATAGAATCGCCGCGTTTTCTCAATTGGCGGGAAGTGATTCGGCAAATAAAGTGATCGTGCCAGTTGAAACAGCAGAAATGGTTGGTTCATTAGCCGCTTTAACCAGTTTATTAAATCAAAATTCTTCAGCCTCTAAATAAATTAGCCTTGATGAGATTTTATTAACAAAGTTTCTGGGTTACAGCTTAGAAGTTGTAGCACATAAGATAGAGAACATAAGTTAGAGAACATAAGTTATGGAAAATATTATAGAAGTTATACCCGTCTGGATTATGTTGGCTATCGGGATAGTTCTTTTAGGGATTGAACTACTCATTGGTACATTTGTCGTTCTATTTTTTGGTATTGCATTTGTTGTGATTGGTTTTGTAGGCTTCTTTTTGGCGTGGCCATCTGGAGAGCTACAAATTTTAGTGGCAATGTTATTAAGTGGTTTACTGGTTTTTTTACTAAGGCCACTTATGGTAAAAGGTTTGCAAAAAGAAGACCTTCCTTTAGAAACTATGCAGGTTGGAGAGCTTGGTGAAATTGTAAGTCATGGTGGTGAACTTAGATTGATGTACAAAGGCACGACTTGGGCTTTTAAGACACAAGATCAAGCAACGGTATCTGCTGGCGAAGAGGTTATGGTTGAAAAGCTACATAACAATGTAGCCATAATTAAAAAAATAAACGAATAAAGCTTTTGAATTTAATCTGTTCTTACCTGATTTTTACAAAATCTAGTTATATTATTCCTTATATCAATAAAACTTATGTGGTTATAAAATTATTGATTTATTAATCCTTTTCCATAAAATAGATTTGATTAGAGAAACCTATCATCTTGTATCGGTAATTTATTTTATAAAATTAAGGGCTAATATCATGAACTTCAAACTTATTACAGCAGCTTTATTGAGCGCATCTATTTCTTCAGTAGCTTTTGCTGCAGAAGATACTACTGCAGATTTAAAAGAAGCACGCACTCTAGTAAAAGCATTTGGCGGCGAGCTTAAACCAGAACTACAAAAAGCCATGAAAACAGGTGGTCCAGTACACGCAGTTGGTTTCTGTCATTCAGCTGCTCCTAAGATAGCAATGGATTTAGCTAAAAAATCTGGTTGGACGGTAACTCGTGTCAGCTTAAAACCTCGTGGTGCAATGGCTAAGCCAGACGCTTGGGAAACAACGATTCTAGAAAAATTTGAAACGCTTAAAAAAGACGGCGAACCAGTTAAAAAAATGGAATTTTCAGAAGTTGTGCATGATGGCGATAAAACGACATTCCGTTATATGAAGCCGTTACCAACAGGTGAAGTGTGCTTAAAATGTCATGGTACTAATGTTTCTGAACCAGTAAAACAAGCGATTGCTAAATTTTACCCAGACGATAAAGCGATGGGTTATAAGAAAGGCGATATCCGTGGTGCATTTAGCTTTTCTAAAGCAGTAAATTAATATGAAGGCCTTATTAGCAGTTATGTTGATGTCCTTGGCGTTTGTGGCACAAGCCCAAACGTTAAAGGCACAGCAGTTTGAAGATCAGTGGGAAAAACCTGCGGTATTAAATGCAGATACCCACTGGTTAGTATTAACGCAAACTAAGGATGCAGGTTCTAATGTTAAAGAAGCTTTTTCTGAACTCAAATTAAGTGATTTAAGCCAATATAAATTGCTTTATATTGCAGATGTTTCAGGTATGCCAGGCTTTATTACTAGCATGATTGCAATTCCTAAAATGAAAGATTACGCTTTTCAAATTGGGTTGATTCGTGATGAAGCTCAATTAAAAGAGTTGCAGTTAGGTGATGTAAATAAAGAACAAGTTTTAGTCTTAAAGCTGAATAACTTAGAAGTGGTTTCTAGCCAATCATTTGCAGATAAAGAAGCGTTAATCGCATTCCTAAAGGCTGATGTATTAACGGATAATCAAAGCAAGTAACGTTAAATCAATAATCAAACAAACCAATTTACCCTGTGCTCACACATCCTATATGGCCACAGGGCATGCCAGGCCTGGTAAATTGGTTTTTTTATCTCTTAAACTTCAACTCTCTTCTAAATTTCATCTCTCTAAAATGAAAGCTAAGTTCTACTTACTTGGTGGATATTGATTCATAATCGCATCAATCACTTCTTGTGTATAAGCTTGTGCTTGTTCTGGGTTATCAAAATTTTCTTGTGGTCGAACTGTTTCACCACGCCATATTAATTGGCCATGAGTGTTGTAAATACCCACTTCCCATTTTACATCGTAATAAGTGTCTGTATCGTAGCCAAGCGGTACGCGTGTACCTAGACCAATATTGCGACCATACCAACCAAAACCAACGCTAGAAGAGGGGGTTACAACTTGAGTCTTGCTGACCGAATAGTTATAGCTAATATACGCTTGAGGTTGGTCGCGATCAATTAGAGCACCGCGTTTATGGAGGTTATTAATAATCGCTTTTTCGATTCGCTGGGCAATAAAGGGTTCTTTAGATTTTAGTTGTTGTGCATTGCCAGCGATTTGCATGCTGGCAGGTAACCATTGATAGGTTTGATAATTGGTTAAAGCACTGCGGTCGGTATAATCTTGAGTAACAGGTATACCACTACAAGCCGTTAACAGACTAGTAATGACAGCAATAAACAGCAGTTTTTTTATATGGGTAAAGGTTTGATTCGATTTCATTAGCGTATTCTCAACCTCTTTTTAAAACTTGATTGAATTTGAATTAATAAATTTATTTTACGCCTAATTGGCTAAAAAAGTATTAATAACAATGAATATACTTTTGATCTAAAGAGATAGAAATGTGGATTTAAAAGTCTTACATCGTGTGAGAAAAAAGTAAAAACATAGAATTAACCTTTTTTGGTTGTACAGGCCTTTTTAAGGTTTGATTCTAACTAACAACCAAGCTCATCGACAATGCAGTGCAGCGTAATTGCCAGTCCGAGTCAACGCGATAATTAGGTTTGTTCATTTTTTGAAGGCAGTTTACGCATGGCTTCTTTCCAAGGAGGTTTTTCCCAATCAGGATGTTTTTTCCATATGCCTTTCAATATTTTTAGCCATCTAAAATAAGAACGAAATGAAGGAATCATAGGTGTATAAGCCAACTCAAAGTGTATTCCCGTTATCGGATCATTGAAGAATACCGCATAGTATCCTGGAGTATATATTGGGTACTCTGAGGGAGTGTCTGTTACTTCGACATTATTCTTTATCAAAAACTCCTGATAAAACAAATCCACTTCTTTTCTGCTTTTGGCCCAAAGAGCAATATGATGTATGCCCGTTTGATGTTCAGATGATTTTAACTTTTCACCCGTCTTTGCTGGCTGGATACCAATATAGCTATGAAAGAAAGGAAATCTTGCCATGTAATATGTTGAACGATACTCAATATCGAGTGTCCAAAAGCTCTTATAGCCTAGCCATCCAAACATTTTATCGAAAAACTTGATTGACTCATCGTATTCGAGCACTGAAAACTCAATATGATGAACCCCCTTGAATCTCATACTCTCCTCCCGTCTTGAAGCTTAACGTTGAACTAACCTGCCGCACCAACAGTCCTCGCGGTCAACGACTCCGTTCACGTGGTCAGGTTGAGAGACTTGTTAGTTGTTTTCCTTTAAGTAAGCTCTTACGATCATATTAAAAAGTTCTTGGCTATATTGATATTTCTTTTCTTTTTCTGGAAATTTTTTATCAAATTCCTCTACCTTGTTCTGATCTAAATTAAAGGCATCAGATTGCTTGATTTTCCATTTTTTCTTTCCAAAGAATCCTGGCTGAAGCTCAAGAACAAGTAACCCTAATGGATATTCACCATCCATATTACTTACTTGATAATCAAGGCCATTCTTAAAGCCATGTTTACAATAATTGTTTGGATCTCCGTAAATAATAATTGATGGCACTCCCTTCTTTAATACTAATGCTTTTGTCTTTTCGATTAATGCAGTGCCAATACCTTTTCTTTGATAATCAGGATGAACACATAAAGGTCCAAAAGATACAGTAGGGATTTTTTCATCGTCACTGATTAAATACGAGTGTGTGTACATAATGGAGGCAACTATTTTTCCATCAAGTTCTACTACATAATCAAGCTCACTGATAAAATCTTTATGTTCCCGTAGTATGTGGCATAAATAGTGTTCATCACACCCTGGAAAATATAAATTCCAAAAGGCTTCTCTTGCAAGCTCTTCAACTTGGGCGTAATCGTCCTTTGTTTCTAATCGTATTTTCATATAGTGCTGTTTCCGATCTCTGTTCAGCTAACACCGCAAATAACCAGGCGAAAATGAAGCGTAGCGGAATTTGCGGTCCGAATTAATTTGCATTGTTAGGCCATACACTATCAACAAGCTCTTCTAAAGAATCTGTCTCTCTTGCAAGTTCTTCAAATTCTTCAATGTTAAATGCATTGAAAGGCATCCAGTCTGCGCCAGCATTGAAATGCTGTATTGCATTAAGGTTTTTCAATGTTCTATCACGGCTATATAGAGCTCTAGACTTTGGGTCACGGTAGTAGTGAACCACCAAGAACAAAGAACTGTTCTTATCTCCGTCATACATGCCATTAAGCAAGGCGTATTGGCCTGCCAATAGCTTGGCCATGTTTCCAGAATCAACTTCTATTAATACACGCCTATCATTCAAAATAATTGAATCATCAACTGAAATGCTTGCCTCTGGAAACCCGGCCAGTAGGAGGGTATATCGTTGCTTGCCCCTCAGACATTCAGCACCGAACTTCTCTTCCATGAACTTACGGAATAATCTTTCATTGTCTCCTGCTGGCATATCACTTTCTTCTAAGGTCTAACTATTATTAATAGGCACTTTTGACAGGTTATTCCGTATTAGGAGTAAAACCAGGCATTAAATGCCAATTTTTTTAATTTATATTTACATCAGATTTTTCGTTATTTTCAGCATGAATCTTTTGTTAATAGCTAATGTTACGTATGAATGGTACATCAGAAAATCAAAGCTTACTAGAGCAAATGCCGATTCAGTTGCGGTGAGGGTTATGATTTAGATTCCCGGGTCAAGCCGGAAGATGACGACTGTGCTTTAAACTTTTTATTTACTATTTACCAGGCCTGGTAAAGTTGAACGCGACAAGGGTTGTCTTAAGTAAATAGAGGACAACGAGCTAGAAGTCGTTGCCGTTAGAATTTTTACAGTATTATTTTTTAAGCTGTTTAGAAAACTCGTCTAATGAGATTTCGATATGGCCAGATTTATCACGATTTGGGCCTTTAATAATTTCTTGTGCTGCCCAGGCGTGGCCGTGCACCACCTCATAGGTAGCAGGCACTTTATTATCTTTTGGGTTTCTTAATTCATCGTAGGCGTTTAACATTTGAGCAAAACGCTGTTTACCCATTAAGCCTGTATTACGTTGTTTATTGGCATTGGTTGCACCAATGGCTTTTAAATCTTTTAACACACCAATGGGTTTGTCATAAGTTAAGGTAAAGATTTCCATATCCATAACAGGTTGCCCAAAGCCAGAACGAATTAAAGCATCGCCAATATCGTGCATATCAATAAAATTATTGACGTGTTCGTAATCGTAATCTGCAACTTGCCACGCTTGCTTAAGTTCTTTTAAGGTATCAGGGCCAAAGGTGGTGAACATAATTAACCCTTCTTTGCGTAACACACGTCTAAACTCGGTAAAAACCGTGTCTAAATCATCGCACCATTGCAGCATTAAATTACTGACAATTAGGTCAACACTGCCATCAGCAAAAGGCAGTTGATAAACATCGGCATTTACTGGTTTAGCGGCTTTACGAGTGGCTATCTTTTTTGTGATTTTACAGGCCTGTAAAAACTGATTAAGTTTGTTAGGTAAATTTGGCCAGCGTGGAGCTTGTAATCTTGGTGCGGCTATATCTAACATATTGGCGGATAAATCGACCGCAAAGATTTGTGCATTAGGATAACGTTTAATGACTTTTTCTGTGAGTAAGCCTGTTCCAGCCCCTAAGTCTAAAATGGTTTTTGGCTCAATGGTCGTGAGTTCTAAACGTTCGTCAATTCGATCGGCAACCGTTTTTTGCAAAATAGCGGCATCATCATAGCTGGGGGCGGCATGATTAAAGTGCTTTTGGATATGTTGGCGGCTAAAGTTTTGCATAGTTATTGGGCTTTTTAAATTGAAATGGCTATTGCTAAGGGTGGGTTGATGAGCTATTTGAGCTTAAGAAAGTCTTGATGTATTGTGCCGTTTCTTCTGCTTGTGAATAAAACGGAATATGACTACCACCAGGAATCACTACAACTTGAGCACTGGGCTGTAACTCTAGCAGGTTTAAACGGATCTCTTGCGGAATTAACGGATCACGTTCACCCAAAAGCCACAAGGTAGGCATTTTTAGATCTTTTAATTGTTTACGGTTGTCCATATCTTTTAGCAAAATCAACCCTTGATTAAGCGGTTTAATTGTTGGCATCTTGCGGCTAGACATGTGCTGAACCAGCCCCTTCATTAAGGCACGACCATTGTCTGAGCCTTGTAGCTGTAAACGCCAAAACTTTTTTAATACCGCAGAAACTTCAATACCAATTGCTTGAATAAAATCACCAATGATTTTTGGGCTAACAGAACGTTGCCAGCCATCATTTTGGGTAAAACGAGGGGTAGACGCTAAACAGATTAAGCTTTGAATTCTATCAGGGCAACGCAATGCAATTTGCTGGGCAAGCAAACCACCAAGAGACCAGCCGAGCAGATGGGTTTTTTCTGGTAAGACATCAATTATGGCATTAATCCAATCGTCTTCAATGGTGCTGCTGTTTGGCAGTATAGGGCTCTCACCAAAGCCAGGTAGATCAATTAGGGTTACCGTGTAGTTAGAAGCCAATGTTTCTGTGGCCCATTGTTCCCAGGTGCAGCTGTCTGCACCCCATCCATGTATCAGCGTGAGGTTTGGATTTGGCTTTTGGTTAGCATTAAATGATGGAATGATAATGGTGTTTAGTTTCATGCGGGTATTTTAGCGTTTTTTAACCAGGCCTGTGCAATACATTATGAGGGTAATATGAAGGTATTTACCTTACTTAACTATAATTCTTAATATTGAATGTTTTGCGATTTTACCAGGCCTGGTAAAACCTGTTTGAGTAAACTGATTGCAGAAATGCAATTGGTTAAATGGTTAATTTAACTTGACCATTTGCTTTGCTTTTTGCTGAACCAGAACCACTATTTTTGACTATTTCAGGTTTACAAATGAGTACTTGTTTACTGGCGGTTCCAATTTTTAACAGATAGCGTTTAATCGCTTTTTGGCGTTTACGGGCTAGGTTTAACAGCTCGGTATCGCTGATTTTGATATCGGGTATGGTGAGTTTCTTGTCTTGATTTTTGTCCGTTTTATTCTGTTTTGCTTGTTCTTCGATAGCCGCTTTAAGTGCTATTTGTTTAAGTGCTTGGCGATCTGCCTCGGTAACACCGCCACAAAGTTTGATTTGAATAGCTTTACGCTCATTAAGCAGAGTTTTAATTTTGCCTAAATAACTTTGCATCTCTGTACTTAACGCATTGGAGCCATTATCAAAATTGACTGGTTGAAGTGTAATCGCTGAGGCTTTATCTAAAGCATACTCACCTGCTAGAGCAATCGCCCCAAATGGTTGTAACGCCAATAACAAATAGGTACGAGTTGCACCTGCTAAAGCTCCGCCCAAAGCCGTTGAAATAATGTCATTAATATTAAAATCAGGGTTGTTTAAATCCCCTTTGATAGGAAGTGACAGTTTAATGTTATCGTTCTTATCTTGTAACATCGCTAACCCCGTTTTAAGCGGAACAGGGAAGCCTTTCTCAAATTTCGAGCTTTTATTGGTATCGGCTGTTTGCAGTTCAAATTTGTTTAAATCTAGTTTGTTTATGGCGTCAATTTTATTGTCTTTAATTGTGGTTTTTAAATCCGCAGAGAGTTGACCGCTAGTGATTTGATAGCCAATTTTGTTTTCAGATAAACCTGAAAACGGCACTAAAGACAAACTGTCTATAGAGGTTTGGGCTTGCAATTCATGAGTTGGCTTAAGAGGGGTGAACGTGCCTTTACTGACTAAATGACTAAATTCATCAAAAGCCACATTAACACTAAAGTTGGTGATTTTTTGTGGTGCATCACTGGCGATTTTATCAAGGGTGAAGCTTTTAAGTTGCAAGGTTTGTTTTAAGGCTGGTTTAAGCTGATTATCTGTAATATAAACAGGGTTATTGCCTTTGATTTTTAAGCCTGCAAGCTGGTAATTAAAAGCAGATTTTTGAGTGTTTTTATTAACCTTTTTAGGGCTTTTATCCGTTTGAGTTGCGTCAGTTTTTGAATTTAGTTTTGGTTGAGGCGGAGTTTTATCGCCCGGCAACGCTGCTAATAACGTTTGTAGCTCTGCAATACTGCCTTCTTTATCAACACTAATATGAGTTTGGCTACCATTGATGGTGATTTTTCCTAGATTAACGGATTGGTTGTTACCTTGCTTATTATAGTCGGCATGATTCAGCGAGATGTTTTGTAAATTTACCAGGCCTGGTATTTTGTTTTTTTGACCAATTTTTAGCTCTGTAAAACGAATATCGCTCAGTGAGATGTCGTTTAAGTTTTTAATGTTGATTTGTTTGATTTGAGCTTTTTTACTTTGGGCAATAACGGTGTTTACCTTGTTATTGGTTAATGCAAACTGATTGAGGTTGAGATTACCCTTTGAATCAATCTCAAGCTCTTTATCTGTGCTTACATTGAGATTACCTTGCCAGTTTAGTTGTTGTAGCTTAGCGAGTAAGTTTTGTTGTGATGCACTGAGATTTTTAACGGTTAAATCACCATTATGATTTAGGGTGAATTTATCACCATCAATGCTGATTTGGCTATTTAGCGTGGCTAAAATATCACTCGATAAGGCTTGTTTTGTTGCTAAATCTTGCAGTTTTAAGGCGGTTAAATTCAGTTTTTGATTGGTATTTATAGAGATTGTTTTGTCGAGTGTCACTTGGGTTTTGCCCGCTAAAGCGGTTTTTTTAATATCTATTTTCTGTTGGCCTTTTTGAGCTTGTAGCTGTTGTAAGCCTAAGGTTCCGTCTAGGGTGATGTCTTGTTCACTGGTTCCTTTATATTGAACGTCCCCATTCCAATTTAGGGATTGAATTGCGAGTGTTGTTGCTTCTTGAGTGTCGATTTGTTTTTGAACAAAGGTAAAGTCATTTAGTGAAATGAGGCCTTGCTCAAATAGTATTGGTCCTTGCTCGGTTTTGCTAAGGGTAAAAGTTATGTCTGTAGTCAGTAAACCTTTTAAGCTGAGTGCATTATTTTCATTGAATTGAGCAAATTTACCGAGGTCAAGTTTATTGGCTTTAAATGTTCCCACCACTTTAGGTTGCTCAGAAAACAGATGAAGTTGCAGATTAGCATGTACGGGACTTTCATTGACTAAAGCACTTAGCTGCAAACGGCCATAATTGTTAGACCAAGCAAATAGGTGATTAAGTCTTAGGTCATTAATGGTAAAAGTCGTGGTTTTTGATTCATGTTCGAGTGAAAGTTGAATATTGTGTAAATCAATTTTATCCAGGCCTGGTAATAAGCTGGTGTTTGTTTGATCTTTTGTTTTGTCGTTGGTTTTAGATTCAGAAAATAGTGGGATATTTGCTAAAAATAGACGGTTTTGATTATCTAAACGAAAAGGTAACTTAGCATCTTTAAATGAGAGAGATTGGATTGATATGCGTTTTTCAAATAGACCTAACCAGCCAAAATTAAGGCCAAATTCGCCAATGTGAATAACGCTTTGTTCATTTTTGTTTTTACTTTTTGTGCTGTTTTTGGCTGTTTTATAAAGATTAAGCTGATTAAGTTTAATCTTGCCAGTAAAAAGGTTGAGCTTTAAATCAGCAATCGTCACTTGTTGAATACCGTAGGGTTTGGTGTAGTCCAAAATTATGCTTTTGGCGGCAAACTGTAAAATATAAGGCAAACAAAGAAACAGAACAATGACAGACAAAATAATTGAACTTTTCCATTTGTGTTGTTTGAATACAGTCAGCATTTTGGTTCTCACTTAGGCTGTTTTTATATTGGATTTTATTCAGTATAACGCAGTTTTAAGCGTTGAAAAACCCACTTTGTATGATGACTATACTGATATTTTTATAGTCGTTTTTTATGGAGGTCATGCACAAAATTAACGCACATTAATTTTGATTAGAGCGTGCTTAGTCGATTTATTATCGTTTTATATAATGTGCTTTATGGCGTGTGAGTCGCTTGAATTTTTGCGAGCGCTGTTAGCAATTGATCAATTTGTTCAATGGTATGGTTTGCAGACAAAGTAAGCCTTAAACGTGCTTGATTTTTGGGCACAGTAGGCGGTCTAATCGCACTTACCCAAAAACCAGCTTGTTTTAAGGCATCGCTCCAGGCCATAGCTGTTTCACTTTTACCGAGCATAATCGGTTGAATTGGAGTGTCACTTTGCCAAAGTTCTAGGCCAATTTTTTGGGCTCCCGCTCTAAAATATTGGATATTTTTTTGTAAGGTTTCACGTGAAGCTTTGGCATCTTTCACCAGCTTTAAGGCTTCACGAATTGCTAAGGCATTGAGTTGTGGCATTGCGGTGGTGTATATATAAGGGCGGGCAAATTGAATCAGTGCTTCTATAAGGGTCTGGCTGCCCGCAACAAATGCACCTGATGTACCAAAGGCTTTGCCTAAAGTACCTACAATGATTGTATTTTCATCTGGCTGTAAACCAAAATATTCAAAACAACCTTTACCCTCTTCACCTAAAGTACCAATCCCGTGAGCGTCATCTACAAATAACCAGGCCTGGTATTTTTGAGCCAGTTTTTGCAAAGTGTCTAATGGTGCTATATCACCATCCATACTGAATACGCCATCTGTGACAATCATTGCTTGGCTATTATTGGCTTGAGTTTGCTGCAAACGGCGCTCTAATGCATGCATATCTAAATGCGGATAGCGTTTAAAGTCAGCCTCAGAAAGCTTGGCACCATCAATCAAAGAGGCATGATTGAGTTTGTCAGCCAGAATGGTGTCGCCAGCTTGCATTAAAGCTTGTTGCACTGCGAGGTTAGCCATATAACCCGTTGAGAATAACAAGGTACGCTCAACACCAAGCCAATCGGCTAATTCATCCTCTAGCAAATGATGATGTATATGATGGCCTGTAACTAAATGTGCCGCCCCAGAACCATAACTGCTTTCGCTATTTTTTAACTCATTTAGTAGGGCGGTTTTAATTTGCGGGCTATTAGCCAAACCTAAATAGTCATTAGATGAGAAGTTAATGCATTCAATGCCATTAATTTGCATAACAGGTTGTTGTGGCGAAAACACCAACGGACGACGGCGATACAGATGTTCTGATTCGCGTTGTTGCAAAAGGGGAGCGAAGCGCTGTTTGATAGACATTGGAATGGTCATTAAGGTAATACGGTTCAATCTGTAAATTGAACCGTTTAGTTTCTTTAAGCCGTTAATTCAGTGATTTGCTCAGCCATTTTTTTGGCATGGGCTTCGGCTTTAACGTTTTGTTGCATTTGAATACCCAGTTTTTTGAATAGCATAATGTCATGATCAGATTCAGGGTTTTCAGTGGTGAGTAATTTATCACCGTAAAAGATTGAGTTGGCTCCAGCAAAGAAACATAAGGCCTGGGCTTCATCCGTTAAGCTCATACGCCCGGCTGATAAACGCACGTAAGTTTGCGGCATAATAATGCGTGCTGCGGCAATCACTCGAATGAATTCAAATGAATCGGTTTTGTCCTTCATATGTGCTAAAGGTGTACCTTCAATCGCCACCAATAAATTGATAGGTACTGAGTTTGGGTGCACACGCATATTACCAAAGGTTTTTAATAGCTCTGCACGGTCTTTGTGTTGTTCGCCCATACCAATAATGCCACCAGAGCACACATTAATACCGGCTTGCTGCACTTTATCAATCGTATCTAAGCGGTCTTGGTAACTACGAGTCGTAATAACTTGTGGGTAAAAGGCTTCTGAAGTGTCTAGGTTGTGGTTGTAATAATCTAGTCCAGCTTCTTTCAGCTGAGCGACTTGGTCATCATTAAGCATGCCCAATGTTAAACAGGTTTCTAGACCCAAGTCTTTAACAACACGAACCATCTCTAAAACACGAGGAAAATCTTTTTTATTTGGGTTACGCCATGCGGCTCCCATACATAGTCGGGTCGCACCACGCTCTTTGGCAACTAAAGCTTGTTCGATGACTTCTTGCACTTCCATCATCTGTTCTTTTTCAATATCGGTATAGTTGCGAGCACTTTGTGAGCAATAAGAGCAATCTTCGGCACAACCACCAGATTTGATATTAACTAAGGTGCTGGTTTGTACCTCATTAGGGTTAAAGTGCTGACGATGAACTGTCTGAGCTTGGAACATTAAGTCATTAAAAGGCTGATCCATAATCGCTCTAATTTCTTCTAAGGTCCAATCGTGACGGATTTGTCCAAGGTTTTGCATAGTCATAGCTCTATTCCAATATTGTTCTAACAAAATGCCAAAGAGGCGGGCGTTTTGTGAATAAATTTTTAATTGAGTTATTATATCGTATAACTTTGTTGAAAAAAGGAGTGTTCATGCATTGGCTAGAAAGTTGGTTGCTACCTCCTGAATGTGTGTTGACTCATCAACCCAGTCAAGACCGAGATATTGACGCTAAATTGGTTGCTGAATGGCCAATACCCACCGAGGTTTGTCCGCAATGTTGTGAGCCCAGTAAAGACAGCAAAATCTGTGGAGCTTGTTTAACACATCCCCCTGCATTTAGCCGCACTCAAATAGGATTTTATTTTGATAAAGAGTTGGTGGATTTACTGCATGGACTCAAATATGGCAATAAACCTGCCTATGCAAGAATTTTGGCCGAACTATTAGCTGAACGTGTTGATGCAAATGGCATTGAGGCGATTATTGCAGTGCCACTTTATGCAAAAAGGTTTCGCGATAGAGGGTTTAATCAAGCTCAATTAATTGCAGAAAGCTTAGCTAAAATATTGCATATTCCGGTTATCAATCAAGCCGTATTTAGAGTGAAAAATACGCCAACTCAAACCCATCTCAATGCTAAGCAACGTAGGCAAAATTTAAAAAACGCTTTTAGTGTAGATGCCAATAAATTTTCTGGGTTAGTGCACGTTGCATTGGTAGATGATGTTATGACCACCGGAGCGACTATGCAGTCATTAGCAGAGCAGATTAAGAAGAAAACCCATATTGAATTTATCCAGGCTTGGTCAGTCGCAAAAACAAAGTGATACAGCTGATTTTGTTGTTATGATATTGCCAATATTTTTGGATATGTGCATTTTTACATGCACTGTTATAGATACCGCTTTGAGGAGCTAGCATGAGCGTTCAACCCATCTCACATCACCATAATCATATTGGCCAAGCTAATAAATCAAATAAGCGAAAAATTATGCTTGCCGCCATTATTACTGCCAGTTATATGATGGTAGAGATTATTGGTGGTCTTTGGGTAAACTCAATAGCGTTGGTGGCCGATGGCGTGCATATGATGACAGATGCAATGGCTCTAGGTATTGCTTGGTGGGGGTATCACATTGCACAAAAACCAGCCAATGAACGTATGACATTTGGTTACCAGCGTTTTCAGATTTTAACGGCGTTTATAAATGGTTTTACCCTATTGCTGATTGTAGGTGGTATCGTCATTATGGCTGTTATGCGCTTTATAGAACCGCAAGAGGTTATGGGTAAAGAGATGTTTGTGATTGCCTTGATTGGTTTGCTTAATAATCTAATCGTCTTTTGGATTTTGCACTCAGGTGACCAGCACAATATGAATATGCGTGGGGCAACCTTACACTTTTTGGGTGATACATTAGGTTCTGTTGCCGTAATTGGTGGGGCGATTTTGATTTATTACACCGGTTGGATGCCAATTGACCCAATTTTATCTTTATTAATTGCTGTCATAATTGGAGTGGGGGCGTATCGCTTAAGTAGAGAGTCAGCTCATATATTATTAGAAGGCGTGCCAGCAGGCTATGAAATTCAGGCAATAAAAACCGATTTAGAAAAGCACTTTACATTTTTAACTTGTGTACATCATATTCATCTTTGGGCGATAGCCGAAGAGCAAGTTATGATGACTTTGCACGCCAAAACTGATCTGCAACACATCAATGACGAAACCTTGTCAGAAGTAAAACAATATCTATTTGATACACATAAAGTGCATCACGTAACCTTGCAGCTAGAAACTGAGATCTCGGTTTAAGTGGCTATTTTGTTAAATCGTTAATCTCATTTTTATTAAGTTATATTTATGATTTTTTTATAAACCCAAATATTTCCAAAGTAAGAGTCTCTATTGAAAATAGGAATATAGTCACGTTCTAAAAAGGTACCATCTTTCATTTCAATCAATTCATTGAAGAAAGGTAAGTTATTTATTGTAAGGCTCTGAATGCGGCTAATAAACTTTTTTGGATCGAGAATCTGATTTTTGCATTGTTCACCATGGTTTGAACAGATATTAATATAACTTCCGGATGTAGGTTTTATGGCAAATAAATCGCAGAAAGCTTGATTACATAAAGTAATATTGCGGTTTTCGTCTTCAATAAAGATAGCTTTTTTTATGTGATGGAGAAACTCTGTATATAGTGTTAAATCACTGTTCATTTTTACCTACTACATTAAACTTACATATTACGTAAATAATACTAAGTGATTCGGGTAAATACAAGCTTGAACAGCTTATCTTAATTCTATTTTAACGCTTTAATGCTTTTAGCCATTTCCATAAATTAAATAGGCTTGATAAAGAGGCTGCTACATAGGTCATCGCACAGGCAAACAAGATCTTTTTAGCGATTTTATTGTCCTTTTTACTCAGGTAGTTTCCCTCTTTTAATAGAGGTAATGCCCGTTTAAAGCTGGCATCAAACTCAACCGGTAAGGTGCTTAAATGAATGATGACCGGTACGCCCATCGCAATAAACCCCGCTCCAAAAGTCAAAAATGCCACCATTGGCGTGTGTGCTAGTGGAATCATTAATGGGGTGATCATAAGTGCCATTCCCGCAAACTTTTGCATAATGGCCGCACGTTCAATTAATGCTGTACGCTGTTTGAGTTCGGGATAATCTGTTTTATCTTGTAAAGCATGTCCCATCTCATGAGCCACTGTTGTAATGGCTGTTAAAGAGTTGCTGTGAGCATTTGCTGTTGAAATACGCACCACTTTTTCTATTGGATCATAGTGATCGCCTTGATCCGTCTCTTCGACTTTTACCCCTTTCAAATCTAATTTTTGTAAAAGATGTTCGGCAAATTGTAGCCCGGTGCCAGGGATGTCTGGATGAGGTTTGCGGTATTTATTTAAAATGGCTTTTGTCCATAAGCTTGGCAAAGTAGTCAAGATGAATAATGCAACAAAAAGAAGAATCAACAGGCCCATAAAACAATCTTTAAAATTTTTGATTTAATGAAAAGTTAGGGCTATTTTACGGGATTTACCTAGCGGTTAATACAGTTGAGGTTATTTAGATAGCTAGCATACTGAATGGCTTGAGCTTTAAGTAAGGCTTGTGCTTGATATGCTACTTTGGGTTTTAAACAGCTGACGATTGCGGTGGGGCTTGAAATTGCATTGTCTGGCATAACGAGCTCGCCATGTTGTTGGGGAAGAATGGGGGTGGAATCGTATCGCCAGCCAGTAACACCAAAAAATAAATTTGGGATTTTTTGATTTAAAAAATCAAGAGCGAGAGCTGTATTCTGGTTATTTGACCAGGCCTGGTAATCTGTTAATCCTTGTTTGATAAAAGCATAGTCTTGAAGGTTTGCCTCACCCATAAATTCACCATTTTGAGATAAGGCACGCGGTGGTTTTGGGGTTTGAATGAGATCTGTAAGAGTTTGAGCTAATTGATCTGCAGATTTTTTATATTGTTCTTTATTGAGAATTAAGTAGGCCTTACTTAAGGTACTTAGCACCAGACCATTCCAACCTAAAATACTCTTGGTATCTTTAGGTATTTGTGTGCTTGGAGTTTTGAGTTTTTGCTTAACCGTTTGCCAAGTGTTATTGGGTTTAAATGGAGCTGGTAGCCAACCCAGGTCATAAGGAGAGGGTTGGTCAAGTGACCAGGCCTGGTAAACGGCTTCATATTCATTCTTATTAAGGCGTTTTTGCAGTGTTTGTTTACTAAAAAGGTAATTACCTCCCTCTTGATTGAGTCTATCTAATGCCGATTGGCTGCTTTGATAGAGTTTTGTATCCGCTGAATAGAGTTGAGTTTGTAGGTAGTTAAGTGTATTTTCTGCCGTTTGTAAAAAGTCTTTACGTTGCCAACGTTGGCCAGCTATTAAATAGGTTTGAGCCAGCAGTGCATTGGTATAGGTCATTTTTTCAAAATGTGGTGTTTGCCATTCCGGATCAACGGTATAACGATAAAACCCGCCATTGATATGGTCAATTAAATGCTGAGACTGCATTTGTTCAAGTGTCAAAATAAGCCACTCTTCTATCTCTTTGGGGAGTTCTTTAATACTCAATAAAGCATTTAAAAGTGGTGCCTCTGGAAACTTGCTGGTGCCTTTTAATCCTCCGCTAAAATCATCCTTTGCAGAACTTACTTGTGTAAGCAGAGCAGATCTAAATTGAGCACGATTGATTTGATTAGATCCATTAAGTTGTTGTTGAGAATCAGAAACGGTTTGTTGTTTAGAAGACTCTTTTGCGAGTTGGTTAATTTTATTGGGTTGAGTTTCCCAAAGCTGAATAACTCTATTTAGGTAGCTATTGAGATCTTTGTTTGGCAGATAAATAAATGCAGCAAAAGGATAGCCATTTGGTGTCAGTATGACGTGTTGCGGCCAGCCCGCGTGCCCGGTGGTTTTTTGGGCAAATTCAATTAACGCTTTATCAAGCTCGGGATTAAGTTCACGGTCAATTTTAACTGAGATAAAGTGTTGGTTGAGAAATTGAGCGGTTTGAGTGTTTTGGTAGTTCTCATGTTGCATAACATGACACCAATGGCAGGCAAAATACCCACTTGAAATAAAAATCAGTTTATTTTGTTGTTTAGCCTTTTTGAGAATGTAGGCACTCCATTGTTGCCAATGAACAGGATCATTGCCATGCATAGCTAAATATTGGCTACTGTTGTTAGTCAGTTGATTCTTGTTGAAATCGTTTGTTTGAGCGTAACTATCATTAAACGCCAGTATAAAAAAGCTACTGCAAAATATCGCGATAGGTTGTAGGGATTTAGAACGGGGTTTGAAAAAGCGATTAAATAGCTTTGAGAATAACAAAAAGAATGTGTTTATGAATTTAAAACCCTCAGCCATAAAGGCTAAGAGTTTAGGATTTGTTTTGACTGTTATTCTCTGGTTTATCAGAGTCAGTTGATTCAGTTTTAGGCTTATCAGATTCAGAAGGCTTTTCTGCTGAGGTATCAGTCGTTGAAGGTTCATCTTTAGAATCCTCTTTTTCTGCCTTTTGACGATTTGCGTAGTCTTTCTCTAATTGAGACATTTCTGAATCAATTTTATCAAATTCAGCATCCCAGTCTAAATCATCATCAACTTGATCAGCATAACGATCGTCAAAATCGTACTCTGGAGTTGCAGCATTTGTATCTGACTGAGTGTTTGTTTTTGGCTGATTAGTTGATTGCTCATCTTGAGTTTCTTGAGCTTCATCATCCATTTGGTCGTTATCTTTGTTGCGACGTTTAACGACAATAACACCAATCAATAATCCAAGTTCAAACAGTAGCCACATAGGAACCGCTAACAGGGTTTGCGATACTACATCTGGCGGTGTTAATAACATTCCTACCACGAATGCACCCACCACAATATATGGGCGTGCATGACTTAGCTTTTCTGGTTTAGTCATTCCTGTTAGGATCAATAGAATAGTCACAATAGGGACTTCAAATGCCATACCAAAAGCAAAGAACATTTTGATAACAAAGTCTAGGTAAAGACTAATATCCGTTGCAATAGTGACCCCTTCTGGAGCGGATTGAGATAAGAATCCAAATACCAGAGGAAAGACTACATAGTAGGCAAATAACCCACCTGCATAAAAGAGAAATGAGCTAAAAAATAGCAGTGGAGCAACTAACTGTCTTTCATGCTTATAAAGTGCAGGTGCAATAAAACGCCATAGCTGATAAAGCAAAACCGGCATAGCTAAGTAGATCGCTAATACAAAACTTAGTTTAAATGGTGTTAAGAATGGCGATGCAACCGCTGTTGCTATCATGCTAGTGCCTTCAGGCAGATAGCGTGTTAATGGTTCTGATACATAGGTGTATATATCGTTAGCAAACGGAAAAAGAAAAATGAAAAAAACAATAATAGCCAAAATACCACGAGTCAAACTCGCCTTTAAATCCAACAAATGTTGAATTAGCGTCATTTCTTGATCGTTTGGTGGTAATGCAGCATTACTCATAAAGGACTAACTTTTTTGAGTGTCTTTTTCAGGAGCCGATTGAGTCGGTTCTGAAACGTTGGCAGGGCTACTGTCTGTCTTTAGGTCAGTAGTGTTATTTTTTTCTTTAGTTTCTTCAGAGTCTAAAGAAGGTTGAGCAGGCGGTTTTGGTTGACTTGGTGCTTTATTAAACTGGTTTGAACCGACTGACTCCGCTGGATCAACTTCGCCACCAAAAGGTCGCTGAAAATCATCCAGGTTAATATCATTAAGATTCATTCCTTGTTCAAGCTCTTTTCCAAGATTATCAATTTTGGTTTTTTCTTCTTCGAAATTCATCGAATCTTTGATTTCACGAAGTGTCTCCTGGACTTGCCCTTCCTCTTTCATAGAGTTGACAAAACGACGCATCTTGCCCATGAACTGACCTATCTTACGGGCAAGTTCAGGCATGCGTTCAGGCCCAATAACCAATAAGGCAATCACCAGAACAACCAGGATTTCGAGAAAACCGATATCAAACATAATTTTGCGTGCTCAAAGATAAGCTTAAAATTAAGCTTTATCTTTTGTCTCTTCAGTTTTTTTCTCTTCAGCGGCAACATCAAAAACATTGTCACCGTCTTTTTTCTCTAGCTTTTTCTCGTCTTCTTCTGCAGTTTTTGTTTCTTCTTCTTTTACAGCTGATTTGAAGCCTTTGATTGCTCCACCTAAATCGCTACCAACGTTACGTAAACGTTTTGCACCAAATAATACTAAAACGATTGCTAAGATGATAAGTAATTGCCAAATGCTAATGCCCATGGTTTTGCTCCATTTAAAATCTAATATGTGGCTTGTTTGCCAGTTTTTACGGGATTTATTTGTTGCTTATAAAGCCGAATTTTTTAGTGACCGCTAATCATACCAAATTCAATGATTTGTTGGCACTAAAAAATACGATAAATTGCTTTAGTAAAGATATGTATCCAAGATTTTTATGAAAAAGGTAAGGAATCTTAGTTACCAAGTAAGTGTATGTGAATATGAAAAACTTCTTGACCGCCAGATTCTCCGGTATTAATTTGAGTTTTAAATCCATCTAGGCCTTGCGATTGTGCAAGTTGTGGTAACAAAAGTATCATATGACCCATGGTGTCTTTGTCTTCCGGTTTTAAATCAAACAGAGTTGGAATGGGTTTTTTAGGAATCACCAGTAGGTGTACTCTTGCTTTCGGGTTGATATCATTAATAACAATGCATTTGTCATCTTCATAAATTATTTCAGCTGGAATTTCACGATCGATGATTTTAGAAAATACACTTTTTTCTGCTGTACTCATGGGTCTCATCCTTTATTGATTTTGACTGGAGCGGTGATCTTTATTCGCTGCGGCTGGCTTTTTCTTCATGCCCTGAAAGGCCGAAGCGTCTTTGTAATTCTGTAGTCACATCGTTGCTCGACAGATTTTGAGATGCCAATAGTACCATAGTGTGAAACCACAGGTCTGCAATTTCATAAACAAGGTGTTCTTGGTCTTTTTTAGCATCATTGCTATGTTCTAAATCTTTTGCAGCCATGACTGTTTCAGCGGCTTCTTCAGATACTTTTTTAAGAATCTTTTCGATCCCTTTGTCATAGAGACTCGCAACATAAGAGCTATCGGGAGTGTCTAATTTACGTGCTTCTAATACCTCGTCTATTTGTTTTAGAATATCGCTCATAGTCTCACCTCAATACCTTCTTTTTGCATAGCCAGTTTAGCTTCTTCTACGGTATGTTGGCCAAAATGGAATATGCTGGCTGCAAGAACGGCTTCGGCATGGCCTTCAGTAATGCCTTTGGCAAGGTGTGAAAGTTCACCTACGCCACCAGAAGCAATAACGGGGATTGAAACACTGTCAGAAATGGCGCGAGTTAACTCTATATCAAAGCCAATTTTTGTACCGTCTCGATCCATGCTAGTAACTAGAAGTTCGCCCGCACCTAAACAGGCCATTCTTCTTGCCCAATCAATTGCATCAATACCTGTTTCTTTGCGACCACCATGGGTAAATATTTCCCACTTGTTGTCTTCATCAGGTTGACTAACTTTTTTAGCATCAATGGCAACCACGATGCATTGTGAGCCAAATGCATCTGCGGCTTCTTTGACAAATGCTGGGTTAAAGATTGCAGCAGAGTTAATGGCGACTTTATCGGCACCTGCATTGAGCATGGTGCGAATATCTTCAACACTGCGAATACCACCGCCAACAGTAAGCGGAATGAATACTTGACTAGCAACTTGTTCTACCATGTGTACTGTTGTATTGCGTTCATGTGCGGTTGCGGTGATATCTAAAAATGTGATTTCATCAGCCCCTTGTTGATCGTAACGTTTGGCGACCTCAACGGGATCACCCGCATCGCGAATATCAACAAATTGTACGCCTTTGACAACGCGACCGTCATCCACGTCTAAGCAGGGAATAATACGTTTTGCAAGACTCATTGGTTAGTTCCTTTGTAAGAATCTAAAATAACCAGGCCTGGTAAGCTGGGGTTATTATTTTGGGGCGAGTTGATCTGAAAGAGTTTGACCTTCTTTAAAGTCTAAGGTGCCTTCATAAATAGCACGACCCGTAATGGCTCCAGTGACGCCATCTGCTTCAATCTCGGCTAATTTGCGAATGTCATCTAAATTGGTAATGCCGCCAGATGCAATAATAGGAATAGTTAGTGCTTTTGCTAAAGCCTGTGTTGCCTCAATGTTTACACCCTGCATCATGCCATCACGACCAATGTCGGTATAAATAATCGCTTCAACACCGTCATCTTCAAATTGTTTACCAAGTTGGGTTACTTCATGGTCAGTAACTTCAGCCCAGCCATTAATGGCAACCATGCCGTCTTTGGCATCTAAACCTACCATTATATGGCCAGGAAATGCTTTACAAGCTTCAGCTACAAACTCTGGATTATGAACTGCTTTTGTACCAATGATACAGTAGCTTACACCCGCATTTAGATAGGCTTCTATCGTTTGCAGGTCACGGATTCCACCACCAATTTGAATGGGTAAATCAGGGAAAGCTTGGCGAACTTGATAAACGGCTTCACCATTAACGGGTTTACCGTCAAAAGCTCCATTTAAATCAACCATATGTAAACGGCGAGCATCTTGATCAACCCAACGTTGAGCCATCGCAACAATGTCACCAGAAAATACGGTTGCATCTTCCATGATGCCTTGACGAAGGCGGACGCATTCACCATCTTTTAAATCGATAGCAGGAATTAATAACATTTTTTTGAACCTTTAAAAATTATTGACCGTTCCACTGTAAAAAGTTTTTGAAAAGCTGTAAGCCGTGATCGGCACTTTTTTCAGGGTGGGCTTGAATTGCAAATAAGTTGTTATGGCTAAGAGCAGATGGAAAAGTGAGGCCATGCGTGGTCTCGCCAATAATATAATCTGCTTGGTCAGGCTTAACATAATAGCTATGCACAAAATAGAAGCGGCTATCTTGTGGAATGTTGTGCCATAAAGCGTGCTCTTGAGTTTGATGGATTTGGTTCCATCCCATGTGCGGTGTTTTTAGCGGACTGTTTTCTTCAAAATCAAAATGTTTAACCGTTCCTGGGATGACATTCATGCACTTAATGCCATTGTTTTCATCACTGCTCGTCATTAAAACTTGAAGTCCCATGCAAATACCTAAAAAAGGTTTTTCTTTGGCGGCTTGTTGAATTGGGTGAATCATCCCTGTTTGCTCTAAAGCAGACATGCAGGCTTTGGCTGCTCCTTGTCCAGGAAAAATAACCGCATCAGATTGAGCAATTTCATCGGGGTTGTTAGTGATTATTATTTTGGTATTGCTTGGAGCTACGTGCTCAGCCGCTTTTGAAACAGAGCGTAAGTTTCCCATGCCATAATCAATAACGGCGACTAACTTTTGGTTCATTTTACAAAGTTCCTTTAGTCGAAGGCATTTTACCCGTCATGCGGTCGTCTTGACTTAATGCCATGCGTAATGCACGGCCGAAGGCTTTAAAAATGGTTTCAGCTTGGTGGTGTGCATTGTAACCACGAAGATTATCAATGTGCAGTGTGGCGTTACAATGATTAACAAAACCTTGAAAGAACTCTAGAACTAATTGGGTTTCAAAGTTTCCTATCTGTTCACGTGTCCAATCACAGTTAAACTCTAGGCCTGGTCGGCCAGAAAGGTCGATAACAACACGAGATAAAGCTTCATCTAATGGAATATAAGCGTGACCATAACGAGTGATACCTTTTTTATCACCAGCCGCTTTGTTAATAGCTTGGCCTAAAGCAATGCCCACATCTTCAACTGTATGGTGGTCATCAATGTGATTGTCACCATTAGCTTTAATATCAATATCGATCATTCCGTGACGAGCGATTTGGTCAAGCATGTGTTCAAAAAAAGGTACACCTGTTTCTAAGTTTGCATTGCCTTCGCCATCAAGGTTGATGGTAATTTGAATTTGGGTTTCTAGGGTATTGCGTTCAACGCTTGCAGTTCGCATAACAGAGTTCCTAATATAAAGTTGCCAATATAATAACTGAAAATGTCTTTATTGGGTATGTCCAGTACTAATTATACTTTCTAAAGCAAGTCGTAAGTTAAGGTTGATTTAATTTATATTTGAATAGCCCTACAAAAAGTGTTCCATAAAAAAATCTTGAGGACCCCTATAAGTTTTTTTTACTATCAACAAAGCCCGTATTTTGGGATAATTCGAGAGATTTTTTTAAAGTGTCTATTTCTATATAGGTGTTTTTTAAGTTTAATTCTATAAGCTTTCTTGATGTGAGTTAACTTTTTAAAGTGTTTATGGCTGAGATATGGCTTCAATACAGGTATAATGCCCGTTGAGGAGTCTCTATCTAGAATGGTCCGTTAAGTTATTGTTTGTTTTGAGCGGTAATTTAATGATAGATAAGGGCAGAATATTAAGACTATAAAGGGGATCCGACTGATGGATACTACAGTAAAACCACAATATGATAATGGCGTGGTTAAGTATTTAACAGTAGGTGCAATTGTTTTCTTGGTGCTAGGTACTATGATTGGTACTTATGCAGCAGCAGAACTTGCGTGGCCTGCGTTAAACTTAGATATTGCGGAAATCACTTTTGCTCGTTTACGTGTTGTTCATACGAACACGGTAATCTTTGCATTTGGTGGTATGACGCTAATGGCAACAGCATTTTATACGGTTCAGCGAACCAACGGTGTAAAGCTTTGGAGCAATGGCTTGGCTTGGTGGACAGCAATTTTGTTCACAATTGGTCTTTTGGCAACAGTAACGTCTATCGCATTAGGTATGACAACTGGTAAAGAATACCATGAACAAGAATGGCCAATGGCAATTGCAATTGCTATCGTGTGGACTTTATATACATTTAACTTTGTAATGACAATTGCATCACGTAACAAAGATACGCATCCAAGTGTGTATGTTTCTAACTGGTTCTTCTTAGGTATGATGATTGCAATCACATATTTATATGTTGTAAACGGTTTAGCAATTCCAGTATCAATGTTCCGTTCTTACTCAATGTTTGCTGGTGTACAAGATGCCATGATTCAATGGTGGTGGGGGCATAACGCAGTTGGGTTCTTCCTAACAGCAGGTTTCCTTGCAATTATGTACTACTTTGTACCTAAGCAAGCACAACGTCCTATTTACTCTTACCGTTTATCTGTAATTCACTTCTGGGCATTAATGTTTGGTTATGTATGGTTAGGTGCTCACCACCTTCAATACACAGCTCTTCCAGATTGGACAGGTTCTTTAGGTGCAGTAATTTCATTAGCAATGATCATCCCTTCATGGGGTGGTGCCTTAAACGGTATGTTAACGCTTTCAGGTGCTTGGGATAGATTACGTACAGATTATATCTTGCGTTTCTTAATTATCTCTTTAGCATTCTATGCAATGTCTACATTTGAAGGGCCTGTAATGGCTGCAAAAACTGTAAACGCTCTTTCTCACTATACAGATTGGACAGTTGGTCACGTTCACTCTGGTGCGTTAGGTTGGGTTGCAATGGTTTCTATCGGTGCGATTTACCATATGGTAATGAAACTATGGAAAACTGAAATGTATTCAATGCAGTTAATTAACTTCCATTTCTGGCTAGCTACTATTGGTACAGTGTTTTACATCGTTGCGATGTGGGTATCAGGTATTATGCAAGGTCTAATGTGGCGTGCTTATGATGAGTACGGAACTCTTGCATATACTTTTGCTGAATCAGTTTCAGCTATGCACCCTTATTATGCGATGCGTGCATTTGGTGGGTTATTGTTCTTTAGTGGTGCAGTAATCATGTTATACAACGTTGTTATGACGATTCGTATGGCAAATGCTAAAGCGACTAATACAGTAGAAGCACACGCATAAAGTAGTAAGTCATATTAAGCAACGACATATCTTATATTTCGTTGCTTAAATTGAAAAATTTATGAGTTGAGGAGCACAAACTCATGTCAGATAATCAAGCACCAAAAAATATCCAGGAAGGGTTAGAGCGTAATATCTTTGCTTTATTCCTGGCAACAGCTCTAGCAGTTTCGATTGCTGGTATCGTTGAAATCGTACCGTTGTTTTATCTCAAGTCAGCTGTAGATTACACTGAAAAAACAGATAAATACGGTAATGCTAAGAATGAAAAGTTTCCAGAATTAGTTTGGGAGCGTACATTCACTAAAGATGCTAATGGTAAAATAGTGTCAGACAAAGCCCTTTACAAGCAGGATAAAAATGGCAAGTGGGTTATTGGCGATTGGAAAGCAGGCGACGGTGTTCGTCCTTACACTCCGCTAGAACTTGCAGGTCGTGATTTATACTTGCGTGAAGGTTGTTATATTTGTCACTCACAAATGATTCGTCCTTTCCGTGATGAGCGTGAACGTTATGGTCACTACTCACTTGCTACTGAATCTATGTATGATCACCCGATGCAATGGGGTTCTAAAAGAACTGGTCCAGATATTGCACGACTAGGTGGTAAGTACTCTGATGAATGGCATGTTCTTCATTTAATGCGTCCTCAAGACATGGTTCCTGAGTCAGTAATGCCGGCTTACCCATGGTTAGCTGAAAACCTTGTATCTAAGGATTTCTTTGGTACAAAGCGTGATATGAAGAAACGTTTGTCAGTTATGCGTACACTTGGTGTGCCATATACAGATGAAGAGATTGAGAATGCGGATGCAGCTATTGCCGGTCATACCGAAATGGATGCAATGGTAGCTTACTTACAAGTACTTGGAACGATGGTTAAGCTGGATGACAGCAAAGTATACCGTCAATAAGGTTTTATGAGTAATTTAGAAAGTTATTTAAGCACTGACTGGTCGTCTATGACGACACAGGACTGGGCAGGTTTAATCGTTACGGTAGTTGTATTTCTGGGCATGTTAATTACCTTTGCAATGGCATTACGTCCTAGCAAACGTAAGGAAATGGAAGAACAGAAATACAAAATACTAAACGATGACTAGTCATTTGAGGAGATTTTAATATGGCACATCATAATCCATGGCCAGATGAAGGGAACACTGGTCATATTTGGGATGAAGATATTCGTGAATTAGATAACCCGCCACCATTGTGGTGGATGTTGTCTTTTTACGCGGGTTTTATCATGATTGTATTCTATGCACTTTATTATCCAACTATTCCATTAACTAATGGTACAGGTCAGTTTACAAAAGGTTTAGCTGACTGGACTCAGATTAATGAATATAACGATGATTACAAAGTGTTAAAAGATTGGCGTGTAGCTAAGTTTGCAGATAAAGAAGAGAAGTTAGCTTCAATGTCTGTTTCTGACATCTTAAAAGATGAAGAGCTAAAATCATATGCTGTAGCAACATCAAAAATGTTATTTGGTGATTATTGTGCGGCTTGTCATGCTGTAGGTGGAGCAGGAAATCCGGGCTTCCCAGTATTAGCTGATGATGATTGGTTATGGGGTGGTAATATCAATCAGATAGACGCTTCTATTACTAATGGTCGTATTGGTAATATGCCTGCTAAAGGGATGATGGGGAACTTGACTGATGAAGATATTGATCATGTAACAGATTATGTTATTGCTTTGTCTGAAGGTAAGGGTTCAGATCCTTCTGTTGCTGCAGGTAAAGCAGTATATGCCAAAGGTATGTGTTTAGCATGTCATGGTCCAGCAGGTAAGCCTCTTGCTCCAGCAGGTGCTGCTAACTTAACTGACCAAGTATGGCGTTTCTCTTCTGACCGTGATGCGATCAAAAGAGTTATTACATACGGTGTAAACGTTAAGAAAAATGGTGAGTATATTCCAAATACACACAGAGCAGTTATGCCAGCATTTAAAGATCGTCTGCCAAATGCAGACGTAAACATTAAACGCTTAGCGGTTTATGTTTACTCTTTAGGTGGGGGTCAATAAGGTGAGTGCTGAAGCACTCATCTAGATAAAGAAAAGGAGAGCTCTCATGTTCTCCTTTTTTGTTTAAGGCACAACTATATAAATTGATTTTAATCAACTTTGGAGAGGAAAGTTATGAATGAACTAAACAATGATTTTGTACTTTGGATTTCAATCGGTGCACTTATATTAAGCATAATTGCTCTAGTAGGTTTTGCATGGAAAGCTACACGTGGTATTGAAGGTCTTGAGAAAGACGAAGATAAGGAAAGTTAATTCTTTTCTATAAACAAAAATAGGCCTTTTTAATGGGCCTATTTTTGTTTATAGAAATAGATAGAAAAATTTACTTATGATAGGCACGGCTATTTCTATAAAATAGCCGTTTTAATAGACTGGTAGCAAGGATAGCCCTATGTCAGACAAAAAAGAATTGTATCGAGATAATGGACAAACAGGTTCAGTACTTGATGAAATGGATTTGGATAATAAAAATCTACAAAACATCGGTGTAGAAATATTACCTGTTCATACTGGTGGTACGGTTCACGCTAAGAGAATGCCTGGAAAGTTTAGAACAATTAAATGGATCACGGCTTCATTTTGGCTTTCTTTATTTATTTTTCCATATTTTAGATGGGATGGTCATCAAGCGCTTTTGTTTGATTTAGCAAACCGCCAATTTCATATTTTTGGAATAACAATTCTGCCACAAGATATTTGGATGCTTGCAATGGTGTTGTTATTTGGGGCTTTATTACTAGCTGCATCAACCGCTGTAGCTGGACGTTTGTGGTGTGGATATTTTTGTTTTCATACTGTTTGGACTGATGTATTTACTTGGATTGAAGAAAAGTTTGAAGGCCAGCCAAATAAACGTATTAAATTAGATGAAGCTCCAATGAGCTTTAGTAAAATTAAAACTAAATTACCAAAGTTTGCACTTTGGGCATTAATTGCATTTTTAACTTCATTTAGTTTCGTTGCATATTTTACGGATGCATTTGATCTTTGGGGCCGCCTGTTTAGTTTTGAATGGGGTGGAACTGAAACATCGGTTATTTTAGGGCTTGCTGCTGCAACATTCTTTTTTGCAGGAATCCTTCGTGAACAGACTTGTATTGGCTTTTGTCCTTATGCTCGAATTCAAGGGGCAATGATTGATACACAAACAGTTGTTCCTACCTATGATGTAGATAGAGGTGAACCACGTGGAAGAATGAAGCGTGTTAAGCCTGGAGAAGAAGCTCCAGATCTTGGTGATTGTATTGACTGTAATCTTTGTGTTGCCGTTTGTCCAACAGGAGTTGATATTCGCCGAGGGCAGCAGTTTGGTTGCATTACCTGTGGTCTATGTATAGATGCATGTGATTCTGTTATGGACAAGATCAAAAAACCAAGAGGTTTAATCCGTTATGCGTCACTTGCTGAGTTTGCTGGTCAAAAATTACCACCTTTATTCAAACGTCCTCGTGTAATTGTTTATTCCGCAATAATGGCATTTGCAGCTATTGCAATGGTATATGGCATGTTAACGATGTCGCCGATTGATTTAAAAGCACTTCATGAACGTTCACCGTTATTTGTGCAAATGAGTGATGGAACTGTTCAAAACAAATGGACAATTAAAGTTGTGAATAAATCAAACCAAGTAATGTTGGCTAAAATAGATGTTACAGGACCTGCTGGACTAACATTCCATGCAGACAAACAAATTACCATTCAGCCTGGTAATGTGGGTGCAACAACGTTGTTTGTTAGAATTCCTAAAAAGAATTTAACAGAAACAAATACGCCTATTGAGATTCATGTAATAGATGTCAATAACGAGAACATATCAGCGACTTATGAGACTGCATTTATCAGTCCTAGAAAACGTTAATACTTTCGTTAATATGTAGTAAAGACTGTATATAAATTAGTCGTTATAATAGCCCTATTTAGGAAAGCCCTGAATAGGGCTTTTTTGTTGCTTGGGAAAACAACCCCACTATTAGGAGAAAAGACAATGGCAGAAACTAAGCAAGATACTCGCGATTGGAGTGTCGCTTGGAAAAACCCTTTCGTAATTGCGTGGTTCGTAATTCTTGTCATCGTATTATCAGTAAACTTCTTCATGGTGAGTATGGCAATCGTCACAAATCCAGGGCTTGTAGTAGAAGATTACTATGAACAAGGTAAGCGAATGGATGTGGTGTTAGCAGAACAAAAACGTATGGAAAAGATAGGGTGGCAATTAAAAATTGAAGTTCCTATTTTGTCAGAAGGTAAATCAGATTTAGTAAAATTGAAGGTCTTAGATAAAGACAATAAGCCATTAGACGTTGAAACGGCCATTCTTTATTTCTATAGACCTTCCAATAAAAATCTTGACGGTAAGATTGTAATGAATAAAACCGATAAAAAAGGTGAGTATGAACAACAGTTTAGTCTTCCATTAAAAGGCAAATGGGATTTAATTATGGAAGTGACTAAAGGAGAAAATAGAATTAATATGGGCCGTAGTATTATGGTTCAAGATCCAGAATAGTTATGGCTTCTAGTTGTTTTCATTGTGGACAAGCTATTCCCAAAGGGGATTTAGTTCTAAAGTCAATTAATGGCAAAGAACAAGAATTTTGCTGTAATGGCTGTGCTTCTGTTTGTGAAGTCATACATGAAGCGGGGATGGAAAGTTTTTATAAAAGAACGCCAGATGGCGAATTATTATCCCCGCCACCTCCGCCAAATAAAGATATTGAATTTTTTGACTACGATGAAGTTCAATCACAGTTTGTTGATAACTTATCAGACAGACGTGAAATTACATTGATGTCAGAAGCAATTCATTGTGCTGCCTGTGTTTGGTTAATTGAACATACACTTGCCAAAATGGATGGGCTACTATTAGCCAGAGTAAATTTTACAAATAAACAGATTAAAATTCGCTGGGATAACAGCAAAACAAAACTCTCAGAAATAATTAAAAAACTCAATTCAATTGGCTATGATGCCACCCCATATGACCCTTCCGCTAGTGAGCAAGCCTATAAAAAAGCAAATAGGGATCTGCTATACAGACTAGGTTTTGCTGGTTTCGCTATGATGAATGTCATGTGGTTTTCAGTTGCACTTTATACAGGTGCCGCAGATGATGCTGAATATCGTAACTATTTTCATTGGTTAGAATTCATTATTGCCACAGCCGCATTAGCATATTCCGGACAACCTTTTCTTAAAGGAGCATGGACAGCTCTCAGGTCTAGAACGGTAGGTATGGATGTCTCAATCAGTTTGGGGATGCTTACAACTTACTTATACTCATTTTGGGTCACCGTTGAGCCAAGTCATTCAGGTGAGGTCTATTTTGATACGCTCATAGACTTTATCTTTTTATTGTTAATTGGTCGTTACCTTGAAGCGATTTCAAAAAATAAAGCAATTGATGCCTCTCGAAAATTAATGGATTTACAGCCAAAAGTTGCACGAAAACTTAATGAAGATATAGAAAATATTGTGCCAGTAAGAACACTTATTCCAGGCGATTTAATTGTTGTGAAACCCGGTGAGCAAATACCCGTTGATGGTGTAATTAGGTTTGGTCAGAGTATGCTGAATGAATCGATGTTGAGTGGGGAATCTAAAGAGATTAGTAAACAGGTCAACGACCATGTTATTGCAGGTACATTAAACATTGATGGCAACCTTACCATTGCGGTAGAAAAAATTCTGCAAGATACACAGTTAGGCAAAATTGTTCATATGGTAGAAGAGGCCCAAGGTTCAAAGGCTCCTATTCAATGTACTGCAGATAAGATTATGCCTTGGTTTGTTACTACAACCATCAGTTTAGCCTTTGCAAGTTTTGCGTTTTGGTTATTTAGTGCAGATCTTGAAGTAGCCGTTATGACTGCAACAGCAGTACTTATTATTACTTGCCCATGTGCATTTGGTTTGGCAACACCTATGGCCATTGCAGTTGCATCTGGAGTATCAGCAAGAAATGGTATATTGGTTAAAAATGGTACTGTATTAGAGGTTTTGCATTCAATAGAGCATTTTGTTTTTGATAAAACAGGCACTCTGACTAAAGGTCAGATGAAAGTGGTTGCTGAAGCATTTGTAGAACATGCTGAACGCAAAGAAATTTTACGAGCCGTTGGCTCAATAGAAAATTTATCTGAACACAGTCTAGGTAATGGAATTGTGAACTCGATTAAGGATGAGTTTGCATATGGTAATAACCACTGGCACCAAGTTGACGGCTTTAAAATTATGGCTGGTAAAGGTGTTGAAGGAACTATTAACAGTACTTTTTATCAAATTGGAACGGCAAACTGGCTACTTTCTCAAAATATTGCCTTACCAAAGGATTTGTTGCAGTTAGCTGAAGATAAAGCAAAACTGGCTCAAACAGCGGTTTGGATTGCGGCTAATGAAGTGGTTAAAGGCGTTATGTTTTTAGAAGACGAGCTTCGACCAGAAGCCGTTGAATTGATTAACAGATTAAAAGCCAAAGGTAAAAAAGTTTCTTTATTAAGTGGTGATTTAACCATTGTGGCTAACCGAGTTGCCGAACAATTAGGAGGCATGAATGTTATTGCTGAAGTGTTACCTGAAGATAAGAATGAAGTAATTCGTCAACTGCAAAAAGAAGGTCAAACTGTCGCGATGGTTGGTGATGGAGTCAACGATGCACCTGCTTTGGTTAGAGCCGATGTAGGTATAGCTTTAGGCTCTGGTACAGATGTTTCTATGGATAGTGCAGATATCGTCTTAATGAATAATGAGTTATTGGCGGTTGATACGGCTATTGAGTTGTCGGCCAGAACATTACGTACTATCAAGCAGAATATCGCCAGCTCAATTACCTATAACATAATTATGGTTCCGTTAGCGATGTCTGGAGTGCTTACGCCTTTAATTGCCGCAATTACGATGCCATTAAGTAGCTTGGTAGTCATTGGTAATGCAGCACGTATTAGACGTTTTTTTAATAAAAGATAAACGTCTTAACCCAAAGGGTAGGTTTGTATAAATATATAAGGTGGAAGACAAATGGAAGTAATCTACGGACTGATACCAATGATGCTGTTTTTTGGTTTTTTGGTTGTTGTTGTGTTTATTTGGATGGCTAAAAATGGACATTTTGACGATTTAGACGGACAAGCTAATCGTATCTTTATGGATGAGGAATATCCTGAGGATACCTCAGTTAAAACAAATGAACAGTCAAAAGAATCTGAAAAGAAAGATGAGAATGCCTCTAATAATGAAAAGACTGTAAGTTCTTAACGAATATTGGTATTCAAGATTTAAAGTTAGAAGGTTATAAAAAGCCAATTTACCAGGCCTGGTATGCCTTGTAAGCATTTACAGACAATGTGGGCATAGGGTTAATTGGCTTTTTAGTTTGATATAAAGTCTTTAACTTGTAATCTAACAAACTATTAATTATCTAGATTAATTGGGTTTAACATTGGTTGTGTACTGTAAGGCTTCTGGGCCTTCTGCATCTAATATTAACTCTAAGCCTAACTTACCGAAGAACCAGTGCGGTAAATGGTCTGACTGAACTTCTATGCGATCAGGTTTACCAAAGCGTTTATCAATGGCTCTTTCAGTTAAATTATTTCTGGGAATCAATGTAAGGCTAGAAATAGGTGTATTAAAAAATTTAGTAATGTCTGAGTTATAAAGTTCCACCTCACGTTCTCCAGAGGTAGTCACTGTGATTTTTTTACCATTATCAAAGGCATGATCTAGTTCTGCTTTTGAGGCCTCAAGTTTGAGTGTTAAGGCTGCTTTAATTGATCCTATATATATCACCGGAAAATACGCTTCTAATGATTTGTGAGATTCATCCGTTTTTGAGAACATTTTTACTTCAACATCTTTGCCATATATTTTCATCGCATCGCTAAGAGTTGATTGATGCACCGTTAAACCTAATGCATGTAATTTTCCAGCACTATCATAATGAGCATTCCAAGGCAGAAGCTTTTGATCAAGTGGCTCTCTATCTGGTTGAATAAGTAGTAATATTCCAAAACCAACTATACTGAATATAAATAAAATCCAAAATACAGGCAGATTCTTTGTTTTAGGCTTTTTTGGTTGATTCATTATCATGCATCTTCCGTAGTTTTGTTTTTCTCATGTTTAACTTCATCAGTACCTTCACCAAGTTCTTCATTAGAATTTTCATCACGAGGTAATAATTTGGCAATTGAGGGGTTTGAAATACCGTTACCCGCATCATAAACGGCAATACCTGTTTGCATAAAGGTGATAAGCACCGCGACAAAAATCACAACCGCTGCAAAGCGTAATGTAATAACTTCACCTAAATTAGTTTGACTGCCTTCTGTTGAAAAGTCATTCATACTAAAACCGCCAGGGAATATTTTGTTAATAATCAAATAAATTACAACCATGCCAATGGCAATTGCGTAGCTAAATAATAAAATTCTTCCACGTCTCCAAGCCATAAGCCAGTGTGAAGCAACAAACCAAGTGTCGTTCTTAATTTTCTTTTTTGAGGTTGCATAGAGGTAGGCAATCACAAGGCTAGAGATAACTGGTATTAGTAATAACTCAAGAGTATCACCAATTTCTAAGACAATCATTGACATAAAAAGGTGAGTAATAATGATATTGATATTAAAAATATGGTGTGGTGTTTTGGCCCGACGTTTTTCGTCTTCGGTAACGCGATAATGCATGATTATATTCCTTGTGGATAAAGCGTAAAGCTCTAATTGAGAGCGTTAGTTATATTTTTAAAATGTCTGAATGTAGCTTTTTAAAGCACTCTCAACGGATTTGGCTTCAATAATGATTTTATTCATTGAATCGGTAAAGGCTTCGGTATCATTATTTTTGGCTTGTTGTTCTAGTTCAGCCCCTAATATAGAAAGCTGATTGGCTCCTATATTTGCAGAACTACCCTTAATATTATGCGATAGAGATTGAACCTTATTTATGTCTTTAACTGCAACCGCTTCTTTCAGTTGAGCAATGTTATCTGGAGCCGTTTCTAAAAATATATTTAAGATATCGACTAATTCATCGCCAATAATTTCTTTGAGCATATTTAGGTTGTTTAAATCAATGTGCATTTTTAGCTCCGTCGTTATATTCTTTTATGGGAGGGTAGTACTGTTTTAACCATTGTGTAAATTCTTCATGCGGCATCGGTTGACCGAATTTATAGCCTTGAAAAATATCACAATGTTTTCCTGTAAAGAAATCTTGTTGTTCATCAAGCTCTATGCCTTCTGCCACAACCTCTAAATTTAAGCTTTCAGCCATGGCTAAAATGGTTTTTGCTATCGCTTCACCCTCAGGTGTATCTAAGTTTAAAACAAAAGACCTATCTATTTTGATGGTGTCAATTGGAAAACTGTGTAAATAAGCCAAAGATGAATAACCTGTACCAAAATCATCAATGGATATTTTAAAGCCCATCCCTTTAAGGCGAGAAAGAATGTCTATATTATTTTCAGCATCACTCATTGCCAAACTTTCGGTGATTTCTAGATCAATAAAATGGCTAGGCAAATTTGTTTTTTGTAAAGCGGATTGAATATCGTCAATTAAGCTCGATTGGCCGAATTGTCGGCTAGACAAGTTAATACCAATACGCATTTGGTTGTAACCCATGGCGTGCCATTGTTCAGTTTGTTTAATAGCTGTTTCTGTAATGAAACGGCCAATTTCTATGATCATTCCAGTGCTTTCAGCTAATGGCACAAATACGTTAGGTACAATTAAACCACGACTAGGGTGTCGCCAGCGAACCAACGCTTCAGAACCTATAGGCTGTAAGGTTTTGGCATCCATTTGCGGCTGGTAAAAAACTTCAATTTCATTGTTAGTTAATGCTTTACGTAAATCGTTTTCTAGAGAAAGCATATCTAATGCATCGTCATTCATATCCGGACGATAAAAAGCAAATTGATTGCCTCCTAAAGCCTTTGCAGTCACTCGTGCACTATTGGCGTGCTCAATAACGGTTTCGGTGTCTGTAGCATCATCAGGAAACACTGAAACGCCGCAACTATAACTAATAAAAAGATCTTTGTTATTAACAATAAATGGAGCATTAAGATCATGGCTAAAGCGGTTAATGACTAGATTAAGTTCGTTATTGCTTTCAATGTGCGGTAATAAAATCGCAAATTCGTCACTACCTATTCGTGCTACAAAATCACCTTCGCGAGTTATTCTGTTAAGTCTTTGAGCAAGAGAAATAAGAACATCATCACCTTTGTCTTGACCAAGATTTTTATTAATCTGTTTAAAACGATCTATGTCAAAAATAATCACGGCAACCAAATATTTGTCGGTATTTTCAGTAAGGGCGTTATTTAACATCTCATTAAAACTAGCACGGTTGGGTAGCTCAGTTAAGGTGTCATGCTTAGATTGGTAATGTATTAAGGTTTCTGCTTTGTGAAGACGGCTAATGTCCTGAGCAGATCCCATTATTTTAGAAATATTGTCTTCATGATCAAAGGAGACTTCACCTAAACATTCTATATGACGTAGATGACCATCTTGCTGAATAACTCTAAAGCTAATTTGAATATGGGGTTGTCCGCTTCTTGCGTCTGAAATAACTTGTTGAATGATTGGCATGTCTTTGGGCAAGACGCGACTTAAGAAATTATCTAAGGTAGAGCTTGAATTGATTGGTACATTAAATAGCCCAAAAGCAGACTGAGAAGCCGTAATTTTATCTAGTTTAGCATCCCATTCCCAATAGCCAAGTTTAGCTAATCTTTGAGCGTAAATAAGCTGAGATTGCGTTTTTCTAAACTGCTCTTCTATTTGCGAAGAGCGTAAAGCATATTTGATGCGTTGAGTTAACAGTGACCAATTAATAGGCTTGGTTATAAAATCGGTTGCCCCTGCTTCAAATGCTTTATTAATTGAGTCTATGTTGTCTAATGCTGTGAGCATAATGAGTGGAAGTGAATGCCTATGCTCAAGATTTCTAATGGCTTTTATAGTCTCGTAGCCATCCATTTCTGGCATCATGGCATCAACAATAACCAAGTTAGGTTTATGTTCAGTGTAGGTGTTTAAACCTTCACGGCCATTAGTGGCTTGTATCACAATATGCTCTGTTTTTTCTAAGACCTTAGCCAAAGCCAAACGGGTAACAGGGTCATCCTCAATAATAAGAATTTTTATGTTTTCAGGTTCGGATATAGGCATATTGCAAGAAGGCTTCTAAACAGTTGGATTTAATAAGCTAGTTTAGCCGATTTACAACTTAAATTGGAATCAGTTTGGTAAAGAACCCATAACCTTGAAGGCATAACATGAGCCACATCAAAAAAAGTTAAGTTTCTAGCCAAAATGTCACCGGACCATCATTAATTAGACTCACTTGCATGTCTGCACCAAATTGTCCTGTTTGAATTTTTGGGTATAGTAATCTGTTCTGTTGTACAAATTCATCAAACAACTTGGTTGCAATCGCTGGTGTTGCGGATGATGAAAAACTAGGCCTTAAGCCTTTTTGTGTGTCGGCAGCTAGAGTAAATTGTGGTACCAGTAATACCTCACCTTCAATCTGCTGAACATTGAGATTCATCTTGTCATCTTCATCAGAAAAGACACGATAATTTAATAACTTATTTGCCATTTTAATAATGTTGTTACTGTCATCATTGGGCTGAAAACCGGTTAAGACTAAAAGCCCAGAACCAATTTCTGCAATATCCTGATTATTAACGGTGACTTTAGCTTGAGTGACACGCTGAATTAAACAAATCATGATTTATACTTTGTTAACTAAGAAGTTCTGCAAATTCATCTGTTGCATCAACGAGAGTTTTACTAATTTCTGGTTCCATTGCAGAGTGTCCAGAATGGTTGCAAATAATAAGTTTTGAATGCGGCAAAGCCGTATGCAAATCAAATGCCTGGTTAATTGGACAAATCATGTCGTAACGACCATGCACTATGGTGGTAGGTATATCGCGAATAGCAGAAGCATTTTGTATTATTTGGTTTTTCTCAATAAAAGCGTCATGTTGAAAATAATGACACTCAATTCTTGCCATCGCTAACGCATGAAATGGATCCCCAAAATGGTTCACGGTATTTGGATCAGTTTCTAAATTAGAGGTTCTGCCTTCCCAAATTGACCAAGCTTCAGCAGCACGCATTCTCGCTACTTCATTATCACTGGTTAATACTTCATGATACGCTTCAATCATGTTTTTACGTTTCTCAATATCAATAGGTTCAATAAAGTCAGCCCAATAATCTGGATAAAATTGATCCGCACCTTTTTGGTAGAACCAATTTATATCTTGTTCGCGGCATAAAAAGATACCGCGAAGAATTAATCCTAATACTCTTTCAGGATACGTTTCTGCATATAAAAGGGATAAGGTAGAGCCCCAAGAGCCACCGAATAAAAGCCATTTCTCTATGTTTAAAAGTCGTCTAATTTTTTCAATGTCTTCAATCAAGTGGGCGGTGGTATTGTTGGTTAAACAAGCGTGAGGGCGAGATTTTCCACAACCTCGTTGATCAAATAAGATAATACGATAGCTTTCAGGGCAAAAAAATTGACGATGGATTGCTGAATATCCACCACCAGGGCCACCGTGAACAAACAAAACAGGAATTCCGTTAGGGTTGCCACACTCTTCCAAATGCAAAGTGTGAGTACTATCTACTTGTAAGCTGTGCTGAACATAAGGTTCAATGGCAGGATATAAATTGAATGTCTGTATCAACGTTTATTGCTCCAAAAAGTTTTTTCTAAGTTTACTAGAAATAAAGACTTTTCGTAGCGTCAAAATCCAATAAAAAATCAAATTAAGCTGAGTTTTTTGTTTTGAATTATCTTTTGGTTATTTAGAACTGTCGGTTAAATATTGTTGCAAGATGTTCATTAACTTTGGAATATTAACGGGTTTAGTAAGATATTCATCCATTCCTGCTGCCATAAAACGCTCTTTGTCTCCAGTCATGGCGTTTGCCGTTAAAGCAACAATAGGTAATCTTGGTTTATTTTCTTGTTGTTCCCATTCTCTAATTTGTTTGGTTGCTTCAATCCCGTTTAGATTGGGCATGTTTTCATCCATTAACACCAAAGCATATTGATGTGTTTTTACCGCATCGATTGCTTGCAGTCCATCTTCAGCTAAATCAAAAGTAATGCCTTGCTTACTTAAAATAGCACTCATTAAAAGCTGATTAGTTTTGTTGTCTTCAACTAACAGAAGATGACCAGTAAAAGGGGTAGGAGAGACGGTTTTTTGGGCGATAGATTTTTGTTTTATCTCTACCGCTCTTGCAGGAACACTAAAATAAAAACAACTGCCTTTACCTGGCGTAGAGTTAACCTCTAAATGACCTCCAAGCATTTGGACTAGTTTATAGCTAATCGCTAGACCCAGGCCTGTTCCACCAAATTTTCTGGTAGTTGATGCCTCTGCTTGAGAGAAAGCTTCAAAAATGTGTTGTTGAGATTCGGCTGAAATTCCAATGCCTTCATCTTTAATAAAAAAGTGTAGATGGCCATCAATATAGTCAATTTTTAAAGATACGGCTTTATTAGGATTGGTAAATTTAATCGCATTAGACAGTAGGTTTGTGAGCACTTGTTTAATTCGTAAAATATCATTAAGTACCCCATCAGGAAGAGAGTCAGAAAGTTCGATTGAGAAAGTTAAATTCTTCTCACTGCATCGTGCTCTAAACAGGTCTGCGGTAGAGGCAAATTCTTTTCTGGGATTAAATACCACCGGATCAATGTCAAGCTTACCGCTTTCAATTTTAGTAAAATCTAAAATGTCATTGATAATGCCAAGCAGGGAATGGCTTGAGTTATCAATGGTGTTTAAATACTGAGTAGATTCATCATCATGATGTTTTTCTTTTAGCAAACCAATAAAGCCTAAAATCGCATTCAACGGTGTGCGAATTTCATGTGACATATTGGCTAAAAATACCCCTTTAGCTTGAGTTGCTTCAAGAGCTTTATTTTTTTGTTCTTCTAGTACTTGGTTAATACGTTCGTTTTCAGAAATATCAAACATAGAAATAATATAACGATGATATTTATCTGATTTAACCGCATTAATCTGGAAAGTGGTTATTTTGTCTTGATAATCGATTTTAACTTTATGGGTTTGCTTTGGGTTTTCTATTAAATACTCAATCCAGCTTTTGTCTTCAAATTTATATACTAGGCCTGGTTCTTTCACAAACAGATCACAAACGCATGAATAGTCCTTAGAAAAATCTTCTAAGTTGGGGTAATCAGAAAAAAATTTAAAGAATCCACCACTTGCGTCAATAATCTTAACGCCATCATTCACAACAATAATATTGGATTGTGAGTCTAAGATGTCTTGACTATAGTCTTGATTGGTTTGTATTTCTTGAGTGGTTTTACGAATATTGCGGCTAAGTTTATAAAACGCAATTAATCCTAAAAACAGTACCGATACAGTAAGACCTATTTGAATGTTTTGATAATATTCTTTTTGTGCCTCAACCTCTTTGCGAGTTTGTTCAAAGTGCAATTTATTTTGGTAAAAAATATGGTTAGCATCTTCTTTAATACGTACAAACAAGGGTTTAATAAACTTTACTTGGAGTTTTAAGTCAGTAATTGCTTGAGAGAGTTCTACAGATTGGCTTTTGCGCAGTTGATCTATGTAATCTAAGCGTTGAGTTAACTCGTGCATTTTATTATTGATAATGACAAACTTAGGCAAAATATCAGAACGTGAAAACGAGAACTTATCCAGTACTTCAGGTTTATAAAGTAAAATTTCAAATTGTCTTTCTGTATTAGGTAGGTTTAAATCAATGCGGTGTTTGTATATGCCGCCTTCATTCAAAATGGTTAACGCATCTTCAATCTCTTTTTGTTGTTCAAGAATGTCTTTGACGATGATTTTTCGTAAATGTTTATTAGGAAACGATGCCATTTGAAAGAAGTCTGATTCAATCTTGTGAATCTCTAAAATGATCTCTTGCCCCAGCAGGTTTTCAACCTCAGAGTTTTGTACTTTTTGGTCTAAGTCTGAAATAAAGTTTGAGATACTTAAATTGAGCACTGCTTGTGAGCCAATGCCAAAAATAAAGATAAGTAATAACAGAAATAAATTTCTAGGTGTATGGTTTAAGTAGGCACGTTTTAGATTATTCATCTTGCCTCTTGGTCAGTGGCCTGACGAGCTTGGTCTGTTTTATTGTTTATGTTTGCTATGGCTTGAGTTAGTTCTTGATTCGTTAAAAATCCATATTCAGCAAAAGTTTCTAAGCCATGTTTTGAACTGGCAAAAGCCATAAACTTTTTGGCCAACTCAGGGTTTGATGAGAATGAAAGTAAATTCAATTCTAATCGCTTGGGTTTCGCTATACTCTCAGGCAGTAAAATAGCATCCATATAATCTTCTGTTTCAGGCCATTTTGTGGTGGCAAACCAATTTAAAGCGATGTCAGCCTGACCATCTTTAATGGCATTAAATATTCTATGAGAATCGGTTGTAAAAAAAGTAACGTTGTCATAAACCTCGCCAGTTAATCCTTGCTTATCTAATACTGCCTTTGCATTTTTGCCAACCGCACCTGATTCTGGTGCCGATAAAACTACGGAATAATCTGGATTAGTAAGTTGTTTTAAGTCATTCGTTATATGTTTAGGGTTACCTTTGGCAACCACGATGGCTAACCGGTTATAACCAACAAATACATGGTCTTTTAAAAAGCCATCATGCTTATTTTTAAGGCGATAAGAGTTAGAACCAGGAAAGAAAATATCACCTTTATGTTCCGTTTTAATTGCTTTATATAGGTAACCTGAAGCACCTTGTTTAAGCTCAATGTTTACATTATTTTTGGCTTCAAATTCTCTAACCAATTCATTTAAAGGCCTCACCATTGTGATACCGCTATAAATGATTAAATCTACTTTTTGTTTTTCAGAGGTGGGCGAATCCGAAGAGCTACAGCTCGATATCAAAGTAACAACAACAAGTAAAATGACTGTACGAAGCATGGCGTTGACTGTCCTTTAAAATGAGAAAGCTAGGCGATTGATTTTTCATTTTATCATTACCGCAAATAGGGTTTGTAGTTTTACTATTTAGCTTCTATTTAGTGTCGACTATTTAACGTCATTAAATATATTTACCAGGCCTGGTAAAACAGTTTTTTCAAAGAATTTTTAGCAAAAAAAAAGGCCTCAAATATGAGGCCTTTTTCAGTCTAAGTGATAAAAACTTACTTAGAACGTCCTGCACGCTTACGTTCATTTTCTGTAAGAAGTTTCTTACGGATACGAACGCTTTCAGGTGTTACTTCAACTAGCTCATCATCGTCAATGAATTCAAGTGCTTGCTCAAGCGAGAAGCGAATTGGTGGTGTTAATGTTAACGCTTCATCTGTACCAGAAGCACGCATGTTAGTTAACTGCTTACCTTTAACAGGGTTAACGGTTAAGTCATTTGCACGGCTGTGCAGACCAATAACCATACCTTCATATACTTCTTCACCGTGTCCAACATATAAGCGACCACGATCCTGTAAGTTAAATAAAGAGAACGCTAGTGCTTTACCTTTTTCCATAGAAATTAGTACACCACGTGTTCTTTCACCTAAAGTACCCGTAAATTTAGGACCATAATGAGAGAAACTTGAGAAGATTAAACCTTCACCCTGAGTCGCAGTCATAAATTCTGTACGGTAACCAATCAAACCACGTGAAGGGATAATAAAGTCAATACGTACACGGCCATGTCCGTCTGGAACCATGTCTTGCATTTCAGCTTTACGAAGACCTAAACCTTCCATAACCGTACCTTGAGCAAATTCAGGTACATCAACGGTTAGGGTTTCATAAGGTTCTTGAGTTTCACCATCTATTTCACGGAAGATAACTTCTGGACGAGAAATCCCCATCTCAAATCCTTCACGACGCATAGTTTCAATCAATACTGAAAGGTGAAGTTCACCACGACCAGAAACACGGAATTTGTTTGCATCATCTGTGTCTTCAACACGTAAAGCCACGTTAGTAATAAGTTCTTTTTCTAAACGCTCACGAATCTGACGAGATGTTAATAACTTACCTTCTTGACCAACAAACGGAGAGTCGTTAACTTGGAAAGTCATGCTTACAGTCGGCTGGTCAACGGTTAGAGCAGGAAGTGCTTCAGGGTGGTTAGGATCACATAAAGTATCAGAGATGTTTAGTGGATCTAAACCTGAGAATGCAACGATATCACCTGCGTGAGCTTCATCAACATTAATACGCTCAAGACCCATGTAACCAAAGATTTCACCAATCTTACCTTTACGCTGTTCACCTTTAGCATCAACAATAACAACTGGCATACCCACTTGAGCAGCACCACGTTTGATACGTCCTGTACCAATAACACCTTTGTAGTTATCGTAGTCTAGAGAGATACACTGAAGCTGGAAAGGTCCTGCTATATCAACATCTGGAGCCGGAACTTTATCAACAATAGTTTCAAAAACTGGCTGCATGTCACCTTCGCGAACATCTTCTTCAAAACCAGCAAAACCATTTAAACCAGAAGCGTAGATAACATCAAAGTCCATCTGCTCATCGGTTGCACCTAAACGGTCAAACAAATCAAACGTTTGGTCAAGTACCCAATCAGGACGAGCACCAGGACGGTCGATTTTGTTGATAACAACAATTGGCTTTAAACCTTGTGCTAACGCTTTAGACGTTACAAAACGTGTTTGAGGCATTGGCCCTTCAACAGAGTCAACAAGTAGTAAAACTGAGTCAACCATAGATAGAATACGTTCTACTTCACCACCAAAGTCGGCGTGGCCCGGAGTATCTACGATATTGATACGGTAACCGTTCCAGTTTACTGCGGTGTTTTTAGAAAGGATGGTAATTCCACGTTCCTTTTCTAAGTCGTTCGAGTCCATGACACGGTCGCCCAAGTCTTTACGAACATCGTCAAATGTTCCAGACTGCTGTAGTAATTGGTCAACCAGGGTGGTTTTTCCGTGGTCAACGTGGGCAATAATCGCAACATTGCGAATGTGATCCGTTTTCATGGCTCGCTCTCTATCTAGGGGTAGTGGCAAAATAGCAGTGATTTCACTGGCTTATTGTCCGCTAAGAATTTGAAAAAGAAGGTATTATAATGAAATTAAAAGGAATTTATAGCTTATTGATGAATTTTATTACATGCACGAACAACATATAACTAAAAATGGCTAAGAAAGTGAGCGTAAAAGAGAGGTATTTTAAATAAAACCAATGGCTTTAAAATGGTAAAGCCAATTTAGCGGTTTAATCTTTAAAAGTGTCCGAGTAACTTTTGTTATGGGCAATAAAACTCTGTAAAACACCATACGCCATCGTGCCTAAAAGCAATCCAATAAAGGTAAAAACAGCACTTATTTTACCCTCGCCTAACATGGCAGGAACCGTACCTGGACAAGCTGCCGTCATTGCCCATCCAATCCCAAATAAAAAAGCTCCGGCAATCAATCCTTGTTGATAAGGTTTTTTAACAAAGTCCACCTCCATTCCGGTTGTTAATGCCAGAACATGGTATTTTTTCATTAAATAGACCCCAATTATAGCAACCACAACAGCAGTTCCTATTACCTTCATGAGCTGCATATCAATAAATAAAAACATTTTTGCATGATAATCAAATGTGGTTGCCCCCGCATGACTCATTAAAAAACCAAAGATTGCTCCCATCAATAAACCCAGAATATTGGCACGGTAAGCATATCCAAAAGAGATGAGTGTTAATTTGATGCTTTTGAATATAGGTAAGTTATGTGTGCTTTCTTTTTTCATTTTTATTCTTCTTTTTCTAGCATGTTTTATATATGGCTAAGATATTTGGCTAAATTAAACGGGCAAAAGGTTAGGTTCCAAATAGCAGGCGAGTGGTTATAAACGCACTCATGAAAAATACCGCACCCGCTAAAAGACTAGGCGGGTTTAACATCGCTCCACCGACCAATGCATGCCCTGTAGTACAAGCCCCCGCTAGTCGGGCTCCAAAACCTAATAACATACCGCCAAAAATCAACCATAGTGCTTTAGCTGCATCTGAATTCGGCAAAATTTGTTCATACATGCCCATATCAAAACTAAAATGCCACGGTTCTGGTGAACTCATCGCACTCAAAAACCCACCAATAGGAATACCAATTAAAAACCAAAGCTTAGGATTGTTTTTATGGCGATATTCTCCTTCATGGTAATAACTCATGTTTTTACATATATATCCGCACACATTTCCGTAGCCCGTTGAGCAACCAGCAGGTTTACCAATAAGCCAAAAATGCAAAATAACAAATAAACCAATTGCCAGGCCCGCTAACCATCCAGACCAAACTGTAATTTCCATGTCACCAAACCCTTAAGAATCTTAATTTAAAGACTATTGTTCAACCTTTTAATAACCGAGTCAAAACAGGGTTTTTATTAGGTCGATAAGTAAGTCTTATTGAGGTCAGAAATAATCTTTATATCTATATGAGTGTATTTATATAATATATTGATAATAAAGAATAAATTGTTAATTCTGTGTGTTGAATATACTACTTGATATTTTTTAGTCTTAAAAGCATATAAATTAAAAGTCTGCTATATTGAATTTATAAAGATTTATAGGAATAAAAATCATGGATATTTCTAATGTTTCGGTTAATGGTGCTGTCAGTGCGGTATTGGCACAAAAAGAAGTGTATAACCAAGAGCAAGTTAGTGTGGGTATGTTAAAAAAAGCCTTAGACACTCAAACTCAAAGTGCCTTAGCCTTAATAGAGTCTATTCCGCAAATAACACCAACTACACAAGGTTTACCAGCTAATTTAGGGAATAATATCAACACTACTGCTTAATTTTGATAGGCGTTCAGCGTTTTACCAGGCCTGGTAATTTATAGAATTGGTTGCCCATAAAAGCAAAAAGCCTAAGAAATGATTTCTTAGGCTTTTTTAGTTTTAAGACGTTGAAAATTGCTTTAGTTTGCAAAATCTTCTGGGTCATATCCAAGATTAGGAGCTAACCATTTTTCAGTTTCTTCGATTGACCAGCCTTTACGGTGGGCGTAGTCTTCTACTTGATCTCGACCGACTGATCCTACACCAAAGTAGCGAGATTCTGGGTGAGCAAAGTAGGTACCTGAAACGGCTGCCGTTGGGTACATCGCAAAACTGCTGGTAATCTCTAAGCCGATTTTTTCATCGGGTTTTAGAATTTCCCACAGAATACCTTTCTCGGTATGGTCTGGGCAAGCAGGGTAACCCGCGGCTGGGCGAATCCCTTGGTAACGTTCTTTAATGAGGTCTTCGTTTTCTAAGGCTTCATCTGGCGCATAACCCCAATCTTCTTTACGCACAATCTCATGCAAGGTTTCGGCAAAGGCTTCAGCAAAACGGTCGGCCAGAGCTTTAAGCATAATCGATTGATAGTCATCGTGATTGGCTTCAAAACGGTCGGTGTGTTCATCAATACCAATACCTGCAGTCACGGCAAACAAACCAATATAGTCGGCTACACCAGATTCTTTTGATGCCACAAAATCAGAAAGACAGTTATTGGCACCACCTCGTTTTTTCTCAGCCTGTTGGCGAATATGGTGGAAGGTGTGAATGACTTCAGAGCGACTTTCATCGGCATAGATTTCAATATCATCGCCCACGCGGTTTGCTGGGTAAAAACCGTAAACAGCTTTTGCCGTTAACCATTTCTCTTCAATGATTTGTTTCAACATGACTTGTGCGTCAGCAAAGACTTTTTTGGCTTCTTCACCGACCACTTTGTCGTCTAAGATGCGTGGGTAAAGGCCGTGCAATTCCCAAGATTGGAAGAAAGGCGACCAATCAAAACGTTCCACTAGGGTTTCTAGCGGAAAGTCTTCTAATACCTTGGTGCCTAAAAACTTAGGTTTAACTGGCGTGTAATTTTCCCAGGCCTGGTCAGTTAATGCTGGGTTTTCACGGGCTTTGTTAATTGGGATTCGACGTACTTCTTTAGCACGAGCTTTACGTTCTTCACGCACTTGTTCATATTCCGCACGAATCTTATCGGCAAAGTCGCCTTTTAAATCGGCAGAAATTAAACTTTGAGCCACACCTACAGCACGAGAGGCGTCTTTAACATACACCACAGGATGCTCATATTGTGGTTCAATTTTAACCGCGGTGTGTGCCTTTGAGGTGGTAGCTCCACCAATTAACAACGGTAAGTCCATGCCGCGTTCTTTCATTAACTTGGCCACATTCACCATCTCTTCTAAAGATGGGGTGATTAGCCCTGAAAGACCGATAACATTCGCACCTTCTGCAATAGCGGTGTCTAAGATTTTCTCGGCAGGTACCATTACGCCAAGATCAATGACTTCAAAGTTATTACACTGCAGAACCACGCCTACAATGTTTTTACCAATATCATGAACGTCACCTTTTACGGTGGCCATAACAATTTTACCCTGCACACGAGTCGAATCTTTTTCGGCTAGAAGGAATGGATCAAGATAGGCTACGGCACGTTTCATAACACGGGCCGATTTAACCACTTGCGGTAAGAACATTTTACCTGAACCGAATAAGTCACCCACCACGTTCATGCCGTCCATTAATGGACCTTCAATCACGTTAATGGGTGCCCCTAATTTTAAGCGAGCTTCTTCGGTGTCTTCTTCAATAAAGTCGGTAATCCCTTTTACCAAAGAGTGCTCTAAACGTTTTTCTACTGAGGCTTCACGCCATGATAAATCTGCGACTTTAGAGGCGGCAGAGCCGTCACCCAAGAACTCGGCGGCAATGTCTAATAAACGTTCACCCGCTTCTGGGTCTTTGTTCATAATGACGTCTTCTACGGCAATGCGTAGTTTCTCTGGTAGGTCATCGTAAATCGCCATTTGCCCGGCGTTTACAATCCCCATGTCCATGCCTTCTTTAATGGCGTAGTACAAAAATACCGAGTGAATCGCTTCACGCACCGGGTTATTACCACGGAAAGAGAAGGAGACGTTAGAAACACCACCTGAGATTTTGGCGTAAGGTAAGTTGGCTTTAATCCAAGTGACGGCGTTAATAAAATCTAAACCGTAGTTGTTGTGTTCTTCAATACCGGTAGCTACTGCAAAGATATTTGGGTCAAAAATAATGTCTTGCGGTAAAAAGCCGACCTTTTGAGTTAACACCTCATAAGAGCGTTTACAGATTTCGATTTTACGCTCTAAGGTATCGGCCTGACCGTCTTCGTCAAACGCCATAACAATCGCCGCCGCACCGTATTTTTTAACTAGGGTGGCGTGTTTAATAAAGGCTTCTTCACCCTCTTTAAGTGAGATGGAGTTAACCACGCCTTTACCTTGAATACACTTTAAGCCCGCTTCAATGACTTCAAACTTAGAGGAGTCGATCATAATCGGTACACGAGACGCTTCAGGTTCTGAGGCCAGTAGGTTTAAGAAACGCACCATGCACGCTTTGGCATCCAGCATCCCTTCGTCCATATTGACATCGATGATTTGTGCTCCATCTTCCACTTGCTTAACGGCAATGTTAATGGCATCGTCGTAGTTTTCTTCTATGATTAAACGTTTGAATAGAGCAGAACCGGTGACATTGTTACGTTCACCGACGTTAACAAATAGGCTCTCTTCATCAATATTTAACGGCTCTAAGCCCGATAAACGACAGGCTGGTTTAACTTCTGGAAGTGCACGTGCTGGGTGTTTTAAAGCCGCTTCTGCCATGGCTTGTACGTGGTCAGGTGTGGTTCCACAACAGCCACCAATAATATTGATCCAACCACGATCTGCCCAAACGGCAATCTCTTCGGCCATTTGCTCTGGAGTTTCATCGTATTCACCAAATTCATTTGGCAGGCCAGCATTTGGGTGAATAGAAACATAGCTTTCACAAACACGGCTTAGTTCTTGCACGTAAGGGCGTAATTCTTGTGGCCCTAATGCACAGTTTAAACCGACGGATAAAGGTTCGGCATGGGCAACTGCATTGTAAAACGCTTCGGTGGTTTGACCTGATAATGTACGGCCAGAAGCATCGGTAATCGTGCCTGAAAGCTGAATAGGTACTTCATAACCGACTTCATCTTCCACCTCTTTTACCGCAAAAATGGCCGCTTTGGCGTTAAGCGTATCAAAGATGGTTTCAATCAGAATGGTGTCTACACCACCTTCTAAAAGTGCGTGAGTGGCTTGTTTGTAGGCAACAACGAGTTCATCAAATGAGGTATTACGGTAACCTGGATCGTTTACATCAGGTGAGATTGAGGCGGTACGGTTTGTTGGCCCTAAAACACCCGTAACAAAACGTGGTTTACCGTCTTCGGCTTCAGCAATGTCACAAGCTTCACGTGCCACTTTAGCCGCGGCGATATTAATTTCGGTAACATGCTCTTGCATGTCGTAATCAGCTTGGGCAATAGTGGTGGCGTTAAAGGTGTTGGTTTCAAGAATATCCGCACCGTTACGCAAAAACGATAGGTGAATCTCACGAATTACGTCAGGTTTGGTAATGACTAAGATGTCATTATTGCCTTTGATGTCCATGTGATAGTCGGCAAAACGCGTTCCTCTAAAGTCTTCTTCGGTAAGATTCAGGTTTTGAATCATGGTGCCCATAGCCCCATCAAGAACTACTACACGTTCTTTAAGAAGGTTACGAAGAGTTTGAATGCGTTCTGTACGATTAGTCATAAATTTGCCGTTTGATTACGTTAGTTTAATTGCGTTACATGAATTTCTAAGAACCGCACATTTTACCCGATTTAAATATCAATCACTAATTTAGAATGGCAATTTAATATAAATAAATAAGCAAAATCTAATATTTTGAAAGGGCGATAAAAGTATGGAATTATTAAGGTTTTATGAGCATTGGTTTAAGAGGATATCTAGTTTGCAGTGAATCAAGTATAATTGCCGCTCTTTTTTACTTATCTCAACATAAAGCTTTAGATTATGCTCTGCCAAGTTTTTCCTGAACAATATGATAGCCAATTAGCCGATAAAGTAGCTAGACTCAATCAACTACTTCCAGAACCTGCTTTAAACAAACCACAAACCGTGTTTGCATCAAGCCCAAAACATTACCGTGCTCGTGCTGAGTTTAGAATTTGGCATGAAGGTGATGAGTCTGACTACATTATGTTTGACCAGGAAACCAAAGAGAAGGTAGCAATTAAAGAGTGCCCAATGGCGATAGAGTCGATTGCTGATCTAATGCCTAAATTGATGGCTGAAATCACCCAGAAGCCCGTTCTGCGTGAACGTCTATTTCAGGTAGATTTTTTAGCGACCTTGAGCGGACAGATGTTGGTGACGTTGATTTATCGCAAATCTATTAAAGAAGACCAGGCCTGGTTAAATGCAGCAAATGCTTTAAAAAACAGTTTACCCATTACCCATATCATCGGCCGAGCTCGTAAACAAAAGATTTTATTAGATGAAGAGTTTGTGGTTGAAGAGCTGCAAGTAGATGGTAAGACATTTATCTATCAGCAAATAGAAAATAGCTTTACTCAGCCTAACGCCAAAATGGCTCAAAATATGTTGCATTGGGCTCGCAAAATGTCGGCTGATGCAGAAGGGGATTTGATTGAACTTTATTGCGGAAATGGCAACTTTTCAATTGCGTTAAGTGAGCATTACAACCGTGTATTGGCAACTGAAATATCAAAAACCTCGGTGGCTTCAGCACAATACAATATTGCCGCTAACCAAATAGAAAATGTTACCGTCATTAAGATGGCGGCTGAAGAGATTAGTGCCGCTTTACAAGGCCAAGAGTTTTTTAGATTAAAAGATATTGATTTAAAGAGCTATGATTTTAAGACTATTTTTGTGGATCCACCACGCTCTGGATTGGATGATTTAACTCGCAAAATGGTCACCGAATTTGAACGCATTATTTATATCTCTTGCAATCCAGAAACACTGGCGATTGATTTAGAGTCGATTCAGAAAACCCATGATATTGTTGAAACAGCGCTGTTTGACCAATTTCCGTATACTCATCACATTGAATCTGGTGTGTTTTTAAAAAGAAAGGAAAAGTAGATGATTTTAGCTTGGATTGGTGCCTTATTTATTGGCTTAACACTTGGTTTATTAGGTTCTGGTGGATCTATTTTAACGGTACCAGTATTAACCTATCTTGTAGGACAAGAGACCAAAGTTGCTATTGCCAGCTCTTTAATTATTGTGGGAATTATTAGTATTTTTTCAGCGATTCCTTATGCACGTCAAAAATTAGTTAAATGGCGTACCGTGGTTATTTTTGGTGTGCCAGGTATGGCGGGTGCGGTGTTTGGTGCTTGGTTGGCTCACTATGTGAGTGATGCATTGCAAATGTTGATTTTTGCAGGGCTCATGATTGTGGCTTCTTATTTAATGTTTAAACCAGTAAAACTCGATGCAGAAGAAATGGAGCAAGAAGAGCGAGCCATTTACAAGATTGCTTTAGATGGATTTGTTGTTGGCGGAATAACAGGCCTGGTTGGTGTGGGCGGTGGTTTCTTAATTATTCCTGCGTTGGTTTTATTAGGTGGTTTGTCTATGCGTTTGGCAGTAGGCACCAGTTTGGTGATTATTGCTTTTAAATCATTTGCAGGTTTCTTAGAGTATTTACATGTTTTACAAGAAATGCAATTAAGTGTGGACTGGCAAATTATTGGCCTATTTTCAATTATAGGTGTTGTTGGTGGCTGGTTAGGGCACAAAATTAGTAGCAAGATTAATCAACACCATTTAAAGCGCGGTTTTGCTGTGTTTTTAGTGTTAATGGGGGCGTTTATTCTTTATAAAAACGTGCCAACGCTTTTTTAATATTTAAAGATTTTAATTAAAATTAAAAATTTAAAAATAAATTAACCAACTACTTATCGCTTTTTGCTATTGTTTGGTTTTTATTTTGGCTTTACCAATTTACCTCTCTTATTTGAGGCTTTTACAGGCCTGGCATGTCCTGTGGCTATATTTGTAGTGTGAGCACAGGGTAAATTGATAAAATTGTGGTTTGCGAGTTTTGCATAAAGGAATCTGTATGCGAATTGTGTCACTAAATATTGGAAAAAAGATTGAACAGCCTTGGCGTTCAGGTACGCAGACGGCTATTCATAAAACCGCCATTCAAGATAAGGTTTGGATAGGCGAAAACGGTTTAGAAGGTGATGAACAAGCTGATTTGAAAAATCACGGTGGTAAAGATAAAGCCGTTTTGGTTTTGCCTTGTAATGCTTATCAACGTTTTGAAATCTCACACCCTTATGGTTTTTTAGGTGAAAACCTGAGTATTAGTGATGTAGATGAAGCCGAAATTTGTTTGGGTGATCGTTTACAAATTGGCTCGGTTTTACTTGAAGTGTCTCAACCACGTTCACCTTGTTGGAAGCTTGATGCTCAAGCTACGCAGGATTCTAAATGGCAAGCAGGTGAGTTTTTAAAAGTCTATAGTGACAGTGGTAGAGTTGGTTTTTATTGCCGTGTATTGGGTCAAGGTTGGTTGCAAGAAAAACAGTCCGTAAGATGGCTAACCCGTAATGAAGAGCAAGAGAAGAAGTATCCTAAAATTTGTATTAAAGACCTGTTTTTAGCCAAGCAACATTCTAGTGATAAAGCGTCTAAAAAAATCCTCAAAGAGGCGATAAAACATCCAGCACTTTCAGAAGCGTGGCGTTTAAATATTCAAAAGAATTTAGATAAAAAGGTTTAAGATTAATACTCGATCATAGTGATTACATAGTTAAAACAGCCTAATAAAAAGGCCCGCTGAGCATAGTTTTTCTCAGCGGGCCTTTTTTATACACAAACGTTAGGTTTGGTTATTACATTAAGCTAATGCATGTTGTGGTAACTGTCTTAGCTGTTTAAAGTCAAAACGTAAAAAGTTATTTTGCTTTAGCAATTTAAAGAGTAAGAAAATGGTTGCTAACTGCAAAGCGATCATCGGTATCCACATAATAAAGTAGCTCGTGCTGCCGTGAGTCACAATGCCTGTATGCACCATACCAATTGAAAGCCACAATACCATTTGCACCTCTAAGGCAAAGCCAGGGCAAACCATTGCTAAAGCACCGGCATCAGTTTGATTGTTGTTTAAGGCTTTAAAAAAACCTTTTTGACGCATCGCTTGCAAGGCAAACAGACCTATTAAAATAGAAACACCAACCCCAACAGTAAATAACACTAAGTGATAAGTGGTGTTTCTTTCTAAATCTAAAGTATGCATCGTGCCAATATCCGCACGGTAAGAGGCAACTATTAACATGGCAATAACGGTAACAGGTATCAATAAAGTTACCGTTGCTTTTGCATCAATACCATGTTCAAAGATCGACTTGAATCCTAATACAAATTTTAAGGTTGATAAAATCAGCGTTAGACCAATTACAATATAGGCTAAAGACGTCCCAATAAAGGCAATTTCTGGAATTTTAGAAAAACTTAAAGCCCCAAATCCTACCCCTATCATGCCAAATGAAAACAGTGCTAACAGCTGTGATAAATTGGCATTTTGAATAAAGTCTAACTCACCATCAATTAGGCGTAAGAAATATTTACTAAAGATTCTTAATGCCAAATAAAAGACCGCTGCAAAATACAATCCTGCCATCATAAACAGTGGGTCAATTAATTGCATTTGCATGCCTAGTATATTAATTGGATTGAATAGGCCTGGTATAAATAAAGCACCTAAAATAAAGAACACATTCATCGTCATGGTCAAGGTCAGCGGGATGGCCATTAACTGAACTTCACGGTTTGAGTTTACTACCTCTTGATATTCTGTGGTTTTTCTATAGATGTTAAAACCTCTAAACCATCGGCTTAATAATACAAAATGTAAAATTGCCGCCCCAACTGCTCCCACAATATAGGTTTGAATAAAAAGTGATAGTGTGTCCACTTGACCAATGTGATTGGTCATTAAGGTATCAAAATCAACAAAGACTTTGCCAGGATGAACCGTCATATAATTAATGGCGAAGAAAAATGAAGCTGTCATACCCGCTGCACCGAGTGCGGCCAAAATATGGAGTATTTCAAATTTTTTAGAATTCATGGGATAACCCCTGTTTTAAGATATAAGTTTAATTAATAACTAATTAAGTTTATTTAATTACGGAGGCTAGTATATAAATAAATACCAATATTGTAAATGTAAAATTATTACATTTATTTTAAGGGGTTGTTTTTTTACGCGTATTTATATGGGATTGGTCACTGACATTTATTGCTTGAAAGGGTTTCGAAACAAGTTTTTTGAGTTTTAATGAACAAGGTTGCAGCTAAATAATGTTGGTTTTCCATTAGGAATGCCATCAAATACTATTAAAAAATCAATAGATTGACCTGTTTGGTGAATAAATTGAATACCTTCTGCTTTACCATTTTGAGTGAATGATGAGGGTAAGTCACATAAAGGTTTAAAAGCGTTTTTTGCATCTGAATCTGAACCTCGTAAGGCGTTTTTGCCATTCCAAACGGAGACTTGATAAGGTAGAGGTTGATCTCCCACGGCACCGGTTAATACTAAAAATTGTTGCGATTGATCGGTTTCTGATAAGCCTCTAATGCCTGTGCCAATGGTTTGTATAAATAGCTGTTTGGATGACTTAATTTTGAAGGCCTTTTTAGCCAGCTTAATTCTTAAAACAGTAGCAATATTGCCACGCAAAACAGGGCCTCTAAAGCCTACTAATAAACGGCCTTTTTGATCAATGGCTAACCCTTCTAAATCAATTCCATTCTCTTTACTTGGAATACCCACAAAGGATTTTAAGATTGGGTCATTTTTAATGATCTCTTGCAATGAAAGGCTTTGAATTTCTTTTGCTTGAGCATTTTTATCTAATTTAATCCTAAACAGTTGTTGTCTAGCTGGCTCTAAGCTCGTTTGATTAAGGCGTTCTTGGTTTTCTTTTTGTGTTTTATTTGTTTTGAGTTTTTTGCGTTTAGCACTATGTGACCCTAAAGCATATAAGTAGGGTGCTTGCCAGGCGAGGGCTTCGATATCAATTTCATCACTATTATTGGTTAAGGTAATAACAGAGTGGCTTGCCCAATGCTGAGAATCGCTAGATTGTAAAATCTGTATTTGATTACCTTCATCTGTGGCCAATGCCATAAATGAATACGGCAACGCAATCCCACTAATATTGAGATTATCAATTTGTAATGAGTTGGTTATTAGTTTTTCCTTAGTAATAGGCTTAGCAATTGGATTTTCAGTGTTATTGCTTGAGTAACTCGTATTGCTAAAAAGTAACATTAGGCAAGAACATGTAATGATAAATAAACGCATTTAGCCTCACTAAAGAAAAATAGAATCAGAATACTTAGAATTTTAGCTCACAAACCATCAGTAACCATGACATTCATGAACTTATTTTAAGTTATTTTGGGAATCGACTTTGGCACGTGTAAAATAGGCCAACTAACGAACAATTAACGAACAATAAGCAATGTGATAACCGTAATGACACAGACCGTAATTCAAAACGAAACAGCGACTAAACTCAGCAAAAAAGAACGCACCAAAGATTGGATTAAACCTCCAAAGTCTATTATGAAACTGGTGGGTAGAGCGATGGCTCAATACAGAATGCTTAGAGATGGTGACCGAGTATTATTAGGTTTGTCAGGTGGTAAAGACTCAATGGCTTTATTGGTGATTTTAAAACACCTACAACGCCATGCACCAGTTAAGTTTGAATTGGCGGCTTGTACGATTGACCCAGAAATACCAGGCTTTGACCCTTCTCCGCTTAAAGAGTGGTGTGCCAAAATGGAAGTACCGTATTTTTATGAAAGTGAAGATATGGTTGGTTTGGCAGAAGAGCGAATGAAAGGTGACTCTTTTTGCAGTTTTTGTGCTCGTCAAAAACGAGGTATTTTATATACCGTTTGCCGTAGAGAAAATTACAACGTTTTGGCGTTAGCACAACATTTAGATGATTTGGCCGAAAGTTTTATTATGTCTGCCTTTAATGCCGGCCAACTGCGTACCATGAAAGCCCACTATTTAAATGATGATGAAGATGTGCGCATTATTCGCCCATTGGTAAGAGTGCGTGAAAATCAAACTCGTGATTTTGCGATTGCAGCTGAACTGCCAGTGATAGAAGACAACTGCCCGGCTTGTTACGCTAAACCACAAGCTCGTGCTGAAACCAAAGAATTGTTATTGGCTCAAGAGCAAAAAAATAAACATCTTTATGCTAACCTCTGGCGAGCTATGCAACCCTTAATTGCTGATGATAATCATGAAGGTCAGGCGGATTTAACGGCGATGACAACCGATAAATCAAATGAACAAACAGATGAGATAGACTTGTAAATGAGTAAACAATCAGCACAACCTCAAAATCAGCAGGCCTGGTTAGGCGGCTTATTAAAAGGTATTGTTAAGCTATTAAGCTGGATGCCTTTACGTCTCAACCATGCACTAGGTTCTGCTTTGGGTTCTCTTTTTTACTGGATTCCCAACAGTAATCGTCGCATCGCATTAATTAATATTCAGCAAGTTTATCCTGAGCTAAGCTCTGAACAGCAAAAAGCGATGCTTAAAGCGAATTTAAAACAGACCGCAAAAGCCTTTTTAGAGCTAGGGCCTGCCTGGTATTGGTCAAGCGAGAAACTGTTTGACAAAATTGTAGAAATTAAAGGCAAAGAGCTGGTTGATCAAGCAATGGCTAAAGAAAAAGGCGTTGTTTTTTTAGGACCGCACATTGGTTCTTGGGAATTGATTGCTACTTATCTTTCGGTGCTTTATCCATCGACTATTCTTTATCGTCCGCCTAATGTACCGTCTATTGAAGAGTTTATGGTTAACGCTAGGGGGCGATTTGGTGCGACTATGGTAGCTACTGATGGTCGCGGGGTGAGAAACTTAATGAAAGCCTTAAAAAATAAAGAAGTCACCGCTATATTGCCAGACCAAGACCCAGGTGAATCTGGAGGCGTGTATGCCCCATTTTTTGGCAGACCTGCCAGAACAATGACGTTGGTTAGCAAGCTACTGCAAAAAACCGACAGCGAATGTTTATTTGCCGTTATGCAACGTTTACCAAAAGGTGCGGGTTATGTTTTGCACTTTTTACCTGCCGATGAATGCATAGCGAGTGAAGATCCAGAAGTGGCAACCATTGCTTTAAATAAAGGAGTGGAACGGTGTATTGCCATTGCTCCAGAACAGTATTTATGGTCTTACAAACGTTACCGTAAACCACCGCAAGGTGTAGCGGATATATACAAAAACAAACCTTAATTGAGTTTTGAGGTTTTGTTTGGAATCAAGCAAAATGCAAAACGAATCTTAGTTTAAACCTCAGTATAAATCTTAGTTTAAACCTGCGTTTTAGATGGCTTTAGGTGTTTTGTAATAAAACGGTTAAGCGAACTAAAATGTTGTTCAATTTTATCTATCGAATCATGATCCGCATCGGGTATTTCTAAGCACTCAATATGCTCTTTTGGGGCTACATTGCAGAGCATATGGTGGTCGCTTAATGGAATCACTTTATCTGCATCACCATGAACTAATAAAGTCGGTTGGGTTATATTGGTTACGCTGGTTGAGGGTGCAATATCATCAAATTTATGACCAATTACCCATTGCACATAGTTTGAAATCAATTTTACCAGGCCTGGTATAACGTCTAGCTTTTTAAGATGTCTTTGCATCATAAGTTTTGGGTGCACAAAACTGGCTATAGCCACAAACATGTTGGCCTTCAACCCTTTTGCGGCAGCGAGCAAAGTAGCGGCGGCCCCAACTGAATGGCCTACTAGAATCAGTTGCCGACTCTTATTCGGTTTATTTTGCTTTAACCAATCTGCCCCTGACTGAATATCTTCAGCAAATTTAGGCATAGTGCTAACACCACGTTTTTGGCTATCTCCATGATTATGGGCATCCATAATTAATAGATTGTAACCCGAGTCATGAAAGGGTTTTGCCAAAGGTAGCATTAAGCTTTTATTTGCTCCCCAACCATGCATAAGTAACACGGTTGTATCACTTGGCTGATTGGAAGGAATCCACCAAGCTGAAAGTTGTGTTGCTTGATTACCTTTAAATTCAAAAGTATCAGCATTAAGACTGTAATCACTTGGCTTAACCTCATTGCTGAAGCGGGGTGCTCTAAAGCTCAAATGTATCGCGACGATAAACCCAACCAGTAATAATATAGGTAACAAAATACATAATAAAATTAGATAGAGCATGGTTGTATTGTGACCTTTAAAGTTCTGAAACAGTTAATTGTAAAAACATCGCAAAAATTATTGTTTTAATGCTTTTACCAGGCCTGGTATTCTCTGTTGTTAATATAGATTTGTCAGCACAGGGTAAATTAAATTTAAGCGATTTTATGTGCTGATTTTCGGTGCTGATTACGTCCATGTACGACCAAACCTAAACCGCTCAGCATTAACGCAGCCGCAATCATAAAAGTTAGATTAATCGGTTCGTTGATTAACCATATAGCACCAAATGCCGCAAAGAGTGGTACCAGTAATTGCGATGCTGATGCCATGCTGGATGAAATTTTAGGTAAGGCGGTGTACCACAAAATATAGCCCAAACCTGTGGTTACGCCACCAGAAATAATCGCCAAAACAAATCCTTTTGGAGTAATAAAGGCGTGTTCGGTAAACGATAAAATCAACAAACTAGCGATGGCCACCATTGGTAAGGTGCGATAAAAGTTAAAGGCACTGTCGGCTAATGGGTTAACGGATTTACGTCCGTTAATGGTGTAAAGCCCCCAAGTGTAGGCTGAAATAGTCATCATCACTAATCCCCACCAAGAGGGAGTGGCGAGTTTTGGATAAACTAAATACAGTAAACCCATTAACGCGAGTGCCACACCAATCCATTCTGCTAGATGCAATTTTTCACCGTTACGCACCGCGTGGCCCAAGATCGTTAGCTGCACGACTCCAGCCAACAACAGCGCTCCAGTTGCGGTACTAATAGAAACATAGCCGTAAGAAAAGGTAATAGTGTAAATAAACAAGATGATTGCGGCTTTCCAACTACCTTTACTGATGGGTTTTGCAGGTTGAGATAACCCCTTGTTTTGCTTTTTGGCTTTACGTACTGAAAACCAAGCCATCACCACAAATAAAACCAATGCTGCCGAACCTAATCGTAAACTCGTAAAACTCATAGGATCAATTAACTGATGATCTAAGGCCCAGCGACAAATGACCGCGTTAGCAGAAAACGCCACAATTGAAAAAAAAGTAAAAAGAGAAATTTGAAAAAGAGATTGGTTTGGCATTTTATTTAGGTGTTTTTGGATCGTTAAATTGAAAGAATTAAACTATTTTACGCAGAAAATGTAGCAACTGCTACACTTTTAAAAAAGATTTTAGCGTACCCTATCAAGGCTATGGAGAGGGGCTAATTTTGAAAAAGAATGAATGGTGTTGTTGAGAAGCCATTTATTGATATATCAATTGCAGAATCAAATCAAAAAGCCTCTCAATAACATCGTTTATTTCGCTGGTTTGTTATTTATTTTATCGTAGGTTTTATCCCAAGCTTTTACTTCACCTTCAAGAACTTGTCCGCCAGGGCCACCAGTAGTAACTTCGCTTTTTCCCCAACTGTTAAAACCTTGTTCCATTGCAGCACCAGATCCTTTTACATTCACCGGGCTTTGATCTTCTAATACCGTATTTTTAGTGTTTCCAGGGCTTATGATATCTTGAGCAAAAGCAGCTGAATTAAAAGCAATACCAAAAAGTAATATAATGAATTGTTTTTTCATAACGTTCTCCTATGAATAAGTCATGTCGTAAATTAGAAAGAACTATGAGTTTTTTTCGAACTCAATTTCACTATACGCCAAGAAATTAATTAAATTAATAGCCAATCATTAAATTTTATGCATATTCAGATTAAGTTCATCTTTATAACAATATGTATCAAAACTTTGACTGTTTTTAGCTTGTTTTTACTATTTACTACAGCCTACAAAAGCGATGTAAAGGCAAATCATTTGGATTAATGAATAATTAAAGACAATTAAAATGCCTGTTTATAAATCTAGGAATAGATAATGAATTTGATTTTTACCAGGCCTGGTAAATTTGAAAGTTGAATGCTTTTCTAAGCTGTTTAGAAGCCTTTTTATATACCTATATATCTTTAGTTTTAGTTATTAGGCTTCCCGTTACTCTTTTTGCTTGTCCAAAAAGAGTAACCAGAAAAAAGACCCCCTGCTGACACAAACTATTTCACTAAGCTTGCTGGCTAAGATTTCAAAACTCGCTCCGCTCGGACAATGAAATCTTTTAACGCCCGCTACGCTAAGTGAAATGACGATTGCTTACAAAAGGGAGGTTTTACTACGATATTTTAAGTTTCTAATTTCTAATATCTTGAGCTGTGATTTTGATGTATACCAGGCCTGGTTATTTTGAAGTAAAAAATATAAAAGCCAGCCACAAACGCCAGAGATCCGCCTTGGAATAAATTGTGCAGAGTTCTTAACGAAGTGAACGGTTAAAAAACGCTGCTCTTTCTTGTCTCTCCGCTTCGCTTCAGCCAAGTTCTTCGTTTGAGGGTAGCGGTTTTTGGATCGGCTGGATGTTATTGTTATGTAATTATTTGACGGAAATATAAATCTCAATTTCATTTGGACTTTTGTATAATTCAAAGTCCGTTGTATATGCCCTCTGATATTCTTGGGTATCGGCGGAAAAGTAATCCCAGATGTTTGACCACGTGTTGATGACAGCATGAGGCATTTCCCCTGTACCTTCAAAAACTAGATAATTCCCCTTTTGGATTGTGGATTGCTCTAATTCATTGCTTGCTGATTCATTTACCTTATCGGAACAAGCCATAACAGTAAATTCATCAGACGCATCAGATTCATAATTGGAATACAAACCAAAAATAGTCGCACCGTTTTGTAATTTTGGGGCAATGTCCTGATAAAACTGTTGCCACAATTCTCCAATCTTTGCTGTTTGAGGCTGCATTTCATCCGAGTTCTTTGTTCGAACACTGATACCGAGGACAGTTTTCTCATCAATTGGGACTGTTTTCATGTTGGTTCTCCTTATTACATAACGATAAAACTAAGCGGCACACGTTAGCGCGTCCTTGCTTGAGCGCCTTGTTAAGAGTGTTAGTTATCATGCAATTTAGTATCTTAAAAGGGGTCTGACCCCTTTTTCTCTTTTTCTTTCGATATTCTTGTTACCTTGGGCTTTGTAATTTACCAGGCCTGGTAAAACTCAAATAATTGATTTTGGTAATTATTGAGAAGCCTTTTTAATATTTATAGATTTTCATTTTAATGGCTCTGGCTTCCCGTCACTTTTTGCTATTCGGCAAAAAGTAACCAAAAAACGAACCCCGCTGACGAAACCGATTTTACTAAGCTTGTCTGCTGAAATTCCCATAACTCGCTACGCTCAAACAATGGGAATTTTTAATCGCATCCTACGCTAAGTAAAAGAGCGATTTCTTACAGAGGGGAAGCTTTTCCTACGTTAATTCCGTATTTCGATATTCTTGTTATCTTAGGCTTTGTAATTTACCAGACCTGGCACGTCCTGTGGCCATTAATACAGTATGAGCATAGGGTAAATTTAATTGTTATTCTGAAAAGCGAACCTCAAACGCCAAGATTCCCCTTGGAATAAATTGTGCAAAGTTCTTAACGAAAAGAACGATTAAAAAACGCTGCTGTTTCTTGTCTCTCCGCTTCGCTACAGCCAAGTTCTTCGTTTGAGCGAAGCGAGTTCAGCGTTTTCAGTGAATGAGTTTTAGAACTTGCCAATATATGGAGCGGGGTGCCCTTTTTGTGGTTACTATTTTTAGGCAAGTAAAAATAGTAACGGGAAGCCAATGACGAGGAATAAAGGCAAAGTAACAAAATTAAAAAGGCTTCTCAATTGAATATCAGAAATAAAAGGGTAGCGTCCCGTTTTCCAGTAGTGGCGTCCCAGTGAGTGAGAGCGAACGATCTTGATGTGTTTGTTAGGGCTTATTTAGGCCAAGATTCACAACTCTAACATTATTAGTTGATATATATTTATTGATGATTGAAAAGTTGTGCACCTTCGACAGGAAGAAGCCATATATTTCAAGTTGTGCCTTAGTAATTTCGCTTTGCTCTCTAAGTGCGTCTACTTGAAATGAAGTTAGATTCTGTTCCAACAAATACCGTTGTTCCTCAGTTGACTGAATTACTCTACGCTCAAGTAATGTGAGTTTGGCTATTTCTTGGCCGCACGAAAGTTTCACAATTACTCTGTCTGGTTCAATGGGGAACGGTGTTAGATTTGTTATTTCTAACCACACTTGTGCACGAGGAAGTTGGCCTGCCTGAATATATACCCCATCACCTTCACTTCCAACTATGATTTTGACTTTTGACGCAAGTCGTTCCTGAGTGTACATACGTCGAATTATGAATGGTGCGATATAGCTTAGAAATCTAATCAATCCATTTATTCCTATTTCAATCATATTTTCGAAATCTCATTTTGAGCCCTAACCGTTTAAGCTAAGCCGCTGCGCGTTAGCGCGGTAGGGTTTAGTGAATTGTTAGGCGACTTGTATTTGTAAGTATTCATAATGACCGATCTATGGCTTTAGCCATTTCTTTTATAGTTACACCATCTAATCCTAGGGTGTTTTTATTAAGGTTTGCATCATTCATACTCTTTATGTGATTTAACCAGCTTTTGTGAAAGTTCTCTGTTCTGCTGATAGTACTGATGCGTGATTTCTGGGTTTTTATCGAAGCCCAATTATTGTGATTTGAATCAACATATTGATGGTAGAGATATGAAACAAAGAAAGAGGCTCCGATTGTGGTAAGTTTCTCTCCTCCGTCAAAGGAAAATGTATGTCGCCCTGATTTTTTGTTTGTCATATTTTCTCCACATTAAAGCTGATGATAAATCGTGCTTTATATAGTTATGTGCCCAATATTTAGTATAAGGCACTATTGCCTTGTTATTAGGTCTTGGAGTTATGAGCCTGTCAATTTAGCAAGTTCTTTAAATACCAATACCTTATATTTTGGTTTGTTTTTTTAATGTAAGTTTTAAATCATACACGAGTTTAATACGTAGTAATACGTTTTTAGAGTGGGTAATTTATTGGCTTAAAAAAGTGATTAGTCACGTTTGCTTTTGCTTCGGTAGCTCAAAAAAGAAACCCCGCCAATAACTAATAACATGCCCGTTGCATGCCAGATGGTAAAGGGTTCATTGAGTATCCAAATGGCTAAGCCCATGGTCATTATTGGCCCTAAGGAACCGACGATTCCCGTTTGGGCCGGGCCAATTTTATTGATGGCTTCGCTTATCATAAAGCTAGGAATTACCGTGCTAAATACGGCTAATAATCCTAACCAAATCCATGCCATTGGTGTAACCGTCAAGTGGCTAAAATCATTAAAAATTGCAAAATGAATAAGCACAAAAATACTGGAAATACTCATGGCTAAACCAGTAAACCAAACACTGCCGATTTTTTGAATTTCTTGCTTACCAAATAGCACATAAAACGAGAATGAAAGTGCCGCTAAGGCAACCAAAAGGGTGCCTAAAATAACGTTATCACCCTCTAGTGATAACTCTTTGTAAAACACTAATAATAGACCTGAGTAAGTTATGGTTAACGATATGATGATCTTACGTGTTAGCGGTGTTTTAAAAAATATAGCACCCAATATCGCGACCATAATGGGGTAGGTAAAGAGAGTTAATCGTTCAAGTTGAGCACTAATGTATTCAAGGCCTTTTAAATCAAACCAGGATGAAAGGTAATAACCTATAAAGCCTAAAAAAGTTATTTTTAATAGTTTTGACGATAAGTTGTTGGGTACTTTTTGCTGTTTGGTTAAATAGACCAGTACGATTAAATAGAGTGGTAAGGCAATGGCCATGCGTAGCATTAACACGCTGTCAGTATCTAGACCTTGCGCATAGGCGAGTTTAATAAAGATGGATTTAAGCGAGAACAAGCCTGTGCCAATAATGGCGAGTAACAGCCCAATATTAAATGCAGATATTGGTGTTTTTTTGTTCACCGTTTACAACCAACATACCAAGCATAACGCTGTTTGGGGGCGTCGCCATCATTTGAGTCGGTTGCGTTTTCGCTAGGTAACCAGCCCTCACCGTAAACCAGAGTTTTTAGGTTTGACCAGGCCTGGTTAAATTCATTGGGCTGAATGTAAAAGTCTGGATTTTGTGGGGCATTTTCTTGCACAGGGGCTAAAAAGGTTTGGTAAAACAATAAACCTTTTGGTTTTAATGCACCTTCAATAGCTTTAAATTGCGAACGGTCTAAGTAACGGCTGACGACAATGACATCAAATTGCTGGTAAGGCAAAATCATCTGTTGTAAATCAGTTATTAGCGGAGTAATAGCTAAATGATTAAGGCTGGCGTAGTTATTTAAAACGGTGAGGGCATTATCAGAAATATCCCAAGCATGGGTTTTAAGGCCGCATTGGGCTAAAAACCGAGCATTACCGCCAAGCCCACACGCTAAATCTAATGCTTGGCCGTTAAATGGCAATAAACGACTATGCTCTTTTAATACAAAGCAGGGATTGGCAGAGGTTTGTAAAGTGGCTTGGGCGTATTTTGCGTCCCATTTTTCAGCGGTATTATGGCTCATTGGTGATGGTTATTTTCTCCAGAATGCGGCGGTAAACAGTACTAATAAGGTAAATATTTCTAAACGCCCCAGCAACATGGCAAAGGTGAGAACCCATTTAACAGGATCGCTCATTGATTGATAGTTTGCGGCTACATCACCTAAACCCGGGCCTAGATTGTTCATCATGGCAGCTATGGCAGAGAAGGCGGTAACTTGGTCAACGCCAAGTGCCATAACAATAAGCATTAAAATTGCAAAGGTAAAAACATATACGGAGAAAAAGCCCCAAACTGCAGTCATGACTTTTTCCGGAATGGTTTTTCCGCTTAGTTTTACGGGCATAATCGCATTTGGATGGAGTAGCCCTGAGATCTCTCGCATACCTTGTTTGAATAGCAAGATAAAGCGAATAACTTTCATTCCCCCTGCGGTTGAACCTGCACTACCACCAATAAAACTCATAAAAATAAGCATGATAGGTAAAAAACCAGGCCAGATTGAGAAGTCGGCATTGGCAAAACCTGTGGTTGTTGCAAGAGATATGGTCTGAAAGAGTCCGTAACGAATGGCTTCTTGCCAGGTTGGATAAATATCTTCTGCATAAAGGTAAATGACTACAATAATGGCCGAACCAATGAGTAGTCCTGCATAGGATTTAAATTCAGGGTCAAAAAAGTATGGTCGGGGACTTAAATGACGAAAAGCTGTAAAGTGGAGTGCAAAGTTGATACCTGATAACACCATAAAAATCATCGTAATAATTTCTATATTGATGTTATTAAAATAGCCAATACTGGCGTCATGTGTAGAAAATCCACCAATTGCCACGGTTGAAAAGCTGTGCCCAAAAGCATCAAACCAGCTCATGCCTGCAAGCCAATAACTGACCGCACAAACTATGGTTAATCCGAGATAGATATACCAAAGGGCTTTAGCGGTTTCTGAGATTCTTGGAGCAATTTTGGTGTCTTTTACCGGGCCTGGTGTTTCGGCTCTATAAAGCTGCATGCCCCCGATACCTAACATCGGTAAGATGGCTACCGCTAATACGATAATCCCCATGCCACCCATCCATTGCAATTGTTGGCGATACCAAAGTACTGCGTGTGGCAGTTCATCAAGTCCAATAATAACGGTTGCCCCAGTTGTGGTTAGACCTGAAAACGATTCAAAAATGGAATCGGTTAAACTGAGCGGCACATTTTGATCGATATAAAACGGCAGTGCCCCTGCAAAACCAAGTACCGTCCAGAACATGACCACAATAATAAAACCATCACGTATTTTGAGTTCTTTTGAATAGTTTCTAACGGGATACCAAATGACCAGGCCTGTAAAAAGTACGCCAAGCAAGACTTCTGAAAATGCAAAAAAGCCGCCATCTTGGTAGTAGAGTGAAATCATAATAGGTGGTAGCAGACTAATGCTGTATACCATTAACAGAAGACCAAACACTTTTAAAATAATTTTTGAATGCATAGTGTAATTCTTTACGCTGGGCTGATTTGGTTAGTAAACTGTGTCATTTAATGTCCAAACCAACTACGTTTGGTTTCTGGTGAGAATAGCTTGGCAATTTCGGCGGCATTCTCTGGGTTACTTAAGAACAAAATAGCGTGGTCTTCGGCTTGAATTTCTAAATCACGATGGGCAATAATGACTTTTTCATCACGAATAATGCAACCAACAGTAATGTCACTAGGCCAATTAATCTCGCCAATTTTTTTACCAATAATTTCAGAGCTGTTTTCACTACCATGGGCAATCACTTCCATTGCTTCTGCAGCCCCTTTACGTAAAGTAGCCACTTTAACCGTGTCCCCCTTACGGGTGTAATGCAGTAGATGGCTGGTGGTAATACTGTCGGCAGAGATGGCAACATCAATACTGTTTCTTTGAATAAGCTCTACATAAGATTGGTTGTTAACCAAAGCAATCACTCGGCGAACACCGAGTTTTTTAGCGAGCATTCCTGAGATGATATTCGCCTCGTCGCTATTTGTTACCGCCACAAACAGGTCGATTTCATCAATGTTTTCTTCAAGCAGCAAATCTTTGTCAGAAACATCGCCATGAATAACAATGGTGTTGTCTAATAGTTCGGCCACTTCTCGGGCTTGTTGCATATTGTGGTCAATGATTTTTACTTGATGATCTTTCTCTAAAGCTTGTGCCAGGTTAAACCCAATATGGCCACCACCAGCAATCATAATTCGGCGTGATGGCCGTTCTTTACTGCGACGTAGCTCGTTAACAATGGTGGTTGTGTGAGCGGAATCCGCTAAAAAGAAGACTTCATCACCCTCTTTAATAATGGTATCACCAGTAGGCATGACCACTTGATTTTGGCGATATAGAGCAACAATGCGGGTTTTAATATTGCCTGGTAGAGTATCACTAAGATTACGAATCGCTTTGCCCACTAACATACTCTCAGGGTAAGCACGCATGGCTACTAATCGCACCTTACCATTGTGAAAATCTATAACCTGCAAAGAACCGGGGTACTCAATTAACTGTAAAATATAGTCAGTAACAAGAGATTCTGGGCTGATTAAAACATCAATAGGAATGGCGTTGGCGTTGAACTGGCGGTCAAAAAGTTCGGGGTGTTTAAGATAAGACTGGCCACGTACACGGGCGATTTTTTTATCGGTTTTATACATGCTATGAGCAAAATAGCAGGCTAAGATATTGGTTTCATCGTTTTGAGTAGCGGCGATTAACATATCGGCATCTTCAAGACCCGCTTGCATCAAAATATCTGGGTGCGAACCATGACCAACAACGGTTCTGATATCAAGACGATCTTGCAGGCGTTGAAGTTGTAAGCGGTCAAGATCAACAACAGTGACATCATTGTTTTCTTGGGCTAACAATTCAGCCAGAGATGAGCCGACTTGACCGGCACCTAAAATGACAATATTCATAATTGTATTTGCTCAAATATTTAATAAATTAAATTTAATACTTTGCTAAGAACTTTTTGGAAAGGTCCATTATTGTGGGTTTTTTGGATCGATTCCTAATGCTTTTAACTTACGATATAGGTTCGTTCTATCTACACCTGAACGTTTAGCGGTTTCAGATACATTACCACTGGTTTCACGTAATAGTTGGCTTAAATAACGGCCTTCAAAATTGTCTTTAGCCTCTTTTAATGAGAGCGATGTATCAACGACTTCACCTAAACTATTTGTTGCTTGAGCACTGGTTAGAAGCTCTTTCACTTCATCATCAGTAACTTCATCATTGCCTAAAATTAAGAGACGTTGAATATGGTTTTTAAGCTCTTTTAAATTACCGGGCCAGTTATGTTGACGCAAAATGTTTTGTGAAGAGACGCTAAAATGTCGGTAATCTAAACCTTCAAATGTCACAAAGTGGTCAACATAGTACTCGATTAATTCTGGAATGTCTTCTGTATGTTGACGAAGGGCAGGTATATGAATTTGCATGACTTTTAAGCGTTGATATAAATCTTCTCTAAAATGATTTTTGTCTACTTCAGATTCTAAATCACACTTGGTTAAGGCAATAACTCGAATATCAATGCAAATGGCATCAGCGGTTTCATCAACTTGGTAACATTGATTTAAAACAATGTTGGATAGTTGTGCCTGTGCTTCTTTTGAAAGTTGCTCTACATTACTAATTACCATTGAACCTTGGTGTGCTTCTCGTAATGTTTTTTTGAGTTTTTCCAAGTTTTCAGGCAAGCAAAGATGGTTAAAGTCTAATGCGTGATATTGTGCATAAGGCAGACTTTGACGGGTACTGGTTTTGTGTAAGGCTTCGGCAAAATGGTGTTTACCCGTTCCTGATTCACCTGTGACTAAAATAGGCATGGTAAATTTTGAAAGACGTTCAATGGTTTCACGCAGTTGCATAACCGCTTTACTTTTACCAATAGGCATAAAGTGGTCAGGTTGTTTTTGTTTGAGTTGGCGGTTTTCTTGATTGAGATGATTGTGTTCTATGGCACGCTCTGCGGTAACAATCAATTTGGCTAATGAAAGGGGTTTTTCTAAAAAATCATAAGCCCCAAGCTTGGTTGCTTCTATAGCCGTTTCTATGGTTCCGTGACCAGACATCATAATAACTTTGGTATTATCTAAAACCTGCTCTTCTTGTAACTGTTTTAATAGAGAAATGCCGTCAATATCGGGCATCCATACATCCAAAAAAATCACATCTGGTAAAAAACTTCTCCAAGCTTTTTGTGCTTGTACCCCATTGGCAGCAGTTTCAACTTGGTAACCCTCTTCTACAAAGATTTCTTCCATTAGACTGCGAATATCTTTTTCGTCATCAACAATCAGTAATTTACCTGGTTTCATGCACGCTCACTTAAATACCTCGGTTAGAAATAGCTTGTAGTTTAATTATAAAGCAGGTTCCGTTTTCGGGTGAAGAAGTTAATGTAATTTGCCCATTATGTTCTTCTACAATTTTACGCACCACCGCTAAACCTAAACCTGTGCCTTTGGGTTTATCTGTAGCATAGGGTTCAAATATCCAGTTTTGTGATGTTTCAGGGATTCCAGGACCATTGTCACAGACCGATAAAATTAAACTGTCTTGGTCACAGGCCGTTTTTACGGTTATTTTGGTATTAGGCTCTTCTTCACAAGCTTCAATCGCATTTTTAATGAGATTATGTAGCAGCTGTCTAAGACGGGAGTTGTCGGCCATGATTTGTGGGCAATTCTCATCCAACTCAGCATATACCTTCCAGTTAGCATCTGGGTCGCGGTACATTTCAGTAATATTGGCGATTAAGGTGTTGATTTGTGATGGATGCAGTTCTACTTCTGGAGTGTTGGCGTAATCACTAAATGCCTGTACCAGTTTTTGCATGGTTGAGACTTGTTCAATAATCGTTTCGGTCATTCTTCCAAGTAGGTCTTGATCGTCGGCGTCTAATTTTTTGTGAAGCTTAAATTTTAAACGCTCGGCAGATAGTTGTATTGGTGTAAGAGGGTTTTTAATTTCATGTGCTAAACGCCTTGCAACATCACTCCAGGCGGCATGCACTTGTGCTTGAACCAGTTCGGTAATATCGTCAATAACGATGACGTAACCGCCTATTTTTTTATCAATGCTGGGTAAAGTAGAGCCATGAATCAACAGGATTTTCTGGCCTTTTTTGCAAGAGAAATCGACCTGCATAGAAAATGGCTCAGGGCTTTTTGAAAATTTAGGGACAATTTGATTCACCAAATCATTTAAGTGAGCACTGTCTTCGTGGCTAGTCACATCAACCAGTTTTTTGCCGATGTGGCGATTAAAATCGGTGTTTAAAATCTCTTGAATGGCATCGTTAATGGTGCGGATACGATAGTGCATATCCAAGGTAATAACGCCACTGGAAAGGTTGGTGATAATGGCTTGCAGATAAAGTTTTTGTACTTCTGTTTGCTGGTGGCTGAGCTTGATCTCATTTCGGGCTTTAGCGATACGTTGAATCATGTCGTTAAAAGATTGAATTAAATCGCCAAATTCATCGTTTTCTGGCACCTTCATTTTTACACTGTAATCTCCTTTAGAGACTGCCCTTGTTCCTTTGGCAAGTGTGCGAATAGGTTTGGTAAAGTTTTGTACGGCCTGAATGGTAAACAAAACAGCGGTAACGATGGTTAATAATAAAACCATGGATAGAATCAGTATAAAACTAGCTGTTAATGGTGTTTTCAGGTAACTCAGCTCTTTATATTGTCCAGATGCAGTACCTACCGATTCGGCCAATAAAGTGATATCCGTTGGTACCGGAAAAATGACTTGTAACGCATAAAGCGTGTTCATGGTGAGGTCGTTAAAAGGGACAACGACACGTATAAATTGCTCTTTAGTGGTAGCACCGGGCCGGCTTTCTAGAGCGGCGTAGGTTTTATTGTTACGAATCTGTTGAAAGAGATTGTCGCCAGGTGTTTCTGGCAAAATGGCGGTGTCATATTCACTACTAAAGGCAATTAACTGTTGGTTTACGTGGTACAGCGAGACTTCTTGAGCATTGAGTTGTTCTCGTAAAGCATTTACCGCCAAACTGGGGGCTGTCATTAGCAAGGTACTGTTAGCTTTAGAGAGAGAGAGTGTCATATTTAAACTCTCACGGGTTTTGTTATCTAAGGTCGTTCTTACTAAAGTAGTGGCATTATCTAGGGCGACTGCGGTCTTAACATCAAACCATTGATTGATACCTTGCTGAATAAAACTCAAAGAGAAATAGAAGATAATTGCGGTAGGAATTCCAAGCAATAAACTGGTGATGAAGGTCAGACGTACTGTGACTTTGCTTCCTGGAACTCTTTTGCGATATTGTTTAAAAAGACGGTATAGGGTTTTGGCTAAGAAAAAGAGTAATAAGCTTACACCACCAACGGTAAAAAACAGCAAGGTTGAGTAGCTATCTGCAAAACTAGAGGCGTTTTGCAAAGTTTGACTCATAATGACCAAAGCCAACAGCAATAAGCTAGATAGTAGGGTCAGTAAACCATATTGTTTTAAATAACGACCAAATGAATTCATTGCCAACTCAATGGGGTTTGTAGGGTAGTTTCATACCACTGGCTGTCTAGTTGCCACACTGATGGAGCTAATAATGCTTCAAGTAACAACGGGGCAGGTAGTTTCCAAAAATCAAGTGATATACGCATTCGTAAAGTATACATTTGTTCTGGATGTAATTCAGAAAGAGATGCTATTGGAAACGCTTGTAGTGTCGCTAAAGTTGTAAGGGCTTCATCAATGGTTCTAAAGCTTTCTGCTTTTTGATTACGGTTGTTATAGAGGGCATACGTTCGATTTACGCCGTAGGCATAAATATCGGTGTTGTAACTAATAAGATTACGTGTGCGTTGGTAGTTAAACCCTAATAGATTGGTTTTTTCAGTGAGTTCAATTTGGATTTTAAAACTTAATGCGATTTCATGATGAATTGCTTCAATGACCTTGGGTGGTAAATTGAAAACACTTTCTGAATCAATGAGGAGTTGTTTGTTTTTTTGATAATCCTGTACCTGAAGGATGGTAATGCTATTGTGGGCATTAGGATTTGCCTCTGGTATAACGCTTTCAGCGTAAGTCATTGGCGAAATTACCAGGCCTGGTAAAATGCAAAAAAACAGTATTCTCAGTTTTCTTAAGATGCGATCTAGCTGATTTTTAGATGAGTAAAACTTAAAAGCTCCTAGCCCAAATAAATCTAAAAGAGGCTCCAATTTAGCCAAAGTTTGCCAGTAATGCGTTTTAACAGTAGCAAAAAAGGCAAAATTATTCATCGTTTATTCGCTTTTTTCTAACAAGCAATAAAAGAAGCCATCCATAGCAAAACGGCCTGGTAAATATTGATTACCTGGAGTTTCAAACGTGATGGTGGCTTCTAAATTGAGTGGAATAACTTTAGCGGTTGGTTCGCTTTCAATAAAGTCCTGCATCTGTAAGGTGTTTTCTTCAGGTAAAACAGAGCAGGTTGCATAAAGCAGTTTTCCACCTGGTTTAAGTAGTGGCCAAAGTGCTTTGAGAATGCTTGCTTGGGTTTCGACTAATGTTTCAATGTCTTCTGGCGTTCTATGCCATTTAATATCGGGATGACGGCGAATAATCCCAGTTGCAGAACACGGAGCATCGAGTAATATTTTGTCAAATAACTGGTTATCCCACCACTCTTCTGGGCAAGATGCATCGCCCGCAGCGTAGTCTGCTTGCAAGTCTAAACGATGTAAGTTTTCCGCTAAACGGTCAATGCGTTCGGGTTCTTTTTCTAAGGCAAATACTTTGGCTTTATTAGCGGATAGTTCTAATAAATGAGTGGTTTTACCGCCAGGAGCGGCACAAGCATCCAAAATGTGTTCATCCGCTTTAGGTTGCAAAATATTAGCCGCTTGTTGAGCCGCACCATCTTGCACACTAAAACCACCTTCTTCGTAAGTAGGTAATTGGGTAATATCGGTGCTAGTTTCTAATACCACGCCTTGTGGTGCGGTTGCATGTGGTTTAGCGATAATATCTTGGGATTGCAGTTTTTCAATGAAGGCATCGCGACTTTGCTGAATGGTGTTTACTCTTAAAGTCAACGGAGCAATCTCGTTATTAGCTTGCATAATAGATTGCCAATCATCAGGGTAGGCTTTGCGAAGTGCTTTAAACAACCATTGTGGGTGAGAATATTTTTGAGCTGGTTTTAAATCTGCCTCAGCACAAATGTTTTCTTGATCTCTTAAAAAGTTACGTAATACCCCATTAACCAAGGCTTTTGCCCAAGGCTTTTTAAGCTTTTGGACTACCGCAACGGTTTCAGAAACCGCCGCATGCTCAGGGGTTTCCATATATAAGATTTGATATAAACCTAGCAAAATAAGTTGGTTAATATCTTCATCTTTTTCTTTGAGTTTCTTTTTTAATAGTTGGTCACGAATCGCTTCTAAACGCATTTGCCAACGTAAGGTACCTATCACAAGGTTTTGAGTAAAGCCACGCTCTCGACGATCTTGAAATTGTGCCAAACCTTCTGGCAAGCTCTGGCTTAAAGATCGGCCTTTTTGAATCACCGTTAAGCAAATTTTTAATGCAATAAAACGGCTATTTAAAGCACTATTTTGAGTAGATGGATTTGCCGATTGATTACTCATGCAAATTGATAACCTTTAAGATTACGAGACTGTGCAAAGTCATAGGCATTCATGGCTTTTTTACCCGCAGGTTGCAGTAGCTCAATACAAATAGGTTGGTCAGCCGTGTTCACTATTAAACCTTGTTTGGTTAAACCAATTACCAGGCCTGGTAAATTATTTTCAGGGTTTAATTGTGCTTGCTGTGCCTGTTCATCTGCGGTTAATAAACGGGCTTGCCAAATGCGTAACGGTTTACCTTCATAAAGTGTAAACGCGACAGGCCAAGGGTTAAAGGCTTGAATTTTACGAATAATTTTTTGTGCAGGTTGTGTCCACTGAATTTGAGCTTCTTCTTTATGCATTTTTTCTGCATAGGTCACGAGTGATTCATCTTGTTTTTCAGGAATTATGCTCTGATTTTGTAAGCCATCTAAGGTGGCCATGAGAGCATCACACCCCATTTGACTTAGTCGGTCGTGCAGGGCTTGTGCATTATCATTTTGGGTGATGTCTGTTTCTATTTTATAGAGCATATCACCTGTATCAAGGCCAGCATTCATCTGCATAATGGTGACCCCAGTTTTGTCATCACCCGCTTCTATTGCTCGCTGAATGGGGGCGGCACCACGCCATCTAGGTAGCAAAGAAGCGTGAATGTTTAAACACCCCATTTTGGGCATGTCTAAAACGACTTGCGGCAAAATTAAACCATAAGCTACCACAATCATAATGTCGGCATTTAATGCCTTAAGCTCATCTTGGGCTTCTTGATTGCGAAGTGATTCAGGTTGATAAACGGCAATATTATGTTCTAAAGCAACTTGTTTAACCGGGCTAGCGGTAAGTTTACGGCCACGACCAGCAGGTCGGTCGGGCTGGCTGTAAACGGCAATTACTTCATGCTGAGAGTCAATTAACGTTTGTAATGGAGCAACAGAAAAATCGGGTGTGCCAGCAAAAATAATGCGTAACGGCGGGTTTGCAGACGTGCTCATAAATTAGTTTTGCTCTTCTTCCATTAATTTGCGAAATTTTTGTAACGCACGGGTGCGTTTTAAACCAGAAAGATGGTCAACAAACAATTTGCCATTTAGGTGGTCAATTTCATGCTGAATACATACTGCTAATAAATCGTTAGCTTCAAATTCAATTGTCTTGCCATCGCGGTTCATACCACGCACAATGATGTCGCTTGGTCTAGTAACGGTTGCGTAAATGCCAGGAATAGATAAACAACCTTCTTCCCAATTAATTTTACCTGCAGAGCGAACGATTTCTGGGTTAATTAATGCAATCGGTTGATCTTTAGATTCTGAAATATCAACCACAATTAAACGCTCTTGCACAGCAATTTGCGGTGCTGCCAAGCCTATGCCTGGAGCATCGTACATGGTATAGAACATATCATCGATGAGTTTGTCTATATCATCATTCATTTCAGCAATGGGTTTACAGACTTCACGAAGTCCAGCCTCAGGATAGAGAACGATATCGAGTTTTTCCATGGTGTCGTATATACTTTCAATAAAATAACTGCGAATTATTATAGCCGATTATGTCAAATTTTGCCGATTTACCCACCATGCTTGCTTTTCACTCTTGTTATGTTTCTTTTAAACAGTTGCAAGAGATTAAGAGCACTTTTGGTAGCTTGCAAAATGCTTTGCAAAGTTCGCCCTCTGATTGGCAAAATCGTGAGCTGTTAACCGATAAACAAGTTAACGATTTATTGAGTGATCATAATAAACAATTGGTGGACGAGGCTATGTTGTGGGCAGAACAAGATAACCAGGCCTGGTTAACATTGGGAGATAAGCAGTTTCCACAGCAGCTTAAGGAGATTAATGATCCTCCAATCATGTTAGGTGTGCGTGGTAATGTTGAGTTATTAAGCGATCCTCAGGTAGCTATTGTAGGTAGTCGTCATGCTTCTAAGCAAGGGATAGAAACCGCAAAAGATTTTGCACATTTTTTATCGAATCAAGGGTTAGCAATTACTAGCGGGTTAGCTCTGGGTATTGATACAGCCGCTCATAAAGGGGGCTTGTTGGGAATTGGTAAAACGGTTGCCGTTGTGGCAACAGGATTAGACCGAATATATCCCGCATCAAACCAAAAATTGGGTCATCAGATTGTGGATGAAGGGGTGATGATTTCAGAGTTTACTTTGGGAACTAAACCGTTAAATTACAATTTTCCGAGGCGTAATCGCATAATCAGTGGCTTGAGTGTCGGTACTTTGGTTATCGAAGCCGCTTTAAAAAGTGGTTCCTTAATAACCGCCCGTACTGCCTTAGAGCAGGGAAGGGAGGTGTTTGCAGTACCAGGTTCTATTCATAATCCTCAGGCAAAAGGCTGCCACCAATTGATTAAGCAAGGTGCAAAATTAGTGGAATCTGGTCAGGATGTGCTGGAGGAGTTGTCGGCTAACTTACAATACAGTTTGGATTTACAATCCAGTGAAGAGAGTTTGCATTCTTTGACTAATGAACCAGTGCATAGCAAGCAAGTTAAAGGTTTATTAGAGTTTATTGGTTATGACCCAACCAGTTTGGATGAGCTAGTGGTCCTGAGCAAGCAGCCCGTTTCGAGTTTGCAGGGTGATTTAATGTTGTTAGAACTCTCAGGGGAAATTGAGGCGATGTCTGCTGGTCGTTGGCGAAGAATTAAATAGATAAATAAAGAACCCAATTAGGGCTTATTGCTTCGTTTTATAAGTTTACTTTGCAAATCACTTTTGAACCATTGTCTTGGTATTTGATTTCGTCAAAACTTAATTGATTGGCAATCATAATGCCTCTACCGTGATGATCTAAAACGCGATTTTCAGAAAAGTCTAAATAGTTCATAAAGTTAAATCCATCTCCGCAGTCTTTGATTGTAAATCTCAATTGGTTTTTAAGCCTTTTAACTTTAACGGTTACGTATTTTTTAAGGTTTTCAGGTAAATTTAAACGGCGTTCAATCTCATTTTGTAAAGCAGCATTAAAAGTTAAACGAGTTTTTTCTTTATAGCCAATATTTAAGTTACCATGCTCAATTGCATTGAGAATGAGTTCAAAAAGTCCAATCGCAACGCGTTTTTGATCCGGTGTAATAAACGCCAATACAGAAGAAACCGTTTGTGCATCTTTAATGTCTCTAACGTGAAATACTGCCTCTTGAGTTAATGGACGAATATTTTCAAAATTAGTAAGGCGATTTGCGGCTTCTAAATGCTGAGTAAACCCTTGATTGGCTGCTGTTAATACCGCATTAAATAAAGAGCTATCATATGGGTAGTTGAGTGAAAAATAGATACCACTCTCTAAGGCTTTTTGCACCATTTTAAGGTTGTTTGAACTGTTGATCTGTAAAATCATTGGAATGATATTAATAACTGGTTGTTTGCGGTAATTTTGAAAGACTGCAAAGTCATCTCTATCAAGGATGCTTTCATCAATAATAAAGGCGAAAAACTTGGTAGTTACTTGGCTTTTTAAAAGTTTAACGGCTTGGATTGGAGAGTCACAAAAAGCAAAGTTAATGTTAAGAACACTAAGACAGGCTTTAATAGCTGGCTGAAGGCTTGGTGTTATACCTATAAAGAGCAGATTCTTAGAGTCTGTTTCAGTGTTTGCTTTTTGTAAACTTGGCATTTAATTTCCAACGGTCGAGATAAAAAGGCAAGTAGAGTCGCATACAGTAATCGAAAATTGCAAACCCTATTTTGTCATAAACAATATCATACCAATAAAATTTGAGTAAAAAAGCGTAGTTTATGGCTAATTTATGCAAATAGGAGCATTTATATATGTAACCGTTTGCTAAATTAGAAATAAATATTAAATAAGTGTTTGCAAATCGTTCTAAAATTATGCATCTTAAAAAAGAAGAGAAATTTATAACCGTATTTAAATATCTAGTAACCCTTTTACATTTAGAGCAAATTATATGACGAACTTGGTGATAGTGGAGTCCCCTGCTAAAGCAAAAACAATTGAAAAATATTTAGGTAAAGATTTTACTGTACGCTCAAGCTACGGACATATTCGTGATATTCAAAAGAAAGGTATGGGGATAGACCTTGAAAATGGGTTTGTTCCTAATTATGAAATTTCTACAGATAAAAAGAAAAATGTAGCAGAGCTTCGTAAATTGGCAAAAACTGCGGAGACCGTATGGTTGGCAACGGATGAGGACCGCGAGGGTGAAGCCATTGCTTGGCACCTTGCAGAAGCTCTCAAGCTGGATATCAATACCACTAAAAGAATTGTTTTTCATGAAATCACTAAACCAGCAATTCAAGCGGCTATTGCAGAACCTCGTACTGTAGATTTGGATTTGGTAGATGCCCAACAAGCACGACGTGTATTAGACCGAATTGTAGGGTTTGAGTTATCACCTATTTTATGGAAAAAAATTCGTACAGGATTATCTGCAGGGCGTGTGCAATCTGTTGCGGTGCGTCTAATTGTCGAGCGTGAAAGAGAAGTAGAAGCCTACGAATCAAACTTTGTATACCGTGTACAAGGTGTTTTAAATCTTCTGGACAATAATGGTCAAAAAGTAGGTGCTTTAGATGTAAAACGCACCGCTACGTTTGCAACAGAAGAAGAAGCTACTGCTTTTTTAGAAGCAGTAGCCAAAGCTAATCTATCTGTTATTGCACTTGAAGAGAAGCCAGCAAAACGAACGCCAAAAGCCCCTTTTACTACCTCGACTTTACAACAAGAAGCCTCTTCTAAGTTGGGCTTCTCTGTTAAGCAAACGATGATGGTAGCTCAGCGTTTATATGAATCTGGAAAAATAACCTATATGCGTACTGACTCAGTCAATTTGTCTGAGTTAGCTATTGAACAGGCTAAAAATGTCATTAGCTCTGATTACGGTGCTCAATACAGTCATACGCGTCGTTTTAAAACTAAAAATGCAGACGCACAAGAGGCTCACGAAGCGATTCGTCCAACCGATTTTGGTGTAGAGAATGTAACGGGTGAGCGTAATGAACAACGGCTTTATCAATTGATTTGGCGTCGAGCGATTGCTTCACAGATGGCCGATGCCCAGTTGAAAAGAACGACTGTAGATATTGGAATCGATAACTTGCCCGAAGACAAACTTACCGCAAAAGGTGAAGTAGTTACGTTTGATGGTTTCTTAAAAGTATATGACTTTGATTCTAAAGACGACGGTGGTTTATTACCACCTATGACGATTGGCCAAGCGTTAGATGTTTCAGAACTTGGTGCAAGGCAGAGTTTTAGCCGACCTCCAGCTCGTTATAACGAAGCCAGTTTGGTACGTACGCTTGAAGAAATGGGTATAGGTCGTCCGTCAACTTATGCACCTACTATTGATACGGTTCAGCAACGTGGTTATGTGGTTAAAGAGGACCGTGAAGGTAAGCCAAGAGAGTATCGTCAAATTACTTTGGCTGATGGTGAGGTAAAAGCTGAAACCCTTACTGAAATGGCTGGAACGGAAAAAAACAAACTGTTCCCAACTGATATTGCTGGCATTGTTACCAATTTCTTAACAAAGCATTTTGGTGATGTATTAGATTATCAGTTCACCGCAAAAGTAGAAGATAAATTTGATGTTATTGCACAAGGAAAAATGCAGTGGCAACAGATGTTGGCTGAGTTTTATAGTCAATTTCATCCAAGAGTTGTCGCCGCTGAAGATGTTTCACGTGAAGAAGCTGGACAAGCACGTTCTTTAGGTAATCATCCGCAAAGTGGTAAACCGATGTTTGTTAAAATCGGTCGTTTTGGGCCTTATGTGCAAGTTGGCGATGGTGAAAATGATGAAAAGCCAACTTTTGCTAGCTTGATGCCAGGTCAAAAAATGGACTTGCTGACCATGGATGAAGCTTTAGAGTTGTTTAAACTGCCTCGTGAAGTAGGTGAGATGCCAGAAACTTATAAGGCCACAGCAGTTGATGGTAGTGAATTTGGTGTAGAAAAAGGCCAAATGATTATTGCTAAACAAGGTCCGTTTGGCCCGTATTTAGAATATGGACCTAAAATGTTTGCACCTATTAAAGGATTTGATCCTTTAAGCATTACCTTAGAAGAGTGTGTTGCCTTAATCGAAAATAAAATTCAGGCCGATGCTGATAAAATTGTAAAAACATTTACTGGTACGGATGTGAAGATTCTTAAAGGCAGATGGGGACCATACATTACCGATGTCACTACCAAGAAAAATGCCAAGATTGCTAAGGATGAAGATGCACTTGAGCTCTCTTTAGAAGAGTGTCAAAAGCGTTTGGATGAAGCGCCGGAGCCCAAAAAACGTGGGAGAGCGGCGGCTGCTAAAAAGGCACCAGCCAAAAAAGCACCAGCTAAAAAAGCCGTAACGAAGAAGCCTACTGCCAAAAAAACTACAACACGTAAACCCGCTGCGAAAAAAGCACCGGCTAAAAAAGCAACAACCAAAAAGCCAGCTACTAAAAAAACAGCCTCTGAATAAGCTCTTTTTTAGTTAACCGTTGCCTATGAGAATATGAAAATATGGAAAAGGCGAGTAGTTTTACTCGCTTTTTTGTTTTTTTGAGTGATGCAAATTTATCTAATCAAAATTACCAGGCCTGGTAATTTAAAATTATCCTCGTTGACTAAATTTAATTTAGTAAAATACCTGGTTTTATAAAATATTTAATCTTTCTGATTTAGGTAATTGGTTTCAGTTTCTCTGATTGGCCATTATTTAAGCATAGAGTTCAACTAAAAGAGACGTTCGCATGAAGCAGCAAATTGCGCAAATTTTGATTGATGTGGTTCAACAGTTAAAACAACAAGGCATTATTCCAGAAGATGTTTCGCCACGCATTAATGTCGAAAATACGCGTGATAAATCTCATGGAGATTTTGCGACTAATTTAGCGATGATGCTAACCAAACAAGCTGGTATGCCGCCAAGAGAGCTAGCACAGAAAATCGTTGATTTAGTTGCTGCGGACTCAAGTGTTGTAAAAAAAGTAGAAATCGCAGGGCCTGGTTTTATTAACTTTTTTGTGGATGATTCAGCCAAGTTTGCAGTAGTAAAAACAGTATTAGATCAAAAATCAGAGTTTGGTAAATGCAATGTAGGGCAAGGTCGTTCAGTTTTAGTTGAGTTTGTCTCTGCTAACCCAACAGGGCCTTTGCACGTAGGTCATGGCCGTGGTGCTGCCTATGGTGCGAGCGTCGCTAATTTGCTTGAAGTAGCTGGCTTTGAAGTAGCCAAAGAATATTATGTAAATGATGCTGGTCGCCAGATGGATATTTTAGCGACTTCAGTTTGGTTGCGTTATTTAGAACAGTGCGGTGAAGCTTTTGCCTTTCCAAGCAACGGTTATAAAGGGGATTACATTTACGCTATTTGCGCTACTCTTCAGGCTGAATTTGCTTCTACCTTACAAAAGCCAGCTTCAGAAATTTTTGCTGGGATTACCCCTGACGAAGGTCAAGAAAATGGCGATAAAGAAAAGCATATTGACGATTTAATTGTCAAAGCTAAAAACCTGTTGGGTGCTAAACATTATGAAGCGGTTTTTAAAACGGCCATTGATGCCATTTTGGGTGATATTAAAGAAGACTTAGTTGGCTTTAACGTTAATTTTGACGAGTGGTTTTCTGAACGTTCATTAATGGATTCTGGCGTGATTGATGCGGCTATTGAAAAGCTCCAAGCGTCAGGAAAAATCTATGAAAAAGGCGGAGCTCTGTGGTTTAAATCAACGGATTATGGTGATGAAAAAGACCGTGTAGTTGTGCGTGATAATGGTATTAAAACTTATTTTGCCTCAGATATTGCCTACCACTTTAATAAGTTAGAGCGTGGCTTTGATATTTTGATTGATATTTGGGGATCAGATCACCATGGTTATGTACCGCGTGTAAAAGCGGCAATGCAAGCAATGGGTACAGATTCTGAAGCTTTAAAAGTATTATTGGTACAGTTCGCTGTACTGTATCGTGGTGGCGAAAAACTCTCTATGTCAACTCGTAGTGGACAGTTTGTAACTCTAAGAGAGCTGCGTGAAGAAGTAGGAAGTGATGCGGCACGTTTCTTTTATGTGCAACGTAAATCTGAACAGCACATGGATTTTGATTTGGATTTGGCTAAGTCTAAATCGAATGAGAACCCTGTCTATTACATACAGTATGCTCATGCACGTATCTGTCGAGTCATGGAACAAGCTATTCAACAAGGTTATACGTTTGACGCTCAAGTAGGCCTGGATAATATAGAACGTTTAGATAACGAGCATGAGGTAAAATTAGCTACTGAGTTAGCTAAGTACCCTGAGATAGTCGCTCGTGCTGCTGGTGTCTATGAACCGCATCAAATTGCTTATTATTTAAAAGATTTGGCTCATGGTTTGCACTCTTATTACAATGCAAGCCAGTTTATTGTAGAAGATGATATAACTCGTCAAGCTCGTTTAACACTAATTTCTGCCGTTCAGCAGGTGTTGCAAAATGGCTTAGCCATTATTGGTGTCTCCGCTCCAGAGAAAATGTAAATGGCTAGAGATTTTCGTCACGGACATGGACAACATCGCAAACAAACGTTTCAGCGAAAGTCTCAAGCTACACCCAAATCCGTTCAATCAGGTAAATCTTCTGTTGCTAAGATATGGGCAGGTGGTTTTCTGGTTTCGATTGTCCTATTGATTGGCTTTTTTGTCACTCAACACTTTGCCTCTCAGGGTGTAAAGTCGAATCAAGTTACTGAAAAGTCAATATTTTCAACGGCGACAGAGATAAAGGAAAAAGCTGTGGAGTCGGTTCAGGGTGTTTCTGCCAAACTTCAGCCTAAGCCTGTGGTGGTTGAAGCGGTTAAAATTACTCCAGATAAACCTGAACAAGCATCAACTCAAGAAGAGCCAAAATACAGCTTTTATGATGGTTTAGGGCAAATGGAAGTGGTAGTGGATGCGGAGCCTATCCCTGTTGCTTTGGAGCAGCCGTATTATATTCAGGCAGGAACGTTTGGTTCGGAAGAGATTGCCAAAAAAGAGCAAAAGCGTTTAGCTCGTCTTGGTCAAAAAGTTGAAATTTCAAATTTAAAAACAAAAGTTAGAACTTATTATCGCCTAAGGGTAGGGCCATTTACTGATCGTTTAGTTATGAATAAGCGAAGAAATGAATTGCGTCAGTTGGGTGTGGATACCTTGTTAATCAAGGCTCCTAAAGTTGAAAACAAACCGTAAATTTACAGACAAAAGCAATGCGAGAAAAGGTATTAGTTAACGTTAGTTGGCTCGTTAATTGACGATTAACTCACATTAAAACTCCCTAGGAAAAAGCCCTAGTTAATTTGCAATTATTTACCGTCATTTTCCTCGGTATCTTTTAGTTCTGTCTCTAAAATAATACAGTTTCTACCAGATGCTTTTGCTTGATAGAGTGCCTTATCTGCTCTAGCAACAAACTCTTCTTCCGTTTCTGAGCCACCTTTAAAACTAGCAATACCGAATGATGCTGTTATGGTTGAGATAGGCTTATCTTCGTTTTTGCGTTTTAAATGAGCTGATTCAATTGCTTTACGAATGCTCTCTGCTCTGACTTGAGCCTCTTCTAATGATGAATTGGCGAGCAATATGGCAAATTCTTCTCCACCGTAACGACAAATGGTTTCATTGTCGGCTTTATCTTTTTTCATAATGCTTGCGTAGTATCTCAATACGCTATCGCCAACTAAGTGACCATAAATATCATTGAATTTTTTGAAATGGTCAATGTCACTAAGGATAAGACACAGGTTTTCTGGTGAATCCTTGGCATCTAGAATGAGTTCTCTGATGGAGTTATTAAAGGCTTTACGGTTACCAATTTCAGTGAGTTCATCTTGCATGGCCTCTGCACGAGCTTCTATAAGCTGTTGTCTTAACTTTTTCACCTCATCGGAGCTTTGACTCATCTCTTCTTGAAAAGCGATACTGCTTTGGTGCATATCCGTTGCCGCATTTAGTACGGTGTTAGTAATCGCTTTAACTTGATCAGCATTTAAGTTGGGATCGGAAAGTTTATTAGTACAGACATCGAGTTCTTGAGTGTGAGTTTCTAACTTTTGGCTCCAAATATTCATTTTTTTGACCATAAGGTCAATTAAGCGTCTAAAGGCACGATCAAAATCAGAACCTTTATCATCGTTTTCGCTTAGAAATTCATCATATAAACGTCGGCCAACACGGTCGTTATAGCCAAACGGGTCATGTAATATGGCATCCATTTCTTGACGAAACTTAGGGTTGTCGCCTTTGTAATATTCATACCAAACATAATAATTTAACGGAGTTGGATTAATACTTTGCTCTTCAAAAACATCAATTAAATTATCAAAAATTCTTTTAGCTTTATCAGGGGTGTCTTTTATATCTAATAACACGAGTTAATATTCCTTCTCAGTATGCGTAACTATGCTTTGATTTTATCATGAAAGTTGTGCGATAAAAGTGCTTTGCATCATATCAAAGTCACGTTGTTTTGAGAAATAATCTGCGTATTGTTATAGCGAAAATTCACATAAACCGTTATAGTTTGGGATTCGTACAACCAATCAAGGAAAGTTTTATGTTAAACCCATCTCAGTTAGAATCGGTTGCCAAAAAAATTGCGGATGTCATTCCTGAAGGATTTGGTGAAATGCCTCAAGGTATGCAGTCACAATTGAAATCTATACTTTCTAATGCTTTTGATAAGATGGATTTAGTTACCCGTGAAGAGTTTGATATTCAAGCCGGGGTATTAGCTAAAACTAGGGCTAAATTAGAGCAGCTAGAAAAACAAGTATCTGAGCTAGAACAGCACCTAAACTCAAAATAGGTTCTGCTGCATGTTAGTTGCCAGTCTTTATACGCGAGCAGTTTTGGGGATGGATTCTCCCCAAGTCGTTGTGGAGGTGCACGCGAGTAATGGTTTGCCTTCTTTTTCTATTGTAGGGCTGCCAGAGGCATCTGTTAAAGAGAGTAAAGATAGGGTAAGGAGCGCCATAATTAGCTCAGGTTTTAAATTGCCTCCTAAGCGTATTACGGTGAACCTTGCTCCTGCGGATCTGCCAAAATCGGGCGGCCGTTATGATTTGCCTATTGCTATTGGCATACTACTAGCCACTGAGCAACTTAATATTAATAATATTGCCGACTTTGAGTTGTTTGGTGAGTTAGCTTTAACAGGCGAACTTCGCAGTATAAACGGGGCTATTTCAAGTCTATTAGCATCCTATTCATCTAATAAAAAAATCCTCCTACCTCTCTCTAATATCAATGAAGCAAGGCTTTTAGTACAAACCTATCCCGAGCTTAAAAGTAATCTGTTTTTGGTTAATGACCTTAGAGAGGCTTGCCAAGTTTTAATGGGGCAGGTTGCCGCAAAAAATATTGATACTGAGTTGATTCTTAAACCTGGCAACGATAATCATTATGCTCAAGACTTGTCTGAGGTGAGAGGGCAGTTGCAGGCAAAAAGGGCATTAGAAATTGCCGCAAGTGGCCATCACTCAATGATGATGGTGGGACCACCTGGCTCGGGTAAAAGTATGTTAGCATCACGTTTGATAACGATACTGCCTGATTTAACTTCTGATGAAGCTATTGAGGTTGCTAATATTCGCTCAATTTCAGGGCAACAAATAGAACAAGATTCTTTTTATTCACGTCCTTTTATTCACCCGCATCATACGGCTTCAGCGGCTGCAATGGTGGGAGGTGGTTCAACGCCTAAACCAGGAGCTTTGTCTTTGGCACATAACGGTGTTTTGTTTTTAGACGAGTTACCAGAGTTTAACCGTGCCGTACTTGAGGCTTTAAGAGAACCTTTGGAGACTAAATCGGTAAATATTTCTAGAGTAAATCAGCATGTTAGTTATCCTGCCAACAGTTTGCTTATTACCGCCATGAACCCTTCTCCTAGTGGTTTTTTTGCCGACGACCCTTTGGGACGTTGCAAAGACACTCCTGATCAAATTATACGATATCAAAAAAAGATTTCTGGACCTTTAATGGATCGTATTGATGTGCATATTGAAGTGCCGGCTGTAGACATTGTGGATTTGCAAAATCATTCACAAACTCAAGAAGAAACGAGTGCAGTTGTAAAACAACGAGTGACTGATGTAAGAGCGTTCCAGCTTGAAAGACAGGGTTGTTTTAATTCTGAGTTAAGTTCAAACGAATTAAATGAATTAGCCAAGCTGGATACCGTTGAACAAGCTTTTATGGAAAAGGCCGTTACAGGCTTAGGATTGTCTGCTAGAGGCTACCATCGAGTGTTGCGTTTGTCTCGCACTATTGCAGATATGCAGGCGGATAATCAAATTAAGATTGAACACCTGGCAGAAGCATTAAGTTATCGAACAACCTCTAAGGTATTTATGTAATGGATTCTATTTATATTACTGCCTTAGTGGTTGGCCTGTTAGGTGGTGTGCACTGTTTAGGCATGTGTGCAGGTGTTGTTGGAGGCTTAACGTTTAGTTTAGAAAGTCGTATACAAACCAGTTGGCTGAAAATGATGCCATACCAATTTTTATACAATATAGGTCGTATCACTAGTTATGTGATTATAGGCGGTGTATTTGGTGCCCTTGGCGCAGGTATTGGATCTCTAGCTACGTTTCTACCCGCCCAACAATTTTTGCAGGTTATAGCTGGGTTATTTATGATTGCTTTAGGATTGTATCTAGGCGGTTGGTGGTTTGGTGTAGCCAAAATAGAAAAGCTTGGCCAAGCCCTATGGATTAAGTTGGCACCTTATGCAAAAAATATGACGCCAGTTAAACATTATTACCAGGCCTGGTTATATGGTCTTATTTGGGGCTGGTTACCATGCGGATTAGTTTACAGTATGTTGATTATGGCGATGTCAGCTGGAAGTGCCTTAAACGGCGCGGCAGTAATGTTCGCTTTTGGTTTAGGTACGTTGCCTAATTTGATGTTAATGGGAGTATTCGCATTTTACTTTACGCGTTTAGCAAGAATGGTTTGGGTAAAGCGCATCGCTGGACTTAGCGTGATGTTGATGGGAGCTTGGCAACTTTATTTAGCTTATAGTGTATCGGTTTGATGACGATTAATTTTGTTGAGATTTGATATTTATAAAAAGTAGTAAGTATAAAATAGAGCTTCTTTATAAAATTACCAGGCCTGGTAACTCTTTTAAATTATTAAGTTTGAAAGTATTCGTTGTTAGATAGCTCTATTAAAGAATTGCTTTATTTTGATGGGGTTTAGGATATCAATCTCAGTAAAACCATATGTTGATAAACAGATGTTCATCAATTTAAGGCTGCCTTAATTTATTTGGTTTTACTGACAGTGTGTTGAAGTTATTGGTCGAATTTATTCGTTTGAATAATCTTTGTCAACTTCAGCATAGTTTACATTAACTTTTAATGTATCAATGAGTTTACCCATACCATCCAAGATGCGGAACTCAGCAATAGCATAGTCACTTTCGCTCGTTACAAGTGTACGTAAAGCGCTGTTGTATTCATCTTCAGTATTGAGCAAGTCAAGCAAAGAACGTCTTCCTAAACTAAACTGTTTGCGGTAGCCTTCAAGAGTTTCATAGGTAAGTTTTATATGTTTTTTAATGTAGACTAATTGTTGGCCCACATATTTTTTTGCATCCCATGCATAGCGAAGGTTTTCAATAGTTTGGCGACGAGTATTGTTGCGTATCTCAGCGGCTTGTTGCACGCCTGCAGCGGTTCTTTTTCGGTTGGCTACGTCTTTACCACCATTATAAAGGTTGTAGCGTAAACGTAGCATCGCTTGTAAGTCTTCGTTTTTCCCTTTAATACCGTCAATGTCTTCATCGTAAGTTTTTAATAATTCAATATTCAGTGTAGGAAAGTACGGGCTTTTAGCACTTCTATGTTGGGCTTGAGCTTGCGCAATATCAGCATTAGCAGAACGTAAAGTTGGGTGGTTTAACAGTGCAATATCAATCGCATCTGATAAGGTGTCGGGAAGTTTGAAATTTAAATCAGGTTTAATTAGATCATTGTCCGGTAAACGACCAAGCACACGTTGAAATCGACTTAATGCATCATTGTAGTTATTGTGAGCAGCTAATTGGTTAGACGTGGCAAGAGCTAATCGTGCTTTTGCTTGATCAACTTCTACTTGGTTTCCAATTCCAGCTTCACTACGTTGGGTAATCTGATCAAGAATACGTTCGTGGGTTTTTCTGTTTTCAGATTCTAAACGAAGTAATTCTTGTTCTTTCAGTAAATTAACATAAGCCTGTGCCATATCAAGGGCAATTTTGCTGGCTTTTGCTTCTGCTGTGTAACCCGCAGCATCCATTTTGGCTTGTTGGCGTTCAATTTCGTTTTCTGTCTTAAAGCCTTCAAAAAGATTTTCTTTAATACTAATTGAGGATTCTTTTCTGGTCATACTTGTTGATGATCCACGGCTATCAATATCTGTTTCTTCATGGCCAATTCCTGCGGCCACATCAACAGTTGGTAACCAGCTTCCTTCTGCACCTTCTAACTCTGCAGCGGCACCTTGATGAATTTTAATTTGCTGTCTAAATTCTGGGTTATGAATAATGGCATCTTCAATTGTAGGAACCAGTTCCATCGCATAACTTGGCATGACAAAGCAAGTCTGCAAAATTGTTGCAGAAATAACAGAGGTCAGTAATTTGGTCTTTAAAGAAGTGTTTTTCATTATAATCCCGGGGATAAAAATCATTGTATTAAACAGTAAGGCGTATTAGTTTATTCTAATATGTTGAAATTATTACCAATTTTTTATTTTTAATACTAGTGCAAGTCTATCTGTAACGTCAAGTTTTTCAAACACATTGTGAAGATGTGATTTTACAGTTCTTTCAGTTATGCCTAGTTTATGGGCAATCTCTTTATTGGTATTGCTTTGCAAAACCAACTCTACGGTTTCTTGTTCTCTGTCCGTTAATAAATCTTTCCAGGCTTCTTGAGATTGCTCATGGCCTGAAATTGAGCTTATCATTGCAGCCATAACGTTTTGCCCTAACCAAATACTGCCGGCTTTTATTGTGGCTAAAACTTGTTCAATTCTTTCTACGGTTGCAAAGGTATTTACGTAACCTTTTACGCCGTTCTGAAAAAGTTGTAATCCTTCTGCATTATTAGGTTCATTGGCAAAACAAATAACGTCAAAATCTTTTGCTAATTTAATCACTTCATCAATCGGTGAATTATCAGAAATCTGAATTAAGAGTATGTGTGACTCTGTTTCAAACCGTTGAGATAAATCCACTAAATCATATAAGATTTTTGACTCTGTTCCGCATGCTTTCAACCAGTTTTTGAGTGCACTTGGATCCTGTACAAATATTAAAGGGCATTTCATTCGGTTTATTTAAAACTCTTTATTTTTGATTATAAAAATAACACCCCTTAATTCCGTGTATTCTAATGTAAATTACGTAGGGATGCAAAGGTTTTTAGGATTCTCTCAGAGCGGTATCTTTAGCTTTGATTATCGGTTTTAAGATGTAATCTAAAACAGTATGTTTACCAACAATAATATCAACACTTGCCGTCATACCAGGGAGTAAATAAAGTGGCTTGTCAGGCGTACCTAAATGATTTTTATCAGTTTTGATTCGGGCAATATAAAAACTATTTCCCTCTTCATCTGTAATGGTATCGGCTGAAATTCGTTCAACTGTACCTTCAAGCCCACCATAAATAGCAAAATCGTATGCCGTGAATTTCACTTTTGCTTTTAGCCCTTTGTAAACAAAACCAATATCAGAGGGTAAAATTTTAGTTTCTAACACGAGAGAATCATCTTCAGGAACAATTTCTACAATATCACTTCCTGGTTGTACAACACCACCAATCGTGTTTACAAACATTTGCTTAACCGTGCCATTTACTGGTGATTTAATGTCAGTACGGTCAACTCTGTCTTGTAGGGCCGCTTTTGATTTTATGAGCTGTTCTTTTTCAGCCAGTACCTTATTCATCTCTTCATGAGCATCGTTGGCAAAGGTTTCTTTGGCATCTTCTCGTTTTGAGCGTGCTTCAGAAATGGCTGATTTTAACCTTGGAATTGAGAATTCAACCCCCTTAAGTTTTGATAAAGCATCGTTCTCTTCACGCTGTAGTTTCAGAAGATCAACCTCTGATGCAATACCTTGTTTTACGAGCGGTTTCATAAAACTCACTTCTTTTTTTAGCAAGTCTAAAGAGCGAGTAAGTTGTTTTTGCTGGCTATAGGCATCTTTTAGATCGAGTTTTTTTTGTTCTATTTGCTCAACTAGAATTTGGTCACCTGTTATAAGCTGTTTTTGCCTAGCTTGGTAGAGGTAATATTCTCGGTCGTAAAGTTTTTGAATATCTGGATTGGTAGAAGGTATTTTATTAACTACGAAAGGTTTATCAAATGCCTCGGCGGCTAAACGTTGAGATTTAGCGGTTAATTCAGCCTCTTTAAGCTCACTTTCACCATAGGAACTGGCAAATTGGGTGTTATCTAATTTTAGAAGAATTTGACCTTTTTTGACTTTGTCGCCAGGGTGAATATAGAGATCTTCAACAATCCCACCCTCTAAGTTTTGAATAATTTGAATTTGAGAAGAAGGTACAACTTTACCTTCACCTCTAACAATTTTATCTAGTTCGGCATAGTTGGCCCAAACAATTAACCAGATAATAACCAGTAAAATGACCCAAACAACCATTTGAGATCTAACGGTTGGTTTTTCTAATGCAGCCTGGCTTAAGCTCGACATATAGGCAATGTCTTGCTCGGCAATTTGCTCTTTACGAGATTTTTGCTTAACTTCAGGCACTATGGGTAGATTTTCTTCTGTCATTGTCTATGTAACCTTATTAATTTTGCCTGTTTTTAAGGCTTCTAACACGGTTTGTTTAGGTCCATTCGCAATCAATCTACCGTTTTCAATTACCATCAATCTTTCGGTTAATTGCAGTAAGCTCATTTTGTGAGTCACTACCAAGGTTGTACTCGTAAGTGTACCTTGCTGTAAGCGATTAATCATTAATTGCTCGGTCTTTGCATCCATGGCATTGGTCGGTTCGTCAAACAGATAGATAGGTGAATCTATTAATAAAGCTCTTGCAACACCAATGCTTTGGCGTTGACCACCAGATAGAGAGCTACCACCTTCATTGACTTTTAGGCTGTAACCCGATGGGTGGCGTTTAATAAAGTCATCAACACCAGCAAGTTTCGCTGCCCTCAAAATGGTTGAGTCATCTACATATGGTGCACGGTAAGAGATATTGTCTCTTACATCGCCACTAAAAAGAGTAATGTCTTGTGGAACATAGTTTATATTTCGACGAACTTCTGCCGGGTCAAGCTGAGTGATATCAATGCCATCAATAAGAATAGAACCTTCATTTACATGATAAAACCCTAAAATAAGCTTTTCGATGGTTGATTTACCTGAACCAATACGGCCAATAATGCCAACTTTTTCACCTGGCTCAATTACAAAGCTAACGCGGTCTAACGCCGGCTTAGTCTCTCCTGGGTAGGTAAAGGAAACATTATTAAATTCAATGCGGCCTTCAAAAACAGGGTGTTGGATAAAGCGTTTATTTAGAGGGCGTTCTACCTCTTTTGCCATGAGTTCGTTTAAAGAATTAAGAGAAGTTTTTGTTTGTTGATAACTGGTGATTAAGTTTGCAAACTGCCCCATTGGTCCGATAGCACGCTGACTTAACATGACGGTAGCAATCAAGCCCCCCATGGTTAAATTACCTTCTTGAATAATATAAACACCAGTAAGTACGATAATGACTGTGCTCATTTGCTGCATAAAGCCAGTTACACGTCCTAATGAACTTTGCAGCATTTTGGATTTTAAGCTGGCTTTAGCAATCTCGCCAATCGCTTGCTCCCAACGCCATTGAGCTCTTGCTTCGACGCCTAGGGACTTTATGGTTTCCATTGCGGTTAAGGTTTCGATTAACACTGCATTTTTTTGGCTACTAGCTTCATAGGTTGCTTCAATTGCTCTTTTTATTGGACCTTTCATTAAAAAGCTATAAAGCAAAATAAGCAAAATAATACTGATGGGAACCAAAACAATAGCACCAGCTATGTAAAAAATAACCAGTAAAAAGATAATAAGAAAGGGTAGGTCTACAATGGTAGCAATAGTGCCTGATGTAAAGAAACTACGAATACTGTCAAATTCTTTGAGTTGATTGGCAAGAATACCAATTGAACCGCCGCGGTTTTCCATTGTTAAACCGAGCGTTTGTTCAAACAGCTTACCAGACATAATGACATCGCTTTTTTTGCCTGATATTTCTAAAAAATAAGAGCGTAAGTATTTAAGAATAATATCAAACATATACACAACACTAACACCAATGGCTAAAACCCATAGAGATTCAACCGCATTATTAGGCACAATTCTGTCATACACATTCATAACAAATAGCGGGTTAGCTAAAACAAATATATTGATGACGATTGAAGCAATCAACACATCGCGGTAGATTGATTTAGAAGCCCATAATGTACCCCAGAACCAATGTCCCTCCTGAAAGCCCATTAAGTTTTCAGTTTTTTGTTCGTGAAACGAGGTGTTGGTTAGGTAAACTGCAAAGCCAAGATAATCTTCCTCTAGAGCTTCAATGGTTACTTCTTTTGAACCTTCTGGAGCATCTGGAATAATAATGGTTGCAATGTTTTTATCAGTGTTGATGTTTTCTAAAATGCAGGCCTGGTGATTTTTTAAAGTTAATATGCATGGCAAAACTAGGTTAGAAATTTCTTCTAACTTACGTTCTTTAAAGGTCGCTTCTAAATTAGCCCTTTCTGCAGCACGTTTAAAGATTTCGGGTGAAATGTTTAGCGGATCTAAAGGTAAGCCCGATATAAGTGAATCTTTAGAATAGGGATGGCGGTTTAGCTTGGTATAAATGACTAAGCAATCAAGAAGGGGACTTTTAAGCTCAGAATCAACAGAGTGTAGATTGATATTGGCATCTTCCTGTATGGATGATTTTGACTTTTCTACTTGATCTGTCATTGCCAGCGAGTTCCTACTTCTATTTATAAAATAATTGATCTGATCTTTCAGTCTTTTAAGTTTGTCTGCTTAAATAACCCTGTAATAACTAGGTTAAACCTTACGCAATTTGCATCATAGCATAGTGATAAGTCTATGTTGTATTGTTTTATATCATTATATTTGAAAATTTTATATCAATCATTGCAAGGTAAATTATCTGTAATATTTTGCCTTTTAATTACGTTTCTCCAAGCGATCTAACCTATCTATCAAAACCTTTAAAATATACTAAAAAGAGGTTTTTTCTGTAAGCAAACTTGGAGCACCAAAATAATAGCCTTGGGAGTATTTTACGCCTAGCTCAGTAAAAGCTTTAAGCTGTTCTTCATTTTCAACCGCCATGGCAATGACATCAATATCTAAGCTGTTTGCCAATTCACATAGGCTAGATACATAATTTCGGGTTTGTTCATCTGATTCAATTGCTTTACTGAATGCTGAATCCAATTTTACGTAGTCTGGGCGTAAATCTTTAAGGTAACGCATGTTACCCAAACGAGTACCAAAATGGTCGATCCCTATATTAACCCCAAAGTTTTTAAGTTCGGTAATTAGCGGCCAAGCAAGCCCTTTTTGTTCATTGATAAGACGCTCTGGCAATTCAAAGGCCATTCTGTGAGCAAGTTTTGCGTGATTTGCTAAAGCTTGTAGTAAGTTTTTATGGAATAGGTCATTTTCTAAGACGGCTTTAGAAAGATTGATTGCCAAAATGTGAGTATCCAAGTGAGTTTGTAAGTATTGAATGACATAGTTTAGAACCAATTGGTCGATTTCAGCTGTTTTATTGAGCTGTTCAACCGCAGGCATAAAGTAACCTGCTGAACGGATGCTGCCATCAGTATCTTTAAGGCGAATAAAGAGCTCTTGATCATGCACTCTGTGATTGATGTCGTAAGCACTTTGTTGGAAAAGAAGAAAACGTTTTTCATTCATGGCTTGGTTAAGAGTCTCTTCCCATGAATGTTCGTTATTCTCTTCGCTTTGTTTGGTGTTGTAATAGAAAACACTGTTTTTGCCGTTTTTCTCTGCTTGTTCAATGGCAAAATCAAGGTGACTAAGTACAGGGCCTCGGCTTTCGCCTGGCTGGTAATCGGTATAAGCAACAGAGATTGAGGCTGCTGCTTCTGTAGCTTGAAGTTTGTCTAATATCTCAGGAAGAGAAGAGGCTATATTATTACAAGGTTGAGTAATTTGTTGGGATACCAGGCCTGGTAAAACCGCTACTAACTCAGTTCCATTTAAACGTGCAAAAAAGCTTCTCTCACAAGCTAGGTTAGTTCGCATGGTGTCTGCTAATGATTTCATTAATTTATCACCCACTAAATACCCAAATCGGTCATTGAGTTCTTTTAAATCATGAACACGAATTAAACAGATAATCCCTTCAGGGAGTTCTTCGTTTGGATCAAGCAAGGTATCAACAATCATTTCAAAATGGCGGCGATTACTTAGTTCGGTAACGCTGTCTTGGTAAGCCATTTTTTGTAGTTTTTCTGCGGTATTAGCATCACGTTCAAATACAGTTTGCAGTTTTTTCACCATCGCATTCATGGCAGAAACCACATTTCTAAACTCAATGGTTGATGGTAGGTGCTCTTGAATTAAATACTCTTTTTTAACAATCGCTTCGGCTTGTATTTCCATGTCTCTTAACGGTTTTAGCATCACTTTAAGAGTGTAAATAACGATTAAAATGGCTATTAAAGCCGCAATGCCAAACCAGATAGAAAGGTTAACGACGGATTTCCAAAGTTCTGTATAAGCGTAACCAGCATGACTTTGAACGCTTAAAGTTCCTATTGGAATCCATCCTGATTGAACCATGGCTTGAGCTTCAGGAGCTTTAAGTTGAATGGCATTAATAAACCAATCTGGAACAGCTTCCATACTTTTTGTGTTTTCACGACTATATAGAGGGTGGTTATCCATGTCCGTAAGAGTGATGTGAGAGTAATATCCGCGGTCAAAAACTGCATTAATCATGGTTTCCATGCTTGATAGGTCTTCTGGGTTTTCTATGCTACTTAGCGATAAACCTAAAGACGTGGCAGTATCTTGAGCATGTGATTGCAACTGATCTTGTAAGAAATTTTTGGTGTTATTTAAATTTAAGGTAAAGGTACCCAGTAATAAAATTATCAGCATAGTTGCGATAAAGAGAATCATCTGTTTGTTTAAACTCATACCTAAGTCCTTTTGTTAACACCTGTGTGTTACGCTGTATTTTAGCTTAATTTGTGTGTTTTACGCTTATCATTGTTGATTTAAGCGTTGTAGTAAATTGTTCCAGTTTTTAAGTTTGGATGTGCCGCCTGAGACCGACTTTCCTTTACCTCGTTCACGAGCTAGCCAAAGGCCATCACCATTAAAACTATATATTGGTACTAAATCTTTTCGTCTGCTGGCTTTTAGAATTCGTTTGTTTAAGTTGTCTAAAACCAGGGGAATGGATTTTGGTGTTTCAAAATAAGTGAGTACCATATGGGCTTGATTTAAACGTATGGCCTTAACGTAAGTAATATAAAGTTTACTTTCGGGAACGCCTAAGGCTTTAAGGGTAAAGTATTTAGCAATAGAGTAGTCTTCGCAATCACCAGCATCGGTAGCCAGCATTTCTAATGGAGTAGCCCAATAATCTTTTTGATGCCAATGAGTTAAGTCATCTATATATCGTACACGGTTAAAAAAGTCATTAACGATTTCGAGTTTGTCTTTTTCAGATTCATTTTGATTTTCATCAACTAGCTCTTGCCATTCTTGTAGTCTATCTGCAGCTCGAGAGCCATATTTGGCTTTAGTTTTTTGAATTTCTTGTTGGGTAACAACTCGTGGTGGTTCTCCAGCCGTAACCCATACAGCAATGATAGTGCTTAAAAACACGCTTAGGGCTAGGTTTTTTTTGAAAGAGAATCTCATGAAACTAAGTGTAGCCACAGAAAAAAATAAAGGCAACCAATAATGGTTGCCTTTATCTTTGGTTTTACTCGTTGTAAATGCACTGAGTAAGATGTTTTTTAAGCAACAAGTTACTTAACAAGCATTGCCTTAGGAATAGTCTCTTTTGCATCCGCTGGTAATTCATCTATATTGATGACTTTGAGTTCAATACGGCGGTTTTCTTGACGTCCTTCAGCTGTTTTATTGCTCGCAATAGGTTGCATTTCACCTTTACCATTAATATAAATGCGGTTAGATTTATAGTTTAATTCTTTCTCAAGGAATGTTTTAGTGCTGTTGGCACGTCTCCAAGATAAACGCTCATTTACATCAGCTTTGGCTTGCCAGTCAGTATGACCTGTAATTAAAACGACTTGATTATCTTTTAAGTCACTTAATACGCCAGCATCATGTTTTAACTTTGCAACCTGGTCGGCACGAATTTTGTCATCAAAAGAATCAAATACAATGTTTGCTAAGGCATATACTTTTGGCTCACAACCGTGGGCATTTACTTTTACACCTTCTGGAGTGCCTGGGCATAAATCATCGGCATCATTTACACCATCTTTATCGGTGTCGAGCAATTTTTTACAGCCAACTTCATCAACAATTGTGCCTTCTGGAGTACCAGGGCATTGGTCTTTACTATCATAAACACCATCTTTATCTTCATCGCCTTCACAGCCATAACGATTAACCTTAACACCAGGTGCTGTATCTGGGCAGTAATCTAAACGATTAAATACACCATCTTGATCTGAGTCTAATTCACAACCTTTAGCATCAACATCAACATGTAAAATAGTATTTGGACAATGATCAAGTTTGTCAGGTACACCGTCTTGGTCTAAGTCTTTATAGCTGCTTTCAACTAGATCAGCATCAATCTTTGGAATGCTTTCCAAAGCTTCTGTTTTTTGTCCAGCAGGATTATAGTCAAGTGGAACTGGTTTCGTTTCATTGGCTTGAACGTGCGTAAAAGCCGTAATTAAAATGAACGCTAAAAGATGGCTTATTTTTTTCATAGAAAATTGCCCAATATTGAATGAGTAAAGTATTAAGGATTAGTTTATAAGCAATGATACACTTTTTTTTAATGCGGTTAAAAGGAAAAGCTATGAAAAATTACCTATAAGCGTTTTCTAAAGTGTTTGTTTTAAAGAGAAATTTCAATAGCTTTTATCAGTTGTTTGTCAGAAAGCTTAACTGAGTTGCCAAGCATACTACCACTGCGGCAATTCTTGATGACTACTGAGGTGTTTTCAGTTGTAAGGCCAAATTCTGCTAAACCTTGCGGAGTATAGAGCAAAGCATACTGTTCTAAGGTATTTACCAGGCCTGGTAAAAGTTTTTTTTCAGTTAAGTCGGGGTTAAATAATTGACTTACCTGTTGGTATTTTTTTAATGTTTGCTTGGCGTGTTCTGAGTTCTCTTTTGCAAGAGATTCAATGTTTTGCTGAGTTATGGGGGCAAGTAACCTTGCACAGACTATGCCGTGAGGTGCTTCAAAAAAAGCACCAATTGGCCCAGCCAAGCCATGTACCGCACCTAACCCAGCGTTGGCTAAAGTAGTGCCCGAAAGTGACGCTGCTAGCATTAAATTGCTGTAACCATTTTGTTGGCGTATTTTATCTGTACTATTAATATCTTCAAAAGCCCCTTTAAATAAGGTCATGCCTTGCCAGGCTAGAGCGTCTGTCATTGGGTTAGGTTTTAGGGTGGTGTAAGATTCTAAGAGCTGAGTAAAAGCGTCCATGCCAGTTGAATAGAGAACATCTTGTGGACAAGAGACTAATAATTCAGGGTCTAACCAGGCTTCTTTAGCGAGGAGTTTATTGTCTCTAAAGGATTTTTTAAATTCACCAATGCGTGATAACACCGCATTTTTGGTGGTTTCACTGCCCGTACCAGCGGTCGTTGGAATGGCAATAAATGGGCAGGTTTCCACGTGGAACGGCTTGCCAGCCCCTACACCTTCTAAATAATCCATTACAGAAGTTTGGCTGGGGATTAAGCCAGCAATCGCTTTAGCGGCATCTAACACACTGCCACCGCCTAAGCCTATAACGACATTGCTATCAGAATCACATTGTTGAACAATTTCATCCACAATGTCAGGTGAAGGCTCACTGGAGATAATGAAGTGTTTTACCAGGCCTGTTGATTTTAAAACCTGAAACAGCTGATCTCCAAACTCATCTGGATGAGCAATGGTTTTACCGCTGATTAATACAACTTTTGCATAGGATTGTTGTTGTAAAGTATCAATCAGTTTATGACGGATTCCCCAACCGAAATGAATATGTGGCATGGGGGCAAATTCAAAGTTTGAAATTGGGTTTGTCATAAGGGCTCCTGATCACTGAGATAGAAAGTGGATAGAAAGTAGATAACAAGTAAATAGCAAGTCTAATTTTTCTTAAACATCGATTTTAAATTGGCAATATGGGCGTTACCCGTTTCCATTTGCTCTTCTTTAGAAACCACTACGCCAGGTTTACCTTCCCATTGCAATGCTTCTGGTGGTAGCTCTTCTAAAAAACGGCTGGGTTCACAGGCCATATCTTCACCATATTTTCGGCGTTTGGTGGCGTAAGTCATGGTTAAAGAGCGTTGGGCACGAGTGATTCCAACATAGGCTAATCGACGTTCTTCTTCCAGGCCTGGTGATTCAAGGTTTTGTTTATGCGGTAACAACTCTTCTTCCATGCCGATTAAAAATACATGGGGAAACTCTAATCCTTTAGAGGCATGCAATGTCATTAAACTGACCATATCATGCTCTTTTTCAGACTCATTGCGTTCCATCATATCCATTAATGCCATATGAGTCACAATAGTTTCTAAACGTTTCTCTTCACCATCTTCTTCTAGTGCTTTATTTACGATGCGTTCAATCCATAGGATTAAATCTCTAACATTATTAATACGGCGTTCTGCAGTTTTGGGATTGCTGGCGTTTTCGTGAATCCAGTTGTCATACTCTATTTTTTCAATAAGCTGTTTCACAAAAGAGGGTACTTCTTCACCAGAGGCGGAATCGGCTTCTTGAATCCACCCTAAAAGTTGTTCGCCAAAATATTGCACACGTTTTAAGGCTTTGTCAGACAAAATGGTGGTTAAACCAAATTCTTGGGTGGCGTCAAACAGACTAATGCCTCGGTTTGTTGCGTAGGTGGCCAGTTTTTCTAGGGTGCTGGCACCTATTTCACGTCTTGGTGTGTTTACAATCCTCAAGAAGGCCGCATCATCATCAGGGTTAACGATAATGCGTAAATAACTCATCACATCTTTCACTTCAGCATGGTCAAAAAACGATTTACCACCTGAGATAACATACGGAATATTCTGTTCACGCAATGCACGTTCCATCAAACGAGCTTGATGATTTCCTCGGTACAAGATCGCATAGTCGCGGTTTTTGGTTTTGTGCTTGAATTTATGCACAATGATTTCAGAAACCACACGTTCAACTTCTTGGTTTTCATTGGCACAAGATATTACGCGTAAAGGATCGCCAGCCCCCATCTCACTCCACAATGATTTTTCAAATACGTGCGGGTTGTTTGAGATAAGTTGGTTGGCCGATTTTAGAATTCGGTTGGTTGAACGATAGTTCTGCTCAAGCTTAATTAGTTCAAGTGAAGGAAAGTCTTCTTTAAGCATCGCCAAGTTTTCTGGTTGAGCACCTCGCCAGGCATAAATCGATTGGTCGTCATCGCCCACCACGGTAAAACGAGCTTGAATGCCCACTAATTGTTTTACCAACGCATACTGCGAGGCATTGGTGTCTTGATACTCATCCACCAATAAATAACGTACACGGTTTTGCCATTTTTCTAAAATATCTGGGTTGTCATTGAATAGACTAACCGGTAGGCCAATCAGGTCATCAAAATCCACCGCATTATAGGCTTTTAACTGTTTTTGGTAGGCCTGGTATAAAATGGCACGGGCTTGTTGTTGAGCATCTTCGGCCTTCTCTAGAGCTTGTTCTGGCGATATGTGAGCATTTTTCCAGTTAGAAATATCCCACTGAACCCCTTCTAATACTTCTGGATCTAAAGTTTGTTTAAGCATTAACTCTTTTAAGATTTGTCCGCTATCTGCGGCATCCATAATTGAAAAGTTAGACTTATAACCGAGTGCTTTATATTCGCGGCGAATAATATTTAAACCTAAGTTGTGAAAGGTAGAGACATTTAAGCCTGTAGTATTCTCATTTTTGAGAAGCTTGGTGACACGCTCTTTCATCTCTTTTGCGGATTTATTGGTAAAAGTTACCGCATAAATATTATGAGATTTAACATCGCATTTGCGAATTAAGTAGGCAATTTTCTCTGTAATTACGCGTGTTTTACCCGATCCAGCACCCGCCAAAACAAGGGTAGGTGTTTCTATATGCTTTACGGCTTGGCGTTGTCTTTCATTTAAACTATGCATGGGGTAATTGGCTACTTACGGTTTTTAAATTACAGAATGTAGAAAAGGTACAATATGATAATTCAAAATGCAGACAATTATTGGAAAATACCGTGGCAACCATTCAAGAATTAAAACAAGATTTACACATTCAAGCGAATTTAGCTGGCAAAGATTTAAAATTTGCCACTACCTGGGGAATTTTTAGCCCAAGAGAGATTGATTCAGGTACTGATCTGTTTCTGAAATACCTAGAAATTAAAGAAGACGAAATTGCTTTAGATATTGGCTGCGGTTACGGCCCAATTGGTTTAGCTATTGCCGCCAATGCACCAAAAGGTGAAGTGCATATGGTGGATAAAGATTTTGTTGCGGTCGATTATGCAAATAAAAATGCCAAGTTAAATAACTTACCCAATGCCAAAGCGTATTTGTCGAATGGACTGAGTGCTGTGCCTAAAGATATTCAGTTCACCACTGTGGTGTCAAACGTGCCGGCTAAAGTCGGTAAAGAGATGTTAAGTATTATGTTGCATGATGTACATAATCAGTTAGCACCAGGTGGACAGTTTGTGGTGGTCACCATTAATGGCTTAAGACAGTACATGAAACGCAACTTTATCGAGGTGTTTGGTAACTACGATAAAGTTAAGCAAGGTAAAGATTACACAATTTCTCGTTGCATTAAAGAAGCTTAATTCAAACAACGGTTACTAATGGTTTAATTAGCTCTGTGGACAATGATATCTATGGGCACAGGGCATACCAGGCCTGGTAAAAAGTAAATTAGCTTTTATGAATTGGTGTTTTAGATTTAAACCATTACAATGCATGCATATCCAATTACATATAGAAGTCTTGGCTTGAGTCAAAGGCCTCTAAATAAAATAAAAATAAACCCTAGGAGTTTATGAGTGAAATCCTTAATCAAATTTAAGTCTGTTTCGGTAATTATGTTGAGTTTGTTTTTTACCCTTATGTCGGTAACGCATGTTGCAGAAGCAAAACGTTTTGGAATGGGTAAAAGTTTTGGTTACAACAAACAAGTTGCCCCAAAACAATATACGCCATCCAAAACAACAGCCGCTAAGCCAGCCGCTACAACACGTCCTGCATCTGGTGCTTCAAAATGGCTTGGACCTTTAGCAGGCTTGGCAGCAGGCGGTTTAATTGCAGCAATGTTATTTGGTGACGGGTTTGATGGGTTACAGTTTTTTGATATTTTAATGTTTGCTTTGATTGCCTTTGTTTTATTTAAATTATTTGCACGTAAGGCTCAAAGTCGTACAGAAGAACAGTACCAACCTGTTTATGCAGAACAAGATAAAACACGCCAAGATGCTTTTTCTAATCAGCAAAATGCTTTTCTTAAAGCTAATGGTCAAAAAAATGAAACTTCTGCAATGAATGGTTCATCATCTAACAGCGGCTCTATTATTGGAGCAGATTTAGACGATGGTATGGGGCAAGGTGTTAGTGACAACGCTCAGTTTTTAAACGAAATTCCTGCTTGGTTTGATGAGCAAGGTTTTGTTGAAGGAGCTAAGTCTCATTTTGTTACCTTGCAAAAAGCTTGGGATAATGTTGATTTAAGTGAGATTGAATCTTACTGTACTCCAGAACTTTTTAGCGCATTACAACAAGAGCTAAGAGGTGTGCAGGCCGGTGATAACCAAACTGTTGTAGATACCTTAGATGCAGAAATTGCAGCAATGGCGGTTGATGGTGAATTCTTTATTGTGAGTGTCCGTTTTACTGGCTTTATTCAAGAAGATGCAGTTAAAGGTGCCCATGCATTTAATGAAATTTGGCATATTCGTCGCTTAGCTCGTGATGAAGGTAATTGGTTAGTTGCTGGTATTCAGCAAGCCAACAGTATTCAATAAAAGCGACAATAAAATTTAACATAACCAATGAGTTGTAGGTTTGGTTTTGTTAATTATTTTATGTGTGCGTTTTATTAATGGTCATACTTTTGTAGGTAGTTTGTTAAAAATTTAGTTAAAACAGAGGTGTTGTATGCGTTATTTCTGGTCTAAATGGTTTACATTAATGGCAGTTTTGTTCAGCTTATTAGCCCTTCAAGGCTGTAGTAAAGCACCCGTGCAAATTACATCGGCCAAGATTGTGGATAGCTTGGATAAAGGATCAGGAAACTTTGATCGTGTATTACAAATCTGCTTCGATAAACCTCTAAGTTCAAACTACTATCACAAGATTTCGATTATTACTAAAGAAGAAGTTAAAATCAGCGGCGACGGGACTTTACGCCCGTTAGCATCGGATCCAAATAATAAGTGCCATTTGCGTAATGTGTATTTATACATCAATAAAGATTCACCTATAGATGCCAGGCAGCTTATTAAAGATTATGTGGTACCAGGTAATATTCGCCAGATATTAGTGCAAATCTATGATGAAAAACCAGAAGGCAACGAACCTCCTATTGCTGAAAAACTATTTACTGATTTGTAAAACGCATAAAGCGAGACTTTGGCAAATCAAATATTTTACAGGCCTGGTATTTCCAGGCTTTTTTGTACCAAAAATAAAGAATTAATAAAGAGAATTGCTCATGCAATCAACCGATCATTTAAGACTTACCCCGCAAGAAAATGCTCAAGCTTCAAGTAATAAGGCCAATTTTAATTTATTTGCTTACGCTTATTCTCAACCTCAATTAACCGGACAGCTTAAAACCTTTGCTGAAGATTTTAAGGTTGAAGAAATCAACCAAACTGAGTTAAGTGGAGAGGGTGAACATCTTTGGTGTTGGGTTGAAAAGCGTGGTCAAAATACCGATTGGGTAGCTGGGATGTTAGCTAAATGGGCAGGTACAGCTAAACATAATGTTGGGTTTGCAGGCCAAAAAGACAGGCAAGCAGTCACCAAACAGTGGTTTAGTATTCAATTGCCAGGTAAAGCAGATCCTAATCCAGCGGATTTAGATATTGAAGGCGTTCATATTTTAAACATGCAACGCCATAATAAAAAAATACAACGTGGTGAGTTATTAGGCAATCGGTTTGAATTACTCTTGAGAAACATCAAATCTACGGATCAAAGTCTATCTATTGAAGAGATTAAAAAAGAATTAGATTCTCGTTTACAAACGATTCAAACTCACGGTGTGCCCAACTATTTTGGTGAACAACGTTTTGGCCGAGATGGTAATAATTTAGTTCAGGGTGAAAAACTCTTGTTAAGTGATTCGTATGCAAACGATAGAAGGCGTAAACGTGGAGCTAAAAGAGATCGCGGCAACCAAAACCAACAAAGTTTGTATATATCTGCATTGCGTTCTTGGATGTTTAATGAATTACTGAGCCAGCGAATTAAGCAGAAAAATTGGGATAACGTGATTCCAGGAGACCTTTTACAAACGGCAAATCAAGATGATTTCATTCTTGCTGATGACACACAAAACCTCGCTGATTTACAAAAAAAACTAGAGAGTACAGAACTATTCATCACTGGTGGGTTGTTTGGTGATGGTCATTTGCCCACAGCTTTAGAAGCCAAAACACTAGAGCAAGCTATTATTGGAAAATACCAGGCATGGTGTGATGCGTTAAGTCAAAATAGAGTAAAACAAGACAGGCGAGCTTTAAAACTTATGCCACACAATTTAGTCTGGGGTTTTGAACAAGAAAGTTTAGGTAATGATTTGCATGAAGATACTATTCAAAACCAGCAAAATCAACAGAGCTTAAATCTAAAACTCAGTTTTGCTTTACCTGCTGGGAGTTTTGCCACCATGGTTCTGCGTGAAATTTTAAAGGTATAGTTGCACTATTTAATGCTCTATTAAATACCGTGTTAAATGTATTTTTTATGGTGCATATAAAATATTATGGTTTCAAGTTAATACTTAACCTTGCTTGAAATATTACCAAGGTTACAATGGTTAAAGGGCTTGGCTTTTTTAAGCTTTTTATATTCAAAAACATAAACCTAAATGCTTGTTAGCATGATTTGTTTATGTCAAAAATAATGTCAGAACTATGTCAAACCAAAACACTCAAGACAATCTGAAAAAACGCCCTTCTAAAACTAAGTTTAGACTGCCGTTAATTTTTTGGTTTTCTATGCTGGGTTTGGCAATATCTATAGCCGTAGTCGCATCCTATATTTTGTCGCAAAATGAATTGAGAGTGAGTCAGGCCGCTAAAATATCGGCTAATGGACTTGCTTCATTTGTCTCTGACTATGTTGAAAAACATCAACTAATTGTTAAATCGATTGCTTATCATCACCAAGACCGCATTATGCAACTCTCAAAAGGGGGTGGCTATCCTTACGATTTATCAGAAATTGAAAATGATGTTAGAGAGTTGTTTCCACCAGATACTGAGTTTGCGATTATTAATCAAAAAGGCAAAATTATGGTGGGAAGCCATGTCGATCGAATGGGACCAAAATGTCGAAAGTTAATTAAAAGTTCAGTAAATTCAATTTCACCAGCCACTTCTCGAGTAAGAGCTCATAGTGCTCCTAATGGTGAGTTTCATTTTGATATTTTATTTCCGATAATGGTGGGAAATGATTGGGCGGGTTTATGGATAAAGCTCTCATTTAAACCTTTAGAGCGTTTTATTAAGCAGCTTAACATTAAAGAATATCAATTAGTTATTAGTGAGCAAATTCCTCCTTATAGGGTGTTGTTGGGTCATCCATCTACACAAGACAAAACCCTTAGCGGTTTTAACATTACCGATGAAATTGAAAGCTCATTAAACCTTTATAAAGATAACCCTGTTTTAGCGGTTGCTCCAATAGATAACGTGGCTTGGCAAGTAAGGGCTATTCAGCGTAAGGCGGTATTTGATGAATATGTAGATAATGTGCTCATAATTGCTTTTTTGATTTTTTTGGTCATTTTTACTGTTTCAGTCATTATTTATCTGTTTTTTAAACAGCTCCAAGAAGAGAGAGAAAAAGTAAAACAAGCAGAAGATCATGATGAGTTATTTAATGCTGGTCCCACAGTTTTGCTTGAAAAGAGAATTGATCGCAATATGTCGATATTATACTCTTCGCCCAATGTTCAACATTTGCTGGGTAAAGAGGCAAAAAGCCTAATTGACCACTCATTTTTGGAGTGGGTATATCCAGAGGACGTGGACACTGTTAGACAAAATCTGCTAGCGGCCTATGTTGAAAATGCCGATAAGGTTGAGATGGTTTATCGTCTTAAAGTTAACGGCAACGGTGGTTATAAATGGATTTATGATTTAAGTCATATTTTGTATAACAAAGCAGGTAAACCTGAACTTTTACGTGGCTATATCACCTCAATTCATGCTCAAAAAACCGCCGAGAAAAATGCGACAGATTTAATACAGTCGGTACCAGAATCAATTTTTGTTATTGATGTTGAAGGAAGAATTTTAAATACCAACACGGCAGCAGAGCATCTTTTAAACTGCCCCAAAGATGATTTAAAAGACACCTTATTCAGTCTTTGGTTAGAGGCTGAAAGCTTTTCAATTTATGAACAACTAAAGCAGCACTATTTAGATTTAGCGTCGAGCAAACAAACAGGACTTTCTAAAAATGAACCTTTGTTTTTAAGAGATTCAAAAGGTCAGCGTATCTCGGTGGAGATTAACTTTAATCAAATAGAGCTAAATGGTAATACCTTATTAGTTCAGGTTGTTCGTGATATAACCGTGCAACAAAAAACCCAGCAGCAGTTAAGTTTAGCTAAAGAACGTGCAGAAGCTTTGGCCAAAGCTCGTAGTCGTTTTGTTGCCACAGTAAGTCATGAAATTAGAACTCCAATGAACGGTGTTTTAGGCATGACAGACCTGTTGCTTGATACTCCCTTAAACAGCACTCAAACCCAATATTTACAAGCCATTCAGCAAAGTGGTGATGTGTTATTAAAAATCATTAATGAGGTGCTTGATTTTGCTAAGTTAGACGAAGGGCAAGTTGTCTTAAATAGTGAAAAGGTGAATATAAGGCATTTGATTGAAGAAATTTTGCACCTTCTTTCAAGCCTAGCGGAAGAGAAAGGGCTAGCCTTGAAATATGAAGTGGCAGCCGATGTGCCAATTGAATTGATGGGTGATTCAATGCGCATTAGACAGTTGCTGATGAATCTGCTCGGTAACGCTCTCAAGTTCACAGAGCATGGGCATATTTCAGTCAATGTTAAACAGGTTTCTAATCAAAAAGAACCACTCGCAACCCATGAAGTTAACACCGGTTTAAATAGTGAGCGTGATAAGGCTGATATTGAGAATAAACAGATCTTAATAGAAGTGGTGGATACCGGCATTGGTATCGAGCCAGATAATTTACCTAAGTTATTTGACTCCTTTACTCAAGCCGATAGTTCAACGTCACGGCAGTTTGGAGGCACTGGTTTAGGTTTGGCGATTTGTCGTCAGCTTACCGAGCTGATGCAAGGCCAGATTGGGGTAGAATCAAAACCCAATCAAGGTAGCTGTTTTTGGGTTAAATTACCGTTAATAGAGGTCGTAAACAGTACGGCAAGCAACTTGGTTAGCCAAGATTTAGTTGCTGATTTGCCGCCAGGTAATGAACCTTTATCCAATAAAAATGTGCTATTAGTAGAAGACAATGACATTAACCAAAAAGTGATTAAGGCTTTTTTACAACGGTTAGGAGCTAATGTATATGTGGCCGATAATGGTTTAAAAGGTGTAGAGCTTTGGCGTATTGCTCCACAAAGATACCAGTTAATAATAATGGATTGTCAAATGCCTGTTATGGATGGTTTTGACGCTACTCGTATGATTCGTAAGGAAGAGATGTTATCGTCAGATGGTAACCACATTCCAATAATAGCTTTAACGGCTAATGTATTAGTGCAAGATAAAAAACGCTGTATTCAAGTAGGGATGAATGATTTCCTAGCCAAACCTATTGAAAAAGAGTCTTTTAATGAAATGGTGATTAAGTGGTGTTTATAAAGCTAGTCAATATACCTGTGTTGTATGACTAATCAAATGAGCGAACAAAAAGGCATACAAATACCTCTGTCAGAAAATATAACCGGGGTGATTATTGCGGGCGGCCAAGGCAGTAGAGTGGGTTATCAACAAAAGGCACTTTTGCCCTATCATGGCGAACCTATCTTAAAACCCATTTTAAATTTGTTATCAGCTCAAGTCTGTGATGTTTGGGTAAACGCTAATGCTGAATTAGAACGCTATGAATCTTACTCAAAAAGCTTATTTAGTGATGAGTACCAAGGCTTTTTAGGCCCTTTAGCGGGGATGCATGCCGCTTGGCAATATATTAAAACTGACTGGGCGGTATTTGTACCGTGTGATAATCCCAATATTCCAAATGATTTTGTTGATAGGTTAGTTTCGGCATATCAAGAACAACCAAATCCTATCGTGGCGGTATTTGATGGGGAGCGTTTGCAACCTCTTTATTTAATGATGCACCGTTCGATGAGGCATTCACTCGGTAAGGCCATTGATATTGGGCATTTAAGCGTTAATAGATGGGTAAAAGAAAATGCATTTACTCAAGCCAGTTTTGCAGACTGTTGCCCGCATGCCTTTAAGAATATGAATACGCTTGAGAGTTTTGATAAGAGCTAAACAATAATTTACCCTGTGTTCACACAATATTAATTGCCACAGGGAATACCAGGCCTGGTAAAAATGATATTTAGGGCTTAAAAAACGTTTATAAGAACTAATATCAGAACTTCTAAAAAGAGTTATTTTTTATATAAGTCTTTAGGGTTAATAATTGGATCAGTCGTGACCGTTACTTTATCCTTATTCACTTCAGTATAAAAACAGCTTCTACGGCCTGTGTGACAGGCTGGACCAGTTTGATCAACTAGCAATAGAATGGCATCACCATCACAGTCAAAATTCAGTGATTTTAATAGCTGAATTTGTCCCGATTCTTCACCCTTACGCCAATAATTTTGGCGTGAACGAGACCAGTAACATACTCGGCCTGTTTGCAGGGTTTCTTCAAGTGATTTACTGTTCATCCACGCCATCATCAAGACTTCTTTGGTATCGTATTGTTGTGCAATAGCAGGGATTAAACCGTCGGCATCAAATTTAATTTGTGACTTCAGTTCTTGCCAATCAAATTGCTCACCTTGTTTGGCGTTTTCAAGTTGTTTGAATGTGGTATTACACATAATAAATTTCCAATTATTTTAAGAGAACGGCCTCAAAACCTGTAAAAAGCTTATTTTAACTGAGCTAATGCGGCAAACGGGTTATTGGTGATTGGCTTTTCTTTCTTTTTAGGTTTCTTTTCTTCAACCTTAGATTCAGCACCTTTTACCATCATCGCCTTAAATAAATCAACCGTTGCAATCGCATCGGCTAAAGCGTCGTGGGCATCACCCGGAAAAGGTTTGCCCAATACTTCTTCATAAGCCACCGTCAGTTTGGGTGTTTTAAAGAACCAGTACATGTTTTCACTGTGCCAACGCATGGCTCCAATCAGGTCTTTACTGAGCTCTGCGGCATCTAACCAAGTGTTGTAGTCCAAATCAAATTTAAGCATCTTCTTTTCAGCACTTTTTTCTAGGTACATAAAGTCACTTTCAGTGCTATAAGCCAATACCACGTCTGCTTCAAGTAGCGTATCGTGAATCATGTCCCAAGCTTGTGCAAGCGTTGGTTGACCTTGAACCATCTCGGTGGTGATATTGTGTTTTTCATTTTCTGGGATATCGTAACCAGGGTTAATTAACTGGTTAAACAGCTCTTTACCGTCAATATCACAAGCCGATACTTGAATAATATCTGCTTCAGGGTCAGTAGAAATGTTGGTGGCTTCTATATCAATACAAACGACCTTTTTATCCTTTAACTCTTTAGCGTGACCTTTAAGTTTAAACAAGGCGTCATTACGCTTTTCTTGAATCAGCGGAATGACATCTGAGTCACAAAATTCTTTGATTAATTCAGCTAGTTTTTTAGCAAAACGAGTAACTGATTTAGTCAAAGCGGCACGTACCGCTTCATCTTCAGAACAACGTTCAATAAACTGGTCGATAGTGATGATTTCTTCACCAATGATCAGTTTAGACATAGACTCTTCAGTTAATTTTTTTGGGTTGTAGTCAAAGTCTTCTAAAGGAGGAATGTAAATGCTGGCATTGAGTAATGACTTTTGCCCTTTTGCAGGAGAGGCCATAACTTCAACCCCTTTGATGTTTAGGCCATCGGAGGCGGCGACCGCAACAAGATACTCTTTAAGAGGTTGATTACGTTTATCTAGCAAAATCAGTTGTGCATTACTCATAAGAAAAGGGCTTCGTGTTAAAAAATAATGAGGAGTATTGTACCGTTTATATAAACAGATAATTAAGAAATCAGTTCGTTTAATGTCGCTTTTAGCCGAAGTCGTAAATGGGCTCGCAATTGAGCTCATAATTTAGCTTTTAACTTGGCTATATACGCTCCAATCAATAGGGCTAAGATTTTGTAAATACTGTTGAGTAGCGTGGGGCCAATTAAATTGCGGAATAGTGAGGTGAATATTCTCTTTTGGTAAAGCTAAAGCTTGTTGAATGGCTGTTTGTAAATTGTCGTTGATTGAGCCATTTAAACCTTCGGTAATAATGTCTTTTGGGCCAGTAACGGGGTAGGCTGCTACAGGTGTTCCACATGCAATGGCTTCAATATTTACTACACCAAAGGTATCCGTTTTGGACGGGAATACAAAAACATCCGCAGAGGCATAAAATTCAGCTAATTCCTTACCTTTTTTAGCCCCTAAAAAGTGGCATTTTGAGTAGCGACTTTTTAAGCTATCCAATTCTGGCCCTTCGCCAATAATGATTTTACTACCAGGCATGTCCAACTTAAGAAACTCTTCAATATTTTTTTCAGGTGCAATGCGGCCAACATAAAGCATGATCGGTTTTGGATAATTCAGTTCACGTCTTTGTTGCGGGTTAAATACTTCAGTATTTACCCCACGAGACATTAAGGCCAAATGTTTAAAGCCTTTGTTTTCTAAGTCTTGCAATATTGACAGGCCTGGAACTAAGGTTTTTTGGGCTGCACCATGAAAATGACGTAATAAATTGTAAATAATAAATAAAGGAATAGGCAAGCGAGCTCGAATATATTCTGGATAACGAGTGTGATAACCACTGGTAAAAGGCAGTTTATGTTTAATGGCGATACGTCTTGCAAACCAGCCAAGAGAACCTTCGGTAGCAATATGAATGGCATCGGGTTTAAAGCTAAGTATGCGGTTTTCTAACCCTTTAGGTCGCCAAACACAGCGAATTTCATGATAGGTCGGCAAGGGAAAACTTTTGTACTCAGAAGGTTGAATAATATCTACCTCAATACCCTGGCGAGTTAACTCTTTAACCAAATTGGTTAAGGTTGTCACCACGCCATTTATTTGTGGAGACCAAGCGTCCGTTACCAATGTTAACCGTTTGATGGGTTGTTGATGGGTATGCTCACTAAGCAATTGGCTCGGTTTAGTTTTTAAACTATGAGGTACTAATTGCTGGATATTAGAGTTTATAGCGTTCATGCCTTCACTCTAAAAGCTTAATGTTAAAAATAGATGATAGCTAGATGAAATTATGAGGTGTTTTTGTTCATCTAACAGTCATGTTATTGTCAAAATCGGTTTATACACTGTGAGCATATAACCCTACTTTTGAGACAGTAATATGAATATAAATTCACTGAATGTAAGCAATATCAGTAGTATGAGTAGTCAACTGGAATCACAAATTCGTTTTCCAGATTGGATGGCAGCGATCGCTGATGATGATTTTATCTTGGCTGAAAACGATCATGAAATGCATCGTTACAGAACCATTTTTATTTCAGACACTCACCTGGGAAGCAAAGGTGCAAAAGCCGAGTTTTTGGCTGAGTTCTTAAAATACAATCACTGCCAAAAACTCTATTTAGTGGGCGATATTATTGATGGTTGGCGTTTAAAAAAACGTATCTATTGGCCGCAATCACACACCAATGTGATTAGACGTATTTTAACCATGTCAAAACGTGGCACTGATGTGGTGTATGTTACCGGTAATCACGACGATTTTTTACGCCGTTATTCAGGGTTGGATTTTGGCAATATTAAGCTGTGTGATGAAACCGTATTTACCGCCGCTAACGGTCATAAGTACTTGGTGGTGCATGGCGATAAATACGATAGCGTAGTACAAACACAAAAGTGGTTAGCAGTGATTGGTGATTGGGGTTATGAGAGTTTGGTGATAGTAAATCGTCACTTTAACCAATTACGTCGCAAGTTTGGAATGGGCTACTGGTCGCTTTCTGCCTATGTTAAGCAAAAGGTAAAAGGGGCGGTATCGTTTATCTCTGCGTATGAAGAAGCGGTGGTGAAAGATTGCAAAAAAGAAGGCTACGATGGTGTGATATGTGGGCATATTCATCACCCGGAAATTAGAAAGATTGATGATATTCAATACTTAAATTGTGGCGATTGGGTAGAGTCTTGTACCGCCATTGTAGAAACTTTAGACGGTGAGATTAAGTTATTACGTTGGGTAGAAGTGAGTCATGAAAACAATCATTAACTTCTAACAATCTTATTAAGGCTTGTTGTTAATAGTAAAAAATATAGAGTTTTACTGTACCCTCAATGTCTCAAAGCAATTTACCAGGCCTGGTAAATTACAAAAAAGCGTTATTGATATTAGTTTTGGTTCTTTATTATGGGTTCTTTATTATGGACTCTATAGTTGAGATTAAATCTGAGCTTTATATTTGAGATTTATATCTGATTATCTTCAAGTACCTTAGGGCCAAATTTATTTAGTAATTTAGCAAACCCTTGCATAATCAATGTACGGCTACATGAGAGGTGTTTGGTGTAAAAAGCCGTATATTCAATAATCGGTTGCCCACCTCGTGCTCGTTTAAAACCGCCTGCTCCAGAGCTTAAATTCATCATTTTTCCTGATTCATAAGTCTCTTTTAATAAAACCGCCATTAATAAACGATAAAGGCCTAATTCTTTAGGTTGGTTAGTATCGTAGCCAACAATCGGCGTAGTAATAATCTCTTGTTGGGTAAATAAACCAATCGAGGCAATGATTTTTTGATCTTCCGGGTTTCTAAAACTATAAAACTGAATAAATCCCATTTTGTGCATTTCATACAAATAATCAGCACTAAATTGCGGATTAAAATGCGAATGTTTTTCAATAAATAGCATCTTAAAACACTCGGCAATATCAGCAAAATCAGCCTGCTGATGTTCATCAGGTTCAAGTAAAGTTAAGTGTGTTTTTTGCAGAAAACGTTGATCTCTTTTGGTGTGACTTCTTTGCCACCATTGTCTATCTTGATTATCAAATAGATAGACTTGCCTTGCAGGAATCAATAACCAGCCATTGTCTTGTAAAGCTTGCATCAGTTCTGCATTGCTATGCCAATTTAGAGAGCGAATATTAAAGCTATGTATTGGGTAGCTATGAATGAGCTTATTGGTAAGAGTCGGTATGGTTTCTGTTGACCATTTAGGCGGTAGATTGGTTGAGACTAACCAGTTATTTATAGATAAAGTCTGGTTGATTTTAGCCAGTTTTAATAACTTTTCTGCAATGCGAATCGCTACCCAAAACAGTCTACGCTGAGAGTGAGATTTAATCAGTTGCAACTCATCTTCAGCATAAGAGATATAAGCCGTGTAAGGAGAACATACATAGCTGTTATCAAACTCCTGATTGTTAAGAGTTGTTGGTACTGGCTCGCCATCCACAATCAGTACATCCAGTTTGGTCTGTACATTATGAATGGCTTGGCTTATACCTAGCTGTTTTAAAATTTCAATATAGGCAATTGATGGATGTGTTATATCCATAATTATAAAACTTCTTGCTGATAATTATGATTGTGTGAGTTGTGATCATGCAACTTCACCGCTTTACGAATATAAAGATGCACACCACCATAAATGCCAGAACGGTCTTGTTTAGTAAAGTTAGCATTATCAAAAGAATCTGTGTGCCATTCACTAAGAATATTGTGTGGTAACTTCTCTTCTAAAGGCGAGGTATCGCCCGCAGTGCGAAATACGACACGGGCATTATCCATAGCAGTTCGGTTAACCTCTTGCCATAGTTCGGTCAGTTGTTTGTCATCCATCCAATCTTGAGCGTCTAAAAATAGGTAAGCATTTAGGCTATTGTCTGGCAAATCTTTTAAGCGTTGGGTCATTGAGATATGGGTGACATTCACTCGATTAAAATGCGTGGTTAAACTCTCAAAATAATTGTGTTTAAGGTAGCGTGGTAACGCCTGACGTTTTTTAATGTCATAACTTCGGTTAAATGCTTGCCAAGCAAAGTAGTTATCTTCTAACGGAAAATCGCAAGCTAATTGTCTAGCACGTTCTTTAAGCAAAGAGTGCATACCAATTTGGGCCTCTTTTGAGTCACGGTTCATTTCATCAAATTGAGAAGGCGGAATACCCAAACTGTACATCACCATTGAACGATTACATAAAAACTTAAGTAACTTGGTATCGAAAATAGGGGCAACATGTTGGTTAAAAAGCTGTTCTTGTTCTACTAATGTGCGGGCTTGCATAATTTTAGAAATGTCGTGACCAAAACGTTTGCCAGTCCAGTGAATAAGACCAATAAAATGCCCTAACAAGCCATGTTTATAAAAGCCGTTAGTAAAGTAACTAATACGTTTTGGGCTCCAAGGACGTTCACGAGACTCCCAATAGGCCAGCGATTCTGAGTCTAAATGAGGTTTGATGTACGCCTCATAACGATCTAGGTTTTTTACTAAATCCGCACGTCCAAAAAAGTCAAAAAATGACTCATAACTTGGTAGGTGTTCAATGGCGGTAAGCTTGAGTTTAATGAGAGCAATATGGGCTTCATTCAAATCGACGACTTCAATACTTTGTGGCTGTTCTGTTAAGTAGTTAAGTACATTGCAACCACCTGACGAAATAGTAAAAATACGAGAATCTTGATTGATTTGTAAGGCATTAATATCGACTTCTGGGTCTTCCCAAATTTGGGGATAGACTAGACGATTAAACCAGGCGGTAAAAAGGCGGTCTAAAAATCCTTTACGAGAGAATATCGAGGTATTGTTTACAGCTGAGTCTAAAAGTTTGCGGGTATTTTTATTTTCGGTTTTCTTATTAGCGGTTTTTTGGTTTTCGTCAGGTAAATCAATTGCGGAGGTTGTCATGGTTTTTGCCCAATAATAAACACGTGGAATGTTATTGAGCATCATAAATGGCGGGTGTTACTACAATGTTACGCTTGTGTAACATAAAGATGAATTTACAACAGGTGAATTTAACGCATTTAAAACTTAAAATTACCAGGCCTGGTATTCCCTGTGGCCTTTTTGTTGATTAAGCACAGGGTAAATTGAAATCCAACGATTTGATAATCTGTTTATCTAATCAGTACAACTTACTTACCAAGAAGCGGTACGACGGATAAAAGCGTTTGCTGTAATAAATAATCGGCATTGCTCATCGCTTCGCGTTCATCCATGACTTTATTCACAATGCTAAAGATGGCTTTAAATTCAGGCAAGTCTTCAACTGAGCAGGTTAGACTTCCGCAAATACCAATGGTTGGAATGTTAAATTGATGACCTAATTGAGCAATACGCAACGGCAGTTTGCCAAAACGGGTTTGGTTATCAAAACGGCCTTCACCAGTAATAATGTAATCAAACGCTTGGGTTTTAATTAACTCTTCTAGTTGAAGGGTTTCATTAATTACATCAAAACCAGGCACTAAAGTAGCATTTAACAATCCCATAAAACCAGCAGCCATACCGCCAGCGGCTCCTGCCCCAGGTTCTAAATGAATCGCTGTTTTGGCATGGCTCTCTAACACTTGAGCGTAGTTAGTGAGGGCATTTTCTAATACCGCTAATTGATGAGGTTGTCCGCCTTTTTGCGGGCCAAAAATGGCTGTTGCTCCGCTTTCACCCAACAATGGATTGGTGACATCGCAAGCAATTTGCCAATCTATTTTTAAAAGATGATCAGGTATTTCGCCAATAGTGCTTAGATCTTTTAAAGCTTGGCCACCTAAATTAATAGCCTGGCCTTTACTGTCTAACATAGGCACACCCAAAGCCATTAATGCACCTGCACCACCATCATTAGTGGCTGAACCGCCTAAGCCTAAAATGATTTTTTTGGCTCCTAAATTAATGGCTTCTTGAATCAATTGGCCAGTACCGTAAGTGTGTGTACTTAAAGGGTTTAACTCTTCTTTTCTTATTTTTGTAATGCCAGAAGCCTGGGCCATTTCAATAATGGCGGTTTGACTCTCTTCTTGCCAGGCAAAACTGGCTTTGGTTTTTTTGCCTAAAGGTCCAGATACCCAAGCTGATTTAGCTTGACCGGCACCAGCACAAACAAAACTATCAATAAAACCTTCGCCACCATCAGACATGGGGCGCGAAAATACCACAGCATCGGGTTCAATGCCTTGAATGACCTGGGTGGCGATTTCGCAGAACTTGGAGGCGTCTAATGAACCTTTAAAGCTATCGGGAGCAATGAGATAAGTCGACATAAATAAAACCTTTTTAGCGTAAATTTTCTTTTTAGTAAGTCTTTATATGAATGAATTACGCCTTTGTAATCATTTGGATACGTTGTTATCTTAATAGATTAAGTAATGAGTTTGGGGTAATTATAAAAATTACTTTTTCTTATGAAGAAAAGTTTGATGCAAATTTTTTAATCGCCCCCCCAAAGTTGAATAAAACCTGGCAAAATGAAAGAGTTGACTTTATTAGGAGTAGAACATGACTTTTGCCAAAGGTTTTCTACAAAGCTTTATTTTTGTATTTATGGTATCTCTATTGGTTGTGTTTGTCTTCTTATCTTGGTATCAAAGTAATCAAGCTATAAAAACCGCAGAAATACTGAAAACTCAAAATCAGCAATTAATTGCTAAAGGGTACGTTAATGTTAAAAATTGGGTAAATCATATGGTACAAAATACCCTTTTTTTAGCCAGTCAGCAACCTCTCTCTGAGTTCTCTAGAGAGAATAAAATTACCTTTCTACAAAACGAGTTCTCTTCTTTTATTAGGTACCATAAAGAGTTAATGCAAATCCGTTTTATCGGCAATGATGGTTATGAAAAAGTCCGAGTAAATCGAGAAGGTGACAATATTGTCGTTGTTGCCCAAAAAGCACTGCAAAATAAATCTAAACGTGATTATTTTATCGAATCAAATAAATTAAAGAAGGAATCCATTTTTATTTCTGAATTTGATTTAAATGTCGAATTTGGTCGCATTGAGGTGCCAATTAAACCGACTATCAGAATTGCGACTCCTGTTTTTGATAGTCAAGAGAATCGCATTGGTGTGATTGTTATTAATTTTAATGGGAACTATTTACTTGAGCAGTTGACGGGCATAAATAAGGTTAAAAACCAAAAACTTTGGTTAGCCAATCAAAAAGGGGATTGGCTCGTTCCACCAGATGGAGCACGGAGCTTTGGCCGCTTGCTTGGTTTTGATAGGGATGTTGTTGATACAAGTTTTCCGGGATTGGCTAAGCAACTATTATCTAGTCAAAAAATAGATGGAGCTTGGGAAGAGGCTGGCTACTTAATGGAGGTCAAGCAGATTGACCTTTTAAAACAGGGTGCTTCGGAAAATGTGAGCTCGGTTGTTAATAAATCAGGGCACTTCGAATTAATTGCCTCAATGCCACAACCTGAGCCCTGGTATTGGCATATCTCAGACTCAGATATGACACTGCTTGTGAATTTGTTCATATCACAATTGCTTTTGAGTTTATTAATCGCGTATATATGGAGTCTTAAACGCCATACTGATAAAAAATTATTGAATCAAAATTACTTGATTCGTTCTTTCTTTGATTATTCACCACAAACTATGTTTACCTTTAATGAAGATGGTGAAATCATCAGTAAAAATCATCAATCAATCGTTTTTCTTAAGCTTGTTGAATTAGTGTCTGAAGATATGCCTTTGGACTTTTGGTCAATCGAAGGGCGTAAGAAAATATGGCAAGAAGTTGCCTCTAAGCCTAGATTAGATGCAGAAACCACTATGGAATTGTCACTTGACTTGAGAGGAGAGCGACATGTCTATGAATCCCAGTGTTTTGTTATAGACCGAGGGTATCATTTTTCAGCATTGGTAGCGGTTACCATTAAAGATATTAGTTCGTATAAAAAATTGGAAGAAGATTTACAAGACCAAAGCTCGCAATTAAAGGCTATTTTAGATACCGCTCCCGATGCGATTATTATGTCTGATGAAGAGGGTTCTATCACTTTGACGAATCACCGTGCTCAGGAGATTTTCAAAATAAGTGAGAAACAATTCCTTAAAACGCGAATTGATGACTTGGTTCCTTCGCCATCCAGAAGTATTCACCATACTCTTCGAGAACAATTTTATAAAAACCCTCATAGTCGCATGATGAGTGAAGGCATGGTCGTACATGCACAAGATTCGGGGGGGCGTTTATTTGATGTGGAAATCAGCTTAAATAAAGTGGTTTTACATGATGTAGGTTATGTATTAAGTATTGTTAGAGATGTCACTCATCGAGTTAAATTAGAACAACAATTACGTCAAAATCAAAAAATGGAAGCGATGGGGCAATTAACGGGAGGTATTGCCCATGACTTTAATAATCTTTTAACGACTATTCAAGGCAATATCGAACTTTCCACAATGCTGCTTGAAAAAACCGAACTGGATAGAAGAAAAATAGTTAATTGTTTAGATACTGCTATGAGTGCATCGCAAAAAGCTTCTCGATTAACGCGTCGGTTACTTAGTTTCTCTAGAAAAGAAGCCAAAAGATTAGACGTGATGCATGTTAGTCAATATTTACAACAAGAATTGGCTTTAATCCAATCCGCTCTCGGTAAACTGGTTGAGTTACACTTTTTTCCAAATAACGATATTTGGCCAATAGAAGTAGATCCGGAAGAGTTTATGTCCAGTATGGTCAATTTAGCGACCAATGCTCGTGATGCAATGGATAAAGGTGGAGATGTATTCATTGAAATGAATAATGTCAGCATTGTTGAGCAAAGCGAGAGCCCGACGCAAAAAAACATCCCAATCGGGGATTATGTTGTTTTAAGTTTTTCAGACCGTGGCCCAGGTATTGCACCAGAAATTGTGGATTCAATTTTTGAACCTTTCTTTACGACTAAATCAAAAAACCGTGGAACGGGGCTTGGATTAGCTCAAGTTTTTGGATTTACTAGCCAGTCAAAAGGACATATAAGGGTCTATTCTGAGCTTGGCGTCGGAACATCGTTTAAGTTTTATTTCCCAAAAAGTAGTAAGGCTTTATCTGAAGTGATAAGGATGCAAGAAACATCTGTACCTCAAACGAGCACTCCTTCTACTCCGCCTGCAATAGACAGCCAGAATTTGGATTTGTCTAAGCCGTCCGAGGGGGGGCATGGTAGGGTTTTGGTGGTGGATGATGAAATCGATGTGATGTCCGTCGCTAAAGCCTATCTTGAGTACGCAGGGTATGAAGTTACGACCGCTAATAGTGGAAAGCTAGCATTAGAAATTTTAGAAAGAGAACAATTTGATTTAATCATTACTGATGTAATTATGCCTGAGATGACGGGGTTTGAATTGTTAGAAGAGGTTGAGAAGCGTTTTCCAAATTTACCAAGTATTGTATGTTCTGGTTTTTCTGAGGAGCTTTTGAAACAGTACGGCGATCAAAAACAGAGCTTAAAGGTTTTAGATAAACCTTATTCAAGAGTTCAATTAATTGGTTTGGTGGAAAAAGTACTGAATTCTGAGGAGAATAATTAATCATGGCTGTAAAAGTATTAGTTGTTGATGATGACGATACAATTTGTGATCTTGTGGTTAATGCTTGCGACATAATTGGTATTGAAGCGGCGAAAGAATCTAACCCATTAAGTTTATCTAAAACCCAAGTTGATGGTTATTTACTTTGGTTTTTAGATTTAAATATGCCTGAACGGGATGGTATTGAGGTGATTCGCTGGCTTGCAGAAAATGAATATAAAGGCATGTTGATATTGATGAGTGGTTTTGACCGTTCTGTTTTATTGAGTGCCGAACGACTTGCCCAAGCACATCACTTGAATATTGTTGGCCATATTGAAAAACCTTTTAGCTTGCGTAACGTACAGCTTTTAGTTGAAGAGGTGATGGAAGATTTTGAACCACAAATAAAAGAAAAATCATATCAGCCCCCCAAATTGGAATTAAGCAATAATGCAGTTGAAGAGTTAATTGAGCAAAATCGTATTGTGGTTCATTATCAACCACAAGTTGAATTAGCGACGGGGCGCTTGATTGGATTTGAAGCTTTAGTTAGGTTAAAAAACATGGCTGGTGACCTGATTATGCCTAATGATTTTATCGAGTTAGCTGAAAAACAAGGATTGATTCAAAAGTTAACTCGAGGTGTTGTTTGTGAAGCATTGAGAGCTTTTGAAAAAATGCTGGAAAAGTTTACCAAGCTGACTTTATCCATAAACCTCTCGGCACTGGACTTAGAGGATAAAGGCTTGGCGAACTGGCTCGAAGAGCAAGTTAATCAGCATCAAATTATGCACAGTAAGGTTATTTTCGAAGTCACTGAAAGTAAAGAAATTTTTGCTATTACTAATGCGTTAGATATTTTGAATAGATTACGTTTAAAGGGGTTTAATCTCTCCTTGGATGACTATGGAACTGGTTCAGCTGTTTTGAGTCAGGTGCATCATTTACCTTTGACCGAACTTAAGATAGATCGTGTTTTTGTTAAAAATGTGTTGTTTGACGAAAAATCACAAGTTTTAATTAAAAATGTTATTTCTATGTGTAAAGACCTACGCTTAGATGTGGTTTGTGAAGGTATCGAAGATCAAGAAACGGCAAGTTTATTATTGAGTTACGGAGCTAAAATCGGACAGGGTTACTTATATGCTAAGCCAATGTCTTTTGAAGATGCTATGGCGTTAGTAGAAGGCAATCAGCAGGATATGTCCTTAGACTCAGTCTGTTTAACGAGTGGTGATGAAAATAATATTCCGCATCAAATTTCATTGAACCCCGCTGGTTTGGATGGTCAAGAGCTTGCAACGTTTTATGGACAATCGGTTTTGTCTAACAAGCCAAGTCCAGATGTGTTTTTATCCTACTCATTGCCTTTAACCGGTAACTTTTCTTTTATTGGGATCTCAGAAAAATATGGCGCGATGTTGGCCTATTTAGAGTTGTTTGCAGATCAAAGCCAAGCCGATATCGGCTTGGAGTTTTTTGACGATGAATCAGAGTTATCGAAATTAAAAGATAATTTGACCCACCAGGTTTCGGTAAATAGTTTGGGCTCGGTAGGAGCCACTTTTCCGTTTCAATATTCTCAAGAATTTGCTGAGTTTGCTAGTACTCTGAAAACGCCTATATTAGCGCCTTTTAATGGTTGTAAGGCCTTAAGGCTTGAAACAGCGCATAATGTTTACAATATTAAAGCTGGAATTGAACAGGAGTTAATGGCCATCGCTAAGAAATTCAATGCGAGTGGGCAGCGTTCAGTCATGGTTCATGCTCCAGTGAGTCTAAAGCAGAGTCCGGTGGAGTTTTTTAAGCAGATAAGCAATGTTGAAATTATTGAATTTTTGCCACAGAACTCCGAAGAAACCATTAAAAAAATTAGAGAAATACGTCCTGTCAACGTGATGTTTTTTGGTTCAGCAAAAAGCCTTTTACAGGTGGTTGAGGCTCTGGAGAATGAAGAGATTAATTTCTATAGTACATCCCTTATCGGATTTGGTACTTTAAAGAAATTGCTTATTAGAAAACCGAAAGTCAAAGTTTGGGTCACGTCGACTATACCTGATTATCAGGGCGACGATCATACTGCAACTGAATTTAGGAATATTGCACAAAAATTTAATTGTCCCGAAAAGTATATTAATAGTATTTGTTACGACATGTATTTGGCTACAAAATTTTTGCTGAAAACATATGAAAATAGTCACCAAGTGAGAGGGGATATTGAAAGCCGTGTGGAGACTTTTGAACGGACGTTAACAAATACTTTTGGATTTGACTTAGGCATGAAATGTCCCTTGAGTTGGAACCCTCAAAACCGTAGTTTTTCAAACACGGTTTATTTTATAAACGTAAATGAATATTAAGTTATTGATAGATTTACTTGGGCTGTTTGTTTTTTTCAATTGAAATGTCATTATAGTTAGAGGGCACTTTCTTATTCATTTGCTAAATCTTTTTGACGTTGATAATGACGGTTTATGGTTCTATCTGATAAAGCTAACTTGAAGTTTTGCTCTAGATTTGTTTGAATAATAAGCCAAGTTAATAACCCACAAGGTTTAGTCATCTTTATTTTAGAGATTTCAAATTCAAAAAACAGAGCTTCTAAAAGCATGTTTTTAGACCCTTTTTATCGCTTTAAGCGGTCGTCACTTATCAAAAAAATCCAAAGGAATTATCCTGCGGAATCAATTTCTTATTTTTTGTCTTACATGAGTTTGTCTTACCTGAGATTGTCTCTCATAAGATTGCTTTTTAAAGCAAAGGCTTTGTGCTGTCGTTTTTCTTTTAAGCCTTGATCGTCTTTAAATTCATGATTCTTTTTAAGCCGTAAACCTGTATGGGGTTACCGTTTATTTTCTAGATTTCCAATGTGTTAATTTTTACTATTTTTAACTAAAGCAACGCAAGCAAGCGTTTACTAAATTACCGAGTATTTTTATGGAGTATGACCCCCCAAACTTAAGCAAATCAAACAATCAAACGACGGCATCAGCACTTAATTTTAGAGCCCCTACCTTGCAAGATGGTATGGCTATATACCAGTTAGTAGCAAATTGCCCACCGTTAGATTTAAATTCTAGTTACTTGTATTTTTTGCAATCTAGCCATTTTGCCGACAGTTGTATGTTGGCCGAACTAAATGGTGAGATTGTTGGTTTTGTCTCAGCTTATCGTAGACCTGATGATTTACAAAATCTATTTATTTGGCAAGTCGCTGTATCACCAACTGCACGCGGTAAAGGCTTAGCTAAACGCCTGATTACCGAACTGCTTTACAAGCAAATGCAGTCTAATATTGCACTCACCGCAGTGAGTTGCACCATCGCTCCTAGTAATGCCGCATCGCAAGCATTATTTAAGTCCATTGCTAAGCAATACCGCCTAGATTTAGGTGTTAGAGACTTTATTCTTGCTGAACATTTTGCAGGCCAGGAGCACGAAGCGGAACAAGAATATACCTTGCGAGCACCGCAAGATCTTCCGCTGCACACTTTTTTAAACTTATAGGAGTTAACCATGGCGTTAAGTATTTTTAATCAATATGAATCAGAGGTAAGGGGTTATGTACGCTCTTTTCCAACAGTCTTTGCAAAGTCTAAGATGGCTGAAATCTGGGATGAAGACGGCAAGAGATACATCGACTTTTTTGCTGGAGCGGGTGCACTAAACTACGGACACAATAACCCCGTTGTGAATGATGCAGTTATTAACTACCTGCAAAATGATGGTATTGGTCATGCTTTAGATATGGCCACCGTTGCTAAACGTGATTTTATGGAAACGTTTGTAGAGAACATTCTAAAACCACGTAATTTAGACTACAAACTACAGTTTGTGGGTCCAACGGGTACAAATGCGATTGAAACCGCTTTAAAAATTGCTCGTAAAGTAAAAGGGCGTAAGCAGGTTATGTCCTTTACCAACGGTTTTCATGGTATGTCGATGGGGTCGTTGAGTATTACTGGTAACAGTTATTACCATGATGACAACTATGGTGTGCCTGGCTATACCTATCAAGTACCATTCCACAACTATCTAGGCGACAAGGTCGATACTATGGCGTACCTGCGTAAGATTTTAGATGATGCTTCTTCGGGTACCGAACTTCCAGCAGCAATCGTATTGGAAACAATTCAGGCTGAAGGGGGGATTAACGTTGCTGGTGAAGAGTGGCTACAAAAGTTACGTAAAATCTGTGATGACTTTGATATTTTAATGGTTGTTGATGATATCCAGGTAGGTAATGGTCGTTCTGGTGAGTTCTTTAGTTTTGAACGTGCTGGTATCGTACCTGATATTGTGACGTTATCTAAGTCGATTGGTGCTGGTCACCCGATGTCTTTAGTCTTGATGAAGCCTGAACTTGATAAATGGAGCCCAGGTGAACACTCTGGAACATTCCGTGGAAACAACTTAGCCTTTGTTGCAGTTACGGCTGCACTTAAAGAGTATTGGGCTGATGACCGAATGGTTAAACAAACCAAGGCCAAATCAAAATTGGTTCAAAAACGTATGGAAGAGATTGCTCTGACCTTTCCAAATTTAATTCGTGAAATTCGTGGTCACGGCTTTATTTGGGGTATGGAGTTTAAAAAACCGGAATTGACTTCTGACATTTGTTCAACTGCTTTTAATGACGGTCTTGTTATTGAAACCGCCGGTGCGGATAGTGAAGCGATTAAATTTTTAGGGCCATTGGTTATTACTGAAGAGCTCATTAATGAAGGTTTTGACATTTTGCAAAATGCCATCCGTAAAGTCCTTGAAAAAAATGAAAATAACCAAAAATAGGAGCTCAAAATGATTGTTCGTAATCTCTATGATGACATTATTGGTACCGACGCCGATGTTGACGATAAACAATGGACAAGCCGCCGTCTTTTATTAGCTAAAGATGGGATGGGATTTTCTCTGCATGACACCATTATCAAGCCAAATGAAGATTTACATTTATGGTACAAAAACCATTTAGAAGCGGTTTATTGCATTGAGGGTGAGGGCCAAATTTACGATAAAGCGACCGGTATTACTCACCCTATTAGAGAAGGTACCGTTTACGCACTCAATAATAATGACCAACATATTTTAAGTGCTAATAAGGGCGTGCCAATGCGCATGGTTTGTGTGTTTAACCCCCCAGTAACTGGGCGTGAAACCCATGATGCTGATGGCTCTTATAACTTACCAGAATAAATGAGACCTTTGCACGAGTGTATCTACGTTTAAAAATGAAGAATTTTTCACATTTTTAATTCGCACCTCACTCATGCAAAGATCTTAAGTAAATAAAACCCTATGGCATTTTACCAGGCCTGGTAAAACGCGGGTTTATTTAGAACCACTTCTATTTTGTGTATTTAAATCAAATTAAAAGAGAATCATGACACAAGAAAACAACAGCACATTAAGTGTTGAAAAGATTGGCGGTACTTCCATGAGTGAGTACGCGTCGGTGCGTGACAATATTATTTTATATGCTCAAGATCCTTATCATCGGGTTTTTGTAGTCTCCGCTTATTCAGGGGTTACAGATCTATTATTAGAGCAAAAAAAGACCGGCACTCCTGGGGTGTATGGTCTATTTGCCAATGACGATGTCGATGCTAATTGGCAAGCAGCGTTAGAAAATGTAGCTAACACGCTTAATGAGATTAATGCCACGCTTTTTAACGAGCCTGCACAGTTGGTTGAAGCCAATAAGTTTATTAATCGACGTATTTTAGAAACCGAGCAGCTACTTACCTATTTACAAGATTTATGTAGCCACGGGCATTTTTCATTAGAAAGTCATTTGCTGACAGTACGTGAATTACTGGCCAGTTTGGGTGAAGCACATAGTGCCTATAACCTAACCAGTCTTTTGCAGTCAGAAGGTATTAACGCAAAGTTCATTGATTTGACCGGTTGGCAAGCCAATGAACCTATGGCTTTGGATGACATGATATCTGAGAATCTTAAAGAGATTGATTTTAGCAATACTTTGCCAGTTGTAACGGGTTACAGCCATTGCCAAGAAAACCTTATGCAAACCTATGATCGTGGATACAGTGAAATGACCTTTAGCCGTATTGCGGTGTTACTCAAGGCGAGTGAAGCGGTAATCCATAAAGAATATCACCTGAGTAGTGCTGACCCAAGATTAGTCGGTGAGGAGCAGGTTATTCCTATTGGTAGAACCAATTATGACATTGCTGATCAGCTTGCTAATCTGGGGATGGAGGCGATTCACCCACGAGCGGCAAAAGGACTTAGACAAGCCAATATACCTCTACGTATTAAAAATACCTTTGAGCCAGACCATCAAGGTACCTTAATTACTGAAGAGTATGTGAGTGACTCACCTAAGGTGGAGATTATTGCAGGAATGTCTCGCTTGTTAGCGGTTGAAATCTTTGACCAAGAGATGATGGGTAATCGAGGGGCTTATGAAGAGATTATTCAAGAAATCACTCAGCGTTTGCAATGTGATGTGATTAATAAAGACTTTAATGCCAATACCATCACTTTGTACATTAATGATTCACTCAAAAAAGCGAGCCGTCTATCTAAACAATTACAAAGTCGTTTAGATACCGCATCAATCCAAACCAGTAAAGTTGCGTTGGCTTCTGCAATGGGTAGTGATATGCGAATTAAAGGCTTTTTAGCTTGTGCGGTAGGCACTCTTTACAAACAAGGTATTAATATTGAAGCGATTCATCAAAACACTCGCCAAGTTGAAATGCAGTTTTTTGTAAATGAAAACGACTTTGAGAAAACCATCAAAGCCCTACATACTAATTTAATTGAAACTCAAAGTAAAAAGGGTGCGATATGCGAACATTAATCTTTGCTTTTATCTTGTTGTGGGTGCCAATGGCTCATGCCGTAACAGAGTTAAAGCATGATAGCGAAACCCAAGATGTCAATAAACTCACTAAACCCATGTATAACCCTTTTGTTGAGCGTTATGTTATGGATGAGTTGCGACAGCTAAGAGTAGATATGAATGATCTACAGGTTAATATCACCAAAGAGGTGGTAAATAGAGAGTTATCAGCGGTTAATCAAGCAGTCGGATATGCAACCGATACAGTTACCTATTTTTTCTATTTGATTGCGGGAATCTCATCGGTTCTATTATTAGTAGGTTGGAGCTCTTTGCGGGATGTAAAAGAGCGTGTGCATAATATGGCAGATGCCAAAGTCACTGAAGTGATAGAGACTTACGAAGGCAGATTAAAAGCCTTGGAAGAAGAGCTTAATCGTAAATCAAGAGGCATTACTTCAGCCCAACAACGCTTAAGTCAGCACCAAGATATTCATAGCCTTTGGCTTAAGGCAGGGCAAGAACAAATTTTAAGTAATCGTTTAGCTATTTACGATGAAATCTTAGAGATAGACCCTGAAAATGCCGAAGCGATGACCTATAAAGCAGATCTTTTATTAGAAATGAATGAGCCGCTTTGGGCTATTAATCTGTGTCAGCAAGCCTTAAAGATCGATGCCAATAATAAACACGCTTTTTATCAGCTAGCAGGAGCCTATGCGCTGCTAAATCAGCCAGAAGAAGCACTCGACTATTTACAAAAAGCCATTGAAGATACTGAAGGTTTACTTGAAGAGGTTAAAACAGATCCTATTTTTGCAGGCCTGGTAGATCACCCTGATTTTCAGTCATTAATTAAAACGAAACATTACGAACCTGATGTTCAGCAACCAGGTAAATAATGTGCTTAATTTAACCTTTCAATACTTTGTTAAGTTAGTTGATTAATATGATATTAACTACCTTCATGTTGTTTTTATCGCTGTTTTTTGTGGTCGGTTTATCAAGTTATTGGGCTAGCCGCAAAACAACCAGTGACTACTTGGTGGCTGGCAAAAATATGTCTCCCGCTTTGGTGGGGTTGTCTGCCGTTGCCACCAATAATAGCGGTTTTATGTTTATAGGTATGATTGGTGCAACCTATAGCATGGGGTTATCTTCAATTTGGATAATGGTTGGCTGGATTTTTGGTGATTGGTTAGCTCAAAAGCAAACTGTAAAAGTCATTCAAGAGATAGGCCATCAAAAGAATGTGCATTCCTATAGTGGGTTATTGACACATTGGATTCTCAAAAATGAAAGCCACGTTGATTCACAATCAGCAACCAAACCGCTTGCTAGCTCAAGTTGGGCGGTAAGACGTTTTAGACAAACGGTTGGTGTTTTTACCGTAGTGTTTTTAACTGTCTATGCGGCAGCTCAATTAAAAGCTGGCAGTAAAGCTACCGAAGTTCTATTGGACTGGTCTCCAGAAACAGGCATTATTCTTGCCGCGATTATGATTTTTTTCTACAGTATGGTTGGTGGTTTACGAGCCTCTATTTGGACGGACGTTGCTCAATCAATTGTTATGTTAACGGGCATGGCGTTAATGGTGGTATTTGGTGTGCAAGCGGTGGGTGGACCAGTAGAGTTTTGGAACTCATTGCAAAACGTTTCACCTGCTTATGTTGGCTGGTTTCCTGAAAACCTTGGCATGATTGAAGCAGGGTTATTTGTTTTAGGTTGGATCATTGGTGGCATGGGTGTGTTAGGTCAACCGCATATTGTTATCCGTTTTATGACCTTATCTAATAGCTATACCGCCAAACAGATGCAACATTATTACTATGCCTGGTTTATCACTTTTTATAGTTTGACTATTTTAGCAGGCCTGGTAAGTCGTTTACTGATGCCAGAGCTCAGTAGTTTTGATGCTGAATTAGCTTTACCATCACTGGCTGATCAATTGATGCCTGAGATATTTGTTGGTTTGATTTTAGCGGCTTTGTTTGCCGCCACCATGTCAACAGTTGATTCATTGGTACTTTCTTGTTCAGCCGCCTTAAGTCGCGATTTAACCGTAAAACCAGTTGAGTCTCTATTATTAACCAAATTGGCTACCGCACTTATCTTATTCGCCGCTATGAGCTTGGCCTTAAGTAATAACCAAACCGTATTTAGTTTAGTGTTAGATGCTTGGGGTTGGTTGGGTTCAGCATTTGCACCACTGATCTTGTGGCTTGCTTGGGGGCGACGTATTACTATTGGTTGGGCAATGATAGCGATGTTATTTGGTATGACGGTCTTTGCCGTGTTTGCGTATGGTGGTTTACTGAGCCAGATTTATTCAATTACATTTGGCTTTATTGGCGGTTTTAGCATGTTATTGATTAGCCAATATCTGAGTCAATATATTAGCCAGATAAGAAGCAAATTTACTGCTTGATAATATTTAAAACAATAATATTCAAAAGCAATAACATGCCTAAATAATAAGATTTTGCATTGTGAGAGCTGTAATAAAAAGCTCTCATTAAGTCTAAGCGTTTAACGATTCAATACTAAACGTGTAAATTGAACCATTAAACAATACAAGGTTCTTTCAACATCACTGTCATTTTTTCATCTGATGGTATTACCATGGCAAATCCTTTTCCTTGCCATTGATCCATTCCACCCGTCATATTCATTACATTGGTAAAGCCCATTTCGGCCAATGTTTTTGTAGCTAGTGCCGCTCTTCCTCCAGATTTGCAAACCACCAACCATTGGTCATTACGATGATCACGTAAATCAGGATTTGCTCCTGCGTATTCTAAATCCGCAGCCGGTTCTAAAACACCTCTTGGAATATTAATAGCACCCTCAATGGCCCCAGATAGAAATTCGCCTGGCTCTCTAACATCTAGTACATTGATACCCTGTTCAATTAGTTGTTTACTATCTTCAATGGACACTTCTTTGATTTCTGATCTGGCGTCTTCAATATAATCTAATAATGTTTTCATCTTTTATCCTTATATATTCAATCTTATATATTCAATTTTAGGGATACATTTTCTGAGTAGGTTTTGTCTGAGCAAGTTATAAATGGGTAATCATTAGGGCTCAGTAAATACAAAAATCAAAGTACAGCACACAATAGAACGTGAAACATAATGTACTACATGCACTACACAAAACTGTAAAAGTCCCGCTTTAAATTTATAATGATGTTAACACTTTTTTATTAAATGTAAAGATGGTAGTTTGGGCTGTTAATGTTGCTAAATAGAGATTAGAATAAAAAGATTACAATTAATGGTGGTATTCTATTTTTTAGCTTAAATATTAAATAGTTCACTAATTTTTCAATTGATTTTAAGTCTTTCTCACATCTTGTGCAGAGTGCTCAATTTTAAAAAAAATAACGAAATGACATCAAAAAATACCAAGCAAGAAATTACAGAACTCGCACTAAAGTGTTTTTCCCAATTTGGCTTTAGTAAAACCAATATGTCATTAATCAGTCAATATACTGGTTACTCCAGAGTGACAGTGCATAAATACTTTAAGAATAAAAAAGTATTATTCAGAAATGTAGTGGAGCTTTGTACCAGCAATTCTATTCATGAAGCAGAAAATAGAATTCAAGAAATTCAATTAACTAACCCCTGGGATATGATTGAAGAGTATTTGGTTGCAAGCGGTAAAAAAGTATTTGAAAACGTTGAAGATGACTATGTATTAAAAGATTTACATAATGCGATTGGTGAAACATCTGGAGACATTGTTGAAGCAAAACAAAAAATTATCATTAAATTTATTCAACAAGAATTAGAGCGTGGTATTAAAGACAATCTTATTGTTCTAGATTCAATAAAAACAAACCCTGAAAAACTGGCTTACCTGATAGATTATTGCTATTTGGGGATTATGAGAAACACTCCCGTTCAAGACATTCAAAATCAACTACATCAATTAATTCGTGTTTATCGCATGGCTACTCAAGTTTTATAGCTCAGAAAAGGGTAAATACCACATTTACGTTTAAGTAATCACGGCTAGTTAAAACAATCGTGTTTTGTGAAATGTATTGTTGTGAAGGTTTTTATATTAAGAAGGGTTTTTGTTAAGGGTTCACATGTAAGCTGTGAACCCTTTTTTATTTATGAGTTTTTATCTTTTAAAGATTTTTCCATGGCTTTACGCTCTTCAATCCATGCTTTTTGGTCAAAATCTACATTCATGCAGGTATAACAATGCTCTTTAAATATCCCGATTTTGGCAAGAATCCAATGCATTTTACAGCCTAGACAAAATCCAAAGATAGCTTCTAACCACATCAACCCAAAACAGACCCCAACCAGTAACGGAATAAAATTAGGCATCCAGTTTTCTGTAGTAGGTAAGAGTTCTTCTGAGAACAAAGCATTAACTACGCGTGCCACGGAGTCAGGATGAAAAAACGTTAAACATGAAATAATTAATACTGCTCCAATAATCCAAGCAAAACGTTTGGGTTTTAAAGGTTCCCATTTAGGGCGAATATTTCGGGTTAAAAGGGTCGCAATATGAATGGTTGGAGAAAGGTATGCGGTTCTAACGAACATGCCAGTAATCATTTCAAATAAACCGTAGAACAACACATAGGTAGGAATCGTGTAATCAAACGGGGTTCTAAAAGCCTGAACATTAAAAATAACTCTAAAATCGGTTGTGACATCAAAGGTTTCTTCAGCAAATGTATTTGGGGTAACGGTCCAGGTTGGAGCAAGAACGGTAGTGAATAGAATAATTACCATGTAAATAGGAATAAGAAGCATCAATCCTGCACGCATCTGAACTGCGTATTTATTAATAAATACAACATCTTCTGTTTTATCCCGAAACCAAAGGTTTTTGAAATGATATTTGAGCATGAGTCTTTAATCCTAAGTAATCATATATACAAGTTAACATTTATTATATAAGTGTTAACTTGAGAAGCTAATTAAATTAATTTATAGGAAGTACATTGAATTAGATAGGATTTTTGTTAAAAACTTTCATAATCAAAAAAAATAAATACCTATTTATGATTTCCACTTAATTGAACAGCCAATGCTTGGTATCTGTTCTAAAGGCCCTTGACCCGTTTTAGCTATTTGTTGCATCGCTTCTAATAAATCTCTACGCACACCTGCTGGCGAAGTCTCTTTTCTAGATTCGTCTAAACGTCCACGGTACTGAAGTTTTAAATCGGCGTTATAACTTTTACACAGTAAACAGACCTTTCTATAGACAATACCTAGATACTTTGAAAAGTATGGATTTATGTCACTTTGGTTAATGTCTATAAGTTTTTCTATTTTTAGTACAATTATATACATAATTTTGTCTATACCGTTAGTTGATGAGAAAAACTGCACTTAGCTGGTTTTACTTCCTATTCGGGGTAGATTATAGATAGTCAAGGCATTTGCTTAATGTCACCTTCTTTAACTTGGATTACGCATATCCTTCCATATATTTGAATCCGTCATTAACGTGTCAAAATATTTAATAACTTCTTCGTAAATCTCTTTTATTTGTTGCACAGGTAATTCCTCAGGGAGCTTGTTCTTAACTGCATCGATAAAATCATCAAATCGTTCAAGGTTTAATTTAGGCTTTCTATCTTTAATCAATACAAAAAAAGGTAGCAATATTGATTTTTCTGGGGAGTATGGAATGACGTTTTCAAAATGACCATGAATAACAGTATTTGTCATTACCAATTTTTCAAGATTTTTTATTCCATTAAAGTAATCAAATAAAGGAATAAAAAGCCGGAAACTTTGAAAACTGGTTTTCAAAGAGATTTCGATAAATTTAACCAATTCGTCGTCAGATATTTGTACCTTGCTTTGACTTTCAGAAATTTGGATTAATTCTGCTATGCGAATTAGTCTAGTTTGTTTTGAATTATCGTCTTTGTATTCTACTGTGCTGTAACGAATCCCATTGTTTTCAGAGGTGTCGATCCACTCCTTTAACCAAAGTTCTGTTATAAATAACGATTCACGACTGTTTAACTCATTAAAAAAGAAAACTTTGTTATCATCTAAAGTTTCGTTTGCTTGAATGTGGTCAAGAATCAATTTAACTCCCACCTTCATTGAATTTTTAATTGAGTGGTATTCAGTATTCCCTTCATAGGTTCCTTCAAATGCAGTCCAATCGGACTTATATTTATTGGAAATGTGGATCCAATCTGGATCTATGTCTATGTCATCCTTCCACATATGGCAGATTGCAGAGACGCGAGCTTTTATGTGAGGCTTTGAAGAAATCATGCTTCCATTTTGCTTGATCCAATAACCCAAATTCTTTTTGACCACAGAATTTATATTTTGCTTTCCTAGTTCTGTTAAATCATTTCTACTAATGGTTACCCAATCACTTGCTTTCCCTGAATATAAGTCCAATTCAATGGCAAAAAAATCATATACAGAGTTAAATTTTTCTATATTCTGCCCTCTATAAGAGAGGCTACTTCTGTATCGAATATCTCGTTCATTTTCTAAATAGAGCTTTGAGAAGCTATTGGTTGCTTGTATAAAATTTTTTGATTTATTGTGGGTAGGTAATTCAGTTTGATATTTTGTTGAATTGTAGTTTATATCTATACGAATGAGGCTTCCTTGAGAAAAATCAGAGGCTTCATCCACAAGAGATATAATCTTGGCTGGTAATTCTTGCTCTAAAAACCAATCATTTTCTGAATATGCCTTTTCAACAAGTGAACCATACCTATAAGAGATGTTCTTTGGCGTTTTGTCTACCTCTATTTCAAAGGTTAATTCAGTGCCCAGTTTTTTGATATGTTTTGTATTTGAAATTAGCTCAATCGTTGCTAACCCTTGTAATACACCATTTGGGTTGTTAACTTCAATTTTTAACTGGTCATTATCGTAACTGCTTTGTGTTAGGATTTTCACTTTATCCGTCCACATAAAAACACTTTGAAAACCTATTCCAAAAGTACCAGATGGTCTCAACCACTCGGGCATGTCATTAATGATTTTTTGTCTAGCCTTGTTTGATGAGGAGCCACCAACCTGTAATACAAATTTTAAGTCTTCTGAGCTAATTCCTATGCCTTGATCTTTTATCGTTACAGACCAAATAACCTTCGACTTGTCTTCTGCTTCTCGTTCTCGATTAAAGCTGATTTCAATCGGAAATCGTTCAAAATAACTTGGTGAGTCTTCGTCTGGATAATCCTTTATTTTGTTGTCGTCGAAGGCTTTATTCTCTAACCATGAGCGAATAAGAGTTGCATCTACAGAGTTCTGTAATAACTCACGAATTGTGTCATTTTGATTATAAAAATTCTGACCTTTTAATAAACGCATCACCCCATTAGAGTTTAGAGAGAACTCAGGTCTTTTTCCTTCAGATAAGATTAATTTTTTATCCTGAATTTCTACTTTAATTTTTCCAATAGTGGGTAGTAATCCAAACTCTGGTGAGGGTGTTATGTCCCTCCACTGCGACATTTGTTGCTGAATTTCTTTTTTTATCCAATCAAACCATTTCCACTGTTCTAAATATCCGCTTTCTGTTTCAGTCATAGCGGTGATTTCAATACGTTCAGGGTCAATTCTTAAATGCTTGATGCTGCTGTGCTTATCTTCATGGGCTTTTGTTAAGGATGGTCGATTATTTCCTACTAGTCTTTGCATTACTGGACAAAAGCGGTTGTCATCAATATCAAGAAGATCACCCAAACGAAGTAAACATGCTATAAATCTTGGATGACAATCATCGTTAGAAATTCCTGCTTCTTTGTAGTCTAACTCAGCAAGTAACGTTTCAAATGATTCCCCATGGATTCTGCAAATTTTTCCAAGAAGCTTAAAAAGTCTATTTGGAATCAATTCGGTTCGTGGAGAGTTGAGATTTAACTCAGAGATAGGATTGTTGACAGTTTTTTCAGATTTATTTGCATGAGGTCGTCTGTACCATTCAGCCATAAGAAAACGAAGTTTATTAATCGCGTCTAAAGGGTCTTTGGCTCCAATAAATGCTTTTGAAAGATCTTGAGAATTAAAGAAGTGAGCAAACTGACTCAATTCATTACTTGTATCATTGGCAACTTCACGGATATATTCTTTAAAATCTGGATTTTCATGAATATCTTCATCCATTGTTGAATAGGCAATTATCATCCCTGTATCGTGCCAATAAGCTGCTTCTAAAAGAAGCCAAGTATCAGTTGCACTTAGTTGAGAGATTCTATTCGGACCAAGTATTCGTTCAATATTTATCAAAATTTGATCACTGTGTGATTGATCATGTAGGCTGAAATGAGGAAATAGTTGACCAACATTTTGTAATGCTTTAGGAACTAATTTTTTATCAAAATCCCATTGACTTAATAAAATGCTAAGTTGTTCTTGCTCAGTGGCTTTATTCTTGAGATGTTTTTGCAATGCGTCAGACATACCTTAATTCCTCAATATTTCCTTTATTTATCCCGACAATTATCAATTAATTTTGTTTTTAGAGTTTCTCAGATTTATTGTCAAGATTGGCTACCTATTATGCACGGTTGCGAATTAATGTTTGAGTTCTCTGGAGAGAAGTTGAGCATTTTCAATTAGTTTTTCCACTTAATTGAACAGCCCATACTTGGTATTTGTTCTAAAGGCCCTTGACCCGTTTTAGCTATTTGTTGCATCGCTTCTAATAAATCTCTACGCACACCTTCTGGCGAAGTCTCTTTTCTTGATTCATCAAAGCGGCCTCGGTATTGCAGTGTCATGTCTTTTGAAAACCCGAAAAAGTCGGGGGTACATACTGCACCGTATGCTTTAGCAATTTCTTGTGTCTCATCAATTAGGTAAGGAAATGAGAAATCCATTTCTTCAGAAATACGAATCATATTTTCAGTTGAATCTTCTTCATTCAAAGACTGGTCGTTAGACATGATTGCTACTGTATTAACTCCATATTCGTCTTTAAGCTTTCTAACATCTTCAACAAGCCTTGGGAGAATCGCTTTGATGTATGGACAATGATTGCAGATGAAGGCAATTAAGGTGCCATTTTGGCCTTTTGCTTTTTCAAGGTTCCACATTTTTTTATAAGCATCAGGGAGCTCAAAATCGATTGCTGGCGCATCAAAATTACATACTGGTGTTGTTAGGCTTACCACTTTATTTCCTTTGTGTTAATTAATTTCGTTTACTCTATATTTTTACTAGGCCTGCTGTAAGTATGCACGTAGCCTTCTGTAGGCTGGAGACGTGTTTAAATTAGGTTTACTTTGGATAATTAACTCTAAGCATGAAGATAATTCCTCTGGACGCCAAATTTGATTCTCAATTAGCTTATCTAAAAAGCTTAAAGCTTCTTCGGGAAACTGCTTAGAAATGTTTGTTTCATACAGTCGGTGAACAACATAATCTGGATGTGCTACTGGAATAATCCAGTGTTGGAAAACTGTAAAGGCAGTGGGGAAATACTCTCCTGCTTCAACACATAGTTTCGCTAGTGATTCGCTCACATCTTGTGTTATGTATTGGTTAGATTTTGGCCAAATATTTTCCCAAAAAGGAATTACCCTATTCACTAGGTAAGATTCCTTTTTGTCTCCTGAACTTGAAAATGCAGAGTAGAGAGTATCTACAACTTGTTGAATGCCTTTTTCAGAAAGGTTGGTTATTGCATCCTTAAACTCGGAGTCCGTGAAGCCTTCTAGCTTGTTTAATGCTAGGTGGGTCAAAAATGAGGCAAACTGAGTATCGTAGTTATCTAGTTCTTCATATCTGCTTGCAGTGGCAAGTAGATTACTTTTTAGCTCTATCATTAGAGGCTGATAAATACGAGGAGCCCAAAGGAAACCTTGCCAAACAGCCTTTGCTTCTTCTGGATAATCATTCCAGTTAAATAGTGGTAAAAGGTTGCGTCTTGTCCAATTTGTATCAACTCGATGTAGGGCTATAAGCTGAGAAGCCAAGACAACCCTTGCAAGCAAATATGGCGATTTTTTAACATTCGTTAGTTTTGTGAAAATTTTAGATAACCGTTCTGGAAGTAAGTCCCCATCTTCTGGTTTTCCTTTAAACCAGACATTGATCAGGGCTTTAGTTAAGTGTCCTATAGAATGGTTTATAGCTTGACTAGTAATGTCGTCTTGAAATTCAAAATCATCTACATTTTCTTGTACATTAAGCAACCTTTCTGACAGTTGAATAAGTTCTTCATCAGGAATTCGGTTACTGGAAGAGAGTTTTTCTAACAACCACCCTAAACTATGAGAAACATTTATTAAAGTTTTCTCTGACATCAAATTGAATTGAACGTAAATGTGTTTCCATAATTTAATTGGAATCCGTAGATTTCTACTCCACGAATTTAAGGCAGTATTCCATTTATCGATTGGCCATTCTTTTTCTGAAGCTATGTGAGAAAGTGCTGCCAAAACATGACAAGGCTTTTTGAGGCATGTTTCTTCCCAGTTATCCCTGTACATCCAAGGACTTTCTTTTTTCTTTGGGTGCTTTATCCAATCAATGATTTCTTCTAGTTTGTGGGGAACTATATCAATAGTTTGGCTTTCTTCATAGTCAGGGTCTCCAGTGCCACTCATCCAATATGAAAACTCCTCTTGCTCATACTTTGAAAGCTTCCACTCTGGATATTTATCCGAAAGTTTCTTAAATTTTTTTTCTGCTCCTGTTCCTAAATGAGCTCCAGATTGATTAAGTTTAGCTAAGAGAAGCCAAATGCTTCTGTCACAATGTTTTTGGAAGCTTTCGTCATCATCAATGTCTAGTTTAAAATTGTTTTTAGGAGGTCCTTTTAAAATGGCTTCTTCTAAGACTGTCTGATACTTTTTAGTTTTGGCTCCTCTCAAAGAAATTAATCGCATAGTTTCTCTCTTTGTTTCAGGAGTCCATAACCACCATGTATTATCTTGAGTTAACCAATGAATCCAAATTTTCGAGGGAATACAATTCTCATGACTAGCCGCAAAAAAAGCCAATCTCTTAAATACAGGGTAAGGAAGTGAAAACCAAGTTTCGGCAATTACCCTAGCTTTATTTGGGTCATTGTTATAAGTGTCGAGCCAAGAATCTCTTAACAACTCAATAAGGATTGTCCACTGACGAGACCTTTTATTTTGAAAGTGCTCACTGATTGAAGGCAGGTCAAAGAAAGAATTGTCATGGTGTTCATCAATTGTACCAAGCTCACTATTTAGGTCTAGTGCATCAAGTAAAAGTTGCTGTAACTCATTCAGTAATAGGGGAAGAACCCCATTTAATGTATCATCTGAGATATGTTTAATGGCTGATTTTGGATGATCCTCAGCTAAAGTTAATTCAAACCTGACTAAATCCGAAATTCTTTCCGCGCTATTGGGGCAGTCTAACTTATCTATTCTAAATGGTTTTTCAATTTGAATTTTTGGTGCGAGAATTTCTCGAAGTTCAAAACGAAGACTTGGCGTTAATCCACTATATTTGAGTTTGTCTGCCCAGTCATATAGATTCATTCGACTCCAGTGTCGTATCGTTTTTACCTTGTCATTCAAAAACAGACCCCATAGCCTCTCCATTAAACTTGAAGGTATGCCATTTGGAGAAGCTTTCTTAATTTTATCTAATGAAACGGTATCCTCTTTTCCCTTTAGTTTATGAAGTTCTTTTAGTCTATTTTCAACAATGTGAATTAAATTTGAATTTAGCTTACCTCCTCGCTCAGCAAACCAAACCAGAAGCATAGGGTCATTCAAATGGTAGCTTATCCAAGTGCCTAAATGACTCATAATGCTGTCCCACTGGCTATAAGAATCAGGTTGAGAAAGTAATGACATTTTTGCAGAGATAAAATGAGGAGAAGGTCTGTGTATTAGGCTAAATTCGATATCAGAATCTTTCTTAGGGCTAGGATTAATGCCAAACATTTTTAAGTCAGAATATTTGAAGTTGTTTTGGCTGAAATATTGGAGCCAATCTAATGAAGGGGTTGGAGTTAAGTGAGCGAAACGTTTTGCAGGGCTGCCAGATTCATCGGAAAGAGCCCAAATTACTCGTCCTACATAGTCATCCTGAACGGTACTTGACGAAGGGGTAGCCAAAGCATTTTGAGTGACAATACTCTCTTTACCTGTAATTCCATCTTGATACATTTCAGCCCAAGCTTCTAAGGTTTCGTGTAATTTTGAACGTCCGTGATTTTTATCAAATAGTACGGGTACGACTCCCTTTGAACTCCATTCTTCCGTAGCTGAGTCTTTATTTGCAGCGCCATCGTAGGTTCCAAATGCATATGAAAGAGCCGTGTTTTCCCCTAGCATCCTATCAGCGGCTAATGCATCCATCATGTACCTTAGAACAGGATCATTGATACTGTATCCAACAAAACAAACGACAAAGTTTCTAAATAGTTCACTGACAAATCGAGATGCCCATCTTTCTGTCAGATAGGCTAAACCAAAGTCACCGCTGGTTATTACCAGACGATTGAATGCCTCTATATCATTTGTTTCAGGTAATACCCCGTGAAGATATATCAGTCCGTTCCAACGGCTAACTTTGGGGGTTGGAAGCATAGGCGCTGCATAAGAATTTATTTCAACTTTTAAAAGACTAGCAGCTTCTTCAAATATATGGTCAAAGTTGGTCGTTACAATTCGTAATGAACCATAATTGTCCGTTCCGAGCTTTATCAGTGATTCGTGAGTTTTAGTCGCGTTACTTAAAGATAAATCAGGGTTTAGAGAGTTTTTTAAAGCACTGCGAACTGTTAGCCGGTTACCAGTAATTCTTCGCTCTAGTAAATCCAGAGTGACATCATACTGAGCTCTTTGAAAAGAGCTTTCTTCCAACGGCGCTTTTTCCTCATTAAGGGATTCATAAATACTCTCGACTAAAGCTTCAAAGCCTGGTAAGCCTGCTGGGTAAGAAATCCCTGCCCCGCAAAAGAAGACTACTCTTCCTTCTTCGTGAGCTTGAAGAAGGTCGTTCGGTATGTCTGGGCCATTTGGAATGAATTGCATATAAGTAGTCTACGTTATTTTATTTGGTTTGTTAAACTCGAGTAGCTAGAATAGTATTAGTTGCGTCTTTTTTTGTAAATGGGTAATATGATTTGGAAGCTTTCTGCAAGCTTACGGCCGACCATTGGTAAAATCCCCTTCTGGATAGCAGGTATAAAATCAAATATTGAACCGTACATTTTGTTGTTTACGTATGGCTTGTCGGCGGCACACGCAAAAAAACATTATTATGGAGCAATATAACATGTTACCCGATACCCTCAAATTCCCTTCAGGCCGAACAGTAAAAAGGCTCAAGCAGGACGCTAAAGCCTTGGCCAAAAAAGAACAGATCCCTTTACATGTCGCATTAGACACGGTTGCGGAAGAGAATGGATCTCTGAATGGTTGGAAAAATGCCATAAAAACCCTACAAAAAACTTATCCAGTAAAGTCTATTAATACACCAAAAACAAATATGAACCCTTATAGAAAGCTAGTTACATTGGCTCTAAATAAGGCTATTGAATCTGGAAAAATTTCTCTCAATTGGGATAATAAAGAGCGACAAGAATCAGGATACCTCATAACCTCAATTGCTGGTGAAAACACTGTAATCAATTGGTCTGATGCAAGCTTCGGTGAAATCAGAATAAGTGTTTGGTGGAATTATGACCATAATCAACACCCTCAGGCTAATATGAGAGCTCCATACAAAGAATGTTTTCAGACTTCTTTACCTTTGGCCAAAAGGCAGCGTTATAAAGAATTTGTTGGCATCGTATGTAGTGCCTGGATCGAAAGGGATTCAGGCCGACATATTCAAGGGTATGGTAATGAATCAATTTTTGACAGATATACTCGAAAAGGGGAATTACAAAAAGTTAAAGTTTTGCCAAACCCTGAGCCGCTTGGATTCGAAATAGAAGGCAAATTCTTTATGTAGCGAGAATGTTTATGTGCGAAAAACTGATTTCAGTCTTTCGCCTAAAAAAATATTTGAGTTAAACTTCAGCACCTCAATTCTATGATTTCAGTCGGTTGGCTAAATCCTATTAAGGTTAGTAGGATTCTTAATGCCATTTTCACAGTCACTTAATTGGTCTCTCAAGTCGTCAATGAGCTGGGCTTGAGCTTCGCAAATTGAAGCTAGCTTATCGCGCTGCTTTTTGCAATCTGCTAAACGCTCTTCAAGTGTTCGCTGTTTCCGCAGTTGCTTTTTTTTGTTGATGATGTCGCTATCAATTTCTTGCTGTTTTATGTAATCTTGTATTTCTAACACTAACAACGGGAAACGGTCTTTTTTAAGCGCTGTAGGATGCTTTCCTGCCTCTTTAGCGATGTTATTTTGGCTGACCTTTGTTCCCTTCGGTAAATTGATAGGCGTGTTTGTTTTAAGGCGTTCAAAGGCTTCTCTGAATAATGTTTCTGCTTTGCTCATTTTGCACCGCCTTTTTTGGTTTTAATTACGTCTAAGACTTTTTCATACCCTCGCACTTCGGCTTTCAATGCCCCGTATCTTGGGGAGTCTTCTGGGACTTCATCCATTTGTTCTTCGTAATAGGCTTTATCATCTTCAAATTCTTGTTCTCTGGAACCATCAATAATTAGGTCTGAGCACATATTACCACCCGTGCCACCTGCACAATGGGTAATTGAATCAAAACCACCATATTCGCAAGTTCCTTGCTTCATACAGCCACCAAGTAGGTTTTTTCTATAACCCACTGCACCGTTTTTCTGAGCTTTGAGAAGCTTTTTCATTTCGCCTTCTTCAACAAAACAGACGACATCCTGCTTAACAGGAGATTGCTTGTGAGGGAGTACCGCATCACCATGTACTACTGATGCGATATTGCGAGCCATTTCAGCGTAATACTCATTGACCACTTCTTGCTCAGCTAAATGGTTTAAACGAAGGCGTCCAGCGTTATTTTGGTAGTGATACTGTTGCTCACGAGTACTATGCTTCATTTGAACTTGAGTCGAGGATGGAGAAACTTGATTCAAGGCAAAGTGAACTGCTAGAGTTCTCCGGAATTGATGGAAGCCAAATTGCCAGATATTGCCGACTTTAAACCAGTCTTTTCTCAATAGACTAGGGGTGAGTGCTATTGCCTCGTCATAATCACTTTGAGTTATTACAAATTGCTTAACGTTAAAAAAATCAGCGCCATGCTTCATGAGGTATGTGCATTTATCAAAGTTTCTATAAGTTGACGCTTTTCCATTACTATTCCAAATTTCTACCCTTTGAAAAATATACTCACTTTCGTCAGTAATTTTTTTATGCTTTAACTTCCAAGAAACTATTGTGCTAGCAATATTTATCGCTCGGTCAACGTGATATGGAACAATCCACCTATCGTCACTGTCAGGATCGGTTTTTGTTGTTTCACCTGCAAGCAAAGTGAACGAGCCTAAATTACTATCTTTTTCTTTTCTTAAACAATCTAGGCGAAGTTTGTTTGCTTCAAGTTTTCGCATAATTGAATAATTAAGTACATAAAGGTAACAGCTGGCAACTATGTTATTTAAAAGGCTGCTGAACTGTTGAACTTGGTATTGGTTAAAACCATTATTCGGTCTAACCTCATATTTTTCAAAAAGCTGCAATAGATCGTTTGCAATCAGATAATCTTCTAGGGAGCCATTGAATTTAATTTTTTTGCTTGGGCCTATTGAATCGAATGGGCTTGGTTGTTTAATTCCATTTTTTTTATTTTCAATAGTGTTTAGGGCTGTATAGTGGTATAGCTCCTCAAGCTCCTTGTGGTGTGCTTCAAAGTCATCAAAGACAACCTTGATATGTTGAATTAGTTTTGTCCATATTTTTACTGGTATATATGGTGTTTGTCCAAGCTTATACTTGGGGTCAAATGATTTAAATATACCAATAGCTCTTTCATTTAGGAGTGTGAACCCAATCTGATCTTTGTTCTTAAACAGTTGGTGGAAGTAAAAAATATAAATTTGAAAGCTTGATGGAGTGTTTGTGGATATTTCTTTTGAGATGGCTTCAATTACTTTGGGGTGTCGGCTTAATTGATTTGCTTGAATTCCAGACTTAGTGCACTGTTTAAATAGGGCTTGTAAAGCAAGATACCAACCTCTAAGACTAATGTATTTTGATGGAAATAAATGACTGTAAATTATGTAATACACAACTTGCTTGAACAACTTCTTATTCTCATCATCATATTCATGAAAGTACATTAAGTTTGGGTTTCCAAAATGTCTAAAATCCCAGGAGTCATCCATATATCTGGAAATGGTTTTTCCATCTTTATCAATAGATACTACAAAGTCACCTTTGGGTGGGTACTCAGTTGATTTGAAGCAAGCACTATTCTCTGATACAAAATCAATATCGGCTTTAAATTGTAAGTTTTCGACTAAGTTCTGTTGCATGAGCTATCCATAAAATTTTTCAATCTTTTTAAACCAGTTTGGGTGGTATGAGCCTTCAATAATCCTCATTTTAGATTCATCAACCCACTTCTTATGTTCAGGATTATCAGAGCTTTTAAACCAGTTTATTTTATAGTTGACCCACTCTATGGCAGTGTTTGAGGGCTTTTCATCTTAAGTACGATGAGAGCTGGATTCAATAATTTTTAAATACCTAAAACTATATAAATTCCACACATACTCAAAGGAATCTTCATCTCTATAGTGTTTGCACCCAATACAGCCGGTAGGCGTTATACAATCAGGGGCTGGTAGTCGGCCTGATGCCGCTTGTATAGATTCGGGTATTCCAATGCATGGTGAACCAAACAAAGAAACCTTTGGCGTTCCGTGAAACAGTGGATCGTTTTCATTCCAAAAACGGGTGATTTCATCACCAGCCCTTTGAAGAGAAGGCGTTTCATAATAGTTTCTAAATACTGCAACTCCATGGCCAGCATATTCAGCAGCAGTTTTTTCGTTAGAACAAAGCCTCATTAGAACGTTTTGTCCGATTTTCCTGAATTCCCTTGGTGGGGTCCAAGGTATTTGATTAATGTTGCAAAGTCTTCTAAATGGCTCAATGCAACGTATTTGCCTTTTGGTGAATCCTTTCCCTTTTTCCAAAAAAGGAAATACCCATTCAGCATTTGGTGCATATTCTTCAAGGAACTGAAGGTAATTTTCAAAATAAGGTTTATAGGGTTTTGGTATTGAGAATATTATTTCACCTCCTTTTCGAGCCTTGTATTCACGAACCTCATACTTATCATTTAGTGGTTTATAGTAAAATTTTTCACGCTTCAGGTTTAGCGTAGGTGTAATATTTTGAATAGTCATAGCCAGAAAAACCATAAGTTCTGCGGAAACTCGATGATTGAAGGCTAAAGCAGCATGGGTGTTAAAAAAATCATCATTTAGTTCAGCACGTTTTTTTTTCTTAGGAGTTAAGTTCACTAAAGTCTTTTTTAGTTCACGGCTTACATTGATTTCGATAGGTAGCTTTCCAGAGATAAGGTCTTTTGGATCAAAATTCTGTGTAATTTCAAAGCAGAACTTTGCTAATTTAGTAGCGTCATGAAGTAGTACTTTTTCTGCGTTTCGACTAATAGCTCTTCTAGAACGTCTTTTTCTCTTTAGTCTAGTGTGTTTAATATCAAAGTTAACTCCAGCAATCGCCTCGTTAATTTGCGCTGAAACAAACTCTATTGAACGGTATGCAGTCAAATGTTCTATTTTGCCAAGTGAAGCACGATTAAATTCATGTTCCGCATAGTCATATAGTGCTTGACGGACATTAAGTGGTGTATTCAATGGTTGTTTATTTTTGTCGATAAAAGTAAAAAAAGACTTTAGTTTGTCTAAATAGACCAAAACTGAATGCTGAGATGTTCCTCTGTCTAGTAATTCAATTGAATGATCTTTAAGAGATTCAACAAATTTGATCCGGTTTTCAACAAGAGGAAGATATTCAATTTCTTTGAGCCATTTGCGAGTATTTTTTTTGACAAAAGCGCCACCAAGAAAAACAAAAGGCATCATATTCCAACGCGATGAATTCGGAGTTTCAATTCTAAAATGAGTTATGAACAAGTCGGGTAAATCATTCATCTTCAAATGTTTCTCCGCTTGTTAAGTGTTCAATGATTTGATTGGATTGCTCTTGTGAGCCTGTAAATATAGACCATAAAGTTTCGAGAAACTTTTCCTCTATAGGCTCCTTCTCAATAAATTTAATGTATTTCCAAGTAGAGCTAGGATCTTTGTGGAGCATTGCTTCTTGAACAAACTCAATAGCATTTAGTGAAGACATTCCTTGAGTTTTAAGAAGTGCTCGCATCAACATAGTTCCGAAAGTTGCTCTTAGTTGATGGAATTTAAAACGGCCAAATTCCGTATGACCAGCTTCAATTAGTTCGTTTTTTAAACGATGTAATAGTGTGCCAAATGTCTGAGAGGTGTATCTGTTTCCTCGGGATGTTAAGAAGATATTTCTTTGGAGTGCGTTCGAGGCTTTGGAGCGTCTTAATATCGCTTCTGCTGAATTGAAGTATTCGGTTAACTCTGAAAGCAATGCTTGAGGGATATAAATATCTCCAGATGCATTAAATTTGGTTTCCACACCTGTTCCTGGGCCAACTTTTACTCTCATGATGTTTGACAGAATTTGATCAGGGTATGCGTTTTGAACTGCGTCAATATTGAGCGTTGTAACTGTTTCATGGCGGCAACCTGTTTGAAGCGCTACCTTAGAAATCAAGTAAAGTTCATAGTTTCGATGTTCAGAAAGGTAAGCCATAAGAGTTTTAGTGCTAGCTTGGTTAATTGGGGTTAATCCATCTTCAAGGAGGGTTCCTGTTCTAGTTCGATTGGGAATAGAAAGTTCTGAAGATGTCACACTCATGGTTCGGCTAAAACCAACTTTGTCGAAAAATGAGACGACTTTAGTTTTGTCATCAAATAGTTTTGAACGCTCTCCAGCATATCCTGTTGCTGAAGCCCATCGATAAAATGCAATTACAGCTGTCATTGTTTGCGTTGCTGTTGATGGTGCTAGGAATCCTTTGTCTCTTTGATCTATCAGATAACCTCTAAACTTGAATAAGCAGCGTTCACCTTTCTTCTTCGGGAAGTGCAACCAATGCAAGTCTGCCTCTTCTAACCAATCGGCATAACGTGCCAAGTGTGTCATTTCACGGCTTACAGTTTTTAATTCCTTTTGTAAATCATCATGGCGATAAAAAGCATATCTATTTGCTTCGTACCAAGGCTCGCCATCTGAGAAGAAAATTTGAGGAAATGAGTCAAGAGGCTTTCTGTTGGGGTTGGCAACTAAGCCGTGCTCAGAATTGATTGAGGTTGGTTCAAACATCATTGGTTGATGATTGATATTTTCAAGAACAGCCATAGCTCTAACCCATTATTTGAGAATGGATACAGCATAACAGGTGATTAATTTAATGTCTATGATTCTAAGTAAAGTAGTGCGGGGTATGGTTTAAATGTTTACCGTGCCAAAAAAATCTGGAGTACAAACGGCACCATAAGCTTTTGCCACTTGCTGAGTTTCATCTAACACGTAAGGAAACGGAAACCCCAGTTTTTCGGAGATAGCTCGCATGTTGTCAAAAGAGTCTTCTGAATATTCATTGGGGTCATTAGACATTATGGCAATACTATTTACGCCGTATTCATCACGTAAAATACGGGTGTCTTCAACCAAGCGTTGTTGGATTGCTTTAACGTAAGGACAGTGATTGCAAATGAACATAATTAATAATCCATTTGGGCCTTTCGCTTTTTCAAGTGTCCAGTTTTGGTTATCTACGCCCAGTAAATCAAAATCAATAGCAGGTGCGTTAAAATTGCAAATTGGAGTAGTTAAACTGACCATGATGGCTCCTCATAAATTATAGTGACTGAAAGTATGCCGTAATGCGTTTGTGGCTGCAATCTTCTATTTGTATGTTTTTTGTGGTTTTGATTTTAGTTTTTGTTAACGAATTTGCTAATATTAGAATGAGTATTCATGAGTGCGATACCTCATATCAAAAAAGTAGATATTGTCTGGTTAATTGGAGATGTTATGGACGTTCAAGTTTTAAATAAAAAAGGTTTGTTGGTTGCTTTAGGATTGTTTTTTACAGGCCTGGTAAGCTTATCTTCTATCTCTGTAGTTCATGCGGCAAATACGGCCGATGCTAAAAATTCTGTAAATATTGTAGTGGATAATGTCGGTTTTCAAACGCCTGAATCGGTAGAGTATGACGCTAAACATGATGTTTATTTGGTGGCAAATATTCATGGAAGCCCTTTTGATAAAGACAATAATGGTTTTATCTCCAAGCTTAGTCCAGATGGGAAAGTTTTGGATTTAAAATGGATAGCAGGTGGTAAAAATGGGGTTAAATTAAGTGCTCCAAAAGGTATGGTTGCGGATGGCAATACGCTTTATGTCGCTGATATTGATACGATTCGCACTTTTGATTTGACCACCGGAAAGCCAATGGCGAGTTTCCCTATTGCAGGCAGTTCATTTTTAAATGGGGTTACGCCATCGTCACAAGGGGGTGTCTGGGTAACCGATAGTGGTGTAGCTGCAGGGTTTAAACCAGCAGGAACCGATGCGATTTACCATGTATCAGCTAAAGGTGATATTACTACTTTAACTAAGGGGCAAGATTTGGGTCGTCCAAACGGTATTCTTGAAAAAGATGGTCAATTGATTATGGTGACTATCGCTAGTGGTCAAGTGCATCGTTTTGATTTACAAGGTAAGTTGTTAAGCAGTGAAAAGCTACCGTATAACAAGTTAGACGGTTTGATTACTGACAATAATGGCAATGTGATTTTTTCTAGTTGGAAAGCACAAGCTATTAAAGAGATGCAAAATAATGCTGAACCAAAAACGTTGTTTTCAGGATTAGAGTCACCAGCTGATTTAGGTTTTGATAGCAAACGTGAACGCCTATTGATTCCATCATTTTTAACCAATAAAGTGTGGATTAAATCACTAGTTAACAATTAAACGTTCAGACTTTTAATTGAGCAAAAAAGCCAGACATTGTCTGGCTTTTTTGTAGGTGAAATAGAAGAGTGCGTGAGTTAATAATCCAGCTCTTTTGGTTTTACTTTACCTCTAAATACATAATGACTATAAACGAAGTAGCTCACCACAATGGGTAACATGACTAAAGTACCAATGATTAAAAAGTGTAAGCTACTGTCGGGAGCGGCTGCGGCTTTAAAGGTAAGGTTTGGAGGCAAAATATAAGGATATAAGTTGTATAACACGCCAATATAACCAGAGGCAAATAAAGCAATAGAAGCTAAAAAAGGCGTGCTTTGATGTTTTGCTGTCACTTGTTTTTCTGTAGCTTGTTTTTGAGTAAATTGACTTTGTTTATATAACCCGTAAATAAACCAGGTTGTAGCAATAATAGACATTAGAGGAATTAGCAAAGTAAACCAATACCCAGGCCAGTTAAACCATTTATCAAAATAATACTGATTAAGGTCAGTTGTCCATAAACTGATAATAATTAGAGCCACAAAAGTGATTGTTATTGCAAAGGCACTGATTGTACGAGCTTTTTGTTGCATACCATCAGTGGTTTTCATGACTAACCAACTCGCTCCCATTAACGCATAACCTATAACAACCGCCAGTCCTGTAAATAAAGTAAAAGGGCTTAGCCAATCTAACCAATAGCCCGCAAATTGACCGTTAAATATAGTGGTGCCTTGAATAACACTGCCTAAAATTATGCCTTGGCTAAAAGCCACTACGACTGAGCCAATATGAAAAAGAATATCCCAACGGAGTTTCCAAGCACCGCCAGCCTCTCTAAACTCAAAGGCCACACCTCTAAAGACTAAGCCCAATAACATGGCGATAACAGGTATATACAAAGCGGGCAATAAAATGGAATAGGCTTTGGGGAAAATAGCCAACAAGCATACGCCAGTAAAAATTAACCAGGTTTCGTTACCATCCCATACTGGAGCGATGCTGTTAATCATTACATCCCGTTGAGATGAGTCTGCAAAGAATGGAAATATAATTCCTACGCCCAAATCAAAGCCATCTAAAACCACATACATAAAGATAGAAAAAATCAGAATGGCTGCCCATGCATTAATCAGATCCATGATTATTCTCCTGGTTTTTATCGTGCGATTTTTGGGTTTTAGTGTTTCTTCTATTGGTGCGAGTCTGAATTAAATCATCTTGTAATGTATCTTGCATATTTGGCATTTTTTTAAGCTGTTTTATTAAAAAATAGACAGCAAATAACAGAATGAGCAGGTAGGAGATGATATAAGCGGTTAAAGAGCCTCCTACAAACTGAGCGGGGGTTGCAGAGACGGAATCGGAGGTGAGAAGGTAGCCATAAACGGTATAGGGTTGGCGACCAACTTCTGTTGTAACCCAGCCAGCGAGAATGGCGATTAACCCGGCAGGAGCCATTAGAGTGCTGGCCCAAAGTAATTTACGGCTGGTAAATAAAGCTCCTTTTCTACGTTTGATGAATGCCCAAATACCTAAGAAAAGCATTAAAAAACCTAAGCCAACCATGATTCTAAATGTCCAAAAAATAATTGCTGAAGGAGGGCGTTTGTCTTGAGCAAATTCATTTAAGCCATCTACTTTGCCATTGAGTGAATGGGTTAAGATTAATGAACCAAGTTTTGGAATCGCAATGGCATCTTTAACCGTTTGAGTTTTATCATCCGGAAAACCAAATAAATATAGCGGTGCTCCACGTTCACTTTGGTAATGGCCTTCAATGGCCGCAATTTTTGCAGGTTGATATTGTGCGGTATTTAAACCTTGTTGGTCACCTGCAATGATTTGGATTGGTGCTAAAAAGATAACCATCCACATTGCCATTGAAAACATTTTACGAGCCACTTGGTTTTGGCTGTTTTTTAATAAATGCCATGCAGCCACGCCACCTACAAAAAGCCCAGTGGCTAAATAAGCGGCAATAACCATATGTACAAAACGGTATGGCATAGAGGGGTTAAAGATAATGGCGAGCCAGTCAACAGGTATAAATTGCCCTGCATCATTGATGCTAAAGCCAGCAGGGGTTTGCATCCAAGAATTTGTGCTTAAAATCCAAAAGGCTGAGAGCAAAGAACCAAAGGCGACCATAGCAGTGGCAAACAGATAAATATATTTGCCAACGCGATCACGCCCAAGTAATAAGATGGCTAAAAATATGGCTTCTAGAAAAAACGCAGTTTGTGTTTCATAGGCAATTAAAGGCCCTAGAATTGGCCCTGTTTTTTCTGAAAATATACTCCAGTTGGTACCAAACTGAAATGACATGGTAATGCCCGTTACTGTGCCTAATACAAAAGTGATGGCAAAAATGCGTTTCCAGTATTCAAAAATAGATATATAGACGGGGTTCTTTTTCCATAACCAAAGGGCTTCTGTAATGAATAAATAACTACCAAGACCAATAGATAATGCAGGAAAAATAATATGAAAAGCGATAGTAAAGGCAAACTGTACTCTGGCAAGCAGGGTTGGATCAAATAAGGTTTCCATTGGCGTTTATCTCTATATCTGACGGTTTATAAAAACTCCCCTAAAAGAGACTTGCTTCGGAGAGTTAGGTAAGTATTTGTTGTAATTTTTGTTATTGTTTTTGTGGATATTATCTAATCTAAGATATGCTTTCAAAATTATGGCCTAGCTTGAAAATTCAATATAAATTAAGATTATATTTATCACTATGTTTAAAAATAGCTTGGAATAAAAAGCAATTCTTAATTTACCAGGCCTGGTAAATTTATATTTAATGTATTCATTTTATTTAGATACAGTGCCTAGATAGGCACTTTTTCGGCTAATATTTCAGCAACATCTAAGCCCCAAGGCGGTACTTTACCGTCACTGTTCATAAACATGTGTTTGTACTGCATTTTTAAAAAGTGCGGCACACGCCCCATAACTAAGCTTTGCTCTTTACCACCAAACCAAGAATTGGAATGAATATAAAAAGCTTTGCCTGCTCCCATATCACCAATACAAAAAACAATCGGTTGCAAAGATACGTCGGCCTCACTGGCTTGCATATGTTGAGTGTCTTTGGCTATTTGACGGCCAACAATATCACATTCTTGGTGACCAATGGCACCTAGTTTGGGCATCGTAACTGCAGCACAGTCACCAGCGGCAAAGATATTGGAGTATTTGGGGTTTCGCATATAAAGATCGGTAATCACAAAACCTTTATCATCGGAAATGGCTAAATCGTGTAAAAATTGATGGGCTTTCCAGTTAGGGAAAAGGATTTTTATTTCTGCATCAATGACATCGCCGTTTGCAAATTCAATGGTTTTTTCGGTCAGCTTAACAATGTCTCCGGTGTTATTGATATAGTTAAATCCCATGCTTGAGGCCGCTTCAAGTAGTTGAGTTACCACTTTCTCTCCAGCATCTTCGGCAATCATTTCTCCTGGTGTGGTAATGGTGATATTTTTGGGACCACCTTTGTTGTTTTTATTTAACCAAGTGGCGAGTGATAATGACACTTCTACAGGAGGGCCTTCACATGCGGCTTTGGCATCTGGAATTGAACCGCCTGGATAAGGCTCTAAACCTAAAGCACCATTACCCTGTTGAAATAATGCAGAGCCAACAACAATATTGCCGCCTTTGTAATCTTGACGGAGTTTTTTATGGAGCTTTTTGGCATGATAAAAATCGGATACGGTGTCACCAAATTCGGCAAAACCTTCAATATCGTCATAGGCGAGTTCGCAGCCAACAGCAACGACTAAGTAGTCATAAGTTAGGGTTTGCTGTTCAGCTCCTGGACGTTCACTCGGAACAAAGCTGACATTTTGATTGTCAGGGTTGATATTGGTTACTTCACCTTGAATAAAGTCAATATTGTCTTTTTTTAGAGTGGATGGTAAATCCATGGTGAGTGATTTTTCTAGATTGAAATTGTCTGATTCAAGAATTTCAGTTGAGATATTGGGAACATAGAGTAGGTAATTTTTTTTATCTATTACCGTAATTTTAACGTTGTTTCCTGCATGTTTACGAACCGCTTGAGCAGAGCCTAATCCAGCAAAGTTTCCGCCTAAAACAAGAACATGGGGTTGGTTTGTATTTGACATAACTTACCTCCAAATTGTGTGCGTTTAATCAGTTTCTATAAATATAATTTATGAACCTCAAGCTCAATCTATCACACTTTTTTCATAAAAAATGAAACACACAAACTGTATTCATAAAGAGTAGAAAGCCTTAAGAAATAGTGGTGATGCGATATAACTTGATAAAAGATTGAAAGAGAAAATCGAGCTTTTCTTAAGCTTTGGTTTTTCTAAAAGTTAGATAGGATTGTATGAGAGTTTTACAGATAACTAGATTGGTGGGGTGCTTAGATTGATTAAGATAGATTAAGGTAAGGTTTAAATTAGCATTTAAAAACAAACTATTAAATGATTAAAAGTTGAGCAATAAAGTAATAAAAGAGTGATTTATAACTAAGATTTTTAACTAAATAGAGTGGTGATATATAAAGTAAAACCTCCTCAAAAGAGGAGGTTTAAGTACTCACGTTTATATAAAATGAGTAGCAAAGAGATGTGTTGCGAAAAAAGTAAAAATTACGCTTTAGCCGCAGAATAAAGTTCTGACACTTTATCCCAGTTAACAACATCCCACCAAGCTTGCATATAAGCTGGGCGTAGGTTTTGGTAACGTAGGTAATAAGCGTGTTCCCAAACATCTAATCCTAAGATAGGTGTTCCTTGAACCTTAGCACAATCCATTAATGGGTTGTCTTGGTTTGGTGTAGAAGAAATTTGTAATGAACCATCAGCAGCAACAGTTAACCACGCCCAACCAGAACCAAATTGAGTTGCACCCGCAGTGTTGAACTGAGTTTTCATGTCATCAAAGCCACCAAATGTAGCGTTAATGTCATCAGCTAAAGCACCAGTTGGAGCTCCCATGCTGTCACCAGACATAACATCCCAAAAGAATGAATGGTTCCAGTGTCCACCACCGTTATTACGAATTGCTGGCGGTAAAGTTCCCGCTTTAGCCATCATATCTTCTAAAGACATGTCTGCTAATTCAGTATCTGCAATGGCATTGTTCAGATTAGTAATGTAAGTATTGTGGTGTTTGGTATGGTGAATTTCCATAGTGCGAGCATCAATAGATACTTCTAAAGCGTCGTAATCATAAGGTAGATCTGGAAGAGTAAAAGCCATGGTGATTTCCTTGTAAATGTGTGTTGAATTTAAAACTAAAACTCTATTGTATTCACATTAAAGCGTTTGTAAATGCCTGAGTGATTTAATTGGTTATTTGGTTTTTTGATTTGTGGCTATTAATAATCACTTATATTTGGAATATGAGACTTTTTATTAACAGATATTATCCAAACGCTCTGGTGGCGGAGCCATATCACCAAACTTTTCAATTTCATTCGGCGGCATTTGCATGAAGTAGCCTTTGCTTTTAATTGATTGCAGTACCGTAGCAGAATCTTCTCTAGCTAATTTTTTTTCAGGCGATAATTCAAAATCAATAATATGCTCAGGTTCACCAAACATAACAAGCAGTTCATTTGGGAGTTCTTGCAAACCGTTTTCTTGGGGTACAAACAGATATAGCTCAGCTTTTTTTGGGCTTCTGTAAGCAGAAATGTTCATTACTGACATGGGTCAATCCTTTGTTAAATTTTGAGCGTATTGTATCAAAATAGTCAGGGTGAATCTGAGATAAAAACTTGACCTTGCATCAGCATTTACTTATTCTTACTCGGTTTTGTTAAAAAAATTGGATAAAGCATGTTACTAGGAAATAAAGTCAGTGTATTTGGTGGAACAGGTTTTGTAGGAAGAGCTGTTGTAAACGAACTGTCAAAAGCCGGTTATGAAGTTAAAGTTGTTGTAAGACGTCCTGAAAGATTTAGAGAGTTTTTGCTTTATCCTAATACCACTTTGCACACCTTAGAAAGTTTTGATAACGCAGAACAATTAAAAGCTTCAGTAGAAGGGGCAAGTATTGTTGTTAATTTAACAACTGACCGAACTACTGGCACTGAAATGGTTGAGCAGAAAGACTTAACGCCTATTAATCAGAAGATTAAATCTGTTACAGAAACGGCGGGTGTAAAGCGTGTACTGAGTTTATCGCAAATTGGGGCCAATACTGATGCTCCAAATTTTCAATGGTTAGGCGAGTTAGGTGAAGTAGATAACTTAATGCACAATGTGGCTAATGCCAAAGTAACGATTTTTAAGCCAAGTCTATTAATTGGTCAAGGTGATGACACAACCACACGTTTTGTTAACCAATTGAACCGTATGGATTTGTTAATGGTGGCACAGTCAGGCACAGTTGTTCAGCCACTGTGGGTAAAAGATTTTGCACAAGCAATGGTCTCTAGCATTAAGAATTCAGCGACATATGATAAAAAGATAGAGATGGCCGGTGAAGAGCGTTTAACTATGAAAGAGCTTGGTGAGCTTGTTGCAGAGTTAATGCAAAAAGACGCCATTGTTTTTCCAATGTGTAAGTTAAATGCAAAAATCATGACTTTCTTCGGTGCTTTTGCACCAATCGCGTCGGTTTCAAAATCGCAGTTGTTTATGCTTGCTAAAGATATGACGACTGATAATGACTTTGCTACACAATTTGGTTTTGTACCAAGTAGTTTAGAGTGGTCTATTTCAACTTACGCTGCTCCGCACGATATTCGCGAACGTTATAATTTTTATCGTAAAGAAGCGGGTAGGAATCAACGAGAACTTGTTTAGTTGTTCGTTGAAGTTTTACAAGAAAATATGATTTAAAAGCCGTCATTTAGACGGCTTTTTTGTCTAAATTATCACTCAAACCAATATAAGTTTGGTTTTGGGATTTTGATTACCTTATTTCATGAAGTTAATGCACTATTAATGGATTATTAAAACAACCTAGATATAACTAAATATATAAGTAGGTTTTGAAAAAAAGCGGGTTATGGGTAGATGAAAATATATTTGGTAGGTGGAGCAGTAAGAGATGCCTTACTTGGTGGTAAAGCCTATGATCATGATTGGGTGGTGGTTGGTGCAACACCACAAGAGATGCTTGCCCAAGGTTTTCAGCAAGTGGGTAAAGACTTTCCTGTGTTTTTACACCCACAAACTAAAGAAGAGTATGCATTAGCCAGAACCGAACGTAAAGTGGGGGTTGGTTATCATGGCTTTGAGGTTTTTTCTGATCCAAGCGTGACTTTGCAAGACGATTTAATTCGTCGAGATTTAACCATAAATGCGATGGCACAAGATGACGAAGGCAATATCATTGACCCTTATGGTGGCCTGGAGGATTTAAAAAACAGAATATTACGCCATGTTTCTGACGCCTTTGCTGAAGACCCTTTGCGAGTATTAAGGGTTGCTCGTTTTGCGGCTAAACTTGCCCCTTATGGATTTACATTAGCAGAAGAAACCAAACAGCTGATGACGCAAATGAATGCATCTGGCGAGTTGGCTGATTTAACGCCAGAGCGAGTTTGGCAAGAGGTTACTAAAGCCCTGAATACAGAAAAACCGAGCGTGTTTTTTGAAGTATTAGATCAGGTTGGTGCTGTTGAAGAGCTGTTTCCTGAACTTTATGCGTTGCATGATGTAACTCAACCTGAAAAACATCACCCGGAAGGTGATGTTTGGATACATACCATGATGGTGTTGGATGCCGCAGCCCAGTTAACCAATGACGAAAATGTACGTTTTGCGGCTCTGGTTCATGATTTGGGTAAAGGGTTAACTCCTAAAGAGTTATGGCCTAAACATCATGGTCATGAAGCCGCGGGTGTGCCTTTGGTTGCCACTCTTGCAAAGCGTTATCGTTTACCAAAGAAAACCCAAATTATGGCAGAGAAAGTGACTGAATTTCATGGGCTTATTCATCAAGGGTTAACTTCTGAGGGCAAGCCGCATTTAAAACCTAAAACCTATTTAAAAGTATTAAAACAGTGTGGTGCTTTAAAAGATGTTAAGCAGTTTGAATTGATTTTATTGGGTTGTGAAGCGGATGCCAAAGGGCGATTAGGTTTTGAGCAAGTGGAGTACCCACAAAAACCGTTTTGGTTAGAGGTTTTAAAAGCTGCCAATCAAGTCAATAATCAAGAAATCCTTGCCACTGGTGTTAAAGGTGCTGAGATTGCTGAGGCAATTGAACAGGTTCGACTGCAGCAGATTACCCAATTTATTAACCAGTTTAGTTAACAATGAATTAATACAGTAATTATGTTGAGTAAATTGCTTTTACCAGGCCTGGTAAAATGCTCAAAATTACTGATAAAATCGAATTGATAAACAACCTAATTTTATAAAAGAGCAAAAATTATGCTGCAAAAGATCAAACGTTTTCTGATTCCAATACTTATTATAGTATTTGCCATTATGGTTTTTGTGTATATGAAATCAACCAAGCCAGTGCAAAAGCCAGTTGATATCAAAGAAAAGGTTTGGATGGTTCAAACGCTTACGGCTCAGTTTGAACGTTTGGCTCCTGTGCAGAAACTCTACGGAACGGTGGAGTCTTACTCTATGGTGTCGGCATCTGCTCCAGTAACGGGAGTGATTTCTAAGGTGTTTGTTAAGGACGGGCAAACCGTTAAAAAAGGTGAAAAATTGGTGTTTATTGATGAAACCGATTTAACCATCCCTTTAAGGCAAGCCGAGGCAGAAGCCGCTAATGCTAAAGCTCAATTGACCCAGCAAAAATTTACCAATACCGCCAATCAAAAACGTTTAGAGCATGAGAAAAAAGTCCTCAAATTAAAACAGATAGCGGTTACTCGTGCCAAACAGCTTATGCAGAAAAATTTAGCTTCGCAATCTTCGCTGGATGCGGCAAATGAAGCTTTGGTTAGACAAGAATATACTGTGGTTGGGGCTAAGTTAGCGGTTCAAGAGAATCAATCAAAATTGATTCAAGCTCAAGCATCACTAGAAAAGGCTCAAGCGGCTCTTCAACAAGCTCAATTAAATTTACAACGCGGTCAGTTAGTCGCCCCTTATGATGCTCGTATTGCCTCGGTTAATGTTAGTGAAGGTTCTCGGGTGAATGCGGGTACGGTTATGGTCAGTTTTTATGCGTTAGACAGTTTAGAATTACGTGCCAAGTTACCAGTTACTCAGCTACCTATAGTAGAAAAAGCTTTACGTGATAATGTAGCTTTAAATGCATTTTATGAATCTGGCGGGAGTAAAACCGATTTACCTCTACTTAGACTTGCTGGTGAAGCAACCACCAGTGGTGTAGATGCGTTTTTTAAATTGCCAGAAAGCCTGTTGGGTGCACGCCCAGGAGCTTTGATGGATATTAGTCTCGAGGGTGTGACTAAAGGTGATGTATTGGCAGTTCCTTACAGTGCAATCTATGGCAATGATCGTATTTATTTGGTTGAAGATAATCGCCTAGTCTCCCATACCGTCAATGTTGTGGGCGAAGTGCAGCGTAATAATCAATTATGGGCGTTGGTTAAACCCGACTTTAAAGAAGGGGTGAAGATTAATATCACGCATTTACCTAATGCGACTACTGGCTTAAAAGTCTCTGAGGAGGGGCAATGAGCCATATAGATACTACGCCTGAAAAGGATGATTTAGATATCCATCCAAGCGAGTCAAAATTTAAGTCTCGCGGCATAATTGGTCTTTTTGCACGCCATAAAGTGGCTCCTAACTTATTAATGATTATTATGATTCTGGCTGGGATCGTGGCGTTAATGAAGTTAAACGTGCAGTTCTTCCCAAACTTCTCTTTGGATTATGCGTCAGTCAGGATTATTTGGCCAGGAGCCAATGCTCAAGATGTCGAAAGAAGTATTACCGATCCGGTAGAACGTGTTTTACGAAATATTGATAACCTTGATGAAATGACATCCACCTCCTCTTTGGGTGTGGCTTCTATCTCGTTAAAATTTAAAGAAGGCACCGATATGATCGAGGCCTTAGATCAAATTAACCAACGAGTAGGTGAGCTCAGGAACTTACCGCAAGACTCTCAAAAGCCCATTATTGAAAGAATTGTCAGATACGAGTCAATTGCTCGAGTATTGGTGAGAACGGATAATGGCAGTCTTCAGGAACTTAGACCCTTAGTAAGAGGGTTTGAGCGTGATTTACTGAATCGGGGCATTGATAAAGTCAATTTTAAAGGCTTGCCAACAGACCAGATGGCGATTGAGGTTTCTCAAGATACCTTGGATCAATACAATCTTACATTAGAGTCGATCGGTGATCGAGTAGCGGGAATGAGCCGAGATTACCCTGCCGGTTCGGTGGGCGATGATGACAGTGTGCGTGATTTACGTGCCTTGCAGCAAAAACGAACTGATATCGCATATAGTCAAATGCCTTTAGTGGTTTCTGATTCTCAAAATCTCTCTTTAGGGGATGTTGCCAAGGTTGAACGGCGACCAACTAAAAATGCTCCTTACTTAACGGTGGATGGAACACCTGCCATTGAGATGCAGTTAATGCGTGCTGAAGGTGGCGATACACTTAAGTCCTCAGAAGTTATGCAGCAGTGGCTTAAAGATGTAACGCCCCAGCTTCCAAAAGGCGTGCATTTGCAAGTTTACGACGAAACCTGGTCACTGGTTAACCAACGTATTATGTTGTTGGTAAACAATGGTATTGGTGGTTTAATTCTAGTGGTATTAATCCTCTATATTTTCTTAAACGGCCGAGTCGCTTTTTGGGTTGCTGTTGGGATTCCAGTCTCATTTATGGCGACTTTGATGATTATGTATCTGGCTGGCGGTTCTATTAATATGGTCAGCCTTTTCGGCCTAATTATGGCTCTGGGTATTATTGTTGATGATGCCATTGTGGTGGGCGAAGATGCTTTAGCCCACCATGAAATGGGTGAGCCTGACCTACAAGCTGCAGAAGGTGGTGCTCATCGTATGCTTGGGCCCGTTACCGCTTCATCGCTAACGACAGTAGCTGCATTTTTGCCGCTCATGTTAATTGGTGGTGAGATTGGTAATATTTTATTTGCGATTCCATTAGTGATTATTGCGGTTATTTTTGCTTCTTTGCTTGAGAGTTTTACCATTCTGCCTGGACATTTACGTCATGCATTAAAAGGCGTTAAAAAAGCAGAACAAGGTTCTATTCGCTATCGATTAGATTCAGGAATTAATCATTTTAGGCATCACCAGTTTAGAAATGTTATTCGTTGGGTGCTCAACCACCGTGGTATCACCATTGCAACGACTTTAGCTTTAATGATTTTTGTTATTGGGCTTTTAGCTGGTGGGCGTTTAGGTTTTGTGTTTTTCCCTTCTCCAGAGTCAACTAAATTAAATGCCGATGTACGCTTTGTTGCGGGTACACCTGCGTCTGTATCGGCTAAATATGTCGATCATCTTTATGAAGCCTTGTTGGCAACAGAAAAAGAATTGGAGCCGGGTATTGTTAAAGTGGCTGTAGTGCATTACAACGAAACTACAACGCAAGCGGGTGCTAATTTTGCAGCTATTAATGTTCAATTAGAAGAGCCTGATTTACGCAAAACTCGTAACGCCGAATTTTTGAAAGTGTGGCAAGAAAAAGCGGGCAGTGCACCAGGCCTGGATACTTTAACAATTAGTGCACCAAGAGGAGGGCCACCAGGCAGTGATGTGGATGTGCGATTGTTTGGTGCTGAGCCGATGAAACTTAAGCAAGCTGCTTTGGATTTGGAGCAAGTGCTTGAACAGATTCAAGGTGTGAGCGGTATTAGAGATGATTTGCCATTTGGTCGTGATCAGCTTATTTATCGTTTAACGCCGCAAGGTAAAGCATTAGGGTTCACCTATGTTTCTTTAGGTCGTCAGTTATCAGATGCATTTTCTGGTCGTTTAGCTCAGATTTTTACCGATGGTGAAGATGAGGTTGAAGTGCGAGTTCAGTTTCCTGCGTCACAGCAAGCTTCTTTAGGTACCATCAATAACATGCAAGTTGTTTCGCCTAAAGGGGAAAGAGTGCCATTGAACTCCGTTGCCAGTTGGACAACTCAGCAAGGTTTTGATGCCATGCGACACGTTGATGGACAGCTTGCGGTAACGGTTTTAGGTGATGTAGATAATAATGCTAACAACGCTAATCAGATTTTAGAAAGCTTAAAGAATACAGCTTTACCAAAGTTAGAGAAAAAATACGGTATTAGCTATACCATCGAAGGGCAAAATAAACGTCAAGCAGAAACCATGGCCGATATGAAAGTAGGGTTATTGATTGGTTTATCAATGATTTATATTGTGCTTGCCTGGGTGTTTGGCTCTTATGGCTGGCCTTTAGTGGTGATGATGGCGATTCCGTTTGGTTTGGTTGGAGCAATTCTTGGCCACTGGTGGATGGGGCTAGATATGACGATTCTGTCTATGTTTGGTTTCTTTGGTTTGTCAGGAATTGTAGTGAATGATTCGATTATTTTAGTGAGCTTTTATAAATCATTGAGGGCATCTGGCTTAGGCATTAATAAAGCCTTAGAAGAGGCCGCTGTGCAAAGGGTTCGTGCAGTAATCTTAACGTCACTGACTACCATTGCTGGTTTAACGCCACTGTTGTTTGAAACTTCTTTACAAGCTCAATTCTTAATTCCAATGGCAACAGCGATTGCTTTTGGTTTGATGTTCTCAACCTTTTTAATCTTGTTGGTGCTTCCTGCCATGCTTTCTATTTATGAAGGTTTTATGGATAAATGGGCTCCCAAAAATAAACACAAAATTGAGAATGAGGGTTCTGTAACTGGCGTTATATAGCTGTCACAATAGCTTCATAACTCTTTAACCCAGGTTTAGCCTGGGTTTTTTATATTGCAAAATAGCTTTGTGTAACAATTTTTTAGTAACTCGTTGTTATAAAAACAGAGTTTGTGTATATTGCAGTTTGTGAAAAAACTGACTTTATACGTGGTTTTTATTAAATAAAAGCAATCAATAGATAAGAAAACTTGATGATTTTGTCATTTTAAGAGAGAATAATCGTCCAAATTTATATTGCGGTAGTTATTGAAGTCCTTTTTTATAATCAGATGATGTTGATAGTAAACCTCTGAAACTTCAATAAGATTACCCCGCAAGTACCGAATTTTTAAAAAAGTTGAGGAAGTTGTATGGCAACTCGTAGAGATCTAGCAAATGCAATCCGTGCGTTAAGTATGGATGCAGTTCAAAAAGCAAATTCTGGTCACCCAGGTGCTCCAATGGGTATGGCGGATATCGCTGAAGTATTGTGGAACAGCCACATGAAGTTCAATCCGACAAACTCTAAGTGGGCTGACCGCGATCGTTTTGTACTTTCAAATGGTCATGGTTCAATGCTTATGTATTCTCTATTACATCTTTCTGGTTACGACCTAAGCATGGAAGACATCAAACAGTTCCGTCAGCTACACGCTAAGACGGCTGGTCACCCAGAATATGGTTATGCAGAAGGTATTGAAACAACAACGGGTCCTCTAGGTCAGGGTATTACTAACGCAGTGGGTATGGCTATCGCTGAACGTACTCTAGCAGCACAGTTCAATAAGCCTGGACACGATATCGTTGACCATAACACTTATGTATTCATGGGTGATGGTTGTTTAATGGAAGGTCTTTCTCACGAAGCGTGTGCAATGGCTGGTACTTTAGGTCTTGGTAAGTTAATCGCTTTCTGGGATGACAACGATATCTCTATCGACGGTAACATCGGTGACTGGATGGAAAAAGGCGTTCCTGGACGTTTTGTTTCTTATGACTGGCACGTTATTCCTAACGTTGATGGTCACGATGCTGACGCAATCAATGCGGCAATCGAAGAAGCTAAGAAAGTAACAGACAAGCCTACGCTAATCTGTACTAAGACAGTTATCGGTTTTGGTTCTCCTAACAAGTGTGGTACTTACTCTTGTCACGGTGCACCTTTAGGTGATGATGAAATCGCTCTAGCACGTAAAGAACTTGGTTGGACTGCTGGTCCATTCGAAATTCCAGAAGATATTTACGCTGGTTGGGATCATAAAGCTCAAGGTGCTAAAGATGAAGCAGCTTGGAACGAGAAGTTTGCAGCTTATAAAGCAGCTTACCCAGCTGAAGCAGCAGAATTTGAACGTCGTATGGCGGGTGAATTACCAGCTAACTTCGAAGTAGATATGGATGCGTTTATCGCTAAGACTCAGGCTGAAATGCCTAAGCTAGCTTCACGTCAAGCTTCGCAGAAAACAATCGAAGAACTAGGTAACTTACTACCAGAAATGTTTGGTGGTTCTGCTGACTTAACAGGTTCTAACTTAACTAACTGGTCTAAGATGGTTAAGGTTAACAAAGAAAACGCTGATGGTAACTACCTATCTTGGGGTGTTCGCGAATTCGGTATGGCTCACATGATGAACGGTATGGTTCTTCACGGTGGTTTCAAAGTATTCGGTGGAACTTTCTTCATGTTTATGGAGTTCATGCGTAATGCTTTACGTATGTCTGCACTGATGAAAATCGGTACTATCTATGTTTACACTCATGATTCTATCGGTCTAGGTGAAGATGGTCCTACTCACCAGCCAGTTGAGCAGTTAGCAACAATGCGTGTTATCCCTAACTTCCAAACTTGGCGTGGTTGTGATGCGGTTGAGTCTGCTGTTTCTTGGAAAATGGCTATCATGCGTGATAAAGCTCCTACGGCATTGATTTTCTCTCGTCAGGCATTAACTCCGATGGAACGTACACCTGAACAAGTAGCAAACATCGAAAAAGGTGGTTATGTATTGAAAGATTGTGCTGGTACTCCAGACATTATCTTCATCTCTACAGGTTCTGAAGTAGGTCTAGCAGTTGAAGCAGCTGAAGCAATGGATGCAAATGTTCGTGTTGTTTCTATGCCTTGTACTAGTGCTTATGATGAGCAAGATCAAGCCTATAAAGATTCTGTTCTTATTCCTGGTGTTAAACGTGTTGCAATCGAAGCTGGTGTTGCTGATGGTTGGTACAAGTACGTTGGTCTTGATGGTGGAACAGTTTGTATGTCTACTTTCGGTGAATCAGCACCTGCGGACGAACTATTTAAAGAGTTTGGTTTCACAGTAGAAAACGTTGTTGCTACAGCAAACAAAGTTTTAGGTAAATAATTGTTAGCCATCGTTAAGATGGCAGTATTATTTACAGGTTAAATATTTAAATTTTTTATTAAGTCAGGTCTGTTTATCATTTACGGGCCTGGTAACAATTGGAGTAAAACTCAATGACTATTAAAGTTGGTATTAACGGTTTCGGCCGTATCGGTCGTATGGCTTTCCGTGCAGCAGCAAAAGATTTTCAAAACATCGAAGTAGTTGCAATCAATGATTTACTAGATCCTGAATACCTAGCTTATATGCTTAAGTATGATTCAGTACACGGTCGTTTTGACGGTGATGTTGCTGTTGTTGATGGTAACCTAGTTGTAAATGGTAAGACTATCCGTATCACTGCTGAGCGTAACCCAGCTGACCTAGCATGGTCTGATGTTGGTGCTGATTTAGTTATCGAATGTACTGGTTTCTTCCTGACTGAAGAATCTTGTCAAGCTCACATTGATGCTGGTGCTAAGAAAGTAGTTCAGTCTGCTCCTTCTAAGGATCACACTCCAATGTTCGTATATGGTGTTAACCACAACGAATACAAAGGTGAAGCAATTGTTTCTGCTGCTTCTTGTACTACTAACGGTCTAGCACCAGTTGCTAAAGTACTTAACGATAACTTCGGTATCAAACGTGGTCTTATGACTACTGTTCACGCTGCAACAGCTACTCAGAAAACTGTTGATGGTCCTTCAATGAAAGACTGGCGTGGTGGTCGTGGTATTCTTGAGAATATCATCCCATCTTCAACTGGTGCAGCTAAAGCAGTAGGTAAAGTACTTCCTGCTCTTAACGGTAAGTTAACAGGTATGGCTTTCCGTGTACCTACTTCTGACGTTTCTGTTGTTGATTTAACAGTTGAGCTAAACAAAGAAGCTTCTTATGAAGATATTTGTGCAGCAATGAAGAAAGCTTCTGAAGGTGAAATGGCTGGTGTTCTAGGTTATACAGAAGAAGCAAACGTTTCTACTGATTTCCGTGGTGATTCTCACCCATCTATCTTTGACGCTAAAGCGGGTATCGCTCTAGATTCTACTTTCGTTAAAGTAGTTGCTTGGTACGATAACGAGTATGGTTATACTTGTAACATGATGCGCGTTGTAGAACACGTTGGAAAATAATTATTGATTCATCTCATTAGCGGCTGATTTCTTTGTTGGTTGTCGGTCGTGTGCACTTGCACACTCCCTTCGCCCGCCTCGAACTCAACTCGCTACTGAGCGAATCAATTAATTATTTTGGTTTAGTTTGGAGGGAGTTATCTCTCCAAATTAAATTTTCTTGTTTGTATTTGGTTTTGTCTGAGTATAAAAAAGTAAATTTAATTTTAATCCAAATCTGTTTTCTCTCTGAAAACAGTTCAACTTGAAAGAAAAAGGACTCAACATGTCTGTAATTAAGATGTCTGATCTAGATTTAGCTGGTAAGCGCGTATTGATTCGTGAAGACCTTAACGTTCCAGTTAAAGACGGTAAAGTAACTTCTGATGCACGTATTCGTGCTTCATTACCTACAATCAAAATGGCCGCTGACGCTGGTGCTAAGGTAATGCTGATGTCTCACCTTGGTCGTCCTACTGAAGGTCAATATGAAGAAGAGTTCTCTCTTGCTCCAGTTGCTGCTGATCTTACAGCTAAACTAGGTAAAGAAGTTCGTCTTATTAAAGATTACCTTGATGGTGGTTTTGATGTAGCTGATGGTGAAGTAGTTCTTTTAGAAAACGTTCGTTTCAACGTTGGTGAAAAGAAAGACGATGAAGCTCTTTCTAAGAAGTATGCAGCACTTTGTGATGTATATGTTATGGACGCTTTCGGTACAGCTCACCGTGCACAAGCTTCAACACATGGTGCAGGTGCATTTGCTGATACAGCGTGTGCAGGTCCATTATTAGCAGCAGAATTAGATGCTTTAGGTAAGGCTTTACATAACCCAGCACGTCCAATGGTTGCAATTGTTGGTGGTTCTAAGGTTTCTACAAAGTTAACTGTTCTTGAGTCACTTTCTGAAAAAGTTGACCAATTAGTTGTAGGTGGTGGTATTGCTAACACGTTTATTGAAGCAGCTGGTTATAACGTTGGTAAATCACTTTCTGAAACGGATCTAGTACCAACATGTAAGAAGCTTAACGAAATCATGGAAAAACGTGGTGCGGCGATTCCTTTAGCGTCAGACGTAGTATGTGGTAAAGAATTCTCTGAGTCAGCGGCAGCTGAAACTAAAAATGTTTCTGAAACCGCTGATGACGATATGATTTTTGATATCGGTCCTGATTCTGCAGCAGAATTAGCTGAAATCATCAAAAATGCAGGTACTGTTGTATGGAATGGTCCAGTAGGTGTTTTTGAGTTTGATCAATTTGGTGAAGGAACTAAAGCAATCTCTATGGCAATTGCAGAGTCTTCAGCATTCTCGATTGCAGGTGGTGGTGATACTTTAGCGGCAATTGATAAGTATGATATCGCTGATAAAGTTTCTTACATCTCTACTGGTGGTGGTGCTTTCTTAGAATTCTTAGAAGGTAAAGAACTACCAGCTGTAACTATGTTAGAAAAAGCAGCAGCTGCAAAATAATTCGTTTTACGAATAAATTACCAGGCCTGGTAAAATTAAATTTACCAGGCCTGGTAGTATTAACACAGCTTGAACTTATTCAGGTTGTTTTCATTTTATTGTCACATAACTCTGTTAGATTTAAATAGTTCACGAAAGAGGGTGACTCGGTAAATAACACTTTTGACACCTCAGCCAAAAAGATTGGCTGTTCAGTTTGGTCGGAGTTTATTTTGCGAGACATCTTTTTTGAACACTAACGAGTTCAAATTTTTATAAGGTAGAAAAAACAAAATGCCAAGTGGTTTAAGAAGAACAAAAATTGTTGCAACTTTAGGTCCTGCTACGGATCGTGAAGGTGAGCTAGAAAAAATTATTAAAGCGGGTGTGGACGTTGTGCGTATTAATATGTCACACGGTATTCCACAAGAGCATATTTTGCGTGCTCAAGCTGTTCGTGAAATGGCTGAAAAATTTGATAGACAAGTCGGTGTTTTAGTTGACCTACAAGGTCCTAAAATTCGTATTGCACGCTTTGCAGATGACAAAGTTTTCCTGAAAGCTGGTGATAAGTTTGCATTTGATAATGCCGTAGGTAACAACGATGGTAATCAACATGAAGTTGGTCTAACCTACAAAAACCTTCCTTATGATGTAAAAGAAGGTGATAAGTTACTGCTTGATGATGGTCGTTTAGTTTTTCAAGTAGATAGTGTTGAGGGTGAGCGTGTTAATACCACAACAATCGTTGGTGGCTCTTTATCAAATAATAAAGGGATTAACCTTGCCGGTGGTGGTTTATCTGCTGCGGCATTAACTGAAAAAGATAAAGAAGATATTTTAACGGCAGCTGAGATTAAAGCAGATTACTTAGCTTTATCTTTTCCACGTTCAGCAGAAGATGTTGAATACTGTCGTTCTTTAGCTTCTAAAGCTGGCTTAAACTGTAGCATTGTTTCTAAGGTTGAGCGTGCTGAAGCAGTTGCGGATGACGCTACGTTAGACGGAATTATTCTAGCTTCAGATGTCATCATGATTGCTCGTGGTGACTTAGGTGTAGAAGTTGGTGATGCACAATTACCAGCGTTACAAAAGAAAATGATTAAGCGTTCTCGCCAACTTAATCGTGTGACTATCACTGCAACTCAGATGATGGAAACTATGATTGAAAATGCAATTCCTACGCGTGCAGAAGTCTTTGACGTTGCCAATGCGGTAATGGATGGAACAGATGCAGTAATGTTATCTGGTGAAACGGCTACGGGTCATTCTCCAAGCTTAGTTATTGAAACAATGGGTAATATTTGTCGTGAAGCGGAGAAGTCACGTACTTCTCGTGAATCAACTCACCGTATTGATGAGTCATTTACAGCAGTAGATGAAACGATTGCAATGGCAACCATGTATGCGGCGAACCACTTTGGTGTGAAATGTATTGCAGCGTTAACTGAATCTGGTAATACGGCTTTATTAATGTCACGTATTAGTTCTGGTATGCCAATTATCGCTTTAACACCGCATTTAGACACGCGTCGTAAAGTAACTTTATTCCGTGGTGTATATCCGTCAACTCTGACCTACGATGGTTTGAATGATGAAGAAGTAAAAGCATCGATTATGGATCGAATTAAAGAATTTGGAATTGCCAAATCAGGTGATCTAATTCTTATGACTCGTGGTGAAGTAAATGGCACTATGGGTGGAACAAACAAAATGGAAATTGTAAAACTTCCATAATTAAAACTTTTGTCTGAATTTGCTCTACTCGTGAATAGAGTGAGTAAATTCAAATTGGCGAGTTTATTAAAAGCTTGTTAAAATACAAAGATACCTTTTTTGAAAACTAAACTAGAGGAGTCTCGCATATGGCGATGATTACACTTCGTGAATTAATGGACTACGCAGCAGAAAACAACTTCGGTATGCCTGCGTTTAACGTAAACAACATGGAACAAGTTCGTGCAATCATGCGTGCTGCTGACGCTGTAGATTCTCCAGTAATCCTTCAGGGTTCTGCTGGTGCACGTAAATATGCTGGTGAGCCAATGTTACGTCACATGATCGCTGCTGCGGTTGAAATGTTCCCTAACGTTCCAGTTGTAATGCACCAGGATCACGGTTCTGATGTTGGCGTATGTTTACGTGCAATCCAGTCTGGTTTTACATCAGTTATGATGGATGGTTCATTAGAAGCTGATATGAAGACTCCTGCTTCTTACGAATACAATGCTGGTATCACTGCTGAAGTAGTTAAAATTGCTCACGCTGGTGGTGTTTCTGTTGAAGGTGAGCTAGGTTGCCTAGGTTCATTAGAAACAGGAATGATGGGTGAAGAAGATGGTCACGGTTCTGATGAGAAGCTTGATATGCATAGCCTATTAACTGATCCTGAAGAAGCAGCACAGTTCGTTAAAGATACTAACGTTGACTGTTTAGCAGTTGCGGTTGGTACTTCTCACGGTGCTTACAAGTTTACTTCTAAGCCATCTGACGATGTTCTTAAGATTGACCAAATCAAGAAAATCCATGAGCGTATTCCTGATACTCACATCGTAATGCACGGTTCTTCTTCTGTTCCAGAAGAGTGGTTAGAAATCATCAATAACTACGGTGGTGATATGGGTCAAACTTACGGTGTACCTGTTGAAGCAATCGTTGAAGGTATCAAGTATGGTGTTCGTAAAGTTAACATCGATACTGATTTACGTATGGCATCTACTGGTGCAATCCGTAAGCACCTTGCTGAAAATACTTCTAACTTCGATCCACGTAAATTCTTTAATGCTGCTGAAAATGCAATGATGGAAATCTGTAAAGCACGTTTTGAAGCATTTGGTTGTGCGGGTCACGGTTCTAAAATCAAATCTGTTGGTTTAGAAGAAATGCAAGCTCGTTATGCGTCAGGTTCATTGAACCAAACTGTTAAATAAATAACAGTTTAGTCTGAACTTAAAAAACCCGCTTTAAGCGGGTTTTTTTGTATCTGGCGTTTATGAATTATTTCTAGAGAATAACTTATATAGAACTGCTTATATAGAACATAACGGCATGTAATAGTAGCTTGAAATTAGACTGTTATAATAAAGTCATTAATAGTTTAAGGAAGGTAAACATGAGTGATAAACAAGTTTTAAACTTTGAGATTTCGCAAAGTAATTTCAATTCTGTTGTTTTAATGAATTCATATAAATTACCCGTTTTCACATTGTTTATGAGCCCAAGTTTAGGGATGTGTATTCAGTTAGAAAATCTTCTTACAAAATATGCAGAAGACTTTGCTGGTGAGTTTTTATTGGCACGTATTGATATCGATATGGAAACAGACTTACGTGAGCAATATGAGATTGTTAATGTACCGACTTTAAAAGTGTTTAAAGATGGTGAGATGGTCCATCAAGAAGTGGGTCTTTTAGAAGAGGCAGAATTAGCTGCTTTACTAAAATCTTTCGGTATTTATAAAGCTTCAGATGATATGCGTGAAAAGGCCAAGCAGATGCATCTAAATAACGATACAGCAGGTGCAATTAAAACTCTCACTGAAGCAATACAGTCGGATCCTAGAAACACTCGTGTTGCACTGGATATGATTCAAATATTACTAGATATTAACGAATTAGAAGAAGCTAAATCTTTATTTAACCGTTTACCAGACAAAGATAAAAATTCAGAGATAGGTAAAGCAATAGTCGGTCAAATGACATTTAAAGATTTGGCGGCTAAAACACCTGGCCTGGTAAGTTTAATTAAAATGGTTGATGAAGATCCAGCTAATTATGAAGCTAGATTGTATTTAGCGGTTTGTTATGTTGCTGAACATGCTTATGAAGAAGCTTTAGACCAGACTTTTGAAATATTAGAAAATATGCCTGGATTTAAAGACGGTGCTGCACAAGAACTCACTATCACGATTATTAATATGTTGGAAGGTAGTCAACCTGAGTTAGCTAAAGATGCACGCAGAATTCTGGGTAATATGTTGGCAAAATAAATGCTAGCAAAATAATAATTAACCAAGATTATTAAAATAATAAAAAAGGGCGTTTAACGCCCTTTTTTATTGCTCTAATTTTGCTAATAAAATATTAGTGGTTATACATAGTCGCTAGTTTCAAGATCTTCTAGATCGGTACTACTGAATCGACACACATTCACGCTAATATAGTCATCATAAGCACTGCCGCTAGATACCCAGTTTTTGACTTTATTTTCTACAGCTTGAGGTAAAACCTTTTCATTTAAAACTAAGCAAAAGCCATATTTAAACCTTTCGCTTTCATTAGTTTCAACAATGACTTTACTGCCTTCTACAAATAGCTTAACGCTAGCTTCTTGCCCAGGCATAGTAACAAACGCATTTGCACCATGTTCTTTAACTAGGGCGGTAAGCTGGTTGTTAAAGTGCATTTTACTAATAGGGTTATATTGATAGTATTCTAAGATGAGATCATCTGCACGCTCTATAAGTGATTTTTTAAGTTCTTCTGTAGAATTAAATTTTTCATCACCCATTTCAAAAATAACATAAGCTTGTTGTGATTTACCTAACGTTAATGCTTTGTCTTCAAAGATAATTAAGGCAGCACCATCAAGAATCTCTTGGTAATTTTCATCTGGAAATTCAGCTAAAGCCTGTTTGAACTGTTCTGCATTCATTGTTTAATCCTAGTTTTTTGCACTATTTGCAAAGTATTTTATCAAATTTGGGTATAAAAAAACCCTAGTCAGGTAATCCTGACTAGGGTTATGACTTGATTAACTTTTAGGGTTAATTAAGTTGTCAGGTTTGCAAATAATTGCGGTAACTTTTCAGGCAGTTTCATTACGTCATCAACGATAGCGTAACGGTTTTGACCAAAGATGTTATGCACATATTTATCTGCGTACTGGTCAATCGTTAAGCAGTATGAGTGAATGCCTTTAGATTGCAATTCTTCTACCGCTTTTTTAGCATCTTGTTTTAAGTACTGACCATCTTGTTCATCAATATCAGCGGGTTCACCATCTGTAATAACGAGCAGTAATTTTTGCTTACTGTTTTGTTGTTCTAGATAATGTCCAGCATGACGCATTGCACCACCCATACGGGTAGATAATCCGCCTTGCATGCCTGCTAAACGAGCGTGAACCTCGGCATCAAATGAATCATCAAACTGTTTAAAGCGTACATACTGAAGGTCGTGACGACCATCAGATGAGAAGCCGTGAACAGCAAACTGATCTCCAATACCGTTAATCGCATGCGATACTAAAATGGCCGCTTCTTGAGTCACTTCTAGAATCGTTCTATCGGAATCAGCCACTTTTTCATTAGTCGATTCAGATAAGTCTAACAATATAACCACCGATACTTCACGACTACGAATTACGTTTTTCATGGTAATACGTGGGTCTGGTTCTTGTCCCATACGAATTGACGTGATGGCTTCTACACATGCATTTAAATCGAGTTCATCACCATCTTCTAAGCGACGGATACGTTGCAAACCAACAGCTTGTAGTTTATCGACAATCTGTTTTATACGGTGTGCAATGCCTTTATTGGCATCAAGAATGCGATTATAAAGTTCAGGGTCGCCTTTTTTAGCTCGACGTTCAAACAGCGTTACCCAATTAGGGCGATTAAGCTGAACACGGTAATCCCACTCGTGGTAATGATAAGGATCTGAAACCGGTTCAATTCCTTCCATCTCATTATAAGAGAGGCCGTTATCTTCGTATGGCATGAGTTCAGAACCTAAAACCCAGACTTCATCATGGTCAACATCAACAAGCTCAGAATCGATCTCGTTAATCATTTCCATAACAGAAACATTTCTGCGTACAGTTTCTTGGTAACCTGCAGAGCCAGCATCCATTTCAGCCCACTCTTCAGAAGCCCATACAAAACGGTTGTCATCACGGTAACCGAAACGTTGTTTGTTTAACTCAGTTAAAGAAACCCATTTATTGGTAGCGATATTTAGAACGTTGTGTAGTAAAACACCTAAATTCCATGACCATTTTTCGTTTTCTAAATTGTCTTCGATTTCAGCATAGAACTTATCAGCAACAATCATTAATTGATCATCTTGTAAGTCATGGTTTTTATCCATTAACTTAATAGCAAGTTGTTCAATGCGATATGCATTTGACTTAGGGTCTAAATCAACTTGTTCTTGACTCGCTTTAATGACTTTCATCCACAGGTTGCGTAACCCTGGAAACTGCTTAATCGCATTGTATTCCACTCGAGCATCTTCGATGATTTCTATAAAAAACATCTGCTGTGGTGTTAACTGTTCCATGGATATAGCTGCTTTACTGTAGCAAACGTGTGACGCCAAATGTGCCGCCATTGCTCGGTAAAGCTCACCACCTGATACCTCACCTATATCATTTAAGGCGTCTGGAAGGTGTAAGGCCATCTTTTCAAAGTAAGGTTTAAAGTCTTCAAAGTCCGCAGCGGCTGGACGAATAAAGAAATCACGGGCCCAGAAAGCACGCAGGTAAAAGTTGATTGGTCGATGGTAATCGATAAACAATGAACCTTTACGCTGTTGCTGAAAGACCGCTTTAGAATCCTCTGACTCTAAACCAAAGTACTTAATTTGTGCCGGGAAATTACGAGCATGTGCTTGTGCACCCCATTGAGCCCAACGACGTAAACCAGATACAGTAAGCTTAGACATAAGCTCATCCATATTGGCTAACATTGGACGCATACCACGTGGTGTTTTAGACCCAATTTGATAGATTAAAGCTAGGTATTGTCTAGTTAAATCTATATCTCGTGTTTTGTCAGCAATGGTCGGCAATGAGTCTAAAACGAGTGCAATGACTTCCCCAGATGTTACTGATGATAATTTCATTACGGTCTCATGGATATCATCCATAATCTCGTCTTCGACTTTAGCAATAACTTGTGGAACTGCTTCAAGATAGCTCACTACAACTTCTTGTCCTTTACCTAAATAAGCAAGGGCATTGGCGTTGTCTAACCACTCTTCACGAGAGTGCTCATTCATGTAGTGAGAAGCTTCTTGGATCAAAGAGTCTAGCTTGTCCTCAAGTTGAGGCACGCTTTTGATCAATGATGCTCTGACTTCTTCTAGATCAAAACTCATAACATTATCCTATACATTTTTTATTCAACTTAGCACCTGTGCTCATTAATTAAGAGCAACAGGCCTGGTGGTTTTATTCAAAAAATGTATCTACTGTTGTTAATAACGTATCTAAAATATCATCATCATCCGTTAGTGGAGTGATAAGTGCCATAGTACAAGCTTTCTTAGGATCAACACCTTTGTTAATAAGCTGTGCTGCATATACTAATAAACGTGTAGAGATACCTTCATCTAAACCGTGACCTTTAAGGTTACGTGAACGCTGAGCAATTTGAACCAATTTCTCTGCAGTTGCTTGGTCAATACCCGCTTCTTTAGAAACGATATCGGCTTCAATTTTTGCTTCTGGGTAGTCAAAACGGAATCCACCAAAACGCTGTTTAGTTGATTGTTTTAGGTCTTTCATCATTGACTGATAGCCAGGGTTATATGAGATAACTAACTGAAAATCAGGGTGTGCTTCAACTAATTCGCCTTTCTTATCCAAAGGTAAAATGCGACGGTGATCCGTTAACGGGTGAATAACAACCGTAGTATCTTGACGAGCTTCAACAACTTCATCTAAATAACAGATAGCACCGATACGTGCTGCAACGGTTAAAGGACCATCTTGCCAACGTGTACCGTTGATATCGATTAGGAAACGACCAACTAAATCAGATGCAGTCATATCTTCGTTACAGGCAACAGTAATTAATGGCTTATTTAATTTGTGAGCCATATACTCAACAAAACGAGACTTACCACAACCAGTAGGTCCTTTAAGCATGATTGGCATACGTGATGCGTAACCAGATTCAAATAACTCAATTTCATCCGCAACAGGGCGGTAGAAAGGTTCTTCTTTAATTAGGTATTGAGATGGATCTAATGCATTGACTTCTGACATGGGATTCTCCGTTAACATGACAAATTCAAAAAAGAGTTTTCAAACTTTTAGATTTGTTCACTTATTTAGAAATAAACAAATCTAAAGTGAAAGGTCGGCCAGTTTCGGGGCCAGCCGACCTGTTTTACTAAATCGTGAGGTATAAAAGTGATTTAGCAAACTTGGTTAAGAAAGGCCTAGACTTAGTTGTGTAGGCATTTCTCAGAATTTGGATAGACTAGAAAAAAGTTTTTCTAGTCTAAAAGGGCGGTGTTTTATAAATTTACCAGGCCTGGTAAATTTATAAATTAACACCTGATATTAATAAGAGCGTAAAACGCTGTTATTACATATCACCACGCTTGATAAGCATGTTAGCACCTTGAGACTGCGCAAAGTTATCATAACCAATCAAACGAACGTGGTTGTTTGGGTTAGCTTTGATGCAGTTATCAACTTCAGCTAGTACTGCGTCTGCAGAAGTTTCACCGAACATTGGAAGTTTCCACATGTACCAGTAGTAGTCAGTCGCACGCTCTGGCTCAGAGTGTTCGATTGCAGGGTTCCAGCCTTTGTCAATGATGTACTGAACTTGTGCTTTAACCTGTTCTGAAGTCATAGTCGGTAAGTAAGAGAACGTCTCAGCCTTACGTGACTTAGGATCAGAAATACGTGATGGGTAATCTTGAATACTCATTATTCTATTCTCCTAAATTTTCAATTACTTATGCTTAACGTCAAGCTTATCAACTGTATCGAATTCGAACTTGATTTCTTTCCAAGTTTCCATTGCGATCTTAAGTTCTGGGCTATCTTTAGCAGCACTAGTAAGGATTTCTTTACCTTCTTTCTCAACTTCACGGCCTTCGTTACGAGCTTGTACACAAGCTTCCAACGCAACACGGTTAGCAGCTGCACCAGCAGCGTTACCCCATGGGTGACCTAAAGTACCACCACCGAACTGAAGAACAGAGTCATCACCGAAGATAGTAACAAGAGCAGGCATGTGCCATACGTGAATACCACCAGATGCAACCGGCATAACACCAGGCATAGCACCAAAGTCTTGGTCAAACATGATTCCACGTGAACGATCTTCAGCGATGAAAGAATCACGCATGATGTCGATCCAACCTAGAGTTGCTTCACGGTCACCTTCTAACTTACCTACAACAGTACCTGAGTGTAAGTGATCACCACCAGATAAACGTAGTGCTTTAGTTAAAACACGGAAGTGAATACCGTGGTGTGGGTTACGGTCAATTACACCGTGCATTGCGCGGTGAATGTGTAACAATAGACCGTTCTTACGGCAGTAGTTAGCAAGACCAGTGTTAGCAGTAAAACCACCCGTTAGGTAATCGTGCATGATGATTGGCGTACCAATCTCTTTAGCGAACTCAGCACGCTCATACATTTCTTCTGGAGTACCAGCTGTACAGTTTAGGTAGTGACCTTTACGCTCACCAGTTTCTGCTTGTGACTTTTCAATCGCATCTTGACAGAAAAGGAAACGATCTCTCCAGCGCATGAATGGCTGTGAAGTTACGTTTTCATCATCTTTAGTGAAGTCAAGACCACCACGTAGACACTCATATACTGCACGACCGTAGTTCTTAGCAGAAAGACCTAGTTTAGGCTTGATAGTACAACCTAACATTGGACGACCATACTTGTCCATTTTGTCACGTTCTACTTGAATACCATGTGGAGGCCCACCGCAAGTCATAACATAAGCTAGTGGGAAACGGATATCTTCAAGACGACAAGCACGTAATGCTTTAAATCCGAAAACGTTACCAACTAATGAAGTCATTACAGATACAACTGAACCTTCTTCAAATAGGTCAATTGGGTATGCAATGAAAGCGTAGAAACAAGTATCGTCACCAGGAACGTCTTCAATTCTGTACGCACGACCTTTATAATAGTCAAGGTCAGTTAGTAAGTCAGTCCAAACAGTTGTCCATGTACCTGTTGAAGATTCTGCAGCTACCGCAGCAGCGATTTCTTCACGTGGAACACCATCCTGTGGAGTTACTTTAAAACATGCTAGAAAATCTGAGTCTTTTGGCTCGTAATCTGGCATCCAATAAGTTTCGCGGTATTCTTTTACACCGGCATTGTAAGTCTTAGCCATGTTCTACCTCATATAGGTTAAAAAAACTTTTATCTGAAAATCGTATATTGAGTGGGAAGTTGTTCCCCTTCGTTTTCAGTTGCTGCCCATGTTAAAAACTTTTCCCAACCATGGCAATACAGCGATTGTTATGCACAACATAGACAAATGTATATAATAGAAAAAATTCAAATTCATAAACTTACACTTGTTACGGTAAAAAAAATATATGCATAATCTCCATATTACTGCCCAGCAAATCCGCATATTTGAAGCGGTTGCACGTAATTTAAGTTATACAAAAGCAGCGGAAGAATTAAGTCTAACTCAGCCTGCAGTTTCCATTCAGGTGAAGCGTTTAGAAGAGAATAATGACGTCAAGTTTATTGAAGTTGTTGGTAAAAAATTGTTTTTGACCAGGCCTGGTGAACATATGTTTAAGACCTGTAAAAAAATATTAGCTGAGTTAAATGATCTTAATATTAGTATCAAGTCTGAGCAGGCTCGTATTGATGGTGAGTTGCGTATTGCCGTGGTGACCCCAGCCAAGTATTTTATGCCTTATATTCTTAAAGCATTTCTTAATCGTTACCCTGATGTTAAGCCAATGATTACGGTTATTAATCGTCGTCGAATCCTTGATGAAATCAAGCATAATCAATATGATCTCTCTATTATGGGGCGAGTTCCCGAAGACTTAAATATGCAAGCTTTTCCGTTTTTTCAAAACGAGCTTGTGGTAGTTGCTCCGCCAAAACATTCTCTCTCTAAAGAGAAAAAAATTCCTATTACAGCTCTTTCAAATGAACGCTTTTTAATGCGTGAAAAAGGGTCTGGTATTCGTGATTCTGTGCAAGAAAGATTTGTTGAAAACGGTATTAATCTTGAACCTTATATGGAATTAGGAAGTACTGAAAGTATTAAACAAGCAGTAATGGCAGGTTTAGGTATTTCTGTTTTACCTAAGCAAGCCATTCGGTTAGAAAATCGCTACCGACATATAGATGTTTTGGATGTTGAAGGGTTTCCTATTACACGAGATTGGTATGTAGCAAAAGTGGCTGGTAAATCATTAGTTCCTGCTGCACAAGCTTTTTTGGAATTCTTAAATTCTGTTGATATTAATAAACTATTAGTTATGTCTGATACGCGTTAATGAATCGTTTTTTAGTCAAAATTTATAAGGTTCATATTATTAATTTAGCAGTGGAGTGAATAAATATGCCTGAGAAAATTTCACTTCTCGCACGTAATGCTACATTACGTCAGTTGCAAGTGTTTGAAAGCATTGCTCGTCATAGTAGTTTTTCCAGGGCGGCAGAAGAACTGCACCTTACTCAACCAACTGTGTCAATGCAGGTAAAGAAACTCAGCGAAGTGTTGGATACGCCTTTATTCGAACAAATCGGTCGTAAAGTGTATTTAACCGATGCAGGGAAGGCTCTGTATGATTCTGCTAATGTCATCCTAAATCAACTCTCTTTAGCAGAACAAAAGATTAACCACTTAAAAGGTTTCTCTGGCGGAAGTGTTAGTCTTGCGGTTATTTCTACTGCACAATATTTTGTTCCAAAAGTTATCCATGAGTTTACTCAAGCCTATCCAGATGTCACTGTTTTGTTAAGAGTGGGTAATAAAGAAACGCTTTTAGAAAGAATCTCAAAAAACAGTGATGATTTTTATTTGCTCGGTCAACCTACGGAAGAACTCAATGTTGAATCTTCCCAGTTGGCGGTAAATCCACTAGCTTTTGTTGCCAATGCCAATCATCCTTTAGTCGGTAAGAAATTAGATATCTCAGACTTGGCCAATGAACCATTTTTAATGCGTGAAACTGGTTCAGGTATCCGAGCTCAAATAGATAAAGTGTTTGCTGAATTTGAATTTCAACCGCATATCAAGATGGTTCTAGGTGGAAATGAAGCGATACGTTTGGGATTGTTACAGAATTTGGGTGTTACGGTTGCATCGGTTCCCACATTAATGGAAGAGATTGGTCAAGGCAAGATAAAAATTCTTGATGTAAAAGGTTTTCCAATTAACCGTCATTGGTATCTGGCTTATCCAAAGGGTAAGGTGCTTTCTATTGCGGCAGAAAAAATGATAGAACTCTTAAAAGTAGAAGGTCAGAGATTAAGCCAAAAAGCATTTAATGAGTTCTGATTTGCCTTGTATTTAGTTTCTATATTTTGGTAACTATTGGTTATTTATTGGTGAATTTGAAAAAGCTATAGTCTTTTATCTATAGAAACAATCAAAATTATTGATTTGAACTTATTGATTACACCTCTATAATAGTTTCTCGTTTCGGGGTTAAATCAAATTGAATATTTTTCAATTATTTGAAGTATCAATGGTTTAACTAAAAATAAAGGGCAGTGAATCAATTTCACAAACCCCAATATGAGGTATAGAAAATGGATCAGTCGAATCGTTATGCTGACTTGTCTTTGAAAGAAGAAGATCTGATTGCAGGTCAAAACCACATTCTTGTGGCTTATACAATGGAACCAGCTGCTGGTTACGGTTACCTAGAAGTTGCCGCTCACATCGCTGCTGAATCTTCAACTGGTACTAACGTTGAAGTATGTACTACTGATGATTTCACTAAAGGTGTTGACGCTTTAGTATATGAAATCGATGAAGCTGAAGGCATCATGAAAGTTGCATACCCTTTCGATCTTTTCGATCGTAACGGTACTGACGGTAAGACGATGATCGTTTCTTTCCTAACTCTTGCTATTGGTAACAACCAAGGTATGGGTGATGTTAAGAACCTTCAGATGTTTGATTTCTGGGTTCCAGAAACTAAATTACACCTATTTGACTGCCCAGCAGTAGATATCTCTGATATGTGGAAAATGCTTGGTCGTCCACAAGAGAACGGTGGTTACATCGCTGGTACTATCATCAAGCCTAAGTTAGGTCTACGTCCTGAGCCGTTTGCTGACGCAGCATACCAGTTCTGGCTAGGTGGTGACTTCATCAAAAATGATGAACCACAAGGTAACCAAACTTTCTGCCCAATGAAAAAAGTTATCCCATTAGTTGTTGACGCAATGAACCGTGCTCAAGATGAAACTGGTGAAGCGAAACTTTTCTCTGCTAACATCACTGCAGATGATCACCACGAAATGTGCTACCGTGCAGACTACATCCTAGAAGCTTTCGGACCTAACGCTCCACAAGTTGCTTTCTTAGTTGATGGTTATGTTGGTGGTCCAGGTATGATTACTACTGCACGTCGTAACTACGCGTCTCAGTACTTACATTATCACCGTGCAGGTCACGGAGCGATTACTTCTCCTTCTGCTAAACGTGGTTATACTGCTTTTGTTCTTGCTAAGATCTCTCGTCTACAGGGTGCTTCTGGTATCCACGTGGGCACAATGGGCTTCGGTAAGATGGAAGGTGGTGCTGATGACCGTAACATCGCATACATGATCGAACGTGATGAAGCTCAAGGTCCAGCATTCTTCCAGAAGTGGAACGGTACTAAGCCTACTACTCCTATCATCTCTGGTGGTATGAACGCTCTACGTCTACCTGGTTTCTTCGAAAACCTAGGTCACGGTAACGTAATCAACACTTCTGGTGGTGGTTCTTACGGTCACATTGACTCTCCTGCAGCTGGTGCTAAGTCACTTGCTCAAGCATATGATTGCTGGAAGTCTGGTGCAGACCCAATCGAATACGCTAAAGAACACAATGAGTTCGCACGTGCGTTTGAATCTTTCCCTGGTGATGCAGATAAAATCTACCCAGGTTGGAGAGAGAAATTGGGCGTACATAAATAAGAAATTCGGTTTCGAATCTTATTTAAACACCCAAAAGGAAACCTCTGCTTTCGAGCAGGGGTTTTTTTTAATACAAAATAAAAAACCAATCAAACTACTAGGTTATTTACCACTATGTTTTTATATAAAAATACAGTGATAAATCACTTTTCAGCCAACCATTAATGTTACGGGGAACAGACATGGATATTTCACAATATAGAATTGATAGCGAACCTTTTTACAATGCACAGTCAAATGAAGTTGAGCTTTATGAAGCGGCTTATGGGGCACGTTTGCCAGTAATGGTTAAAGGGCCAACAGGTTGTGGTAAATCACGTTTTGTTGAACATATGGCATGGAAACTAGGTAAGCCAATTATTACGGTTTCTTGTAACGAAGATATTACCGCATCAGATCTAGTAGGCCGTTACTTATTAGACGCTAATGGAACACGTTGGGTTGATGGTCCTTTGACTATGGCTGCGCGTTACGGTGCCATCTGTTACCTAGATGAAATTGTTGAAGCACGTCAAGATACCATGGTTGTTATCCATGCATTAACGGATCACCGTCGTGAACTTTCATTGGATAAAAAAGGTGAATTAATCAAGGCACATGAAGATTTTCAGTTAGTTATCTCTTATAACCCTGGTTATCAAACAATGATGAAAGATCTTAAACAATCTACAAAACAGCGTTTTTGTGGTCTAGATTTTGATTACGCCGACGCAGCCGCTGAAGCCACCATTCTAGAAAAAGAAGGTGGTGTCGATCGTGATACGGCTAACAAGTTAGTTAAAATTGGTGAAGCAGCTCGTAGCTTAAAAGGTCATGGTCTTGATGAAGGTATCTCTACACGTTTGATGGTGTACGCAGCAACCTTAATTAACCAAGGTATTGAGCCGATTGAAGCTTGTAAAATGGCGATGGTGCGTCCAATCACGGATGATGCGGATATTCGCGAAACATTAGACAACGCAATCGAAATGATCTTCGGCTAAATCATCTATTGAGGATTGCTGTTTTTGGCACTGTACTTCATTGGTTTCGTTCATGTACATTTGTACACTCCCTCAACCCGCTTTGCACAGCACTCAAAACCATCAACCACAATTAGATGATTCTCTTTTATTTAGAAAGAGATTTTTTTCTGTTAAACGCGAGAGTTTAATTATGAATGAAGAATTATTTGCCGAATATCAGCATAAATTTACATGTAAGTTTCCAAAAGCGATAGAGCTGTTTCCGGAATTTATTGATCATGCTGTTAAAACCTTGAGTCCTGAAGGGGTTGAGGCGTATCTGGATGCGGCTAACTTCTTGTGTAAAATTGGCCAAGGTGTTGAACCTGTGTTGGTTTATATGGAAGTGATGCCCGAGATTGCCGCTCACTTTGGTCCGGGTACCAATAAATTGGTATCTGACTATGCTTATCAATTGGCTCGTAGTCCAAACAAAAAATCGCTAATTCCATTTTTGGCCACTTTAGGTCATGTGTGTCGTCGTATTGACCGAGTAGAAGATCTAGAGCAATATCTTACTATTCTGGATGAGTTTGTAGATAAGACTCAGACCGTCATTCATGGGCATCATTCAATCCATGAAAGTCCAGGAATGGTTGCATTATTAACACATATGCCTCAACTAATTTCACGTTTGTGTTTAACGGGAATTCGTAACTTTATACATTACGGTGCGGTCAATTACCAAGCCTCACCAGATGAACAGATTGCCTATTTCAGTTTAGAATCACATGATGCTAAAAGCATTATTCAACGTGAACGCCAGGGCACAACATTTAAAGATGTTGAACGCCACATGGATATGTTAAAAGAATGCTTGTGGGATTGTGAATTACCATTTTCTATTTTCTCAACCGCCTTTGATCAGATTCGTGTGCCTACCCCATATTTAGATGATGATCTGATTGCGGTACCTGATGTCTATGAAGATGAAAATGGTATCAGTGGTAAAGATCGTTATCGTGCCATGTTAGCCCATATCATGGCCCATAAACGCTGGTCAGGTAAGTTGATGGCGGATAACTTTGCCCCGCATATGCAGTTATTTGTCTCTATTTTTGAAGACTCTCGTGTTGAATATCTGTTAATGAAAGAGTATCCAGGTTTCAGAAAACTCTTTATGGCATTACATCCATGTCCTGAAAAAGGAGCATGTGATGATAAAAAACAGTCTTGTCTACGATATAGAGCAACGCGTTTATCTCGTGCCTTGTTAGATGAAAATTTTGATTCAAGTAATTCGTTGATTGAAGATTTTCGTCAGCAGTTCCATGCCATTATGGAAGAGAAAGGTGAAGATTCGACTACGCAAGATATGGCGATGTTGGGTACCAAGTTTTATGTTAAGGCCAGAAAACAATCTTCTGATAGTTTGCCGGATATTTTCTTTGATGACACTGAAGTCAGTTATCGTGATGATAACCGCTATATTTGGCATCATTATGAAGAGTACGATGAGGCCGATGAAATCGTACCTAATGAATACGAAAGTGAAGAAAAGGTTGTTGATACTGCTGATAGCTTACCGCCACGTCATTATGATGAATGGGATTATATTTCAGAAACTTATCGTCCAGATTGGGCAACAGTTTATGAACGTTTGCACCCATCAACCAGTGCCAATAAGGTTGATAAGTTGATGGAGAAACATGGTGATTTAGCGAAACGTTTAAAGAAAATGATTGAAATGTTGAAGCCACAAAATAAAAAGCGTATTCGTTTTCAAGAAGAGGGTGATGAGCTAGATTTAGATGTGGCATTACGTTCCATTATTGACTTTAAAAATGGCCAAGCACCAGACCCTCGTATTAACTATAGTCATACTACGGATAGTCGTAATATCGCAGTTATGTTATTGGTCGATACGTCACAATCGCTAAATGAACGTAATAAAGATACTGGCCAAACGTTATTGGAGCTTTCGCAAGAAGCCTTGGCTATTACCGCTTGGACGGTTGAACAGTTAGGTGATAAGTTTGCCATTGCAGGCTTTAGCTCTGACACTCGTCATGAAGTGCGTTATCAGCACATTAAAGGTTACTCTGAACATTACGGAGATCCAGTTAAAGTACGTATTAGTGCTATGGAAGCTAAGTTCTCTACTCGTATGGGAGCGGCTATGCGTCATGCAGCACATTACTTGGAAGCTCAAGAGGCAGAAAAGAAATTGATGTTGGTGTTAACAGATGGTGAACCTGCTGATATTGATACTAAAGATCCACAAATGTTAATTCGTGATACGCATAAAGCGGTTGAAGAATTAAAAAGTCGTGGAATTTACACATACTGTATTACGCTTGATCCAAAAGCAGATGAGTATGTGGAAGATGTCTTTGGTTCTCAATATACCGTTATTGATCATGTAGACAAGCTACCAGAGCAATTACCACAAGTGTTTATGAAGTTAACGCATTAAGAGCGTAAAAATTTAACTGATTAATTGGGAATAAAGTGAATGACAAATAAAATTACTGTGCAAATGCTGTTTCATTTTAAGGGTGAAGAGCATTGTTATCGTGCAGAAATTCAACTACCTTTACATTTAGGTGGTATGACCGAATTTTATTACAGTTTGCCTCGCCGTATTGCAGAACGTAATGGAGTGGATACCTACTCATATATGTTTGATATGATGGAAAGCAGTCCCATTGAGGTAATATCTGCAACAGGTTATGTGGCACGTTTTCTTGAAAATGGTCCAGTGTCAATGGATGAATTTGTCGCAGCCTGCAATAATGTTACTCCTGAATCTTTGTTACAAGATATTGCTGAAAACTTTACTCTTACGAGTCAAACGCTCCAAAGCACCATTACGGCTCAAGCGGACTTAAAAGTCGCTTTAGGTAAAGAATTAGAACAAGCATTAAAACAAGCCTATGAGATAGGGTTGTCTAAAGGCGGCTCCCAGTAAAAAGTTTCTTCAATCAAATAAACACTATAAAATGCCCTAAATTTATTTATGGGCATTTTTTTTGGCTACAATATTAGAAATATTAATTTAGAGATTGTGCCAAGGAAATGGATAGCCTCTTTTTGTTTATTATTGACAAGTAAGTTTGTAGATAAGAGTTAAATACTATGTGTATATTTATCCTAGCCATAATGGGGATTTTATTATTTTATCTTTCTGGCTCAATTGGTCAATTTCAGTTAACTGAAGTGATTGATGGAATTTCTCTTCCAGCTAGTGAGGGTTGGCAAATACTGTATAGTTTATGGCCAGCAATGGCATTTATGTTTTTTGCAGGTATCTTTGCCGTATTAATCATTATGAAATTTGCAAAAAAAGCAGAATCCACAACAGAACAGGAAAACCAATGAGCCAGTCAAGTAAACCGTGTAATTGTAATCAAGACCTTGCAGAGCTTTTTCATAATAACCAAGAGTGGGTTGATGAAGTCAATGCAGCAACTCCTGGTTTTTTTGAACGTTTAGCTTTGCAACAAAAACCAGAATACTTATGGATTGGCTGTTCTGATAGCCGAGTACCTGCAAACGAACTTGTAAAGATGGATCCAGGTACCATTTTCGTTCACCGTAATATTGCCAATTTAGTAAATTCGAGTGATATGAATGTATTGTCTGTTATTCAATATGCGGTTGAGATTTTAAAAGTGAAACACATTATTGTGAATGGTCATTATGGATGTGGTGGTGTTAAAGCTACTTTTAATGAGTCAAACCCAGACTTAATCGATCATTGGATTCGCCCAATTCGTAAATACCATTCTCGCTTAAAAGAAGAATTTGTTGGTTTATCAGAAGAAGCTCAGGTTGATAAACTTTGTGAAATTAATGTGGTAGAGCAAGTTAGAAATATTTGTCATATTCCTGCGGTTAAGAAAGCCTGGAAAAATGGCCAATCTTTAGCCATTCATGGTTTTATTTACAATATTAATGATGGTAGATTACATAACCTAGATGTTTCGGTTGATAATCTAGAAGATGCTGAGAAAGCCATTGTTAGAGACTAAAGAGCCAAAATTAATCTAATGAAAATACTATTGGTTGAAGATGAACCTTTACTGGTGGAAAATTTAACCCAGCGTTTTAAAACGTCAGGTTTTATTGTTGACACGGCTTATGACGGTGAAGAAGGTTTGTATTTAGCCCTAGAGCATCAATACGATCTGATTGTTCTGGATTTAGGTTTACCAAAATTACCAGGCCTGGTTGTTTTAGAGAAACTTCGTGAGGCTAACATCTCTATTCCTATTTTAATTCTTACGGCACGTAATAGCTGGCAAGAGCGCGTAGAAGGATTAAAAAAAGGAGCCGACGATTATTTAGGCAAACCCTTCCATTTTGAAGAATTATTGGCAAGAATTGAGGCGTTAGTTAAACGCCACTTGCCTAAACGTGATGCCATCTGTTTTTCACCTAAACACATCGCAGGCTTAGATTCAGTCTGTTTAGACACCCAATCAAAAAGTTTATTAATTAATCAACAACCACAAGTACTCACCGTTACAGAATACCGTTTAGCGTACGCATTCTTTAGTCGCCCACAGCAGGTTTTTTCTAAACAAGTTTTGCTCGATAAAATCTCCGAAAGCAACGATGAAAAAGAGTCAAACATTATTGAAGTTTATATCCGTAGATTACGTTCATACCTTGGAAAAGAAGCTATTCTAACCCAGCGTGGACAGGGGTATCGACTAACATTAGCGGATGACAATTCAATTCCTGCTCAAGAAGAGGGTAGCGAATAAAATGAAATCACTGCAGCATCAATTATCCGTCTTACTTGGGCTAAGTGTGCTGGGTGTCTTTATTTTGTTTTGGTGGTTTTCAATCAATACCATTCATCAGGTTGCAGATGACTATGTGTTAACTCGTTTAGACCATGATTCAGAAGCGGTGGTGAAAAACCTGCACCTTAAAAATAATCAATGGCATTTAGACATTGAGAATATTGAACCTATCTACTCTAAAACGCATTCGGGCCATTACTTTGTTGTAAAAGTGGGTCAACAAATCTTTAAATCCCCCTCATTAAACCAATACCCTTTGTTGTTACAGGCCTGGAAAAACAGTGATAATGAAAACTTGGTGTATGAAACCTTAGGGCCTTTGGTTGGAGAGGGTGATCAAGTTAAACGATCAAAACTGCTGGTTTTAGCAACTAAAACCAGTAAAAACAATGTGCCAATCCGTCTCTATGTTGCTGAGGATCATTCTCCGATACAAGAGAGTTTAAAATATTTTGATTGGGTGTTTGGTAGCTTTGCTTTAATTACGTTATTGCTACTTTATGCGTTACAAAAATGGATTTTAAAGCGTACCTTTACACAGTTGGCGCCCATTGAGAAACAGCTAAAAGATTTAGAGATCACTCATCAATTTTCCATTGATCAGACTCAATATCCAAAAGAAGTTGAATCGCTGATTGAAGCTTTAAAAGGAGCATTGCAACAAGCGGCTAAACAATTAAAAACGTCTCGTCAGTCTAATGCTAATCTGTCGCACGCCTTAAAAACACCGCTAAATTTAGCCTTTCAAATTTTAGAGCAAGTCGCCATAAATCCTTCGCCAGAAAATTTGCAGGTTGTTCAGCAACAGATGCAGCAGCAATTGTCTAAGATTCATCATTTAATTGATAGAGAGCTTAAAAAAGCCCGAATCGCTTCAGATGCTCCATTAAGTAATCGTTTTGATTATAAAAGTGATTTGGAGGAGTTAGCCGACTCGTTAAAGCAATTACATCAAGTCAAAAATATACAGCTAAATCTTAATTTGCCTGATTTACCAGGCCTGGTCATTGAAAAAGAAGATGGCTTTGAGTTATTTGGTAATTTATTAGACAACGCCTTTAAATGGGCAAGAACACAAGTGACCTTTACTCTTACCGAACAACTAGGTTGTACAACCATTATGATTGAGGATGATGGTAAAGGTGTGAGTGATGAACTGTTAAACAGTTTACAAACCCGTGGTTTTAGAGCGGATGAAAGCATTCCCGGTCACGGTATTGGCTTATCGATTGTTAAAGACTTAGTAGAGGCCTATTCAGGCGAATTACAATTTAGTCGTTCGGATTTGGGTGGTTTAAAAGTACAGATTATTTTTAGGCCTCGATAGTTACACCGGTATTACACAGATTTTTGTTTTTTCTTTTCCTCCTTATTTATTTTCTTTTTAATTTTCAGTTTCATTTCATTTTCATTTTCTAACATATGCTTCATTATTGATGACTCTAGGAAAGTGTTATGAAGCAAATCCAGATTTTAAGTCTTACAGGCCTATTCTTATTTGGGCTATCCAGCCAAGTTGCACAAGCTGCAACTTACTCTGATTTATTAAAAAATGTTATGCAAAACCAGCCTGAACAAACCTCATTATCAGGTTATGACGAGGTTGAACGTTCAGCTAACAATGCAGCAAACAGCCTGTTTGCTGGTAACACCAACTTGGTTATCGCTCATGAAAATGATGCCATGACAGGTAATTTAGATAAAACTAAGTGGCATATTGGTGCCGAGTTTCCTTTGTGGCTGCCAGGCCAAGCTGATAGCCAAGAACAATTAGCCAAAGGCTATTCTAGTCTTAGAAATGATCAGGTTAACTATCTAAAATGGCAGGCTTCAGGTCAACTGCGTGATTTGGTATGGCAATACAGAGAAGCTCAAGTTCAAGCTGAGATGGCTGAAAAATCAGTTGCTCAGGCTAATGCATTATTCGATCTAATTAATAAGCTCGTTATGGTTGGTGAAAAACCAAAAATTGATGCATTGATGGCTCAAAAACTCTTGTTAACTGCAGAGTCTCAACTTCTTTCTAAGCGTAACCAGTTAGATTCAGTTAAGAAGCGTTATCAGTCTTGGACTGGCACACTTGAATTGCCTGTACCGCTTACTGAAAATACCACCGCTTATGATATTAATAATCATCCTGAACTCAACAAGTTGAAAACCGAATTAGATATTGCTCGAGCTGAATTGCAAAACCTAAAAGCGGTTCAAAAAGATAACCCTGTATTAAGCATTGGTGGTTTTCAAGAAGAGGATAGAGCGATGTCTCCTAATACCTCTTTATTTGCTCAAATTACCTATCCAATTGGCTCAAGCCCAACCAAAAAAGTTGAAACGGCTAAACAAAATACAGTTGTATTAAGCAAAGAAGCCAAGATTAAGCGTTATCAATTCGAATTGCAAAATCGTTTATATGCAAGCCAGCAGGCCGTGTTTTTAACAGCGAAAAAACTCACCATTAGTGCTCAAGATATGCAACTAGCGGAACAAACGTTACAACTCGCTCAGCAAGCCTATCGGGCAGGTGAAAGTAATATACAGACTTTAATGGCTGCTCAACAGACTTTTTTAAAAAGCTCATTACAGCAAGCACTTACCCAAATTGAAATGGCTAAAGCCATTGCCAACCGCAACCAAATTGCAGGAGTATCTTTATAATGCACACTACATTGTTAACTCAGACTAAAAATAATTATTTAGCTCAATTTTGTAAGTCCTTAAAACTTTCTAAAATTTCTAAGGTCACTGCTGCTTTGGTACTCTCTGTTTCTGCAATAGGTTATGTACCTTATGCAAGTGCTTCAGAAGCTGCAACATTGCCCACTCTAAACTTAACCACAGAACAGATGGATGCTCTTGCTATTCAAACGCAAAAAGTAGCAATGGTTAAGACTTATCCAAGTAGTGCTTTTATTGCACAAAGCATGGTGCCGTTAAATCAACGTTATGCTGTTACCATGCCTGTATCAGGGCAAATCTCTGCCATATATCATGTGCATGGTCATGTAGATAAGGGTGATGTTATTGCCACTGTTTACAGTGCTGAGCTACAAATGATGCAGAGTGATTTTGTGGCGACCTTGGCAGATTTAAAAGCACAAAAGGCGGCATTAAAGCGTGCAAAGTCACTAAGTAAAACGGGGGCAATTTCTAGCAAGCAACGTCAAGCACTAGAGGCAAGCGTGAGAAAGCTTTCTCAAATGAAAATTCAGCAAAAGCAAGAACTATTGCATGTGGGAATGGATTCTAAATTGGTTGCAGAACTAGAAAATACCCAGCAAATTCAGTCAGCAGAGTTTTCGTTAGTTGCTCCGGTAACGGGTGAATTATTTGATATTAAAGTCGAAGCTGGTAAACGTGTTGAAGCACAAGCGGCTGTGGTTTCCATTGCTAAAACTAATCCAATCGTTATTAATTTAGAAGTACCTGTTAAAGACGTTGAAGGGTTAGCGGAGGGTCAATCTGTCACCGTTGCTACGCTTGATAAACCAGGTAAAGTTGCACATATTTCAGATTTTGTAACTCCTGATACGCAGTCGGTTGAAGTACATACGGTATTTGATAATGCCGATTTTGCTATCAAACCCGGTCAGTTGTTTTATGTGCAATTTCAACATGAACAACCTGCATATCAAACGGCAATGAACGCCTTAACAACGATGAATAATCAAGACATTATTTTTGTACAGCAACAGAAGGAAATTAAGGCTGTGCCAGTTGTTGTTTTACAAACTTCTAATGGTCAATTGTTCTTTAACCCAGTCCATCAAGAGGATATTAATGCACAAAGTATTGTAGTTACTCATGGTGCATCAAGCCTTAAAAGTAACATGATGGCTGAAGAAGGCGGAGAATAAGTATGAACCGTTTAATACAGTTTTTCTTAACCCAGCGAATTTTTGTAGTGTTGGTCATTTTTGCACTTGTTGCAGGCGGATGGATGGCATTTCAGAAAACGCCTATTGATGCCTTTCCAGATGTTTCACCTGTACAGGTAAAAATGATTTTTAAAGCACCAGGTATGACACCTACTGAGGTTGAACAGCGTGTTATCGCACCACTTGAGCAAGAGTTATTAGGGATTCCTAAAGAGACATTGCTGCGCTCTTTAGCTAAATATGCTATTGCTGATATTACCCTAAACTTTGCCGAAGGCACTGATATTTACTGGGCTAGACAGTTGGTGGCAGAGCGTTTAAATGGTGTGAATTTGCCGACTGGGGTAACAGGGGGAATGGCGCCTTTATCTACTCCGTTAAGTGATATTTTTATGTTTACCATTGATGGTAATACTTTAAACAATATGGAAAAACGTGATCTGTTAGATTGGGTTATTCGTCCAGCTTTGCGTTCGGTGCCAGGTGTGGCAGACGTTAATGCCTTAGGTGGTAACGTACGTGTGTTTGCGGTTAAGCCAGATTTTAATAAGTTAAGCACTTTTAAAATTTCACTTGCCCGCTTAATTAATGCCGTAGAAACTCATAACCAAAATGATGGTGCGGGTCGAGTCAATCAAGGTGAAGAAGTCTTATTGGTAAGAACTTTGGGGAACTTAACCAATATTAACGATATTGAAAATATCATTGTCGATAATTCTGGTGGTCGCCCAATTTATGTTAAAGATTTAGCTAAGGTTGAAGTAGATTCTTTATACCGTAATGGTGCTGTTACCCAGAATGGTGAAGAAGCTGTAGAAGGCTTAGTTATGGCTCTTAAAGGTGCCAATGCTCGTGACGTTGTGTCTGGTATTGAAGCACGTTTGGCCGATATTCAACGTGCCTTGCCACAAGGTATCTCTTTGAATGTGTTTTATAACCGTAAAGACTTAATCTCACAAGCAATTGATACCGTTTCTGGTGCCTTAACCGAAGCCGTTGTTTTGGTTGTATTGGTGTTATTTATCTTTTTAGGTAATTTACGTGCTGCCTTAACCGTTGCCTTAATTTTACCTTTAGCGGCATTGCTCACCTTTATTTTAATGAAACAGTTTGGTTTATCGGCCAACTTAATGTCATTGGGCGGTTTAACGATTGCGATTGGTATGTTGGTTGATGCTGCCGTTGTGGTGGTTGAAAACATTGTTACCCATCAAGAGAAAGACCGAGCAGGCCTGCCAAAATTACATATTATTTACCGAGCGGTGCAAGAAGTATCGGTACCAGTTATCTCGGGTATTTTAATTATTATGACGGTGTTTTTACCGCTGTTAACTCTTGAAGGTTTAGAAGGTAAATTATTTGTACCTGTTGCTCTAACGATTATCTTTGCATTAGGTAGTGCGTTACTGCTTTCATTAACCATTATTCCAACTTTAGCATCATTTATGTTGGGTAAACCAAGCCATAAAGAGCCGTGGTTAATAGAGAAGTTGCTTCAACTTTATCGTCCTGTATTGGGTTGGAGTTTGGCTAACAGTAAAAAGGTGATTAGTATCGCTTTACTAGGTTTGGTGTTTGCAGGCTTTATTTATACTCAAGTAGGTAAAACTTTTATTCCGCAAATGGATGAAGGTTATATCGTTATGCAAATTGAAAAATTACCTGCAATTAGTCTTAAAGAGACGGTAAATATGGATAAACAGGTACAAAAATATCTGTTAAAAAATATTCCAGAGATTAGCCGTATTGTGGCACGTGTTGGCTCAGATGAGTTGGGTATGGACCCAATGGGTTTAAATGATACCGATAGCTTTTTGGTGTTAAAACCAAAAGAAGAATGGCGAATGGCTACCAAAGAAGAACTACTTGATGAGATTCGTACCGGTCTTGAAAATCACTTCCCTGGCGTTAACTTTGCCTTTACTCAACCAATTCAAATGCGTGTTGATGAAATGTTAACGGGAGCTCGTGGTGATGTGGCTATTAAGATTTTTGGTGACGATCCAGAGCAGTTAAATGAAGTCGCCAAAAAAATGGTAGAAACAGTCAGTTCAATAAAAGGTGCAGAAGACGTATTTACACCAACCAACGAAGGTTTACGTTATTTACAGTTAGATATTAATAAAGAGATGGCGGCTAAGTTTGGTTTAAGTGTGAATGATGTGCAAGCCATTTTACGAGCCCAAGTTAATGGTTTAGAGGCGGGTATTTTGTATCAAGGTATTCGTAGAATCCCAATCGTTGTTAGGGCGGGTGAGTCTTATAAATCATCTAAACAAGAGATGTTGCAAAAACCTATTGCCTTAGAAAATGGTCAAACCGTTATGTTAAGTCAGTTGGTTAACGCCAAAGAGGTTGAAGGGCCTGTTTCTATTCAGCGTGAACAAAGCAAACGTTTTGCGGTGGTAGTTTCCAACGTAAAAGGGCGTGATTTGGTTGGTTTTGTTGAAGAGGCTAAACAAAAAGCGGCTCAGATGAATATCCCAGCGGGTTACTTCTTTGAATGGGGTGGTAAATTTGAGAACCAGCAGCGTGCTGCAGCTAAATTAGCTGTGGTGGTGCCAATTGCTTTGATTCTGATCTTTATCATCTTATTCAGTACCTTTAGATCAATTCCTCAAGCCGCGATGATTTTAACCAACGTGCCTTTTGCTTTGATTGGTGGAATTACTGCCCTGTGGATAACCGGTGAATATCTTTCTGTACCAGCCTCAGTTGGCTTTATTGCCCTGTTAGGTATTGCGGTACTGAATGGGGTGGTGATGATCTCTTACTTTAACCAGTTAGCGGCATCAGGTATGTCAATCACCGAAGTGGTTACCGAAGGGGCTATGCGTCGATTAAGACCTGTATTAATGACAGCCAGTATCGCTGCATTAGGCTTGGTACCATTAGTGTTTGCAACCGGGCCAGGTTCAGAGATTCAACGCCCATTAGCGATTGTAGTCATTGGTGGATTGATTTCATCAACTGCCTTAACTTTGCTGATCTTGCCGATTTTTTATCGTCTGTTTGGCCAAGGTACAAGACTAAACTATTTAAAGAAAGGAGCCTAATATGTCAGGCGTATTAATTAAGCTTGTAATAGATGAAGGTGTTTTTGCAGCCGTTGCAGATAGTTTATTGGTCTATGAAAAGGCACAAATTGAATTCAAGACTTTGTCGATTCGTTCATTCAGTAATGAACATGAGTTTGAAGAGATTGAGGAGCAAGTAGCGGGTTATTTGGCAAAAGTACAAGTTGAAATCATTACCACAGAAGAAGAGTACAAGAATCTTTTGGCGTATCTCAAAGAAGAGCATCCAAGATTGGATTGTCACTATTTAATCACGCCAGTATTAGAATCTGGCGTACTTTAATTAAAATTACCAGGCCTGGTATGCTCTGTGGCCATCTAAAATGGTGTGAGCATAGGGTAAATTCAAAAAATATCAGGCCTGGTATGCCCTGTGACCATCTAAAATGGTGTAAGCATAGGGCAAAATTAAAACTTCCTATTTAAACTGACGCTTTTAACGCTTGTTCTAAGTCTTCTAAAATATCGTCAATATGTTCAATACCAATCGATAAACGCACCATCTCTGGACTAACACCAGCTGATTTTAATTCCTCATCATTTAACTGGCGATGTGTCGTTTCAGCAGGGATACTGGCAAGAGATTTACAGTCACCAATGTTTACCAAACGTACTACTAAGTTCAGAGCATCATAGAACTTAATGGTTCCATCACGTCCTGACTTCAAACCAAAACTTAATATGCCAGACGCTTTGCCACCCATATATTTTTGTGCCAAAGCATAATCTTTATGACTTGGCAGGCCAGCATAATTTACCCAAGATACTAGTTCATGTTTTTCTAACCACTCAGCAACCTTTTGGGTGTTTTCACAAGTACGTTCCATACGTAAAGCTAAAGTTTCTAGCCCTTGCAATAGTTGAAAAGCACTTTGTGCCGACAATGCTGCTCCCATATTGCGTAAAGGTACAACACGACAACGAGCAATAAAGGCAGCCGCACCAAAGTCTTCTGTATAAGTCACTCCGTGATAAGAGATATCAGGCGTGTTCAATAATGGAAAACGCTCAGCATGTTCTGCCCAAGGGAATTTGCCTGAATCAACAATAACACCACCCAAGGTTGTGCCGTGACCTCCGATGTATTTGGTAGCTGCGTGAATTACAATATCCGCACCGTCTTCAATAGGGCGCCATAATGCAGGAGAAGCGACTGTGCTATCAACAATTAAAGGAATGCCATGTTCATGGGCAATGTCTGCCAATCTAGCAACATCTACGATACCACCAGAAGGGTTACCAATCGTTTCGCAGTAGATGGCTTTAGTTTTATTATCAATTAAATTGCTAATTTCAGCATCGCTAGCATCCTTATTAAAGAAGCGAGCCTCAATTCCCTGGCGAGGTAAAGTATGAGCAAATAGGTTATAGGTTCCACCATAAAGCTCACTAGCACTTAAAAAGTTATCCCCAGTTTCGGCAATAGTTTGCAAAGTATAAGTAATCGCCGACATGCCTGATGCCACAGCCAAAGCGGCAATTCCGCCTTCCATTGCCGCAACACGAGATTCTAATACTGCATTAGTAGGGTTCATAATGCGTGAATAAATATTACCAGGAACCTTTAAATCAAAGAGGTCGGCACCATGTTGTGCGTTATCAAAAGCATAAGAAGTTGTTTGATAAATTGGCACAGCTACAGCTTTAGTCGTTTCTTCAGGTGTGTAGCCGCCGTGAATGGCAATTGTTTCGAGTTTCATTTGCGGTCCTTCTTTGGATTAGCGTCATAGTGCAAGCTAAAAAATAGTCAACTTAGCTATCCACATAGATAGCTTTATAGCCCATTGTATATGCACTCTTTTGTAAATGTATAAATAGCCATCCATATTAGAAAAAAATAGGCTAAAAAACAAAGATATTATTGAATAATGATGTATTGATGGAAAACAAAAACGTATGTTAACTACGCTTAATTTGAGTTTTAAATACAAAATTTAACGGTCATTATAAATTATGAATGTTTTATTAAAGTCTTTGGGTATATAAGTAATTGGTACTGTGTTTGCTGTTTATCTCAAGGTTGCCTACAATTTCTATGTAAATAGTCTTGAAATTAAAGGAGATTTTATGAAACTAAAACGTAGAGGTTTTTTAGGCTTAGCGACTAAGCTAGTCGTTACCACTTCAATTCCAAGTGTTTTGGTTGCTTGTGGGGGTGGTGGTGGTACTGATTCTGCTGCATCAGTTTCTAGTGTTTCATCGGTTAGTACTCAAATTGCAGCCGTAAATACACAACAAAATTCATTAGATTCAACTAATAGCCAGTTAAGTTCAGAGTTGGGTCAGGTAACAACAGCCTCATCAACCCCTGCTTCAGTTAAAAGTACGGCTATATCCGTTGAACCCACTCCAACAACTATTCAAGAATTTTTTAGTACTCGTTTACCAGATTACTCGGTATCACCAGATGCAACCAATCCAGCTTTTTCAAGTGTCACAGCTCACTATTTGATAGATGGCTCTTCTACAGGCACAGAGTTTTGGAAAGCTCAAGTTGCCGCTCATCAAAATGCATACTCTCTTTGTGTAAATCAGTTGACTAAACTGAAGGCGACATTGCGTCTTTTTGATCATAAAAACAGCTCTGCTTTAGAAGCCACTGAACAAAGTTCGGCTCAAATAAAAGCAACGGCAATCGCGGTAAAAACATTAGAGCCTGAAGCATTAAGTTTAGTGGATATATTAACGGTCGCAATCAACGTCGTACTGAATAATGGATTAACGAGTTCATTATTAGATGCTGTTGCTACGGCAATTAAATCAATAGCAGATTATTTAGTTTCTTCATCTTTAAATGTTCTTACAAAATATTCAATGGCTCTATTAGCTAACCTTGCCATTGATGACCTTTTGCAGGGCGTAGCACAAAAATCTATTACTAACTTAGATTATTCAAGCAAGCAGGCCATTATGCTGAGTTTGGGCAAAATTAGTGTTGCTTCCGCAGCCATAATTGGTGCCAGCAAAATTCAAGAAGTTGAAAGTGCAACCACTGAACAAGAAGATGACTTAATCAAAGCACTTCTTTCTTCAGGTGATCTAGCAAGTAAAATGTCTATGGTTTGGTTGTCATTAATTGACGGCATTATGGGAGAAACCTTCTCTGCGATGCAGACTGGGTTAACTCAATCAAAAACCGCGTTCATTTCAGAAGCTGACGGTACAAATATACAAGACGATATTGATAAAGCCGCTCTTGCAACAACACTACAAGAAAAAGCCAGTTTATTAGCGATTACGGCTCTTAGTGTTAAAACGCTGCTTTCGCTTTATGTTACTCAAGCTACACAAGATTATGTAGATACTAATCCAGATGGTGAAAGCAATATTGGTTTAGTTGAGAATATGGGGTTTGATTCACAAAGTACCGCTAAATTCTTTAGCTTTTTGTTTGGTTCTGTGCAAAATGCAGATGATCAAACATTAGTAAATGCTTTAGATTTAACCTCTATCATTGATGCATTCAAAACATTTTTTGCTAATGATGCCACTACCGATGGGTCTGCTAAGTTTGATGCATTAAGTGTCGTTTCGGCAACCACCTTAAAAACCTCTTCTAAGTCAGAAGCTGTTACAGAAACCAATACGGTTGATGCGGCAGCAATGGATTTTGCAACCCAGCTGGCAAGCTTTGCATATCAATTTACCAGTGAAACTGAATCAGATGCCTTTGATTTTGCAACGCATATGGCTGATTTAGCCTACCAATTTACAATGGATATTGAAGAAGATGCTTACCAGTTTGCCATGCAAGGTATGGAGTACGGCTACTTATTTGCTTCACGTGGTGAAGAAGTGGGTGTTATGGCTGATCGTATTTTATGGATGGCGGTACAAATTGGTGTTATGGCTGATCGTATTGGTGAAATGGCCGACCGTATTGTTTATACCGAGCAATTGATTGTCTACACAGAAATATTAATTTTAGATTTTGGTATGCTGATTTACGGCACAATCAAGCAAATTACCAATCTTATCTTAACGGGTATGGCGTTAATTCTTGACCGTGAATGGTATCAACCGCAAACTCAAGACATTGTTGTAGACATGGTAAAAGCGAATGTGGCAACCATGTTAGAAAATATGAATGAGTATGCTCAGCATGTGTTAGATAACCAAGTCATTTTAAGAACGTCTACACAAGATGCTATTGATACCATTGATTTTGCAAACAGAACGGCTACTTGAAATGGCTTTGATGAGCAATAAAAAATCAAAGCATAAATTTGTTGGCTTTGCGATTATTTTAGGGTTTGCATTATCACCTGTGACTATGGCATCTAGCCATTTAGATGCTCAAGAAATCTTTACAAAAAGTGTCAATATCTTTACGCATAAACATATGAGTTTTGTGATTGATAGTGACATTTTTTATGGTGAAGGGGTAAAAGAACAGCGTTCATTTTTTATCGCCAGTAAAAAACAAGATAAAGATAATGCCGCTTTATTATTGCGTTTTGTCGCACCTCAAGACATTAAATGTACTGCGGTGTTGATTAACAAAACCGATGATCAGTTGCAACGCTATGTTTATTTTCCCTCGCTGAAGCGAGTAAGGGTGATACCGGAAAGTGATAAGCAGAAAGAGGTCTTAGGCATGGGAATCTCTTATGAAGAGATGACGCAACCAAAGGGCGAGTTTGAGGCTGTTAAAAAGGTAGAGCTTGATGGTAAAAATCAATTACAGTTAAACTTAATTGATGGACATAAAAAAACCGTTATTTATGTTGAACCAGACTCGTTTGATCTAAAAAAAATATTGGTGTATCAAGATAACGTTTTGCAAAAAGAGGTGGATATCAAAGATATTCGAAATCTGTTCAACCAAAAAATTATTTTTAATTGGAGTATTAAAGATATGCTTAAAAAACGCACCATTGACTACGCAATACGCCAAGATTCAGTAGTAAATAGTGTCGATGATGGACTGTTTTATAAAAACCGTTTAAAACGCTGCATATTTTAAATCTGCACTAGAACTAGATAAAATCTAAACGACCATCGGTCAACACTTCATTATTTTGTTTTAACCATTTTACCAGGCCTGGTTAAATAGGCTTTTAACAGGCCTGGTAATAAAAATATTATAAGCAGTAAATGAACAGCTAATAATAAAGCCAGCTCGAGTCCAAAGAATTTTAAAAATCCCTTCTCTAAAAAAAGCATTAATCCCAAGCTTACAATCATAATCACATTTGAAAGAATAATGGGTTTTAAAGCCGTTTTATAGCAATCTTCAAACACAATTTTGTAGGCAAAAAGAATGTGAATCAGATTATCTGCAATAAGGCCTACAAACAGAATGACCGCAATTAAACTCATAATAGAAAGATCGATATTAGCCCACCAGTGAATGGCGGTAAAAATTACTAATGTCAGTACGGCTGGAATAAGGGTAACAACCACTTTGACGTTTTTAAAATAAAAAATAAGACTCATCGCAATCAGTGAAAATATCAGCAAGATGCCAAACCACATCTCATCAAGAAAAATAGATTGATAATGTGCAATATCATTAAAACGTCCTAATAAAGTGATTTTAAAATCGGGGTATTGTTGGTTGAGATTTACTAAATAGTCTTTGGTTTGGGTAAGTTGCTGAATTGGGGTAAGTAAGCTTACAGAAACCATCATAAAAGCCGTTTGGTAATTATTGTTGTACAGAAATTGTTCTGAAGACATCATTTCCATTGCCAGTTTAAATTGAGCAAAAGTTGCACTTGTAGCCTGGCTAAATTCATGGTTAGTAAAGTTTTTATAAAGTGATTTAATATCGGTCACTCTGTTCATGGGGATTGGAAATTGCTGGCTGATTGTGTCTTCAATCTTAGCTAGTTTTTGATTGCAACTAAGTTTAATAAAAGAGCAATTTTTAGATTGTATTGAAATCAGAATAGGTTGAGAAAAAATATGTTTGCTCTCAAATTGTTCGATTTTATTTTGAAAAGCAGACAGGTTTAACGGGTTTAAGTTTACGTCAATAGGTTTAATAAACGGGCCAATAGATAAAACGAGCAAGGTAACGATAAATAACCAGGCCTGGTGTTTTTTTATGTAAAAGGGTTTAAGTTTAAACCACTTTAAATTCAATGCAATTCTTGATTTTAACCATAAACGTAGGCCTAAATATAAAGTCAGTATGGCGAGCCAAACCGTTAAAGAAGAACCAAATTTACTAATAACATCAAACTCTGAAAAGTAGAGTAGCATGGCACTAAGCCAGGTCGTTAACAGTGATACACCAATACTCATCAAAAGTTGTTTGGTTTTAATCCCATTGAAGTAGATTTGATTCACCATGGTAAACGCATACAGATACACAAACAGCAGTGACAGCATATAAGCGGCATCTAAAGCGATATTTAAGGCGTATATACAACCCAGTACTAAGATAGAAAACAGCGATACTTCAAGCGTTAATTTATACAAATACCGAACCGAAGTTAACCAAATAATAAATGGAATTAGGATTGGAATTAATAGAATTAAATAGGTGAATACATCCGTCAAAAATTCATTGGAAAGTATAGAACCAAGTATGGGGGTGCCCATATAGTCGGCAGAGTTTAATGACTTTAACAGTGCGGTTTGTTGCGGTTCTTTATAGAGCACCAAGTAGTTGTTTTGGGAATTAGGTATATTTAAAAAATAGTTAATGACCTGTTCGTCTTCTAATTCCGTTAATTTGTCGGTATTGGCTTGATGGACAAATAGATATCGAAAATCTAAGGTTTTTGGCGGAATACTCTTTGTTGCCTTATGTGGAAAAAAGTGTTCAATATCTATCGGTTTTAAGGTGGTATCTTTAGCCAAAAAAACATTGGAACCCAATACCAATAACAAAAGTAAACTTAACCGAATAATGCGAATCAAAATACCGCCTTTACAGAGAGTATAGCCGTGTTTTCAACTAACTCTTGTTTTGAATGCATTAAGTATTTTAAAGAGATATTAAGGTTTTTATAGTTAAAATTTATAGAAGGCAGCATGCCATATAGCTGGTTGTTTTCATAGGTTGCTAAGCTAGAGGTATTTTCAATCTGGGTTTTCCATTTACCTATATAAAAGCTGTCAAAACGCATTTGCCAGATTGCATAATAGGCTTTGATTGACTTATTGGGTAAATAAAAATACTGTAACTCCAAGTTATTATAGATTTCACCTTTGTGATCAATTCCCAAGCCCAAGCTCAGTTGTTCTGTAACATCATTAATAATTGGAAACTGATCTCTATAGCTAAGTTCAGCACGTAGACCGTATGACTGAATCGCGGTTTCGGTATAAACAGCAATTTGGTTATAACGATTGTATTGAATGGATTTTATGGGTTCGTTTTCGTCTTTTTGTAAATAGGTGTCGATATAATTTACGGCATCTTCGTCATTTAAATTTTCTACCGCGGCGATCAAATCAGGGTCAAGCTTTATTATAGGGATATTTGAATACCCATTGATATACACAGCCCCAAAAGTCGATTGGTTTTGATAAGTTGTATAGTTCATAGCAAATGTAGTGGTATCTAATTCAATATGATTTTTAGGTAGCTTGTTGTCTATATATTTACTAACCGCCTGTTTAGCTCCTTGGTTATAGACAGGTAACAGAATGGGTTTAGCGATAAGGTCTATGGTGCTATTACCGCTATTTAGAAGGTAATACGGTACGCCAATATTTAAGGAAAGACCAATGGATTGATTTACGTAATCTCGTCGGTTGTCATCATAGGGAGCCACAATGAAATTGAGTGTGCTGTTTTCATCTAAAAAATAATTAAATTGCCCAAGTAAAGATGGTCTTTGACGAAGATTAATATTCTCTTCATCGTAATATTGAATTCGGGTTGTATTTAAGACATCAATGCAGCTGAAAAAATCAAGGACCCCAATCTTTGAAACGAACTTACCTATTTTTATTTCATAGTCATCAAAATAATGTGTGTAAGAAAGCGTATTGATTTTAGGCTGGTTATCGATGCTATCAAAAGCTAGGCCTATTTCTAGTTCAGTGTCGTTTAACGTTTTTTTCAACTCCAATAAGCCATAAACCGAGTTTTTCAATAGCGCTTGGTCGGTAAAGCCTTGGCCTATAACCGTTCCAGTAATTTCATCCAACTTCACAAAAGGTGATTCAAATATAGATTGCTCAAAATCTGTGTAAGTGTTTGTGCTGGCAAAACCAATTGCTGGCTTTAGCCATAATGCTAAAAGTACATAAACAATATATCTAAAAGGAAGAGAGGCTGACTGCATTAAGGAGGCTTTATATCCTAAAAATTATCACATACGTCGCTGTACGGAAAATGGGCTGAATATACTAAAAAATACGATATATACAGATGATACTGCATATTTTTAGGTAGCATGATTGAGTTTAATTATGCTTAAAATATTCTGTTTATAGGTGGTGAGGTGTATTCAAAGAGAGTGAGCGTTTTGAAGATAAAACATGGCTTTGAATAGGTTTACAGTTGTTTAAATTAACGATAAAAATTCAGAAATAATGACAGGCGATGGCGTGTAGTTTTTACAGATTGGCAAATTAATAATTGGAATGTCTGTCCAGTTTTCTATGCCTTTTAGGTGATTGGTTTGGTCTGCAAAATTAAGCACAATGCATAGGGTTTGCAAGCCTGCTTGTTCAATAGCGTGAAGGGTAAGTAAGGTGTGGTTTATGCAACCAAGCTGGTTTTTAACCACCAAAATAACCGGTAAATTAAGAGCCTTGGCTAAATCTTGGTTTAAACCATCAGAACACAGTGGGGAAAAAAATCCACCTGCACCTTCAACTAAATACTGTGTATTTTCTGGCGGTGTTTGGGGAAGATCACATGCCTTTACTAAATCGTCAGTAGAAATAAACAGGCCTGCTTGTTCTATAGCCAATTGAGGGGAAACGGGTGGTTCAAATTGGTAGCGACAAAGAGTGCTGATGGGATCGGAAGATTCACAAGCTTGCTTTAAAAATAGAGCATCGCCACTGACTAAACTGCCGTCGGCTTGTTTGATACAGCCCGAGGCTATGGGTTTACGAGGAATAACCTTTATACCGTTGCTTATTAAGGTATGAGCAATACAACCAGATGCATAGGTTTTGCCAACATCTGTGTCTGTGCCAGTAATAAAAAAACCACTTACTGTTTTACCAGGCCTGGTAAAACGATTGGTGGCTTTAAAAAAAGGTGAATCAATAGGTGTTTTTAAAGGCATATTAAAGATGAACTTGCTTTACAAAAGGCATATTAGCTTCATATGTTTTTTATTAACTTTATAAGTTTTCAATTAAACGCGATTGAGCTTCACGGTATTTGTCATAGGTTTGGCAAACCACTTCTTCAGGCAATTCTGGGCCTGTGGCAGGGTTTTTATCCCAATCAAGGCTGTCTAAGTAATCACGAATAAACTGTTTGTCAAAGCTTGGTGGGTTACTGCCTACTTCATAACTTGAAGCTGGCCAAAAGCGTGAACTGTCTGGAGTTAAGGCTTCATCGATTAAGTGGATAGTCCCTTTATCATCTTCGCCAAATTCAAATTTGGTATCGGCAATAATAATTCCACGTTCTAAAGCAAATTCTGCCGCAGTGGTGTATAGCTTTAGGCTTAAATCACGAACGGCTTTTGACTTTTCTTCGCCCATAATTTCAACCAGTTGTTCAAAACTGATATTTTCATCATGATCGCCTTGTTCGGCTTTGGTTGATGGTGTAAATAAAGGTTCTGGTAGTTTAGCTGCTTGTTTTAGACCTTTTGGTAAGGCAATGCCGCAAACACTTTGCGTCTTTTTGTACTCTTTCCAACCAGAACCTACTAAATAGCCACGTACAATCGCTTCAACGGGTAACGGTTTAAGCTTTTTAACAATCATGCCACGACCATCGAGCTGCTTAAGCTCATCAGGCGTTAAATAGTCTGCCAAATTCATGCCTTCGGCTAATTGGTTTGGCACGATGTCTTGCATTTTTTTCATCCAAAACTGGGCAGTTTCGGTCAAGATGCGTCCTTTACCTGGGATGGGTGTCGGTAAGATTGCATCGTATGCAGAAATTCTATCCGTGGTAACAATCAATAAATGATTATCATCAATATCATAGATGTCTCGAACTTTCCCCTTATTAATAAGAGGTAGGCTTGTTAAGCTAGATTCATAAAGTGCTTGCATAAAAATTCCTGTATATCTATGTCTTGATTAGCTTTTTTTTGTACGTTTGATTGTTGGGTACGGGTAACGAATATGACCATATCTTAAAATCAGGGTAGATAGAGTAATAAGCGTGATTGTGCCAGCAACGGCGAGCATTTGCCACTCGCTAAGATCTTTCATGTCTAAAATGAGGTATCGAGCTAGAGCAACAATGGCAATGTAGAGTGGCAATCTTACGGGTAATTTACCTGAATCTAGGTAGATAGCAACCATGGCTAATACTTCTAAGTATAGAAATAATAGTAGTAAGTCACCTAATGAGACTTTGCCAGCAATAAACATTGTTTTTACCGCATCAAATCCAGCAAAAACGGTGGCGATTGCAATAATAATCAGACCTATAAATTCAATGAAATGAATGCTTTTTTTAAAGGCAATCTCAGGTTTAGAAACCTGTTCTTTATCTGGTCTTACAGGTGAATCGTTCAGTTCTTCAATATCCATATTCTTTCCAAAATTAAATTCTAGCAATTAGGCTTTTGATTAAGCTAAGCCATGATTAACATGGTGTATGATTTTAATAAAATATTTATTAGCTTCAAAGTCTGATTAGAGCTTGATAATACCAAGGTTTTGCAAGGTTGTAATTCACTCTAATTTTACGTCAATTTTTTGCCCATTCTATAGGATGCTGGTAGAATGCACGAATTATTTTTTAAACATTTACAGATATAAGGTGTGTAAACATGGCTAAACAAGAAAATTGGATTGCTCCTTCAATCCTATCTGCTGACTTTGCTCAGTTAGGTACAGATGTAAAAGACGTGATTGCTGCAGGTGCAGACGTAGTGCATTTTGATGTAATGGACAATCACTATGTTCCTAACCTAACTATTGGGCCATTAGTGTGTGAATCGCTAAAAAACTTTATGGTTAAAGAAGGCGTAAACGCACCGATCGATGCACACTTAATGGTTAAGCCTGTTAGTCGAATTATTGGTGATTTTGCTTCTGCGGGTGCAGATATTATTACTTTTCACCCAGAAGCCACTGAGCATATTGATGGTGACTTAGGGCTAATCAAAAACGCTGGCCTAAAAGCAGGTTTAGTATTTAACCCAGCAACTTCTTTATCATACCTAGATCACGTAATGGATAAGATTGATATGATTTTAATC